>JAMLHB010000004.1 GCA_023957375.1 Flavobacteriales bacterium | reverse complement strand
TTTGGCCCGAACTTCGCCTTGGAAGCCCGTGCTGATGCCCACGGTGAGGATCATCACCGCCATGCCGATGACAATGCCTAGCACCGCAATGACCACGATGGGCCGCGAGAGCCGGTCCTGCCGCTCGCTGTCGCTAAGGATGCGGCGCGCAATGAAGTGTGCGAAGCCCATGGAGGTCGCGGCGAAGATAGCCGTGGTGCTGGCCCTCACCGGCTGCAATGGCACAGTGCCGGCGCAGGTGCAACGGACCCCCGTGCAGGAAATGGACGGTTACGCGAATGCCACGGTCCAAACGGGCGCACAGCGCACCGGACTCTACCTGCCATTGCTGGCCGGGAAGAAGGTGGCGGTGGTCACCAACCAGACCGGCATGATCGGAGGGGTGCACTTGGTGGATTCCCTGCTGGCCTCAGGTGTGAACGTGGCCAAGGTCTTCGCCCCCGAGCACGGCTTCCGCGGCGAGGCCAGCGCAGGTGAGCACGTGGCCGATGAACGCGACAAGCGCACCGGCCTGCCCGTGGTCTCACTCTACGGAAAGGACAAGAAGCCAAGCCCCGCCCAACTCGCCGCCGTGGACATCCTGCTGTTTGACATCCAGGATGTGGGCGTGCGCTTCTATACCTACATCAGTACCCTGCACTACGTCATGGAAGCCGCTGCGGAACAAGGCAAGCAAGTGATCGTGTTGGACCGCCCCAACCCCAACGGCTTTTATGTGGACGGCCCCGTGCTGGACACCGCCTTCCGCTCCTTCGTGGGCATGCACCCCGTACCCCTGGTGCACGGCCTGACCATCGGCGAGTATGCACAAATGATCAATGGACAGGGCTGGCTGAAGGGCGGCGCGCAATGTGATCTAACGGTGATCCCCTGCACGGGATATGACCATGCCACCTTCTATGCGCTTCCGGTAAGGCCCTCACCCAACCTGCCCAACATGTCCGCTGTGTACCTCTATCCCTCGCTGGGCTTTTTCGAGGGCACCTCCGTGAGCGTTGGGCGCGGCACCGACAAGCCGTTCCAGTGCATCGGATTCCCGGGTTGCACCTTGGGAGACTACACCTTCACGCCCCGCCCGCTTCCGGGCGCCAAGGATCCACCCTACCGCGACCGGCTGTGCCGTGGGCTCGACCTGTCCACCTTTGGTGAATTTTACACCCGGGCCGACCCCCGCATCGACCTCCAATGGCTCATCGGCATGTATAACGTCAGCCCGGACAAGGCCAAGTTCTTCAATGCCTTCTTCAATAAGCTGGCAGGCAATGCCTCCCTGCGCCAAGCGGTGGAACAGGGCAGGACCGAAGAGGAGATCCGCGCCACCTGGCAGCAGGACTTGGAGGCATTCAAGGAAATGCGGAAGCCGTATTTGCTCTATCCCGTGCCACCGGCTTCCAGCCGGTGATCCAAGCTCCCGTGCCACCGGCTTCCAGCCGGTGATCCAAGCTCCTGTGCCACCGGCTTCCAGCCGGTGCTCCAAGCTCCTGTTCCACCGGCTTCCATAACGCCGTCCGGTTTCGGCATGGCCATCGCCTCCGACAACCTTCCGGCACCCGGTTTTAAGCCGTTTCTTTGTACCTGCAATGGCAACAAAAACCACTGAAGCCCCGGTAGCGGCCACCACGGAGGAAGGCACGCTGGAAACCGCCCAGAAGCTCGGCCTGCTTCCCGAGGAGTTCGAGCGCATCAAGGAGATTCTCGGCCGCACGCCCAACTTCACCGAGCTGGGTATCTACAGCGCCATGTGGAGCGAACACTGCTCCTACAAGAATTCGATCTCGCTGTTGAAAACACTGCCCCGCAAGGGTCCGCGCATCCTCGCCGAAGCAGGTCAGGAGAATGCTGGCCTGATCGACATCGGCGACGGCTGGGCCTGTGCCTTCAAGATCGAAAGCCACAATCACCCCAGTGCCATTGAACCCTACCAAGGCGCAGCCACCGGCGTAGGCGGCATCAACCGCGACATCTTCACCATGGGCGCCAGGCCCATTGCCCAGCTCAATTCCCTCCGCTTCGGCGACATCGCCAACACCGCCAGCAGCCGCTGGCACATGCGCGGCGTGGTAAAGGGCATCGGCGACTATGGCAACGCCTTTGGCGTACCCGTGCTCGGCGGCGAGGTGTACTTCGATCCCTGCTACACCACCAACCCCTTGGTGAACGCCATGAGCGTGGGCATCGTCCGTACCGAAAAGGTGATCAGTGCGGTAAGCAAGGGGCCGGGCAATCCCGTTTACATCGTGGGCAGCGCCACCGGCAAGGACGGCATCCACGGCGCTTCCTTCGCCAGCAAGGACATCACCGGCAGCAGCGTGGACGACCTGCCCGCCGTGCAGGTGGGCGACCCCTTCATGGAAAAACTCCTATTGGAAGCCTCGTTGGAACTGGCCGAAACCGATGCCATCATCGGCATGCAGGACATGGGTGCCGCCGGCATCACGTGCAGCACCAGCGAAATGAGCGAGAAGGGCGGCTGCGGCATGGACATCAACCTGGACCTGGTGCCCTTGCGCCAGCAGGACATGCAGCCGTGGGAGATCCTGCTCAGCGAAAGCCAGGAGCGCATGTTGGTCGTCGTGAAAAAAGGCCGCGAGAAGGAAGTGGAGGCCATCTTCGGCAAATGGGACCTGCACTGTGAACCCATTGGGACAGTGACCGAGGGCAACACGTTGCGGTTCTTTTCGAACGGAACGGTGGTGGCGGAAGTGCCTGCCGACAGCTTGGTGCTTGGCGGGGGAGCGCCCGTGTACAAGCGCGAGCAGAAGGAGCCGGCGAGCTTCAAGGAGAACAAAAAATTCCGTGCCGAAATGGTGCCCGTGCCCGAAGACCTGGAACAGGTGGCCTATGAGCTTCTCGCCAGCCCCAACATCGCCAGCAAGCGCTGGGTGAGCGAACAGTACGACACCATGGTGCGCACCCTGAACATGAGCACGAATACGCCCAGCGATGCGGGCCTGGTGCTGCTGCGCGAAAGCCGCAACAAGAAAGGATTGGCTGTCACCGTGGATTGCAACGCCCGCTATGTGAACGCCGACCCGTACGTGGGCACCATGATCGCCGTGAGCGAAGCCGCCCGCAACATCGTCTGCAGCGGGGGCGAACCGGCGGGGGTCACCAACTGCCTCAACTTCGGCAACCCGTACGATCCCGAGGTGTACTGGCAGTTCGCGCAGGCCATTAAGGGCATGTCCGAGGCATGCATCGAATTCAAAACGCCTGTTACCGGTGGTAACGTCAGCTTCTACAACCAGTCCGTCATCGAAGGCAAGGAAGTGGCCGTGTTCCCCACGCCCACCATCGGCATGGTGGGTATCGTGGAAGATGTGGCCAAGTGCATGACGCTGGCCTTCCAAAGCAAAGGCCACCTCATCTTCCTCATCGGGAAAGTAACCGGTGACATCGCCAGCAGCGAATACTTGGTGAAACACCACAACGTGCACAACTCGCCCGCCCCTTATTTCGACCTCAAGGAGGAGCACTTGGTCCACGTGGTGGTCACCCACCTGATCAAACGGGGCCTGATCAGCGCAGCACACGATGTGAGCGATGGCGGCCTCTGGACCGCCTTGGTGGAAATGGGCCTGCCCAACAGCTTGGGCTTTGATGTGGTCACCGATAGCGAGGTACGCCCCGATGCATTCCTGTTCGGCGAAGGGCAGGGCAGGGTAGTGGTTGCCCTCAGCGAAGACCAGGAGGAAGGTTTCCTGGACCTGATGCGCATCAGCAAGGTGCCCTTCATCCTCCTGGGCCATGTCACCAAAGGCAAGCTCATGGTGGACGATGAACCCTTCGGGTTTATCGAAGAGGCACGGGCGGCCTATGAAGGGGCCATCCCCGCCATCATGGAAGAATGAGCCGTTGGTAGCCGTACCGCCCCGTTCGCCCTGCCCGTAACACACACCCTTGTTCCACAGGCCGGAAGGCCAAACATCCAACCCATGCCATTGCCCAAACTGCTCGGTACCATGCCCACAACCGGCATGCCCGCACCTCGCCTCCGCTACGTCAAACAGGATCGTTCCAATGCCGCGCTTTCCGACCTCAAGGGCGGCGTGGTGGTACTGCTCTCCGTACCCAGCCTGGACACGGATGTATGTGCACGGGAAACACGCGCCTTCAATCAAAAGGCAGCCGGTCTCGGCGCCACGGTATTGGTGGTCAGCGTGGACACCCCGTTCGCCATGAAGCGGTTTTGCACGACAGAAGGCATTGAGAACGTGGTGCCGGGCTCCGACTTCCGCTTCCACGACATGGACGCTTGGGGCGTGCGCATCGCCGAAGGGCCCATGGAGGCCGCCACGGCCCGGGCCGTTTGGGTGATCGACAAGGAAGGCACCATCCGTTACCACGAGCTGGTGCCGGAATTGGGCAACGAACCCGATTACACGGCTGCCTTGGATGCGGCCCGGAAACTGCTGTGATCGGAAGTGGCGTGCTGCGCTGCACGCGCGGGCAGGCTGCAACACGGTGGCCGACGAGGGGGCCAGTTGGGCCGGGCCGTCCTACCGCGCCATCATTTTGAACGCGCGCAAGGCCAACAACCGTTCCATGAGCATGGCCATCACTACCCCAAGGGCCATGGACGCCAACCAGGGCGCGTTGATGAAACGTTGGCACGCCTGAACGCAGGGTTCAAGGGAAAAATCCGGCACTTGACCGCTCCAGGCCTGGGCTGCTGGAGCAGCCGATAGCAACCCCGCAAGGCCGATCAACACCAACAGGGCTGTCGCGAATGCCCATCCCTTGGGGGCGATCAAGGGCCTTTGCCGGTGCAGCGGCACCGTTGTGGTAGCCAGTTGTTCCAGCACGCGGGCCTCAAGCCCGGCAGGTGCGGCATGATGCCCACCCTCACGGAACAACGTCCGCAACGGGTCCTCAGGTCCTACGCGTGCTCCGAAAGGGTCCATAGCTCGTCTTTCAATAGGCGGTGAAGGGCTTCATAAAGGCGCTTGCGGCTGCGGTGCAGCTTCACCTTCACATTGGACGCCCCCAACCCGGTAACGGTTACGATCTCCTCAACGCTCATTTCCTCCAGGTAGTACATGGTCACAATGGCCGCATCCTCCGGCGGCAAGGCGGCCAGGGCGCGTTCCAAGGCGACCTTCCGGTCCTGGTCGGGCGGCCGGTGTTCTTGCCGAAACTCGGCCCGGCCCGCATGCAATCCCTCCAAGGACAGGGTCTGTTCCTTGCGTTTGCGATCGCGCAGCGCCGTGAGCGCGGTGCGGTAGGCAATGCTGTACAGCCAGGTGGAGAACTTGCCCATCCCTTGGAAGGTGTGCAACCGCCGCAGGGCCTTGACGAACGTGTCCTGGGTGGCCTCCTCCGCGTCCATCTCATTGCGCAGCACGCGGAACGTAACGGTATGCACCATGTGCTTGTACCGGGCAATGAGCACGGAGCAGGCTTGTTGGTCTCCTGTGCTGGCAAGGGCTATGGCTTGGTGATCCTCCACGGCGGTCTGGTCATGGGACACATCCCGTATCCCGTTGGTTACATGAAGGTATTGCAGGGTTGAACCGGGACCCGCCGGAATTATGACCGGTGGGCAGCCGGCAAGTTGACCGGCCGAACAAGGAAGGATGAACGGATCGTAACCCATGGACGGCATTGGGAGTCACATGGGCAAACAAACCAACACTTGCCATGCCCGCCACTGAGATCATTGTGCCGCTAGGCTTTTTTGCCGCCGTGTTCGGCATCGTCTACATTGCCGTTACCGCCCGCCACCGCCAGCGCATGGCCATGATCGAGAAGGGCATGGACCCCGGCAACCTGTCCAGGCGGGAAACACCCTTCGCGGACCTTCGCCGGGGCCTGCTGTTCATTGGTGTGGGCTTGGGCTTGTACCTGGGTTGGCTCGTGGCACGCCATACGCAAATGGGCATGGTGGGAGGTGACCCCGACGACGGTAACCCCTTGCCGTACTTCATGATGGTTGCCTTGTGCGCCGGTGTGGCCATGGTGCTCCACCATCTGATCGTCCGCAAGCAATTGAAGGACTGAACCGGACGCCCGCACGACAGTCGCCTGCCCCCGACTGCTACATTCGTGGCCATGAAAGCAGTATTGCGCGTGTTGATGGCCACCGCAGGTTGGGCCGTCCTGGTCTGCGTGCTGTGGGTACTGCTGCTGCGTGTGGTGCCTCCGCCCGTAACCTGGGCCATGGCCAGGCAAGTGCATGAACAAGGAGGGGTAAAGCGGACATGGAAGCCGCTGCGCACCATGCCGCAGGCCATGCCCTTAGCCGTTATCGCCGCGGAAGACCAGGAGTTCTTCTCCCATTACGGTTTCGACATCGAGGCCATGCAGAAGGCGCTCAAGCACAACGAACGCAGCAAGCGCGTGCGCGGGGCCAGCACCATCAGCCAGCAAACCGCCAAAAACGTCTTTCTCTGGCCGGACCGTTCGTTTCTGCGCAAGGGCGTGGAGGTGTGGTTCACCCTACTGATCGAGGGCCTGTGGAGCAAGGAGCGCATCTTGGAAGTATACCTCAATGTGGCCGAGACGGGCAAGGGGCGCTTCGGCGTGGAGGCCACGGCCCAGGCCTGCTTCAAGCGCAGCGCGGCCAAGCTATCCCCATCGCAGTGCGCACTGATCGCCGCCGTACTGCCCTCGCCGAGGCGCTACAATGCGTGCAACCCGTCCGCTTACGTGCAGCGCCGCCAAGCGTGGATCCAGCGCCAAATGCGCCAACTCGGCAACCTCACGGATCCCGGCGTGCGGCGCATGCAATTCGAGAGCCGCAGGAACTGAAGCGCCTTCCGGGGGAAGCCGGGCAAGGCCCGCGGTTGCCCCGCCTTCAGCTCCTTGCGGCACATTCGCGCATCGGTTCATCGGCCATTGCCTCCCGCCTTCCCCCTACCTTGGCCACCCTCATTCAACTGCAATCAACGCCATGCGTGAACAGGGAAATGAAAACCCACTGGTGGTTGTCACCGGGGCGAGCACCGGCGTGGGGCGCGCCACGGCCAAAGCCTTGGCCAACGATCACGGGTGCACGGTGATCGCCGTGGCCCGCAATGCCGGCAACCTGGAGCAATTGGTCCGCGAATGCGGACAGGGCCGGGGAGAGCTGCAACCGTTGCCGTTGGACCTGGCGGAAGATGACGCCGTTGACCACGTGGTTCGAGCGATCGGCGGGCGCCGTGTGCGGGGCCTGGTCAACAACGCCGGCCTATTCATCAAGCACGGGTTCGGCGACTGGACGGCCACGGATGCGCAGCGCCTCTTCCTCCTCAATGCCACGGTACCGCTGCTGCTCACGCAGGCCTTGGCACCGCTCATGGAAGGCGCTCCCCCCGGCCACGTGCTCAACATCGGCAGCATGGGCGGTTACCAAGGAAGCGTCAAATTCCCCGGCCTGGCCGCATACAGCGCCAGCAAGGCCGCATTGGCCAACCTCACCGAGTGCATGGCCGAGGAGCTCAAGGACGGCGGGGTACGCTGCAACTGCATCTGCTTGGGCGCGGTGGACACGGCCATGCTGCGCGCCGCATTTCCGGGCTACACGGCACCGGTGGGGCCCGATGAGGTGGGGCAGTACCTGGCCCGCTTCCTGCTGGAGGGACACGGCCTGTTCAACGGGAAGGTGCTGCCCATGGCCGTGGGCACGCCTTAGAGGGACGGGGCTTTGAAATTTTCTTCACGACGTATTAGGTTGTGAAGAAAATGCAGTTACCTTTGCAGCCGCTTTCGGAAAGACGTTCTTTGAGCGCCCCGTCCAGGGAGGTATTGCAAGGAGGTCCCAAGCGGGGAGTTGGAAAAATTTTCAACAACGCTTGGCGGATCAAAAGATCGGCCTACATTTGCAGCCCCTTCCGGGAAACGTTCGTTGAACGGAAGGCGTGAAGTTGAATTCCCGGCCCGATTTTCCGGGATTTGGAAAACGTTCTTTGACCTATTGTCCATTCTGAGAAAAGTGGGTGTCCCTGTGTGCTGTAAGGTGCACATGGGAGACACCGGAAGGGGCCAGATCAAACCCACTTACAATGGAGAGTTTGATCCTGGCTCAGGATGAACGCTAGCGGCAGGCTTAACACATGCAAGTCGAGGGGCAGCGCGGTGTAGCAATACATTGGCGGCGACCGGCGCACGGGTGCGTAACACGTATGGAATCTGCCCTGTACTGGGAAATAACCCGGAGAAATCCGGACTAATGTCCCATAACAGCCGAGGTGGCATCACCTTGGCTTGAAAGCTCCGGCGGTACAGGATGACCATGCGCCCGATTAGCTAGTTGGTGAGGTAACGGCTCACCAAGGCTACGATCGGTAGGGGGCCTGAGAGGGTTATCCCCCACACTGGTACTGAGACACGGACCAGACTCCTACGGGAGGCAGCAGTGAGGAATATTGCGCAATGGAGGCAACTCTGACGCAGCCATGCCGCGTGCAGGAAGAAGGCGCTACGCGTTGTAAACTGCTTTTGATCGGGAAGAAACCCCGGGACGTGTCCCGGGTTGACGGTACTGATGGAATAAGCACCGGCTAACTTCGTGCCAGCAGCCGCGGTAATACGAAGGGTGCAAGCGTTATCCGGATTCATTGGGTTTAAAGGGTGCGTAGGCGGAACAATAAGTCAGTGGTGAAAGCCCGCAGCTTAACTGCGGAATTGCCGTTGATACTGTTGTTCTTGAGTACGCTTGACGTGGGCGGAATGTGCCGTGTAGCGGTGAAATGCTTAGATATGGCACAGAACACCGATAGTGAAGACAGCTCACGAAGGCGAAACTGACGCTGAGGCACGAAAGCGTGGGGATCAAACAGGATTAGATACCCTGGTAGTCCACGCCGTAAACGATGATCACTCGTGGTTGGCGATATACGGCCAGTCACCTAGCGAAAGCGTTAAGTGATCCACCTGGGGAGTACGTTCGCAAGAATGAAACTCAAAGGAATTGACGGGGGCCCGCACAAGCGGTGGAGCATGTGGTTTAATTCGATGATACGCGAGGAACCTTACCAGGGCTTGAACGTGCATTGACAGTCGCGGAAACGTGATCTTCTTCGGACAATGTGCGAGGTGCTGCATGGCTGTCGTCAGCTCGTGCCGTGAGGTGTCGGGTTAAGTCCCATAACGAGCGCAACCCCTACTGCTAGTTGCCAGCGGATAATGCCGGGGACTCTAGCGGAACTGCCCGCGTAAGCGGTGAGGAAGGTGGGGACGACGTCAAGTCATCACGGCCCTTACGTCCTGGGCTACACACGTGCTACAATGGCGTGGAACAATGGGAAGCTACCGCGTGAGCGGATGCTGATCTCTAAAACACGTCTCAGTTCGGATCGGAGTCTGCAACCCGACTCCGTGAAGCTGGAATCGCTAGTAATCGCGCATCAGCCATGGCGCGGTGAATACGTTCCCGGGCCTTGTACACACCGCCCGTCAAGCCATGGAAGCCGAAAGTGCCTGAAGTTGGTGACCGCAAGGAGCTGCCTAGGGCAAAGTTGGTGACTGGGGCTAAGTCGTAACAAGGTAGCCGTACCGGAAGGTGCGGCTGGAATATCTCCTTTTTAGAGAGCTGCCCCTTCTGCAAGCTCCGGATTCCGTGCAAACGGAATTCGACACCTGCTTTCTCTCAGATGGATAATATGCGTACGGTGCCATCCGTTGCCGTCTCCTAGTCCTGTAGCTCAGTTGGTTAGAGCGCTACACTGATAATGTAGAGGTCCGCAGTTCAAATCTGCGCAGGACTACCAGGGATTGGGAACGGGGAATTAGCTCAGCTGGCTAGAGCGCCTGCTTTGCAAGCAGGAGGTCATCGGTTCGACTCCGATATTCTCCACCACATGTCCGCCTTTGCTTAGGCGACGGCGGACTGGCCGTTCAACGGCAACCGTTCTTTGACGTATTGTTAGACTGACCAAGACAGACCGAGAGATCGGTCCACCGAGCAAGACCACAAGAGGTCGAAAAGTTACTAAGGGCGTATGGTGGATGCCTTGGCTCTCAGAGGCGATGAAGGACGCGATAGGCTGCGATAAGCCACGGGGAGGTGCATAATAACCTGTGATCCGTGGATTTCCGAATGGGGCAACCCATCCTGTTGAAGACAGGATACCCTGAAAAGGGAGCTTACCCAGGGAACTGAAACATCTAAGTACCTGGAGGAAAAGAAAACAAATAGTGATCCCCCCAGTAGTGGCGAGCGAACAGGGGACAGCCCAAACCGGGACCGTTTCGGCGGGCCCGGGGTTGTAGGACCACATCACGGACGTTGCATTCATAGTGGAACCCTTCTGGAAAGTTGGACCATAGCGGGTGATAGTCCCGTACACGGAATGAATGTGATACCTAGTGGTATCCTGAGTAGGGCGGGACACGTGAGATCCTGTCTGAACCCGGCGGAACCATCCGCCAAGGCTAAATACTACTGAGAGACCGATAGCGAACCAGTACTGTGAAGGAAAGGTGAAAAGAACCGCGGACAGCGGAGTGAAATAGACCCTGAAACCGTACGCCTACAAGCGGTCGGAGCCCCTCCGGGGGTGACGGCGTGCCTTTTGCATAATGAGCCTACGAGTTGCTCGTCACTGGCAAGGTTAAGGGATTAAGTCCCGCAGCCGAAGCGAAAGCAAGTCTTAACAGGGCGCATAGTCAGTGGCGGCAGACGCGAAACCTAAGTGATCTATTCATGGCCAGGTTGAAGTTGCGGTAACACGCAATGGAGGACCGAACCGGTAGACGTTGAAAAGTCTTCGGATGAGCTGTGATTAGGGGTGAAAGGCTAATCAAACTGGGAGATAGCTCGTACTCTTCGAAATGCATTTAGGTGCAGCCTCGGACGTACAGTTATGGAGGTAGAGCTACTGATCGGGCTAGGGGGCTTCACCGCCTACCAAACCCGGACAAACTCCGAATGCCATAACTCCATATCCGGGAGTGAGCGCGCGGGTGCTAAGGTCCGTGCGCAAAAGGGAAATAACCCAGACCATCGGCTAAAGGTCCCCAAGTGTGTGTTAAGTTGAACTAACGAGGTCGGATTGCATTGACAGCTAGGATGTTGGCTTGGAAGCAGCCATTCATTTAAAGAGTGCGTAACAGCTCACTAGTCGAGCGATCCGGCATGGATAATGATCGGGCATCAAACACACCACCGAAGCTGTGGGCTCCGAAAGGAGCGGTAGAAGAGCATTCCGGTCTGCGTAGAAGGTGTAGCGTGAGCTATGCTGGAGCGTCCGGAAAAGAAAATGTAGGCATGAGTAACGATAAGGCATGTGAAAAACATGCCCGCCGATAGACCAAGGTTTCCTGATCAACGTTAATCGGATCAGGGTTAGTCGGGACCTAAGGTATAGCCGACAGGCGAAGCCGATGGACATGCGGTCAATATTCCGCAACCGACCCGCATTGCGATGGGGTGACGAAGGAGTGAACGGTCTCCGTGCTGACGGAATAGCACGGTGAAGGACGTAGGTAGAACGCTGGCAGGCAAATCCACCGGTGTTGCTGAAATCCGACAGTAGCAGGAAGCTTCGGCTGAATGCATTGACCCTAATCAGACTTCCGAGAAAAACCTCTAAGCTTCAGATGCGGGCCGCCCGTACCGCAAACCGACACAGGTGGTCCAGGAGAGTATCCTGAGGCGCTCGAGTGATCCGTGGCTAAGGAACTAGGCAAATTAAGCGCGTAACTTCGGGATAAGCGCTACCCACGCAAGTGGGTCTCAGTGAAATGGCTCAGGCGACTGTTTAACAAAAACACATGGCTTTGCGAAATCGAAAGATGACGTATAAGGCCTGACACCTGCCCGGTGCTGGAAGGTTAAGAGGAGAGGTCAGCCGCAAGGCGAAGCTTTGAATCGAAGCCCCAGTAAACGGCGGCCGTAACTATAACGGTCCTAAGGTAGCGAAATTCCTTGTCGGGTAAGTTCCGACCTGCACGAATGGTGTAACGATCTGAGCACTGTCTCAGCCACGAGCTCGGTGAAATTGTAGTTTCGGTGAAGATGCCGGATACCCGCAACGGGACGGAAAGACCCCGTGCACCTTTACTATAGCTTCACATTGACATCGGCTGCCCGATGTGTAGGATAGGTGGGAGACTTTGAAGCGGTGTCGCTAGGCATCGTGGAGTCAACGTTGAAATACCACCCTTCTGTCATCTGATGTCTAATCCCTGCAAAACAGGGAAACAGTGTGTGGTGGGTAGTTTGACTGGGGTGGTCGCCTCCAAAATCGTATCGGAGGCTTCCAAAGGTTCCCTCAGCACGCTTGGTAACCGTGCGACGAGTATATTGGCATAAGGGAGCTTGACTGTGAGACCGACAAGTCGAACAGGTAGGAAACTAGGGCAAAGTGATCCGGTGGTTCCATATGGAAGGGCCATCGCTCATAGGATAAAAGGTACGCCGGGGATAACAGGCTGATCATTCCCAAGAGCTCATATCGACGGAATGGTTTGGCACCTCGATGTCGGTTCGTCACATCCTGGGGCTGGAGAAGGTCCCAAGGGTTCGGCTGTTCGCCGATTAAAGTGGCACGCGAACTGGGTTCAGAACGTCGTGAGACAGTTCGGTCCCTATCTGTTGCGGGCGTTAGAAGTTTGAGGGGTGCTACCATTAGTACGAGAGGACCGTGGTGGACGAACCGCTAGTGTACCAGTTGTCACGCCAGTGGCACAGCTGGGTAGCTATGTTCGGATGGGATAAGCGCTGAAAGCATCTAAGCACGAAGCCCACCCCAAGATGAGACTTCTTTTAAGGGTCGTGGAAGATGACCACGTTGATAGGCTACAGGTGTAAAGTCAGCAATGGCAAAGCCGAGTAGTACTAATTACCCGTAGACTTTGACCTGAAAAGGTCTTCACGGTGGCATCGATCAATCGTCTGTTTTGGTCCAGTCTAACAGTATTTCACTAATCGTACTTACGATTTCAGGTGACTATTGCGGTGAGGTCCACCTCTTCCCATTCCGAACAGAGAAGTTAAGCTCACCAGCGCAGATGGTACTAAGGCAGTAGCCTTGGGAGAGTATGTCGTCGCCGATCTGAACCCCGCCCCTTAAAAGGCGGGGTTCTTTTTTTTCCCATACCGGCACGATGTTTTCCTTTGCGATCCGCATGACCTTCATCGCACGAATATTCACCGCATGCGCTTGCGCCGGCACGCTGGGCGTGCAAGCCCAAGTGCTCCAAGGCAATGTGGCCGACGAGCTGGCCCGGGGAAGAAAGCTGGTCCTCTTCCAAGCCCAGGGCGAAGGCATGAAGCCCTATGATTCCACCTTCGTTTCCGCGAACGGCGATTTCCGGTTCAACCGCCATTTTCAAGCCACCGGGTTCTACCAACTAGGGCTCAACGACACCGATCGCGTCAATATCATCCTGGACCAACGGGAGCCCCTGGTGGACCTGCACTTTGCGGCCCTGCCCTTGGCTAGGCATATCCAGGTGGGCACCTCGCGGGAAAACAGCCGCCTGCAGGAAATGCTGTTCGTAGTGGATGAAACTTCGGCCATCAGGGAGGCGGTGCGTGAAGCCAAAGCAAGGCTGCAGCCCACCGACACGGCCCAATTGCTCGCATTGGACCGCGTGCTGGCAAGGGCGGATTCCACCCAAGCGCAATACATGGATGCTTTGGCCGGGGAAGCTGCCGACAGCTATTTCGCATACACCTATGTGGTGGACCGTGCCGTGCAGGAAGCCCAAGGCCTTGGCCCCAACGCCGTGGCCAGGGCCATCAACTTCAGCGATCCACGGTTGCTGCGTTCCACCGTGTATGACAAGGCCATCATCGCTTTTTTACGGAACATGGCCATCAGGGACGAGGGCCAGTTCGTGCCAGCTGCCGATACGTTGATGGCCCTGGCGGGAGGTGATGCCGACTGCCGCACACACATGCTGGAGTATTTGGTGGACTTGTTCGGCACCTACGGGCCCGAACTGGCGCTACAGCACGTAGTGGACCGCTACTTGGTATCCGTCGGTGACAGCCTCGCTGTGTCCCCGCAATTGCGCTCCACGGTGGAGGGCCTCATGCGGGTTTCAGTGGGCCGCACCGCCCCCGATGCCGAGGTCAGCGATAACGGCAGGCGCATCCCATTGTCACAATTGGTGGGGCAAAACCGCTACACCGCGTTGTTCTTCTATTCCAGCACCTGCTGGCACTGCCATGAACAAATGCCCGCCCTGATCGACGATCGGACCCGGTTTCTCGCCAAGGGCTTCGATGTTATGGGCATTGCCCTGGACACGGACAGCACCGAGTTTCTCGCCAGCATCCGCGACAACCACGTTCCCTGGAAATGCTACAGCGAGTTCATCGGCTGGGGTTCGAAGGTGGCCAAGGCGTTCCAAGTGAAGGGAACACCGGCATTTTATCTGTTGGACCGGGAGATGAAGATCGTGGCAAAGCCATACAATGCCGGAGAGCTCGGCGAGGTGCTCCGCACACTGCTCCCTTGACCGCGGGCTTGCCACATGCTCCGGGGTCCGGGTTGGCCCTGTGCGCATAATCCCTTGGTATGGCCAGTAACCTGGTGATCGTGCCGCGTAGGCCGGAACCTGGGGGGCTGGCACAGGGCCGCACACCAAGCACAAGGGCCGCCCCTTTCGAGACGGCCCCCTTTAGCGACCAAGCTGCTGGCCTGGTCAGTTCTTGTTGTCCTTCACTTCCTCAAAGTCCACGTCGGTCACCTCCTGGTCGGCTGCGTGACCTTGGCCGTCCGTGTTCCCGGCACTTCCGTTTGTTTGGGCCTGTTGCGCGGCTTTGTACATCTCCTCACTGGCGCTGGAGAATACGGCGTTCAGTTCGTGCATGGCTGTTTCGATCGCGGCCACATCTTGTGCCTCGTGCGCTTTTTTCAGCTTGGCCAAGACCTCCTCGATCGGCTGCTTTTTATCGGCCGGCAGTTTGTCGCCGAATTCGGCAAGCTGCTTCTCGGTCTGGAAGATCAGGCTGTCCGCCTGGTTCAGCTTGTCCGCCTTTTCGCGGGCCTGTTTATCGGCATCGGCATTAGCCTCGGCCTCCCGCTTCATCTTATCGATGTCGTCCTTGCTCAGGCCGCTGCTGGCCTCGATGCGGATCTGCTGTTCCTTGCCGGTGGCCTTATCCTTGGCGGCCACGTTGAGGATGCCATTGGCGTCGATGTCGAAGGTGACCTCGATCTGCGGGGTGCCCCGGCGTGCCGGCGGGATGCCATCCAAATGGAAGCGCCCGATGGTCCGGTTGCCTGCCGCCATGGGCCGTTCGCCCTGCAGCACGTGGATCTCCACGCTGGGCTGATTGTCGCTGGCCGTGCTGAAGGTCTCGCTCTTCTTGGTGGGGATCGTGGTGTTGGCCTCGATCAACTTGGTCATCACCCCGCCCATCGTTTCAATGCCTAGGCTCAGCGGGGTCACGTCCAGCAGCAGTACGTCCTTCACCTCGCCGGTGAGTACGCCCCCTTGGATGGCAGCGCCCACGGCCACCACCTCGTCCGGGTTCACCCCCTTGCTGGGGTCCTTGCCGAAGAACTTCTTCACCGCGTCCTGGATGGCCGGTATGCGCGTGCTGCCGCCCACCAAGATCACCTCGTCGATGTCGGAAGGTTTGAAGCCCGCGTTTTTCAGTGCGCTCTCGCAGGGGGCGATGGTGCGCTTCACCAAATGGTCCACCAGTTGCTCAAATTTCGCCCGGGTCAGGCTGCGCACCAAGTGCTTGGGGATGCCGTCCACCGGCATGATGTACGGCAGGTTGATCTCCGTGCTGGTGGTGCTGCTCAGCTCGATCTTGGCCTTTTCGGCAGCATCCTTCAACCGTTGCAGGGCCATGGGGTCCTTGCGCAGGTCGATGTTCTCGTCTTTCTTGAACTCGTCGGCCAACCAATCAATGAGCACTTGGTCGAAATCATCGCCGCCCAAGTGGGTGTCGCCGTCGGTGCTCTTCACTTCGAACACGCCGTCGCCCAACTCCAGCACGCTCACGTCGTGCGTTCCGCCGCCGCAGTCGAACACCACCACTTTCTGGTCCTTGTGCTTCTTGTCCAGGCCGTAGGCCAAGGCCGCTGCCGTGGGCTCGTTGATGATGCGGCGCACCTTCAGCCCCGCGATCTCGCCGGCTTCCTTGGTGGCCTGGCGCTGGCTGTCATTGAAGTAGGCCGGTACCGTGATCACGGCCTCGCTCACGCTGGTGCCCAAATAGTCCTCGGCGGTTTTCTTCATCTTCTGCAGTACCATCGCACTGATCTCCTGCGGGGTGTACTCGCGTTCACCCACCTTGATCCGCGGCATGCCCTTGTCGCCCCGCACCACTTGGTAGGGTACCCGGCTGATCTCTGCGGCGTCCTCTTCATAGGTGTTGCCCATGAACCGCTTGATCGAATAGATCGTGTGCTTGGGGTTGGTGATCGCCTGCCGCTTGGCGGGATCGCCCACTTTACGTTCACCATTGTCCATGAATGCCACAATGCTGGGCGTGGTGCGCTTGCCTTCACTGTTGGTGATCACCACCGGTTCGCTGCCTTCCATCACGGCCACGCAGCTATTGGTGGTGCCCAAGTCGATACCAATGATCTTGCTCATGTTTGCTCGGTTTGGAAGCTGTTGCAAACAGCTCCGCGTACTGTGTTTTTCAATTTACCGGCACGGCACCACCAACCACCATGCCAGCCACTTTGCTGGCCAGGGAATGGCAGG
This sequence comes from Flavobacteriales bacterium, assembly GCA_023957375.1. Taxonomy (GTDB): domain Bacteria; phylum Bacteroidota; class Bacteroidia; order Flavobacteriales_F; family PHOS-HE28; genus PHOS-HE28. The sequence continues at coordinate 1,414 of JAMLHB010000004.1, read as the reverse complement.
GGAAGCCGTAGTTGTGGCGGATTTCACGCTGACAAAAGGACAGGATGTCCTAATTGCAGCTGAAATCACTGTTCGGAACGCAGAAGTGCAGCCCTACCGTGTAGGGGCCCTGCACCAATTCGGGAACGCTGTACTGGTCCAAGGTCTTGTTCTTGACCTCCAGGAAGCGCCGAGAGGAGAACAGGCCGTATCCGCCGTTGACGTTGGTGTAGGTGGGCCGTTCTTCCACCATGCCGCTGATGGGGCTGTTGAGCAGGAGGTAGTTGTACAGGTCGGGGCCGGCCACCGCCCAAAGCACGTCCACCCCGCGGAAGATGCGCTGGGTGGCCTGCGGGTTGTCGTTGCACCGTTGGCCCACTGTGCGGAAGAAGGCTTCCCCATCCAGTGGGACGCTCATGATCTCGCTGCCGCCGAGGTTGGTGGACGCCAAGTTGCCCAAGCTTTGCACGAAGTCGCGCGGGACCGTATCGCTGCCCACCACATCATCCCAGCGGAAGCGGTAGGCGATGTCGTAGCGTTTGCCATTGACCGAGGAGGTCCACTTCACGGTGACAAAACTGTACGTGCCACCGGGTGCCATCAGGCGCAGGGGCAAGTTGAGGTTGGGGATCGATCCCGAGGGATGGACCGCTTCCACCACCGGGGTTTCCGCCCACACCTGGTTGCCTTTGGCTGTGGCCTCAATGCGGTAGGTGGCGCTGGAATCCAGTTCAGCTTGGAAATAGTACACCTTATGGGTAGGCCCGGCAAAGATGCCCGGGTCATGGGCCCAAACCGTGTCGTGCAGGGTATAAGTGTTTACCACCTGGCCGTTTTTCACGGCCTTTACCACCGCTTCCAACTGGCCTTCCTGGTATTCGGAGGAATCGGGCACCTGTGCGTACTCAAAGGCGTTGCCAGTTCCAAGGAAAGCCTTGTTGATCTTCAGGTAGTGCGTGGAGCTGTCCTTGTTTAGCAGGGCATACACAATGGTGTTCTCCTGGTAGGGTGCGGCGATGTCCAGGTCTGTGCTGCACGCCGATAGGGCCGCAGCCACGCCAGCCACGAGAAGCGCTTTTTTGTGCATGGGGTCCGCAGGATTGGGGGCCAAAGATAAAAGCCTGCGGTTGCCCGGTGCCGGGCAGTTCATCCTGATCTGTAACCGGTGGACGCCCATTTCGCGAGCGGGTTCGCGTAGGGTCACACGAAGTGGACCCTGCGCGAACCATTTCGCGAGGCCGCTCTGGGCCGAAGCGATCTCATCAGCGAAGCCCCCGCATCCCACCCTGTAATTCCGCCCGCAGGAGCAAGACGAGATCGCTGCGGGCCTGTTGGGTGCACAGGCCCTCGCGAAAGGGTATCCCATTTCCCGATTTTGGGTTCGCGTAGGGTCACACGAAGTGGACCCTGCGCGAACCAGCGATCTCCCCACCAT
>JAMLHB010000003.1 GCA_023957375.1 Flavobacteriales bacterium | reverse complement strand
GGGGGGCCCCGCGGCGGCGGCGGGGGGGGCGGGGGGGGGGGGGGGCCCCCCGGCCCCCCCACCGCAAGGTTGCGCAGGTTCATGGTTTCACCACCAATTTTACGGTGCCCAAGGAAGCACCGTCGTTCAGGAGTTCCACGGTATAGGTGCCGGGTGCCACGGTGCGGGTGTCCCACACGGCCTGGCCTTCGGCCTGGGCCACAGGGATGCGGGCCAACTCGCGCCCGGTAATGTCCCGCACGGCCAGCCAAGCCGCTCCGGGCGTTCGGGGCAGCGTGTATGCGAAGGTGGCGAACACCGTGGCCGGGTTCGGGAAAATGGAGAGGGCAGGAGTGTTCGCTTGCGAAGCCCCAACAGGCTTGCGCATGGCCTTCAGCCCGCTTTTATCATCTCCGCCGGACGGTGCCGGCCGGCATTCCCCGTAGCCGAAGCATAGAATATTCTGCGCCCATTCCGCCGGGCGGTCATGGATGTTGACTATCTGTTTCTTCATGGCAGTACGATCAGTTTGCCTGAGTAGAGGGTTGAGGCATTTGAAGCCACCCGCACCACGTACGTGCCCGGCGCCAATGCCCCGGCCCGCAGCGTGTGTGTATACGCCCCTGCGGGCCACACCTCCTGCAACACCATGCGCCCGCTGGCATCGTGTATGCTCAGCGTTCCCTTTTGCGGCGGCGTGCCCACCGAAAGCTCCGTTTGCCCGGCACTGGGGTTGGGTGCTATTTGCAGCGGCTCCGCGTGTGCGCCGTGCTCCTGTATGCCCACGTTAAGGCCATACAGTTTACTTATGAACCGTTGGCTGGGGTCGTTGGTGACACCATCATCATAGCCCGAGTACGAGCCATAGATGAAGTAACCGCCGTCCTGGGCGAGTTCAATGCCCTTGATATGCTTATACGGCCCATTTTCGTTAGGCCAAGAATACCATGCGCCGCAACCATTGCCCTCGAAAAAGCCTGGCAGCAAATGGCCCGCTGTATCCAGCATGGCAATGCCGCCTCTGGTCTGGCCATCGATCTGGTCAAACCCCCCGGTAATGGCCAACATGTTCGATCCAATGGGAAGTACGCCTAAAACCCCTTGCCTTCTAGTGACCCCGGACTCATAAGTGGCAAGATTGTCCATGTGATTATTGAAGGACACATCCATGGTGCCATCCGGCAGGAGCCGGACCAGGCCAAGCGTATCCGGGTCTCCTGCTATATGAAACACGCCCGAAACCAGAATCTTGCCATCGGATTGAGGGAGGATCCCGATCACAGCTCCATAGTCCATCCATGGCGCATGGAAGGTGGTGTCCAGGCTGCCATCGGCGTGGATGCGAAAGACGAAGTCACTGATGGAGTCGCCTTCAAACAACCCGCCTCCCCCTCCACAGATGAACCTGCCGTCGGGTAGTTCCTGGATCCTCGTGATCGCGCCGAAGAGGTTGATCCTCCGGTGTATGCGTGTGGTATCTAAGCTGCCATCGTTGTTGAGCCACACCAGTCCGTAATCCATGGCCACAAAGCCACGCAGGGTATCATGAAGCCAGAAGTTGCCGGCCTTCAACACCCGCCCGTCCGGGAATACATGGAAATCAAAGGCTTGCCCATCGCCAACCTTGGGGTCAGGTACAGGGTATACACTGTCCCGAGCACCGTCTATCCAGTATCGTGCCATACCCCCCAAGGGAGTCCCAACATAGAACCTTTCCTCGCCCCATGGCGCCATCTTGCCTCCCATAAGGGAATAATAGTCCGAGTAAGGGAAGTCGGCGGGTTTGGGGATCCAGCTCCCTTCAGCAGTTAGCAGGCCACCAAGGCGAGAAGTAGTGGGGTCGGTTCCAGGCGGAACAAAGATCCCGGAAACAATGATCTTCCCATCAGGGCGCTCCATGACATCGAAAACTTGGGGTGGGGCGGGGCCACCACCAGATGGACCAATCAAGAACTGGGTCCTGAAGCTCATGTCCAGGTCGAACGGCTGCTGGGCAGCCGTTGCTGCGGTGGCCAAGATGGCCACCGCAGCAAGGTTGCGCAGGTTCATTGCTTCACCACCAGCTTTACGGTACCCAAGGAAACACCGTCGTTCACGAGTTCCACCATGTAGGTGCCGGGTGCCACGGCGCGGGTGTCCCACACGGCCTGGCCTTCGGCCTGGGCCACGGGGATGCGGGCCAGTTCGCGCCCGGTGATGTCCCGCACGGCCAGCCAAGCCGTTCCAGGGGTTCGTGGCAGCGTGTATGCGAAGGTGGCGAACACCGTAGCCGGGTTCGGGAAAATGGAGAGAGCAGGAGTGGTCGCCTGCGAAGCCCCAACAGGCTTGCGCATGGCCTTCATCCCGCCGTTATCATCTCCGCCGGACGGTGCGGGCCGGCACTCTCCGTAGCCGAAGCACAGGATGTTCTGCGCCCATTCCGCCGGGCGGTCGTAGGCGTCCGCAGCCAAGGCGCGCAAGGCGTTCAGGTCGCCTTCGTTCAGGTCAGCTTCGCTCCTGCCGCCATTGCGGTAGCCCTGCACAATGCTAATGAACTGCTTGGTGCGGTCTTTTTCACTGATCTCCTTTTCCTTCAGCTTGAACTCCACCGGCAGCCTGTCCATCACGGCGTAAGCACTGTCGAAGTTGTCCTGTTGCAGGTAGGTGAGGATCTCCGCATAGCGGGCGGAGGTGGTGCGCAGCACCTGCCAAGTGGCGCGGATGCTGTCCACCTGTTCCACCAAGGTGTCCGCATGGTAGCTGGCCAACACCAGGTCCAAGGCTTGGCTCATGGCTTGGTGCTGGTAGGCCAGGTTGTCCTCCATGGTGGTGCGGTAGGTCTTGGTTTCCCAGCTCGCCTCAATGTTGTCGATCAGGTATTGGGGCATCAGGCAGGGCGACTCATACTGCAACCACTTCAGAAAACCTTCCTTCTTGGTGGCCTCGGGGTTGGCGATGCAGATCTCCGCCACCATGGCCGGAGGCATGATGTTCTTCTTCACCACTTCAAAAAGCACGTCCGTGCTCAAGTAGGGCGATTTGTCCAACAAGGCCTGGCGCAATTCCCAAGCTTCGCTGGGCCAGGTGCTTTGGATCTCCTGCACGGTCTCATCGGTGCTTCCGCCGTCGATCAGCTGGTCGTACAAATACCGGGTGTTGCCGTACGCCGTTTTGTGGGCTTGCGCCATGCCCAGGTATTGGCCGCGAAGCGCAACGGGACCCGGAGAGGGATCGGGGATGGGCGGCAGCACCCGGGAAGCGCAGTTATTGGCGGGGCGCACGATCAGGTTGCCGCTGCCGTCCATGTTGTTGGGGTACACGCCTGTGCTGTAATAGATCGGTTCGTAGGGTACCGAAGGCAGGGTCCAATTGTAGCCCAAGGTGTTGTTGGGATAGTTGGTGTTCTTGAGGTCCAAGTGTCCACCTGCTTGCTGCCCAAAACTGTTGTCGGCCGGACGGCTGTAGGAACCTTGGGTGGTGCGGATGGTCTGGTTGGCGAAAGTGCTTGGGTCGCTTGTCACCCGTCGGTCCCAGATGTCGTTCACGTTGCCGCTGTTGGTGTTGCACAGATAGGTGAGACCGATCAGTGCGCGGTTGCTGGGGTCCGCGCAGATGCCTTCGCCGGCAAAGCCGGTTTGCAAGTTGCTGGCGTGGTTGCGGAACACCACATCGTTGTGGGCCTCACTGTAACCCGTTACAATGCCCTCCAGTTGGGTGGTGGTCGCATTGGGGTTGTTGGTGAGTGTGTTGTCGTCCACCAAGAAGCCCCAGCTTTTGAAACTGTAAATGCCGCGGTGAGCACCTTGCCAGTACTGCTCATCATCTTGTCCCGTGTAACTTGTTGCCTTGCTGCTCCCCACTTGGAAGTTGCTGTTATGCACCTCGAAGTTGAGCACGCTGTTGGCGTACACGCCGCAGACGTTGTTGGAAAATTCGGCATAGTCCACGGTGAAGTTGCGGGCGGTTACGGCATTGGCGGCGCGTATGCCCATGTCCAACCCGGTACAGCGGGAAGGCATGAGGTTTTGGCAGGTGCCACCCGGAGGCGTTGGCAGGGGGTCCATGCAACTGGGCAGCACGCGGAAGTGGGCATCCAAGCTGCGGATGCCTTGGCCCAACTGGCTGCTGCTGGTTTCGGTGATGCGCAGGTTTTCAAAGGTGCAACCCAAGAAATCGATGCCGTCCACCTTCCACAGTTGGGCATGCAGGGCAAAGTCCAGCGGGGCGATGTAGTTGGCGTCCGCGGTGAAAGTGGTGCGGATGAACCGGCTGCGGTTGCGTATGGGGTTGTTGTTGGGCAGCCTGTTCTGGTAGGCATAGAAGTTCACGCCTATGCGGCAGTTGCGGAAGGTACTGCCGTTGGTTTCCAGTATGCCCCCGGTGCCCACCACTAGGCCGTACTGGTTCTTTTTGCCCACGGTAACGCCCACCACGGCATCCTGCACGGTGGTGTTGTTGAGCACCAAGCGGCCTTGGTCGGCCGGGTAGGCACTTTGCCCCTGTATGGCGGTGGGGGTTCCGTAGAGTTCCATGCCGGGCCATTTGCGGGGTATGCACCCCAATGAATCAATGGTTCCTCTCACCAAGCAGCTATCAAAGCGTACGAAGGCCCCCTTTTCAATGATCAGGCGGGCGTTCGGGGCAAAGCGCCAATCCATGTTCTTCACGTACAACCGGCTACCCGTCTTGATCACGAAGTTCTCTTCGAAGTATAGGTAGCCGTGTACCGTGTAGATGGAATCGATCTGGTGTTGGGAGTAAAGGGTCGGGGACGGCGGGCATGAAATGCTGGTGAACGGATTGTCCGCGGGGGTCCATGGGTTTGCGGCCGTGCTCGTCCAAACATCCTCATATCGGTGGCTCCATTCGGGTATGCGTTCATTGTCCCGGCAGCACCGGGCCAATGCCAAGCTGGGGATCTGCTGGTCACGGTAGTTCTGCATGTCCATCAGGTATTGCGTAAAGGATGGGGAGGATGATTGCGCGGCCATGGATATTGGGAGGCCATTGAGCGTGGCTGTGGTGGACATGCCGGGGTGCCAACTCGCCGAGGCAGGTGCATCCGGGTTCATGATATACCCAAAGCCGTTGGCGGAAGGCAAGTAGATGGCATCGTCCAAGCCGTCGGGGGTTTTGTTGGGCCGTATCTGCCCTTGGGCAAAGGGAGCCAGGTTGGCTGCGGGTATTCCAAGCTGCATGCCCAGGTCGTATACCTGCAAGGCGGGGTCCAGCACATCGATGTAACCCACGTGTGGTGCAAAGGCTTGCGTGAAGTACAGATACCTGCCATTGGGGCTGAAGGCAAGGCCCCGGATGCGGCCGGTGCTGTTGGAAGACCCGTAAATGTTCGTGTTGATGCCCAGGTCGATGGGGCTGATGCTTACGCTGCTGGTGCCGATATGGGCCTCGTGCAGCTCGAGGATCTGGTTGTCCGCCGGGCCGACCACAAAGCTGAGGCTTCGGCTAACGGCATAGCGGTATTTGCCATCGGGTCCTTGCGCCACGGCGTTGCCGCCGATCATAAAGAGCTTTGCATCGGCGCCGCTGTTGTGCACCGAGCCCAGGAGGAGGGCTTCGCCGATGCCGTAGGGGGTGATCAGGGCATAGCAGTTCTCGGCAGCGGTGCGGATGAACAGCACCTTGTTCCCGTTGGCCATGGCCCCGTCAAGAACGGTATGCTGGATGTTGTTGTAGCGGGAGCTGTTGTTGCCCGGCAGGATGCCCGCTTGCCCGTCCTTTATGATGTAGGAGGCATAGCCGTTCACTCCGGGAAGCCCCGAGACATTCCCCGCCCTTGCCTCGAGAAGGGCAAATTCCGGGGGCAGCTCGTATTGGTGCAGAACGGCACCTTTCCGGCCAGTGTGGTAGCGGCTGCCCATGGAAAGGTCCAGGATGCTGAAGGCCAGCAGGGAACTGTTGGAGCCGCCGACCGACCGGGTGTCCGCCGAAATGATATAGTACTTGTCACAGGTGCCGGGTACCAGCACGATGCTCACTTCCTGGATGCCTTTCATCAGGCAGTCCGTGCAAGAGGTGGCTGCGTCGTTGTCGGCCATCAAATACCCGGCGTGGTCGTAAACGGCACCGTCCACCACGAAGAAGAGCAGCTTGCCGTTCTCATCGTACTGGGCATTTTGGGCGTACTGCGCCGGTTGCCCTTGATAGTCCGTGCTGGTGGGCCCGGTGGGCAGGGGGCACACCGTGGTGGCCCCATTGTCCGGCACGTTGAAGTCCAGCAGTTGGGACCCGCTCACCCACAGGTTGTCCTGTGCGGCCAGCAGGCCACCACTACACATGGCGGCTACGGTTATCGCGCCCAGCAGGCCCCTGCGGGGGGGGGAGGGGGGGGGGTAGCTTCGCCCGCGCGTAGATTAAACGTCATTTTGGTTTTCATGGGGGTTTGGTATTAAAGGTTCGTTGCCAAGGTATACATAAAAAATGTAATGGGATTTGCGTGAATGCTTCGCGGTGCATAAAAGCACCGCACGTTGGTCGGGTCAGTTCATAGCTCCATCACGGTCTCCCGCAAGGTCATTGAATGATGGGATCCTTGGTCCATGGATCGGCATGTAGGAAGGCGACCGGGACTGCGGGTCAAGCCCGCAGTGACGACGCTCCTATCCAACCCGTCATTGCGAGGCCGTCGCGGCCGAAGCAATCCATCTGGGCGCCCTTGTGGATGGACTGCTTCGTCGCAAAGCCTCCTCGCAGTGACGACGCTCCTATCCAACCCGTCATTGCGAGGCCGCCTCGGCCGAAGCAATCCATCTGGTCACCCCTTGCCTGGACTGCCGCGCCGCAAAGCCGGCTCGCAGTGACGACGCTCCTATCCAACCTGTCATTGCGAGGCCGCCTCGGCCGAAGCAATCCATCTGGTCACCCCTTGCCTGGACTGCCGCGCCGCAAAGCCGGCTCGCAGTGACGACGCTCCTATCCAACCCGTCATTGCGAGGCCGTCGCGGGTCCCGGCCTTGTGCCGGGAAGCAATCCTTCTGGGCACTCTCGCCATGGACTGCTTCGTCGCAAAGCCTCCTCGCAGTGACGACGCTCCTATCCAACCCGTCATTGCGAGGCCGCTTCGGCCGAAGCAATCCATCTGGTCACTCTCGTGTCTGGACTGCCACGCCGCGGGGCCTCCTCGCAGTGACGACGCTCTTATACGATGCGTCATTGCGGGAGGCCCTGCGAACTGTTTGGATAAACACTCGGGAACAAGGAACCAGCCCCGCCGTTCGCCCGTACCAAAGGCCCGGGCCGTGGCTACCTTTGCGGCCCGGTTCCCCTTTCCGGCCATGGACAACAACAAATTCCTCAGCAACATCGATCCTGCGGCCTTGGACGGCCTGTACCAGCAATATCGGTCCGACGCAAGTTCTGTAGCACCAGACGTGGCCCAGTTCTTCGAAGGATTTGACCTGGCTCGCACCCGCTATCCGGAATTGCCGGGCGCGGTCGTGGCCGGCGGTGCCGCAGCGGAGCAAGTGGAGAAGGAATTCAAAGTGATCGCCTTGATCAACGGGTACCGCGAACGGGGCCACCTCTTCACGCGCACCAACCCGGTACGTGAACGGCGCACCTACACCCCCACGTTGGACCTGGCCAACTTCGGCCTGGGCGACGGCGACCTGCCCACGGAGTTTGAGGCGGGCAACGAGATCGGCATCGGGCGGGCCAGCTTGGCCACCATCGTGGCACACTTGAAAGCCACTTATTGCCAGAGCATCGGGGCGGAATACCGCTTCATCCGCGACGTGGAGCGCACGCAGTGGCTCCAGCAGCGCATGGAGAAGGACCGCAACCAGCCGTCGTTCTCCATGGACGAGAAGAAGGAGATCCTGCGCAAGCTGGGCCAGGCCGTGGTGTTCGAGCATTTCCTGGGCAAGAAGTTCATCGGCCAGAAGCGCTTCAGCCTGGAGGGCGGTGAAACACTGATCCCCGCGCTGAACACGGTGATCGAGCACGGTGCCGATGTGCACGGGGTTACCGACATCGTGATCGGCATGGCCCACCGCGGGCGGCTGAACGTGCTGGCCAACACCTTCAACAAAACCTACGAATCCATCTTCGCCGATTTCGAGGGCCGCGACTATGAGGACGCCTACGTGGAAGGCGACGTGAAGTACCACATGGGCTTCAACAGCTGCATGGTCACCAACAACGGCAAGGGCATGAACCTGATCTTGGTGCCCAACCCCAGCCATTTGGAGAGCGTGGGGCCGGTGATGCAGGGAATCTCCCGGGCGATCATCGAGAAGGACCACGGGTTCCAAAACAGCAAGCTGTGCCCGGTGATCATCCATGGCGACGCGGCCATCGCGGGCCAGGGCGTGGTGTATGAACTTGCCCAAATGGCAGGGCTGAAGGCCTACACCACGGGCGGCACCATGCACATCGTGGTGAACAACCAAGTGGGCTTCACCACCAACTACATCGACGGGCGCACCAGCACCTACTGCACCGATGTGGCCAAAGTGACCCAATCGCCCGTCTTCCACGTGAACGGGGACGATGCCGAGGCGGTGTGCCATGTGATGAAGCTGGCCTTGGACTACCGCCAGCGCTTCCAAAGCGACGTGTTCGTGGACCTGCTGGGCTACCGCCGCCACGGCCACAACGAGGGTGACGAACCCAAGTTCACCCAGCCCATCTTGTACAAGGCCATTGCCGCGCACAAGGACCCGCGCACCATTTACAGCGAGAAGCTGCAGGCCAATGGCGACATCGATGCCGACATGGCCCAGGAGATGGAGGAAAGCTTCAACAACCTGCTGCAGGAGCGCTTGACCGAGAGCAAGGAGCTGCCCAAGGCGGTGATCACCTCCTTTTTGGCGGACCGGTGGATGGGCCATGTGCGCGCCACCCGGGAAAGCATGCAGCAGTCGCCCGAAACGGGCGTGAAGAAGGACCAACTGCTGAAGATCGCGGCCAAGCTGGCCGAAGTGCCGCCAGGCAAGAAGTTCTTCAACAAGCTGGAGCGCATCCTGCACGAGCGCACGAAGATGGTGGCGGAGGACCGCTTGGATTGGAGCATGGGCGAGCTGCTGGCCTACGGGTCGCTGCTGTGCGAGGGCCACGCGGTGCGCCTGACCGGGCAGGATGTGGAGCGGGGCACCTTCAGCCACCGCCACGCCGTGGTGAAAGTGGAGGACAGCGAGGAGGAATACATCCACCTGAAGCACCTGCAGGACGGCCAAGCGCTGATGCAGGTGTACAATTCACCCCTGAATGAATACGCCGTGCTGGCCTACGAGTACGGCTATGCCTTTGCCACTCCGGGAAGCCTCACCCTGTGGGAAGCCCAGTTCGGCGACTTTTACAACGGGGCCCAGATCTTGGTGGACCAGTACCTGAGCGCGGCCGAGGAGAAGTGGAACGCCATGAACGGCTTGGTAATGCTGCTGCCCCACGGCTATGAAGGCCAAGGCGCCGAACACAGCAGCGCCCGCATGGAACGCTTCCTGCAGCTGTGCGCGGAGCAGAACATGATCGCGGCCAACCCCACCACGCCGGCGAACTTCTTCCACCTGCTGCGGCGGCAGCTCACGTGGTCCTTCCGCAAGCCGCTGGTCGTCTTTACGCCCAAGAGCCTGCTGCGGCACCCGCGCTGCGTCAGCAGCATGAACGACCTGGCCCAAGGGCATTTCATGGAGGTGCTGGACGATCCCGCTGCGGACCCCGCCAAGGTGAAAACCCTGATGCTGTGCCAAGGCAAGGTGTACTACGAGCTGTTGCAATGCAAGGAGGATATGGCCGCGGACGACGTGGCCATTGTGCGCATGGAACAGCTCTATCCGCTTCCGGTGCCCCAATTGGCGGCTGTTTTCGAACGGTACCAAGCGGCCACCGACTTCCGCTTTGTGCAGGAGGAACCCCGCAACATGGGCGCGGCCACATACTTCCTGGAGAGCCTGCACCAAGTGCCCGGTGCGCCCGACCCGGCCGCCGTGCACGTGGTTTCACGCAAGGCCAGCGGCCCGCCCGCCACCGGCAGCGGTGTGCGCAGTGCCTTCCAGCAGAAGCGCATCATGGCGGAAGCCTTTGCCGACCGCCCGGCCGCCAAGGCCGTCAAACGGGTAAAAACGAAAGTGCGCGCCTGAACCGGTTAGTGCCGGCCTCAATACCCTGAACCAACCAACGCCCGATCATTCCGAAAGCATCCCATGGCCAACATCGACGTGAAAGTTCCCAGCCCCGGTGAAAGCATCAGCGAAGTGCGCATTGCACAATGGCTGGTGGCCGACGGGGATGTGGTGAGAAAGGACCAAGTGATCGCGGAGATCGACAGCGACAAGGCCACCTTGGAGCTCAGCGCGGAGGACGGGGGCAAGATCAGCCTTTTGGCGAAGGCCGATGAAACGGTGAACGTGGGCGACGTGGTGGCCAAGATCGACACCAGTGTGAAGCCGCCGAAGGAAGAGAAGAAGCCGGCACCGAAGCCTGCCGCGCCCGCCCCTGCGGTAGCCGCACCGGCACCCAAGGAGGCGGCCAAGCCGACCCCGGCCCCTGCCGCAGCCGCCGCGCACGCCACGCCAGTGGCCAAGGCGGTGATGGCGGACAAGGGGATCAATGAGAGCCAAGTGAAAGGCACCGGCCCCGGAGGCCGCATCATGCGCGGCGACGTGGAGGCGTACATCGCCGGGGGCGTGGCGGCACCCGTGATGATGAACAGCTGGGGCGGCACGCGCAACAGCACCACCACCAAGATGAGCACCTTGCGCAAAAAGGTGGCCGAGCGCTTGGTGAGCGTGAAGAACGAAACCGCCATGCTCACCACCTTCAACGAGGTGGACATGAGCGCCGTGATGGCCGTGCGCAACAAGTACAAGGACAAGTTCAAGGAGAAGTACGGCGTTAGCCTCGGCTTCATGTCCTTCTTCACCAAGGCCGTTACCGAGGCCTTGCGGCTGTTCCCCAACGTGAACGCCCAGCTGGACGGGGAGAACATCGTCGCCTTCGACTATGCCGACATCGGCATAGCCGTGAGCTCGCCCAAAGGCTTGATGGTGCCGGTGGTGCGCAATGCCGAGCAAATGAGCTTGGCGGAGATCGAGCTGGCGATCAAGGAACTGGCGATCAAGGCGCGCGATGGCAAGCTGAGCTTGGCGGAAATGACCGGCGGCACCTTCACCATCACCAACGGCGGGGTGTTCGGCAGCATGCTCAGCACCCCGATCATCAACCCGCCGCAGAGCGCCATCCTCGGCATGCACAACATCGTGGAGCGGCCCGTGGCCGTCAACGGCCAAGTGGTGGTGCGCCCGGTGATGTACGTGGCCCTGAGCTATGATCACCGCATCGTGGACGGCAAGGAGAGCGTGAGCTTCCTGTACAAGGTGAAGGAGATGTTGGAGGACCCGGCCAAGTTGGTGCTGGGCGGCAAGGACCCGGGCGAAGTGCTGGCAGGGTTGTGATCGTCAGCGGCCGGCGGACGCCTAACAGGTCCTTTCCTGTTGCCGAACGAACAGTTGGTCGCTGGCCGTGCGTATCTTGGTAACATGTTTCGCGCAGTGCTTGCCGTATTGTTCGTCTGGGCTGCCCTTGCCGGCAGGCTGTCTGCGCAGGGAACTGCGGGGATGACCGGTTGGGAACCGCTGCCGGACAGCCTGATGCGGGCTTGGCAGCTGAGCGGGGACCAGATGCGGCGCGTACAGGTGATCGAGGAGGATTACGGGCTGGAGCGGGAGGAGCTATGGAACACGCCCGGTTTGAACGGTCAAGACCTGGAAGACCGCATGGCCCGCCTGGGGGAAGCCCGCAAGGCGGAGATCGAGGGGGTGTTGGGTGCCACCACCTGTGCGAAATGGGTCAAGTGGCTGCGGGAAACCCGTAATCAACGCGGCCCGGGCCAGTGATCCGGCTGTAAGTACCGGGCTAACAATAAAGCGGTCTGGATCGCATTCCTGCGGCGGATCTGCTGCCAGATGGCACCCGCAGGCCCAACACGGGCATGTTGACAATTCCGGCTGCTTCGCAAAAGGCTGCTGTAAGGGTGCGTCTATGTTTGGCCTTGGCATTCCACAACCCGAAAAGACCCCCGCCGATCGCTGTGAAAAGCGGGCAACGGGCCCCGGATGACGGGCGGTTGCGGAAACCAAGTTGGAAGTGAGTTGCACATCAGGCAGCAGATCCATGATCGAACAGATACGCCCCCAGGACACATCGGAACAACAAGCCCGGCGCATGGCGCCCAGACTGCTTGGGTTCCTGCACAAGCTTGCCTTGGCCGCCTTCGCCCTGCTGCTGTGGAGCAACGAGGCCATGGCCACCCACGCCATGGGCGGCGAGCTCACCTACACCTGCTTAGGCAACAACCGCTGGGAAGTGACCTTGAACTTCTACCGCGATTGCAACGGCGTAGCGGCACCCACCAACTGCAACAACGGCTTGCAGTTCAGGGTGCGTTCGGCCACGTGCGGGGCCAGCTTCACACAATGCTTCCCCAACTCGCCCACGGTGCAGATCATCACGCCGATCTGCCCGAGCGAAACGGACCGCTGCGTAAACGTCAATGGCACATACGGCGTGGAGAAATACACCTACAAGAAGGTCGTTGACCTAAGCGGCTATGCGTCTTGCGGTGCCGATGACTGGTTCTTCTCCTGGTCGCTGTGCTGCCGCAACAACGCCATCACCTCGCTGAACGATCCCGGCAACCGGGAGCTGTATTTGGATGCCCGCCTGAACAAGACTGCCGGGTTGTGCAACAGCTCGTCCACGTTCACCAATTCGCCGGCGGCCTTCTATTGCATCGGCGAACAGATCAGCTACAACCCCGGCGCGGTGGATGCCGATGGGGATTCATTGGCCTATTCCCTAGTGGCCGCGCGTGGCGCGAACGGTGCGAACCTGCCGTACAATGCCAACTACACCGCCCAGCAGCCCATCCGCAACACAGGTGGTGCCAATGCGGTGGTGCTGAACCCGCAAACGGGCACGATGACGGTGACCCCCAGTGTGACCCAGGTGGCCGTGGTCACCTACCAAGTGCGTGAATACCGCAACGGCGTGCTGGTGGGCACCATCACCCGCGACGTGCAGTTCGTGATCCGCCCCTGCACCGGCAATTCACCCCCCACGGTGAGCGGCATCAATGGCACCTCCAACTACACTTTCCAAGTATGCGCCGGTACGCCGGTTTCCTTTACGGTGAACGCCAACGACCCCAATGCGGGCCAAACCGTGATCATGACGTGGAACAACGGGATCCCGGGTGCCACGTTCACCACCAGCGGTTCGCCCTTCCCCACGGGCACGTTCACGTGGACGCCCACACTGGCCAACCTCGGCAACAACACGTTCACCGTTCACGTGGAGGATAACGGCTGCCCGTTGAAGGCCACCAATGATTACGGCTTCACCGTGGTAGTCACCCCGCCGGCCACGGACGTGGATGCCGGTCCGGATATTTCCGTGTGCGGTACCACCGCCACCATGGCAGCGGTAAATCCCTACCCCGGCCTACAGGGCATGTGGTCCGTGGTGAGCGGCAGCGGCACCTTCGCTACGCCCACCTCGCGCACTTCCGCCGTCTCCGGGTTGTCGCCTGGCGCCAACGTGTTCCAATGGACCGTGGACTACAACTGCGGCATCCGGTCGGACCAAGTGACCGTCACCAGCTACAGCAATGGCCAAGCCGCTGCCAATGCCGGCCCCGACCAAGCCATCTGCGGGCCGCCCAACACGGTGAACCTGTCGGCCAATACAGCCACGGCACCCGCAGTGGGGACCTGGACCTTCGTGACCGGCTCCGGCACCATCACCAGCCCCAACTTGCCCACAAGTTCCGTTACCGGCCTTGCCCCCGGGGAGAACCGCCTGCGCTGGACCATCAACAACGGGCCCTGCGGCAATACCCAGGACGAGGTGGTGATCACTGTGTACAGCAGTGCCCAAGCCGTGGCCAACGCAGGTGCGGACATCACCACCTGCCTGCCCGCAAACTCAGTGACCTTGAACGGCAACGCGGCCACTGCCCCGGCCACCGGCCAGTGGACCTTGGTGAGCGGCTCCGGCACCATCACCAACCCGAACCAACGCAACAGTACAGTAACCGGCTTGCCGGCAGGCATCCACGTGTTCCGCTGGACCATCAGCAACGGCCCGTGCACCCCGGCCACCACCTCCGATGAGGTGACTGTGACCGTTTATGACAACAACAGCCCCAATGCCAATGCCGGCCCCGACCAGCAAGTGTGCGGTGGTGCCGGTGCCACCCTCACAGGCAGCACCCCCACGCCACCGGCTACCGGGGTGTGGACCCTGGTCAGTGGCTCGGGTACCCTTGCATCACCCAACAGCCCCACCACGGGGGTGTCCGGCCTGGGATTCGGTGCCAACGTGTTCCAGTGGACGGTGAACAACGGCTCCTGTGCCAACGGGCTTACTACGGACCAGGTGACCATCACCGCCTTTGATCCCGCCGTGGGCGGTGCCAATGCCGGTCCGGACCAATCGTTCTGCCTGCCCACTACCACGGCCACCATGGCCGCCAGCGCAGCACCGGCCCCTGCACAAGGCACCTGGGTCCTGGTGAGCGGATCGGGCACCATCACCTCGCCCAACAACGCCAATACCACGGTTACGGGCTTGTCCGTGGGCGAGAACGTGTTCCGCTGGTCCATCACCAACGGCCCCTGCCAGGTAACCCCGCCCAGCGACGAGGTATCCATCTTCATCTACGACAACAACGCGCCAGCCGCCAATGCAGGCCCGGACCAGCAGCTCTGCACTCCCGCAACGGCCACCGTGCTGGCGGGCAATGCACCCACCTTCCCGGCCACGGGCCAGTGGACCGTGGTGGCCGGCACCGGCACATTTGCCAATGCCAACGACCCGCTGACCGCGGTCACGGGCCTCAGCGTGGGGGTGAACACCTTCCGTTGGACGTTGAACAATGGCCCCTGTGCCAATCCGATCACCCAGGATGTGGTATCGGTAACCGTGTACAGCTCCGCCAATGCGGCGGCCAATGCTGGCCCCGACCAGGACCTCTGCACGCCTGCCAGTTCCACGAGCCTGAACGGCAGCGCCGTGATCGCCCCGGCCACGGGAACTTGGACACTGGTGAGCGGCTCGGGCACCATCGTTTCCCCGAACAGCCCCAACACACAGGTCACCGGCCTGGCCGTAGGCGACAACATCTTCCGCTGGACCGTACTGAACGGGGCCTGCGCCAACCCGATCACCACCGATGAGGTGCGCATTCGCGTGTACGACGGCAGCAACCCCGTGGCCAATGCCGGGCCAGACCAAACACTGTGCTCCGATGTGAACTCCACCACCCTGGCGGGCAGTGCGGTCACCTATCCGGCCGCAGGCCTGTGGACCTTGGTGGGCGGTGGCGGCACCCTCGTTACGCCCAACAGCCCCACCACGGCCGTAACAGGACTGCCCGTGGGCGTGAACGTCTTCCGGTGGACGGTGCTCAACGGCACCTGCGCCAATGCCAACACCTTCGATGAGGTGGCCATCACCGTGTATGACGCGACACACCCGGTGGTTACGGTAAGCCCCGCACAAAGCATCTGTGTGCCCACCGCGCCCAACGAGGTCATCGTCACGGGTTCCACGCCCGTGGCACCGGCCACCGGCCATTGGACGCTGATCAGCGGCAGTGGCGACATCACTTCGCCGAACAGCCCCTCCACCACCATCACCAATATGGGCGTAGGGGTGAACGTCTTTCAATGGACGGTGACTAACGGTCCATGCACCTTCCCGGGCAATAGCGCCCAAGTGTCCATTTCGGTGTACGACGCCAACATGCCCACGGCGGATGCCGGCCCGGACCAGAGCCTGTGCACGCCCATCACCAGCACCACCTTGCAGGGCAGTGCGCTTATCGCGCCCGGCACCGGGCAATGGACCCTGGTCAGTGGCAGTGGCACCTTTGCCGAGGCCACCAACCCGGGTACGGCCGTGTCAGGTCTTTCGCTTGGGCAAAACATCTTCCGCTGGACGGTAAACAACGGCCCTTGCGCCGCGCCCAGCTCCGATGATGTGGTCATCTCCGTGTTCAACGGGAATGCGCAGCAGGCGGACGCGGGCATGGACCAATCACTGTGCAGCGACAATGCCACTGCGGTCATGGGCGCCAATGCCGCCGTGGCCCCGGCCACCGGCCTGTGGAGCGTGCAGCAGGGCAGCGCCACCTTCGTTGATCCGGCCGATCCGCAAACCACGGTCACCGGCCTTCCCGTAGGCGTGAACATCCTGGTGTGGTCGCTGGACAATGGCGCCTGCGGAACCAGTACGGACCAAGTACGCATCACCGTCTATGACGCGGCCAATCCCACAGCCACCGTTGGTGCTGACCAGCAGCTCTGCACGCCCACCACCGCCACCACCATTACGGGCAGCACCGTGATCGCCCCGGCCACGGGCACGTGGACGCTGGTGGGCGGGCAAGGCAACATCGTATCGCCGAACAGCCCCACTACCCAGGTGAACGGCTTGGGCATCGGCAACAACGTGTTCCGCTGGACAGTGGACAACGGGGTTTGTGCTTCGGGAACCACCTTCGCCGAGGTGACCGTCAGCGTGTTCAGCGGAACCGCGCAGGCGGCCAATGCAGGCATTGACCAAGACCTCTGTTCGGTTACTTCAACGGGGCTGGATGCGAACGTGGCCGTGGCACCGGGCCAGGGTACGTGGAGTGCGGGCGCAGGCATCACCTTCAACGATGTTCACGACCGCAACACCACGGTGAACGGCTTGCAGGTGGGGGACAACATCCTCACGTGGACCATTGACAACGGCTCCTGCGGAAGCAGTTCGGACCAGGTGAACATCCGCGTGTTCGACATGAACAACCCCGTGGCCGATGCCGGGGATGACCACGAACTGTGCAGCCCCAACGATAGCTATACGCTGCAAGGAAGCAGCCTGATCTACCCGGCCACGGGCACCTGGATCCTGGTGAGCGGCCAAGGCACCCTTGCAACTCCCTCCTTGCCCACCACTTCCGTTACCGGTCTGGGCTTCGGCCCCAACGTCTTCCGCTGGACGGTAAACAACGGCCCCTGTGCTGCGCCCACTTCCGATGAGGTAACGATCACCCTCTTCGACAACATGGTGAGCGGGTCAAATGCGGGACCGGACCAATCGCTGTGCACGCCCACCACCACCGCCATCATGGCGGCCAGCGCGGCCCCCTTCCCCGCCCAAGGCACTTGGGAACTTGTGTCGGGCGGCGGTACCATCTCCAACGTGAACGACCCGGCCACCACCGTCACCAACCTGCCCGTGGGCGAGAACACCTTCCGCTGGACGGTGACCAATGGCCCTTGCGAGGTGGACCCCCCCAATGACCTGGTGTCCATCTTCGTGTATGATGAAAACAATGCCGTGGCCGATGCGGGGGCGGACCAGCAGCTCTGCACACCTGGCGGCACTACCACCAGCACCAACCTGGAGGGCAGCTTGGTGACCTTCCCTGCACAAGGCACGTGGATACTGGTGAGCGGAGCGGGCAACCTGGTGGACAACCATGACCCCGCCACGGAAGTGAGCGGCCTGGCCATTGGCGAGAACATCTTTGAATGGACTGTGGTGAACGGTCCTTGTGCAGACCCCGTGACCACCGACCGGGTGAGCATCTTTGTGTACGACGCGAACAACGCAGCAGCTGATGCCGGCGGGGACCAACAGCTGTGCACGCCTACCGAAAGCACGACGTTGCAGGGCAATGCCCCCACCTTCCCGGCCGTGGGCACGTGGACCCAATTGCAGGGTACCGCTGCCAACATCACGGACATCCACAACCCCAACACCACCGTTACCGGCATAGGCGTGGGAGAGAACATTTTCGCGTGGACCGTGGACAATGGCCCCTGCGATAATGGCACGCCCACCACGGATGCGGTGAGCATCTTCCTGTTCGACTCCAACACACCCAATGCCGATGCCGGCGACGACCAAAGCCTCTGCCTCCCCACCACCGCCACCACGCTGGACGGTAGCCCCGTCATTTTCCCGGCGACGGGCATTTGGACACTGGTTGCAGGCCAAGGCACCATTGCCGATGCCTCCGATCCGCATACTGCGGTTACGAACCTTGCCGTAGGTGCCAACACCTTCCGCTGGACGGTGAGCAATGGCCAATGTGCCAGCAGCACGGCCGATGTCACCATCTTCCTGTACGATGATCAGAACCCGGATGCCGATGCGGGCGCCGACCAACAGATCTGCACCCCAGCCAGCACGGTGGCCATGAACGGTAGTGCGGTGACCTATCCGGCGGAAGGTACATGGACCTTGGTGAGCGGGTCGGGCGTGATCACCGACATTCATTCGCCCACCACCACCATCATTGACCTGCCGGTGGGAACGCACGTGTTTGCCTGGACCGTGGACAATGGGCCCTGCACCAATGGCATCACCACCAGCCAAATGACCATCGAGGTCTTTGACCAGGAGAACCCCAGGGCCGATGCCGGTGCGGACACGTTGCTGTGCACCGTGGACGGCACCAGCCTGGTGCTGGCCGGCAGTGCGATCACACCTCCGGCCATGGGTACTTGGACCGTGCAACAGGGTGGGGGCGCTTTCGCCGATGAGCATGATCCGCACACCACGGTAAGCGGCCTGGTCGTAGGCGTGAACGTGCTGCGATGGACCGTGTCCAACGGCAACTGCAATGATGCGCTCACCTATGACGAGGTGACGATCATGCTGTACGACCAGAACAACCCGGTTGCCAACGCAGGCACGGACCAGGAGCTTTGTTCGGACAACCCCGCCACCACCATGGCGGGCAGTGCCCTGATCTTCCCTGCCACCGGCACCTGGACCTTGGTGAGCGGCCAGGGAACCATTGCGGACCCCGGGTTGCCCGCAACGGCCATCACAGGCCTGGCCATTGGCGAAAACGTGTTCGAGTGGACCGTGGAGAACGGGCCCTGCGGGGCACCCACCACCGATCAAGTGAGCATCTTCGTCTTCGACGAGCACAATGCCTTAGCGAATGCCGGACCGGACCAGCAGGTGTGCACCCCGATCACCAGTGCAACGCTGGCCGGAAGCGCGATCCAATTCCCGGCCACGGGAACTTGGAGCCTGGTAAGCGGGCAAGGGACGGTCACCAACAGTTCAAACCCGTCCACCACGGTCACCGGCCTGGGCGTCGGGGTGAATATTTTTGAGTGGACCGTGGACAACGGGCCTTGCGGCGGCGGCATCACCACCGACCAGGTGACCATCACCCTGTTTGATATGAACGCGCCACCGGCGGATGCGGGGCCGGACCAGGAATTCTGCACCCCGGTCGAAAGTGCGACCATGGCAGCGAACACAGCCACGCTGCCTGCCGTGGGCGAGTGGTCCGTTACGCAGGGAACGGGCATCTCATTCGATGATGTGAACGACCCCCTCACCACGGTCCATGGCCTTACCGTAGGGGAGAACATCCTCACCTGGTCGTTTGACAACGGCGTGTGCGGCTTCACGGCGGACAACATCAGCGTCTTCATCTTCGACGCCAACAATCCGCCCGCGAACGCAGGCCCCGACCAGGAATACTGCACACCGCAGGACAGCACGTGGTTGCAAGGGAATACGCCCACCTTCCCGGCCACCGGGCAATGGACCCTGGTGGATGGTGCCGGCCTGTTCGAGGACCCGAGCGACCCCAATACCAAGGTGGTTGGCTTGGCCATCGGAGAGAATACGTTCATGTGGACGACCAGCAACGGGCCTTGCCCGGAGAACGGCATCACCATGGACGTGGTGACCGTGACCATCTTCAGCGACAGCACCGCAGCGGCATACGCGGGCGAGGACATTGAGCTGTGCCTGCCCATGACCGAAACCGCATTGGCCGCGGCCATACCCCAGGTACCCGCCACGGGCATGTGGGCGGTGCTGAGCGGCCCCGGCACGCTTGCGGACCCCTTTGACCCGCACTCCATGATCACGGGCCTGGACCTGGGCATCACCACCTTGGTGTGGAACTTGGACAACGGACCGTGCCCGAACAACGGCATCATGTCCGATACGCTCACCATCAAGGTGTTCGATCCCGCAGCCACGATCTCAAATGCCGGGCCCGACATGGAATTGTGCACGCCGTTGGACAATGCCCAGATGCAGGCCAATGAACCCTTGTTCCCGGCCACGGGCACGTGGGAGCTGATCAGTGGCCAAGGCACCATCACCGACCCGTCGGACCCGTACACCTCGATCACCGGGCTGGACGTGGGCATCAACGTCTTCACCTGGACAGTCTACAACGGCGATTGCTTCTTTGGCCCGGCCATCGCGTTGGACACCATCCAGATCTTCCTTTATGACCAATCGGCACCGTCGGCCAGCGTGGGTGGGGACCAAGACCTCTGCGGGACCGACGCGGTGGCCACCTTGTCCGGCAATGAAGCCACGTTCCCCGGCACGGGCCTATGGACCGCCTTGGAAGGCAGTCCGGTGATCACCGACCCCGCCGACCCGCTGAGCACGGCCTCCGGCCTGTCATTGGGCGACAACCACTTCGTGTGGACCCTGGACAACGGGGCGTGCGGCACCACGACGGACACGCTGCTGATCCGCATTTTCGATGCCGGGCTTACCGAAATAAGCGCGGGAGAGCCACAGGAACTGTGCAGCGACAACACGGCCATACTGGATGCCGATGTGGTGGCCTATCCGGCCAGCGGCCAGTGGAGCGTGATCAGCGGAAGCGGCGATTTTGCCGACGCCACCGATCCACACACCACGGTCTCCAACATCAGCCCCGGGGAGAACATCTATGCATGGACCGTGGACAACGGCCCTTGCGGGGAGCTCGCCAACATGGTGACCATTACGCGCTATGACGGCACCCTCACCGCAGCGAATGCCGGCCCGGACCAGGCGCTGTGCAGCG
Organism: Flavobacteriales bacterium; assembly: GCA_023957375.1. GTDB lineage: Bacteria > Bacteroidota > Bacteroidia > Flavobacteriales_F > PHOS-HE28 > PHOS-HE28. The sequence continues at coordinate 633,881 of JAMLHB010000003.1, read as the reverse complement.
AAACCAGCACCGCCCTGGAAGCCACCCAGGTGGACCAGCCCGCCTATGGTTATTGGTCCATCGTGTCCGGCCCCGGATCCCTGAACGACCCCTCGGACAGCCAAGCGCTGCTCAGCGGCTTGGTGCCCGGCCAAACCACGGTGCTCGCCTGGACGGTGGAAAATGGGCCCTGCACGCCGGAACCCTTGACGGACCTGGTGGAAGTGGTGGTGTACAACAACCAGCAGGCTGCTGCCGACGCCGGCCCGGACCAATCGCTCTGTGAGCCCGGCGAAGCGCAGGCCGACATGTTCGGCAATGCCGCCGTACTGCCGGCCACGGGCTCGTGGAGCATCATCGGTGAAGGCACCATTGCCGATCCCGCGAACCCGCACACCACCGTCAGCGGCATCGGCTTCGGCACCACCACCCTGGTGTGGACCATCGACAATGGCGTATGCGGTACCAGCACCAGCGAGATGACCGTCTCCGTCTTCGACCTCAACGCACCCTTGGCGGATGCCGGGCCGGACCAGGCGCTGTGCCACGACACCACCTTCACCATCATGGCCGCCGTACCCGCCAGCAGCACCGCCAGCGGCCACTGGGAGCTGATCGGGGGCCACGGCAGCATTGAGCAGGCCGACAACGCCACCACCACCATCACCGGACTGCAGTTGGGCAACAACATCTTCCAGTGGGTGTTGGACAACGGCGCCTGCGGCACCTCTTACGACACCATGCTGATCGTCCTGCGGGATTGCAGCATCCTGGTGGTGCCCGACGCCTTCTCGCCCAATGGCGACGGGGTGAACGACACGTATGTGGTGCAGGGCTTGGAATACTATTCCAGCAACAAGTTCCAGGTGTTCAACCGTTGGGGTTCGAAGGTGTACGAACGCAGCCCTTACCGCAACGATTGGAACGGCACCAGCGAAACCAAGGCCGCATGGGGCACCGGGCTGCCCGAAAGCACCTACTACTTCATCCTCGACCCGGGCGATGGCAAGGAGGTCATTACCGGTTACATCTACCTGCGCCGCTGACCATGAACGCAACACTGAAACACACCACGCCGATGGAATGTGGAGCCTGCCGTTGGAGGACCGCGCTGCTTGCCCTGCTGCTGGTCGGCCCGTTCTTGCTGCCCAAGCAGGCCAAAGCCCAGCAAGATCCGCAGTTCACCCAGTACATGTTCAACCTGCTCGCCCTCAATCCGGCCTATGCGGGCAGTGCCGACCGGGTCAGCATCAAAGCCCTCACCCGCCACCAATGGGTGGGCTTCGAAGGGGCACCCACCACGCAGACCCTCACGGTGCACAGCCCTTTCCTGGTGCAAAGCTTAGGCTTGGGCGGCACGGTGATGCGCGACCAGCATGGCCCGGTGACCCAGTACGGCCTGATCCTCGACGTGGCCTACCGCATGTTCCTGGCCAACGACCAGAAATTGGCCTTCGGCATCAAGGGCGGGTTGAACCTCTTCCAGGGCAACTTCGCCTCCCTGCACCCGCTGGAAGCGAACGACCAAGTATTCCAGCAGGATGTGAGCACCAAGACCGATCCCCAGTTCGGCTTCGGGGTGATGTGGTATAGCGACCGCTTCTACTTGGGGCTGAGCTCCCCCAAGGTGTTGCGGACGGATTTCTTCGAAACCGATTCGCTGCGCTTCGTGAGCGAACCCGGCCAGCGTGCGCACTACTTCCTCACCGGCGGCTATGTGTTCGACGTGGGCACTTACACCAAGTTCAAGCCCACGGCGATGGTGAAGGCCGTGGAAGGGGCACCCCTGAGCTTCGACCTCAGCGCCAACTTCCTGCTCTACGAAAAGCTATGGCTCGGCGCCATGTACCGCCACACGGACGCCGTGGGGGCCTTGGTGCAGTACAACATCACCAACAGCCTCTCCGCCGGTTACGCCTATGATTATCCGTTGTCACCCTTGCGCAATTACAGCGGTGGTTCGCATGAGATCATGCTCGGCCTCGATCTCGGCACCGCGCCCAAGGGCATCCGTTCACCCCGATACTTCTGATGCACATGGACCGATCCACTACCCTGCACAAACAGCGCCTGGTGCCGGTGCTGGCCCTTCTGTTGCTGGCATGCACGGCGGTGCAGGCGCAGCGGCTCAAGCACCGGATGGGTGAGCAGTATGCCGCCGTGTTCGATTACACCAACATGGCCAAAGTGTATGAGGACATCACCACGGGCAAGCAGGCCCAGCCGGCGGATTTCAGGCAACTGGCCTTTGCCTACAAGAAGCTGGGCGACCATGCCAAGGCGGCCGCCACCTACAAGCGGCTCATCGATCTGGGCAATCCGGCCCCGGACGACATTCTGGGCTACGCCGACCAACTGAGGGCCATGGGCCAGTACGAGGAGGCCTTGGCCTGGTACCGCACCTATGCCGAGAAAGCGCCGGACGACGACTGGGTGAAGCCCTACCTGAAACGGGGCGACTTCTTCGAACGGCTGGAGCGCGACAGCACCAAGGACGCCGTGCGCACCCTGCCCATCAACTCCGCCGAGGCCGACTTGGCGCCCGCCGTGATGGAAGACCTGCTGTTGTTCAGCAGCTCGCGCGGCGAAGGAGCGGGCGGAAAAACCAAATACAAGTGGGATAGCGAACCCTTCCTCAACCTCTATTCGGCATTGCTCAAGGGCGAAACCGCCACCGACCCCTTGGTGATGCGCAAGGACGTCAACAGCCGGTTCCACGATGGCACCGCCAGCTATGACCCCGTGAACAAGCGGCTGTACTTCACCCGTGACAATTACTACTACGGCAAACTGATGAAGGCCTCCAACGGCGAGGTGAAACTGGGCATCTACCATGCCGATATCACCAAGGGCGAGTTCGGCCAGCAGGAGTGGGGCGCCTTGGTACCGTTTGAGCACAATGACCCTGATTTCAACCTGGGGCAGCCCGCCGTATCACCCGACGGACAGCGGCTGTACTTCGTGAGCGACCGGCCCGGTGGCAAGGGCGGAACCGACATTTGGTATTGCGACCGCAAGGGCGACGGCTGGGCCGACCCGGTGAACCTCGGGGGCAAGGTGAACACGCCCGGCAGCGAGATGTACCCCTTTATCACCGCCGACAGCACCCTCTACTTCAGCAGCACAGGCCATCCCGGCCTGGGCGGGTATGACCTCTTCAGCGTGCGCCTGACGCCCGACGGGCCCGGCCGCGTGTTCAACCTCGGCCGCCCGATGAATACCGTGCACAACGACATCTCGCTGGTCCTGTTGGCCGACGACAGCACCGGGTTCTTTGCCAGCGACCGGCCCGGCGGCATGGGCAGCATGGACATCTACGGCTGCACCGTGCATCCGCCCCGCATCCGCATCCAAGGGATGGTGGTGGACAAATTGGCGCAAACCCCCGTGGACGGGGCACTGATCGACGTGCGCGATGCCAACGGCAAGTTCATTGATGCGGCCAAAGTGGAAATGCTTGAGGGTGGCCGCTTCTCCATTGATCTGCCATACAGCGACAAGTACACCCTTTCGGCCAGCAGGAACGGTTACCGGCAAAGCACCGCCCAGGTGGGCAGCGATGATGACGACCTGGACCACGTGGTGCTGCAGTTGGAGAAGTACGACTACGGTGCGGAGGGCACGGTGATGCACGGGGAAACCAAGCAGCCCATGGACGGTGCCAAGGTGCAACTGATGGATGCAAACGGTACCGTGGTCGAGGAAATGACCACCGGGCCGGACGGCCACTACCAGTTCGCCCTGCAGGCTGAAGGCGATTACCGCGTCACCGTGGACCGCGACGGCTTCTTCAAGCAAAGTGCGCGCATCTCCACCAAGGGGAAAACCAACACGGTGATCCACACCGACTTCAACCTCTTCCCCCTGCAGGTGGACCAAGTGGTGCGGCTGGACAACATCTACTACGACCTGGCCAAGTGGAACATCCGCCCGGATGCCGCAGTGGAGCTGGACAAACTGGTGCAAACCCTCAGCGACAACCCCACGGTGAAGATCGAGCTGAGCTCGCACACCGACTGCCGCGGCCAGGATGCCTACAACATGAGCCTGTCGGAGAAGCGCGCCAAGAGCGCCGTGGAGTACCTGATCAAGCAAGGCATCGCCAAAGACCGCCTGACCTACAAGGGTTATGGCGAAACCAAACCGGTGGAAACGTGTGAATGCACCAAGTGCACCGAGGAACAGCACCAGGCCAACCGCCGCACGGAATTCAAAGTGCTTTCAAAATAGGGGTTGGGTAGAGGGAGATGCGCCCTGGCTTCGGCCGGGGCGCATCATTTTCGGGCAAACCTGACGATCGTCAGCCGGGTGCTCCGGCAATGCCTGTACTCTTGTTTGGAATCATTCCAAATAAGAGAGATGCAAGACCAGGAAATATTGGAACCTGCGGTATCGGAAACCGGCAAGGCACCTGCCCCCCACCACTCCACGGCCAACCAGAAATTGAACGCCGAGCAGGGCCACTGGCTGTTGGCCAAGATGGGCAAGAAGGTGTTGCGGCCCGGTGGCAAGGAACTGACCTTGGGATTGCTGGACAAGCTGGCCATTTCGCATGCCGACGACGTGGTGGAATTTGCGCCCGGCCTAGGCTTTACCGCGGGCATCACCCTGTCCAAGGGCCCGAAGAGCTATACCGGGGTGGAGCTGAACGAGGAGGCGGCGGGGATCTTGCGCCGGAAAGTGAACGGCGAGGGCCGTCAGATCGTGATCGGCAACGCATGCTGCTGCCCGCTGGACAAGCAAGTGGCGGACAAGGTGTACGGCGAAGCCATGCTCACCATGCAGGCCGATCACCGCAAGGCGGAGATCATCCGTGAAGCCTACCGCCTGTTGCGGCCCGGCGGACTGTACGGCATCCACGAAATTGCCCTGGTGCCCGACAATATGCCCGAGGAGGGCAAGAAACAAGTGCAGCACGACCTGGCCGTCACCATCAAAGTGAATGCGCGCCCGTTGACCCGCGCCGAATGGACGGCCATGCTGGAAGCGGAAGGATTTGCCGTGGAGACGGTAATGACCAACCCGATGCACCTGCTGGAGACCTCACGGATCATCGACGATGAAGGCTTTTGGCGCACGCTGAAGATCACCTGGAACATCCTCACCCACCCCAAGGCACGCAAGCGCATCCTGGAAATGCGGCGGGTGTTCCGCCGCTATGAGGGCTCCATGAAGGCCATCGCCATCGTGGCCCGGAAGCGGTGACCACGGGGCCTTCGCAGCCCAGTGCGGGGCCGCGATGCACCGCTGGATGCGGATAACATTCCGGCAGGCCGACGGATGCTGGTCGGCAATTCGCGGGAAGGGTTTACTTTCGCCGCCGTTCCCCTTGTTGCGGGCCGTTCATGCTGTACCTCTTTTACCTGCTTGCCGCCATTTCCATTGTATCCGCCGTGGTGGTGGTGGCTTCAAGGAGCCCCATCACGAGCGTGATCGCGCTGGTGGTGTGCTTTCTGAGCATTGCGGGGCACTACATCCTGCTGAACGCCCAGTTCCTGGCCATGGTGCACGTGATCGTGTACACCGGAGCCATCCTGATCCTGATGCTCTTCGTGATCATGCTGTTGAACATGAACACCCTGGTGGAGCAGCGCAAGCCGTTGGCGGCTCGCCTGATGGCCGTGGTGACCGGCGGCATGTTGTTCCTGGTGCTGCTGGCCGCCACGCGGCAGGGCCTGGGGCAGGCGCCGGAAACCTATGATGCGGGCATTGGCCTTGTACGCACCATCGGCACCGTGCTCTTCCGGGATTATTTAGTACCGTTTGAAGTGAGCAGCGTGCTCTTCCTGGCGGCAATGGCCGGGGCCATGATGCTGGCCAAGAAGGAAGGCACTGACAACCTGAACCTGCCGCCCAGCAGCGAACCCGACGAACGTGCCGCCTGATGGAGAACGTGATCACTGCCATCCGCGTGGTGCCGTTGGAGCACTACTTCTTCCTCAGCTTTCTGCTGTTCAGCATCGGTGTGGCCGGAGCCTTGCTGCGCCGGAACATCCTGATCGTGATCATGTGCCTTGAGCTGATGCTCAACAGCGTGAACCTGTTGCTGGTGGCCCTCAGCGCCTTCCGCAGCGATGCCGGGGCACAGGTGCTGGTCTTCTTCATCATGCTGGTGGCCGCTGCGGAAGTGACCGTGGGCCTGGCCATCCTGGTGCAGATGAAGCGCAACACGAACGACGTGGACATCAACCTGCTGAACCGCCTGAAATGGTAAGGAACGAGCTGCTCGCCATCCTGGTGCCGGCCCTTCCGCTGTTGGGCACCTTGCTCCTCGGCTTCGGCCGGAACAAGTTCACGGCCAAGAGCGGCGGTGCACTGGCCACGGCCATGGTGGCGGCATCCTTCCTGTGCAGCCTGGTGTTGTTCGCCGGGCACGACGGCCAGGCGCACATCGTTCACCTGTTCAACTGGATCACCATCGGGGAGATGAACATCCCCTTCGCCTTCCAGGTCGACGGGCTGAGCCTGTGGATGATGCTGATCGTTACCGGTGTGGGCACCCTGATCCATGCGTACTCCATTGGCTACATGCACGACGACCCGCGCGTGGCCACCTTCTTTGCCCAGCTCAACCTGTTCAGCTTCGCCATGCTGTTGTTGGTGATGGGTTCCAACTTCCTGGTCACCTTCATCGGCTGGGAGGGCGTGGGCCTGTGCAGCTACCTGCTGATCGGGTTCTGGTACAAGACCCCCGCGTTCAACTACGCCGGGCGCAAGGCCTTTGTAATGAACCGCATCGGCGACGTGGGCATGGTACTGGCCATGACGCTGATGTTCCTGCAGTTCGGCACGCTGAACTACCTGCCGGTGATGGACCAGGCGGGCATGCTCGGCGGCAACAACCCGGTGCTGATCACGGCCACCTTGTTGCTCTTCCTCGGCGCCACGGGCAAAAGCGCCCAGTTGCCGCTGCTTACGTGGCTGCCCGACGCCATGGCCGGCCCCACCCCGGTGAGCGCCTTGATCCACGCCGCCACCATGGTCACCGCAGGCGTGTTCCTAGTGGTGCGCAGCTCGGTGATGTACGACTTGGCGCCCTACACGCAGAACATCGTGCTGTGGGTGGGCGTGCTTACTGCCCTGTTCGGCGCCACGGCGGGCCTGTTCCAGAACGACATCAAGAAGGTACTGGCCTATTCCACCGTGAGCCAATTGGGTTACATGTTCGCCGCCTTGGGCGTTGGCGCATACAGCGCGGGCATGTTCCACGTCACTACCCATGCCTTCTTCAAGGCCTTGCTCTTCCTCGGCGCGGGCAGCGTGATCCACGCCTTGGGCGGCGAGCAGGACATCCGCAAAATGGGCGGCCTGAGGAACAAGACAAAAACCACCTACCTCACCTTCCTGGTGGCCACGCTGGCCATCGCGGGCATCCCCCCGCTCAGCGGCTTCTTCAGCAAGGACAGCATCTTGGCGCACGCCTTCGGGGACAGCCCGCTGGCTTACGGCATCCTGGTGCTCACCGCCATGATCACGGCGTTGTACATGTTCCGCCTGCTCTTCCTCACCTTCTTCGGCACATACCGGGGCAAGGCCCAGCCGCACGAGAGCCCAAGCGTGATGACCCTGCCCTTGGTGGCGCTGGCCGTGTTGAGCGCCATCGGCGGTGCGCTCAACATCCCCCACGTGTTCGGCGGCAACGAATGGTTGAAGCGGCACCTGGCAGCGGCTGTGGAAGGGGTGGCCGGCGAGCACTTGGCGGTTGCGGCCTCCACCGAGTACATCCTAATGACCTTGAGCACCCTGCTGGTGCTCCTCACGATCTGGTACGCCTGGACCCTCTATGGCAAGAAAACCACCTTAGACCCGGAGCCGGAGGCGATGCCGGTGCTGAAGCGCATAGTGGCCAAGCGTTGGATGCTGGACGAGCTGTATGCCGCCCTCTTCGAGAAACCATTCGGGTGGATGAGCAGGCACTTCTTCAGCTTCGGCGAGAACAAGTTGACCGTGCCGCTTACCGTGGGCACCGGCAATGCGGCCCAAGGCTTATCGGAATGGCTGCGCAAGGTGCATACCGGCAATACCGGCTTTTACCTCTTCGGCATGATGGTGGGCGTTGTGGTACTTCTGTTGATCACCTTATCGGGCGCATGAGATGGTGTTGTTAGCCCTGCTTCTCATCCCCTTGGCCGCCGGTTCACTGCTGCTGGCCATGCGCCCTGCGGCGGCCACGGCGCGCGGCTTGGCGCTCACCTCCACGCTGTTCACCCTGGCCATCACCCTGTGGCTGTGGTATGCATGGGACGGCGTGGCCGTTACGGCCCTTTCGCACGACTGGGTACCCGCGTGGGGCATGCGCCTCGTGCTGGGCTACAACGGCATCGGCCTGCTGATGCTGGTGCTCACGGCCGTGCTCTTCCCGTTCGTCATCGGCACCGGCTACAAGCAGCCCGTGGGTGATGCCGCACTGGTGAACGCCCTGTTGCTCTATTGCCAGGCAGCGCTGTTCGGGGTGTTCATGGCGCAGAACGCCATCCTCTTCTACATCTTCTTCGAGCTTTCACTGATCCCCATCTTCTTTCTGCTGCTGCGCTGGGGCGGCATGCACAAGCGGGCCATCACCATCCGCTTTTTCCTGTACACCCTCATGGGCGGTTTGGCGCTGCTGTTCTCCATCGCATACGCCACCCTGCAGACCCCCGCACCGCACAGCGCCGACTTCAGTGCCTTGGCCGCCCTGCAACTGCCCTTGGCCACGCAGCAATGGCTCTTCTGGACCATGTTCCTGGCCTTTGCCATCAAGATGCCGATCTTCCCCTTCCACAGCTGGCAGCCCGAGACCTATACCATGGCCCCCACGCAGGGCACCATGGTGCTCAGCGCCATCATGGGCAAGATGGGCATCTACGGCATCGTGGTGTTCCTCTACCCGATCGTGCCCCTGGGCACGGCCTACTGGCAGGACTTCGTGATCGCCATCTCCCTCTTCGGCGCGCTCTATGCGGCGGTGATCGCCTTCCGGCAGGAGAATTTCAAGCGCCTGGTGGCATACAGCTCCATGAGCCACCTCGGCCTGATGGCCGCAGCGCTCTTCACTTGGAACGCCTACGGCATCGGCGGCGGCCTGTACCAAACCTTCGCCCACGGCGTGTTGATGGTCTGCCTGTTCTACATCGTGGGCCTGATGGAGCTGCGCGTGGGCAGCAACAACTTCGCCGACATGGGCGGACTGAAAACGCGCATGCCGCGCTTCGCCCTGCTGTTCATGCTGATCGTGGGTAACGCCATCTCCATGCCCCTCACCCAAAGCTTCCCCGGCGAATGGCTGATGTTCAACGGCCTTTGGCAGCTCAACCACTGGATGGCCTTGGCCGGCGTGGTGTTGATCATCCTCGGGGCCATCTACATGCTCTTTGCCTTTCAACGCGTAATGCTGGGCCCCGACCGCGAAGTGGCCTTCGGCGACGCCGACGGGGAGGAACACTTCATGCTGGTGCCGTTGGTCGCGATCATCTTCCTGGTGGGGGTGTTCCCCAACCTGGTCCTGAAGCTGGTGGATGCACCGGTGCAGCTCTTGTTGAACTCAATTCCGCCCCTGCCTTGAAATGAGCGCGCTGATCCTGATCTCCGTGCTGGGCGTGGTGATGCTCTATTTGGGCATCTTCAGCCGCAAGCAGGTGCTGGCACCGGTGGCCATCCTTGGCCTGCTGGCGGCCATCGCCCTCTTTGCCACCGGCTGGCACATCCCGCACCACCTGCTGGGGAGCATGCTCGAATTCGACGGCTTCGCCACCAGTTTCAGCATCGGCATGCTGGTGATCACCGCGCTGATCTTCCTGTTCGGCCCGGACTATTACGAGCGCAAGGAATGGCACGTGGCCGAGCAGTATGCCCTCATGCTCTTTTCGCTGGTGGGTGGCCTGTTGCTGGCTTCCTACTCCAACTTGCTGATGCTGTTCCTGGCCTATGAGGTGCTGAGCATCCCCCTGTACGTGCTGGCCGGCGGGAAGAAACGCAGCCTGCGCAGCAATGAGGCCTCGCTGAAATATTTCATCCTGGGTTCCTTCGCCACGGCCTTCATGCTGATGGGCATCACGCTGCTGTACAGCCTTACGGGCTCCTTCGACCTGGGGAAGCTGGCTGAGCACATGGCAGCGCCGGGCGCCTCGGGCATGGTGCTCAATTTCGGCCTCTTCTTCGTGGTGGTGGGCCTGGCGTTCAAGGTGGGGGCGGTGCCCTTCCACTTCTGGAAGCCCGACGTGTACCAAGGTTCGCCCACGCTGGTCACCACCTTCATGGCCACCGTGGTGATGATGGGGGGCATTGCGGGCTTCTTCCGCTTCATCGACAGCACGGGCATGCCCGACAGCCTGGCGCGCAGCATGGTGCTGCTCACCCTGGCCACCTTGCTCGTGGGCAACGTGTCCGCCCTGCGCCAGACCAACTTCAAGCGCCTGATGGCGTATTCCAGTGTTTCGCACAGCGGCTTCCTGCTGTTGGCCCTGCTCACGGACAGCGGCTTGCACGAAGGCCATGGCAGCGCGGTGGGCGGCACCCTGTTCTATTACACCTTCACCTATTCCTTGGCCACCACGGGCCTGTTCATCCTGTTCACCATCGCCAAGCGGGCCAATGCCGGTGCCGAGCACAACGGTATTTTCAAGGGGTTGTGGCATGCGAACCCGTGGTTGGCACTTTGCCTGTTGGCCATGCTGCTCTCCTTGGCGGGCATCCCGCTCACGGCGGGCTTCATCGCCAAGTACCAAGTGTTCCTGCTGGCCATCGGCGCGGGCTGGTTGAAGGTGATGGGCTTCGGCGTACTGATGGCCTTGCTGGGCATCTACTACTACATCATGGTGGCGCGCGAGGCGTTCTTGCCCGCCGAGGGGTCCGGTGCCTTCGTGGTGTCACGCCTCAATTGGGTGGTGATCACCCTGTGCACCATCGGGGTGCTGGCCTTTGGCCTTTGGCCGGGCTGGTTGGTGTGAGGCCGAGGCCTGCATCCGGGCCTGCATTCCTCCAACGGTCCCGCTTTCCTTCCGCTATCTTCGCCAGCATGAAGAAGCAAGTTGAAAATGCCGATGTAGCCCTGGAAGGCCTCCGGGACGGCATGACCCTGATGGTGGGCGGCTTCGGCCTGTGCGGCATACCGGAGAACCTGATCGCGGCCTTGGTGCGCAGTGGCGTGAAGGGCCTCACGTGCATCAGCAACAATGCCGGGGTGGACGATTTCGGACTGGGCCTCTTGCTGAAGCAGCGCCAGATCAAAAAGATGATCGCCAGCTACGTGGGCGAGAACGCGGAATTCGAACGCCAGCTACTGGCGGGCGAATTGGATGTGGAATTGACCCCGCAGGGCACCTTGGCCGAGCGCTGCCGCGCGGGCGGGGCGGGCATTCCGGCCTTCTTCACGCCCACCGGTTTCGGCACCGAGGCGGCCGAGGGCAAGGAGACGCGGGAGTTCGACGGCAAGATGTACGTGATGGAGCGCTGGCTGCGTGCCGACTTCAGCTTGGTGAAGGCCTGGAAGGGCGACACCAACGGCAACTTGGTGTACCGCCACACGGCGCGCAACTTCAACCCCATGATGGCCATGGCGGGCAAGGTCACCATCGCCGAGGTGGAGCACTTGGTGCAGCCCGGTGAGCTGGACCCTGACCAGGTCCACACCCCGGGCATTTTCGTGCACCGCATCTTCCAAGGGGCGGAGTACGAGAAGCGCATCGAGCAGCGCACGGTGCGCCAACGCGCCTGAGCGGCATGCCTGCGGGGACCATATCCCGCGCGGAACGTATTGCGTTCCTGTTGGCCGCATGGGTTGTCTTTGCCTATGTGGCGCTGCGGGCCTTTCTGGTGCCGGTGGTGCACGACGAGGCCATCACCTTCCTGCTTTTTGTGGAGACCCGGGACTTCCTTCCGTTCCGTGGTGGTTGGGATGCAGGCAACCACGTGCTCGTCACCGGGCTGGGCTGGGTGGCGTGGAAGTTGTTCGGGTTCCATTTGTGGGCGTTGCGCCTGCCCTCGTTGCTTGCCTTCGTGCTATACGCCGCCTATGCGTGGCGCTGGGGTCGGCAGCTCCGTACACCCCTGTTGCGCCGGTGCCTGTGGGCCGCCTTGTTGGGCATGCCTTTCCTGCTCGATTTCTTCTCCCTCTTCCGGGGCTACGGCTTGTCCATCGCCTGTTGGTCCATGGCCCTGTACGAGTTGGTTGCCTGGCTGGAACGGCGCAGCACCGGCGCTTTGGTCCGGGTGCTTGCGGCTTCCGCATGTGCCACCTTCAGCGGATTGAGCCTGCTGACGCTGTGGGCGGCGGTGCTGGCGGTGCTGATGGGCACTCTGTGGGGCCGGTCCGTTGCACGCAACCAGCGCAGGAAATGGATCGTTCTTTGGGCTGTCCTCGGGCTGTTGCCCTTCGTATGGGCCACCGCTTGGCTTCAGGAACTTTCCGCCCACGGGAGCCTCTACTATGGGCTGCGGACCGGCGTCTTCGGCGGCACAGTGCCCTCCTTGCTCAAGGCCATGTTTGGCGGGGTGGGGATCTCGGCGCGCTGGTTGGTGCTGCTGGCCATGCTGGCAGGCACGTGGGCCGCATGGCGGGCAGTGCGGGAAAAACCGGCGGGTTTCCGGGCTTGGGCCCTGGTGCTTTCCGCTGGCCTGCTGTGGGCCGACGTGCTGGGCCGCGAACTGCTCTTTGCCTGGAGGGACACCTTGTTCCCGGAGGACCGCACCGCCCTGCAATGGGTGCTGCCCTTCCTGCTGATGGCCGTGTTCGCCCTGGGCCGGTGGTCCGAACGGCAGCCGAAGGCCCGCTGGATGGCCTTGCTCCTGCTTGCATTCCCGCTGCGCACCATGGCCACGGCCAACCTCTCCTTCACATCCTATTGGCCGGAGCAGGCGATCCCCCGCTCCTTCTTCGGCACCGTGGAGGCGATCCAACAACACGCCCCGCGTTTGTTGACCATCGGTTGTTACCGCATGGAGCAGGCGGTGTGGGCCTTCGGGCTGCGCCAATACGGCTTGCGCCTGAACACCGCCAGCGCGGCGGGATACCCCGATGGGGGCCACGACTTGGTGTTGCTGGACCCGGCACAAGTTGTGCCGCCACAGGGCTACCGCCCGGTGGAAGCAGCCCCCGGCGGCCGGCTGGTGCTGTATGCCCGTGATCCGGCCCGCTTCGCAACCTTGTTGCTGGACACGCTGGTGTCCTCAGCACCCGGCACAAGGGGGTCAACGGACCTTTGGAACCCGGACGTACTGCCCTTGAAGGGCGGCAGCTATTTGCTGGAACTGGAGCTGGCGTTGCCCCCGGGCCAAGGCACCATGACGGGCAGCTTGGTGGTGGAGACCAAGGCAGGAACGGCCATCACGCACCATGACGAAACGGCAATCCCCTTTCTGCGCAATCCGGCCCTTCACGACAGCCTGGTCACCGTGCGCCTGATCCCCCCGGTTCCCCCCGGCACCACCAGCTTGGTGGCACGCATCCATAATGCGCATCGGCAACCGTTCGGCTACTCGGGGCGGATGCGGGTGTATGCCGTGCAGTAAAGCACGGGAAACGGTGCAGTCCGGCCAGGCACCGGTACAATGAACCGGGCTCCTTCCCGGTTGTACAGTAGTTCGGCACACCTGTCCAACCAAACACCCCGAACACATGATCACCGCCACCTTGTTGACCCTCTTCGCCTTGGTCTGCATCGCCATGGGAGCGCAGCGTTCATGGAGCGACGAAACGCTGGTGGAGCGCAATGCCTTGGTCTTCCAAGGCCGCAACCAGGAATATGGCGCCTACCGCTTGCGCCGAAACTACCACCAACGCCTGTTGCTCGCCATCGTAGCCACCTTCGGGTTGTTGGCCTTGGTGGTGGGTTTTTCCAAACTGCTGGCCACTGGTGCGCCGGCCGCGCCACCACCCCCCGTGGATACCGTGGTGGAGGTGGACTTGGAACGCACCTACACGCCACCCGCCCCAAAGCCGAAGCCGGCCGTAGCCATGGCCCCTACCACCCCGCGCAGCACCACCACCGAAGAACGGCCTGTGGAGGTGGTGGACAGCATTGTGGCTGCACGACCGGTTCCGAAGGACACCGCGGAGCTTAACCGGGCAGCAGGAGGTAGTGGAACTGGCCATGTGGCCAGCGCCGGCCCGGCCGGTGGAGCGGGTGCTGCTGCGGGCGGCAGTGGCCACGCCACGGACATCGATACCGTTTGGAACCCGTTGGAGGTGCAGGAGATGCCCGCCTTCCCCGGGGGTGATGCGGCGCTTCAGGCGTGGATGCAAGACCACCTGGACTTGCCGGCGGGTCCTGCCGGGCGTGGGATGGTCTTCGTGCAGTTCACGGTGATGCGCGACGGTTCACTGCGCGATGTGCGGGCCGTGAAGGGTGGAAACAGCGCCGTGAAGGATGCGGCCGAGCGCGCCGTGAAGCGCATGCCGCGCTGGGCCCCCGGGCGCATGAACGGCCATGCCGTGCGCTGCCGGCTTACCTTGCCGATCCGGTACGAGACCCGGTAGCTTTGCCGCATGCGATATTTTGCCTTGATGATGAGCGTGGCCTATGCCGTGGTCGGAGCCATGATCCTGTTCAACGCGTCGTTCCTGCCCCAGATCACCCGCTTCCGGGTGCCGCTGGGGGTGGTGTTGCTGGGCTACGGTGCACTCCGGGCATTCATGTGGCAGCGCAAGGATGCACTAAGCCGCAGGCAAAGTGATTGACCGCAGACATATTCCGCTCCTGCTGGGCTTGGCGCTACTGGCGGGCTGCCGCTTCAAGGGTCCCGATCCGGCCAAGGACGACACGCCCACTTCAGGCCATATCCTGATCCTGGCCGACCGGGATTGCCGGGCGGTGGTGGACAAGGAACTCTCGGTGTTCAGCGCACTTTACCCCAAGGCGGAGATCCAGGTGCGCTATTTGGACGAAGCCGACCTGCTGCCCGCCATGCTCAACGACAGCGTCCGTTGCGTAGTGACCACCCTGGTGCCCACCGGCGCGCAGCAGGCCCATTACCGCAAGCGCAACATCAGTACCCCGGTGGTGCCCATCTACCGTGCAGGCATTGCCGTGGTGGTACACCGGGACAGTCCGGTGAAGTACCTCAACTTGGGCCAGGTGGCCGCCTTGCTGGGCAAAACCGATGGGGTACAGGTAACCACCGATGCGGAGGACAACCGGTTCCTGGATAGCCTCAGGGCGCTCTTCGCCGATGCGGGCAGTGGGGTGGCCCGGCAATTGCGTGATTCGCTCCGCATAGGGCAGCTCAAGGCCCAAGCCCTGCCCGACGTGGCGGCGGTGGTGGAGCAGGTTTCGCGCAGCACAAGGGTGGTCGGCTTTCTTCCGTTCGAGGCCATCAGTGACCTGGATGACCCGGCCGTGCGGGCCCTGCGTGAACAGGTGCGCCTGGTGCCCATCGCCAAGGATGCGGCCAGCCTTCCGGTGGCCCTGAACCAGTCCACCTTGGGGGACGGCACCTACCCGCTGATGCGCACGGTGAACATGGTGCTCACGGAAGGGAAGAGCGGTCTTGGCACCGGTTTTGTTTCCTTTGTCGCAAACATCAAAGGACAACGGATCATCCTCAAGCAGGGCTTGGTGCCCGTAAAGATGCCCGAACGGAACATCCAGCTCGTTCCCTACTAGCCAACCATTCGATGAAGACCCTTATGACCATTGGCCTCTCCTGTGCCGCCTTGGGCTCTTTTGCCCAGCTGCCCGAGGCCATCAAGCTCACCGAACGTGAGCAGTTCGAAAAAGCCGCCTCTGCATTCAAGGCCATCGTGCAAGCCGCGCCCAACAGCGGCGAGGCATGGTTCTACATGGGCGAGAACTATTTTGCCAACGACCGCCCGGACAGTGCCGCCCTGGCCTTCCGCAAGGGCATCGAGGTGAACCCCAGCTATCCGCTCAACTACGCCGGATGGGGCAAGGTGCTGCGCGACGAAGGCAAGGATGCCGACGCCCAGGCCCAGTTCGACAAGGCCACCGAAACAGCCTTGTTGAAGACCAACAAGTTCAGCAAGCAGCAGATCGCGGCCGCCTACCGCGAAGTGGCCGAAGGCCTGTTGGCGGGCGACCACCCGGACCATGACGCAGCCCTGGCCCTGCTGCAGAAGGCCATCGACCTGTATCCCAAGGATGCCGAGGCCTATATCCTCAAGGGCGATGCCTTGTTCGACCGCAATCCGCGCGATGGATCGGCCCCGCTGGAGAACTACAAGAAGGCCATGGAGCTGGAACCGCTGAGCGCCAGGCCGGTGGCCCGCAAGGCGTTCATGTACTACCGGGCCAAGAACTTCCCGGTCTCCGTGGAGGAGTATACCAATGCCATCGCGCTGGACCCCGGCTATGCACCGGCCTATCGGGGCCGTGCCGAAGCTTGGTTCAAGGACCGCAACTTCGATAAGGCCACAGCCGACATGAAGAAATATTTGGAACTGAACGCGGGCAACATCAGTGCGCGGGTGCGCAATGCACAGTTCCTCTTTCTGGTGGGCCAGTACGATGAAAGCCTCAAGGAGATCCAAGCCTTGGAGCAGGAAGGGGTGAAGAACATGACCCTGAAGCGCCTCAAGGCCTTCGACCTGGCTGAGAAAGGGGAGTTCCAAGCCGCCGATTCCGCCCTGCAGCTCTACTTCGCCGAGCAGCCCAAGGCCAAGGTGATCAGCGTGGACCACGAGTACCAAGGCAAGATCCTGCAAGGCTTGGCCAAGGACCCAACGGCAGACCCGGTGGCGGCCATGCGTTCCGACTCACTGGCCGGTGAGCAGTACTTGATCGCCGCCGGAATGGATCCAGGCAAGGACTACCTGTACGTGGAGGCCGCCAAAGCCTTCACCGATGCCAAGGCATACGGCAAGGCGGTAAACGCTATGCGCGCCAAAGTGAAGGGCGCCAAGCCGGAGGTGAACGACTGGTACTACCTCGGGGCCATGGCCAACCGGGCCAAAATGTACCAAACGGCCGACAGCGCTTGGGCCATGTATACCACCAAGCAGCCCAACATCTACCAAGGATACCTGTACCGGGCACGCTCGCAGGCCGGCATGGATACCGCCGAAGCGAAGAGCTGGACGGCCAAGCCCTTCTATGAGGAGGTGATCCGCAAGATGAAACCTGAAGAGAAGGAAACCCAAAAGGCCGACCTGGAGGAAGCGTACAACTACATGGGCCTATACTACCTGTACAACCAAAGCGGTGTGGACCGCGCCAAGGCCAAGTGCTGGTTCTTGAAGGTAAGCGCCCTTAATGCCGGCACCAGCATCACGCAGCAGGTCAACAACGTGTTCCTGAAGATGAAGGAACTGAAGGACGTAACGCCGGCCGAAACCTGTGACCTGGAGCAGCAACCTTGATCCATTCGGGGCTTGGTGCATCCATTGTCCCGGACCACCGCGCCGCTAAACCCACCAACGGATTTCACCGTAGGAGGGTGCCTATTTTCGCGCACAAGCCCCAACACCCGACCATGTACGATCTGATCCGGGATTTCCCCGACCACCTGAAAGAAGCATTGGCCATCGGCCGCAACGCCCAACTGTCCGCACCGGGCGGTCCGTATGCCAACGTGGTGGTCACCGGCCTGGGCGGCAGCGGCATCGGCGGCCGCATTGCAGCGCAGGCCGTGGCGCAGGAGGCCACCTGCCCCATTGAAGTGTACAGCAACTACTACCTGCCGGCCTACGTGGGCAAGGGCAGCTTAGTGATCGCGTGCAGCTACAGCGGGAACACCGAGGAAACGCTCGCTGCCATGAACGAAGCGCTGGGCAAGGGTGCGCGCGTAGTCTGCATTACCAGCGGAGGCACCATGCTGGAGACCGCCAAAGCCAAAGGGCTGGACCACATTGTGATCCCCGGCGGCAACCCGCCGCGCACCATGCTGGCCTACTCGCTCACCCAGCAATTCTTCGTGCTGAAGCACTTCGGCATCATTCAAAGTGATTTTGAAGCTTCCATCGGCAAGGCGGCCGCACAATTGAAGGGCGGTCAGAAGGCCATCGAGGCCGCTGGCAAGGAGCTGGCGGAAAAGCTCCACGGCAAACGGCCGGTGATCTATAGCGAGGCATCCACCGAGGCGGTGTGCATCCGCTTCCGCCAGCAGCTCAATGAGAACAGCAAGGAACTGTGCTGGCACCATGCCATCCCGGAGATGAACCACAACGAACTGGTGGGTTGGGCCGGAGGCAGCGACCGCCTTTCCGTGGTGATCTTCCGCCACAAGGACGACCACGAGCGGAGCCAGATCCGCTTGGCCATCAACAAGGACGTCTTTGCCAAGTACACCCCGCACATCCATGAGGTGTGGAGCCAAGGGGATGACCTCCTGGGCAGGCAGCTCTTTCTGATCCACCTTGGCGACTGGGCCAGCTGGTACTTGGCGGAAAAGAAGGGCGTTGACGCCACCGAGATCGGGGTGATCAACATGCTCAAGGGCAAGCTGGCCGAGGTAAAGTAGACCGTAGCGTAGCCCTTCCCGCGCAACCCGCACGTGGGCCGGCTCAGCGCAGCAGGGTGACGTGCCCGATGGCTTCCCGTTCCTCGCCCATGGTGGTGCGCGTGGTATCGGTATAGAAGCGGTACACCAGTTTCCAAGTGTAAACCCCCAGTTCGCACGGACCTCCCTTCGCTTCGCCGTTCCAATACGCATCCGCATCGGTCCCGTGGCGGATCAAACCGCCCCAGCGGTCGAAGATGTACAGCTCCACTGTCGCCAGATTGGTTCCGTTCGGCTTGAACACATCGTTGTGCCCGTCATTGTCCGGGGTGAAGGAGTTGGGCATGTACAAGGTGCTCATGCAGAATTCGTTCACCCGGATGTCCTGCGAAATGGAACAGTTCTCCGGTGTGGTGAGGTCCACGGTGTACAGCCCATAGCTCTGCACGGTGATCGTCCTGGTGGATTGGCCGCCGGGATGCCATAAGTAGGTGTTGCCCGGGTTCTCACCATCCAGCACCAATTCGCCGGGCGGGTAATCGAAGCAGGTGGTGATCTCGTGCACGGACAGCTCGTTGGGCAACGGGTTGAAGACCACGTTGATGCTGTCCGTTGAGGTGCAGTAGCCGTTGTACACCTGCACCACCGCATGGTGGCTGGCGAAGAGGATGATCTCCCGGGTGGTAGCCCCCGTGCTCCACACGATGCTGCACGTGTCACAACCGGCATCCAGCGTAAGGCTTTCCAAGTGGCAGAGGGCCGTGTCCGGCCCGAGTTCCAAGGGCGGGTACGGCATGAACTGCAGCACGGCCTGGGCGCTGCTGGTGCAAATGGTGGGCGTGGTCACGGTCACGGAATAGGTGCCGCTGCTACCCTGTACCTGGATGGCCTGGGTGGTTTCGCCGTTGGGTGACCATAGGTAGCTGCTCCCCGGGTTGCCGGCATCCAAGGTGATCGTTTCGCTGACGCACACGGTGGCATTGGCCAAGGAGACCACCGGCAGGGGGTCGAAGGTCACCAAGATGCTGTCCCGGCCCACGCATGTTTGCTGGTCCGTAACGGCCACGTGGTAGAGGCCGTCATCAGTGATCGTTATGGCTTGGCTGGTAGCCCCGGTGCTCCACATCACGGCATTGCCGGGATTGTTGGCCTGCAGGGTCCAGCTTTCGCCGATGCACAGGGAGGTGTCCGGCCCAAGCTCTACCACGGGCAGGGGGTCCACCGTGATCTGGAAAACAGCATCCACGGAACACTGGGCGCCCGCATCCGACAGCGTGCAGGTGTACGTGCCTGCCGTGCCCACGGTGATGGTTGGCGTGGTGGCCCCGGTGTTCCACAAGCGCGGGGCACCTGGAAAGCCGGGGTCAAGTACGGCCATGTCGCCGGCGCAGAGTGAGCTGTCGGTTTGCAGCGTCAACTGTGGAAATGAAACAGTGACCACGATCGTGTCCAATGCACTGCAGCCCGCACCGTCACCCACGGAAACGATGTACGTCATGGTGCTGTCGAACTGGATGATCGGGTTGGCGGTGTTGGCCCCGGTAAGATGCACCGCCGGCTGCCATTGGATCTGCGGCGCGGAGATGTTGTGTGCCACGTGCAGTTGCAGGCCCAGTGCGGAACACACGGTGGTGTCGTTGCCCGCACTCACACCACCCGGGTTCGTAACGGCGACGAACACACTGTCGCGCAGCACGCACCCGCTGGCCGTATCGGTGGCCTGTACCACGTACCAAGTGTCCTGCAATGGCTGGGCACCCGGGTTCTGGGCCGTGGCATTGTCCAGGCTGTTGGCGGGCGTCCACAGGTAGGCCATGTTGGTGGCCGCGCCCACCGCGGCATTCAGAGTGACCAGGTCCCCCGCGCAAATGTCATTGTCCGTGGTGGTGGCATCCAGGTTGAGCAGGGAGGCCACGGTGATCTGCACATCCCCGGTGGCCTCGCACCCTTCCGCACTGGTGGCGACCACGCTGTAGGTGGTGGTGGTGGTGGGCGTTACCACTGGTGCAGCAGCTACCACGCTGGAGATGTTGGTGTTCGGTGACCACTGGAAGGACACGTTGGTGCCGCTGCTGGGTACGGCTTGCAATTGGATGCCGGCCACGTCACAGATGGAGGTGTCGGGGGTTAAGGCCAAGGTAAAGGCCTGGCCCACGGTAATGAACAAGCTGTCCGCATAGGTACACCCCGAGGTATTGTCCGTACTGCCCACGTGGTACCACCCGGAGGTTGCGGGCCATGCCGCCGTGTTGGCTGCCGAGGGGTCGGCGAGGAACGTGGAGGGCGACCAGGTAAAATCCAAGCCCGTGGTTTCCTCCACGGCGATGGCCACGTTGTCCATCGACCAGTTGTCCTCGCCAGCGCCGCTGAATATGGGCTGGGCCCACCGGAAGCGGGTGCTAGCCGTTTGGGCGGCAGCGGGAATGGCGAGCTCCAATTGGGTCCAGTTGGCGTATTGATACGAGAAGCACGTGCTGAACGTGATCCACGACACTCCGCCATTGGTGCTGTACTGCACCAAGATGTCCTCTCCCGCATCCACGTTGTCGCAGGGAGCAGTGCTACTGCCCAGCTTGATGTTGAAACGGATAATTCCGCCCGTGGAGACATCCATGTCCGTGGTTTGTGCTTGGCGCATGGGCGCAGGCCCATTGAAATAAAGTGCATTTCCGCCGACGGATCCGCAGGCGTTGCTGATGGTTCCGCCCGTAATGGTGCCCCAGATCGCAGGGTCTGGGGCCGCGTCCAAGGTGTCCATGGCAATGGTGCGGTACACCACCACCCCGAGTTGCACGGTATCGCCCACGCAGATCTGTGCATCGTCCACCCCGGCATCATAGCGCAGTACACTGCCCGGGGTGACAGCGATGTAGATGCTGTCGGCGGCCACCGAGCAGCCGGAAAGGGAACTGACACTGACATGGAACCAACCGCTCTGTGCCGGGGTGGCAACGGGGTTGGCGATGGACCCCGAGCTCAGGGGCGGATCGGGCCACCAGTTGTACAGGTAGGTGCCGGCGGGCGACACGGTTACGCCGAGCTGTATTTCCTCATAGGCGCAGACGTTGGTGGCGCTGGCGGTCACGTTCAGCACCGGAGGTGTTTCCACTTCCACGCTGTAGAAATATTGCTGTGTGCAGGCACTCAGGAATTCGGTGCCCGAAACCACGTACACATCGCTACCCTGCGGGGCGAACGTGTACGATTGGCCGGTGTGCAAGGTGTCTTCCGGAGCGGACACCAACGCCCACCACGGGTTGTTCATGCCGCCCTCCGCCACCAAGGTGAGCGTTCCGGTGCTGTCCACCCCGCAGAACACGGAATCCACTACGATGGGCGGAAGCTGTGAAAACGATCCGGCACTGTATGCATAGGTTTCATAATTGGAGCCCACGCCGTACACATAGCCTGTCAACCCCGTTGGGCAACTGATGTTGTGGCTGCCCTGGTTCACCGGGAAAGTGGCATGGCTGAACGAGGGGTCTGATGTGTAGGCGGTGAAGCTGGATGCCGGCATGGTTACGCCGTCCAAAACCACCTGCGCGGTACTCGCCGTTTCCACTACCACGGCGATGAATTGCGAGGAGATGTTGCTGGATACCACGGTGGCGAAGCTGATGTTGGAGATGCGTTGATCGATCGAGTTTAGCACCAACAGGGCCGGGTCCCCAACGTTCCCCGAGCAGGTTTGGCCTTGGATGAATTGGGCCACACTGATCGGCACGCTGCTTTCAATGACCTTGGCACCGGTGGCGTAGTTCACCTCGGCGAACTGCCCTGCGTTGAGCATGGCCTGTGCCACGCCGTCCACAGTGTATACCGTGCCATTGGTATTGGCCATGACGCGATAGGTGTAACTGTTCGGCCCGGACCAGGGCACGGTGAAGTACCGCTTGCCCCAACCCGGAACCGGCAAGGCCTGTTCATACAAATGGTCACAGGCCGTGCATCCCGTGGGGATGTTGGTGCACTTCGCACCGCTGAACACCGCAAAGGGGCGGCAGCTTCCGCTGACGTCCGTGCCGCGAACCAGGCTTCCCGTGAGGTCGCCGTTCCCACTGGCCGCCTTCACTTGGTAGGTCTCCGCACTGTCCAAATTCACGATGAAGGGCACGCCCGCTGGACGCCCCCCTGCCGTGAGAGCCGTGGGGGTGATCTCCACCTCGGTGCCGTCCTTGGTGGATACGATCATGAATTCCGACGCGTTGTCGCTGTCCAAACCTTTATAACAGTGCACACGGTATTCCGTGCCGAGGGTCTTGATGGGAAAGATCGCGGCGGCGTCGGCGGTGGCATTGGCGAAATTGAGGGCAAAGACGGCGATGGTATCGGCCGCCTGCACCAGGATGGACCGGTCGCCCACGGTTTCCGAGCCATAGGTGACCGCCGTTCCCGGCAGGGATACGGTGGTGACCGTGTTGGCCATGACCGTGAAGTTCTGCGAATAGCCGGTGAGCGGCATGGAGACGGTGCCCGAGGTGTTGTGGTAGCTGGAAATGAACAGGCGGATCTGTTCATTGCCCCCGGCGTAATTCTCCATGAATCCCACCCAAAACTCGGTTCCCATGGTGGGGATGACACCGTTCTGCGCCGCCGCCGGTTGTCTGGAGAACAAAGCCGAAATGATCAGGAGCCAGGAAAGGACCAGGTTGCGCATATGGGGGAAATGATGCTGTGAATGTCGGACGGGGAAAGTGAAAAGTACTGAAACTGGGAATAGATCCGTGTTGGATACGAGCCGTGGATGGTTGCAAGACGCGCATTGAACCCCTAATAGATGCCTGGGGAAAGGAAAAACCCCCAACCTCGGCACCCCGCAGGCCCACCAGCGCTACTGAAAGGAACAACCCGTTGCGGTGCCAAACCTACCTTGGTCCCATGCAATTCACGGCAACCCAGATCGCCGAACTTCTCCACGGCACCGTGGAAGGGGACGGCAATGCCACCGTAACGCGCCTGTCCAAGATCGAGGAGGGTGGTGAAGGATCACTTTCCTTCTTAGCCAATCCGGCATACACGCAGTACGTGTATGGCACCACAGCCTCGGTGGTGATCATCGGCAAGGACCATGCGCTCACCCATCCGGTGAAGACCACCTTGGTGCGCGTGGCCGATGCGCAAGGCGCCTTCGCCAAAGTGCTTGAGCTCTACGACCAGATCAAGCGGAACAAGAAGGGCATTTCACCCCAGGCGGTGCTTTCCGAAGGGGCCGTGCATGGTAGCGATTGCTACATCGGCGCTTTGGCGTTCATCGGCGAAAATGCCAAGCTGGGCAACAACGTGAAGATCTACCCGCAGGCCTATGTGGGCGACAACGTCACCATCGGCGACAACACCACCCTCTATGCCGGGGTGAAGATCTACTCGGACTGCGTGGTGGGCAAGGATTGCATCATCCACAGTGGCACGGTGATCGGCAGCGATGGGTTCCGCTTTGCCACGGGTCCGGACGGAGGGGCCAAGATCCCGCAGATCGGCAACGTGGTGATCGAGGACAACGTGGAGATCGGCGCCAACTGCGCCATTGACCGGGCCACGCTGGGCAGCACCATCCTGCGCAAGGGCGTGAAATTCGACAACCTGATCCACATTGCGCACAATGTGGAGGTGGGCGAGAACACCTACTACGCGGCGGGCGGCGTGGTGGCCGGCAGCACCAAGATCGGCAAGAACTGCATGTTCAGCGGGCAGGTGGGCATCATCGGCCACCTGAAGATCGCCGATGGCACCATCATCGCCGCGCAGAGCGGCATCAGCAAGGACACCAAGGCGGGCGAGAGCTACATGGGCAGCCCGGCGTGGGAGGCCAGCAAGTACCGCAAGAGCTACATCCACTTCCGGAATTTGGAGAAGATCGTGGGAAGGTTGGAGAAGCTGGAACGGGGAGATTGAACGCTCGTAGTTCGTGGGGCATGGCTTCCATGAGCTCTCCGTCCTACGAACCACTCCCTACGAACTTTTCCCCCAATTCAATACACGATCAACCGCCCACCAGCTTCACATCATAGGTCTTGAAGTGCTTGTCCGCTGTGAGGATGTGCATGCCTTCGTGCTTGGCCTGGGCAATGAGCATGCGGTCGAAGGGATCGCGGTGGTGGTGGGGGAGAGCGGACAATGCGAAGAAGTGCTGTTCCTCCATGGGCAATAGACCGAACCCCAAAGCCCGAATGTTGTGCATGGTTTCAGGAAGACTTGCTTGAAGTTTAAGCTTACCGATGGACAGTTTGATGGTTATTTCCCAGATCGAGGCCAAGCTCACCCGGACCAATTGCCCCGGGTCTTCAAGGAGCTTGAGGTGGGCTTTGGAAATGCGACCGTCTCCTGCCAAGGCCCAGATCACGAAATGGGTGTCCAGCAGGATCACCATTGCTACATGTAATCCTTGAAATCTTCCAAGGGTTCATCGAAATCGTCGGCAATCCAGATCTTCCCCTTCATCAACCCAATGGGCCGCTTCGCTTTAGGCTCCTTCTTCAGGCGTTTCAGGAGCTTGTCCACATACTCCTCCAGCTCCTTCCTGATGTCCTCCGGGAGGGAGTTGATCTTTACAAAGAGGTCTTGGGCGGCCATGGCTTTGCTCGGCTAGAGGTAGCACGAAGTTACAAAGCCAACCTGTTACTCAACGTGGAGAAGGGAGGGTGATCAGAAAATCAGACGATCAGACGATGGAATGCGGATGCACCATAGTTGTCTGATTCTCTGATTTTTCGATCGACCGATCCAACAACGGCTCAATACACCATCAACCTTGGCTCGGTCATCTCTTCCATGGCGTAGCGCAGGCCCTCGCGGCCCAGGCCACTGTCCTTCACGCCGCCGTAAGGCATGCTGTCAATGCGGAAGCCGGGGATGTCGTTGATGACCACGGTGCCGACCTCCAGTTCAGCATGCGCCTGCTTCATGTGCGCCAGGTTGTTCGTGTACACAGCCGCCTGTAGTCCGTAGCGGCTGTTGTTCACTTGCGCGATCGCTTCACTGAAATCCCGCACGGGCTCCACCAACGTGATCGGACCGAACATCTCTTCACTGAAAACCTTCATGTCCGGCTTGGTGCCGGTGAGCAGCGTGGCGGCGAAGACGTTGTGCTCCGTGTCCACGGGCTTGCCACCGGCCAACAGGCGGGCCCCGCCTTTGATGGCTTCGTCCAGCCAGTCGGCAATGCGCCGGAAGTGTTTGCGGTCGATGAGGGGCCCCACGGCCACGTCGCGGTCGGCAGGATCGCCGGCCCTCAGTGCATGGAATTCCCTTACCAGCAGGTCGCGGAAGGGATCGAACACGGACTTCACCACGAAGATGCGCTGCGTGCTGATGCAGGTTTGCCCAGCGTAAAGATTGGCGCCCATGGCCACGTTCCGGGCGGCTGCGGCCAGGTCCGTTCCCTCATCGATCACTACGGCCGCATTGCCGCCGAGCTCCAATGCCACTTTCTTCTTGCCGCACATTTCCTTCAGACGCCAGCCCACGGCATCACTTCCCGTGAAACTAAGCATGGCCACGCGCTCATCCCGCACCAGGACCTCGGCCACTTCGTTGGTGGCCACCAGCACATTGAACGCACCTGCGGGCCAACCGACACCATCGATCAGTTCCGCCAGCAGCAGTGAGGTGAGCGGGGTTAGCGGGGCAGGTTTCAGCACCACCGGGCAGCCTGAGGCCAAGGCGGGTGCCACCTTGTGCAGCACCAAGTTCAGCGGGAAATTGAACGGGGTGATCGCCGCCACCACCCCGATCGGGATGCGCTTGGTAATGGCGGTACGGCCAATGCCTTTGCCAAAGTCCATGGCCACCTGCTCCCCGGTGAGCCGAAGGGCCTCCGCAGCAGCCGTGCGCACGGTCACCAGCGCGCGTGCCACCTCGGCCTCGGCATAGCCAATGGGCTTTCCGGCTTCCTGCATGATGGTGCGGGCGAAGACATCCGCATTCTCCTCGATGGCGTGGGCCAGGTGGGCCAGGTTTCTGCTCCGCTCCCCGGCGCTCATCCGGCGCAAGGCCGAACGTGCCGCTACCGCTGCTGCAATTGCCTCGTCCATCTGTGCGGCAGTGGCCAATGGCACATGGGCCAAGGCGGTGCCATGGTACTTGTCCGTCACCGTGTTGAAGCGCCCGTTGCCGTCCGTCCGTTTGCGGCCATTGATGTAGTTGGATCGTGGAAAGGCCGCATCCTCCGGCAGGTTCAAGGCTTCCGCAGATATGGTCCATGGAGGTGTCGTCGTGTTTACTGGCATGGGGTGAAGGTATCAAGGTCAAAAAGCGGTACAACCGGCGGCTGGGAATGTTCACGCGCTGTGCTACCACGGCTGAAGCCTCCTCATCTTTCGGGTGCCATGGCCACGCACCTTACAGCGCCCCTGAAAGCCGTGCTTTGGTCGTACGACACGGAGTAACTGGACCTTGAATTGCACAAGGTGCCCATCATCACCAACGTGCCGAACCTCGGCGCGCACGAGGCGTTGCTCTGGCTATTCAAGGCCTATCCCCGGCAGGACATCGGCGAGGTAGCGGCCCACCCACGGCCTGGGGAATGGAACCGGAAATCGCTGAACTACTGGTCGCTGGTGTTCGGTTTGGAACCGAAAATGCCGACACGGTTCTGATGCTCACATCCCATGCCTGAACGCATGCTCCTGCACCTTGGCCACATGCAGCACGAATGGAAAAAGCGCGTCCATCGTCTCCATGGAGCCGCGCGTTGATCCCGGCAGGGTGATCACTAAGGTGCGGCCGATCATGCCGGCGATGCCGCGGCTCATGATGGCCAGCGGGATGCGTTCCTGGCCATAGCTGCGCGCGGCTTCCATGATGCCGGGCACGGTGCGGTCCAGCAGCGGTGCGATGGCTTCGGGGGTGCGGTCGCGCGGGGAAAGGCCCGTGCCGCCGGTGGTGAGGATGAGGTCCAGGCCCTGTGCGGCCCAAGCGTTCACCTGTGCGGCGATCTGCTCCGGCTCGTCCGGCACCAGGCCCTGCGCGGCGGTTTCCACGCCGATGGCCGCTAAACGCTCGGCGATGGCCGCTCCGGCCTTGTCTTCCTTTTTACCTGCGGCCACACTGTCGCTGATCACCAGCACAGCGGCTTTCAACGGCCGCTCGAAGGCATCCTTCCAGTCGCTCTTTCCGCCCTTTTTCGCCACCAGCCGGATGCGCTCGATGCTGATGCCCTTGTCGATGGGCTTGAGCATGTCGTAGATGGTGAGCGCGGCCACGCTGGCGCCGTGCATGGCCTCCACCTCCACGCCGGTGCGGTAGATGGTGCGCACCTTCACCGTGACCACGATGGCCAGTTCATGCACTTCGCTGCTCACCTCGGCGTGCTCCACCGGCAGCGGATGGCAGTCGGGGATCATGTCGGCCGTGCGTTTGATGCCGAACAGCCCCGCGATGCGCGCGGCTTCCAGCACGTCGCCCTTGGGCACGCGGCGTTCCTTCACGGCGGCGATGGTCTCCGCCGAGCTGACGAGCACCGTGGCCTCGGCGATGGCTTCGCGGAGGGTGGTGGATTTGCGGGTGATGTCGATCATGGGAAGTAGATCTGAATGGACTGGGATGAAGGCTCCGGGCCCTTCGGCTGGCACCGGGTCCCCTATCCAGGGAATGATCGGATCACCTCATCAGCCAGTTGTCCAGTTCCAAACCCTTGATGCGCTTGAAATGGGCTGTATTGTTTGTGGCGAGATGGAGCCCGTTGGTCAGAGCGATACCGGCGATCAACGTGTCCGTGTGCCCGATAACGGCGCCCTTCTTCCGCAGATCGGCTTGAATACTTGCGGCACGCTTCGCGGCCTCCAAGGTCAATGGCAACACCTGGTTGAGATCGATGAACGATTCAAATCGTTCCATCTGTTTTCGCGCGTCCTTGTATAGCAGGCCATTGCACATTTCGTAATAGGTGATCACGCTCAAGCTAAGCGAACCGTGTTCCTCCACGTAGGCTTTGGCTCTCGCAACAACCCTGGCGTCTCCACGCAAGAATGCTGAAAGGATATCGGTATCCAACAGCACGGGCTTCATCGGCCTGCCATGGTGCGATCGAACAGCCCGGTCCGGGTGTCCTTGAGGTATTGGGCCAAGTCCGCATATTCATGTTCATCCATGTCGGCGAATGCACCGGCAAGGGCCATGATGCGCGCACCCTTGCTTTCCTTGACGGGCTTCAGCACGGACCGTGCCACCTCTCGTTGGGCAGGTGTCAATTGGCGCAACATCCGCAGCAATTGCTCGAAAGGAATCTCGAGTTTGACCTCCATGGTGTAAATGTAGCACTCGGTTGGTGCAGGTTCTTTGCCGGATGGAATGAACGCGGTCAAATGCGGCCGGGAGGAGCGAGGGGGATGCTCACGAATTATTCTTCCACTGGTGGCTGCCGTCTGCGACGATCTCCTTGCCGAAGATGGGCAGCCGCCTCTTCACTTCATCGGTGACGTAGGCCACGGCCTCGCGGGCGGCCTGGCGGTGTGCTGCCGAGGCGAAGACGAAAAAGCAGAGCTCGCCGGCCTTGATGACGCCCTGGCTGTGGTACACGTGCAGGCAGGTGATGGGCCAGCGCGCGAAAGCTTCCTCGCGGATGGGCATCATCTGTTCGTTGGCCATGTCGCGGTAGGCGGTGTAGTCGATGGCTTGGACAGTTGCCAGTTGTTGGTTGCCGGTTGTCAGGGCGCTTGTCGCAGATCCTTGCGCAGCCGCCAGTTCATCGGCCCGCACTTGGCCGAGGAAAATCTCGTGCCCCCCGATGTCGGTGCGGGAGGCGTGTTTGGCGATGCTCTCCGCGACGAAGGCGGGATCGATGGGGCCATAGATGAAAATGTCCCGCTTTTTGTGTGGCTTGTCGGTGCTCATCCTCCTGCAAACGGCGGCAGCAAGGCCACCTCTTCGTTTCCGTCCAGCTTCAATGCGTCATCGGCGATGCGCCGGTCCACGGCGATGGCGTAGCTCATGGCGGCGAGCCCGTCGATGCGGGCTTCTGCGGCCAGGCGCAGTTCGCGCACGGTAGCGGCGGCCACGGCGATGGTTTCGGCGCCGGCCTTCTCCGCGATCATGCCGAAGAGTTTTACTTCCATGGGGTCAATTCACGAAGTGTGTGCCGCAGGGTCCCGAAGCGGAGACCCGGCGGGAGTGAGAGATGCGTGCCGCAGGGTCCCCTTCGGGTGACCACTGCGGGAGCTGAAGTATGTGAGTCCGCTGCGGGAGCATTGTGGAGATCAAAGGTCGGCAGGACTGTTGAGGTTGCGAAAGAGGTCTTCCGGCCAGCCGTCCTCGCCGGGGTTAATGTCTAAGTAGGCCGTGCGCACCTCTTCCAGTGCGCCGTGCATGGAGAGCTGGCTTTTTATCATGCGGCCCATGAACGCCGGCAGGCAGCGGCGGTGGAAGGCGGCCACCAAGGGTTCCAGCTCGCCGTTGTGGCGGGGAACCAGCGCATCGGCCTCTTCCGGCATTTCGCGCGTGAGGCGTTCCAGCAGCTGCGGGTTCACGCCGGGCACATCCACGGCCAGCACCAACAGGCGGTCGAAGCGTGCCGCGCCCATGGCGGTGACGATGCCGCCCAGCGGCCCCATGCCAGGGATCTCGTCCGGCAGCACTTCCGGCCAGAGGTGCCCGTATTTCCGCGGGTCGCCCACCACGATCACTTCGCGTACGTGGGGCTTCAGCCGATCGATGGCGTGCAGCAGCAGCGGCTTGCCCTCCACCTCCATCACCGCCTTGTCCTGCCCCATGCGCGTGCTCTTGCCGCCTGCGAGCACCACTCCGGTCCATGCGTATTTGCTTCCCATTATCTGTTCATGGTGTGGTTGCCGCAAGGCCTGCGGGAGACAGCTGCCGGAGTTTGGTGAAGGGAATGGAAGCCGCAGGGTCCCCTTCGGGAGACCACTGCGGGAGCATGGGGGGCGAGAGACCGCTGCGGAAGTGTGGAAATGAGCGTAGAAGCCGCAGGGTCCCTTTCGGGAGACCACTGCGGGAGCAGAGATAAGGGAGACCGCAGCGGAAGCTTTGTGGGAATGGTTGAATGATCTCCCATCATCTGAGGTAATGCACTTCCACCAGTTGGTCCTTCTTCAGTTCGCGCACATCCGCCGGAATATAGGCGATGGCATCGGCTTCCGCCAAGGAGCGCAGCATGTGCGATCCTTCATCGGCAAGCAGCTGTACCTGTGCATTGGCTACACGCGCCGCACGGAACTCGGCGCGCACGCCCTTGATCGAAGCTTGGTCCATCAAGGGCAGGCGGGCGCTGCGCATCCACGGTTGCGCCGCGCCCTGCACGGCTTGCAGGAAGGGCAACACGTATTCGCGGAAGAGCACCATCACCGCGCGGGGGTTGCCCGGCAGGCCGAACACCGCCGCATCACCAAGCCGGCCGAACAACAGGGGCTTGCCCGGTTTCTGCAGTACGCCGTGGAAGCGGATGTCCGCGCCCAATTCGTTGAGCACGGCGGGGATCAGATCGAAGTCGCCCACGGAAACGCCGCCGGTGGAGAGCACCACGTCGTGCGTGGCGGCGAGCTCCGTCCATGCCTTGCGGAGCGCGTCGCGGTCATCGTCCACGTGGCGCATGGTGGCCTCGATGCCTGCACTGTGCAAGGCAGCGGCCAGCATCACGTCGTTGCTGCCAAAAATTTTGCCGGGTTGCGGCATACCGCCCTCAATGAACTCCCCGCCGCTCACCAGCACCGCCACGCGCGGCAATGCGCCCATGGCTACCTCGCGCACGCCAACCGAGGCCAGCAACCCGATGGTGGCCGCATCGATCAAGGTGCCCTGCGGAAGCGCCACATCACCTGCGCGGACCTGTTCGCCCGTGTGCCGCACGTTGCCACCGCGCTTCAGCTTGGCGTCGGCGTAGGCGATCCGGTCGCCGGTGCGCTGCACCAGCTCCTGCATCACCACGGTGTCCGCGCCTTGGGGAAGCATGCCACCGGTGAAGATGCGCACGCACTCGCCCGGTGCCAGCACGTGCGGAAAGACGCCGCCCGCAGGCACTTCGCCCACCACGGTGTACTGCTGCACTGTTCCGGAAAATGCAAATGCATAGCCGTCCATGGCGCTCACGTCGAACAGCGGATGGTCGTACGGGGCGGTAACATCCGTGGCAACAAAGCGGCCCACGGCGCGCGCCAGCGGCACCGTTTCCGCAGGCAGCACGCGCACCGCGGCCATCATGCGCCGTTTGGCTTCTTCCACACCGATCATGGCATCATCAGTTTCACGCTGGCCAACAGTAGCACGATGCCCAGTGCCTGCTTCACCCGCAGGTTGTTCATTTTCACCGCGCCGATCCAGCCGCCCAGCAAGCCGCCGCCCACGGCCGCCGCGATCCAGGGGATCATGTGCGGGCTGAGCGTTTCGCCATTGCCCAAGGCGCCAGCCAGGCCGGAGGCGCTGTTGACGAAAATGAAGAGCGCCGAGGTGGCGGCGGTGGTCTTCATGTCGGCCCAGTTGCACAGCAGCAGCACGGGGCTGAGCAGCACGCCGCCGCCGATGCCGATCATGCCCGAGAGGAAGCCCAGCACCGCGCCGATCAGCGCGCCGAGCAACAAGGGCACGGGCCGGAGCGTGTCGCTGCCCTTGCCGAGCAGGCCGAACATGCGGGCCACGGCGAAGAGCAGGCACACCCCGAGGATGCGTTTGTAGATGAGCGGGTCCAGCACCACCTGCGCGCCGAACCACGCGGCAGGCACGGACAGCACGGCGAAGGGCAGAAAGGTGCGCCACTTGAAATGGCCAGTGCGCGCGTACTGCGTGAAGGAGATGGCGCTTACGAAAAGGTTGAGCACCAGCGCGGACGGGCGCATCACCACCACGCTCATGCCCGCCAGGGCCATCAGGGCGAGGTAGCCGCTGGCACCGCCGTGGCCCACCATGGCGTAGGCGAAGGCCACGCAGGCGATGAGGAGGATGAGCAACAAGGGGTCCATGGTGTTCAATTCAGGTTGCCAGGCGGTTCAATGGCGGTCCATTTCTTGCCGTCGAAAAGGTCGATGCCCCCGTTGCGCATGGCTTCGCCATGGAGGAGCGCACGCAGCAACTGGGCCATGCGGCGCCCCGTTTCCTCGATGGTGGCCAAGGGCACGTTGCGCATATCGCAGCCGTCCTGCTCCATGCCCAGCCTGCCGCGGAAGAGGTCCTTGCGGCCGATCGTTTCTCCCTTGCCCGATGCATGCAGCACCACCACCTGTGCCTGTGCGCCATGCACCGATCCGCTTACGAGCGCCACGCCGTAGTCGGCGCAGGTACGGTCCAGCAGCAACTTCACATGGGCATCATCGGTGCAGTCGGCCACCACGTCGTGCATGGCAATGACGGCTTCGGCATTGGCGGCATCGAGGAATTCGAAGCGGGTGGCCACGCTCAGGGCAATGGGCGCGTTGCGCAACCAGGCCGCCGCCACTTCCACTTTCGGTTTTCCGATGTCCACCGGCGCGAAGAGCTCCTGGCGCTCCAGGTTTCTTTCCTCCACGCGGTCGCCGTCCATCAGGGTGATGCCCTGCCAAGGCCAGCGCACAATGCGGGGCAGCAGGGCATTGCCGATGGCACCTGTGCCGACCACTAGAAGCCTATCGGACAAGGGTTGCACCGGCGTGTTCATGCCTCCAAAGAAAATACAACGGCCCGAAGCCCTGGCTGACAAAAAGCAAAGGCCCCGGACGTGCCGGGGCCTTTGAACGGTGGGTACGGGATGGTCACTGCTTCACAAAGGTGGCATTGGCCACGGCATGATCGCCTTGCACGCGCACGGTGTATGCCCCCGGCGCCAAGGTGGCCACCTGGATCGGGCTTCCGGCGTTGAGCAGATCGGCCTTCAGGCAAACGCGGCCGGCCACATCAATGAATTCCGCAACAGTGGCCCCTTGGGGAAGTGCACCCGTAAGGGATACCAGGTCCTGGGCCGGATTAGGGTGAAGGCGAAGCACCGGGCCAGCGTCCGTGGAAGCGATCCCCGTGGTGGGTCCGACCTGAGCTTCCACCGGGGTGCGGGGTCCTTCACACCACGTGGCTGGTTCCGCCACCTCCCAATCGTAGAAGAAGTAGTAGTACTGCGAGGAGCTGGCATTGGTGCCGGTGATGGAGCCCATGCCGCCCAGGTCATAGGGGAAGGAGGTGCCACTTCCGGGGCCATCGCGCCACAGCTGGGGGTTGCCCGAAGCGATCCGCAGGCCGTATGAGCCATTGGCCGGAACGGCCCAATCCAGCTGAATTCGGCTTTCACCATCGGGCGTGTCGAAGGAGCCTTCCGCAATGGTGGCACCACCGGAAGCATCCACCAGGGCGATGGTGCGGCTGCCCGCACCGTTGGCGTATACCTTCACGCTTTTGAGGATCATATCCCCGCTGGTGTTGAACAGCAGGTAGTACGAGGCGTTGCTGTGATATGCTCCCGAGCTGGAATTATCCGTCCTGCCGCCGTATTGAACATCCCCGCCGTTCAGGCCCATGTCGGCGCACCAGAAGGTGGTGGTTGCATCCAAGTAGGGGGAGGTCCATGGGCTGCCAGCACCTATCGGTACGGTAGTTTCTTCGTCGTCATACCACAGGATGCTGTCGCCAGCGGCCGTCAGCAGGGCAGTGCCCGGAACCGGGATGTTGACATTGTCGGCCACAGGTGCCGCAGGGGCGTCAAGCACGGCCACCTGCACGGGGTCCGAGGTGAATTCGGCACAGGCGCCCTGCACGGTCACCGTGTAGCTGCCCGGGGTGTTGACGGCGATGCTTTGCCCCGTACCTCCATTGGACCAGGAGTAGCTGCTCGCGGCGCTGGCGGTGAGCACCACTTGGTCCAACGGGCAAATGGTGGTTTCCCCCGACACGGATACCGTTGGGGTTTCGTCCGGGGCCAGCCACACATACTTGTTGGCCTGCGTGGTGCAGTTGCCGGTGCCCGCGATCAGGTAGTAATTGCCGGGGCTGGTCACGGAGATCTGCCCGGCAGTGGTGCCATTGCTCCAGGTGTAGGTGCCGGCGGGGGAGGCGGTGAGCGTTGCTTCGTCGCCTTCCTGGCACAAGGTGGCGGGTGTTGCCGTGATGGCCATGTTGGGGGAAATGCAGGTGCCTTCCACCACGGTGATGGTTTGGTCGGCGTGCAGGTCCGTGAAAGTCTCCTCGAGCCCGCTGGGCCAGCGCACGGTCATGGTGGGCACGGCGGTTTCCGCCCCGAGGCCGAAGTGCATGATGAAGGAGTTCACCAATCCGTAGCTCTCACCCGAGCGTACTTCGCGGATCTGCGTACCCCATGGGCCATTGATGGTGACGCGGGCACCGATGGCGTCCGGGTTGCTCGTGGTGCCCACCAGGCGCACCCGGAAGAAGTGGTTGCTGTTGGGCGTGTTGAGCCACAGGATGTCCGGGTTGCTTGCGCTGGGGTCCACGTAGGAGTTGCCATAGTTGGCGTACACGTCCTCGAAACCGTCCCGGTTCAAGTCGCCAAAGGCAAAGCTGTGCATGGCTTTGCTGTATGGGAACAGGCCGGTGATCCGGGTGAACGTGCCGTCGCCGTGGCCCTTGTAGTAGTGCTCGCTTCCACCGGCGATCAGAACGTCCAGGAATCCGTCGTTGTCCAGGTCTCGGAACAGGCACTGCAACGGGAAGCTGGGCGATTCCAGGCCGCTGCCGACCGTGGCGTTGGTGAAGTGCCCCGTGCCGTCGTTCAGGAACAGTTGGGTGGAAGTGCTGTGCTCAACGCTCACCATGTCCATGTCGCCGTCGTTGTCGAAGTCGCCGAAATCCGTGGCCCAAGTTTGCTCGCGGTCCTGCACGCCGTATTGGTCCGCCAGGTCGGTGTACTGGTTGTTCCCGTCATTGACGAACAGGCGGTTCCATCGGCGCGGATCACTGGAGTTGTTCACGCCTTGGCGGCATTTGGCGATGTGCAGGTCCAGGTCGCCGTCGTTGTCGAAGTCGGTGAAGCAGCTGCCGTAGTTGCCGCTCATGTCACTGGCCGGGTTGGTGGCCCAGTTGATGTAGCTGTTGTTGATCTGGGGCATGCCGGAGGCATCGGTCAACCACAGGTTGGGCGCCCCCACATCGTTGCAGGCAAAGACATCCACATAGCTGTCGTTGTTGATGTCCGCCACGCTCATGTTCTGCTGGTAGACGTTCGGCCCGCCCAGGTTGGTGGTGGTATACACGCCGCGCGAGGTGATATTCACCAAGTGGGTGCCGTCCCCGTTGCCGCCACTGACGATGTCTTTGTGGCCGTCATGTGCAAAGTCCGCAATGGCCCAGCCCCACTGGTTGCTGTTGGACACGTTTCCGTAGCCCACCGTGGTGAAGCTTCCGTCTTCTTCCTGGTAGAGCACGTACACGCTTTTGCTGTTGTGCAATTGCACCACGTCGTCCAATCCGTCGCCGTCCATGTCGGTAATGGCCATGCAGCCGCCGCTGTTGGCGGCATGGCCCAGCAACGGGGTGCTGTTGGTGAAGGCGGGTTGTGCGGCGGCACGGGCCGCCCCGATCAGGGTTGCCAAGCCGATGAGGTAGTGTTTGACCATGTTGCTGCAGTGGTGTTGCGGACGGGGTTTGCGGAAGGTGCAAGTTAGGTGTCTTCACGACCTGCGTTTACTGGCCGAGCCCGTTTTTTTCGACACTTGGCCGTTCGCCTTCCGGTCGGCTTGCTCCCATACGTCTGTTTGCTTGCGGATGCTTTCGTCGTGCACGGCGTCCATGAGCGCCTGTACGAAGCTTGGTGAGAGGCCCAACTCCTTGGCCAAGGCATGTTGGGCCTGCATGATGCGCCGCCAACGCGCGGGCTGAAGGATGGCGATGTTGTGGGCTTGCTTGAAGGCGCCGATGCGCCCGGAGATCTCCATGCGGGCGGCCATCTTTTGCAGGATCTCCTCGTCCAGGCGGTCGATCAGGTCGCGATGCTCCTGCAACTCGTCGCGCAGGGGGCCATCGGCCGAGGATCTCCGGAAAGAGAGCCCATTGAGCAGCAGTGCCAGCGCGGCGGGGTCCAGTTGCTGGGCGGCATCGCTTTTGGCCTCGGCCGGGGAGTGGTGCGCCTCGATCATCAGGCCGCTGAAGTTGAGGTCCAGCGCTTGCTGGGCAATGCCCTGCAGCAGGGATCGCTCGCCTGCGATGTGGCTGGGGTCGCCGATCATTTCCAATTCGGGGAAGGCGGCCTTCAGGCGTACCGGAAGTTCCCACATGGGATGGTTGCGGTAGGGCGACCGCCCGAACCAGTGGAAGCCGCGATGGATGGCCGCCACGCGGGTGAGGCCGGCATTAAAGAGCCGTTCCAGTGCACCGGTCCACAGTTGCAGATCGGGGTTCACGGGGTTTTTCACGAACACGGGAATGTCCACGCCCGCGAGCGCATCGGCAATGGCTTGTACACTGAATGGATTGGGCGTGGTGCGGGCGCCGACCCACAGCATGTCCACGCCGCCCCTGAGCGCTGCTTCCACATGTTGGGGCGTGGCCACCTCGGTGATGGTCAGCAAGCCATACCGCTCCTTCACCTCGGCCAGCCACGGCAATGCCTGTTCACCGATGCCTTCAAATCCGCCGGGCCGGGTGCGCGGTTTCCACACACCCGCGCGGAACACCTTCACCTGCGGAGCGTTCCGGGCGATGCCTTCCGCCGTTGCCAGCACCTGCCCATGGCTTTCCGCGCTGCACGGGCCGGCGATCAACAGCGTCCGGTCCAGCCCAAGGTCCCACTGGGCAAATGGGATAGGATGAATGCGGGCGGCCATGGGGCGCAAAGGTATCGGGGAGAAGGCAGGGGAGAGGGGGAGGGAACAGGGCTATCGGGTCTTCAAGCCGCGCCGGGCCTGACACCGGCTGCGACGCCCTTCGGGGTCGTGCTGGACTTTGATGAATCCTGGCAACATGCTGTGACCGCTTCGCGGTCGGTCTGTGGTCCTGACCCCAACGGGGTCACAGCATATTGAGATAGGCTACTGTGGATCTCGACCCCAAAGGGCGTCGCAGCCGGTGTTCCCTTGTTCACAGCGAGAGGAAGACCCGATAGCCCTGGGGGAGGGAAAGGAGGAGGGGAGTGGTCCGATCGTGCGGAGGATCACGTGTGGCATGGCGCCAAAGGACGCTGGCACGGGTTTTCGTGCGTACCTTGTACAGAACAAAAGGAATGAACCATGGACAGCAAACACAAACCGGAGCCTGACCCCAAGCCGCGCCTGTTAGGCAATGAAAGCCCCGACCCGTTTTCACCTACGCTGCCGCCCGGTTCCTTGCATGAGGTGCTCCGGCAGGATGAAGAAGATCCCGGTGGTGACCCGCAGCCTGCCGAAGACAACCCGGGCAACGCGGCGAAGCAGGATTAGAACGAGGGGCCGAGCCACCTGCGTTTTATCATGGTGCCGTTGGCTTGCCATAAGGACATTTGAGGCATGAAATTGCCTTGGATGACGGCGGGGGAAGCGGTACGTTCGGTGAACAGCGGCGACCGTGTGTTCATGCAGGGGAGCGCCGCCACTCCGGTGCGCTTGGTGCATGCCTTGCTCGACCGGCATGCGGAGCTGCACGATGTGGAGCTCACCGCCATCAGCACCTTCGGCGCGCTGGGCTTCGAACGGCCTGAAGTGCAGCGATCGTTCTTTCTGAACGCCTTGTTCGTGTCCGCCAACATGCGCAGCACGGTGGCCGGGCCGCATGGTGATTATGTGCCGGTGTTCCTGAGCGAGATCCCGCGGCTGTTCGATCGGGGCATCCTGCCGATCGACGTGGCCTTGGTGCATGTGTCGCCGCCCGACAAACACGGCTTCTGCTCGTTGGGCCTCAGTGTGGACGTGGCGCGCAGTGCGGTGCGCAATGCGCGCACAGTGATCGCCCAGGTGAACCCGAACATGCCGCGCACCCTGGGCGACGGGCAGGTGCATGCCAGCCGCTTCGCCGCCATGGTGCACGTGGATGATGCCCTGCCCGAAGTGGATTACGCCGCCTCCATCGGCCCTGCCGAGCAGGCTGTGGCCCGCCACGTGAGCGGCCTGATCGACGACGGCGCCACGCTGCAAATGGGCATCGGCGCCATTCCGGATGCGATCCTAGGCGCCTTGGGCGGCCACAAGGACCTGGGCATCCACACGGAGATGTGCAGCAACGGCATCATCGACCTGGTGGAACGCGGGGTGATCACCAATGCGCGCAAGAAGAAACACCGGGGCCGCATTGTCACCGCGTTCGCCTTCGGTACCCGCAGGCTGTACGACCTGGTGGACGACAATCCGTCGTTCGCCTTCCTTGACGTGCAGTACGTGAACGACACTAAGGTGATCCGCGAAAACCCCGAGGTGGTGGCCGTGAACAGCGCCATCGAGGTGGACCTTACCGGGCAGGTGTGCGCGGACAGCATCGGCACCTACCAGTACAGCGGTGTCGGCGGGCAGATGGATTTCATGCGCGGTGCCGCGCTGAGCGAGGGTGGCAAGCCGATCATTGCCATGTGCAGCACCACGGGCAAAGGGCAGAGCAAGATCGTGCCTTTTCTGCGGCAAGGTGCCGGTGTGGTGACCACCCGCGCACACATGCACTACGTGGCTACCGAGCACGGCGTAGCCTATCTGTACGGCCGCAACCTGGAGCAGCGCGCCCAAGCACTGATCGCCATAGCTGCACCGGAGCACCGCGAAATGTTGGAGCGCGCTTGGCGGGAGCGCAGCCGCTGATCACCCGCCGGGCTCATTTCCACCGCACGCCCACCTTGCCGATGCTCTTGCCGGAGCCGAGGAGTTCCAAGGCTTGGGGGAGTTGATCGGCCGTGAAGAGCGGATGGACGCGCGGCTTAAGCCAGCCTGCAGAGAAGGCGGAAAGTGCACCGTGCATGGCATCCGCCACCAATTGCGGCTTGTGGTCGCCCAACCGCAACATGTTCACCCCGATGAGGCTTTTGCTGCGCATCATGAGGAAGATGGGCACCACCAGTCCCATGTTCCAGGCAAAGCGCAGGTCGCCGAAGGCACCGCCCTTGCCGCGCTCCGCACCGCCAAACAGCACCAGCCTGCCGCCGGTGCCCAGCAGGGCCATGTCCTTCTTGAAGGTGGTGCCGCCCACGGCGTTGTAGCTGATGTCCAGCTTGCCCGAGGCCAGTAGGCCCGCCACTTGTTCCGCATAGTCCGCCGTGCCGCGAGCAATGGCGTGCTGCACGCCAAGCTGCTTCAGGTAGGCCATCTTCTCCGCCCCGCCCGCCACGGCAAACACCTCGCAGCCTTGGTGCAGTGCGATCTGCAACAGCAATTGTCCCACGCCGCCGGCCGCGCTGTGTACCAGCACACGGTCGCCTTGCTGCACCGGCGCCGCCGCCATGGCCATGTGCCATGCGGTGGCCCCTTGGGTGGCCATGGCCAAGGCAGTGCCCAAGTCCAAATCATCAGGGATCGGCACTGCTGCGCGGTGGTCCGTGCAGGCCAGCTCGGCATAGCCCCCGAAGCGGGTGAAGGCCAACACGCGCTTCCCCTCCAATCCCACGGGCGCCGCATCGCCGCAGCGCTCCACGCGGCCCACCACCTCATAGCCGATCACGCACGGCGGCGGCGGCGCATCGCGATACAGGCCCTTCACGGCCATCACGTCGGCGAAGTTCAGGCCGAAGCCTTCGCTTCGGATCAGCACCTGGCCCGGCTTGGGCGCGGGATCCGGTAGTTCGCAGAGCCGAAGCACTTGATCCGGAGAACCGTGGGCGGTGAGCTGCCAGGCTTGCATGGGCGCAAGCTACAGTTTCAGGCCGTCCCAGCACAGGGTCCGCTGTGTGCCGGAGGCTATTTTAACGTGACCCTGTGGGGACGGTAAGTGGATCCCTCAACTCGCGCGAGCGTCCACGCTCGTGCGTTCATGATCGGACGAATGTAATGGGCACGAGCGTGGACGCTCGCGCCAAAAAAAGAATCGTCACTGCGAGCCCGCCTCGGGCGCGGCAGTCCAGCCACAAGCACGTGCTGGATCGCTTCGGCCCAAATGCGGCCTCGCGATGACGGGCAGGTTTTCCTCCCGCAGGATCCCGAAGCGGAGACCCTGCGAAAGTGGAAAGGAAAAATCCCTCAACTCGCGCGAGCGTCCACGCTCGTGCGTTCATGATCGGACGAATGTAAAGGGCACGAGCGTGGACGCTCGCGCCAATGAAGAGGCTTGAAATAACCCTTGAACGGCTTGTCCAACTTCATTGTGCGACTTGCTGGATCCTTACACCCCCGCCCACTTCCCGTTCCAACTCCGTGCCCTCCCCACCGCCGCCAGCGTGTGCAGCAGGCGTTCCATTTCCTCCAACCGCTTCTTGGTGGCCTTGCCCTGGAACTGTGCGGCGATCTCCTCCAAGGTGCATAGCGCTTCCAATTCTTCCAAGGCTTCGGTAAGGGCGGCGGCTTGCGCGGGCAGGGTGCTGGGCCATTCCCGGGTGGACACAGTGGACGCGGGGCCGTGCCCCGTGTCCACCGTGTCCACCGGAAGGGTGGCTTGCTTACCGGCGGTTTGTTTGCTGCCTTGCGGGTTTTGGTATTCCGGCCGCAGCCAGCGCACTTGGCCGTTGGCTTCCTCGGCGGCGCGTTCGGTATTCAGCGCCACGAGGCGCGAAAGGATCTCGTCGGTGGGGAGCCGGGATTCCGGGTCAGGCCCGGAATGACGGAGACCTGACCAGCCGTATGCTTCGGCCACAGCGGTATCCAGCTCGTCGTGCAGTTGCTTCAGGATGCCCACCAGCCCTTGCTCGTAGATCTTCTTCTCTTTGGCAGATAGCGGCGCAGCCTCTTGCCCTTGCACCCTCGCACCCTCCACCTCTCTCACCCGCTCCAGCACGTTGTACATGCCGGTCATCGTCAGCTCGGGGTGCAGGGCCTGCTGGCGCTTGCGGTGCGCATCCAGTTGCTCGCCCAAGGCGCGGATCTTTTCCCTTTGCGCTGGGGTGCTGGCCGGGAAGGGGAAGGTCTCGAAGCAGCGCGTCTTGTTGTAGCGGGGGCGATCTTCCAACGTGCCGCCTGTTGCCAATGCCCAGGTGACATGGATGTTGCTGCTCAACACGCCGAGGTAATAGGCATCATCAAGGGCGATGTTCACCAGCATGTTGTCTGGCAGAATGCTCTTGTCGAGGAAAACGAAGAAGCGGTGCTTCGATGTTTCGACGGTGGAGATGTAACGTGGAAGACCTTTGATCGAATCGCGAAGCTCCGGGCGGGTGCGACCATGCAGCCACCAGAGCTCCTTCACTTTCGGTTCGCGGCTTACATCACGTTCCGGCTTCACGCGCTCGGCGATCCATTGGTAGACTTCCGGATGCGCTATGCGCACATCGGCTATTTCCAATCCGAGCAAATCGATGATCCGGACATCACGTGATCGTTGGGTCAAGTCACGGCCATTCACATAGGTACGAATATGGTCGCCTGCTCTATTGATCGCATCTTTTCCGATCGTCTTCTCATCCTCCTTGTCAAGGATAAAACCCGCACCATACACCTTCACACCCGGATAGGAGATCTGACTATTCGACCGTAGTGCCAAAGCACCTGCGACATCCGCACCGATCGAGAGATCGGCAAAGAGCTTCCCGTTCTGAGACGACAACGTAACCTCGGCCGCATCATCGTTAGCTGTTTCCACTTCCTTCGCGACTTGCTTCAACAACCCTTGTTGGGCGCCTGATACCCCCACGGTCATGGCCACACGCACGGCCGCGCCATCGGCGCTATCCACCCACGGGTGGTCGGGGATGGCGAAAGCCAAGGCAATCGGCTCCTTTGCATCCATGTGGTGTTGCAGCACCTTTCTATTGAACGTTTGGCGAAGGCTGTTGGTGGTGATGAATCCGAAGCGTTTCACCTTACCAGTGCGTGTAAGCTCTGCGGCTTTGTCCCACCAATACATCACCAAGTCCGCGCTATCGGGCACATTGTCATAGACGCTGCGCAAGGCATCGGTATAGCCATCGCCCAGCGCTTCACGCATGCGGTGTTTGCCAATGAACGGAGGGTTCCCCACGATGTAATCGGCCTGCGGCCATTGGGCGGGGCGCGGGTTGGTGTAGGTGTACACGGGTTCGCGGGCCTCGGGGTCGGGCACGGGTTCGCCGGTCACAGGGTGCGGCTTGGTGGTGCGCCCGTCCCAGCGGGTCACTACGTTGCCGTGGGCATCGCGCTGCTCGTGTTTGCCGTCATACGCCAGCACGGCATCGCGGTTCTCGATGTTGTGCAGGTCCTTGATGATGGGTTCGGGCAGGTTGTGCAGGTGGCCCTGCGTGCGCAGCTGCCACTGGAGAAAACCGATCCACAGCACCTGCTCGGCGATGGCCGCGGCGCGCGGGTTCAGCTCGATGCCGAAGAAATTGGCGGGGCTGATGGTGTGGGTGTTGTACTCCAGCTTGTAGGGCTGGCCCAGCTCGGCCAGGGTGTTCAGCACTTCGCCTTCCAAGCGCTTGAGCAGTTCCAGCGTTACGTACAGGAAGTTGCCGCTGCCGCAGGCGGGGTCCAGCACGCGGATGTGGCCCAGCTCGTAGAGGAACTGTTCCACGGCGGCGATGGCCTTCTTGGGCTGGCCCTGCTCGGCCAGTTGCAAGGCGGCCACCTGCACGCCTTTCCATTGGGCGCGCAGCGGTTCGATCACGGTGGGGTTCACCAAGCGCTCCACGTAGGCGCGGGGCGTGTAGTGCGCGCCCAGCTTGTGGCGTTCGCGCGGGTCCAGGGCGCGTTCCAGCAAGGTGCCGAAGATGGCGGGTTCCACATCCTTCCAGTTGGCGGTGCTGGCCTCCAGCAGCAGTTGCACCTGGTCCTTGGTCAGGTGGATGGCATCGGCGTGGGCGAAGAGGCCGCCATTGAAGCGCGGCAGCTTTTTGCGCAGGATGGGGCTGAGGCCGCCGGTGTTCATGGTGGCCCAGAGGTTCTCCAGCATGTCCTTGAAGAGGCCGGGCTCGTCCTTCAATTCGCCCAGCAGCTTGGTGAAGGAGCCGAAGGGCAGCAGGTCCACATCCTCGGCGAACATGGTGAAGAGGCTGCGCATGAGGAAGGCGGCCACGGCCTCGGGCGGGTGCTTGCCTTCCAGCGAGCGGGCCAGCTTGGCGAGGCTGTCGGCGATCTCGCGGGTCACCTTGGCGCTGCGGCGGCCGGGGTCCAGCGAAAGGGGATCGGTC
Organism: Flavobacteriales bacterium; assembly: GCA_023957375.1. Classification (GTDB taxonomy): domain Bacteria; phylum Bacteroidota; class Bacteroidia; order Flavobacteriales_F; family PHOS-HE28; genus PHOS-HE28. The sequence goes on along the minus strand of JAMLHB010000003.1, from coordinate 590,476 downwards.
CAGATGGCGCGCAGGGTGGCGCGGGTGGCTTCGGCCAGCAGGCCCTTCAGCGGTATGCGGTAGCTGGCGGGATCGGGGAAGGGCAGGTACTCGCCGCCCATGCGGGTCCAATCGGTGTAGAGGCTGATGCTGTGGCCCACGTCCACCACCACCACGAAGGGCGGGCGGCCGTGGGGCACCTCTTCCTTGGGCAAGGCACGGGCGTAGCGTTGGGCCTGGGCATGGGCCTTGAGCATGGCGGTGTCGAAGCCCTTGGTGCCGTGCTTGCCGTGGCCGGTCTTCATCTGCTTCCTCGCGGCCTTGCCGGCAGCGCTCAGGGGTGCGGCCAACTCCGGGTCCGCCACGCCTTGCTTGCATTCCAGCACGAAATGCCCGCGCTTGTACAGGTCGATGAAGTTGGTGGTGCCGGTGCCGCTGGGTATGGCCTTCTCGAAGCAGTAGGCGTTCAGCGTTTCATCGGGGCCGCTGGGTCGGGGGCGCTCCAAGTCGAGGATGTCGCACAGTTCGGCCAGGAAGAGCTGTGCGTTGGCGCGCTCGGCGGCGCCGCTGAGCTGCCACTTGGTGATGAAGGCCTGGATCTGTGCCGGGGTGGAGGACATGGGCGGGTGAAAGATGCGAAGGAGCGGCGGAACGGGCGAAGGCGCCCTGCCATGCACGCCATGGATGAGCGCGGATGAACAAGGATGGTAGGGCCTTCAACTCGCGCGTGCGTTCAGGAGTTGACGCATGAAATAGGACGAGCGTGGAGGTTTAATACTCCCGCAGGGTCTCCACCCCCAATGATGCCAATCAACTCCGTGGGACCCTGCGCCACAAGGGCGCATTCGGCTTTTAGGCTCAAGTGCTCGACCTGCAACGCAGGGTCCCGAGGCGGAGACCCTGCGGGAGGAAAAACTATGCGAGGAGCCGAGCGCCGGGGTGGAGGTGAAACGCCGTGCAAATGAATGAAGTCCCCAAGGGTTCGAGCTCCATAAGCCTCATCAGCTCCGCTCGCGTTTCTCCCTTGAAGGCTTCGCATCACAAATGTAATGAGCAAAGGACGCATTGAAATAGCACGTAAAATCAGCAATGCTCTTCTTTCTCCTTCCCGGCGCTCGGCTTGACAAGGGTGTCAAAGGTCTGCCGAGTGCCCGGCCCGCTACCGCCTCTGGCGGTCTCTGCCCATGCACCCAAGGAGTTCCCACGCATACGTTTGTGCATGCCGCTGGGCAAAGACGGCACGAGCGGATAAAGCGCGCACAAGCGGAAAGCTGCGTGAAGGGGAGAGATCTGGACTTCGGGAATTGCATGGGCCAATGTGCGCGCTGCAAGCGCGCCAGGATCTTCACCCGCGTTGCAAACGCGGGCGAGTGGGAGGGGCTTTGGCAAATTGCCGCAATGGCGAATTCCCAACGTCACGGCCCCGGAGCCCGTCCTTCCTCCACGGCCACTTCATACTCCACCACCAATTGGCGGACGCGGTCCATGTCTGTGCCGTCGCCGATGCTTTCCAGCAGATCTTTGTAGGCAGGCCAGGCGGCCTTGAACTTCGCGGAGGCGGATCTGGTGTCATCAACGGCAAACGCCGCCGGCACAATGGTGCCTTTCAGGTCATGGCTCAGGTAGGCGGCATGGCCGTATTCAAAACCGGCTGCTTCGGCGGAATCCTTCTGCATGCGCAGGTGGGCAAAACCGTTCTCCCAGTACCAAATGGCACCTTGCGACATCAGGCGCACGGGCAACCGGCCTTCCTGCTCAATGCGGTAGAGCATGCCCTTGTTCAGGAAACCCCAAATGCGGCGCGTGGGGATGCGCACGGTGCGCCCTTCCTTTTCGCAGGCCACCATGAACCTGCCCCAGTGCGGCTCCACGGTGATCAGCCCGGCAACGGGTTCACCCGCTTTGGCTTCGTACTCGCCGTAGTTGCGGAAAAGCACGCCTTGGGGCTTGGCGCCAACGGTGGCAAGTACCGCAGCAATAAGCAGGAGACCGCGCATAGGGGCCGGGTTTGACGAAAGGTAAGCTGGAAAGAAGACCTGGTAGATGATCTGGCCACCGATCATCAACAACGGAAGGTGGGCACCGCAGGTCTATGCCCCTGCCACGCACAGCACAAACTCACCTTTCGGAGCATGCTGCCGGAAGTGTTCCGAAAGCTCCGCCAAGGTGCCTCGCAACGTTTCCTCATGCAGCTTGGTGAGCTCCCGGCTGATGCTTGCCGGGCGTTCCGCGCCGAAGGCTCCCGCCAGCTCCGCCAGTGTACGCGCAATGCGGTGCGGGCTTTCGTAGAAGATCATCGTGCGCGGCTCCGTGGCCAGCTCAGCGATGCGCGTGTGCCGCCCTTTCTTCACCGGCAGGAAACCTTCGAAGGTGAAACGGTCACAGGGCAGGCCGCTGTTCACCAATGCGGGGACGAAGGCCGTGGGACCGGGAAGTGTTTCCACTGCAATGCCTGCTTTCACTGCTGCACGCACCAGCAAAAAGCCCGGGTCGCTGATGGCCGGTGTGCCTGCATCGGTGACCAGCGCAAAACGCTCACCCGCCATCATGCGTTGGACCAGGCGTTCAGTGATCTGGTGCTCGTTGTGGATGTGGAACGCAAGGAACGGCTTGCTGATGCCGAGGTGCTTCAGCAGCACGCCGCTGGTGCGGGTGTCCTCGGCGATCACCGCATCCACTTCGCCCAGCACGCGCACGGCCCGCAGGGTGATGTCCTCCAGGTTGCCGATGGGCGTGGGGATAAGGATGAGCTTGCCGCCGGATTGCTCGGTGCTCATTTGAAGAAAGCAATACTAGCGCGCACGTCGGTCATTCACGGCTCCATGCCTTTTCGCGCAGTTCCTCGGCCGTGATCGGATTGTCGCTCCACACGCCATCCAATCCCGCGAACGGGTCCTTCTCCCGCTTCGCCTCACGCTCCACGAACAACGCACTGATGCTCTTCTTGCGCCTGCGGCTGAGCACTTGCGCCTTGCGCTTGACCTTGAGGGGTACGGACAAGGTAAGCTTTTCGGTCATGGCCCGTTTAATTGAAGTGCCGGGAAGTTGCAGGCTTACGTGCAGGATGCTAAAGGTACGTGATTCTGCACTTGACGGCGGTGCAGCGCTCACTTCATCCCCCTGATCAACGCCACCAGCGTGCGGTACAGCCCATCGAACTTAGTGAGGGGCAACGTTTCCGCACGGTCGTTCACATCGTGGTAGAAGCTCACGCCGCCCATGGTGTAGATGAAGATGGCCGGAATGCCTTTTTGCACAAAGGGACAATGATCGCTATTGCACGCCGCGCCGCGCGCCTTCACTTGCGGCAGGTCCTGGGTCTTGGTGTTGATCGCGACCAGCTTGTCGTACACGGCCTTTTGCTCGGTGGCGTTCACCACGGTGATGCCTTCCTCGCCGGTGCCGTTGAGGTCCAGGTTGAGCACGAGCTTGATCCGCGCCATGTCCATGGGCCGGTCCACCACGAACCACTCGCTGCCCTTCAGGCCCGCCTCTTCGCCGGCAAAGGCCACGAAGAGGATGTTCAGCTTGGGGCGGTTCTTTTTGAAATGCTCCGCCAGGCTCAACAGCATGGCCACACCGCTGGCATTGTCGTTGGCACCGGGGAAGAGGGCCTGGCCCATCATGCCCAAATGATCATAGTGGGCGGTGACCAGCAGCCAATCCTTGCCTTTGCCCTTGGCCACGCCCCACACGTTGCGGGCCTCGTGGCGGGGGGTGAACCGGTTGACCACGCGGATGTCGGCGGTGCGGGAGCTGTCGGTAAGCACGCCCTTGCGCACTTCGAGCACGGCGTTGCGCACGGGCGCGCCGGCCACGCTCCACGTCAGTTTCTCCCCACCCTCGCGGATCACGGGCGCATAGCGTGAAAGTTCATTCTGCAAGGCTGCATACAGCGCCAAGGTGTCGGGGTTGGAGGTGGGCGGGAAATGGAGCACGGCGGCGTGGCCCATCACCACGCCCAAGGTCATGGCCTTGCGTTCGGGGCTCAGCAGGTCTTGCAGTGTGAGGTGCACCAGATCAAAGCTGCCCGCTGAACTGCCGGAAGCCGGGTCCACCAGGTAATCAACGCCGGGTGTGAGCTGTTTGCCGTCCACGCTCAGGGCCACGCTGTCCGGAAAGGCGTTCACCGGGAATGAGAAGGGCTCGAAGCGCGTACCGTTGAGCTTTTCCAATCCGATGCGGTCGAACTGCTTGGCGATCCATTCGGCGGCCAAACTGTCGCCGCTGCCCACGTAGCCGCGGCCGAACATGGCGGGGCTCGCGAGGGTGTCCACATAGCGCTTGGCCTGCTCCTTTACCGAGGGCAATTGCTGCGCTGGCGCGGTGGCTGCGAGCAGGAACAGGGCGGTGAACAAGGGTGTGCGCATCAGCTGAAGCGGCGTTGGACCAGGTCTGCGAACGTGGCAGCGACCTCCTCGCCGGGCGGCTTGGGCAACTTGCCGACCACTTCCACCTTCAGGTAGTGCTCGGCCTCCTTCCATCCGGCCATGCCGTTGAGCGTGTCGATGGCTTCCTCGTACCGCTTGCGGTCGTTGTCGAACAGTTCGGCCACGAACCAGAACTTCTGGCTGAGGGCGATGGCCTTGCGCAGGTCGGCCACTGGTGCATGTTCCAGCTTGTCGGCCACCGTAACAGGCCGGTCGGCAGCAAGTGGGGCCTTTGCCGTGGCAGGTGCGGCTTTGGGTACGGGTGCCTTGGGTGGCGGCGAGGCCTTCTCGGTCTCGGCAATGGCGTCGATCAGTGAGGTCTGCTGCGGATGCGCCTCGGGCGGGCGTGTGTCCAACCGGATGGAAGGTGCGGCGTCTTGCCCGGGCGCGGCCGCAAGCTCGGGAACGCTGGCTGCTGCGGGCTGGGGCCTTTCCCCTGCCACGGCCGCTTCACGCGCCTTGTGGCGCAGCACCACCAATCGTTCGTACAAGGCCCTGGCCTGTTCGGTGCCCTGCTCCAGCCCGGCCAACCCGAGCGTTCCTTCCTGCAGGCGGTCAACCGCCTGTTGCAGGGAGCGGACCAGTTCTTGAAGATGTTCGGCAGCTTTGGATCGGGCCATGGCGCGGGTTCAGGTGCCCGCGAATTTCGCTAATTTCGTGCCGCTTCCCAAAAAACCGGCCGTTTGCCGGTCGCACCCTGCCCATCGATGTTCTTGGAACAAAGCGGAAACCACCTTCCCCGGCGGGGATGGATCGAGGTGGTATGCGGCTGCATGTTCAGCGGCAAGACCGAGGAGCTGATCCGGCGCATCCGCCGTGCCGAATTCGCCAAGCAACGCGTGGGCGTCTTCAAGCCCGGCACCGACACGCGCTACCATGATACCGACGTGGTGAGCCACGACCGGCGGGCCGCCACGAGCATACCGGTGAAGGACAGTGCCGCACTGCTGCCCTTGGCCAAGGGCCTGGACGTGGCCGGGATCGATGAGGCGCAGTTCTTCGACGCTGGCCTGGTGCGCGTGTGCCAACAGTTGGCCGACAGCGGCGTGCGCGTGGTGGTGGCAGGACTGGACATGGACTTCCAGGGGCGCCCCTTCGGCCCCATGCCCCAGTTGCTGGCCATTGCGGAATATGTGACCAAGGTGCATGCCATCTGCATGCGCTGCGGCGAGCTGGCCCATTACAGCCACCGCACCGTGGCCGGTGACCGCCTGATCGTGCTGGGTGAAACGGACAGCTACGAGCCGCTTTGCCGCCAGTGCTACAACACGGCCATCCGGGAAAAGGCGGGTTCGGAGAACACCCTGTTTTCCTGATGGCCGGGCAGTGCCTGCTGAGCAAGATCGCCGAGGTTGTTGGTGGTACGATGCAAGGTGCCGACCGCAGCATATCCCGGCTTTCCATTGACTCGCGGCAGCCCTTGGACCCGCGTGGCACGCTCTTCATCGCCCTCCAGGGCAAGCATCATGATGGCCACCACTACCTGCAGGCAATGCGCCAGCGCGGCCTGTACAGTTTCCTGGTGCGGCGCGGTGCGGCAACGTTGGAGGAAGGGGACAGTGCGGTGTGGGTGGACGACCCTTTGAAAGCCCTGCAGGATATGGCCGTGTGGCACCGTGCGCAATTCCGCCTACCCGTGGTGGGCATCACCGGCAGCAATGGCAAGACGGTGGTGAAGGAATGGCTGTACCAATTGCTTTGCCCGGAAGAACGCATTGTGCGCAGCCCCGGCAGCTGGAACAGCCAGGTGGGCGTGCCGCTGAGCGTGTGGGAGATCGATGGCAAGGATACCTTGGGCCTCTTCGAGGCGGGCATCAGTGAGCCGGGCGAGATGGACGCGTTGGAGCGGATCATCGCGCCGGACATCGGCATCTTCACCAACATCGGCCCGGCGCACGGCGCGCACTTCGCCAGCGATGCGGCCAAGGCCGATGAAAAGGCCAAGCTCTTCCGCAGCGCCAAAACCGTGGTGTTTTGCAGCGACCACGCCACGGTGCGCGAGGCGCTGAACAAGCTGCCCGGCGTGCTGCTATTGGGCTGGGGCCGCAAGCACGATGCCGACTTGCACATCGTGGAAGAACACGCCAACGGCGATCGCAGCACCCTGCAACTGCGTTGGGGAAATGAGCCGTTCACCGTGGAATTGCCCTTCAGCGACGATGCCTCCGTGGAGAACGCCCTGCACTGCATCACGTTGATGCTGCATTTGGGGCGCAGCACGGAACAGGTGGCCGAACGCGTGCGGCAGCTGCGGCCCGTGAGCATGCGGCTGGAAACACTGCCTGCGCTGAACAACGGCACCTTGCTCAACGACGCGTACAGCAACGACCTCGCCTCGCTCACCATCGCGCTGGGCCAACTGGCGCGCACCGCCGCCGGGCGCACCAAGCTGGTGGTGCTTTCGGACATTGCCGACAGCGGCGAGGCCCCGGAGCAACGCCATGCGCAGATTGCCGGGCTGCTGCGCTCCGCCGGCGTGGAGCACGTGATCGCCATCGGGCCCGCCATGCGCGAACACGCCGCGCTGTTCCCGGCGGGAACACGCTTCTTTGACGATGCCGATGCCCTGCTGAACGCCCTGCCGGAGCCGCCGGTGCAGGGCGCCGTCACACTGGTGAAGGGCGCGCGCAGCTTCGGGCTGGAACGCGTGGTGGCGCGCTGGGAGGAACGCACCCACGGCACCGTGATGGAAGTGGACCTGGAGGCCATGCGCCACAACCTGAACCATTGGCGCGAACGGTGCGGGCCGCAGGTGCGCATCATGGGCATGGTGAAGGCCGGAGGCTACGGCAGCGGTGCCGTGGAAATGGCGCGCTTCCTGGCGCACGAGCAGGTGGCCTGGTTAGGCGTGGCCTATGCCGACGAGGGCATCGAGCTGCGGCGCCAAGGCATCCGCACGCCGGTGCTGGTGATGAACCCCGAGCCGGTGCCCATGGAAACGCTGCACCGCTACCAGCTACAAGCCGAGGTGTACGACCACCGCTCACTGCGCGCCGCCATGGACTTCGCCGCGCACGTGCCCGATGCGCCCGCCGTTCACATCAAGTTGGACACCGGCATGCACCGCTTGGGCTTTCTGCCGGGCGACGTGCCCGCATTGCTGGATGCGCTGCGCGGCGAAAAGGCGTTGCGCGTGGCCTCCATCTTTTCGCACTTGGCCGCTGCTGAAGATCCAACGCAAGACGCGTTTACCCGCGGGCAGGTCGCGCTGTTCCGTGAATGGTCCGCGCAGATCGGGGATGCGCTCGGATACAAGCCGCTGTTGCACATTGCCAACAGTGCCGGGGCCACGCGCTTCCCGGAAGCCCGATTGGACATGGTGCGCTTAGGCATCGGACTTCACGGCATCGGCGCGGACGCGCAGGAAACCGCACAACTCCGCCCTGTGGAAACCTTGCGCACGGTGATCGCCCAAGTGAAAGAGCTTGATGCTGGCGAAAGCGTGAGCTACGGCCGCAAAGCCCTGCTTGCCGCGCCAGCCCGCATTGCCGTGCTGCCCATCGGCTACGCGGACGGCCTCTCGCGCCGCCTCGGCGAAGGCTGCGGCCGCGTGTGGGTCCATGGGCAAGAAGCAAAAACCGTGGGCGCCATCTGCATGGACATGTGCATGGTGGACGTCACCCGCATTCCCTGCGCGCCGGGCGATGAAGCCATCGTGTTCTCCCCGCAGCATCCTTTGCAGGATTACGCCCGCGACCTCGGCACCATTCCGTATGAGGCGCTCACCAGCATCAGCCCACGGGTGAAAAGGGTGTTTGTAAGGGAGTGAAGGAATCTCCTTCCGCCAGTTGTAGTTCCTGCACCGTACGATGCCCTACGTGCAGTAGCGACCGGCTATTCGGCCTTCCGCGCCTTCTCTCCCAGCAGGTCCATCAGCCGGTCGGTGAGCTTGTGCAGCAATGCAATGTGCGCATCGTACTGCGCGGCTATCCGGTCCAGTACCTCCTGCGGCACCACATGCACCGTGTTATGGTATGCGCCATTCGCCCCATGCTCTACCTTGCTGTCATGCACGTGCAGCACAAATGGATCGGGGCTGAGCAACCATTCCATGCTCACCTTGTACAACTCCGCCACCTTGCGCAGCTCCCCGATGTGGATCCGGTCCTCATCCTTTTCCCAGCGGCTCACCGTGGGCTGCGCCACGCCCAGCGCCTCGGCAACGAACTGCTGCGTGTAATTGTGCGCGGCCCGCAGGATGCGCAGTTTCGAACCCATCAGGATCCCATTCTCCGCTTCCACGCCAGGATTTCGCATGATGTGCCAAAACTATTCAACAACGGCATACATTATTCAGGATAGGCCCTTGTTATGGGATCGCCCCCCGCAACCTTCGCTTCACCGTAGCGAAGTTCCTGCGGCTCATTGAAATTCAGGCATTCACCAAACCCCTTTACCCAATGAAGACCGATACCCCGAATAAACCGGCCTGGACCATGCACCGGGCGGCCACCCTGTTCCTTTCCGCCTTGCTGGCAGGCGTCATGGCACAAGCACAATACATACCACCGGACCACTTGGGCGGCGAGCACCAAGGAACGGACGTGCTGCGAAGAAACAATGGGCAAGTGTTTGATACCGACGGCAACCAGCGGCGCGATGTGAAAGCTTACTTTGAAGGTTCGCCCGTGGGCATCTACCTTCGGGATTCCAGCCGCGTCTCCTTTACCTACGCCACCATGTTCCTGGACAGCGCCATAGCGGACACCTCCTACCGGGTGGACATGGCCTTTAGCGGGGCAAAGCCCAAGGACCCGCAGCTGCTGCTGCAAGCGCCAGGCGTGGCCAATTACTACCGGGGCAAGCAGGCCACGGAATTGGTGCCCGCCTATTTCCGGGGCACTTACAAGGAGGTGCTCTACCACATCGACCTGCACCTGTACGCCAGCAATGGCGGGCCGCGCATGGCCTTCGTGGTGCGCCCCGGTGGCGACCCCCTGGCCATCAAGCTGATGTTCAACGGGCAGGACAGCCTGGGCATTGATTGGCTGGGTTCCTTGAAGGTGTACCTCAGCGGCAAATGGGTGGAGCTGAAACAGGCCGCCGCCTACCAGGTAAGCAGCGGCGGTACCATGGTGGATGTGCCTTGGACCCCGCAATGGGTGCATGAGAACGGCACGGTATACGCCACCCTCAGCTTCGGGGCTTATGACCCTGCATTGCCCTTGGTCCTGCAAATTGGCTACGCGGCCATGGGCGGCGGCGGCCCGGACGACCGCGACATGAACTGGAGCACCTACGTGGGCGGCGCGGGCGATGATGAACTGACCTGCGTGGAAACGGATGAAAATGGCAATGCATATACCTGTGGTCATACGCTGGCTGCCGACTTTCCGGTAGATCCCGGGAATGCACACTATGACCCGTTCGATGGCGATTTTGCAGGATATGATGATGCCGTGATCATGAAGTTTGACGGCGCCAGCAAGCGCGTGGAATGGGCCACTTATTACGGTGGCGCAACGGCTAACCCCTCCACCTTTCCGGAAGAACCGCATGCCCGCACCGAGGCGCGCAAGCTGGCCGTGTACACGTGGCCCGACCCGAACAAGCAATATGTCTTCGCCACTGGTGTGACCAATTGCACGGATTTCACGCCACACATTGAGCCCAACACAATTTTTAGCGGAGCTGTCCAGGAGAGCTATTTGGGTGGTCGTAGCCGTATGTGGGCGGGTGCCTTCAAGAAGGAGAATGGAATCCGTGATTGGGCCACCACCCACGGGCAGGGCAATGGCCAGTACGATAGCCGGGAAGAGGGCTTGGCCATCGCCATCAATCAGACGGGCCAATTGGCCGTGGGCGGCCGACTGCACCGCACGGTGAACGGAGTGGTGGCCACCCCGGTGTTCCCCGTGGTAACGCCTGCTGGCGCATACAACCACGGCGGAAACACCGGCGGGGCCTTCGTCATGTCATTCAATGCGGATTTCACCATCCGCTGGGCAAGTACCTTGGGCAACTACGACCAGGTGGCTTACACCCAGCTTACCGACCTGCGCTATGAATCCACCGGGCGCTGGTTGTGGTTCACCGGCATCAGCTCCGGGAATCTCTCCGCACTGGACCTCGTGACGCCCGCGGGCAGTTACTCCAACCAATTCGGAACGGTAATGGTCGGGGAGTTCAGCATGTTCCCAGGACCCACCTTGAGCTACTGTACGCGCTGGGGTGGCGGGCCCATCACGGACCCGTCCAGCCTGGCTTACGGATTAGACTTTGACGGCAAGTATATCTGGGTGGTGGGCGGCACCCGGCGGTCCGCCATCTCCGCGCCTGACGGACCCTTGCCATCGGACCTGCCCACCATTTACCACAGCTTGGTGAACGCCAGCGACCCGCTGCCCGGAAACCCCTGCGACGGCTTCATCCTGAAGTTTGATGTAGCGCAGCATACGCTCCTGTACGGCACGCTGATCGGCGGCAACAAGTATGACATGCTGTTGGACGTGGGCCATGATGCGGACCATGTGTACATTACGGGCGAAAGCCGCAGCACCGGCGGCTTTGCCGCGGACCTGAACCCCTTGCGCTATTTCCAGCCCATGAACAGCAACGTGAACACCCGCGATGCGGTGATCCTGGCCATCCGCTCCGGCAGCGCGGCCCCGGCGATGGTGTGGCGCACCGCCTACGGCGGCACGGCCAGTGAGCGGGGCTGGGGCATTGCCGGCAGCATGGTGCAGCCCAGTGATGTTTACTTGGTGGGCGGTGCAGCTTCCCAGTCGTTCCAGTTGTTCCCGCTCCATGAGTTCAGCACCACCAGCACGTTGGACTATTACCAGCCCCAGAACCTTGGCGGCATGGGTGCCGGCGGCTCGCTCAATTCCTGGTACCGCTTCGAGGACGGGCTGGATTTTGAGAACGGCACCTTGGGCTTCGCCTCCCCCGAGGCCAGCTACCAAGGGCACGATGGCTTCATCGCCTCCTTTGCGGCCTACCATCCCGTAGGCATTGGGGAACAGGCTGGAAGCGATGCAGCGGATGGCCTGCTTGTTACACCGCTGCCCACTTATGGCCAATGGGCGGTACACTTCCCCAATGCCGGGGAATGGAAGCTGATGGCCTTTAACGCCGCAGGCCAGGTTGTGGGGGATTGGCGCTCCCAAGGAGCTCCTGCAGTAGTGGACCTTTCTGAAAAAGCAGCGGGCATGTACCTGCTGCGGGCGGTAACGCTTACCGGTGAGAGCCGGAGCGCAAAAGTTGTGCGACCATGAAACCATTGATGCTATTGGCTGCCGTGCTTTGTGGCGCGGCAGCCAATGCTCAATTCTGGCGGGCAATAGGGCGTGGCACCGTAGGCCCCACAGGGGTCCAGACCCTGTATGGCGACAGCGTTTCCGACCGGCTACTTGCAGGGGGTACCTTTATGTGGATTATGAACGAGAACGATACCGTGCTCAGTGTGGGCCGGGCCGCATGGAATGGCAACAGGTGGGATAGTATCGCACAAAGGATTCAGCCCACATTAGGAAACTCTTCTACAAATCAGACGTACTGGTTTCTGCGATTTAATGGGACCCTATACTCCTGTGGAGCATACAATTTCCCTATCAGCGATAGCATTGGAAATTCAAGCTTTGCCAAACTAAATGAGGTAAACAATGCATGGGAACCGCTGGAATGCATCAATCCAGTGTATGGCGGCATGCTCACCTTAGTTCCCAAGGAACCCCAGACCACACTCTACGCCACGGGATATATGGGCAGCATCTGCGGCTACCCGGAAAGCTGTGTATTCCGCTATGATGGCAGTGCCTTCCACGTGTGGGAGCCCTTCAACCTGATCCCACAAGGATTGAACGATGCGTATGTGGGCACCGTCTTCGATTTCCAAGGGAAGACCTACATGACCTGCAGCCTGCCGGACCCGGTGGACGGCTCGGGATTCGTGAGCTTTCTACGATGGAATGGCTCTAATTGGGAGCATGTGCCCGGCTGGAACACATTGAGCCCCATCAAGGAGATACTCATCCACGATGACACGCTGTACGTGGCTGGCACCTTCACCTTGGCGGACGGAGGGCCGGGCAATTTGGTTGCCGCCTTCAGCAATGAGCAATGGAACAACATGGGCGGTGGCCTGTACTATACCCCGGTACCCATGAGCGGCGCGGCTTTGGACTTGGAGTGGTTTCACGGTGATCTATGGGCATCAGGGCGCTTCAACCTAGCAGGTGACATTCCTGCCCACAGCATCGCCAAGTGGGACGGCCACCGGTGGTGCGTTCCGCCTGGTGACTTCAGGTGGGTTAACAATAGCCTTTCCAGACTTGTGGACATGACCGTATGGCGCGACAGCCTTTACGTATGCGGTGGTATTCTCACCGTGGACGGCGATACCATGAAGCAGGTTGTGCAATGGATAGGCGGTGATGCAGTGGAGGCCTGCAGCCAGGCCATGGGCGTGGAGGAGGCAGGTATGAGCGTAGGGGGCGAACTGCAGGTTACGCCATTGCCCACCGGGACATCGTGGGCCGTGCATTTTCCGCGTATGGGCAAGTGGACCTTGGAGGTGTATGATGCCGCTGGTCGGCAGGTGCGCAGCTTGTTGGGCAACGGCGGATCCATGGAGCTCGACCTGGGTGCAGAGGCTTCGGGATTGTACCTGTTACGGGCCATGGATGGAATGGAGGCACCCCGGTATGCGAAATTGGTGCGGCGATAACGACCGTTGCCTGCCCGGTCTGCACCGCACATTGGATTTCGAAGATCGGCAATTCCGACATGAACGAACGTCGATGCCAACCGGAGATGCCATGAATACTGCACACCATCCCGCAATGAGTTTTGGCCCATTTTGCGTGTCATTAGGTATTAACGGGAGGCTACCTTTCCTCGGACCTGCCCTTTAGCGCAAAGTGAAAAAGTCTTTCGGCTTTCCAAGGCTGAAAGCTGCTTAGGCCGTCACAGGCCACGGAAGCCCGCCTTCCCGCGTCTATTTTTGGAACATGCTTCCACACTTGAAGAAGACCCTTTCGTTGTTCGTGATGGCCACCGTGGCGATCATCGCCCGCCCGCAAGCCCCCATTGTGCCAGGTGATGTTCTGGTGATGTTGCGGCCTGGTGCCTCGGCAGACAAGGTGGCCGCCGACCTTGGTGCATGGAATGGGATCTCCACGGGGGTTCGCGTGTCCGAAGAGGTCTCCGCCCCGATGCGTGCCTGGCTGTTCAAGTTCGATACGGCGGCCGTTTCCCAAGACGCCATGCTGCGTGCTTTCTGGGCCAATCCCGGTGTGCAGTTGGCGCAGAACAACCACATCATTGCCGAGCGCAACACGCCGAACGACCAGCAATTCAGCCAGCAGTGGTGGCACCAGAACATCCAGAGTGAACTGGCGTGGGACATCACCACCGGCGGTGTAACGGCCACTGGCGACACCATTGTGGTGGCGATCATTGAAAAAGCGGACCTCCTGCACCCGGACCTGGCGGCCAACCGCTGGATCAATCGCAGCGAGGTGCCGTTGAACGGCATGGATGACGATGGCAACGGCTATGTGGATGATGTGCGCGGCTGGAACCCCCAGTCGATGAGCGATGATGTCTATGGCGGCGGGCACGGCACGCAGATCGCAGGCATGATCGGTGCCGTGGGCAACAACGGCAGCCAGGTGGCCGGTGCCAATTGGCACGTGAAGATGATGCCGGTGCACTACAGCAGCACCGCGGAAGCCAATGTGCTGGCCTCCTACACCTACCCCTTGGTGATGCGCCGGTTATACAACAGCACCGGTGGCAGCAAAGGCGCGTTTGTGGTGGCCACCAACGCCAGCTGGGGCGTGGACGGCGGCCAACCATCGAGCGCCCCGCTGTGGTGCGCGATGTATGACACCCTCGGTGCCGCAGGCGTGTTGAACTGCGGTTCCACCACCAACAACAACGTAAACGTGGACCAAGTGGGGGACCTGCCCACGGCCTGCCCGAGCGATTTCATGATCAGCGTTACGGCCACCAACAACAACGACATGCGCACCTTCTCCGGCTGGGGCGCCACCACGGTGGATGTGGGCGCACCGGGGCAGAACGTACTGACCACCACCATCGGGGGAGGTACGGGCACCACCAGCGGCACCTCCTTTGCCAGCCCGCTCACGGCCGGGGTGATCGCCCTGATGTACAGCGTGCCCTGTGCCAGCTTGGCGGTGTTGGCCCACAACGACCCCCAGGAAGCCGCACTGCGCGTGCGGCAGGCCCTGTTCAACGGCGTTGACCAAGCGGGCAACCTGCCCGGCAACACCGTTACCGGTGGCCGCATCAACGCATACAACAGCGTGCAGTTGCTGATGGACAGCTGTGAAACCTGTCCCGCGCCGTACAACATGGCGGCGGCGGGCAATGCCATCGGCTCGGCCACCATTTCCTGGAGCGCCATGCCTGGTACTTACACCCTGCGCTACCGCCTGCAGGGTGATCCCGCCTGGACCACCGTTCCGGGCCTCACCACCACCAGTTATTCGCTTTCCGGCCTGGGGACCTGTCAGCCGTACGAATTTCAGTTGGCTGCGGATTGCGGCGAGGGCACCGGAGGATTCGGCAGCACCTTCACGTGGACCAGCGAAGGCTGTTGCACGGCACCGCTTTCCGTATCCGCCACGGCGATCGATACGGTCAGTGCCTCCATTGCGTGGGCCAGCGTGCTTGCCTCGGAGTCGTACAGCCTGCGTTGGCGCGAAGCCGGAGCAACCGAATGGACCTACCTGCAGCAGGAGCTCACCGGAACCAGTGTGGTGCTCACCGGGCTTGTGCCATGTTCCGACATCGAGGTGCAGATGGGAAGCATCTGCGAGCTAACCGACTCGGAATGGTCGGCCAGCACCCTGCTGCACATCCCAGGTTGCGGGCAGTGCGTGGAAGGTGAATTCTGCACCGCAAGGGGGGATAACACCAGCTATGAATGGATCGCATTGGTGAAGGTCAACGACATCAACCGGGCATCGGGCAGCGACGGTGGCTATGCGGGTACGGCGATCACGGAGCAGTCCACGGAACTCACCATCGGCGCGGAATACCCCATCCAATTGGCCCCCGGTTATTCCATGTTCGCCTACCAGGAATACTTCACGATGTGGTTGGACCTGGACCGCGACGGGCAATTCACACCAGGGGAAAAGCTGTATCAAGGTACCACCAATAGCGCCGCACCGCTTCTCGGCAGCATCACCATACCGGCGGGCACAGATGCAGGGTCGGCCCGCTTGCGAGTGGTGATGAAGGATGCCAGCTACCCGGCAAATGGATGCCTGACCTATACGTATGGCGAAACGGAGGACTACTGCGTGAACTTAGTGACCCATTGGACGGGCATGGCCGAGCCTTTGCCTTATACGGCGGCGCAGCTCTACCCCCAACCTGCTGACCAACTGCTCCACATTGCCATGGAAGCGCAGGGGGGCCAAAAACTGGTGATCACCGACATGACCGGGCGCACGGTGCTGGAGCAGGCCATGCAGAACGGGCAGGCCGAGGTGGTCACTGCGGAGATGGGCGCGGGCATGTACCTGTACCGCGTGCAGCGCGATGGCGCCTTGGTGGCCCGTGGCAGCTTTGTGGTGGTGCATTGAGAGGTGGATAGGGCCATCGGGTCTAACGCGCCCTGCGGGCGCGGCTTCCAATGGTATACAAACCACGGATTGACACGGATGCACACGGATTGCGGACCCACCTACCAAGTATAACAACCTTCCTTGACCCGTGTCCATCCGTGTGGACCCGCCTGCCGGCCGGCAGGTCCGTGGTTCAAAAGTCAGAGTGTGAATGCGCCGCCAGGCGCAGGTATAAGACCCGATGGCCCTGGAGGGGTGGCCCGGCGAAGGATCGGACCTTCTACCTTCGGCACCGTGGAAATTTCGGCAGTCATCATCACCTTCAACGAGGAGCGCAACATCGCGCGCTGCATCAATTCATTGAAGGGCGTGGCGGACGAGGTGGTGGTGGTGGATTCCTTCAGCACGGACGGAACGGAGCGGATCGCACGCGGGCTGGGTGCACGCTTTGTGCAGCACAAGTTCGAGGGGCACATCGAGCAGAAGAACTGGGCCATCACCCAGGCAACGCATGCTTGGGTGCTTTCGGTGGATGCCGACGAAGCCTTGGACGAAGCACTCCTATCCTCCATTCTGGCCGTGAAGCAAGGCAGCCCGCAAGCGGACGGTTACACCATGAACCGCCTGACCAACTATTGCGGCACGTGGGTACGGCACGGTGGCTGGTACCCGGACACCAAGCTGCGCCTGTGGGACAGCCGCAAGGGCCGGTGGGCCGGCACCAACCCGCACGACCGCTACGAGCTGGAGGCCGGAACGCGCACCGCCCACCTGCGTGGCGACCTGCTTCACTTCAGCTACCATTCCATCTCCGACCACGTGCGGCAGGCGGACTACTTCACCACCATTGCGGCAAAAGCCCTGCATGCGCGCGGCAAACATGGCGGCATGCTGAAGCTCCTGTTCTCGCCGGTGGCGAAATTCCTCGGCGGCTACGTGCTGCGCGGCGGTTGGCGCGATGGCTTCCACGGCTTCGTGATCGCCCGCATCAGCGCGCACGCCACGTTCTTGAAATACGCCAAGCTGCGGCAGCTGTGGCGTGAGCAGCAATGAACGTCCCCGGCACCCTGATCCTCAGCCGCCCGGACAACCTGGGCGACGCAGTGGTCACCCTGCCCATGGCGGGCTGGATCAAGCAGCATGCCCCCGGCACGCGCATCATCGCCTTGGCCAGGCGCTACACGGAACCCGTGTGGCGCGCCTGCGACCACATCGATGACGTGCTCATCCTGGAGGACCTGCGCGAGGCTGGCGAAGCAACAGCCGTGCAGCAGCTCCGGGACAAGCGCGCCGATGCCATCGTGCATGTGTTCCCCCAGCGGGAAGTGGCGCGCTGGGCCAAGACCGCCGGCATTCCCCGGCGCATCGGTACCAGCCACCGCTGGTGGCATTGGGCCACCTGCAACGAGCGCGTCTCCTTCAGCCGCAGGCGCAGCAACCTGCATGAGGCCGCGCTGAACATCAAACTGCTCGCGCCCTTCGGCGTGCCGATGCCGGACAGCACGAACGACCTTGTTCCGTTCATCGGGCTTCGTGTACCGCAGCCATCGGCAGTGGTGGCAGCGTTTCTTCGCAAGGACCGCCTGAACATCATCCTGCATCCGCTGAAGGCCAGCGGCGTGGATTGGGGCTTGGGGAACTTTGCCAAGCTGATCACCCTGCTGGACCCCGCACGCTACCACTGCATCCTTACCGGCACCGCTGCGGAAGCAGGGCAATACCGCAAGGTTCTTCCCGTGGGCCTGCCGCACGTTACCGATACGGGCGGGAAGCTCCCGCTTGCCGACCTGATGGCATTGATCGGCGCGAGCGATGCCCTGGTGGCGGCCAGCACGGGCCCGTTGCACATTGCGGCGGCGCTGGGCATCCGCACCATTGGCCTGTTCAGCCTGCAACGGCCCATTCATCCCGGTCGCTGGGCACCGCTGGGCCGCGACGCGCACGTGCTGGTGAACGATGGCCACTGCGCAAAATGCGCAAAGGGCCTGGCGTGCGATGGCATCAAGCAGATCGCTCCGGAGCGGGTGCTGGCGTTGCTACCCCGCTGAGCGGCGCGGCAAAGACGAATAGCGCGTAGTACAGTGCGAAGAAGGTGGCGCCCGGTTGCGTTTCAATGGTATCCTCGCTGAAGCAGGACAGCAGGAAGACGATGCCCCAAGCGATGAAGAGCGGATGGTTGAACGCCTTGTTCCGCCAAGCCGGCCACCACCAGCTGAACAGGCTCCACAGCAGGCCGAACACACCGAAGCTGATCGCCAGCGTGAGGTATTCATTGTGGGCCCGCAGCCGCCATGGCGGAGCGAGCGGACTTTGCACCTCCGCATATGCGGCATCAAACGCGCGCTGTGTATCACCGGTGCCCACGCCAACGAGCCAGTGCGCCCGGGCAATGCCAAGGCCGGTGCGTTGGAACTCCAGGCGCATGGTGATGGAATGGCCGTTGGGGTCGCCGGTGGCACGGTACACGTCCAGTTCGTAGAGCACCTGTTCCAAGCGTGCGCGCATGGCACCCTGCCGCCCTGCCACCACACTGGTCATGCCTTGCTCAATGCGGATCACGTCTTCCGGGGAGAGCGCCTGCACACCGGTGGAGTCCTTGCGCAGGTTCAGGCTGGCCAAGTAGCGGATGAGGGTGGAGCGGAGCGGCTGGCCCAGGTCGTCGGTGCCTTCGAAACCGACCTTGCTGCGGCGTTCCCATGTGCGCTTGAGCTCCTTGTCGGCCACATTGATCCACACGAAGTGGCCGTTCTCCACCTGCGGGTCCGTGCGGTTGTGGTAATAGACCTCGCCCCCGGCACTGGCGTGGTCCAATTGCCCCAGCATGGCGGGATCTACCGACGAATAGCCGATCCAAACGGAAGCCGCGTAAAGCAGGCCGAACATCATAGCTGCGGCAATGGCCAGGATGCCGGAAATGCGCCAGCCCGTGCGAGGGCGGTTCAGTAGGTTCCACAGGGCGAACAGCCCAAGGGCGGCAAGCACCGGCCATGCGGTCAAGCTGCTGAGCCGGTCCAGGAACCAAAGGCAAAGGGCCACTGCAGCCAAGTGTGCGAGGCGCCATGCCCAGGAGCGCGGCCAGTGGAAGAGGAATACGGCGATGCTGAAACAAAGCATCAGCGACAGGCGGATGTGGCTGA
Organism: Flavobacteriales bacterium; assembly: GCA_023957375.1. GTDB lineage: Bacteria > Bacteroidota > Bacteroidia > Flavobacteriales_F > PHOS-HE28 > PHOS-HE28. Next base: position 571,384 of record JAMLHB010000003.1, on the reverse strand, counting down.
TGAAGGGGGAAAGCTCCCGGTATTGGCCCGTGGCCAGCGCGTCGTGGCGCAGCACCAAGCAACCGATGATGCTGGCCGTCGCGCTCCAGGCGCCGATGAGCAGCAAGCGCCGCAATTCCACGGCGGTGAACCGGGGCACCGTGCCGAGCACCACGCCGAACACCAGCACCGGCAACAGGATGCGGCAGAGGTCCAGCCCCCATTTCAGGTCGCTGGTCCAAGCCAAGCCTAGGACATGCAGGCCGAAAAAGCTGAGGAAGACGGCACTTTCCCTGCCGGTAAATGCACGTTTGAAGCGCCCTGCGGCGCTACGCGTGGCCGCTCCTTCCCACAGCCAGTTGCCGATAAGGATGAACTGCGAGAGGCTGAGCAGAAATTCAGACCAGGGGAGGGCGGCCAATGCCAAGGCGACCGCACCGAAGTGAACCTGCCGGTGGACCGGACTGCCCGCCATGGTCCAGCCCTGCACGGGCCTACTTGTCGTTCTTATTGGACGTGCCGGCCAGCACCTCCTTGTAGGCCGGTCCGTTCAGCGTTTTCAGCGCTTGCAGCACCACGGGGTCACTGCGTAGCATGGCTTGGGCCCGTCCGGTTTGGAAGTAGTACCGCCCCACGATCTCGCTTTTGAGCACTTCCTCGATCTCCGGCCGGAAACGGTTGAGCACTTCCAACTGGTCGGGGTTGAGCTCGGTGCGCAACGCCTCGATGGCGGACTTCGCCTGCTCGTAGTAGCGCTCCTTCTTGGCGTCGGCCACCAAGGCGTCCAGGTCGTCCAGGCTGGAGGTACGGTACTTGAAGCCGTTGTCTTTCACATATTGGAGGAATTGCTGGAAGATGTCGGCGGTGATGGTGAACTCGGCTGCCGGGGCGATGGAGGGATGGCTCCACTGGTACTGGTTGGCGAAGTCGAAGAAGAGGTCTTCCGTGTACAGCCCGCGCACGATCTTGGGCACCTCGGGAAGTTCCACGTCGATGTCCGGGGCGATGCCGCGTCCATCGTACACAATGCGCCCATTGGCGGTTTTGAAGGCGCGCAGGGTGGAGTCGGCCTTGATCACGGCCTTTCCGGTGCTGTCGTGGTGGGCGTAGTCCACCTTTTGGATGCATCGCCCACTGGGGATGTAGTACTTGGCCACGGTCACCTTCAGCTTGCTGTTGTAGAAGAGGTCCCGTGTTTGCTGCACCAGCCCCTTCCCGAACGTGCGGTGCCCCACCACCACGGCGCGGTCCAGGTCCTGCAGCGAGCCTGCCACGATCTCACTGGCGGATGCCGATCCGGTGTCCACCAGTACCACTAAGGGCATCTCCGTGTCCATGGACTCGCTCAGGGTTTTGTAGGTCTTGTCCCACTCGGCGATCTTGCCGCGGGTTTCCACCACGGTCTGGCCCTTGGGCACCCATAGGTTGACGATGTTGATGGCTTCGCGCAGCAATCCCCCGCCATTGCCGCGCAGGTCGAGCACCAATTTTTCGGCACCTTGGTCCTTGAGGTCCTTGAAGGCCTTGCGCACTTCCTGGCCGGCGGTTTGGGTAAAGCTGTTGAGCTTGATGTAACCCACCTTCTGCACGCTGTCGATCATGGCTTTGTATGGCACGTCGGGGATCTTGATCTCCTCGCGCGTGAGCGTGTGGCCCTGGGGAGCTTGTTCGTTGCGGACGGTGGTCACCTTCACGGGGGTGCCAGCCTGTCCCTTGAGCATCTTGCTCACCTCGTCGGTGTCCAGGCCCTTGGCACTGCGGCCGTCCACTTCCACGATGCGGTCGCCGGTGCGCAGTCCTCCCTTCATGGCGGGGTAGCCTTCGTACGGCTCGCTCACCACCACCCAGTCGCCCTTCTTGCGGATCATGGCGCCGATGCCGCCGTACTGCCCGGTGGTCATGATGCGGTAGTTCTCCATGTCGCTTTCCGGGATGTACTGGGTATACGGGTCCAGGCTTTCCAGCATGGCATCGATGCCCGTACCGATCAGTTCGCCGGGGCTCACCTCATCCACGTAGTAGATGTTGATGTCCTTGTACAGCTCGTTGAAGATCTCCAGGTTCTTGCCGATCTCGAAGTAATTGTCGCCTGCGGCGATCGTGAACGCGCCTACGGCGGCGATGGCCAGGCCTGCGGCGGCTTTTTTCCAGTGGCCGAACGGATTTTTCATGCGGTTGTCGTATTCAGGGAACGGGGTCGTGGCCATGGCCTCCCCACGGATGGCAAGATAGGAAGCGCTTCAAGGTGAGCCACCCCCCGCGCCAGGGCCCGTGTTTGCGCAGGGCCTGCACGCCATATTCGGAGCAGGTGGGGGTATAGCGGCAGGCGCCCGGTAGCAGGGGGGAGATCATGGCCTGGTACGTGCGGATGATCAGGATGAGCAGTTTACCGATCAGCGCCGACATGCTGTTGGGTCCAACGGTCGAACAGGCCGATCAGTATTTTCGATGAATGGGCCCATGGCAAGGGTGCGTGGCCTTGGAACACCACTAACCAGGCACATTGTGCACCGGCCTCCTGCAGGCAGGCATGCCAGCGGTGCTTGTTCAGTCGGTAGGCTTCCCGCATGTGCCGACGGATGCGGTTGCGCTGCACGGCCGAACGGACGAGGCGCTTGGGCACGGAAAAAGCGACCTGGGCCGGTGATGCGGTGTCCAAGGGCATCAGCAGGCCTTGTAACCGGAACGGGTGTGACTTCAGCGACTTGCCGGTAGTGGCCACCTGCTTGAGGACTACGCGCCCGGTAAGGCGCTCGTGCTTGCGGAAGGTGTGGCGCATGGCGGGTGGCCGGCAACCGGACGGGCCATGGGTCACTTTTTAGGGCCTTTGGCGGCCGGCTTTTTCGAGGCTTTCCCGGTGGCCTTTCCCACGGTCTTTTTTACGGCCGCCTTGGCTAGGGAAGCAGCTTTCCTGGCCGGGGAGGCACGCTTTGCCGGGGGAGCTTTCGCGGCCGCCGCAGCTGCCTTGTCGCCCTGCTTGAGGAAGAGCTCGATGGCGCCGGTCATGGAGGGTGCTTCCGGCAAAGGCGCCTTGATGTCCAGCCGGAAACCGGCATCCTGCACGGCCTTCACGGTGGTGGGGCCGAAGGCGGCGATCACCGTGTCCTTTTGCTCATAATCGGGGAAGTTCTTCCGAAGGCTTTCGATGTCGCCCGGGCTGAAGAACACCAGCATGTCGTACTTGATGTTCTTGAGGTCGCTGAGGTCGCTGGCCACGGTGCGGTAGAACACGGCATTGGTATAGTTCACCCCTGCCTTGTTGAGCAGGTGGGGGATCTCCGGCTTTTGGATATCCGAGCACGGGACGAGGAATTTTTCGCCCTTGTGCTTTTTGATAACGTCCATCAGGTCGCCGAAGGTGAGCTTGCCGATGAAGACCTTCCGCTTGCGGTAGGTGATGTGCTTCTGGAGGTAGTAGGCCACGCTCTCGCTCACGCAGAAGTACTTCATGCCCTCGGGCACGGTGATGCGCAGCTCCTTGCACATGCGGAAGAAGTGGTCCACGGCGTTGCGGCTGGTGAGCACGATGGCGCTGTAGTCCAGCACCGCGATGCGTTCCTGCCGGAACTCCTGCCCCGGCACGGGCTCAATGCGGATGAAGGGCCGGAAGTCGATCCTCAGGCTGAACTTCTTGGCCAACGCCCAATAAGGGGACTTTTCGTCCGTGGGGGCCGGCTGCGTGACGAGTATATTCTTGATCTTCAAGTTCCGCGAGGCTTAGGGTTATTGCACTGGGGGAACGATCCGCGACACATGTTCCAGGGCGAGTGCGGCGGGTAGCATTTCGAGCGTGCAAAGGTAGATGAAAATATATCGCAACGGGGTGCCGTTGCCCACGCCCACCACCACGGCGCGCGCCCACCGGAACAACACGGTGGCCGCCACAATGGCCGCGCCGGCCAACCAGGCCCATTCGCGCCAGGCTACGTTCGGGGGGAAGGACATCAGGACCGTAACGGGCAGCAGCAGCAGCCCAAGCACCACATGGAACACGATCAAGGTGAAGAGGTATTCCTTCATGCCCCCGTCACGGGAGGGCAGCAGGCGCAAGGCCAGCAGCACCAGCACCTGGGCCAGCACCACGCCTGCCACCACCAGCAGCACCCGTAGGAAGGCAGCGCTGCCGGGCGCCACCCAGCCGTGGTAGAGCAACACCTGGTAGGCGAACAGCGCGACCACCGCAGTGGACATCAGCGCCAGGCCGCTCAAGGTGCGGTCGCGCATGTTCAGTTCTTCCCGCAGCCGGTGGCGCCCCAAGCGAAAGGAGGCGAACGACCGGGAGAGTACCACCCACTGGCGCGGCGAGGCCAAGTTCACCCAGGCCAGCACGCCTGTGCACACCAGCAGTATCCCGGCAAGCCACCCGTCGGCAAGTGCATCCACCGCCCGAAGTTGATCCATCGCACCGCAAAAGTACCTGCATGGCAGGCCAATGCGGCCATGCCTAATTTCGCGGCCCCATCCCGCAAGAATGAGCACTACCGCCAAAACCGCCCCCCGCACGGCCACCGACCTCTTCCAAGCACACGACCATTACTTAGTGGACGAACTGCTCACCGAAGAGCACAAACTGATCCGCAGCACCGTGCGCGAGCATGTGAGCAAGCACCTCAAGCCGATCATCGAGGAGCGTTTCGAGACGGCCTCCTTCAGCAAGGACATCATTCCCGGCCTGGCCGAGGTGGGCGCCTTCGGCCCTTTCCTGCCTGCGGAATACGGTGGGCCCGGACTGGACCAGATCAGTTACGGCCTGATCATGCAGGAGATCGAGCGCTGCGACAGCGGCCTGCGCAGCCTGTGCAGCGTGCAAGGCTCGCTGGCCATGTACCCCATCTACAAGTACGGCACCGAGGAGCAGAAGAAGAAGTGGCTGCCCGACATGGTGCAGGGCAAGAAGATCGGCTGCTTCGGCCTCACCGAACCCGACTTCGGCAGCAACCCCGGCGGCATGGTCACCACCTTCCAGGACAAGGGCGACCACTACCTGCTGAACGGCGCCAAGATGTGGATCAGCAACGCACCCTTCGCCGACCTGGCCGTGGTATGGGCCAAGGCCGAGAACACCGAAGGCCGCATCCACGGCCTGATCGTGGAGCGCGGCATGGAAGGCTTCACCACGCCCACCACCCACGGCAAGTTGAGCCTGCGCGCCAGCCCCACCGGCGAGCTGGTGTTCGACAACGTGAAGGTGCCCAAGGCCAACCTGCTGCCCAACAAGACCGGCTTAGGCGCGCCCATGGGCTGCTTAGACAGTGCCCGCTACGGCATTGCCTGGGGCACGCTGGGCGTGGCCATGGAGTGCTATGACACCGCGCTGCGATACAGCAAGGAACGCATCCAGTTCGGCAAGCCCATCGGCGGCTTCCAGCTCACACAGAAGAAGCTCGCCGAGATGATCACCGAGATCACCAAGGCCCAGCTGCTCACTTGGCGCTTAGGCGTGCTGCGCAACGAGGGCCGCGCCACCACCGCGCAGATCAGCATGGCCAAGCGCAACAACGTGCACCTGGCCCTCACCGTGGCCCGCGAGGCGCGGCAGATGCTCGGCGGCATGGGCATCACCAACGAGTACCCCATCATGCGCCACATGATGAACCTGGAAAGCGTGGTGACCTACGAAGGCACCCACGACATCCACCTGCTGATCACCGGGCATGATGTGACCGGGATCGCGGCGTTCAAGTGATACCAATGTGACATTCGGGATCAGTCCAAAGGACGATCCGAATGCCTACAGTGGTAAATGCCGTGCGTACAAGAAAATGGTCGGGTAAGGCGAAGATGAGATCGGACCATATTGCTTGTCACAACGGTATCACTGGCGTCCGGGACAACATCCCAACACCGGCTGCGACACCCTCCGGGGTCGGCGCACACACGGGCCTGTTAGTCGATAAGCTTTGACCCCTCCGGGGTCAGGCCCCTTTGTTGACGCTGGGTTCTTGACCCCGGAGGGGTCGCAGCTTGTAGCATTTGCCCACCACATGGTATTCGACCCCGGAGGGTGTCGCAGCCGGTGTTCCTGACACGGGGAGCTTCGTTGCACGCCCCATCCATTTCCATACAGGCCAGGGCGTTCCGACCTATGCCGATGCTTATCCCGGACACCAATGACAACGGTATGAGCGTGTGGTTGACGGTCGTGCGTTGTCCGTGGCGCATCATTGCCAGGCAACTGCCACCTGGTCCTGAGCGGAGCCGAAGGACTGCCACCTGCTACCTGCCACCTGCTACCTGCCAACTGCGGCCATCCCCCCACACTGCTGCTACTCCGAAGGTGCTTCACCACCCTTTCCGGCTTCCACGCCCAAGGGGATCAACCAGCCCAGCGATACGCTGATGCTGCGGTCATAGCCCTGAAGCACTCCGACCGGTGAGCCGTTGATGTCCGCCACCGGCACATCGTTCCAGATGTTGGTGAGGCCATACTGGTACCGGCCTTCCACAAACACCTGCGATCGCCCCGCAGTGAACATAAAGCCCAGCCCGGCGCAGAGGTCCACGTTCCAGCGGTTCATGTGCCCACTGCTCCACGGACTTGTGTGTACATCGCCCGGGTCGAGCACGGTGCCTTTGTAGTTGTTCGTCCACGGGTCAAGCTCGAACAGCCGCGCCCCCACGAGGTAACCCACGGTGGCACCGGCCAGCACATACGGGCGGGTCGGAGGCCCCTCGGCCACATGCGCCCGTACCAACAAGCCCAGGTCCGCATAGTCCAGCGCCAGCTTCTGTCCCCCGTAAAACGTGATGGGAGAGGCCTCCGCGCCATAGCCCCGTTGGGTGAACCCTATTTCCGGCACCAAGGTGAGCGACTTGGCCACCGGGATACTGAACACCACGGCACCAGTGGGACCCAACCGGGTTGGTGGTGTGCCCACCAGCCCCTCCTTGCTGTTCACCTTAGCCCAATTCACCCCGCCGCGAAAGCCAACGGAGACTTGCCCCTGCACTGCCATTGTGATGCTAGCCGCAGCCAAGGCGGTTATTAAATTCCGGGGGATCCGGCCTGTGCCATGGTCCATGGGTTCAAACTTATGGAGGAGGATCAAGCCCTAGAAACGGTAGCCGAACAGGTTGCTCCAGGTGTAGACCAGTTGTTCCACGCCCGGTGGCGGGGCGCTGTCCTTGAGCAGGTTCAAGCGGTTCTCCAAGGTAAGCCGCTTGGTGACGTTCACCACCAAGCCTCCTTCAATGGCGATGCGGTGGTCGCTGGCGTCGAAGACCTTGGGCTGGTAGTACACCACCGTGGTGAGGCTGGCCAGGGCGCTGAACTTCAGGGTGACCGATGCGTAACTGCTGCTGCGGCCTTGCGGCAGGGGCGGTCCCTGGGCGTTGTGTTCGTTTTCCAGCATCAGCGCGGTACCGAGGTTCACGCGCCACTTTTCAGCGTTCAATGCCGTTAGGCGCGGTCCGGCACCAAGGGTCAACCGCAGGTCCAACTGCAGGGGCTTGTTGTACTGGGCCTGGGCAAAGGCCTCGCCGGTCCACAGGGAATCTGCGCGGTAGTTGTAGCGCAGGTGCTGGAAGCCGGTGTTGAGGAACTCGTTGGCCTCCACCTGGCTGAAGGCAAGGTCGTTCACAAAGAACCAGCGGTCGCGGTCATCGATGAACTGCACGGCTCCGTTGAGGCCCAAGTTCAAGGAACGCTGCCCGCTTTCGGAGACATTGAAGCGGAAAGACACATAACCCTGCCATGGCACGGTGTCGTTCACAAAGCGGCGGCCTTCGATGTTCACCACCTGGGCGTGGAGGCCAACCGCCAAAGGCAGCAGGGGCAGCGAGAAGAGTAAGCGTGAACCGCCGAACATGGAGCCGGCAAAATTGGCCATGACCGCCGAATGTGCTTCTTTGCACCATGCGCATCGCTATCATCGGCGCGGGCCCTGCGGGGCTGATGGCCGCCGACACCTTGGCACCCCACGCCGAAGTGGACCTGTACGAGCACGGCAAACACCCCGGCCGCAAGTTTCTTGTGGCGGGCCAGGGCGGCTTCAACCTGACGAACGCTGCGGAAGGGAAGGCGCTGTTACAACACTACGCCCCGGCCGGTTTCCTCGATGAAGCACTCACTGCGTTCGGGCCCATGGACCTGCGCGAATGGCTGGCCGTACTGGGCATCGATACCTACACCGGCACCAGTGGCCGCGTGTTCCCGGTGAAGGGCGTCAAGCCGATCGACGTGCTGGAACGGATCCGCCAACGGCTGTTGCAGCACGGCGTACGCCTGCACACCGAGCATGTGTTCATCGGTTTTGATGCACAGGGCGGTGTATGCATGGAGAACCGCAATGGGCCCTTCACCCTGGAAGCGGACCACGTGCTTTTTGCGCTGGGCGGTGCCTCTTGGCCCGTTACGGGATCCACCGGCATCTGGCCTGCCTTGTTCAAGCCCATCGGCATCGAGGCACGGCCGTTCCAGGCATCCAATTGCGGGGTGGAGGTGCCGTGGCCCGAAGCTTTCATCCAGGCACACGAGGGCAAACCGTTGAAGAACGTGCGCTTCGCGGCAGGCAAGCAGGGCGCATGGGGCGAGGCCACCATCACCAAGCACGGGCTGGAAGGCAACGCGATCTACCCCGTGGTTCCCGCGCTGCGCGATGGAGAAACCGTGTTGCACGCGGACCTGAAACCGGACAGCAGCGTTGATCGCTTGGTGGAACGCATCGGCAACAAGGCTACCAGGCACTTCGGCGAAGCCGTGGGCATGAACCGCGTGCAGCTCGCGCTGGTGAAGGCTTTTACGCCGAAGGAAGTGGTTGCTTCACCGCAACGGTTCGCCGAAGCGGTCAAGGACCTGCGCATACCCGTCACCGGCCTGCGCCCCCTGGGCGAGGCCATCTCCACCGTGGGGGGTATTCCCGTGGGGGAATTGAACGCGGACTTCTCGCTGAAACGGCATCCGCACTTGTACGCCATCGGCGAAATGGTGGACTGGGACGCGCCCACCGGCGGCTTCCTGCTGCAGGGCTGCTTTGCCATGGGCAGGTGGGCGGGGCGGAGCATCCTCGCGCAAACCTCCTAACCCGAGGTCCTTACATTTGGAGACTTCATCAAGACAGGAACTTCATGGCCTTGGACAAGAACCAGATGGCGAAGCGCGTGGCGCGCGAGCTGCAGGACGGATATTACGTAAACCTCGGTATCGGCATCCCCACGCTGGTGGCCAACCACATCCCGCCGGGCATCAACGTGACGCTGCAAAGCGAGAACGGCATCCTGGGCATGGGTGAGTTCCCGTACGAAGGAGAGGAGGATGCCGACCTGATCAACGCGGGCAAGCAAACCGTTACACTATTGCCCGGCTCGGCCATCTTCGACAGCGCCACCAGCTTTGCCATGATCCGCGGCCAGAAGGTGAACCTCACCGTGCTGGGTGCCATGGAGGTGGCCGAGAACGGCGACATCGCCAGCTGGAAGATCCCCGGCAAGATGGTGAAGGGCATGGGCGGCGCCATGGACTTGGTGGCCAGCGCGCAGAACATCATCGTGTGCATGATGCACACCAACAAGCACGGGGAGAGCAAGCTGCTGAAGCGCTGCAGCCTGCCGCTCACCGGCGTGGGCTGCGTGAAGCGGGTGCTCACGGACCTGGGCCTGTTCGACGTGGGGCCGGAGGGCTTCATCCTCAAGGAACGGGCGCCCGGGGTAAGCGTGGAGGAGATCAAGGCGAAGACGGAGGGGCGGCTGGTAGCTTCTGCCGACGTGCCGGAAATGGTGCTCTGAGGCAAGCCCCTGCGGCCATGCATCGTGCGGATCAGGCCTGGGGCGGCGGGAATCGGGCCCCGAGATGGTTGGCGCCAGCGGTGATCCTGGTTATTGCGGTGGCCCTGTTGGCCTACACGGTGCTGCGCGCGGTAAAGGTCTCTTTCACATGGGATGAAAGCTGGACCTACGTGCGCCACGTGGTGCCGGGCATGTTCTTCCAGCGTGAGCATGATGGCATGGGCGGCAACCATCACCTGTTGAACGTGTGGGGGATGATCTTGGCCGACCGCCTTTTCGGCAACAGTGAGCTAGCCTTGCGCCTGCCCAACTTGGCGGGCCATGCCCTCTATCTCTATGCCACTGCACGCATCGCGCTGCAGGCCCGGAGCAGCGTGTTGGCCATTGCGGCCTTCCTGCTACTGAACGTGCATCCCTACCTGCTGGATTTTTTCTCCCTGGCACGGGGTTATGGACTGGCCAACGCTTGGATGATGCTCAGCCTTTGGCATGCCACGCGCTATTTCAACGGGGGAAGGCATCTGCGGAACATTGCTTTCGGCACGATCTGCGCCGTGTTGGCCGCCATGTCCCACGTGATCATGGTCACTTATCTGCTGGCCTACGCTGTGGCCTTTGCGGCAGTTTGGGCCATGGGGAAGGGCCGCAGCGGGCGTTTCCCATGGGGGCAGGCGGCCGTATTGGGCGGAGTGACGGTCGCCGGGCTCGCCTTGGTGCTGCCCAATGCCCTGTTGCTCGCGCAGGGCGGCTCGCTCAACTTCGGCTGTGATTCGCTTTGGCATTGCATGATGGGCACCTTCGGGATGAAGTTCCTGTATCATCAACCCTATCGCTGGCCGGTATTGGGGATCACGGGCGCGGTGATCGGCGGAGTTGCCGCCTGCAGCTTGGCTACCTGGGTAGCCGCCCTGCGCGGGCGATGGACGGGCCATCTGCGGCCCATGGGCTTCGGAATGATCATTTTGGCAGCCGTCTTGGCCGGCTTCACCCTCCAGTACATCCTCTTCGGTGTGCCCTTCCCCCAAACACGCACGGCACTGTTCCTGCTGCCTCTTGCAGCCTACATCCTGGTATCCGGGTTGGTGGCTTGGCCGCAACGCACACCGGTGGTCATGGCCGTGCTTTGGTGCATCCCATTACTGTACCATCAAGGCAGAAGCCTCAACACCACCTACGCCGTGGAATGGAAGCCCTCGGGTGAAGCATCCCGGATGCTGGAGATCATTGAAAAAGACCACGCCCCGATCGATGCCCTCCGCGGAACCATCACCGTGGCCACCGGTTTTGAGACATACGGCAGCTTGCGCTATTACCGCGAACGCGACAGCCTGCAATGGATCACGGCCTATCCGCGCATCGCTCCTGGCCGGTACGTTCCGGCGAACTACTACATCGTGGAATACGACGGGATGGACCAGGTGGACACCGCGCACTGGACCCTGCTGTACCGCTCTGAAGCGGTGAACACCAACCTGTACCGTGATGAGCGCTGGCGCACGCCGCCTACCGTGCTGTACCGGTTCCACCAAGGATTTGAGGCCCCGGGAACACCTGGGCGCACGGCGGAATACCACGCGGGCGGGCAGTACAGCGTTTGTTTCGACAGCACCATACACCGCACCACGGACATCAACTGGGTGGTGCCCGATACCATTGGCAGCCCCGGCCTTCAGCTCATGGCGACGATGATGGTGGCCCAGCAGGAAGGCACCAACTGGGTATCGCCGTTGCTGCAGGTGTTCAGGGGCGGGAAGGAGATCGTGCGCGCAGCGGTCAACTCCTCCGACCAAATGCGGCAGTGGGGAAGGTGGCAACGCGTGGTGGCGCCTGTGGGCATGGAAGGCCCGCTGCTTCCGGGGGACTCGGTCCACTTGGAGATCAGGCAGCTGAAGCACGAGCCGGCGATCTACGTGGACGACCTGGAACTATGGGTGCTGCAATGAAAGGGGCCTGCACATCTCCGATATGGCGAAAACACCGACTTTCGCAGGCAGCATGATCCTGCTCTCCATCATCATTCCCGCCTACAACGAGGAACGCACCATCCACCTGATCTTGGACAAGGTGCGTGATGTGGTGCTGGTCAATGGCATTGGAAAGGAGGTGATCATCGTAAACGACGGCAGCACGGAGAGGTGAAGGGAATGGGGGGTGAGGATGTCTCATTGTCCCGCAAGGCCGGTGACATAAAAGTTGAAGCTTGACATGGCTCTCTTGAAAAGGCTCAGCAACAGCGGGGTGACCCTGTTCGTTCTCGCCTTGTTATTTGCCTTGCCGGTACTGATACCGCCCCGGTTCATCACCATGGACAGCGGGGCGCACGCCTATAACGTACACATCATCCGATCCCTTCTCCTGGACCCGGACGGAACGATCGCGCATTACTTTAGGTTCAACCCGGTGCCGGTGCCCAACTGGAGTGGGCATGTGCTGGTTGCCCTGCTGACCTCTTTCGTGAATGCTGCAGTGGCCGAGAAGCTGGCCTGGCTGGTCTACCTGGTCTTCACGCCGTTCGGCATCCGGGCCCTGCTGGTACGCCACGGGGCCCCCGCCTACCTGGCATTGCTGTTCCTGCCCTTCCTGCAGCAACTCCTGATGTACCTAGGCTTCATGAACTACTGCATCGGCATCGCCTTGTTCCCTTGGGCTTTGATCGCCATCGGGCAAGTGATCGAACAACCCTCGGGCCGAAGGGCCATCCTCTTGGGATTTCTCTTTCTGGCCCTGTTCTTCTCCCATCTGTTCCCGTTCCTTGTGGCGGTCATCACGTTGGGGGTTGCCTTAGCCTTGGACCTTCTTCGTTCCATCCGCAAGCACGACGGGAGCTTGCCCAGGAAGTTCCGTGGCACCGTGCTTCCCGTAGCACTGGCAATGGTTCCTTCATCGGTCCTGCTGGTGAACTACTGGAGCCACCCTGTTGAAGCGGCAGCACCTGTCCGGCTATCCGGGGCGGAGCAAGTCGCTTATATCCTGAAATGGCCGGTATTGCACGCCTATGGTGGAGGGCCAGAGTCGTGGTTGGCTCCACTCCTCGGATTGGGGGGGGTGTTGTTTGTCGCTGTTGGAGTCTGGCAAGCTATTCGGAAAGGATTGCCTGAGGGAGTTGGGGCGGTCCCGGGTGCATTGCTCTTCACGGCGATCATTCTGTTGGTCGCCTTTGTCGTGCTGCCCAATGACGATGGTGCTGCAGGTTATATCTCACCACGGCTGTTCTGGTTCGCCCTGTTCCTGTTGCTGTTGTGGGCTGCCATTATCCTGGGCCCTGTTGAGGAGCGTGGTGTCCGGCTCACCGCGCATATATTGACCCTTTCCCTCTTGGCCGCCGGCATCGGCTTGTTGGACTACCGGATGAAAGCGGCGAAGGACGCATACGGCAACTATGCCCGGATCATGGAAGCCCGGGATGTAATGCCCCGTACCGGCCACATGGTACCGGCCTTCTTCAATGGACAGCAGAACTGGATGGGAGGACACCTTTCCAACTATTACGCGGAGCAAGGGGAAGTGATCCTGTGGGGCAATTACGAAGCCACCAAAGGCTATTTCCCAATCCGGTGGCGCGAGGAGAACAAGCCGAACATCTACCTTGGGAAAGTGGACATGTACCATTCCTGTTTATGCTGGGAGAACAACCTGGAGTCCACGGACGTAATTCCGGCCGACCTTGTATTGCTGATCATCGCTGATACTGCTTCCGACTGCCAGGTAGAGACCGTGGCGATCATGAAAGAGCAAGGCTATACGCTATCCTTCGGCAACGACCGGGTGCTGCTCTACGCGTATCCGCAGCGACTGAAGGCCTCGGCAACTAAGGCACATCATACCACAAGCTTTGCCAAATCCGCTTTCAAGTAGCGCGCCCTCGGCATGATGGTTTTCAGGGACGCGCTACCACCACCACCGTTTCGATCACCGTGCCAACCCCAAGGAAGTCCGCATTGCTGTGCACTTCTCAATGACCGTATTCCCCCCGAAAGACCGACTTTTGTTCCGCAGAAGGCACTCTCCGGCCTGATCTGCTACGGGAAATTCATAGGACACTAATAGAATATTTGGGCATCATGGTCAAAATTCCCCCACGGGCATGGGTACGTCGGGTTCCTTTGTGGGCATGGTGGGCCTTCGGGTTTGTTTTGTTGTGTTTCCTTTATGAATATGGCAGGATCCTGCACTTGCGCCCCTTGGCACATCACCTGTGGCGGCAAACCAACTGCCTTTCGCTGACCCGCGAGTACTACGTTGGCGAATGGAACTTGTTCAAACCGGGCGTTCAAAGCCTTATCGCCGATGGCCTGACCACCGGTAAGAGCGCCGGTGAATTCCCGCTGCTGTACTACGTGATGGGGATGCTGTGGAAACTCATCGGGCCCAGTGAGTTTGCATACCGCGTGTTGATGCTCGCCATCCATGCATGGGGGTCATGGGCTCTTTGCCGTCTAGTGGAGCGGCTGACCAACGATCGTTTTTGGGGAGTCATGGTCAGCCTCTTCTTTTTCACGGTTCCGGCAGTCGTCTACTTCGCTATCGGCTTTTTAACTGACGTGCCCGCACTGGACCTCGTGCTGGTGGGCTGCTTGGCTTACCTCCGCTATATGAAAGGCGGTGGGAAGAGCCAGCTGGCGTTGGGAACTGCGGCATTTGCCTTGGGCATGCTGTTGAAGCTGACGGCAGCGATGCTTCCGTTGGCACTTGCCGGGATCGGCCTGCTGGCGCTTGCTTTCCCGGACCGGTTCGCAATACCGGGCATGAACAAGGAGCGCCTGCGGCGAATGTTGGCTTCCATCGCCGTGGGATTGATGGCAACGGCGGCCTGGGTGGCGTACAGTTACCAATACAATCGGGCGCATGGTGCGGAATATTCATATCAGGGCACATGGGCACTTTGGGACCTTTCACATGAAGATGCGGCGAAAGCGTGGGATTTCGCACGTACCATCATGGTTCACCAATTTTTTACTCTCCCTGGTTATGCCTTGTTGGTGTTTTTCGGCCTGTACCTCGTCCGATATGTTCGATCATTGCCAAAGGCGATCTTGCTCTTCCTCGCCGTGCTTGTTGGCGGAGTGATCCTCTATACCCTCCTCTGGTTCATTGCGTTGGACAACCACGACTATTACTTCATTGCGCCGTTAGTCTTGCCAATTGCCGTGGTCATCATTGCGCTATGGCACATGCGGAACGGTGGCCACTTGCTGTACCGTTCTTTCTGGTTCAAGGGTGTTTTCCTGCTGGTCACGGTCTACCAAGTGGTATTTGCCATGAACAATATCCGCATGAGGCAGCAGGATTATACCATGGCCGGATGGATGCGCACCAATGCGGTTGAACGGGAACATTGGCGCCTCACACAATATTGGGACATGACCGGATTGCTTGACATTGAGCCCATTGCACGGCTACACGGAATACGGCCGGATGACATCATTGTTGCAGCGCCGGACATCTCGGTTTGTCAGACGCTCTACTTAAGCAATCAGGTGGGATTCAATGAATTTGGCAGGCCGGAGCTGCACTGTCCCGACCTGGTGAACTTCGTCGAGCATGGAGCGAAGTATTTCTACCTGATCGGAGATGGGGAGGAACTTCGTGGACGGTTTGCAGGCTGCTTGGGCAACCCGCTATTTGAACACGGAGCCATAAAGGTCTATGATATCCGCCACCTTGCCGATCGATGACGTTGTCCGTTCTCTCCATCATCATTCCGGCGTACAACGAAGAGCGCACCATCCACCTGATCTTGGACAAAGTGCGGGATGTGGTGCTGGTCAATGGCATTGGAAAGGAGGTGATCATCGTGAACGACGGCAGCACGGACGGCACCGTACAGGCAGTTGAACGCTACATGGCCGCCAATCCGGCACTCGGCATCCGCTTCATCCAGCAGCCGTACAACATGGGCAAGGGAGCGGCGATCCACCGCGGAATCAACGAGGCGACCGGGGAATACCTGATCATTCAGGATGCCGACCTGGAGTACGACCCGCGCGAATACAATGATTTGCTACGCCCCGTGGTGGAAGGCTTCGCCGACGTGGTGTACGGTTCGCGCTTCATGGGGCACCACCCTCACCGCATCCTCTTCTTCTGGCACAGCATCGGCAACAAGTTCCTCACCCAGCTCTCCAATGCGTTCAACAATTTGAACCTTACCGACATGGAGACGTGCTACAAACTGATCCGCAGCGATATTGCCAAAAGCCTTGACCTGAAGGAAAAGCGCTTCGGCTTCGAGCCGGAGGTGACGGCGAAGCTGGCCCGCGTAAAGGATGCACGCATCTACGAGGTGGGCATCAGCTACTACGGCCGCACGTACGCCGAGGGGAAGAAGATCGGCTGGCAGGATGGCTTCCGGGCGATCTGGTGCATTTTGAAATACGGGTTTTAGCGCCCTCCTCACATCATGGAATTCTTGCTTCCCGGGCATCGTGGGACTCGCTCGATGCTATTGGTACCAGATTCTTCCGGCCGAAATATCATACTTCACGCACCAAACGAAGCTGAGATGGTTTCGTAGACCGCCACCTTCCAAGCGGTGCATGAATTGGTCGGGGGTGCGAAGCACCGCCATGCAGTAAAGGGGCATCAGTCCTGTGGTGTCGGCCGGCGTAGGCCAAAGGCCCCGATCCCATGGCGCGCTCATTCGATCAACACGTCCTGGATCACCCCTTTGTAGTCCTTTGCGGCGAACGGAATGTACCCTTGCTGGTACGGCGAGCCCGGCCACCACTTGGTATTGTGGAACTCCTGGGTCACTATAAGCAGCATCTGCACGTCGCTGATGGAGGTGACGGTACTGTCCATGTAGCCCACTTCGCGCAGCTCGTCCAGTTCGGGGCCGATGCGCCAGATCACCTGGTCGGGACGCCAGTCGATCTGGAACCAGTAGTGGTCGCCGCGGAACAGTTCAGCGTCCGGCTCGAACCGTTTTTGCGTAAGCGCCCTGTAATTGTCGTCCCAGCGATGGCTGGAGAAGACCTGCCCGTTGTGGGCGATGTCGTTGCAGCCTGCGGCGAAGTTCACCGGTTGGTGGCAAGCCATGTCCCAGTTGGTGCAGGCGACGGTGATCATGCCTTTTGGGATGCCCCGGTCGGCAGGTTGCTGCCAGTTGGCCCTGCGGCCCGGCACGGCAACCTGCTGCGGCGCAAGCGGAGGGAAGGTGGCATCCGGGCAGTAGAGCGGCGTTTTCAGGATCTCGAAGTCGATCTCCGCATAGGCCACCTGCGGTACCCGCTTGTCCTGCGCACCGCCCCAGTAGTTCTCCATGTACCCGTCTTTGGTGCAGATGCGGCGGTGGTTACCGGGTGCTCCTTGGTAGATCAGCCAGATGGCGTTGGTGAGGCCGTTCCACATGTCCGAGTCGTTCAGCAGCGGGGTGAGCTTGCACTTCACGGAGTACTTGCCGTAGAGCAGGCCGTGGCGCGAGCGTACGCCCACGTTTTCCTTGCGCAGGCGATCGGGCGTGGAGGCCGGGTTGTGGATCTCGATGGTGTTGTTCTCCGGGTTGGACCGCACCGTTTCGCACGGCAGCTTGGTGGTCATGGGCCTCAAGGACACCATCCTCCCTTCTGGGAAGAAGGCTCGGTTGAAGTCGTGGTCGTCCGGTGTGTATGCGTTGCCGAGCATGTCGGCGATCAGCGGTATGTTGGAGAACTGCGTGGAGGGGTCCACATAGTGGATGAACTGCTGGAACGGAGCTGTTGTGCGCAATTCTTCGGAGCTCCCGCAGCTGCCATTGAACGCCTCGGTGGACAAGCCCTCCTGCTCTTCCACGTAAATGCCGGCGCCAAGCGGTGGGCGGGCGGTCACTTTCAACCGGTCCTCAGCCCGCAGCACTTGTACGTTCGGCATATGCGAGCCCGGCCCATGGAGGAAGTACCAGAATGGATCGATGAAGTGCCCGTCCTGTTGCTCATTGATCCTGATCACGGCATTCGGCAAACCTGCCAGGGCTTCTTCGGGCAGGACCACCAAAAGGAATTCGTACATGCCCACGCGCGGGTTCCGCGCCCAGCGCTTGCGGTGCCCATCCACCACGAACCTGTCCTCGTCCCGCGGATCACCATGGATGCGGAACCGGTCCTCCACCCTCAGCGCATCGCGGCCTTGGGTGGGCCCGGTGCTGCGGAAGCCTTCCGGTGCATGGTCCCAACTGCCGTAAAAATTCTCTTCCGCCAACGGATGCATGCGGCCATCCGGGAGCGAGTCGTTCATCCGGTATGTCTCGTTGCGGTAGTACAATTTGTACCGGAAGGCACGCCCGCTGCCGGTGGTGTCCCTTACGGTGAAGGAGAAGGTGAATCGCCCGCCTTCCACTTGTCGAGCCGAGGGAATGGTGAACCCGCTGTCGATCGCATCGCCATAGTCAAGGTCGATCGTTTTTGCTCCTTGTTCGTCCGTTTGGTGCCAATTGCCCAGGACCTCGAAATCTTCGGCGTTGCGCGAAGAACCGGGGCCTGCACAACCCGACACGAGCAGCAGGAGCATTGGGCAGAGCAAGCCTTTCATGGGGCCTTGGCAAGCTGGAGGGTGACGGCCATGGGTGCGGGCGAAGCGGCCATGCGTTCCTCGCCATCCTTCGCGACCACATCGAAGCCGGTAAGACGGATGCCTTCCGCCGTAGGCTCCGCCACTACCCGGTCGAAATGGGTGATGTCCCTGCCGGAAGTAGCGGACCATGGGCGGAGCATTGCGGCAGGTTGGCCTACTGGGTCCAACAAATAGGCCACGCCCTCGTCCGGCTTGAATTGCCACCGCTGCCCGGTGCCGCCGATGGGGATGGCATCCACGGTGGTGTTCACGGCAGGGGCCCCGGCGCTGAACCGTGCCGGATCGGGCACCACCTCCTGCAACACCACGTCGGCATAGCCGAGCGCGGCCTTTCCTGTACTATCCAAGGGGAATGCTTGGCCGAGCTTTCTGCCGGGCACCTCGCCGCTGTGGAAGAAGAGGTCCAGGTCGTCGATGAAGGCTTCTTTGCCTCCCCTTTTCCACAGATAGACGGACACCACGTCCGTTGGTTCCAACGCCAGGTCGCGCAACAGGAAACTGCCGTTGAGCCGGGCACCGGACCGTACAGTGTCCTCCGGAATGACCATGTCCTTTCCGAACCAAGCGACCTGCTTGCCGTCGCGATCAATGGACACCACGGCGGTGACGAGGACGCCGGGTGATGGCGACCAAGCCCACAAACCCACCTCCACTGCGGAAAATCCGAGGGCGACATCCTGGACGCGCCGGCGGATGGCCGGTGAGTACTCGTCGCCGGGGGCCATCCGGTAGGAACGCGCTCCGGCATGCGACCACTGGCGGGAAAGCAGGGTGGTATCGGACCCCGGGGGCACCTCGAAGCTGAATTGAAGATCGGGGCGTACGGTATGCCCATCCGTCTCGAAAGCCACTGTTGACCAGGGGCCCGTGGCAAAGCCGAAGGGTGCCGGGTCGCCAGTGAGCAGCCCTGTTTCCCCGGCCTGCATGTCGGCTGCCACAGGCGGGGTTCCATTGGTCATGCGCGGGCTTTTACCGATGACGCGCTTCACCTGCTCCTTAATGGCTTGTTGCTGCCCCGAGGTCATCCACTGCCATGCCAACAGGCCGGCGATCACCACGAAGGCAGGCACGGCGATGATGCGCAGGAAATTCTTCACGCGGCGAAGCTAACGGGAAACCTAACGGACCCTGTGCACGGACCAACCTACACCATCACCACATCCTTCTCGCGCAGCATGGCCTCCCCCTTCAGCCGCAAATAAAGCTGCGCGGTAGCCACCACATCCTTCTTGCAGTATTTGGCGATGCGTTCAAGGTCCTTCTCCTCGTAGTACACCCGTGCCACATCCGCCCCGCTGATGTCATCTTTGGGCGTGGGGATGCCTAAGAGGTGGGTGAGCAGCCCCAGGGAGGTGAAGTTCTTGTGGTCGCCGAAGCTCCACATTTTCATGGTGTCCAGGAAGCCCACCTCCCACGGTTTCAGGCCGCCCACGTCCAGCAGCTTGGGGAGTTTGATGCCGTGCACGATGCAGCGGCGCGCGATCCAGGGGAAATCGAACTCCCTTCCGTTGTGGCCGCAGAGCCAATGGCCGTCCGTGTGGTAGCTCTTGTTCAGCAATGCGGTGAAGCGCTCCAGGATGTCGCGCTCATCATCGCCGTGGAAGGAAGTGGCCCGAAGCGACCAGCCGCTGTTTTCGCGCCGCAGTGCGCCCACGCCGATGCACACGATCTTGCCGAACTCCGCGAAGATCCCGGCCTTGTCCGCATACACCTCCTCGGCAGCCTTGCCGCTGCGCTCCTGCTCAAAGCGCGTCTTGTCCGCAAAGAGCTTGGCTGTGCGCTCATCCAGCGCGTTGAATTCCGGCACGGCGGGTACCGTCTCGATATCCAGGAAGAGGATCTTGGCCGGGTCGATGGCGTGTTCGTTCCGCATGGTGGAGGAAGGATGGTGCGGGAAGTTATGCCAAATAGGCATTCAGGGTCGGCCAAAGATGCGCTGCCATTTTTCTGCAGGACGATACGCAGAGGTCGTTGTGTAGCGGGGCCTACGGGGCGACCTCTGCGGAAAAAACATGCGGGAAAAGGGCAAGTAGGTTGTCTGCTGTTGAATGCGTAATTGGCAATAAGGCTGTTGGGGGCATGCTTCGTTTCCACCGGGATTTACCACGGTTGGGTATGGGCAGCACGATGGAAGGCTCGGGATAGGCCGCAATGGTGCCGGGAGCGCAACGGCAGTTCATGAGGCGCTGGCAAAGATGCGGTCGATCAGATGGAAGGTGGGGGAGGTAAGGATGTGGGGAAGTCGCGCCCTTCCTCACCCCTTCACTTCTTCACCGCACCGGTGCCTGCTTCGGCAACCGGATCTTCATCACCACCTCAGTAGGAGGAAACGCTTGCCGCCAGCTTTCGCGCTATCGCGACATAGGCCAGCACGTCCTCCGGCACCAAGCCGGGAGTGCGGTCCTCATGGATCATGCCGGTGCGCACCATGACGAGGCGTTCCTGCGGGAGCACCACGGTGTATTCGCCCCGGAAGCCCCTGCAATAGTAGAAGGGCTGGCCGTCCAGCGAGCCCAACCACCAGTAATAGCCGTAACGCTGGTTGGGCTGGCCATCGTCGGTGAGCGCTGCAGGAGTGATGGACTGCTTCCAGTACTCCAGCGGTACAAGGCGGGTTCCGTCCCATTCGCCGCTGTCCAGCCAAAGCTGGCCGATGCGGGCGAAATCGCGCGCGGTGGCGTACAGGCAACAGAAGGCCTTGAAGTCGCCGTCCTTGCGGTCCTTGCCCCAGTACGCCGTGTGTTCCGCCCCGAGCGGCTTCCAGAGTTTCTCTTCCACCAGTTTGTTCAGTGGCGTGCCGTAGAGCTTCTGCAACACGTCGGCCATGATCTGGGTACTGCCACTGATGTAGTCAAACTCCTTGCCCGGCGCTTCGCGGCAAGGCTGGTCCATGGCCAGGTTGCGCACGTCCTGGCCGTAATAGCCCTTGGCGTTGTCGCTGAAGGGGTTGGCTCCGCTCTCGCTCCAGTCCAGGCCGGTGCTCATGGTGAGCAGGTTCCACAGCGTGATGTCCTTGTGGCAGGGGTCGGCCGCATCGAACTCCGGCAGGTACCGGCCCACCGGTGTGTGCAGGTCGGTGATCTTGCCTTCCTTCAGGGCAATGCCGGTGAGCACGCTGACCCAGCTCTTGGCCATGCTGAAGGAGTTGCTCACGGAATCATCGCACCAGCCATTGAAGTATTCCTCGAAGAGCAGGCTGTCGTCCTTGATCACCACGAAGCCCACAGTGTGCCATTGGGCCAAGGTGCGCACCTGCTCATTTTCCAGTGCCAGCTTGCCGTAGTGGCGGCTCTTCGCCCAGGGCTGCGGCGTGCCGGTCGCAATGGTGTCGAAGGGGAAAAAATTGCGGTCGTCGATCTCCGGCCCGCTGCGGCCAATCAGGTAGGTGAAGCGCAGGCCGCTGACGATGTGCCCATTGCCGGTGACTTCCAGCAGGGCAATGAGCACAATGAGGATGGCAATGATCCAGAGGATGAACTTCAGCAGGATGCGCATGGGCGTGGATGCGGTCCGAAAGTAGCGGATGACGGGGAAACAGGTTCAAGGGAGGGGGAGGTTGACCATTCCGAAACACCCTTTCCCCGGTTAGCGCAGGGGAGCCCGTAGAGGGGCACCACGGCGTTTGCGTGGTTGGGCAGGCCAAATGGTAGCGGATTCGATGAATTGACGGATTTGGCCGACGAATGAAACACGGAACCACCCCTCCCCGTAAACCGGCCGCGATCAACCCCCTGCGGGTTGGAGCAAGACGACCATGAAACAGCTACTTGCCGCACTGTTGTTGCTTTTGGGCTTCACCGGATTGCATGCCCAAACCGGTATGGAGTTCTGGATGGCACCACCCGACGTGACCCGTCTTCACAACACGCCCGGTGATGAGCCGATCTTTTTTAACGTGACCGCGGGTAGCACAGCGGCGGTGGTGACCATCGCGCAACCGGCGCGCCCCGCATTCAATGGAGGGTCTCCCATCGTGATCAACGTACCGGCCAACAGCTCGGTGCGGTACAACATGACTTCCCTGAAGGCCCAGTTGGAAACGCGCCCGACGAACACGGTGTGCAATACGGGCCTGTACGTTACTTCCACGGCCAACATCACCTGCTACTACGAAAGCAGCAACACCAACAACCCCGACATCATCGCCCTGAAGGGCGGCAACGGATTGGGCACCGAGTTTTACATCCCGCTGCACAAGCACGCCCCTTTTTACAACAACGACTTCGGCAACAATGCCGACAAGGCTTTTGCCAGCTTCGATATCGTGGCCACCGAGGATAACACCTCGGTGTTGATCTATTCGCCGGTGGCTGTGGACGGCCATCCGGCGTTGGTGCCCTTCGTGGTGAACCTGAACAAGGGCCAGACCTATTCCTGCGCCAACACCAACTACGCCAACTACACCGACCCCACCACGCACCCCTCGGGTGCGGCCGTGCTTTCGGACAAGCCCATCGCCATCACCATCAAGGACGACAGCAACCACAACCCCAGCGGCGGTTGCTACGACCTGATGCTGGACCAGATCGTGCCGGTGAACATCCTTGGCACTGATTACATCGCCGTGAAAGGATCGCTGTACAACAACGGCGATGAATCCACCTTCCTGATGGCGGTGGAGAACAACACCCAGGTGTTCATCGACGGCAGCCCCACGCCCGTTGCCACCCTGTTCGCTGGGCAGTACTACCGCCAAGACATGGACTACCTGAGCGGTGCCACGGACAACGCCACGTATATGCACACGTCCAAGCCGGTGTACGCCATCCACGTCACGGGTTTCGGTTGTGAAATGGGCATGGCCATCCTGCCGCCGCTGAACTGCGCAGGCAGCCAGCAGGTGGGCTTCACGCGTTCCACCAACGAGGGCTTCTTCTTGAACTTGCTTGTGCGCACAGGGGCCGAGAACAGCTTTACCGTTACGGGCCCAGGAACGGCAACGATCCCGGGCACGGCCTTCAAAACCGTGCCGGGCACCAACGGTGAATGGAAGGCCGCGCACATCCAGTACAACACCACCCAGATCCCCGTTACCCAAGGCATTGTGGTCAGCAATTCCGCTGACGTATTTTCCTTGGGCGTGATCAATGGCGGGGCCGGCAGCGGTTGCCGCTATGGCTTCTTCTCGGAGTTCTCCGGCAAGATCGAAGTGAACGCCGGTGCGGACCAGAACCTGTGCGCGGGAGAAACCGCCAGCCTGACGGGCACCGTTACCGGGGGCAGCACCACCGGCGTATGGACCACCACGGGCAGCGGCACCTTCCAGCCCAACGCGAACGCGCTCAACGCCACCTATGAGCCCAGCATCGGTGATATCGCCTTGGGGAGCGTCACGTTGACGCTTACCTCAACGGGCCCATGTGAACCCGAGGACGATGCGCTCACGCTCACCTTCCAGCCCAAGCCCGTGCCCAATGCCGGCACGGACCAGTTCGTTTGCACCAACAACCCCGTGGTGGCGCTTAGCGGCAGCATCCAGGATGCCGTGGGCGGCGTATGGACCACCGGCGGAACCGGATCATTCACACCTTCCAATTCCAACCTCAACGCCAACTACACGCCCAGTGCTGCGGACATCACGGCCGGGTCGGTGTGGATCTACTTGACCACCACGGGCAACGGCGTGTGCCAAGCCGTAAAGGACAGCATGCTGGTGACCTTCACGCCGGCGATCACCGTGAACGCCGGAGCGGACAAGGTGCTCTGCTCCAACAATGCGGCCACCGCGCTCAATGGCAGTTTCACCGTGGCCACCGGCGCGGTGTGGAGCGGCGGCGCGGGCAGCTTCGACCCCAGCACCACCAACGTGAACGCCACCTACACGCCCACGGCCGGGGAGATCAACAGTGGCTCGCTGATCCTTACGCTCACCAGCACCGGCAACGGCAACTGCCTGGCGGTGAACGACCAGGTGCAATTGACCTTCACTCCGTCGCCCACGGCCAATGCCGGGGCCAACAGCTCGGTGTGCGCCAACAATGCGGCCATTGCCTTGAACGGCAGCGTGACCGTGGCCACCGGCGGTACCTGGAGCGGCGGCACGGGCTCCTTCAGCCCGGACAATGCCACCTTGAACGCCACCTACACGCCTACGGCGGCCGAGATCGCCAATGGTTCAGTAACCCTGGTGCTCACCACCACCGGCAACGGCAACTGCCTCCCCGCCATCAGCAGCCGCACCATCACATTCACCCCGGCCCCAGTGGTGAACGCAGGGGCTGACGGAACCGTGTGCGCCAACAATGCCGCCATCACCCTGAGTGGCAGCGTGACCGGCGCCCTGGGCGGCACCTGGAGCGGCGGCACTGGATCGTACAGCCCCAACGCCAACTCCCTGACCGCCACCTACACCCCGAGCGCCGCGGAGCGCACGGCCGGAACCGTAACCCTCACCTTGTCCAGCACGGGTAACGGCACTTGCAATCCGGTAACGGACCAGGTAACCTTCAACATTACCCCCGCGCCCACGGCCAATGCCGGCGCGGACCAATCGCTTTGCGCCAACAACGCCGTGGCTTCGCTCAATGGCAGCTTCACCGTGGCCACTGGCGCGGTATGGAGCGGCGGCGCTGGCAGCTTCGACCCCAGCACCACCAACATGGTGGCCACCTACACGCCTACGGCGACTGAGATAGCCAACGGTTCGGTGACCCTCACGCTCACCACCACCGGCAACGGAGGCTGCAATGCCGTAGCGGACCAGATCAACTTGGCCTTTACGGCGGCAACCTCGGTGAACGCCGGGGCCAACAGCTCGGCTTGCGCCAACAATGCCACCATCGCGCTGAACGGCAGCGTGGCCGGTGCCACTGGGGGTGTGTGGAGCGGCGGGCTGGGTTCATTCAACCCGAACAACACCACCCTCAACGCCACCTACACGCCCACGGCGGGCGAGATCGCTGGGGGCACGCTCACGCTCACACTCACCAGCACGGGCAACGGCAATTGCGTTGCTGTTTCCGACGGCCGCACCATCACCTTCACCCCGGCACCGGTGGTGAATGCGGGCGCTGATGGCAGCGTATGTGCCAACAACGCGGCCATCACACTGGCCGGCAGCGTGACCGGTGCCACCGGCGGCATCTGGAGCGGCGGTGCGGGCACGTACAACCCCAACAACACCACGCTGGACGCAACCTACACGCCCACTGCGGCAGAGCGCACGGCCGGCACCGTAACCCTCACCCTGACCAGCGCGGGCAACGGCACCTGCAACGCGGTGAGCGACCAGGTGACCTGGACGATCACGCCGACACCCACGGTGAATGCAGGCACCGACCGCACCGTGTGCGGCAACAACGCCGCAGTTACCCTCAACGGCAGCTTCACCGTGGCCACCGGCGGCGTTTGGAGTGGCGGTGCGGGCAGCTTCGACCCCAGCACCACCAACATGAACGCCACCTATACGCCTACTGCGACGGAGGTGGCCAATGGTTCCGTAACCCTCACGCTCACCACCACCGGCAACGGCTTGTGCACTGCGGTTGCCGACCAGATGCAGATCACCTTCACCCCGGCCCCCACGGCTAATGCGGGCGCTGATGCCACCGTGTGCGCGAACAACGCGGCCGTGTCCCTCAATGGCAGCGTGACCGTGGCCACCGGCGGCGCGTGGAGCGGCGGCACCGGCGTGTTCACCCCCAACAACACCAGCCTCACCACGAGCTATGCGCCCACGGCTGCAGAAATTGCCGCAGGCACGCTTACGCTCACCCTCGCCACCACGGGCAATGGCAGCTGCAACAGTGCCAGCGACACCAAGGTGATCACCTTCTCGCCCGCGCCCGTGGTGAATGCCGGCGCCAATGGGTCGGTATGCGCCAACAACGCGGCCATCACACTGGCCGGCAGCGTGACCGGTGCCACCGGCGGCACGTGGAGCGGTGGCGGCGGCACGTACAACCCCAATGCGGCCACGCTGAACGCTGTTTATACGCCTACCGCTGCCGAGCGCACCGCCGGCACGGTGACCCTTACCCTCACCAGCACGGGCAACGGCTTGTGCAATCCGGTGAGCGACCA
Organism: Flavobacteriales bacterium; assembly: GCA_023957375.1. Classification (GTDB taxonomy): domain Bacteria; phylum Bacteroidota; class Bacteroidia; order Flavobacteriales_F; family PHOS-HE28; genus PHOS-HE28. The sequence continues at coordinate 545,113 of JAMLHB010000003.1, read as the reverse complement.
GGTGACCTTCGCTATTACGCCTGCACCCACGGTGAATGCCGGGCCCGACCAGAACATTTGCTCCAACAATGCCACGGCCACCTTGGCCGGTACCTACACCGTAGCCACCGGCGCCACCTGGAGCGGCGGAGCGGGCACCTTCAGCCCGAACGCCAACAATGTGAACGCCACCTACACGCCCACGGCCACCGAGATTGCCAACGGCAGTCTGACGCTTACGCTCACCACCACGGGCAACAACAATTGCAACGCCGTATCGGACAACGTGGTGCTGAACTTCACACCGGCGCCCACGGCCAATGCCGGAGCGGATGTGACCCGCTGCGCGAACAACGCCAACGTGGTGCTGAACGGCAGCGTGACCGTGGCCACTGGCGGCGTGTGGAGCGGCGGTGCGGGATCCTACAACCCGAACAACGCCACATTGAACGCCACCTACGCGCCGAGCCCTGCGGAGATCACTGCGGGCATCGTCACGCTCACGCTCACCACCACCGGCAACAACAACTGCAATGCGGTCACCGACACCAAGGTGATCAACATCACTCCGGCGCCCACGGTGAACGCGGGCGCCAATGGCAGCGTGTGCGCCAACAACGCGGCCATCACCCTGAACGGCAGCGTGACCGTGGCCACCGGCGCCACGTGGAGCGGCGGCACGGGCACGTACAACCCCAACGCCAACACGCTCGATGCCGTGTACACCCCGAGCGCTGCGGAACGCACCGCAGGCACGGTAACGCTTACGTTGACCAGCACCGGGAACGGCCTCTGCACGGCCGTTTCCGATCAAGTGACCTATGCGATCACTCCGGCCCCCACGGTGAACGCGGGCGCCAACCAAAGCCTATGCGGCAACAACGCAGTGGCCACCCTGGCCGGCAGCTACACCGTGGCCACCGGGGCCACCTGGAGCGGCGGTGCGGGCACCTTCAGCCCCAGTCCCAACAACGTGAACGCCACCTACACGCCCACGGCCACCGAGATCGCCAACGGCAGCGTGACCTTGACGCTGACCACCACCGGCAACAACAACTGCACGGCTGTGAGCGACAACATGGTGCTCACCTTCACGCCTGCGCCCACGGCCAACGCCGGTGCGGACGTGACGCGCTGCGCGAACAACGCCAGCGTGGTGCTCGGCGGCAGTGTGACCTTGGCCACAGGCGGTGTATGGAGCGGCGGTGCCGGCAGCTTCGCGCCGAACAACACCGCGCTCAATGCCACCTACACGCCCACGGCTGCGGAAATCGCGGCGGGCACGCTGACCCTCACGCTGACCACCACCGGCAACGGTGGCTGCAACCCGGCCACGGACACCAAGGTGATCGACTTCACCCCGGCACCCGTGGTGGATGCGGGCATCAACGGCACCGTGTGCGCCAACAATGCGGCTATTACGCTGGCCGGCACAATAACAGGCGCCTCGGGCGGCGTATGGAGCGGTGGTACGGGCACGTACAGCCCCAACGCCTCCACGCTGAGCGCGGTGTACACGCCCAGCGCGGCCGAACGCACGGCTGGCACGGTGACCCTTACGCTCACCAGCACGGGCAACGGTCTCTGCACCGCGGTGAACGATCAGGTGACCTTCACCATCACGCCCGCTCCGACAGTGAATGCAGGTGCGGACCAAACGCTCTGTGCGAACAATCCGGTGGCCACTCTTAACGGCAGCTATACCGTGGCCACGGGCGTGACCTGGAGCGGCGGTGCGGGCATCTACAACCCCAGCGCCAACTACGCCGGGGCCACCTACACGCCCACGGCCACCGAGATCGCCAACGGCAGTGTGACCTTGACGCTGACCACCACCGGCAACAACAACTGCAATTCCGTAGCGGACAACGTGATGCTGAGCTTCACGCCATCGCCCACGGTGAATGCCGGTGCAGACGCCACCGTGTGTGCCAACAATGCAGCCGTGGCCCTGAACGGCAGCGTTTCCGTGGCCACGGGCGGCGTGTGGAGCGGCGGCGCGGGATCCTTCACCCCGAACAACACCACCCTCAACGCCACCTACACGCCCACCCCGGCAGAACTGGCCGGCGGCACCTTGACACTTACGCTCACCAGCACCGGCAACGGCAACTGCGCCGTGGTGAGCGACAGCAAACTGGTCACCTTTACGCCCGCGCCGATCGTGAACGCGGGAGCAGACGGAACCGTGTGCGCCAACAACGCCGCAGTCACCCTGGCGGGCAGTGTCACCGGCGCCACCGGCGGAATCTGGAGCGGCGGTGCGGGCACTTACAGCCCCAACAACACCACGCTCACTGCCGTGTACACGCCCACGGCCGCCGAGCGCACCGCAGGCACCGTGACCCTCACGCTCACCAGTGCCGGCAACGGCCTGTGCAATGCCGTGAGCGACGCGGTGATCTTCACCATCACCCCGGCGCCCACCGTGAACGCCGGTGCTGACCAAAGCCTCTGCGCCAACAACGCGGTAGCCAACCTTTCGGGCGGATTCACCGTGGCCACCGGCGTGGTGTGGAGCGGTGGCGCGGGCACCTTCAGCCCCAGCGCGAACAACCTCAATGCCAGCTACACGCCAACGGCCACCGAGATCGCCAATGGATCGGTGACACTGACGCTGACCACCACCGGCAACAACAACTGCACGGCGGTGAGCGACAACGTGGTACTGAACTTCACCCCGGCGCCCACCGCCAATGCCGGCGTGGATGCCAGCGTGTGCGTGAACAACGCCAACGTGGCCCTGAACGGCAGTATCACGGTGGCCACCGGCGGCATCTGGAGCGGCGGCCTGGGATCCTTCACCCCCAACAACACGGCGCTTAACGCGACTTACACACCGACCCCGGCGGAACTGGCCGCAGGCACCCTGACGCTCACCCTCACCACCACCGGAAACGGCAACTGCGGCCAGGTGGCGGACAGCAAGGTGATCACCTTCACCCCGGCGCCCACCGTGGATGCCGGCCTGAACGGCACGGTATGCGCCAACAACGCGGCCATCACCTTGGCGGGCGTGGTGGGCGGCGCTTCAGGCGGCATCTGGAGCGGAGGCACGGGCACATACAGCCCCAACAGCAGCACGCTCAATGCCACCTATACGCCCAGCGCCGCCGAGCGCACGGCGGGCAGCGTGACCCTCACGCTCACCACGGTGGGCAACGGCAATTGCAGCGCCGTTACCGACCAAGTGACCTACAGCATCACCCCGGCCCCCACGGCCAACGCCGGTGCGGACCGCACACTTTGCGCCAACAACCCCGTGACCACCCTGGCCGGTGCCTTCACCGTGGCCACCGGCGGTGTGTGGAGCGGCGGCAACGGCACGTTCGACCCCAGCACCACCAACATGAGCGCGATCTACACCCCCACGGGCACGGAGATCACCAACGGCACATTGACGCTCACCCTCACCACCACCGGAAACGGGCTCTGCAACGCGGTGACCGACCAAGTGGTGCTCACCTTCACGGACGCGCCCACGGCCAACGCCGGGGCTGACGTGACCGTTTGCGCCAACAATGGGGCCGTGGCCCTGGGCGGCAGCGTGGTGATCGCCACCGGGGGCACGTGGAGCGGCGGCTCGGGCGTCTTCACCCCGAACGCCAACACGCTCAACGCCACCTATTCGCCCAGCGCGGCCGACATCGCCGCAGGCCAAGTGACGCTCACGCTGACCACCACCGGCAACGGCAACTGCACGCCCGCCGTGGACAGCAAGACCATCTTCTACACCCCCGCACCCATCGTCGATGCCGGAGCGGACGGCAGCGTGTGCGCCAATGCGGCCACCATCTCCCTGAACGGCACGGTGACCGGCGCAACCGGCGGTGTGTGGAGCGGCGGCAACGGCACGTACAGCCCGAACAGCATCTCCCTCAATGCCACCTACCAGCCCACGGCAGCGGAGATCGCCAATGGCAGCGTAACGCTCACCCTCACCAGTGCCGGCAACGGCCTGTGCAATCCGGTGACCGACCAGGTGCAGTACACCTTCACCCCTGCGCCCACGGTGAACGCCGGTGCGGACCAGACCCTCTGCGGCAACAACGGCACGGCCACCCTGAATGCGGCCATCACCGTGGCCACCGGCGTGCAATGGAGCGGCGGCACCGGCCTGTATGCGCCGGGCAGCACCGCACAGAACATCACCTATACACCTTCGCCCATTGAAGTGGCCAACGGATCCGTGACCCTGATCGCCACCACCACCGGCAACGGTACCTGCGCCGCAGTGAGCGACCAGGTGGAGATCAACTACACCGTGGCGCCCACGGCCAACGCTGGCCCCGACCAGAGCGTGAGCGAGAACAACCCCGCCACCACCCTGGCCGGCAGTTGGAGCATTGCCACGGGCGTTGTGTGGAGCGGCGGTGCGGGCACCTACAACCCGGACAACACCACGGCCAGCGCCGTGTACACACCCACCGCAGGCGAGATCGCAGCGGGCTTCGTGACGCTGACGATGACCACCACGGGCAACGGCAGCTGTGCAGCCGCCACGGACCAGATGACCATCACCTTCACGGATGCGCCCACGGCCAACGCGGGCCCCGACCAGAGCATCTGCGCCAACAACGCCAGCGCCGTGTTGAGCGGCAGCGTGACCATCGCCAGCGGCGGCATTTGGAGCGGCGGCACCGGCTCGTACAACCCGAACAACACCTCGCTGAACACCACCTACACGCCCTCTGCAGCCGAGATCGCCAACGGCTCGGTGACCCTGACGCTCACCACCGTGGGCAATGGCAACAGCAACCCGGTGAGCGACCAGGTGGTGATCACCATCACCCCGGCGCCCGTAGTGAACGCCGGAACCAACCTCACCACCTGCGCCAACCAGCCCACGGCCCAATTGGCCGGGGTGGTGAACAATGCCACGGGCGGCGTGTGGAGCGGCGGTTCGGGCACCTTCAACCCGAGCAACAACAACCTGAACGCCACGTACACGCCCACCTTGGGCGAGATCGCCTCGGGCACCTTGACGCTGACCTTGACCAGCACCGGCAACGGTAACTGCTTGGCGGTGGCCGACCAAGTGCTGCTGACCATCGCACCTGCCCCCGTGGTGAATGCGGGCGCCGACCAGACCGTGTGCTCCAACAACGCCAACGTGCAACTGGCCGCCACCGTGGCCAATGCCACCGGTGGCATCTGGAGCGGCGGCACCGGCGGATTCTCACCGACCATCAACGCGCTCAACGCCGTGTACACGCCCAGCGCAACCGAACTGGCGAACGGCTCGGTAACGCTGACGCTGACCAGCACCGGCAACGGCAGCTGCTTGGCCGTGAGCGATGCCATGACCATCTACTTCTCGCAGAGCCCCACGGTGAACGCCGGCGCGGACCGCACGGTGTGCGCCAACGACCCCACGGTGGTGCTGAACGGCGCAATGACCATTGCCGGTGGAGCGGTATGGAGCGGCGGCGGCGGAAGCTTCTCGCCAAACGCGAACACCCTGAACGCCACCTACCTCCCCAGCCCTGCTGAAGTGGCCTTGGGCACGGCAACCTTGACGCTGACCACCACGCAGAACGGTCTGTGCAATGCCGTGAGCGACCAGATGACCATCACCATCATCGCTTCGCCCGTGGCGGATGCAGGCAACGACCTCTTCGTTTGTTCCAACAATTCCCAAGTGCAATTGGGCGGTGCCGTGAACGGCGCCGGTGGCGGACAATGGAGCGGCGGTGCAGGCACGTACAGCCCATCCATCGCCTCGCTGAACGCCATCTACACGCCCACACCAGCTGAAGTGGCAGCAGGCACATTGACCCTGACCCTGACCACCATTGGCAACGGCAACTGCGTGGCGGTGAGCGACCAAGTGTTGATCACCTTCACTGCATCGCCCACGGCCAATGCGGGAAACGACGGTGTTTACTGCGCCAACAACGCTTCGATCCAACTGAATGGCAGCGTGACCATCGCCAACGGTGGCACTTGGAGCGGTGGCGGCGGAACGTTCACGCCGGATGCCAACGCACTGAATGCGATCTATGTGCCTTCCTTGGGCGAGATCGCCGCAGGCAGCGCCACGCTCACCCTCACCACCACGGGCAACAACGGCTGCACCCCGGTGAGCGACAATGTGAGCTTCACCTTCACCCCGGCGCCCACGGCCAACGCCGGTGCCGATGCGAGCATCTGCGCCAACAACGCCACCTTCCAACTGAACGGCAGCGTGACCGTGGCCACGGGCGGCTTATGGAGCGGCGGTGCCGGCTCATACAACCCCAACAGCGGCGTGCTTAATGCCGTGTACACGCCCACGGCCGCGGAGATCGCCGCAGGCACCGTGACCCTCACGCTTACCACCGTAGGCAACGGCCAATGCAACCCGGTGAGCGACCAGCTGGTGCTCACCATCACACCGGCGCCCGTTGTGGATGCCGGGCTCCCCGTGACCTCCTGCGCCAACAACCCCGCCGTGCAGCTCACCGGCTCGGTGCAGTATGCCGCTGGCGGTGTTTGGAGCGGTGCAGGCACCTTCTCCAACCCGAACAGCCTCAGCCCCATCTACACGCCTTCCGCAGCGGAAGTGCTGGCGGGCACGGCAACCGTGACCCTCACCAGCACGGGTAACGGCCTGTGCAACGCGGTGAGCGACCAAGTGACCATCACCATCACCGCTGCGCCCATCGTGGAAGCCGGCCCGGCGCAAACGCTCTGCGCCAACAACGTGGCCGCCCAACTGGCCGGCGTGGTGACCAACGCCACTGGCGGTGCCTGGACCGGTGGAGCCGGCAGCTACAGCCCCAATGCCAACACCCTCAATGCGGTGTACACCGCCAGCGCCGCCGAAGTGGCCGCCGGCAGTGTGTGGCTCTACTTGACCAGCACCGGCAACGGCGGCTGCCTCTCCTCACGTGATTCGGTGTTGCTGAGCTTCAGCCCGGCACCCACGGTGAACGCAGGGCTGGATGCCCACGTGTGCGCCAACAATGCGGACGTTCAACTGGCTGGCACCATTACGGTGGCCACCGGCGGCACCTGGAGCGGCGGCGCGGGCAGCTTTGCGCCCAACGCCCAGGCCCTGAACGGCATCTACACGCCCACCGCACTCGAATTGGCGGCAGGCCAGATCAACTTAGTGCTCACCAGCACCGGCAACGGCAATTGCACGGCGGTGAAAGACAGCTTGGTGATCATTGTGGACCCTGTGCCCGTGGTGAACGCAGGCCCGGACCAGAGCATCTGCGCCAACAACCCCAACTTCCAACTGAACGGCTTCGTGGGCAACGCCCCGGGCGGCCAGTGGACCGGCGGCGCGGGCAACTACTTCCCGAGCAACACCTCGTTGGCGGTGCAATACACGCCCACCGCGGCTGAGATCGCTTCCGGATCGGTGACCTTCACCCTCACCTCCACGGGCACGCTGTACTGTGCAGCGGTAACGGACCAGGTGACCATCAACTTCACGGATGCCCCCGTGGTGAACGCAGGTGCCGACCTGCAGATCTGCGCCAACAATCCGGCGGTGCAGCTCACCGGCAACGTGGACAACGCCAGCGGCGGCACCTGGACCGGTGGCAGCGGCACCTTCAGCCCCAGCGCCAACGTGCTCAGCCCGGTGTACACGCCCACAGCAGCAGAGATCGCTTCGGGCGGCATGGATCTCTACCTCACCAGCACCGGCAACGGCAACTGCATTGCGGTGCGCGACACGGTGCACGTCACCTTCACGCCTGCACCCACGGTGAACGCGGGCAGCGACCTGAGCGTGTGCTACAACAACCCGGTGGTATCGCTGAACGGCGCCAGCACCGTGGCCGGCGGTGTGCAATGGAGCGGTGGCTTGGGCAGCTATGCGCCCAACGCCCAAAGCGCCACGGCACAGTACACACTGACCCCATTTGAACTGCAGACCGGCACGGTAACGCTCACGCTCACCACCACCGGCAACGGTAACTGTGTGGCCGTGGCCGATCAGATGACGATCAACGTAACGCCTTCACCGGTGGTGAATGCCGGTGCGGACATCACCACCTGCTCCAGCGACCTGGACGTGCCGATGACCGGCACGGTGCAGGGCGGTGCCACCACCGGCGCATGGAGCACTTCGGGTACCGGCAGCTTCTTCCCGAGCGCCACCGACCTGAACGCCACCTACATGGCCAGTGCGCTGGATTCGCTCAACGGTACCGTGGACCTCACGCTTACCGCCACCAATTACGGCCTGTGCAACGTGGTGAGCGACATGATGACCTTGACCATCCTGCCCAACGCGGTGGCCAACGCGGGTGCTGACCAGAACATCTGCGCCAGCACGCCCACCGTGCAACTGGCGGGCACCATCGTGGGCAATGCCACCCAAGGCACCTGGACCACCACCGGTGCGGGCAGCTTCACCCCGAACGCCAACGACGCGAATGCCGTGTACCAATTAGCCCCCGGCGATGCAGTGCTGGGCAACCTCACCTTCACCTGGAGCGTGAACAGTTGCGACAACGCCATGGACCAGATGAACGTGGCCATCGTGCCGGTCTCCACCGCGAATGCCGGTGCTGACCAGGTGGTGTGCTTCGGCAACCTCAATGTGGTGATCAATGGCAGCGTGGGCGGCGCCTCCAGCACGGGTGTATGGAGCACCTTGGGTACGGGCAGCTTCGCGAACTCCGCCGATGCCCTGTCCAACATCTACCAGGCTAGCGCACAGGATTCCCTGGCGCAAGGCGTGGACCTGGTGCTCACGGCCACCAATACCGGGGCTTGTGTTGCGGATGCGGACACCGTGCACATCACCATCCAGCCTTCGGGCACCGTGAACGCCGGCCAAGACCTGAGCTTCTGCGCCAACAACGCCACGGTGCAATTGAACGGCACCCTCAGCGGCGATGCCACCCAAGTGCAGTGGACCACCAGCGGCACGGGGTCCTTCTACCCGAGCAACGCCGTGCTCACGCCCACCTACGTGCCCAGTGCGATTGACACCGCCATCGGCACGCTGACCTTGACCCTGAGCGCGGTAAACACCTGCAACAACGCCAACGACGCCATGACCCTGACGTTGACCCCGGCGCCTTACGTGAACGCCGGTGCGGATCAAACCTACTGCGACCAAGTGACCGTCTTCGGCCTCAGCGGTGTGGTCTCCGGCATCACCACCGTGGGCCAGTGGAGCACCACCGGCACCGGCACCATCGCCAATGCCGGTTCGCTGAACACTACATACACGGCGAGCGCGGCGGACGTGGCTGCGGGGCAGATCACCTTCACCCTCAGCTCGCTCAACAACGGCAATTGCAACGCCGTGAGCGACAACATGACGATCTACCTCACCGCTGGTATCATTGTGAGCGCCGGCCCCGACCAGAGCGTCTGTGTGGCTTCCGACCATGCCAACCTGCAAGGCAGCATCCAGAACGGTTCGCCTTCCGGCACCTGGACGGCCACCGGCACGGGCACCTTCCAGCCGAGCGCCGACGTGCTGAACGCCCAGTACTACTTCTCGCCGGCCGATGTGGCCAACGGTGCGGTGGTACTCACCTTCACGGCTACCAATACCGGAACCTGCCCGAGCGGCAGCGACCAGATGACCTTGACCTTCGGCAACGCCAGCTACGCATACGCCGGTGAGGACCAAGCCCTCTGCGCCAACGCGCCAATTGCCCAGCTCGGTGGAAACTACAGCGGAGGGGCAACGGGTATCCAATGGACCACCAGCGGTACCGGCAGCTTCAGCAACACCACGAATCCTGGTGCCACCTACACGCTGAGCGCGGCGGACATTGCGTCGGGCACGGTGCAGCTGACGATGACCACGATCACCGACGGCGCATGCGTAGCCGCCTCTGACGGTGTAACGCTCACCGTGAATGCACTGCCGAACATCACTGCCGGCAATGACGTGATCGCCTGCACCTCGGCCCCGGTACAACTGGCCGCCAACGTGGCCAACGCCAGCGGCGGTACCTGGACCACCAGCGGCACCGGCACCTTCTTCGATGCCAATGCCTTGGCCACCTTGTACTATCCGAGCGCAGCAGACAGCATTGCCGGCACGGTGACCCTCACCGTGACCAGCACCGGCATGGCCCCGTGCAGCGCTGTGGCTGATGCGCTCACCATCACCTTCGGCGGCGGGCTCAGTGCCCAAGCCGGCCAGGATGTGACCACGTGCAGCACCAGCCCGAACGTGGGCCTGGCGGGCACCGTGGCCGGCACCACCACCGGCGTATGGACCACCAGCGGCACCGGCTCCTTCAGCCCCAGTGCTTCGGACCTCAACGCCACCTACATCCCCGGTGCGGCGGACTTCGTGATCGGCAACATCAACCTGGTGCTGAGCACCACCAACAATGCGGGCTGCCCGGCGGGGCGCGACACCTTGGTGGTGAGCTACCACGTGCCTCCCACGGTGAACGCCGGAGCCGACCAACTGATCTGCAACGGCATCGAGCCCATCCAGCTCAACGCCATCGCACAGAACGATAGTGCGGTGCATTGGGTAAGCGCGGGCACGGGCACTTTCAGCCCGGATGCGAACTCCGCCAATGCCACGTACCTGCCCACGGCGCAGGACAGCATCAACGGCGGCGTGTACTTGATCATCACGGCTTACGGCACCGGCACCTGTGCCAATGCAGCGGATTCGCTGTGGATCGGTGTGGGCCCCACGCGCATTGCCAACGCGGGCAATGATATGGACCTCTGCGCCGACGGCAGCCCCATCGCCTTGGCGGGCAACATCACCGGTGTGACCGGCGGTACGTGGACCACCAACGGAAGTGGCAGCTTCCTCCCGGATGCCACCGCGCTCAATGCCACATACGTGCCCAGTGCCCCAGACCTCTTGTTCCCGCAGTTGAGCTTCGTGCTCACCACCACGGGCAACATGGGCTGCCCGGCGCACAGCGACACGGTGCAAGTGAACCTGCACCAGCCTTCCACCGTGAACGCGGGGCAGGACATCACCACCTGCGATGCCAGCGCCGATGTGCAACTGGCCGGTAGCGCAAACGGTGGAACGGGCGTGCAATGGAGCACCTTGGGCAGCGGCACCTTCGTGCCAGACAACACTACGGCAAACGCGGTATACCAGCCCAGCGCAGCGGACAGCGCCATGCAGCACGTGGACCTGGTGCTCACCACCACCGGCGAGCTTTACTGTGCAGCCCCGACGGATACCGTGCGCATCTCCTTCGTGAACCCGCTGAGCGCGGCCTTCACCACCAACGGCTTCTGTGCGGGCCTGTCCACGGTCTTCACCGACGTCAGCACCACTACCGGCGCGCCGATCATCGGATGGAGCTGGGACTTTGGCAACGGCACCACCGGCGGTGGGCAGCAGGGCAGTGCAGTATATGCTGACGCAGGGCAATACACCGTAACGCTCACCGTGTTCGCCCAGAACGGCTGCAGCGCCACCACCAGCCATACCGTGGAGGTGATGAGCTCGCCCATTGCCGGGTTCAACATCAGCGGGGATGCCTACACGGACGAGCCGGTTGTCATCACCGACAATTCCCTTGACGGCAGTGCCTGGCAGTATGATTTCGGCGATGGCACGGGATCGCTGCTGCAGCAGCCGAACCACACCTACACGGAGGCTGGGCAGTATATCATCGTTCAAACAGTGAGCAACGCGGCTGGGTGCACCGCACAGGATTCCGTGCTGATCTCCATCAAGGCGAACAAGGTCGTACCCCCGAAGCTGCCCGATGCCTTCAGCCCGAACGGCGACGGCGTGAACGACATCTTCTATGTGCGCGGCGGGCCGTTCGAAACCATCCACTTGCGCATCTACAACGGCTGGGGTGAAATGGTTTTCGAAACTGAAGATCCCGAATTCGGTTGGGACGGAACCTACAAAGGCAAGCCGGAGATCAACGGGGTGTATGTGTACTCCGTGGTGGCCACCTCGGTGGACGGCCAGGAACACGACCGCGCCGGCAAAGTGACCTTGATCCGCTAAAAGAGAACAGACCAAAATGCAAACGAGAACCACACTTCTGTTGGCGGTCACCCTCTTCGGGGCCGGCGCCATGCGCGCCCAGGATGCCCAACTCTCGCAGTACGAAGCGGCGGCCGTCATGCTCAACCCCGGCCTCACCGGAATGTTTGAGAACAGCGACTTCCGCGTGAGCAGCAACCTGCGCAGCCAGTGGAGCAGCTTGGGCAACAACTTCCTCACCACCGCTTTCGCGGTGGATATGTCCATGGACCGGCAATACGGCTTCGGGGCCTACCTGAACAACTACAACATGGCCGGCACCATGAACAATTTCTCCGCGGGCATAACCGGCGCGTACAACGTTTCCTCCAGCAAGAACTACACGCTCTCGGCCGGGGTGAACCTGGGCTTGATCTACAAGAAGGTAAACGATGACAAGCTGGTGTGGGACGCGCAGTATGACCGTGATCATTTCGACAGCGACCTGCCCAGCGGCGAACTGTTCCAGAAGATGGGGAGGTTGATGCCCGACCTGGGCGTGGGCGTTGCCTACCGGTCCACCAACCACACCAAATCGGTCAATCCGTTCGGCAACTTTGCGCTGTTCCACGTCACCACGCCCGATGAATCCATCTTCCGCACGGAAAAGAGCGACCTGCCCATTCGGTACATGGTCAATGCAGGAGCGCGCATTACGGTGGGCGATGGCATCGACATCATCCCCCAAGGGCTGTACATGCGGCAAGGCGCGGACCAACAGGTGCAAGCGGGGATAATTGGCCAGGTGGCCTTGATGAACAACGTGTATGCGGTGGTTGGTGGGGCGTCTTGGCGATTGAATGACGCAGTGATCGCCCAGCTCGGCATCAAGCACGGCAACAACTACTACCGCGTGAGCTATGATGTGAACACCTCGCCGCTGCGCTCCTATACGCATAACAACGGGGCGTTTGAGTTCTCGATCGTATACATGGGCACCATTTCCGGCCGGGCCAGGCGGATGACGAGCAGTGCGTTTTGAGCCGTCGTACACCACCCCTCAACGGATCAGGGAACCAAGCACTACGAGTTGATGGGTTGCGGGTCAAGTGGCTGTGGATTGCACCTCTCGCACCCTCTCCCTCTCGCACCTTTGCGCCGCTTCACTTGAGGTCGTCCCAGGTTACGGGTTGATCAGTTACGGGTTCACCACCCTTCCCACCTCGCGAGCGACGCGAACCATCCCTTACCGCCTTCACCTCTTCACTTCCTCACTTCTTTCCCTCGTTACGGGTTGCGCTTCCACCAGCTCCACCTCGAACAGGTCGGCCAGCTCCAGCTTCAGCCGTTCCTTCACTTCAGCCATGTCCAGCAGGCCGCCAAGCTCCTTCGCCATGCACGTAACGCCTTTGTCGGCGATCCCGCACGGCACGATGCGTTCGAAGTACGACAGATCGGTGTTCACGTTGAAGGCAAAGCCGTGCATGGTGGCCCAGCGGCTGGTGCGCACACCCATGGCGCAGACCTTGCGAGCCTTGGAGGGATCATCCGCGTCGAGCCACACACCGGTCAAGCCGTCGATGCGCCCGGCCTTGATCTTCCACGCTTCCAGCGTGCCGATCACCGCTTCCTCCAATGTGGCCATGAAGCGGTGTACGCTGCTGCCAAAGTGCTCCAGGTCGAAGATGGGGTAACACACCAGTTGCCCCGGACCGTGGTAGGTGATGTCCCCCCCGCGATCGATCGGGAAGAACTGCACGCCGGCATCGCGCAGCTCCTGCTCATTCATCAGCAAGTGCGATTTCTGCCCGTTGCGCCCCAGCGTATACACGTGCGGGTGCTCGCAGAACAGCAGATGGTCCTCTATTGGGACCTGCTCATTCACCGGAAGTTCGCGGTTGGCCACCTTGCGGTCGATGATGGCCTGAAAGAGCTTTCTCTGGTAGTCCCAAGCTTTGGCGTAATCCACCAAGCCCAAGTCTTCAAACTGGATTGTTCCCACGTTGCAAAGGTCGCCTTCGCGCACCAAACTTCCGACTTCACAACGAACGGACCCCAGGACTAACAGACTCCCGACTTCAGGACTAACAGGCTCCCGACTTCAGGACTAACAGACTCCCGACTTCAGGACTAACAGACTCCCGACTTCAGGACTAACAGGCTCCCGACTTCAGGACTAACAGGCTCCCGACTTCAGGACTAACAGACTCCCGACTTCAGGACTAACAGGCTCCCGACTTCAGGACTAACAGGCTCCCGACTTCAGGACTAACAGACTCCCGACTTCAGGACTAACAGGCTCCCGACTTCAGGACTAACAGGCTCCCGACTTCAGGACTAACAGACTCCCGACTTCAGGACTAACAGGCTCCCGACTTCAGGACTAACAGACTCCCGACTTCAGGACTAACAGACTCCCGACTTCAGGACTAACAGGCTCCCGACTTCAGGACTAACAGACTCCCGACTTCAGGACTAACAGGCTCCCGACTTCAGGACTAACAGACTCCCGACTTCAGGACTAACAGACTCCCGACTTCAGGACTAACAGACTCCCGACTTCAGGACTCCCGACTTCAGGACTCAACCCCCATCCCTCCCCGTACCTTTGCTTTCCCCATGCCCGACACCTTGGATGTTCGCGAGAAAGTCAAGCTGCTGCCCCACAAGCCCGGCGTGTACCAGTTCTTCGACCGTGACGGCAAGATCTTGTACGTGGGTAAGGCCACCAGCCTTCGCAGCCGCGTGGGCAGCTACTTTGCCAAGGACCTGCCCAACGGCAAAACCCGCCTGATGGTGGCCAAGATCGCGGACCTGCGCACCATCATCACCGAAACGCCCTACGACGCGCTATTGCTGGAAAACTCGCTGATCAAGGAATACCAGCCACGCTACAACATCCTGCTGCGCGACGACAAGAGTTACCCTTGGATCCGCATCCGCAACGAACACTACCCGCGCATCGAGGGCATGCGCAACCCCGTGGACGACGGCTCGGAATACATCGGGCCCTTCGCCTCGGTGGGCGCCATGCGTACCGCCCTCAAACTCGTGCACCAACTCTACAAGCTGCGCACCTGCAACTACGACCTCAGTCCGGAGAACGTGGCCAAGGGCAAGTACAAGCGCTGCCTGGAATGGCACATGGGCAACTGCCGCGGCCCGTGCGAGGGTTTGCAGAACGAGGAGGACTACGATGCCAATGTGGCCCAGGCGCGGCAGGTGCTGCGCGGCCGCATCGGCGGGGTGGTGAGGCTGCTGAAGCAGCAGATGCATGAACATGCGGAGAAACTGGAATTTGAGCAGGCCGAGGAAGCGCGGCAGCAAGCGGAGAAGCTGGAGAGCTACCAGGCGCGCAGCACCGTTGTGAGCCCCACCGTGGGCGACGTGGACGTGTTCAGCCTGGCGCGCAACACCGGGAGCACGTTTGTAAACTACATGCGCGTGATCGACGGCGCGGTGGTGCACGGCATCACGGTGGAGTTCAAGCGCAGCTTGGAAGAACCCGACGAGGAAGTGCTGCAGTACGCCATGGCCGAGCTGCGGCAGCGCTTCCGCAGCAACGCGCCGGAGGCCGTTGTGCCCATGGACCCCGGCATCGAAATGCCCGGCCTCAGCATCACCGTGCCCCAGCGCGGCGACAAGAAGCACCTGCTGGAAATGGGCGAACGCAACGCCCAGTACTTCATGCTGGAGAAGCAGAAGCAGGAAGCCCTGGTGGACCCCGAGGCCCATGCCGACCGCATCCTGGAGCAGATGAAGCAGGACCTGCGCCTGAGCGAATTGCCGCGCCACATTGAATGCTTCGACAACAGCAACACCCAGGGCACGGACCCGGTGAGCGCCTGCGTGGTGTTCAAGAACGCCAAATCCAGCAAGAAGGATTACCGGCACTTCAACATCCGCACGGTGGAAGGCCCGGATGATTTCGCCAGCATGGAAGAAGCCGTGGAGCGCCGCTACGCGCGCCTGATCACCGAGGGCGAACCGCTGCCGCAATTGGTGGTGATCGACGGCGGCAAGGGCCAGTTGCACGCCGCCATGAACGTTTTTGACCGCTTAGGCTTGCGCGGCAAGGTGGCCTTGATCGGCATTGCCAAGCGCTTGGAAGAGCTCTACTTTCCGGACGATTCCGCACCGCTCTACATCGATAAGCGCAGCACCACCTTGCGCGTGATCCAGCAAATGCGCGACGAGGCCCACCGCTTCGGCATCACCCACCACCGGGGCAAGCGCAGCAAGCGCATTGTGAAGACCGGCCTGGAGGAGATCCCGGGCATTGGCCCCGCCACGGCGCAAAAACTGCTCACCCGCTTCGGCTCTGTGAAAGGCATCCGCGAGGCCGTGCGGGAAGAGGTGGTGGCGGAAGTAGGCGTGAAGAAGGCGGAGGTGGTGCTGAAGGCGATCGAAGTCAACCCTACCACACCGACCGTGGACCATCCATGATCAATCTCCGAATCTTACCACCCTGCGCATCCGGGCCTGGCCATCGGCGTTCTTGTAGTGTTCCTTGAGGAGGATGTAGTCCGGAGTGAGTTCGCGCTGCAGCCACATCGCAAGCACGGCAGTTGCACCGAGGAGCAGGACGGGCAGAAGCCCGGTGGCATCCGTTGCCTGTGGCAAGTTCCTGGACTGCATGACCTCCAGGAATGCAAGAAGGCTGGCGTAGGCATGAGCTCGCCGCCAATACTTCGCCACAGCGAAGAGGGCAGTGAGGTAGCCCAGCCCAAAGATCGCCATGGGCACCATGCTGATGTTCACGGGCTTCTGCACGTATGCCCATGCGGACAGATTCCAACCTGCCGCCAAGAGCAGCAGGCCCATCAACACGTAATGGCCGGTGCGGTACTTCGCGCGGCGCTCCATGGTGGGCATGTAGCGCACGGCGTCGGCCAACTTTTCATCCGCCGCATTGCCCGGCCCGTGCAGCTCATCATATACCTGCTGCGGGCTGGCGCCGGATTCGATCTTGTTGCGGATCAGTTTGCGCTGTTCGCCGGTGGTCATGGTGGTGGGTTGGAGGTGAAATGTATGCAACAAGTCAAACTCGAGTGGCAGTTGGGACTGATGGGCCCCTACCTTTACAACATGAAGACCTACGCGGTGCGAGCGAAGTCCAAGAAGGCGGAAGCGTTGATCGAGCAACTCGTAGCATTGGGCGTCATTGAGGCTGAGGCAATGAAAAAGCCGTACGAACATCTGGCAGATGTACTGGTCGAGATCCGTTCCCAGGTCACGGATAAGCTCACCCTGGAGGAAGTGGCCAAGGAGGTGGATGCGGTAAGGGCAAAACGCTATGCAGCTTCCAAGAAGGCCCAGGTTCGTCGTTGACACAAATGTCCGGGTCAGCTACATGCTCACCCGGTCGTTCCCAAGCCTTCCTGTGATCATCCGAACGGGCAGGGCTATACCGGTGCTTTCGGAGGAAATGATGGCTGAACTCACCGAGGTGCTCCACCGGCCGAAATTCAGAAGGTTGACCAACACGCAACGAGCCGGCAGGTTCATCGCATTTCTACGGCTCACGGGATCTATGGTCGATCAGATCACCCGTGTCGAGGTTTGCCGGGACCCCAAGGACGACTATTTACTGTCCTTGGCCATTGATGGAAAGGCCGATGCCATGGTAACCGGTGACGATGACCTGCTTGCATTGGATCCGTTCCGGGGAATCCGCATTGTGGCACCCGCTGAATTTCTACGGTCCTTCAAATAGGCCGGTCGTAGTACATGCCCCGTGTTTCCGTGTTGCTTCCTTTCCGCAACGCAGCACCAACCCTGGATGCCGCCATCGCGAGCATTGCTGCCCAATCCTTCACCGACTGGGAACTGCTGCTGATCGACAACGCCTCCACGGATGAAAGCCTTGTGATCGCTCAACGCAGGGCCATGCAGGACGAGCGCATCCGCGTGATCACCGAACCTGCCATCGGCATTGCACATGCGCTGAACACCGGCCTGCACCACGCGTGGGGCCGTTACATCGCCCGCATGGATGCCGACGACATCAGCCATCCAGAGCGCCTTGCCGAACAAGTGGCGTACCTGGACGCACACCCGGAGGTCGGCGTGCTCGGTACGCGGACCCGCTTCGCCACCACCGTGGAAAAGAGCAGCGGCATGCGTTGGTTCGTACAATGGCAGAATGCGATCCTCTCCCCGCATGAACACTACGTGAAGCGCTTTGTGGATGCCCCGCTGGCCCACCCCACCGCGATGTTCCGCCGTGAACTGGTGGAGCAACACGGCAACTACAACACGGGCCCGTTGCCGGAGGACCACGAACTGTGGCTGCGTTGGATGGACGCCGGTGTGCGCTTCGCGAAGCTGCCCGAGGAATTGCTCACTTGGAACGATCACGCCAAACGCCTTAGCCGCAACCACCCCAACTATAGCACGGAAGCCTTTTTCAGCACCAAGGTGAAATGGCTTGCCAAATGGCTGCACCCGGAACTGGACGGTCGGCCGGTGATCATTGCCGGAACGAGCAACATCTGCCGCGAACGGGCGCGTTTGTTGGAGGCGGAAGGCATTGCCATCAACGCCTTCACCGATGTGAAGCCGCGGGAGGTTCCGGGGTACGCCTTCATCCAGCACAACACACTGCCGCCTTCCGGCGAAGCCTTCATCGTCTCGTTCATTTCACAACGCGGCACAGGCGATCGCATCGCGGAGTTCCTAGCTTCGCGGGGGTTGGTAGAGGGGGAGGATTTTGTGTTGGCGGCATAAGGCGGCCAGCGCCAGGCGCAAGGCCGCCAAGGCTTTGCTCAACCGCCCTGAATCACGGCGGGACTAATAAATACGCTGTCGAACGCCACTTCCCTCGACAATTGTGAATCGCTCCCCGACAGCGGTGCCCTCCGTAAGCATGGCTTGGATCAATCGGGCTGCCGCTTTGGGGTCGCGGCCTCTGTAGCGAAGGAAGATCACTGCGGGCGGAGATTCCATGGCGTGTTTGAAGATCAGCTCGCCATAGTCCTTGTCGAAGGTGAGGATGATGCGACCCTCCGCTTGGGCCATTGCGATCACATGCGGGTCCGGAGACCCTGGTGCTTGCTGCCGAATACTGAGGACGTCATGACCATCATCACGAAGGAGCGTGATGCTGGGATCCGGGAAATTCTCGTTGGCCAGAAAACGCATCAGGCTGTACGCCGCAACGGCAGGTAGACGGACTGGTGCATGCCGTCACGCAAGTATGCGAACACGGCTTGCAGGTCATCTGCTGTGATGTTTGGGTAGCTTTCCAGTACCTGCTGCCTGGACCAACCTTCAGCCAATAGCTCAAGGACGAGTTCCACCGAGATACGCGTGCCCTTGATCACCGGTTTGCCCAGTAATACCTCCTTGTCGGAAACGATCCTTGTGCGCCAGTCCATTCTTTTCCAAAGATAGGCCATTTGTACTCCTTTAAGGTCTAGCTGGCTGAGGCACTCGAAGCCAGCGGACCCTGATGCCACGCTCCCTACCTTCACCCAATGCCTGACGCATCCATTGAACTCACCAAACTCCGCACCCACTTCCAAAGCGGTGCCACCCGCCCATACGCCGCCCGCCGCAAGGCGCTGAAGGCCCTCAAACGCGCGCTGCAAATCCATGAGGAAGACCTCCTCGCCGCCATGCATGCCGATATGCGCAAGCCGCGCTTCGAGGCCTACATGGCGGACATCGGCCTGGTGTATGCCGAGATCGATCACGCCTTGACGAGCCTGCGCGACTGGATGCGTCCGGAAGGTGTTCCCACGCCGTTGGCGTTATGGCCCGCAGGCAGCATCATCCATTCGCAGCCGCTGGGCGTGGTGCTCATCATCGCACCGTGGAACTACCCGGCCCTGCTGGTGCTTTCGCCCTTGGTGGGCGCCATCGCCGCAGGCAACTGCGCGGTGGTGAAACCCAGTGAGGAGACCCCGCACACCGCCGCCGTGCTGGAGAAGATCATCGCAGAAGCCTTCCGCACGGAACAGGTGTTGGTGGTGCAAGGCCCGGGAGCCGATGTGCTTCCGCCGATGATGGAAGCCTTCCGCTTCGACCACATCTTCTTCACCGGTAGCCCGGCCGTTGGGCGCAAGGTGTTGGCCATGGCAGCCCCACGGTTGGTGCCCGTCACCTTGGAACTCGGCGGCAAAAGCCCCGCCATCGTGGACCGCAGTGCCAACGTGGACCTCGCTGCCAAACGCATCGCCTGGAGCAAGTTTTTCAACGCCGGGCAAACCTGCATCGCCACGGACTACGCCTTGGTGCATGCCGAAGTGCTGGATGCCTTCCTGGCCGCCCTGTCCAAGCATATCACGACTTTCTTCGGGAAGGACCCGCAACACTCGCCCCACTTCGCGCGCATGGTGAACGACAAGCATTTTCAGCGGGTAAAGCGCTACCTGGCGGAAGGGAACGCCTTCTTCGGCGGCCACACCGATGCAAGTGAACGCTACATCGCCCCCACGGTCCTCACCGGCGTCTCGTTGGAGAGCACGGTGATGCAGGAGGAGATCTTCGGGCCGGTGTTGCCGGTGATCCCATGGAAGGAGCCGGAAGAGGCGTTGGCAACGGTAGCGCGGAATCCCATGCCATTGGCGCTGTACTTGTTTGCACGAAGCCGCTCCGTGCAGCGTTTCTTCACGGAGCGCATCGCCTTCGGCGGTGGTTGCATCAACCACTGCCTGCTGCACTTCGGGAATCCACATTTGCCCTTGGGCGGCGTGGGAACCAGCGGCATGGGGTGCTACCATGGCAAGCGCAGCTTCGAGGTGTTCAGCCACATCCACGGCTTGGTGACGACCTCCCGGCTGCTGCCGGAACCCGGTGTACACTATCCGCCCTATTCAACGTGGAAGGAGAAGGTGATGCGGTGGGTGATGGGGTGATGCGCGGTCTTGGTCGGCCATGTGCTTAAGGCCCGAACCTCCTGCTGGGCTTGCGGCTGGTGTGGCGCACTTGGTATATGACCACAGCCTCATCATGCCATACGTATACAACACGATAAGGGAAGCCTTCAACCAACGCATGCCGGTATTCCCCTTTGCGCTTCTGCAATGACGGAAGCAGTGCCACGTCCTCTAGCATGTTTGCAGCGCCCTTTGGAACCGCCACCCAAGGCCGGCCTGCCTTTTTCGTACCACCGAAAGATCATCTTTACCTCTGCCGTGGCCTCAGGCAGCACCAATAAGGGGAGGCTCATGCCTTGTCCCCTTCGCGGGCAAGTCGCATGGACTCCTCAACGGTGTGGGGCTGGCTTTCACCGCTTAGATAGCGCGCCCGCCGCTTGTCCAATTCCGCGATTTCCTCATCCGTGAAGTCCTCTTCCGCTGCCGCTTCCTTCTCGATCACCTTGGCCACGCGCTTTATCGCCGCTTCATCCCAAATGGTCAACAAGCGTTGCACAAGGTCCAGCTTCTTCAAGGCAATGTCCATAGCGGATGGTTTGCTGATGTAAAGGTAACGAGTTGCAGTTCGCGTGCGGAAACAGCGGCTTCGTTCCACACGGGCCACCCTCTCATCCCAACCGCTCCGCCCGCTTGGGCCGCAGCAGGTCGCGCACCAGCAGCAGGTGCTTTTCATCGCATTCCAGCGAGGCCACGGAGCGCCCTTGCAGGTCCGTAGTAAAGGTGCGCGGTTCTGGGATGTGGTGCATTTCGCAGAACTCCTCCAAGTGGTGGCAGAAGTGCTTCGCCGTGATGGGCGCGTCGGGGCCGAGGAAATCCCAATGGAAACGGAGCGTGGACATTTGGCAGTGCTTCAGGAATGCGCAAAGGTGGCCCGTGGAATGCAACCCGGTTCCTTCAGTGCCGGGGAGCCCGTGTTACCGTGGCAGGGCCAGCACACCGGTATCGCCATGGCCACCCCGTTCCTGGAAACGCCACAGCAGTACGGTGGCATCGGGAAGCGGAAGCACGGTTTGGTGCCCGGCCGGGATGGCACGCATGGCCAGTTTGCGCCCCTGAAGGTCGAACAGTTCCAGTAGCCCGGCGCGGTTGGCATGGTGCAGCACCAGTACACCAGCCTGCTCCGAGAGCGAAAACCGCTCATTCGGAAGATCGCTGATCCCGGTGGTGGAGAGGTTCACCGCGAAGGTGTTGGTATCCGTGCGCCCGCAATCATCCATGGCCACGTAGGTGACCGTGTAGGTGCCGCTGGCGGTGTAAGTGTGCGTGAAGGAAGTTTCCATGGAGGTACTGCCATCGCCGAGGTCCCAGGAATGCGCCGTGGCGTTCACGGAGTTTTCACTGAAGAACACGTTGCCGTTGCCTTGGTCCTCGTGCTCGGGCAATGCCACCGGGTCGTTCACCCCGATGTTCCACGTGTCTATGCTATCAAGCACTACAGATGACGCCACCATCTGCAAGGTTGCCGCCGTGCCCGCGTCCAGCGATGAAATGAACGAAGCACCCACCGTGGAAGTGCCGAAGAACGTGCTGTACATGGTGCAGGCCACTAAGTAGGTGCCCGCCACGGTGGGGTGGCTGCCGTCGCTGCTGTACAGGTTGATGGCGGGGTATTCGGCGCGCACCCGTTTCCACGCCATGCCCGCCGGGGCGCACGCCGCGCTGTTGTCCTCGGACATTTGCAGGTAGCTCTGGCGCAATTGCTGCTGCATGCCTTCGTACGTACACACCGGTGGCCAGCTGGCGCAGTTCTGCGCATCGCCGTTCTGCCGGCCCCAGGTCATGTAGAACACCGGTTCGACGCAGGGCGAATGGGCGCGGATGCTGTCCACCAAGGCTTGCGCATAAGGCAGGCAGTCGCTCGCCACTTGGCTGGGCGGGAACGAGGGTAGCTGGCTTTGCTCCTGCAGCACCACGAAATCCCAGTTCCCTTGGTCGATCAGGCCTTGCGTGGCGGCATTGGTGCTGTGCTGCTGGAAGGTGTAGCCGCCCGGGCTGGAGCTGGCCACCGCCAGCGTATCACCCAGTGAAAGCGCCAGTTGGCGCGTCATCTCCGGCAGGTTGTTCACGCCGGTGTAGCTGTTGCCGATAAAGAGCACCCGGGTGGGTTGTGCATGCAGGGGCGCGAGAAGTCCGAAAGCGAGGAGGACGGGGAGGATGCGGTACATGTGCGTCAACCGGAAATGAGATCGAAGATCTGTTGGGAAGTGGGACCATTCTTGCGTCAAAGTGCCTGACGGTACAGGACCATGGTGCGTTGCCTACGTGGTGGTCCGTGGATGCCGGTGGCGAGCGTAGGGAGGCGATGGAGGTCGGGAAAGTGGGGTGGGGGAAGTGGCACTGGTCAGCCCCCCGCTGCCGCAAGTCTTCCCCGCCAACTATGATGTGCGTTCCAACACGTACAGCGGGGGCGACTTGCGGCCTTCGATCCTTCAACCGTGCGTTCCCACATTCTCGCCCGCGTTTGCAAAGCGGGCGCAACATCACGGTCGTTTGCAGCGACCATCCCTAAATCATTCTCTCCCTCCCGGGGCTCGGCTGTGACGAGTGCCCTCTTTCACATTCGCCCCCGGCTGCTTCATCGCTCATCGTAAAACATCTTCAACCGGCCCTCCGCATGGGCACTGCTGTGGGCGTAGTGCTCCGGCAAGGTAACAAGGCCTTCCGCAACCGGATGAAGATGAAAGTAGCAGGAGCCCGCCAGAGGCGGTTGGACAGCCGGGCACTCGGGCCGCACAGGCCACCCACAGGCCGGACCCGAGCGCCGGGATACCGAACAACTCTGCCACATGACCCCCCTCCCGGCGCTCGGCTGTGCCGAGTGCCCTCTTTCACATTGGCCTCCGGCCGCTTCATCGCTCATCGTAAAACATCTTCAACCTGACATTCCCGCCCGCGTTTGCAGCGCGGGTGCCCCTTCCCTGTCGTTTGCAACGACCACCCGACCTTATCGGAAAGGCTGCTCGGGCCGTTGGACATGAAGCGAAGCTATTCAACGAACACCAGGACCCGTGCGGCCCGGCGGGAAGCCCGACAGGCAGGGAGTGGCTCAGTGTGCGCGCTGCAAGCGCACCTCGATCTTCGCCCGCGTTGCAAACGCGGACGAGTGAAGTTTCGCGTCTTCGCGTGAGCCCCCAAGCCCCTTGCAGCAGGCCTCGCCATTCTTCGCGTTCTTTGCGAAAGCGATTCAACGCACAACCATGGTGAACGGAAAGGAGGGCCTGGTGGAGGAATTCGTACTGCACCGCATCGGCACGGATGCAGAGACCAGCGTGTTCAGCGATTTCAGCGCAGTGATCAAGGGGGAGGAGGAGCAGCAATTCCTGCGCAAGCTTTTCCTGCGGCCCTTCGCCAACATGGCCTTCACCTCGGAGTTCGCCTCGGAAGGCAAGAAGTCCCCCAACATCCTCCAAGAGCACTGTGCTGCCATCCACAAGGGCGACGGCGTGGTGGAGCGGTCCGAGGCCATCGCCAAGCACCTGCTGGCCGTGGCCGAAGGGCACGAAATGCCGCCCGGCGAGTTGGTCGTGGCGCGCTTCAGCGATGTGGAGATGGGCGGTTCGGCACACGATGCCGTGGGCATCTTCAAGTTCGACGACAAGGATGTATTTCTGGAAAGCCGCGTGGAAAAACAGAACGTGCTGTTGCGCATGAAGCGCGGTTTGGGCGGCAACAAGCCGAAGAAAGCCTGCTTGGTGCTGTATACGCCCAAGGGCCACACGCTGTTCCTCATCGACGACCAGAGCAGCACCGACTACTGGCAGCAGGACTTCATCCGTGCGCGTCCCAAGAAGGACCACGTGAACAGCACCAACGACGTGATGCACCTGGCCAAGACTTTCATCACCGAGCAGCTGCCGCAGGATTTCGTGGTGGAGAAAGCCGACCAGATCGACCTGCTGAACCGGTCGGTGGAATACTTCAAGAGCCATGAGGCCTTCGACAAGGAGGAGTTCGCCAATGAGGTGTTCCAGCAAGAGAACACCATCCGTTCCTTCAACCAGTACAGTGACCGTTTCCAGGAGGAAAAGGACGTGCAACTGCAGGACAACTTCGAGATCTCCGCCCAGGCCGTGAAGCGCCAATCACGCGTGTTCAAGAGCGTGCTCAAGTTGGACAAGAACTTCCACATCTACATCCACGGCGACCGCAACAAGATTGAGCAGGGCGTGGATGAGAAGGGCAGGAAGTACTACAAGATCTACTACGAGCAGGAGGCGTAGACTGCCAGTGGGCAGTTGTCAGTTGTACAGGCTCCATCAAGGTCTCGCGGAGCGGACCTTGCATGCCAGGGAACCTCAGGATCCCCTTCGGGAGATCGCTGAGGGAGCAAGCTCCGTCAACGCCTATTGTTTATTGCACGGAATTCACCCGCGCCTCCGCTTCAGTTCTTGGATGTCCAGCAGGTCCTTGGGCCTTGAGGAGCGCAGCTTGCTTGCGATCAGGTCGTCGAAGCCCAGTACGCGGAAACGGGCTACCGGTTCACCGGCCAGTTCGGTCTGCTCACTCGCAGCCCATGCTTCGTCGAACGTCTTGCCGGGGTTGAACCGGGTGATCAGTTCGATCTCCATCTCCGGGGAGATCTTGATGGAAATGTTTTGTTCCTGCCTCAGTACGGCTTCGGGCAGTTGTTCAAGCTGAAATCCCAAGGACCGCAGGACGGAAAGCAACTTTTCAAAGTTCTCCCGGCTGGCATCCACCCATAGGTCAATGTCGTGTGAATGCCGCTGGTATCCGTGGAAGTTGACAGCGCCGCCTCCGACCAAAAGCACCCGCAGCCCTTGTTTGTGCGCCTCACGAAGGAAACCGCTGATCTCCTCACCGAACGGGGTCATGCTTCTTCCTGATCACGAAGTTCCCTTTGTTCTTGCTGCTTTCGCGAGGCTTGAAACCCGGCCTGTCGAAGCTGCGCAGGAACCACATAAAGCGCTCATGCGGCGTAAGCGCCAAGAACTCTCGCTCACGCCGTGCATTGCTTTCCTCCTTGGTCTCAAACCGGATGCGGTTGTCCATGGCACGTTGATGATCAAAGGTAGATCTCAGTAGCACGTTGAACTTGATTTGCGCATCCCGTCGCGGCCAAGGCATTCCATCATCTGATCGTCCGATCATCCCCCGATGCCCACCATCGGCCTGGTGCTTTGCCCATATCAGCTCCATCAAGGAGCTCGCGGGTCGGGCTTTGAATGCCTCGGAACCTCAGGCCCGCTTTCAGGAGATCGGTGAGGGAACTTCAAGGGCGTGCTGAAGTTGGCCAAGAACTTCCACATCTACATCCACGGCGACCGCAACAAGATCGAGCAGGGCGTGGATGAGAAGGGTAGGAAGTATTACAAGATCTACTACGAGCAGGAGCTCTGAGCCCTGCCACCGGGGCCGCGCTTCAGTTTTTGATGCGGGCCGCCAGCAGTGCGCCCACCCGCTCCACAATGCCCGTGACCAGGGCATTGCCCATCAGGAACGCGCGCCGGGCGGGTGCAAGCCCTGCGGTGTGGTTGTCCGGGAACATGTTCAGCCGTTCCAGTTCCACGGGGGTCAGGCGGCGCAGGCGGCCCGTGGGTGTTTGCACCACGTGCTTGAAGCGGGACGGTGCCGCACCCCCTTCGGCGGTGATGATCGTGCGGGAAGGCTTGTCCAGCGCATCCGGAAAGGTTATGGCTCCTTCCGCGTAGTGGTAGGCGAAGCCCTCTTTGCTTTTGCGCATCTCCTTCTTGCTTCCTTTCATGTAATCCCAACGGGCCAGGACGCCCTCATCCAGGAAAAAGTCTTCAGGAACTTCCTCTTCGGGCTGCAGGATGTGGCCCAATGTGGTGCGTGGACCGTAAAACGCCGGGGTGGAGGGCATGGTCCGCACATGGCGCTGCACCATCAACCCACTGTTGGCAAAGGGAGTGGTTCCGGAGGTGGGGCCGGTGTTGAAGTGGTCCGTCAGCTCGGCGAGGTCGCCTTCCAAGGTGAATTCGCGGAATATGGGCATGGTGCCTGCCGTGGGGAACGCCTCGGCGAAGATCCCGTCCTCCAGCATCCATCGTTCCGCCATTTCCGGTTTATCGTGCAGGGCCCGGCCTAGTGGCGTGGAGCGGTGGAACCCGAGGAAGAAGATGCGCCGCCGCCGCTGGGGCATGCCGTAATCGGCCGCGTTTATCACGCGCCATTCCACGGCATAGCCCAAGTCGGACAACGAGGCCAGCATCACCGCAAAATCGCGCCCCCGCTGCTTGGCCGGTGATTGCAGCAGGCGGTCCACATTCTCCAGGATGAGGTAGCCCGGCTTGTTTTCCTTCTCTTTCAGGATGCGGTGGATCTGCCACCACAAGACCCCTTTTTTACCCGCCAGTCCGTGGGCTTGGTTCAGGCTGCGCGCAACCGAATAATCTTGGCAGGGAAAGCCGCCCACCAGCACGTCATGGTCGGGAATGGCATCGGCCTCCACGGTGGAAATATCTTCGTTGGAATGCCCTTCCATGCCAAAGCGTGCCACATATACGTTCGAGGCTTCCTGCTTCTTACGTGCGGGCTCCCACTGGTTGCTCCATACCACCTTGTAGCGTGCCGAGGCGCGCTCCAAGCCCACCCGGAAACCGCCCACGCCGGCAAAAAGCTCGACCACCTTCAGTTCAACCATTCAATCCCACTTTGACAGGTTGCAGGCGGCAGCTGGGAAACACGTTTTCCACCTTGGGCATGTTCCATGGGGCCGACCAGCTTCCACGGGCCCGGGAATGAGGATGCATGCGCGGCCCATGAGGCAGCCAAAGTACAGCGCCGATGGCGAAGCCTCCGATACGGCCTCGTGGCTATCGCATCCTACACAGCATGGCAGCATTGGGTTCTGTGCGGCAGGCACCCTGTACAGTTGGCACGGTTCAAGCGGTAAGCAGGAAGGCCGAGGGGGTAACCTTACAGCATGGTTGGTCGTTCAGTGGGCGGTTTTCATCGAACGAACATGCGGATACAGCTATTGACCTTGGCACTTGTTGCAACAACGGCCGCATCGGCCCAAACGGTTGATGTGGCATGGGCTGGTAGCACCGGCAGCGGGGCCCATGTGGACGGACCCGCCTATGAGCTGGTATCGTTCGTGGCCGACCCCTTGGCAAGCGGCGGCGTGGGCCTGCGGTGGAGCACCGGTGCGGAGCCGCCCAACAGCTTGTTCACCGTGCAGCGCTCCAGCGATCTGTTGCATTGGAGCACGGCATTCACGTACGATGGTGAAGGCGATGGCCAAGGGTACACCGCCTACGAGGCAATGGATCTGGCGCCTATGCCGGGCGTGTCATACTACCGCTTGGTGGCCACGGCTGGCGGCCGCGAGCTGGAGGTTTCGGATGACTTCGTGGTGGATTACCGGCCCGTGCCGGCCATGCGCATCCGCGGAGACCGGGATCCCGGCCAATTTACCGTGCTGGCGGACGGCCCGATCAGCGAACTAAAACTGATGAACAACCGCGGGCAGTTCATGGCCATGGACCTCAACTACACGGAAAGCGCCGTGTTTGTGCGTGCAGAGGGGTTGGCCCCCGGCACCTATTACGTGCAGGCCGTGGTGAATGGCAGGCCGGTGATGCACACGGTGCTGGTGACCGCTACCGGCGTGGTGGGCAGCTAACCCCGTGTGATGGGCGCAGGCATCAAGCCCCACGGTTATTGCATGGGGTAGCCCTTGTCGATCCAGTCCGTTTTCAGGTTTTCGCTCAAGTCCAGCAGCTTGCCGTTGGTGAACTGCATTTCGTTCAGCAAGCTCATGGCCGGGCGCACGTTGGGGCAGTTCTTGAACGGGCAGCACCCGCAGTACACCACCACTTGGGCGTCCTTGGGCAGCTCGCTCAACCGGCCCTTCAACTTGGCGATGCTCGCCGGATCGCGGCCTTCGCCGATGTCCTCCGACCCCTTGATGTCGCCAGATGGCCCGATGTTGAAGAGGTGGACGTTCTTGGCCGTGCCGTCCTTGATCATTCGGGCCAGCTCGGCCGGAGGCATCAGCTGTTCCTTGGTCCAGGGGTCGCTGCCTTGTTGGCTGGAGAAGGCTTGGCAGGCAAGGGCAATAAAGGCAATTGCCGCGACGGCGAGGATGGAGATGGTTTTTCTGTTCATTTTCCGCATGTTGGCCCGCAGGATGACATGGCTGCCAGGAGAAGTCCGCGTCGCGCGGTGCAGCCCCTGGTCCACGATGCAGGCCAAGGCCAAAAGTAGGTGGCGCCAAGGATGGGCGGTGCGTGGGTCGCGCCCACGGTGAGGAATGTCACAGGCGCGCGGAAGGCATCAGTGGAGGACCTGGGGGCCCATCGGCTACCTTGGCCCGGGGCTTGATAGCCCGTTGCCGATGCGCCGTGCGGTTCTCTTCCTGTTGCTGGCCTTGGTGCTCGGACTGGGGGCGTCCATGCTGCACGAGCGCGCCCCTGACCGGCGCTTGGCCGGTGCGGCCGCCTCACTGCAGGCGCAGGTAGACCGTGCGGCGGCCAAGTTGGCTGCCGGGGCGGCGGAAACCCTGCGCCGGGACAGCCTGTTCATGGGTGCTGCCCATGGGCACGGTGAAGAAGGGCAGCGCTTGTACCGGAACCATGAGGTAGTTGCCTGGACCGATCACGCCCCCGTCCCTGATGCCACGTTGGACACTTCCCGGGCAGCGCACATGCTCCTTCCCGACGGCATCTACCTGCATGCTGTTGCACGCGTGGAGGGGCGCAGTGTGCACGGGGTCCGGCGCATGTGGTTCCAGCCTCCTTTCGAGAACCAGTACCTGCGCCGCCAGTTCGATTCCGGCTTCCGGGTGGCACCGGGCATTGTTGCCGATACCACCCCTGGGCTGGGCCCTGTGGTGCGCGATGCCGCCGGCCAGGTGATGTTCCGCCTGGAATGGGCGGGTGACGAACCCCTGCCGGGCCGCCGTGCATGGATGGCGCTGCTGCTGGCCATTGCCGGGGTGGCAAGCGGCATTGCCGCACTGTGGCTATTTGCGGCACGGCTGCGGCCATCTCCTCTTGCCCTGCTCGCATTTCCGGTCCTGCTGCTCGGGGCGCGTGTGGCCACCCTGGCCCATGGCACCTTCCATGCACTGGCCGCCTACCCCCTGTTCAATCCCACGCTGTTTGCTTCCTCCTTCCTGATGCCCTCCCTGGGCGACCTGCTGCTGAATACCGCCCTGCTGCTGACCGCGGTCCTCTTCCTGCACCGGGTATTGCGCCGGATCCCGCACCCTGCCAAACCTTGGCTCGCGGCCGTGCTTGCCCTGCTGCTGCTCTTTGCCGCTGCCGACGGCCTTGCTGCCGTGATGGTGGCGTTGGTGCACGACAGCAGCGTGAGCCTGGATCTGTTCCGCGTGCAAAACATGGACGGGTATAGCTTGGCCGCCCTCGGCGCCATCGGCGGGCTGCTGCTGGCCTGGTGCGTGCTGGGCGATGCATTGGTGCGCTGGATCTCCCCGCAGCTGCCCCTGCGGTCGGCCCTATTGGCCTCGGTGGCGGCCAGTGCCGCGTTCATCATTCTCCATCATCTGCTGGGCCAGTATGATCTGGTACTGGCCATTTGGCCGTTGCCCGCATTGTGGTTGCTGGAGCGCATGCGGCGGCGGCGCGGCACCATACCGGCCCTGGTGCTGGTGGCGGTGCTGGCCTTCTTCACGGTCCACGTCCTGAACCGCCAAACCTTCAAGCGCACCGGGATGGACCTTGAAGTACTGGCCGAATCGGCCACCACGCGGGAGGACCCGGTGATCGAGCTGTTGTTCGGCGAGGCGCACCGCAAGCTCGAAGGCGATGCGGCCTTGGCGGCCCGCTTGCAGGGCGGGGCGGGTTGCACCTCCACCGAACTGGACCGCATGGTGCGGCAGCCTTACTTCTCCGGCTACTGGGACCGCTACGACCTGCGCTTGCATCTGACCTCAAAGGATGGCCGTGCGTATTGCTCCACCTCGCCCGATGCCGGCCCTTCGGCGGGGCCCATCGCCGACCGGTTTGAACAGGGGGTGCCGACGGCAGCAGGCAGCGGCCTGAGGCTTACCGGAAGGCCGGGTGAAGAGGCGCTTTACATCGGGCGCATGGCCATGGGCGGTGCGCAGCTTTTCGTGGAGATCAGAACCCGCTTGGTGACCGACGGGCTCGGATTCCCGGACCTGCTGCTCGCCGGTTCGAGGCCTTCCTACATGAAGCCGGGGCGCTTTGTGCGGGCGCGCTACGAGCGCGGCGTGCTCACCTCCGCCATCGGCCCGTTCGTCTTTCCCATTGCCTGGCACAAGCCGGTGCCCCAGGCCGGGTTGCGCTGGACGGCGCAGGGATACGACCTGCTTGCCCTGGGCGATCCCCACGGCACCCTGTTGGTGCTCGGTGACCGGGTGCCTTCCTGGTGGGACCATGTCACCACGTTTTCCTACATCTTCCTCTTCCTGTGCCTGCTGGGAGGGCTTGCCGCCTTGGTGTCCCTGCTGTTCCGCCGCGGGCGCATGACCGGCATGGGCGTAAGCGGCAAAGTGCGGCTGGGCGTGGCCGGTTTTGCCGTTGCAGGCCTGCTGCTGTTCACCTTCGGCATGCGCCGCATGCTGGACGTGCGCCAGCAGCAGCGCAGCACCCGCATCTTGGAGGAGCGCACGCGCGGCGTACTGGCCGAACTGCGCACCACCCTGCGCGGCGAGGATGTTCTGTTGCCCGCCACAGGCCCGTACTTGGACCATCTGCTGACCAGGCTCAGCGACATCTTCTTCACCGACCTTTCCCTCTATGCCCCCAACGGCAAGCTGATGGCCACCTCGCGCGAGCAGGTCTTCAATAGCGGCCTGCTGGGCCGCCGCATGGACCCCAGGGCCTTCCACCGCCTGGCTGCGGAAGGCGCATCCTCCTTCGTCCACCCCGAGCACATCGGAACGGCGGCGTTCAGTACCGCCTACATGCCTTTCCGCAACGAGCAGGGCACCGTGTTGGCCTATTTGGCATTGCCCTACTTCGCCCGCCAGGCCGAGGTGGAACAGGAACGGGCTTCCGGCTACGTGGCCCTGGCCAACCTGTTCACCTTGTTGTTCCTGTTGAGCGTGGTGGCCGCTGCGCTGATCACCCACTGGACCACCCGCCCGCTGGAACTGCTGCGGCGCGGCATGGAACGCATCGGCCTCGGCACCGGCAACGAGCCCATCCAATACCGCGGCAACGATGAATTGGGGCAACTGGTGCGCGTGTACAACCGAAAGGTGCACGAACTGGAGGAAAGTGCCGTGCGGCTGGCCCGCAGCGAGCGGGAAAGTGCATGGCGCGAGATGGCCCGGCAGGTGGCGCACGAGATCAAGAACCCGCTCACCCCGATGAAGCTCAACATCCAGCATTTCCAGCGCACCTGGCAACCGGGCGCCCCCGATGCGCGTGAACGCCTGGACCGGTTCAGCAACAACCTGGTGGAACAGATCGACGTGCTCAGCCGCATCGCGGGCGAGTTCAGCCATTTCGCCCAAATGCCCCCGGCGCATCCCGCAGTACTGGACCTGGCCCAAGTGGCCGACGCGGCTGTACAACTCTTTGCCAATACGCCGGACGGCACGGTGCGCTTGCAGGCCGCGATCCCCTTGCCCGTGCTGGCCGACCGCGAACACCTCATGCGGGTGTTCAACAACTTGGTGAACAACGCCCTGCAGGCCGTGCCGGAAGGGCGCAGGGCCGAGGTGGTGGTGTCTTTGCGGCGCGAAGGTGCCGAGGCCGTGGCCGAGGTCCGCGACAATGGTACGGGCATTGCGGAGCAGGACCGTGAGCGCATTTTCCAACCCAGCTTCACCACCAAGACCAGCGGCATGGGGTTGGGGCTTGCCATTGTGCAGCGGATGGTGGAGAATGCGGGAGGGCGGGTGTGGTTCACCACGGAGGAAGGAAAGGGAACGAGCTTCTTCGTGGTGCTGCCGCTGCAAGCCTGAACCGATTTCCCCTTGCGGGTGTGGCCATGCCCCCACGGACCAGTACGGGAACGCACGCGCGGCCGGGGCGGATACCTTTGGCCATTCTTTTACCGGAAGCTCCGGCAATCCAGCACATTTCATGAACTACGAGAATCTCCTTATCGCCGATGCCAACGGCATCCGCACCATCACCATCAACCGGCCCGACCAGCTCAATGCGCTGAACCGCGCCACCATCGGTGAATTGCACAGCGCACTGTCCGGGGCGGACAAGGACCGCAGTGTGCGCGTGGTGGTCCTCACAGGCAGCGGCACCAAGGCCTTTGTGGCCGGTGCCGACATCAAGGAGTTCGCGCACTTCAGCACGGAAGAGGGCAAGCAGCTCAGCGCCGAAGGCCACAAGCAGCTTTTCGACCACGTGGAACAACTGGGCAAGCCGGTGATCGCCGCGGTGAACGGCTTTGCTCTCGGCGGTGGCCTGGAACTGGCGATGAGCTGCCACATCCGCGTGGCCAGCGACAATGCCAGGATGGGCCTGCCTGAAACCGGCCTCGGCGTGATTCCCGGCTACGGCGGCACCCAGCGACTGGCCCGCTTGGTGGGCAAGGGCAAGGCCATGGAGATGATCTTCACCGCCGGCATGATCAAAGTTGATGAGGCCCTGCAATGGGGCTTGGTGAACCACGTGGTGCCGCAAGATCAATTGTTGGCCAAGTGCAACGAGCTGGCAACGGTCATCATGAAGAACAGCCCGACCGCCCTGGCTGCGGCCATCCGCGCGGTGAATGCCGGGTTCGAGCCCGGTACCAACGGCATGCAGCAGGAGATCGAGGAGTTCGGCAAGTGCTTCGGCACGGCAGATTTCAAGGAGGGCACCACCGCTTTCATGGAAAAGCGCAAGGCGAACTTTGGCGGCGCCCAATGAACGTGGGACGGAAATGGACAGCAATGGCCGATCTCGGCCATTGCTGTCCATTTTACCCACCATTGCGGCATGCCCGGAACCGCCCTCGACCATGAGCGTCCTCCGCAAACTCGCCGGCCAGACCGCCATCTACGGGTTGAGCAGCATTGTTGCCCGCTTCCTCAACTACCTGCTCACGCCGCTGTACACCAGCCGAGGGGTGTTCGCGCCGGCCGCCTACGGCGTGATCACTTCGCTCTATGCCTGGACGGCCTTCCTGAACGTGGTGCTCACCTATGGCATGGAGACCACCTTCTTCCGCTTTGCAAACAAGCAGGAGGATGGTGGGCGGACCTATGCCACGGCGGTATACCTGCTCTCCGCCACCACGGCGGTTTTCCTGTTGCTGGGGCTGCTCTTCGGCGATGGCATTGCCGCGTTCATCGGTTATCCAGAACACGCCACCTCGGTGCGGCTGCTGGTGGTGGTCATCGCCATGGATGCGCTCACGGTGGTGCCCATGGCCCGGCTGCGCCAAGAGAACCGGCCATGGAAGTTCGCCGCGATCAACGTGGTGAGCGTGCTGGTGAACATCGGTCTCAACCTCTTCTTCCTGGCCTACTGCATGCCCAGGTACAACGCCGGTGAAGCAAACGCGTTGATCAATGCCGTGTACGATCCCGCTTTCGGCGTGGGCTACGTGTTCCTGGCGAACGTGGCCAGCAGCGGGCTGAAGTTGTTGTTGCTGCTGCCCGAATGGCCCGCCCTGCGGGCCAAGGACGGGCGCGGCGGCTTCGATGCGAAGCGGCTGGGGCCCATGCTGGCCTTCGGTCTGCCGTTATTGGTGGCGGGGCTGGCCGGCATGACCAACGAGACCGCCGACCGCGTGCTGATGAAGCACCTGCTCCCCGCGGAGGTGGCCGATGGGCAGATCGGCATTTACGGTGCGTGCTACAAGCTGGCCATCCTGATCACGCTCTTCATCCAGGCCTTCCGCTTCGCGGCGGAGCCGTTCTTCTTCAGCCATGCCAGGGAGAAGAACAGCGCGGAAACCTTTGCCCGGATCATGAACATCTTCGTGGCGGTGTGCATGGGCGCCTTCCTGCTGGTGATGCTTTTCCTGGACCTGTTCAAATGGTTCATCCCCAACCCGGCTTACTGGCCCGGCTTGGTGGTGGTGCCCGTGCTGCTGCTGGCCAATGTGTTCCTCGGCATCTATTACAACCAGAGCGTGTGGTACAAGCTGAGCGACCGCACGCATGCCGGTGGCACCATTGCCATCATCGGCGCAGTGATCACGCTGGTGCTGCTGTTCTGGTGGATACCTGTGTGGGGCTACCTCGGTGCTGCGTGGGCCACCCTGATCTGCTATGCCAGCATGGCCGCCATCAGTTACGTGTGGGGGCAGAAGCACTATCCCATACCGTACAACGTGCAGCGCGTGTTGGGGTATATGGCGGCAGGGGTGTTCCTGTGGTGGGGTTGCGAGCAACTGCCCTTGGAAGGTGCGATGAAGTATGCCCTGCGCGCGTTGGTGCTCCTTGGGTTTGTAGTTGTTGCCTGGAGGATGGAGCGTGGTGCACCGCGTGGAAAGCTCGCCGGTTGAGGCGTCGCACAAGGCGGAGTTCAGAACAGTTGGGAGGCGATCGCCTTCACCGCCTCCGACTTCCCCATGGTGTAGAAATGCAGGCTCGGCACGTTGTGCGCCAGCAGTTCCTTGGCTTGTGCCACCGTCCATTCAATGCCCAAGGCTTTGACCGCATCATCCGTGGCACATTTCACCAGCTCGCGGGCATAAGCGTCCGGCAGGTCGATGTGGAAGGTTTTGGGAATGAAGGCCACATGGCGGAAGTTGGTCAGGGGCTTCAGGCCGGGGATGATGGGCACCTGGATCCCTTCTTTCCGGCAACGTTCCACGAAATCGAAATAGCGTTGGTTGTCGAAGAACATTTGGGTCACCAGATAATCGGCCCCGGCTTCCACCTTGCGCTTCAGGTAGGCGATGTCCGTGCCCAAGTTCAGCGCCTCCTGGTGCTTTTCAGGGTAGCAGGCAGCTCCGATGCACAAGTTGGTCGGCGACGCTTCCTGTTCCTCCTCGTAGAGGTATTTGCCCCGGTTGAGGCCGGCGATCTGGCGGATCAGGTCTTCAGCATGGGCATGGCCGTCGCGCTCGGGGATGAAGTGGGGCTCGTTCTTTACCGCATCGCCGCGCAGGGCCAGCACATTGTCGATACCAAGGAAGCTGAGCTCGATCAAGGCGTCCTCCGTGTCCTCCCGGCTGAAGCCGCCGCAGATCAGGTGGGGAACCGTGTCCACATCGTACTTGGCCTTGATCATGGCGCAGATGCCCACGGTGCCGGGCCGCTTGCGCAGGCGGATCTTCTGCAGCAAGCCTTGGCCCCGCTCCTTGTAGATCACCTCTTCACGGTGGTAGGTCACGTTGATGAAGCTGGGCTTGAACTCCATCAGCGGGTCAATGCCCGCATAGATGGAATGAATGTCCTTGCCCTTCAACGGCGGCAGGATCTCAAAGGAAAACAAGGTGCCATCCCTCTGCTGCAGGTGCTCAATGACTTTCATGTGCGGGGTGCAAAATAAGGAGGCCCCGGATCCACCCCGGGGCCTCCATGGAATGCTCAGGCCAAAGTCAGCGCAGCAAGGTCACGCTGCCCTTGTATTCCTTGCCGCTTGCCAGGGTCAGGATGTAGAAGTAGGTGCCCTCCGGCATGTTGGAGGCCGGTTTCCACGTGTTTTTGTAGTTCGTGCTGGTGTATACTTCCTGGCCCCACCGGTTGAACACCGTCAGCGCCGTGTTGGGATAGTACTGCACCCCCTCGAACACCAAGCCTTCGTTCACCCCGCTGTGGTTGGGGGTGAACACGTTGGGAATGAAGATCTCCGTGGGCGCCACAAATTGGGTGAAGGTGTACGTGTCCGTGCAGCCGTCGGCAGTGGTAACCGTAAGGGTGATGAGGTATTCCCCGGGGTCGGTGAAACTCTGCGTGAGCGTGTTCCCCGTTCCTGCTGGTACGGAGTCGATGGTCCAGATAACCCCGGTGATGGTGCTGCCGCTGGCGTTGGACAGGTTGGTGTAAACCACCGTGTCGCCGGGGAAGACGGTACCATTGGGATTGGAAGTGAAGAAGGCCGCGGGCGGTTCGGCGCTCAGGACGTTCACCGGGGCGGAAGTGCCTTCACAACCGAACTCGTTCGTTACTGTCACGGTATAGGTTCCCGTGCCCACGCTCACCGTCGGGTTGGTGCTACCGGTGCTCCAGTTGTAGCCGCTGTACGGTTGCGTGGTGGACAGGTTGGCCGGTTCGCCGCCGCAATTGAAGAGCACCCCATTGATCACCGGGCTTGGCGTGGGGGCCTCGACAACGGTAATAAAATTGGAGACCAGAATGCAAGCGCCCGTGCTGGCCTGCACATAGTAGGTGCCAGGCCCCACCAGTACATCCTGGCCGTTCCACCCGTTGGCCCATACGTAGGTTTCATAGCCGCCCGTGGCGTGCAGTACCACCCCCTGCCCCGCACAGGCAATGGTATCACCCGTGATCACCGGTGGTGGCGCATCAACGTAAAACACCCGGATCACAACGGAAACCGTGGTGGTCATCGCCGGGTCTCCATCATCGGTGGCTGAGTAGGTGATCGTATGTAATCCGCCGTTCACCGTGTCCCCCACCTCGGGGATGAACTGCAGGTTCAGGTTGGCCGTGTTCCCCGGGGTATTGGTCTCCGTAATGGTGCCGACCAGCGGGGGGACGATGGTATAGCCCGCCGTGGTGGTCTGCTCCGGCTCGGGGGAAAGGAAATTCACGTCCAAGGTCACCAGTTCGTGCACGCAGACATCCACCGTGTCGCAAAGTGAGGTGCTGCTGGCAATGGGCGGAATGTTCTGCGTGGTGGTAGCGGTGGTGAACACGAAGTTTTTATCGTCCAGCCAGCTGATGCCATCGTTGGCACCGAACGGTCCGTCATAGTCGGTGCCGGCATGGTCGAACCGGCCGAATTGGATGTAATCCACTCCGTTGCCGCGGTTGGCTCCCACGGTCGCCGCGACCCCCCCGAAGCCGTTGACACCTTGGGACGCCGCGCCGGTGGTCCACTGCATGTCCTTGTAGCAGAACGAAACGGTGTTGCCGATGCCCACATCGGTGTTGGTGCCGTCGCTGATGATCAATTGGAAGGTGTTGAGCTTGTCCGTTTGTATGCTGTAGTAGCCCACGTCCGTCCAGTTCACGTACAGGGCATTGGGGGTGAGCTTGTACTTCACCGTGCCCCCGTTGCCGCGCGTGTCGACATCCGCCCAGAACGGGGCCACCATTTTGAAGCTGGCGTTCGGGAACCCCTGGGCCGAATAGGTGGAATAGGGTGTTTGGAAGGAGACGTTGCCGTTGTTGTTCACGTAGCAGGTGGTGTAGGATTCGCCATAGAGGTTGAACGTGAACGGCAGGGTGATCAGCGAGGAGGAGCCGTCATCATTGGGTTGCAGTGCCAAGGTGTACGTGTTGTCGGGCTCGATCCAGCAGTTGCAGTTTCCGCCGGTGCCCCCGCCGCCCTTCACTTGGTTCACCGCCTGCACCTCCGGAGGGGGCAAGGTGGAATAGGCCACGTGGAACTCCGCAGGCAGCGTGCCGGCCGCTTTCATTTCCTGGTATTGGTCCACGGTGAGCTCCACCATTTGGGCATGGGCACTACCAGGGCTGGCCAAAGCCAAGATCACTAGGGTTAGGAGTTTATTCGTCATCTTGGGTATGGGCTGGGTTGTACTGGCTTGTGGAAGGGTTGGCTAAGATAATGCACGGGTGTGTTCAGCTTCAGTGGTACGCGGTGCGGGATGGTCCGGCAGGGGCCTATTTCATCAATGTAACGGTGCCAAAGCGTTCCTGGCCTTCGGCAGACCCGAGGGGGCGGTACAAAATGCGCCACACATAAACCCCGGTGGCCAACGGGTCTCCATTGCGTGTGCCGTCCCATCCTTTGGCGGGGTCTGTGGTTTCAAATACCAACCGGCCCCAGTGGTCGAAGATGCGCAGGTGGAAGGCGGCCGGGTCCATGCCCATCAAGCCCGGCATGAACACGTCGTTGATGCCGTTGCCGTCCGGGGTGAAGGAGTTGGGCACCCAGAAGTTCTGGACCACGATGGGGATGCTGTCGCACAGGGTGTCGGCACAGCCGTAGCGGTCGGCCACCGAAAGGCACACTTGGTAATTGGCGCTGGTAAAGTCGGGGAACAGGTAGCTGGCCTGCCGCTCGGCCTGCGTGGAGCCGTCGGGGAAGGTCCACAGGAACTCGGTTGCATGGGCGTCGGTGGCGGTGAAGACCAGTTTGCTGTCGCCAGAGGTGCCGGGGTTCGGGGTGAAGACGAACTTCGCCTCCGGCTTGGGGTCCACCAGCACCGCACCGGGTGCGATCAGTTCATCGGTACAACCCTCGGGAGTGGTGATGCGCAGCTTCACATGGTACCAACCGGCAAGTGGGTAATTGTGCACCACGGTACCGCAGTTCTCTTCCGGGCTGCTGCCATCGCCGAAGTTCCATAGGCAGGAGTTGCCGACATACACCGGGTCGGTGGTGTTGGTGAACGTAGCTTCCAGAGGGGCGCAACCGCTGTCGGGTTCCACGGTGAAGGTGATCACCGGCAGGGGGTCGATGGCCACCTGCACCAAGGCCGTATCGGAAAGGTGGGCGCACGCACCCGGTCCGATGGCTACATAGCGGTAGTTCCCGGACAGTTCCGACACAGGGTCCAGCAGGCCGTCCGGCAGAGCGGCGCCATTGGGGTCGAGCCAGTGCCCTCCGGCATCCGGGCTGCCGCCCAACAGTGGAAAGAGCAGGGTGTTGTTTCCGTTGGCGCAGATCACCAATGAACTGTCCAGGCCCGCTTGGGGCAGCGGGTCCAAGGTGACGGTGAGCTGGGCGCTTTGGTTGGTGCAGGGCGGTGCGGTGGTCACCGAATAGGTGTACGTGCCGGCAGTGCCCGTGGCGGGGTTGAAGAGGTCGTTCGCGGGGTTGCCGTTGGCATCGGTCCATGTGCCGCTGGCATCGGGGGTTCCTCCCAAGCTTGCGCGCATGCTGAAGGATGCGGCATCACGGCACAGTACGAGGGAGTTGCTTTGGCCGGCGTTCACTGCCTGCGGAATGGCGATGTTCAGGAAGGCCGTATCGTTGGGGCAGGGTGCCGTGCCGTACACCACGTAGGCGTAAGTGCCCGGCGCGGCGGTAGCGGGCTCCAAGGTGCCGTTGAACGGCTGCCCCGCCGGGGTAAGCCAGCTTCCGCCCGTTTGGGGTGCGGCCGGCACCATGGGGAACAGGGCTTGGGCATTGCTTGAGGAGCAATAGGCCAAGCTGGTGTCTGTCCCGGCATGGGCATGTGCTTGCGTGGACATGGTGGCCGTGCCGGTGGCCTCGCATTCGCCACCTGCGGAAACCACGTAGAGGTATCCGCCTTCAGGGTCGTTGAGCGGGTTGAACAAACCGTTGTGCGCATTGCCGTTGGGATCGGTCCATGCGCCGCCAGCGGGCGGATTGCCGCCCAGCACGGTGAGCATGTCCACCGATCCTGCGTTATCGCAAGCCGTCAGGGAGCCGGAGGTCAGTTGGGGAGAGGCTACGACATGCACCACGATGTGCAGGTTGGTGGTGAGCACCGGGGTGCCATTGTCCGTGCCGGAGAAGGTAACATCGTGGTACCCGGTGTCGGCCAATGAGGCGATGATCTGTGTGGTGATCGAGGCCACGTTGCCGGGGGTGCTGCTGATCTGGGTATAGTTGCCCAGCGTAGGGGCCGTGGAAGTGGCGCTGGTGATCTGGCCGGGTTCGGGGGAGAGGAAATCCACGCTCAGCTGGGTGGGTACCCCGGTGCAGATGGTGAGCGAATCGCAGACCGATTGCCCGGAGACCACGGGGGCCAAATTGCCGGTGGTGATGTCCGTGGCGAAGGTGAAGTACTTGCCCGTGAGCCATCCGATGCCGCTCGCGGCACCAAAGGGGCCATTGTAATCGGTGCCCGGGTGGTCAAAGCGTCCGAACTGGATGTAGTTGATCCCATCGCCCTTGTTGGCGCCCACGGTGGCCGGGGTGCCGCCAAAGCCGTTGGAGCCGCCGGAGGCACTGCCCGTGGTCCATTGCATGGTGCCGTAGCAGAAGGAAACGTTCGCATTTCCCGGGATCACGGGGTCGCTCCCGTTGGTGATGATCACCTGGAAGGAGTTCAGCTTGTCCGTCTGCATGCTGTAGTACCCCACGTTGGTCCAGTTCACGTACAGCGCAGTGGGCGTTACCTTGTACTGCACCTTGTTCTGCGTGGCATTGCCGCCGCGCAGGTCCACATCGGCCCAGAAAGGTGCCACCAGCGATGGCCCGTTCATCGGGAACGCGGAGGCGGAATAGCCGCCCAAATAGGTGCCGAATGAAATGTTGCCGTTGATGTTGATGTAGGCCTGCGTATAGTACTGGCCATAGAGGTAGAAGCTGAACGGCAGGTTGATCGGGCCGTACGATCCGTCATCGCCGTTGCCCCATCCGCTCGCATTCCATTGAGTGCTGTTGTTGATGGTGGTGTAGGTGGCATCGGGGGCTTTCCAGCATTCACAGGAGGCCACACCGTCCCGGCTGGGGTCGGCCCCATCGTCGGGCTGCCCGCCTGGGTGGGGTGGCGGGACGGGCACGGCCGGAACCTGCTGCGCTTTCCAGGCATCGTATTCCGCGGCGTTGGTGAAGTGGACGGTGGTATCCTGTGCCAAGGCCTGAATACCGCCTATCAGCACGGTGGTCAACCCAAGGGCAAGTTTGGCTATCGTCATTCTGTTCAGCTATCGGTACAATCGCACCACTTCGGTCTTCACCCGGTTGCGGCCGTCAGCGCCGGTCAGCAGCACCACGCAGCGGTAGTAGCCCTCTTCGGCAATATTGCCGTTCGGCATGCGGCCGTCCCACATGGCGGCCAGGTCGTTGCTGCGGAACACCAGGGCCCCGCTCTTGGCGGAGAAGACCCGCACGTCCACGCGTTCAAAGTTGTCGGCCACGATTTTTAGTTTGTCGTTCACCCCGTCTCCTTGCGGACTGAACACATTGGGGATGAAGATGTCGTTATCAACCTCCATCGCGGCAACCCCGGGGGCTGGAACCTGCTGTTCTGCGGTGGGTGATGGATCCGGAACGATTTCCTCCGTGGCTGTTGCGGGCTTGGGTGCATCAGGTTGGCTCGTGGCCATGCGAGGTTCGATCCGGGCTGCGGGTGCAGGCGCTGCCACCGGATGGACTGTCGCTTCGTGCCGGACTTCTTGCGGTTCCGTTTGGCCCTGCACCATCGGACCGGTCGTGGCCTCCCCACTTGTTGCCTCAACCGATGCTTCCGTTGGCCGATTTGGGCTGGAGGTGGTGGTGGAAGCGGTGGCTCCTGCATCAGTGGCTTGGGTGGATCCCTGCCCAGTGGACGGCTTTTCGGCCGCGAGGGGCGCAGGGGCCGTTGCGTCGGCGGGGGCATTGGTTTCAACGGGCTTGCCCGCTGCCAGGGGCGTGGCTGCCTGCTGCTCAACTGCGGGGGGCGGGGGCGGCAACGCTGCGGAGGGCGCAGCGCCTTGGTGGTTCCACATCAACAGGCCCGCAGTGAGGGCGATGGCGGCCGCGCCTGCGGCGATCCACC
This sequence comes from Flavobacteriales bacterium, assembly GCA_023957375.1. Classification (GTDB taxonomy): domain Bacteria; phylum Bacteroidota; class Bacteroidia; order Flavobacteriales_F; family PHOS-HE28; genus PHOS-HE28. The sequence goes on along the minus strand of JAMLHB010000003.1, from coordinate 502,951 downwards.
CGGTGTGCATGGAGGTTCCTGCCACGCCCGCATGCCCCAGTTGGCCACTGATGTGTGCCCATGCCGAAGGGTCGACGCCCACTTCATGGCCTTGGAACTTCTCGCGGAGATGGTGCCGCACCGCTTCATCCCCGGCGCTTGCGGCCAGTTGGCCGCTGATGTTGTCCCAAGCCTCGGGGGGGACGTCCAGTTCATGCCCGGCAAACCGGGCCTGGAAGAGTTTTGCCAATGGGTCGCTCATGGTCAATGTCCGTGCAGGTCCACGGTTTCCTTGGGCATGAGCTTGCGCAGATATGCCCGGGCTTTCATGAATTGTGATTTGGAGGTGTTCTCGGAGATGTTCAACATTTCTCCGATCTCCTTGTGCTGGTATCCTTCGATGGCGAAGAGGTTGAACACGGTGCGGTATCCGGGCGGCAGCGCCTGGATCAACGCCATGAGCTCATCGGCGCCCATGCTGCCGAACACTTGTTCATCGGTGGCGTGCAGGTGTTCGGCCTCGGTGAGGTCCAGGCTGTGTTCGAAGGGCTTGTTGCGCCGGATCTGGTCCAAGGCGGTGTTCACCATGGTGCGTGCGATCCAGCCGCCCAGAGGGCCATCTCCCCGGTAGTGGTCCATTTTCTGGAACACCTTCACGAAGCCGTCCTGCAGGATGTCCTGCGCTTGCTCGCGCCCGGGTGCGTACCGCATGCAGATGCTCATCATTTTGCGTGCATAGGCTTGATAGAGCGCCTTTTGGGCGGCGGGGTCCTGCTTGAGGCATCCGGCTACCATTTGTTCATCCGTCATGGCCTTGCTGGGCTATGATGCGATCGGGGCGTGAATGGTTGCCCAAGCCCGTTTCCGCCATGCGAAGTTCTGCATTTCAAACGGAAAATCCATGCGCCACGGGGCTTTGGCCGTGGGGGGGCTTTGCATGGAGGCGGTGCAAAACCCGTTCGGTCGGTAAGTGCCGCCGCGAAGGACGGCCCCGCCCTGGCTTCGATGATGGCGCCGGACACCGGCCTGTTGGTGCGACCTTCGCGCCATGGTTACTCCGCCACCCTTGCGCACGGGCGACACGATCGCCATCGTTCCCACGGCACGCGCCATTACGCTGGAAGAGCTTCGCCCCGGCATGGCCTTGGCGGAGAGCTGGGGCCTGAAGGTCCGCTTGGGGGCCGGGGTGGGCCGCAAGGATTTTCAGCAGGCGGGCACGGCCGGGGAGCGCGCCGCCGACCTACAGCAAGCCTTGGCGGACCCGGAGGTAAAGGCTGTTTGGTGCGCGCGCGGCGGCTACGGAACGGTCCACTTATTGGAATTGCTGGACCTCTCCATCCTGCGCAGCAGGCCCAAATGGATCGTTGGGTTCAGTGATATCACGGTGCTCCACTCCGCACTGCACCACGCCGGGTTGGCCTCATTGCATGCCCAGATGCCGTTCAACATCGCCGCCAAAAGCGCGGAATGCACCGCTTCCCTGAGGCAAGCGTTGTTCGGCCGCTGCAACGCCGTGCATCGCCCCGGCGCCCGCCCGTTGGACCGCACCGGTACCGCCCACGGGGTACTGATAGGCGGCAACCTCTCGATCTTGTATGCCCTGCGCGGCACCCCCTATGACCTGTCCACCCGGGGCAAAGTGCTCTTTATCGAAGACTTGGATGAGTTGCTCTACCACGTGGACCGCATGGTGATGAACCTGAAATTGGGCGGCCTGTTCAACGGCCTGGCGGGCCTGGTGGTGGGCGGGATGAGCGACATGCACGACAAGGACCCTTCCGACCCGTTCGGCCTGTCCGCGGAAGGCATCATCGCCCGGGCGGTGGCCCGCGCGGATTTCCCAGTGTGCTTCGGTATGCCCGCCGGGCACCTCGGTGACAACCGCGCCTTGGCCTTGGGGCAAAAAACGAAGCTCAGCGTGGCGGCCGATGGCGCCACGCTGAGCTTCGCGGACGGCGGTGACGCCGCTTAGTTGCGCTCGAACTTGGTGAACCCTGCGGGGACCTGGAACAGCTCGGGCTTCTGGGCGCCGCGGCCCACCTTGGTCACCTCCAGGCGGCTCACCTCGCTGCCGTCGGCCTTCTGTTCCACGCCCAGCATGGGGAACACGCCTTTCGCCCCGTCGATCTTCAGGAAGAACAAGGCCTGCTCGTCCTTGCGGTTGAGCGTTTCCAGCATGGGGATGAAAAAGTCGAAGGCATCCTGTGCCACCCAGTAGGTCAGCAGCCGGTCCTCGGAAGGGCTTTTTACCGTCCACTTCTCGCATTTGTAGCCTGCGATGTCCTTCATCTCGGTGGTTTTTTTCACCTCCGCCTTGAAATCCTTGGGCAATCGCATGTTGGGCACGTCCATGAACAACTTGCGGTCCGGGCTCAGGGCGGTCACCGTACGGTCGCGGTTGTCCACCAGCATGATGCCCTGCACGTTGCCCCGGGCGCTCAGTTCCTCGATGCGCACGTGATCGCCCTTGACGTAGTATTTGTAGTTGGTCACCACCGGCCCGGTGGTCTTGGTGAACTCAATGGTCCCTTCAAAACTCTGTGCCTGTGTGGCCACGGCAAGTGCAGCCAAACCACAGGCCACGGTCAATGTGCGGATCGATCCTTTCATGGGATGTATTTTCAATGGATGGACGGGAGGGAAAGATGGTGAACTTTGACCCTCCAACGCGGGCAGCCCTTTCCGGGTTACGCACAGCCTTGCGTTGGGATGAAATGGCCGAGCACAACAAGACGGGAACCGAAGGGGAGCAATTGGCATGCCAGTGGCTGGAGGCTCATGGATTCCGCATTCTGCACCGCAACTGGCGGCACGGGCGGCATGAGATCGACATTGTGGCGCGCCAAGGCAGCCTGCTGGTGGTGGTGGAGGTGAAAACCCGGGGCAGCGCCCGATGGGGCGACCCCGAGCTGGCCGTGGGCCCTGCAAAACGCCGCCACCTGATGCAGGCTGCAGGGGAACTGGTCCAAAGCATGCCCGATGACCTGGAGCTCCGCTTCGACGTGCTCAGCATCACCCACACGCCCTCCGGGCCTGAATTCCTGCACATTCCGGACGCATTCTATTCCACCCCATGAGCAAACGCAACAACGACCCCCGCCCCCAACGCAGCCGTGCACCGCAACCAAGCAAGGATGCAGGCCCGGGCGGAAATGCACGCCGCAGGTCAGGCGGGGAAGCGGGCCCGCCCCGTGGCGGCAAACGCCAAGGCCCTGCGCCCACCAAGGCCCGCACGAACGGCCCCAAGGGCAAGCCGTGGCCTAAACGTCCTTCCGGAGCGGGCCGCCATGACCCGGCCGATGCCCATGGCGGGCAACGCCCGGACCGGCGCCAATACCAAGAGGGGGATGCCGGTGCACGGCGACCCTTTCGCAAAGGTGAGCGGAGCAACCGGTTCAGCCTGCCCAACCCGGCCAACGCAGGCTTGGTGCGCCTGAACAAATACCTCGCACATGCCGGGGTGGGCAGCCGCCGCGAATGTGATCAACTCATTGCCAGTGGTGCGGTTACCGTGAACGGGAAGGTGGTCACGGAGCTGGGCACGCAGGTCAAGCCGGACGATGTGGTCAACTTCGGCGGGCAGAAATTGCGCATGGAGCACAAGCGCTACGTGCTGCTGAACAAGCCCAAGGACACCATCACCACCACCGACGACCCGCGTGAACGGCACACCGTGATGTCGCTGATCGCAAAAGCAGGACCCGAGCGGCTGTACCCGGTGGGGCGCTTGGACCGCAATACGACAGGCGTACTGCTGCTTACCAACGATGGCGAACTCGCCAAGAAGCTCACGCACCCGTCGCATGGCGCACAGAAGCTCTACCACGCCACTCTGGACCGCGCCCTCACGGTGGAGGAGCTGCACAAGCTGGTGGAAGGCGTGATGCTGGACGATGGGCCCGCACAGGCCGACGAGGCCAGCTTCGTCGGCGATTCCAAGCGCGAGGTGGGCCTGTTGGTCCACATGGGCCGCAACCGCGTGGTGAGGCGCATGTTCAGTGCCTTAGGTGCCGAAGTAGTGAAGCTGGACCGCGTGATGTTCGCCGGGCTGACCAAGAAAGACCTGCCGCGCGGACATTGGCGCCACCTGGAGGAAAAGGAAGTCACCTGGCTGAAGCAGCTCAAGGGGAGCGCCGGAGCAGCGGAACGCAAACCCGGCGGGCGGCGTACGCGCCTCTCGCAGGGCAGTGAATGAGGCCCGGCGGCCGGGCTGCGGGGCTACCTTCGCGCCATGTTCACGGACCAAGCCCTGAAGCGGGCGTATGACGGCGTGGTGGTACGAAAGGACGTGCCTGCAGGCACCGTGCTGATGCAGGTGGGCGACCCCATCACGCAGATACCGATCGTGAAGCAGGGCAGCCTGCGCATTCTTGCCCAGGACGGCGAAGGGCGCGAGCGCTACCTCTACCACATCCTGCCGGGCGAATCCTGCGCCACCTCCTTAACGTGCTGCGTGGCCAAACGGGTGAGCAACGTGCGTGCCGTGGTGGAGGAGGATGCCGAACTGCTGATGATCCCGGTGCGCTATGTGGACGAATGGATGGTGTACCCCGAATGGCGCAAATTCGTGAACGAGGTGCAGGCCCAGCGCTATGAGGAACTGCTCGAGGCGTTTGAGGTGGTAGCGTTCCACAAGTTGGACGAACAGCTGTGGAACTACCTGCTGAAGCGTGCACAGGCTTCGGGCGAGCGGGTCCTGCAACTTACCCACCAGCAGATCGCCGATGAACTCGGTTCACCCCGGGAGGTGATCACACGCCTGCTCCAGCAGTTGCGCGCCGACGGCAGGGTAACCCTGGGCCGGGGCGAGGTGGAAGTGCACACGGTGCCGATCGCAGGGTGAGGACGGCACGGCCAACAAGGCGGGCGGTGCTAGTCTCTTGAAGTCCCGGCGGAACCGCCATGGGCTTCATGGGTCTGCGGCTTGGTCGCAGGTTCCTCTTTCTTGAACGAGTTGAACAGGAGGCCGCCCATGAACGCGCCGTACAGCGAACTGTTCACCGGGCTGCCGGTGATGGCACAACCGTTGGTGCAGCCCCAGTAGCGCCAGTAAACCCACCCGGCCACCGCGCCCACCGCTACGCCCAACATGGTAAGGACCCACGTGCGCTTCATGCCTGCCGGTCTTCTTTCTTTTTGTTGGTGCTGATGCCAAGGAGCGTGTACACCGGGCAGAAGCTGATGAAGCTCGTCACCACGAAGATGATGGCGAACAGCAGCAGGATGATCCCGACAATGCCCGGAAGGGCCCCGGTGAAGTACAGCACCACAATGGCCAAGGCCATGATCGTGCGGACCACACGGTCCGTATTGCCCAAGTTCGGTTTCATCCAGGATGGTTTTTGAACACCACAAAGATGGGGCGCGCAGTGAAAGGGCCTTGGTGAGGATCATCACGCGGACCGGAGATCGACGTGCCGGTGCCCGTTTGGCAGCAGAGCCATTGCTTCTTGCGCACCTCCGGCACGGCATCCCGGTTCCGGCGATGGATGCACACGGAAAACGCCTAACCCGGACCATGCCTTCACGCCCTGTACGCAAACTGGTTCACCGCCCGTGTCCATCCATGCGAATGCGCGGTTCCTTCGGGAAAAGGGCATGCGACCCCGTGCGGAGTACGCGGCAACGGCCCTGCACATGGCACAACCGGCCCGGAAGGAAACCGTACCTTGCAGGTTATGAATCCCACTGAGGTCCAGTTCATCCTGTACGTGGCCGATCAAGCCCGGAGCACGGCATTCTACCGGCACCTGCTGGGCATGGCTCCGGCGCTTGAAGTGCCCGGCATGACCGAATTTCAATTGGGCCCCGGGGTGAAACTGGGCTTGATGCCCGAGCAGGGAATAGCACGCATCATCAGCGGGCCCCTGCCTCATCCTGCACAAGGGCAGGGGGTGCCGCGCTGCGAACTGTATTTGCTGGTCGACGACCTTGCGCTTGCGGCACAGCGGGCACGGGAGGCTGGCGCCCTGGAAGTGGATCCGGCGAGCGACCGGGATTGGGGGCACCGGGTGGTCTATTTCGCGGACCCTGACGCCCATGTGGTGGCCCTGGCCTGTCCGATGGCCCAGCGGTAAACCGCCTCCTTCACGGCCGGGGCGGAAGGCTGCTGCACGTGCAGGTAAGCGGCGCCCGTAGCTTTGTGCCATGCGCCTGCACCTTGCCGCAGTGGGTTTGCTTGTGCTGGTCGGCTGGACCGCCTGTCTGGCTCCGGCGGCGTCGGTGGCCCCGGTGGCAGACACGCCATGGGCCACCTTGCAAGGCGAACACCGCAGCCTACGCTCCATGTTGGGGCAGAAGGCCACCGTGTTCATCACCATGGACCCGGACTGCCCGATCACGCAGTTGTACACCCAGGCCTTTCAAGGGATCGCCGATGACTTTGCCGCAAAGGGAGTGGCCGTGGTCGGTTTCTACCCCGGCCCGTTCCTGCAACGCTCCGCCGCTGAAGACTTTTCCCGCGCCGCAGGCCTCGGTTTTCCGCAGGTCATGGACAGCGCCTGCGTACTTTCCCTGGCATTGCAGGCCCGGGTAACACCGGAATGCTTCATTGTGGGCCCCGAAGGGGAAGTGGTGTACAGAGGTGCATTGGATGACCGGCCGGTACGGCAGGGGCGTAAGAAATTGTTGGCCACCAAGCAATACCTGGCCGAGGCCTTGGACCGCTACTTGGCCGACGGAAAGGAACAACCGGAGGTGGTTGCCGTGGGCTGTATCGTGGAATGCGGGGAGTAATGCGCTTCAGACGGGGTATGGCATGCCTCGCGGCGATCATGGGCATCGCCTGTGGGTTGTGCCGCTGCGCTGGTGATGTGCCGCAGCACAATGCGGGCGCGGGCCATGTCCCCATGGTGCAGGGGCTGCCGGACACGGTGACCTTCGCCGATGTGGCGCCCATCATCCGCAAGCATTGTACAGGCTGCCACCGCCCCGGGCAGGTGGGGCCCTTTCCGCTGATCAGCTACCAGGATGTGCGGCGAAAAGCCAAGACGGTGCGCAAAATGGTGGTGGGCCGCTGGATGCCACCTTGGCCAGCGGATACCGCCTACAGCCGCTTCCTTGGCGAGCGGACGCTCACCGCCCGGCAGATCGCCATCATCGCCAAGTGGGTGGACCAGGGCGCACCCGCCGGTGACACCTCCGGCCTGGCCCGGTTGGATCCTTCCGCGTGGACGCAGGGCGGCATGCCCCCCGGCATGGGCCCGCCGGATGCTGTGGTGTGGCTGCCCGAACCCTTCTTTCTGCCGGGCGACAACCGGGACCACTTCATCATCACCAAGGCACCCTTTGAGCTAGCGCGGGACACCTTCCTGCGGGCGGTGGAATACGTGCCGGGAAACCGGCGTTACGCGCACCACATGAACGCGGCCATGATCTCCTATGCAGCGGGCGCCAAGAAGGATCCAGGCAAAGGCTTCGCCTACATTGATGCGGACAGCACCAAGAGCTTGGATGCCTATGCCGAACTGGGCTTGCAGAATGATGATGGCTCCTGGCCGCTGCTAACGCCAAACATGGTGAACTACCTGCCCGGTCTTTCGCCGCCGGTCTACCCGCCCGGCATTGGCGGCTACCGGATCGCACGCCAAGGGGCCTTCCTGCTCAACACCCTGCATTTCGGCCCCAGCATGCGCGATACCGTGGACCGTTCGCGCTTCAACCTGTGGTTCGGCAGGGTGCCCCCGGAACGCCCCATGAAGGAGCTCTTCCTAGGCACCTTGGGCAGCAGCCCGGTGGTGCCCGCATTAGTGGTACCACCGGACACGGTGATGACCTTCCGCACGAGCATGCGGGTACCCTCGGACATCAGTGTGCTCTCGATCAACCCGCACCTGCACCTGTTGGGCAGATCGTTCCTGGCCTACGCGGTTGCATCAAGCGGCGATACCATCCCATTGATCCGCATCCCCGATTGGGATTTCCGATGGCAGTTTGCCTACACCTTTCCCCGCATGTTGCACATACCGGGGAATTCCGTGATCCAGGTGGAAGTGGTGATGGACAACACGGCGGCCAACCCGAACAACCCCTTCAGTCCGCCCCGCACCGCGCTTGCCCCGGCAGGCAGGCACATGCGCACCACGGACGAAATGCTCCAGTTCTTCGTGAACTATGTGGATTACCGGCCAGGGGATGAAGCGATCGAGCTGGGGCAGTGATACCGTTGTTGCAAACAACATGGTCCGATCTCGGCTTCGCCTTATCCGATCATTTGTTTGTACACATGGCATATACCACTGTAGACATTCGGATCGTCCTTTGGACTGATTTGAATGTCACATGGGTATGACCTGTTCATGGGGCACGCACGGCAGGATGCCGTCCCCGTTGCTGACCACGGGGGGCCGCCAGGAAGCAAAAGGCGATGAAAAGGGGCCGGTCTTTCGATCGGCAACGCGCCCGTTGATCGGATCAACCTTGCGCCAAGGGCTTTGGCCGGATCATCCGGGTGTCCATTGCGCGCTGCCGCCATCCGTTCAGGGAGATGCAGATCAAGATCAGGGCAAAGCCGGCGTAGGAGCCAAGGTGCATGCGTTCGCTATCGGGCCACAGCAGCAAGGCGATCAGGATGGTGTACACAGGCTCGAGGTTCACCGTGAGGATCACCGTGAAGGGCGTCAACCGCTTGAGCACATGGATGCCCGCAGTGAAGGCGAAGGTGGTGCACACCAGGCCCAGCACCAGATAGCCTGCCACGTCGTGGACGGACATGCTCCACAGCGGTGCGGGCAGGTCTCCCTGCCAGGCCAGCCAAAGGCCCATGCCCGCGATCACGGTGAGCAGTTCATAGAAGCAGATCCGCACGGCCTCACCCCGCTGCACCAAGCGGCTGTTCACCACATTGAACCACGCACTGAGCAAGGCGCTGACCGTGCCCAGTACCATGCCTTCGCGGTACTGGGTCTCCAAGCCGAAGATCAGCAGCAGTGCCCCCATGATCACCAGGCCCATCACCACCTCGAACGGGCTGATGCGCTGCTTGGTCCAGTAGGGGGTGATCAAGGCGGTGAAGAAGGTGCTGGTACTGAGGCAGGTGACGGCCACCGAGGCGCTGCCCCGCTTGATGGCTAAGTAGAAGGTGGTCCAGTGGGCCAGGATAATGAGCCCCGTCAGCAGGTAGCGGCCAAGGTCCGGTGTGCGGGGTGACAACGTGACGCGCATCCAGCGGGCCACCAGCACCAGGCCCGCGCAGGCGATCACCGTGCGCACCAACACGATGTGCTCGGCGCTCTGCTCGATCCATTTCCCCAAAATGCCCGTCCAGCCCCAGATGAAGACGGTGAGGTGCAGCAGCAGCACGGCATGGCGCCGTGTCAATTGGCCGGTGTCCGTGTTCATCCCAAGGAAGCCGTCAGTTGATGGCCTGCAACTTCTCTTCCAGCTCCTTCACCACGGCCTCCTGCCGTGCCACTTCCGCTTCCTTGGCCACTTGGTCCGTTTGGTTGCGCGCGATGGCCCATTGCAGGTCGCTCACCCTTTTCTCCGATCCCTGGCGGGTGCTTGTGGCACGCTTGGCCCGGTCCTGCCAGCGGCGGATGTCACGGGTGCGCTGCTTCGCGAGGGTCGCCATGGCGACGCTGTCCTTGCCGGCGGTATCGGGTGCGGTGGCCAATTCCTGCAGCTGCCGGACTGCCTCGGTGCTGTCCCTGGCGGCTTGCTCGATGCGCTCCCGGCTTCGCCGCAAGTTGTTCTCCGCGCGTTGGCCTTCGCGCCGCAGCATGTCCAGTTGCCGGTTCAGGTTGTCCAGCTCGCGCCGGCCGCGGTCCACGGCATTCGTGGCCAATTGCCGCCGCAGGGCCACGGTGCGTTGCCGCACCCATTCAGTGCATCCGTTCAGCTCCCGTTCCGGGGAGTCGGGGCCCACGTAGCCGGCGGTGGTGAAGAATGCGATGTGCGCCGTGGTGTACAGTGAACCCTTGGGCCGTTCCACGGCCACGAGCACCTGCAGGGTGTCCGGCGAAGCCGCGGGAATGCGCGCGGTATGGCCGGTGATCTCCTTGCGGGTGGTCACCTTCATGCTGATCGCCTTCAGTTCGTTCAGCCAGTAGCGCTCCACCTCGCGCACGGGGGCGTCCTCCAGCAAGGCGTCGAACGAAGGATGTACGCCGTTGCTGTACTGAAAGGCGCCCATCACAGGGTTGCTTTGGCCCGCAGCGTGTTGGCCGGTGGCCGCAACGGCCAGCAGCAGCAATGGGAGCCGCCTCAGGTGCATCATTCCTCGTCCATGCGGGTTACACCGCCGCTGAGGATGAACTTCATCACCTCGGCGGCCTTGGCATCAATGGGGGTGATGCACTTCACCGGCACGATGAACAGGCGGCCGCTCCATGCAAAGCTGTACGGTACATACACGGCCACATGGTCTGAACCCAGCCCCAAGTGGGCCAGGTCTTCCTGCGTCAGGAAGCCCAGCTGCCCGAGGCCCGAGCCGTCCAACGGGGTGATCAGCACCGGGCGGTCGAATTTCTTCTTGCTGCCCACCAAGCCCTCCATCAGGTCCTTCAGCGCGTCGTACACGGTTTTCAGGAAGGGAATGCGGCCCAGCAGGTCGTCGCCGATCTCCGCCAACCGCTGGTACAGGAAGGTGGAGCCCAGCCAACCGATCAACACCACGCTGGCCAGCACGATCACCAACCCCAGGCCGGGGATGTCCACGTGCACGATCTGGTCCAGCCACGCAAAGACCTCGAAGCCCACCAGGCCGATCACTGCCACGGGCACGATCAGCAGCAGCCCGCGGAAGAAGTAGCCGAGCAGCAATTGGCCCAAGTTGCGCTTACCGTTCATGTGGCGAAGATATTTCCCGCAGGATTGGCGGGGTCAGGCTTCAGGCTGCAGGCTGGCCTGCACTTGCTTCGGCAACGAGGCCACCACCAGTGCATAGCTGTGCGCCAGCAGCTCCTCGATCAGCAGGTCCTTCACGCTTCCATCGGTGGACACCGTGTTCCAGTGCCGCTTGTTCATGTGGTAGCCCGGGGTGATGCCGCCATGCTCCTCGCGCAGCTCCACGGCGCGCTCCGGATCGCACTTCAGGTTCACCCCGTTGAAAAGGTCGATGTCCGCAAGGGCGAAGATCTTGCCCCCCACTTTGAACACCAGCGTTTCCGGGCCGAACGGGGTTTCCTCGATCGCGCCGGGCTTCCGTAGGCACAGCTGGCGCAAGCGTTCGATGTTCATGGCAGGGGCGCGTACAACACGGGCCGGCTGGGTGCGGCATCGTTGATGAAATGCGGGACCTGCAGTTCCAGCAGGAATTCGCCGTCGCGTACATCGTCCGGCACGTAGATCATCTCGGTGATGGTGCGACTGAGGTCGGTGCTGCGCGGATAGCCCCAGAAGGCGTGGTGCGCCACCAGTTTGCCCTCGTCGCGTTCGCGGTCCACGCTGGGCAGGTCCAGCAGCAGGTGTTTCACCCCGATGCTGCGCAGCCACGCGCAGGCGCCCGCTTCCACGAAGGGCGGGTCGGTGTCGCTCCAGTCTCTGGAGCGCTTTTCCGGACCATTGGGCCAGGTGCGGATCACCAATGCCTCGGGCGGGCGGTCATTCACCGTGCTGCGCAGCTGTTCCATGGTGATCACCCGTGCCGGACCTTGGGGTGTGCGCCGTTCCTCGGGCAGTACGCTTACCAACTGCGCAGTGAACCAATAGCGCTGGAAACTGCTGCCAACCGGGTGCACTATGCGGGCGATGTGCCCCACGCCCTCGGTGTGCGTGCCATTGCCATGCGGGTTGAAGCGCACATCGCGGAAGTTCACCGCCGCCCCGTCGGCCACTGAAAAGGGTTTGCCCCCATGCTCCACGGGCGTGAAGGCGGGCGGGCCCACGTACCAGGCGCGCGGGCCTCCCTGCGGGTCCAACGGGATGCTGAGGTCGATGGGCCTGTCCAGCGCAATGCGCCAAACACGGCCTTGGTGGGTGATCTCGGCGATCATTCGGCGGGCAGGAACAGGTCCGAGGCGATGCGGTCCGCGAAGTTCCTCCCTTTCGGGGTGAGGATCAATCGTCCGTCGCGCATTTCCAGTTCATCCAGCGCAAAGTAATGCTGGATCACGGCTTCATTGGTCTTGTGGAACCAATTGCCGAGCGCGGCCAGCTCCACGCCCCACATGGTGCGCAGGCCGGTGAGCACGCGTTCGTTGATGCGCTGGTTTTCCGTCAGGGTTTCTTCTTCCCAGTACACGGTTCCCTGTTCCACGCCATCCGCGTAGCGCACGTTGTTGGCCACGTTCCAGCGGCGCTGCACGCCGTCGAACGAATGCGCCGACGGCCCGATGCCTAAGTAGGGCACGCCTTTCCAGTAGCTGGTGTTGTGCTTGGCAAAATGCCCTTCACGCCCGAAGTTGCTGATCTCATACTGCAGCAGGCCGGCCCCTTCCATGCGCTGAACGAGGTGTAGGAACTGATTCGCCTGTTGGCCATCATCGGGAAGGCGAACGCGCCCCGTGGCCACTTGCTTGTGCAGGGCGGTGCGTTTTTCCACCGTGAGGCAGTAAGCGCTGAGGTGGGGCATGCCGTGTTGCAGGGCGATGGAGAGCTGCTCGTCCCATTCGGCCATGTTCATGCCGGGCAGGCCGTAGATCAGGTCGATGGTCCAGGAGTCCAATCCTGCTTTGGCCACCAGCTCAATGGCGCGTTGCGACTGGGCTGCATTGTGCGAGCGGTTCATCCACCGCAGCCTTTCTTCACGGAAGCTTTGGATGCCGAGGCTGACGCGCGTAATGCCGATGCTGCGCCAAGCGTGCAGGATTTCAGCGGTCACATCATCCGGGTTGGCCTCCACGGTGACCTCTGCATTCTGCTCCACCCGGGCCACGGAACGTGCATCGTCCAACAACAGGCCAAGTTCCTGCGGGGAAAGCAGGCTGGGCGTGCCACCGCCGAAATAGATGGTGGCCAACGGGGCGCCCGCCAGTTCACCCATGCGATCGCGCAGCTCCTTCCGCATGGCGGCCAGCACCGGTTCCTTGGTGCGCAGCGAGGTACTGAAATGGAAATCGCAGTAGGTGCACGCCCGGTGGCAGAAAGGGATATGGAAGTAGAGGCCGACCACGGGGCAAAGGTGGGACGGTTCCACTCTACGGCCGCACTGCCGGGGTGCAGGCCAGGCGTGAAGCCATACCATGGATTGCTTCGCACTCAACGGGCTCGCAATGACGTGTTGCAATGAGCTCGTCACTGCGAGGCGGCTTTTGCGCCGAAGCAGCCCAGCCTAAAGCTCCTGTACTGGATTGCTTCGCCCGAGGCGGGCTCGCAATGACGTGTTGCAATGGTTCGTCACTGCGAGGCGGCTTTTGCGCCGAAGCAGTCCAGTCTACAGCTCCTGTACTGGATTGCTTCGCCCGAGGCGGGCTCGCAATGACGTGTTGCAATGGCTCGTCACTGCGAGGCGGCTTTTGCGCCGAAGCAGTCCAGCCTACAGCTCCTGTACTGGATTGCTTCGCCCGAGGCGGGCTCGCAATGACGTGTTGCAATGGCTCGTCACTGCGAGGCGGCTTTTGCGCCGAAGCAGTCCAGCCTAAAGCTCCTGTACTGGATTGCTTCGCCCGAGGCGGGCTCGCAATGACGTGTTGCAATGGCTCGTCACTGCGAGGCGGCATTTGCGCCGAAGCAGTCCAGCCTAAAGCTCCTGTACTGGATTGCTTCGCCCGAGGCGGGCTCGCAATGACGTGTTGCAATGGCTCGTCACTGCGGAGCGGCTTTTGCGCCGAAGCAGTCCAGCCTAAGCTTCTGTACTGGATTGCTTCGCCCGAGGCGGGCTCGCAATGACGTGTTGCAATGGTTCGTCACTGCGGGGCGGCTTTTGCGCCGAAGCAGTCCAGCCTACAGCTCCTGTACTGGATTGCTTCGCCCGAGGCGGGCTCGCAATGACGTGTTGCAATGGCTCGTCACTGCGAGGCGGCTCTGGGCCGAAGCAGTCCAGCCTAAAGCTCCTGTACTGGATTGCTTCGCCCGAGGCGGGCTCGCAATGACGGGCAGGGTTACCCCCTCAAGGTGATCCGGAATGTGGTCCCCTTTCCCGGTGCGGAGCGCTTCACGAAGATCTTGCCTTTGTGGTAGCTTTCCATGATGCGCTTGGTGAGTGAGAGGCCCAGTCCCCATCCGCGTTTCTTCGTGGTGTAGCCGGGGCGGAACACGGTCTTGGCCTTCGATGCGGGAATGCCTTTGCCGGTATCGGTAACATCCACATGCACCTTGTTCCCATCCTGTTCGGTGCCGATGGTGATGCTTCCTTCGCCCTCCATGGCATCCACCGCATTGCGGATCAGGTTTTCCAGTACCCAGCTGAACAATGCGCGGTTCAGCGGTACGGCCAGGTCCGGGTTATGGGGCGGGGCTACATCGATCTTCACCCGTGATGGCATGCGCGGGCGCAGGTACTGAACGGTTTCACGTAGGGTGCGGTCCAGGTTTTCCGGCACCAGGTCGGGTGCGGAGCCGATCTTGCTGAAGCGCTCGGTGATGGTCTCCAAGCGGGCTACGTCCTTGCGCATTTCGCCCACGGCCGCGGGGTCTGCGCCGTTCTCCTTCAGCAGCTCCATCCAGGCCATCAGCGAACTGAGGGGCGTGCCTAGCTGGTGCGCGGTTTCCTTGGCCATGCCCACCCACACCTGGTTCTGCTCGGCGTTGCGGAACAGGCTGAACAGGGCGTAGCTCACCAACAGGAACAGACCAATGATGATGAGCTGCACGTAGGGGAAGTAGCGCAGTTGAGTGATCACGCGGCTCTCCTCGTAGAAGATGTAGTGCCTGCCGCGCCCTGCCAGCGAAACCTCGATGGGCGGGTTGGCCTGGCCCATGGCCAGGATGCGCGCGCGCAGCAACATGCTGTCCGCCATCACCTCCGGGTCGATGTTGCTGTGTTCGATCACCCGTGCCCGGGTGCTGTCCGTGTAGATCACCGGCACGGCGGCGGTGTTCATCACCGTCTCGCTGATGAAGCTGCGGATGATGTTGTCCATCACCTGTTCCAGCTCGGTGACGATGTGCGAATCCTTGTAGTGCAGGTATTGGCGGCGGCTGCCGTACAGGGTGATGGGGATGGGCTCGTGCGCGGCGTCCATGCGCGCGGCCTCGGCCCGCAGCGAATCGCTGTCGTGCTCCACGCGCGGGTCCACGTTGCGGCTGGCCACGGGGCGGCCCTTGTCGTCGGTGATGATCACCGGGATGGTGGTGTTCTCGCTCACCACCTTCAGGTAGAAGCTCAGGTCGTTCACGTCGTCGCTGGCCAGGTGCACCTGGGCATCGGCCCACAGCTCCACGCGCTTGCGTTCCTCCAAGCGCAGCCGGTGGAAGAGCGAGTCGGTGTAGTTCACCAGTTGGGCGCGGTTGCGCACGGCCTCGGCCCATAATTCCACCTTGCGCCGCTCCTCCTGCCTCACCTTGTTCACGATGCGGTTGCTGTACCAAAGCGAGGCTCCCACAATGGCCAGTGCCAGCAGGGCGAGGACCAGCTTCCAGCGTTGCTTGCGGGAGTAAAGGTTCATTCAATTTCCCAATTCGTCGGCCGGACAAGTTGCCAAAGGTTCAACTCACTGGGCGATCCGCCGGCACACATCGGCGAATTGCCCATGGGCGAATTTCGGCTATTCCACTCCGATGGTCACCTTCGGTTCTTCTTGGTCGTTCTTCTGCAGCAGACGGCCAAGGCCCTTCTTCGGTTTCGGTGCCGGAACGGGTGCAGCAAGGTCTTCCTCCTTTCCGAAATCCACGGTGATGCGCCCTTGCTGCTGGGTTTTTGGCACTTCGGCGCTGGCCGTTCCCTTCCCGGAAACGATACCCTTGAGGATGCCCTTGAGCTGGGCGGATTCCTGCTTCATGCGCTCCTTGCGGCGCGCGGCCGCCATGGCACCGTCGTGACCGAACTGCAGGTTGTCGGTGGTGCCGTACATGTGCAGGAAGATGCGCAGGCCGGTGCCGTCGTCGATCACCGGCCCAAATTCATCATCGCTGCCCTTGCCCGAACGGAACAGGTCGCCCAGGCGGAAATTCAGGTGGTCGTCCACCGCGCCGTCGAACCAGTGGGTGCCGCTTACCTCCAGGTCCATCACCGAGCTGCTCACGGTCATCAGCGGCAGATACACGGCGCGGTCCTTGATCTCGATCCGGTTCTCCAGCTTGGCGAAGGAAACGTGCTTCAGCTCCTTGCGCAACGCGCCGGCGTCCACGAAGGGGGCGATCAGCTTGTTTTGCTGCAGGTAGTCGGCCACGGCCAGCAGGGATGCGTGGTTGTTCAGCTCGCCGTTGCGCAGGATGATGTCGGCCACGCAGTGCAGCTTGGGTTGGTCCAGGCTGAAGTCTGGCCGCAGGGGTGCGGTGAAGCGGACCTGTGCATCGCCCTTGCCCTTCACGTGGGCATCGGTGATGAATTGCTGCCCGAAGTTTTGGAATTCGGCAAAGAGCTTGGTCACATCAATGCCTTTGAGGTCTGCGTTGATGGCCAAGGGATAGGCGCTGGCCGAACGGGCGTCCAGGCTGAGGCTGCCGGCCACGCGGCCATCCGCGGTATTGAACGAGAGTGGCTCCAGGGCCAGCTGCTGGCCGGTGATGCGCAAGCGGCACACGATGTTGTCGGCTTGGAAGCGCTCCATCTTCAGGGTGCCGATGCGGGCCTTGAGGTCCAGGTCGATCAGTGCGGGCAGCGTGAAGGCGTATGCCGGTTGCGCTCCGGCCGCGGCGGTGCCCGGGGCCTCCAGCAGCGAGGCGAGGTCGATCACCGGCGCATCCCCCTTGGCCTCGATGATGAGCCGCTGGTGCTTGAACAGGGCGAAGGGCATCAGGTTGCGCAGCGTGCCGGAGAGCTCCATGGCATTGCCCTGCAGCAGGAAGCGCAGGCCGTGCACGGTGGCATCGTTGCCGTTCAGCGCCAGGTCGGCGTTCAGCGCGGTCACGCGGTGGCGCAGGCCCTTCATCTTCAGGCTGGCGTCCTTCAGGGCCACCTTGCCACTGATGGCCAAGTTGCGCAGGTCGGAGGCCTTGATGTCCGCCGCATCGCGCAGTTTGCCCACGGCCCGGGCTTCGGCCTTCAGGCGGCCGGAGACCTGTTCGAGCGTGTCCAATCCGGCGAAGCGCAGCAAGTCGGCAAGGTCCAGGTCGGCACGGATGTTGGCGGTGAGCTTGGCGTTTTGCGTGCCGGCCAGTTCCACGTTGCCCGCCACCGGCCCGGACGGCGAGGTGGCGGTGAAGTTTTTCACCACCAACTTTTTCGGTGCCCATTGCGGCGAGAAGTCGGCGGCGAATTCACCCTGCACCTTGCGGAACACCGTGCGGGATGCCAGTTCGGTGAAGCGCCCGTCGTGCAGCTTCATGCCGATGGAAAGTGCCGGCCCGTCCTGGTCCAGTGGGCCGCTGAAGTGCAGGGCGAGGTCGGCCCGGCCCGCCACGCCGTACCGATGGATGGCCTTGCGCAGGGCATCGGGCAGCAGTTGCACCATGTCGGCCAGGTCCAGGTTGAAGCCGTTGGCGCGCAGGTCCAGCTCATCCCCGCGCTTGCCTTCCTCCACCGCCAGGACAAGGTTCACGGTGTTCCTGCCGAAAAGGAGCTCGGCCTTCTCCACCCGGAAGCCGCCGGAAGGCCCTCCGAAGGCCATGGTGGCGTCTAATACCGCTTGGCGGTCGGCCAACAGCAGTTCGCCCTGTTTGGCCCATTGCCGCAGCCGGATGTCTCCCTTGGCGGCAAGGTGCGAGCCCTCATCGCGAAAGTGGGCGCGCAGCGCGAGCTTTTCGCTGGTGCAAGCCACCTCCAGCCCCGTTCGGGCATCGCGGAACCGGCCGCCCAAGCCCTTGAATGTGACGCGCCGCAGGTCGATGCCCGTGTGCTCCCCGGTGGGGGTAGCGGCGGTATCCGCCTTCCACACCGCCCAGTTCTCCGCGCCGTTCGCGTCCAGGCCGGGGTAGAGTTTCACGTTGTTGCCGTGCACCTCACGCACCACATGCTCGCCCGTTAGCAACGAAAGAAGGCTGAACTCCAAGTAAATGTCTTCGGCATAGAGCAGCGTGTCCGCCGGTTGGCCGTCGGTGCGCACCTCTTGCATGTACGCATTGCGGATGCGCAGGGAGGCCTGCGGAAAGCGCTTGATGAGCGTGAGCTCGATGCCGTCCTGGTGCAAAGGCGCAGTGAGGTGGGTGTTCAGCTCGGCCACCAGCTTGGCCTTCACCTTGTCCTGGAAGAAATATCCAATGGCAGCCAACGCGATGATCACCATGGCCAGTACGGCCATGGTGATCAGGGCGAAGCGACGGAGCAGGCGCAACATGGGCAAGGTGCGAAAATTATCGGGGAATTCAGGTCGTCTGGCGCAGATCGCGGGCCGATCGTCCACAGGCCCTTGTTCAGCACAACGCCGGGAGGAGGGCGGAAGTGTGGGGTGCCCCGGCGGCTTGAGGTTTGTGGTGGATGGCCCCGGGTTTCAAGCCTTGGGCGTCAAGTGCAAGCTGGATGCGGCCCGTAACTTCGCGCTCCCATGGCAACGGATACTTTGATCAAGCCCTTCCAGTATTGCCCCAGCCTCACGCACTACGAGCGGTGGCGCACACGTGCCGTGATGGTGGGTGACGTAGGCATCGGCGGGGCCAACCCCGTCCGGGTGCAGAGCATGACCACCACCGACACCATGGATACCGACGGCACGGTGGCCCAGAGCATCCGCATGATCGAGGCTGGCTGCGAGATCGTGCGCATCACCGCGCCCAGCAAGGATGACGCCGAGAACTTGGCGGAGATCAAGAAGCGGATCCGTGCGGCGGGCTACAACACACCCCTGGTGGCCGACATCCACTTCACGCCCAACGCGGCGGAGATCGCCGCCCGCATTGTGGAGAAGGTGCGGGTGAACCCCGGCAATTACGCCGACAAGAAGAAGTTCGACGTGCGCGAATACACCGACGCGCAGTACGACGAAGAGATCGAGCGCATCCGCAAACGCTTCCTGCCGTTGGTGAAGATCTGCAAGGAGCACGGCACCGCCATGCGCATCGGCACCAACCACGGCAGCCTCAGCGACCGCATCCTGAACCGCTACGGCGACACCCCGTTGGGCATGGTGGAAAGCGCCTTCGAGTTCCTCCGCGTGTGCCGCGACGAGAACTACCATGACGTGGTGCTGAGCATGAAGGCCAGCAACACCCAAGTGATGGTGCAGGCCTACCGCCTGCTGGTGCACCGCATGATGGAGCTCGGTTGGGACTACCCGCTGCACCTCGGCGTCACCGAGGCGGGCGACGGTGAGGACGGCCGCATCAAAAGTGCCGCCGGCATCGGCGCACTGCTGGAGGACGGCCTGGGCGACACCATCCGCGTGTCGCTCACCGAGGAGCCCGAGGCGGAGATC
Source organism: Flavobacteriales bacterium (assembly GCA_023957375.1). Classification (GTDB taxonomy): domain Bacteria; phylum Bacteroidota; class Bacteroidia; order Flavobacteriales_F; family PHOS-HE28; genus PHOS-HE28. Next base: position 483,644 of record JAMLHB010000003.1, on the reverse strand, counting down.
CCCGTAGCCAAGGCATTGGTGGCCCGTTACCCGCGCAAGGACCATGCGCCCATCCTGCCGCTTTCCACGCCCATGCTCGGCTCCGGGACCGGCGGCATGCCCATCGACCCGTTTTCCTACACGCGCCGGGCCACGCGCGAGGCGATCAACATTGGGGCGCGCCACGTGCCGGTGGTCGTTGCCGACCTCAGCCACAAGACGGCCATTACCCCGGCCTCCCTCTTCTCCTGGGGCTATCGCTACAGCGTGCCTGCCGACAAATGGAACATCGCCGACCAGGCCATTGATTATGCCTACATCGGCAAGCACCACATCAACTTCCACATCCCGGGAACCTTGGGCATGGTGCAGGACCATGAAGAGTGGTTGAAGGACCGGGCCAAGGAACGGCACTACCCGCTGATCGCGCCCAATGATTACCGCGCCGGCGTGGAACAGCACCGCGACTTGAACTTCGTGCACGCCTCGCTGCCGGAGTTCGATGCCGCTTTGGTGGTGAAGCTGCGTGAAGACCCCACGGCCGTGCTGGTGGTGGACACCAACAATGCCCACGGCATGGCCGAACAACGCCGCCTGATCTTCGGCCTGATCAACGGCAACTGCCCGGTACCGGTGGTCCTGCGCCGCCATTATGGCAATGCCACCCGCGAAGAATTCGTGCTGCACAGCAGCACCGACTGTGGGGCCCTGCTGCTGGACGGCTTGGGCGACGGCATCTTCCTCGCCCCCGGGTCCGACCAACCGGTTAGTGGTGTGCACGATGACCTGTGCTGCCGGACGGCATTCGGTATCCTGCAGGCCACGCGGACGCGGATCAGCAAGACCGAGTACATCAGCTGCCCCAGCTGCGGCCGCACGCAGTTCGACCTGCAGGCCACCACGGCCAAGATCCGCGCCCGCACCAGCCACCTCAAAGGAGTGAAGATCGGCGTGATGGGCTGCATCGTGAACGGCCCCGGCGAAATGGCGGATGCCGATTACGGCTACGTGGGTACCGGCCAAGGCGTGATCACCCTGTACAAGGAAAAGCAGGTGGTGAAGCGCAACATCCCCGCCGAGGATGCCGTGGACGAGCTGATCGCGCTGATCAAGGAAGGCGGGGACTGGATCAATCCACCCTTGGAAGCGGGGGATCACTGAACGGTGCGCCGGGCCGCGATCGATAACCCGAACGATGGGCGTGGCCATGGCCTCCCAAAGGCGTCATTTAGGGTTAATGGACAAAACGAATGGTCCATTCTTCGAAAAGCCTTGCCTATCATAGGTTAGGGGCGATTCAAAGGTCATGAACAAAAAAACTGCCCCCACTGCGGTTCGCGCCACACCCAGAAATACGGGGTTGTAAGGAAGGTTCAGCGCTTTAGATGCCATAGCTGCGGCAAGCAGTTCAGGGGTGGATACCGGGTAAGCGCGAAGGAGTTGTGGTGGGAGTACCAGTCAGGGAAGCAGACCTACGAGCAACTCGCGGCCAAGCATGGCTGTTCGGCCCGGACCATTCAACGCAGGCTTGACCAGTACGAGGGTGCCGGGCAGGAGCTGACGCAGCCGAGTGAAGCAGTGGTTCTCATGGACACGACCTACTTCGGCCGGAGCTTTGGAGTAATGGTGTTCCGTGATGCCCTCAGCGGCCAGGTGCTCTATTGGTGTTACGTGAAGTACGAGACCAATCAGTTGTACGCTGAGGGCTTGGCTCACTTGCGCGACAAGGGCATCGCCATAAAGGCAGTCGTCTGCGACGGTCGAAGAGGACTGCTGCAGTTGTGCTCCGGAATGCCCGCGCAGATGTGCCAGTTCCATCAGGTGGCGATCATCACCCGCTACTTGACCAGAAGGCCCAAGCTACTGGCCGCTCAGGAGTTGAGGACCCTGGTCCAACTCCTCACCAAGACCGACAAGGAGAGCTTCGTAGGCGGGCTTGGACAATGGCACGAACGCTGGGCAGCGTTCCTCGCTGAACGCAGCGTGGAGGCTGCCACCGGGCGGTCACGCTACACCCACCGCAGGCTGCGCAGCGCTTACCTGAGCCTACGGCGGAACCTCCCATGGCTATTCACTTGGTACGACCACCCTGGGTTGGGCATCCCGAACACCACCAACGCTATCGATGGCATGTTCGCCGGCCTGAAGAACAAACTGCGCAACCACAATGGCCTGTCTGCAACCCGGAAACGCAAGTTCATCGATGAGTTTTTTAAGGCATGTGGACCTCGAAATGGGAACGGGCAACCATAAGGTTCCCGCTCCCTTCCGATCATTTCTCGGTCATCGGGCTATCCCTGGCAGGTTGCTCTCCAGCAGAGCCTGCTTCCGTTTGGCCCGACATGCGAAGTTGGGAAATGCCTCACAACACTGGCTCATCTGTTGAAAAACCGACCATTCGTTTTGTCCACTTGGACTCAACGTCTCAAAAAGACCATTCTTTTTGTCCATTACTCCGTCATTTACGATCATTCCACGCACGCATCCGGCTACCTTTCCGCGCCGATGGCGGAAAACCCCTTTCCCTTCCCGGGCCTCAGCGATGCTGAAGTAACACGCTCACGGGCCGTGCACGGCGGCAACGCGCTGGAAAAGGCGGGCCACGGCGGCTTTTGGGATGCCCTGCGCCATGCCGTTCTGGAGCCGATGTTCCTGCTGTTGGTGGCTGCCGCCAGCATCTATTTCGCCTTGGGCGAATGGAGCGAAGCCTGGTTCATGACCGGCGCCATCGTGCTGGTGAGCGCCATTTCCCTGTACCAAGACCAGCGCAGCCGCCGCGCCTTGGCGGCACTGGAAGAGTTTACTGCGGCCAAGGCCCGCGCCATCCGCAACAACCAGGTGGTGGAACTGCATGCCGATGAGCTGGTGGTGGGCGACCATGCCGTGGTCAGCGAAGGCGAGCTGGTGCCTGCCGATGGGCAGGTGGTGCATGCCAACGACTTTGCCGTGAACGAATCCATCCTCACCGGCGAGGCCTTCGCCGTGCAGAAGGCACCGGGTGCCGGCAAGGAGGCCGAGATATACCGGGGCACCCAGGCCGTGGACGGTCTGGCAGTGGTCCGCGTCACCGCCGTGGGTGCGGCCACCCGCCTGGGCGGCATCGGCGGCCTGATGGCCGGCGCCGCGCGCAAGCGATCGCCACTGGAAGGGCAGGTACAGCGTTTTGTGAAGGGCATGGCCATCATCGGCGGCGTGTTCTTCCTCGTGGTCTGGGGCCTCAACTTCCTGCAAAGCCGGGACCTGCCCGACAGCCTGCTCAAAGGGCTCACCTTGGCCATGAGCATCCTGCCCGAGGAGATCCCCGTGGCGTTCACCACCTTCATGGCCCTGGGCGCCTGGCGCATGATGCGCATGAACGTGCTGGTGAAGCAGGCCCGCACCGTGGAAACGCTTGGCGCGGCCACCGTGATCTGCACGGACAAGACCGGCACCATCACCGAGAACCGGATGGAGCTGGCCATGGTGCAATTGGACGGCGAAGAGGCGCCGCGCAAACGGGAGGATTGGAACGGCGATGCCGTGCAGCACTTGCTGGCCACCGCCATGTGGGCCAGTGAACCGGTGCCGTTCAACCCCATGGAAACCGCCTTGCACGGGGCTTATGCCGAACATGCCGCCACCGATGAGCGGCCGGCTTTCCGCATGGTGCACGAGTACCCGCTGAGCGGCCGTCCTCCGATGATGACGCACCTTTTCGCGAACGGCACGGGGCGGCGCATTGTGGCCGCCAAGGGTGCCCCGGAGGCGATCCTGGCCGTGTGCGCCATGGACGCCGGGCACCGGAGCGCGGTGATGGCCCAAGTGGAAGCCATGGCGATGCAGGGCATGCGCGTCCTTGCCGTGGCCGAGGCTCCCGAAGCAACGGAACCCTGGCCGGCCACCCAGCAGGAGATCGGCTTCACCTATCGGGGCTTGGTGGCTTTCCACGACCCGCCCAAGGCCAACATGCGGGCCGTGCTGGAGGGATTCGACCAGGCCGGGATCCGCACGGTGATCATCACCGGCGACAATGCCCCCACCACCCTGGCGGTGGCGCAGTCGGTGGGCTTCCGCCACAATGGCCCAGTGGTGAACGGTGAAGCGGTGCAGCGCATGGGCGAGCGGGAATTGGCGGAAGCCGTGCGGCGCAGCAACTGTTTCACGCGCATGTTCCCCGAGGCCAAGCTGCGCGTGGTGAAGGCCCTGCAGGCCCAGGGACATGTGTCAGCCATGACCGGCGACGGCGTGAACGACGGGCCCGCCCTGAAGGCGGCGGACATCGGCATCGCCATGGGCAAGCGCGGCAGCGAGCTGGCCAAGGAAGCGGCGGACCTGGTGCTGTTGGACGATGATCTGGGCCACATGGTGCAGGCCATTGCCCAAGGGCGGCGGATCTATGCCAACCTGAAGAAGGCCATCCAGTACGTCATCAGCATCCACTTGCCCATCATCCTCACCGTCTCGTTGCCGCTGCTGTTGGGCTGGGTGTATCCCAACATCTTCACGCCGGTGCACGTGATCTTCCTGGAGCTGTTGATGGGCCCCACCTGCAGCATCGCCTACGAGAGCGAACCCATGGAACCGGGCACCATGCAGCGCCCGCCAAGGCGGATCGAGCGCACCTTCCTCTCCTGGGCCGAACTGCGCACCAGCCTGCTGCAAGGGTTGGTGATCACCGCGGGAACGTTGTTCAGCTACCGGTACGCGGTACATCTCGATCTGGGCGTGGAACTGACGCGCACCCTCACGTTCACCACCCTGGTGGTGGCCAACATCGCGCTCACCCTGGTGAACCGTTCCTTCGACCATTCGTTCATCCAAACACTGCGCTACCGAAACCCGCTGCTGCGTGGCATCCTGTTGGCCACGGTGCTGTTGCTGGCCCTGCTGCTGTACTTCCCACCGCTGCGCGACTTTTTCCAATTGAGCTCCCCCGCCTTGCCGCTGCTGGCCGTGGCCGTTGCCGCCGGCTTGCTCAGTGTGCTGTGGTACGAGGTGGTGAAGTGGCGAATGCGGGTGAAGGTTGCGTGACCCTGGAGGCGACGCACAACTGCCGCCGTGCAAACAAATGGCTGCCCATGGCGGTTTCCTTGGAGCAGATGAAGACCAGGAAAGTATCCTTCAAGAACGCTGCGGGGCAGCTGCTGTCGGGCCGGATGGAACTGCCGGCGGCCGGCCAACCGCACAGCTACGCGATCTTCGCCCACTGCTTTACCTGCTCCAAGAACCTGCGTGCCGCAGTGGACATCAGCCGCGAACTGGCCAGGTCGGGCTTTGGCGTGCTGCGTTTCGATTTCACCGGTCTGGGCGCCAGTGAGGGTGAATTTTCGGACACCAACTTCTCCGGCAACGTGGAGGACCTGGTGGAGGCGGCGAAGTTCTTGGAAGCTGAATATGGCGCCCCGGCGCTGCTGGTGGGCCATTCCTTGGGTGGAGCGGCCGTGTTGTTCGCCGCCGCACGCCTGCCTTCGGTGAAGGCCGTGGCCGTGATCGGTGCACCCAGTGATCCCGAGCATGTGTCGCGCCTGTTGCAAAGCAGTGAGGAGGAGATTGAACGAACGGGTTCGGCCACGGTGCACTTGGAAGGGCGCGGCTTCATCATCAAGAAGCAGTTTCTGGACGACTTGCGCAACAAGCGCACGGACAGCGTGGTGAAAGACTTCGGAAAAGCCCTGCTCATTCTGCACTCCCCGCAGGACGCTACGGTGGACATCACCAATGCAGAGGCCATCTACAAGGCGGCCCACCACCCCAAGAGCTTCATCTCCTTGGACGGGGCGGACCACCTGCTCACCCGCCATGCCGATGCCTTGTACGCAGGCCGCATCATCGGCCAGTGGGCCTCGCGCTATGTGGACACGCCCGCAACGGAAGAGCCCGAAGGCGGTGCCGGGGCGGTGGCCAGCCTCTCTGCGGAGGACAAGTACACCACCAGCATGTGGCTGGACGGGCACCACTTGGTGGCTGACGAGCCGGAAGCCATGGGAGGGGGCGGCCTCGGGCCCTCCCCCTACGACTATGTGGCAGGCGGACTGGCCGCGTGCAAGGCGATCACCGCCCGGCTTTACGCCCGGCGCAAGCAGTGGGACCTACAGCACATCACGGTGGAGGTGGACCATGATAAAGCGCACATCGGCGACTGTGCGCAACCGGGCGGGCCCACGGCACGCATCGACCGGTTCCGGTGCAGGGTGCGCATGGAAGGAGACCTTACGCCCGAACAGCGCCAACGCATTTTGGAGATCGCCGACCGTTGCCCGGCGCACCGCACGCTGGTGGGCGGCGTGAAGATCCAGAGCGAATTGGTGGATCGGGCGTGACCGGGCCTCACATGACTTCTTCCACCAACTGCATGCGGGTTCCGCGTGCCAGGATCAACCAACAGCAAGCGACGGAGCATGCCGCCATCACTGCGGTCATGGGCAACGTGGTGCCGTTGAACAATGCGCTGGTGAGGTAGGAGGCAAGCGCGCCCACCGCCATCTGCAGCGCGCCCATCAGGGCCGAGGCATTGCCCGCCAGGCGGGAAAAGGGGTTCAGCGCCAAGGCCGAAGTGTTGGGAAAGACAAAGCCTTCGCAAAGCAGGTAGAGGAAGAGCAGGGCCACGAACATCGGCAGGCTAACGGAAGGCAGGAGCGACGTGCCCAGGAGCGCCACGCCCCATAGCGCCTGCCACACCCCGGCCACCCGCGAGATGGAAACGCTGTCGTAGCGCTTCAGCAGCAGGTTGTTGGCCTGGCTGGCCAGAATGATGCCCGAGGCCAGGAAGGCGAAGATCCAGCCAAACTCACGCTCGTTGATGCCGTAGAGCTCCATCATCACGAACGCCGATCCGCTAAGCCAGGCGTAGAGCCCTGCGGAAGTGAGGGCGCTGGCCGTGGCGAACACGGCGAACTGGGGCAGGTGCGCCACCTGGCCGAAGGTGGCCAAAACACGGCCGGGCCGCAGGGAGATGCTGGCGTCAGGTCCCTTCTTTTCCGGCAACAGCACCACCACCGCCAACAATACCGCCGCAACGATGAGCGCCAAGGTGATGAACACGGACGGCCAGCCGAGGAAGTGGATGAGGTAGCCGCCGATGGTAGGTGCCAGCACGGGCGAAACCCCCAGGATCAGCATCAGCAGCGAGAAGACGCGGGCGGTTTCATGGGGCGGAAAATAGTCGCGCACCAACGCGCGCGCGGCCACCATGCCGGCACAGCTGCCCAGCGCCTGTACAAAGCGCCAAGCCACCAAGGCTTCCACGGAGGCCGCCATGGCAAGAACCACGGAGGTGGCGATATACACGAGAAGTCCGGTCACCAACGGGGGCTTTCGCCCGAAGCGGTCCAGCAGCGGACCGTAGATCAACTGCCCCACCGCAATGCCGAAAAAGAAGGAGGTGAGCGAGAGCTGCACCTGGTCGATGGTGGACCCGAGCGACGCCGCAATGGCGCCCAAGCCCGGCAGGTACATGTCGATGGAGAACGGCCCGACGGTGGTGAGCAGTCCGAGCACGGTGATGATCAACGCCCGGTTCTTGATCTTCTGCGACAAGGGTGCCAATGGGTTAAGGGCGCAAATGTCGGCGTGATCCGACCACAACGCTCATGGGTTGCAAGGTGTGCATGATCGCGGCCGCCCCGTGCAACGGACCATGATCAGGCCGTTGCGGGTACGCCGGTCTCCACCGGGTTGTTGGGGTCGGCACTCCACTCGAACCAGCCCCCGTCGTACACGGATACCTTGGGCCAGCCGAGCAGCCACGCGTTGTAGAAGGCTTCGCTGCCGCGCCAGCCCGTGCCGCAGAAAAAGGCGAGCTTCTTTTCCGGCACGATGCCCGCTTCCTTCCAGTTGCGGACCACCTCGCCGGATTCGCGCACGGTATGGTCCAGGTTGCGGTAGTTCTCCATGTGGTAGGCATCGGAGCCGCAGTTGCCGAACACCGCGCCTGGGATGCGGCCCTTTGGCCCGATGTAGTTGTAGCCGCTCACCTCGCCGATGAACTCGGGCCAGCTGCGCACCGATACGAGGTCGGCGCCCGGCGCAGCGATCATTCGCTTGGCCTCCTCGATGTCCACGATGTATTCCGGGTGCACCGGGATCTTGGCGCCGAACTCCTCCACGGGTTTCTTCGGTACATCATCGGTGCTGGCGGGGAAGCCTGCATCGGTCCATGCGCGGAAGCCGCCGTTGAGCACGTGCACGTTCTTTACACCGGCGTAGAGCATGATCAGGTTGCAGCGGATGGCCCCCAAATGCCCAGCGGCACTGCCCGGGAATTCATCGGCGTTGTCCGGCGACATGTACTTGCCGTACAAGATCACCCGCGTGTCCGCCGTGATGCCATGCGCCTCCAATGCGCGCTTCAGCTCGGCCGGGCTCCTGCGGTTCCAGGTTTCAGGTGCCTCCAGCGCCAGCGTGTCCATATCGATGGCGCCGGGAATGTGCCCGCTGAGGTAGGCGTCGCGGTTGCGGTAGTGCGCATGCACGATCACCGTGCGCTTGTCCGCACACCCCCTTGGTGGTTTGCCGTCCACGAACGCCTTCACCCATTGGGCGGGCACCAACCGGTCCCAACGTGCCATGCGATCGATCAGCTCCGGATGCTGTTGCTGCCATTCCGCAAGGAAATGCGGGTAGTATGCGATGTTGTTGTACCCTGACTTCAGGAACCGCGCCGCAACGGCTTCCACCTCGTGCCTGTCGTAACCGTACAGGATGACCTGCTGTTCCGGGCGAATTCCCTTCGACCGTACGATCTCGATCCAGTCCATGTAGCCGGCCCACTTCGCCCACAGTGACCGCGCACCGCGGATGTGCCCGCCCACGTGCTCATCGCGTATGCGCCATCCGTTGTATGCGTTTACGTCGCGAACGTCCACGAGCTGTGCATCCGCCCTGCCGATCGCCGCATTTACTTCCGCTGTGGTTACTTCCTTGATCCTTGCCATGGCACTGCCGTTCATCGTTTGCGTCATCTGATCGATCGCCCGGTGCGATCGGCGTCGTTGCGCTGGCCAGCCATCACGCCGTGGCGATATGGAGTGGCACCTGCGCCAGGGAAACAAACCCCATGTGGCAAGCGTTCGCGCAGGGCGGTTTTCCCCCGGGATCACTCCTTAGGCCCGAGGTCCACCTGCACGCGGTATCCCTGCAGGTCTTTCCTGTAGGCATCGTCGGCAAGGTCCACGTCACAGGAGGCGCGATGTTGTTCCTCACGGTGCACAATGCTTTTTGCGCCATTCAGGAAACGGCAGACCTCGCGTTTGTTCCGCACGATGAGGCCGGGCACCTCCACGCTCCGCTCATCATCGTCCTTGGCCACCATGGAGAAATACGCGGAGGTGCAATGCTTCAGCGCGCCGGTGCGGATGTTCTCCGCCTCCACGCGGATGCCCACGATCATGGAGCTGTGCCCCACGAAGTTGATCGACGCTTTGAGGGTCACCAATTCCCCCACTTCGATGGGCCGCAGGAAGTTCACCACGTCCACGCTGGCGGTAACACAGTAATGGCCGCTGTGCTTGCTGGCACAGGCGAAGGCCACCTGGTCAAGCAGCGAAAGCAGGTAGCCGCCGTGGATCTTGCCGCCGAAGTTGGAGTGCGAGGGAAGCATCAGCACGGACAGCGCCACTTCGGATTCTTGAACGGTTTTGAAGGTTCCGGGCAACATGGAGGGGTTTGCTGTGAAGTTGGCTAGTGGGGTCAAGGTAATGCTGGTGCAGTGCTCATTGTGCGGTGTAACCACCGTCGGCGGGCAGATAAGCCCCGGTAACATAGCTCGCCTCATCGGTGCAAAGCCAATGCACCATGTTGGCGATTTCCTCCGGACGGGCCAAGCGGCCCATGGGGTGGCGCGCCAGCACGCCCGCAAGGCGGGCCTCGTCGTATTTGGCCAGCAGCGGGGTTTCGGTGTAGCCGGGCCCCACTGCGTTCACGCGTATGCCCTGCTGCGCGTATTCCAGCGCGGCCGTCTTGGTAAGGCCAACCACCCCGTGTTTGGCGGCGATATAGGCCGCCGACAGCGGAATGGCCGTTACGCCCAGCACACTGGCGATGTTGACGATGGCCCCGCCGCCCCCCTCCAGCATGGCTGCGATTGGTACCGCATGCCGTAGAAGACGCCGCTGAGGTTTACCGCGATCTCACGCTCCCAGCGTTCCAGCGGGTAGTCGGCGGTCTTTACGCCGGCCCCGCCGATCCCCGCGTTGTTCACCGCGCAGTGCAATGCACCGAACCGCTCCAGGGCCTGTTGCACGGTGTTCGCACAATCGGCGGGCCGGGAGGTGTCGGCCATTACGAAGCAGGCGTTTCCGCCCTGTTCCACCACCTGCTGCACGGTCCGCTTGCCTTCGGCTTCATGCACGTCGGCCACCACCACGTTGGCGGCGCCCCTGGCGAATTTCAGGGCAACGGCACGGCCGATACCCGAGCCGGCACCGGTGACGATCACGGTTTTGTTCTTCATGGCCGGGCAAAGGTCGGCAGGTCGGCCGCAAAAGATCGGCGGGAATGTGCATCTTGCACCAAATCCGTTGGCAATGCATTACCGGGCCATTCTGATCCCTGCGGCATGGGCGGCCGCACCGTTGTTGTGGGCGCAATCCTCCGCCATCAAACCCGCGCCCGATTGGCGGATCGGCGACAAGCGTGAAGTTCAAGTGAACACCGAGATGAAGATCACCGTGGACAGCACCACCGTGAACACCCGGATGAACTCGACCTATGTGCTTGAGGTGTACGTTGCGCGGAAGGACCGGTATGAACTCCTGGTCCACAATACCGTGGTCGGTGTACCGGAAATGCTTGTGGATGCCGGGCATGAAGGAAAGGGTCCGGCGAAACTGGACCATACAGGGACTGTGGCCATCACCCTGGCCCGTGCCGCGTACAAGCCACTGTCCGAGTGGGGGGTGCTCTACGAACTGGATCGTTCGGGCAAGTTGTTGGGCCGGGTGGAAAAGAAGGATGAAAAGGCGGAGCTGACCGCTGCCATGCAACGCAGTGTGAATGATGCGCTGAGCATGATGGGGGATGCACCTTCGATCCCCGATGCCCGGATCTACTTTTTTGTTGATTCCCTTTATGACACCTTTGTGGAAACGCAGCCGAACCGGCTCCGCTCCATCCTCGGGATGTACACAACGGAGTTCCCCCCCAAGGGATCCCTGCGCCAACCGGCTAAGGTACAAGACATCCAAGTGCCGCTACGACCCGACCTGCCCGATCTTCCCGCCATGGTGGAAGTGGGGTTGGACAAGAACGATGCAACGGAGCTGGTGGGCCGTACGATCACCACCTACAACCCGGATGCCTTGCATGCCTCGCTGGTGAAAAGCTTCGGCAACCTCCGGCGCGAAGGCTTGTTCGTGGATGAGGAACGGGTGGACCGGTTCAACAAGCGCACCACATGGCCCGCCAGTTCCGTGGAGGTGATCCGGTTCCGGTCGAACGTGGTGCAGATGGACGTAACGGTCCGGACCGAGCTGAAGCCGATCAAGTGACGGGACCGCTTCATTGCACGCCGCCGAAGTATTCCTTGATGGCCTTCACATAGCTCTCGAACGCTTTGAGGCCCTTGGCGGAAAGCGAGCAGCGCGTGTTCGGGTAGTTGTCCTTGAAGGTCTTCTTCACCGTGAGGTAGCCCACCTCCTTCAACTTGGTGATCTGCACGCTGAGGTTGCCGCGCGTGGCGCCGGTCTTCTCCAGCAGGAAGTTGAAGTCCGCGCTCTCCACGCCCACCAGCAAGCTTACTATGGCTAAGCGAAGCTGGTTGTGGAGCACGGGATCAAGCGGTGCGAAGGCCATCTTCCTGGCGCTTGAGGAGGTATCCGGGGATGAGGTAGCCGAAGAGCATGGCGGTGCAATAGGCCCATGTGCTTACCAGGTAGCTGTTGCTGAAGGCCATGACCAGGCCGGCCACCCAAAACAGAATGCCGCCCAGTACCAAGGGCTTGAAGCGCATGATGCGGCCGGTGATAAAGGTGGGCAGGCCGGTGAGCAGGGTGATGGCCACGCTGGGGTCGCCGCCTCCGTAGCCTGCCGTTGCGATGATCAGCAGGACCAAGGTGATGATGAAGGCCAGCCAGATCCAGCCCACTACACGGTCCATGGGGTTGGCCACATGCACTGAGGCGCCCATGCGCGCCCCGGCAATGCCACTGATCAGGCCGCCCAAAGCCCCAGCAATGCCGAATGCGGCGCCATGGCCCCAGGCCTCACCCGAGTTGCGCAGCATATAGGTGGCCAACATGGCCCCGATAAGCAGTACGCCCCAAAGGAGGAAGAAGAAGCTGATCCGTGAGAAGCTGCGCTTGGCCTGATCGATCATCGTTTCGATGAGCTTCAGGCTTTCAGAGGGAGTGAGTTCGCGTTCCATGGGGATGTTGTTTGCGGTGAAGTGAGGTACAAGTATAAACAAGTTTATCATATAAACAATAATCAATTGCAATTTTGTTCCATGTCCAAGACCATTCTCCTTGCCGGGGCCACTGGCCTTGTGGGCGGTGCTGTGCTGCCGCTGCTGTTGGCCGATGCCCACGTGGGCAAAGTGGTCGCCTTGGTGCGGCGGCCATTGGCCATGGAACACCTGAAGCTGGAGCAATGGGTGGATGAGGACCTGCTGGATGCCTTGAGGCCAGTGGCCGTGGACGCGGTGGTCTGCTGCTTGGGCACCACGATCAAGGCGGCGGGCAGCCAAGCGGCGTTCATTGCGGTGGACAAGGTGCTGCCCTTGGGCATTGCGCGCTGGGCCAAGGCACAAGGCGTGCCTGCGTTCTGCATCATCAGCGCCATGGGGGCGGATGCCGGTTCGCGCATTTTCTACAGCCGGGTGAAGGGGGAAGTGGAGCAGGAGTTGGCGGGCATGGGGTTCGGTAGTTTGGCCCTGTTCCAGCCATCGGTGCTCACCGGCCCGCGCAAGGAGCGGCGCGCGGGCGAGGGCATCGGCAGTGCGGTATTGAAGTTGTTGGGCCCGCTGCTCGCGGGTACCTGGGCAAACTACCGCGTGATGCCGCACGATCGCCTCGCCAAGGCCCTGGTCGCGGAGGCCTTGGTGCCGGCGGAAGGAATCCATCGGTACCGCTACCGGGATATCCTGTGCCTTGCGCGCTAAAAGGTGGCCACGCTCGTGTGCCTGGCTTTGTCCTCGGCCTCGTCCAAACGGGCAAGCATGCCGTCACGCACCTGGGCGAAGGCGGGCATCTCGCGCTGGGCTAATGGCTCAGCGGAAACGCGCCACAAAATCCGCGTAGCCCGAACAATCCTCGATGGCACGATACGCCTCTTGGCTCTTGCGGCTTGTCAGTTGAGCCAAGAAGGGGTTTTCGGTTTCGTCCTTGCCGCCCTCGCCAGTGAAGGCCCTCCAGTTGCGCTCGCATTCCTCGGCCATGCGGCAGGCCATGGCTTGTAGCACGGGGTCGTTAGCTTCTTTCAGCGCCACTTGGTAATGGTGGCGCGCACGGTAGCAGCCGTAGTAATCCCCATCATCGGGGCGGCCCACCCCGCGATCGCGCACGGCACTCATCTCCCATATGCTCCAACCGATGTGCGACATGATCCAGTATTTCCCATGCCAGCTCATGTTGTAGTAAGCATTCCCGAGCAAATAATGGTTCAACGCCCGCTTGCTTGGATCGCGATCGGCCTCCCGCTGCAAGCGGATCATCCGCTCCACGATCGTGCGTTTGTTGTAGCGTACGCGATCGGTCTTGTTGTAATTGTGCGGGTCTTCGATGTTCACCACGAAGGGGTCGTCATCGGCAAACATCGCGTAGGGGTAGCCCTCCCAGAATGCATCGGGGATCTGGAGGAACACTGCGGCGCCCTCTTCCAACATGCCCTCCCGAACGAACAGGGTGGCCTTGTAGTCCAGCAATTTCTCCCGCGTGAGTCCCGCATCGCCGATCCGCTGGCGGGTGTAGTGCGCATCCTCCTGCTCGCCCGTGCCGGCGAGGTAACGCTCGAAGGGTGTTTTATCGGGCTTGTCCAGCAGGGCGATCATGCGGTCGTAATCGGCGGGCACGGCTTGCTCGAACACCACGTGCCGGGCATTGGCTCCCCACAGCGATACCGGGGAGGAATAAGCGCGGCCTGAACGGGCCAAGAGGAAAGCGCCTTCGGCCATTTCACCGCGGGCGATGAGCTTTTTGCCGAGGTAGAGGTGCAATTGGTCCAGCAACGTGCCACTGTCCGGCGTGAGGTCGGAGGCATGGTTGGCGACCTCCACCAGGTCCAACAGATCTTGCCGGGTGGCATCGGTGAGCTTTTTGGAGGCCATGATGCCGCTGAGCACCAGGTCCACCTTTGCTTGCAGACGAACGGCCGTGCTGGCCAGCTGCTCCTGTTCCACGCGCTCCATGGCCACGCGCACGGCGGGCATGTCCCCGGCAATGAAGCTGAGGTGGCCGTCCAGCAGCATCAGCAACGGGTGTTGATCGGCGGCAACATCGGGCAGCACGCGTTTGATAAAGGATTTCACCTCCTGCAAATAGGCCAGATCGGCGCGGGCGACATCGGCCTCTGTAAGTCCTTCCTCCGGGCTGCCCCATTGCCGGATTGCGGCACCATAGCCCGTCAACGGTGGTGTCAACAGCCAATCCTCCAGCTTGTTCACTTCCCGGCAGAGCAACAGCGGCAGGTGGGCATTGCCGGGCTCCCATGCGGCAATGCGCTCCAGGTCCTTCAGTGCACGCCCCGGATGTTGGAGGTCGCGCATTACCAGCAGGGTTGCGCGTTGCTGGTCGCTCTTGGCCCGGGTGATGTAGTCCTCCGTGGCGCTGTTGTCGAAAAGTTGCACCATGCGAAACCGCTTGTCCCGCGCACGGTCGAACAGTTCCGAGAAGGCCAGATCACGCTCCGGGACCGGCTTCATGCTGGCCACATAGAAGGCGGCGGAAGGTTCCAGCCAGCTCATGCCGCGCAGCGGGGCAAGGTTTTCCTGGTACACCGCTTGCGCATCCAACTTCAGTTCCGGCGCATACGAGGCCAAGCGCACCATCTGGTAGGCGATCCGCGCGCTCAGCACTGGGTCTTTCGACTTCTTCAGCAGCTTCTTGCCCACGCTCCATGCGCTACGCATGCCCTGTACATCTTTCCCCCCAAAACCCCAGGGATCGCTGCGGTTCACCAATTGCTCGCCGGTCTTCGCAAAGCGGATGAACTCCGGCCAACCGCCGCCCATGGCCGTAAGCCGCTGGAGAAAGGCATTCTCCGCGAAAAGCTGCTTTTCGTTGCTCCAAAATGCTGCAGGATCGGTGCCGTACAGGATCTGGGCGATGGCCTCCTCGGGAACCGCGCTGCCCACCACGCCACGCCACTCAGCCAGGTTCATCCGGTAGGCCACATCGTTCAGTTCCTGCACATCCGGCCCGTTGAAGATATCGGTGGTGAAATAGAACGGATGCAGGTCGCGGGTGTCGGCAAGCTCGGGTTGCAGCAGCCAGAAGCGGAACTCCTCGGCTCCAAGGTCCCAGCCGCAGCCGTTGGCCTGCTCCTGCACGAAGGAGCAAATGCCGAGCACCAAGAGGATCAGGGAGCGCTTCATGGTTCCGAAGATGGGGTGAAAGTAGGGAATGGCAGCGCGTCTTTCCGCACCGCGCGAGGGCCGAAGGCGCGGCACACGCTGTCGACAAAGCTTGGCTCGAGGCTGCGGAAAGCCCGCGTTCCCACCTCGAAAAAAGCCACCGCCGTGGTATCGTTGTTCACCGCTCCACGGGCGAGTTGGGCCACTTCGCTGATCACATCCGGCGTCATCCGTTCCATCCGGACCACATCGCCCAGGTGCAATTCCGGCAGACGGTCGTTGTCTTCGTTGGTCACTTGCATGGTGCCGGCCCAGGAACCGGAAAGCAGGCCAAGGCTGCCCGCCTCATTGATCTGTGCTTCTTGCAAAATGCCCATGAAATGACCCTTGCGGAAGTGTGCTCCCCAGGAAAATGCGGGCAGCGCGATGTCCAGCGGCAGCGGATAGGGCTTGCTCCTTCGGAAGTAGGGTTCGGCTTCCTCATTGTTGAAAATGGAGTTCGCGGCACCGGGCGCGTTCACCTGGCCCACGTTGTACACCATCAGCATACCGCGGTCGGCGGGTGGCACGCCGGTCTTGCCCGGATGGGCGAACTGGTGCAAGCGGATGGTGGCGATTAGCGGCACGGCAAGGCTGTCGTTCAAGGTCTGCGTCAGGCGGAAGAAGCGGCCCTTGGTGGTGGCTGTCCAGTCGCAATCCAGCAGCACGCTGTGGATTTTTTGCGGACATTCCTGCCGCAGCTTCCGCAGCAGGTTGGCAGCGAGCTGGTCCACCCCGGCATCGCTGATCTTCTCGAAGGTACTGTTGGTGATGTAGATGCTGGGCACGAACTCCACGGAGTCGGTCCACGCACCGGCCTTACCGGAATAATTGCGCCATGCGTACGGCACGGTCACAGCGGAAACCGGGTAAGCACCATTGGCGGGATTCCAGCCAATGTCCATCAGCTTAAAGTAAACGCGCTGCACGCCGTTGGCCGCAATGGCCTCACGTTCGCTGTAGTTCAACGGATCACCGTTCCGCCAATGGAAAACCGCTGGCACCACCACCGTTGACCGTTGGTTGCACCCGGTGACAAGAAGGAGCAGAAGGAAGCCGATACTAGCGGAGCGTGACATGTGGGCGCAAGTAATGCCGTCGTGAATTACGGATCAGGAAAAAGTTGCGCTGGTTCCTTCCCCCCCCAACGCTTGGCTCATTGCGCGCTGTCGTAGCGGGTCGAAGCGCATGGCTCTGCCCGTATTTCCCACGACCCGCCGAGTGCCAGGCCCTTGACCCGCCTTTGGCGGGCTCCTGCTGCATTCGCCTTTCCCTGAGTGAATTCCTGGATGCCCGCGTTAGGGGAACCGCTCCCCAGGCTCTTGTGAGAGCATGGCAAGGAATAGCTATGTGGAGGCCGATCGGTGATGGGCGACCGACAAAGCAGCGGCATGGCGGCAGGAGACCATGGTACTCAGGCCAGCTAGCCCATTACGGGGTGATGCCTTGCGACGCCTTGGCCAAGGCATTGGTCGCGTGTGCCTTGGTGCCGGCGGAAGGAATCCATCGGTACCGCTACCGGGATATCCTGTGCCTTGCGCGCTAAAAGGTGGCCACGCTCGTGTGCCTGGCTTTGTCCTCGGCCTCGTCCAAACGGGCAAGCATGCCGTCACGCACCTGGGCGAAGGCGGGCATCTCGCGCTGGGCCAATGGCTCCGCGCTGGGCAGCACCTCCCGGCGGGGATCCACCTGCTTGCCGTTCTTCCAGAAGCGGTAGCACACGTGCGGACCGGTAGCCAGGCCGGTACTGCCCACCTCGCCGATCACCTGCCCCTGCTTCACCGCTTGGCCCTGCTTCACCAGGATCTTGCGCATGTGCAGGTATTGCGTTTCGTAGGTGTGGTTGTGGCGGATCTTCACGTAGTTGCCATTGCCGGCGGTGTACCCGGCCTTGGTCACCGTGCCATCGCCCACGCTGAGGATCGGCGTTCCGTAAGGAGCGGCGTAGTCGGTTCCCAAGTGGGCCTTCATGCGCTTCTGCACGGGATGGAAGCGGCGCAGGCTGAAGCCGGACGAAATGCGGCTGTACTTCAACGGCGCTTGCAGGAAAGCCTTCTTCAGGCTCTTGCCTTCGGCATCGTAATAGCCGCCCTTGTCGTTGTCCTTTTCGAACAGGAAAGCTTCCTGCGTTGAAGCCCCCTCATAGCGTACCCCGAGCAGTACGGGCTGGCCGTAGGGCTCGCCGTCCACGGTTTGCTGCTTGTACACCATGGTGAAGCGGTCGCCCTTTTGGATGCGGTAGAAATCCACCGTCCAAGCGAACACCCGGCTGAGCTCGGCCGCCAGCGAGGGATCGGCACCGGCGCCGATGAGGTCATTCCACAAGGCCCCGGTCACCTCCACGCTCATGCTTTTCTCCTCGGTGTGTACCGGCCGTTTTTCCACGTGCACCGAGCAGGGCGGATCCAGTTTGAAGACCACGTGGTCCACTTGGTCGGCCTCGTACACAAAGTAGGCCGGTGTGCTGTCGGTGTCGTCCGGCATGATGTAGGCGATGGGGTGCCCTGCGCGCATCCGGTTCACGTTGAAAACGGGATCGGCCAGGCGCACCAGGCTGTCGATCCGTGCGGCACTGATGCCTTTGGGGGCAAGCAGGGCGCTGAACGTATCGCCGGACTTCAGTTTTTCGCGGTCCACCCGGAAGCCGTCCAGTGGGATCCCGTAGGCACTGGGGCGCGCAGGAAGGCTGTCTTCCGCTGCGATCGCAGGCTCCTCCACATATTCCTGATGGGGCGACAGGTCCACCCCCAGATAGAAATAGGCGCCGACCACCGCGACCAGCATCGTTCCTCCTACACCCAGCAAGGTCTTTTTCCGCATGGCACGAATGAAGGAACGAAGGGCCGCGATAAAGGTTGTGCAGCTGCCCGTTTTTCAACAGGTGGGCAGGAACATCCGAATGGCGATGCCGGATAGAGCTACTCCTTTGCAATGGGATTGGCCAGGCCCTCGTAGCCGCTCAGCTCCATTTTGATGGAACCCACCAGCACCTTGGCCTGCGCCAGCACGGGAATGCGGTTGGCATCGTCAGTGATCCACACGTTGAGGTCGTCATTGCCCTTGAAGATGCGGCCTTCCTGTACCACGGGTTGGAATTTGAGGCAGCGGTATTTCCCATTGCGCAGCTTGATCGTTTCCTTGCCGACGTACCGCATGCGCAGGGGCCACAGCTCATTGTCCAGGAAGGTTTCAATGGTGAACACGTCGCCGACCTTGGCATTTCCGAAGTCGATGGTTCGGGCGAAATAGAACGCGCTGAGCATGTCCTGCACGTGGGCAGGCACGTCGAAGGTCTTCTTCTCCTGGGTGGTTACCTGGCCTTTGCGCTGCATGAAGGTGTAGTCCTGGCTGAACTTGTAGCCCCCTTCGTCCACCCGGCGAACGAAGATGTAGGGGAACACGCCGCCTTCGTCGAAGTAGGTCTCGTAGCGGTCGTCCACCTTGTAGAAGGTCTTGAAGGCCCCGGTGCTTTGGCCTACCCCCACGGCGTGCAGCACGTTGCGCCCACCGATCTCACGGGGGTATTCCTTCAGCTCCAAGGTGGCTACCCCGGCGTTGAGCCAGCCGTAGTGCAGCACGTAGCTGAGCTTTTCGCCCGGCGTGAACGCGTGGTGCTCAACCGTGCGCAAGGTGTTCATTTTGGGCGCCGCAACAGGTGCCGGTGCGCTTCCGCTTTGGGCGAAGCCGAACGAGAACACGCATGCGGCGGCGGTTGCTATCAGGGGTCGCTGTGCCATGCCCACCCATTTGCAAGCCCCGTACCAAACTGCCCGCCCGGTCATCACACCACGATGTTCACGATGCGCTTGGGCACCACGATCACTTTCTTCGGCGCCTTACCCTCCAGCTTGGCTTGCACCTCGGGGTTGGCCAGCACGGCGGCTTCCAGTTCTTCCTTGCCCAACGTGAGCGGGAATTCCAGTTGCAGGCGCGTTTTGCCGTTGAAGCTGATGGGGTAGCTGAAGCTGTCCTCTTCCAGGTATTGCGCATCCCACTGCGGCCAGGGCGCGGTGCTGATGCTTTCGGTGTGGCCCAGCTTGGCCCATAGCTCCTCGGCAATGTGCGGCGCAAAGGGCGCCAGGGCGATGGTGAGCGGCTCCAGAATGGCGCGCTTGCGGCACTTCAGCGCACCCAGCTCATTCACGGCGATCATGAATTGCGCCACGCTGGTGTTGAAGCTCATGTGGCCGATGTCCTCGGTCACCTTTTTCAGGGTGGCGTGGAGGGTTTTCAATTCTGCCTTTGTGGGGGCTTCCTCGGTAATGTGTATGGGGTCGACCCGGTGGGTCGACGGTACAGTGGCTGGTGCAGTGGCCGGTGCAGCTTCGCTGTGGAATAAATTCCAGAATTTCTTCAGGAAGCGGAAGGTGCCCTCGATGCCGTTGGTGTCCCACGGCTTGCTCTGCTCCAGCGGCCCAAGGAACATCTCATAGAGCCGCAAGGTGTCGGCGCCGTACTTCTCAATGATGTCGTCGGGGTTCACCACGTTGAACTTCGACTTGGACATCTTTTCGACTTCCCTGATGGTCGTTACTCGCCCGTCCTGATCGGTCAGGAAGTCTATTTCCCTTGGTTCGGTGAATTGGCTTTTCTTGACATCAACAAATCCCTCCGTGTTTAGCACGTTATGGCTATCCACCAAGTTGATGTCAACGTTGACGCGGGAAAGCTTGGGTTCAATGCGAATTTGAGCCTCCTTCTCGCGGAATTCCGGCCAGTACTTCCTAAGCCGTTCAAGGATCTGCTGAGTGACCTTATCCTCACTTTGGGCAGCTAATGATCCGCTGACATAAAGAAGAGGGGTTGTTTCGGGGGTGAAAGAATTCCCACTTAAGTATTCAACCCCACGAGGTACACTGATTTTTGCGACGAAAGGCAGCAAAGCCGACACCCCCTGTATCATCCCTTGGTTCACCAACTTCTTCGCCGGTTCATCAAAGGGGATCAGGTCCAGGTCAAACAAAAACTTCGTCCAGAAGCGGAAGTAGAGCAGGTGGCCGGTGCTGTGCTCGCTGCCGCCGATGTACAGGTCCACCTGGCCCCAGTAGTTGATGGATGCTGCTGAGGCGAAGCGCTCCGCATTGTGCGGGTCCATGTAGCGCAGGAAGTACCAGCTGCTGCCGGCCCAGCCAGGCATGGTGGTGGTCTCCAGCGGGTGGCCTTCATAGGTCCAATTCTTCGCTCGGGCCAAGGGCGGCTCGCCGCTTTCGGTGGGCAGGAATTTGTCCACCTCAGGCAGTACCAAAGGCAGTTCACTTTCCGGCAGCGGGTAGGGAATGTCGTCCTTGTAGTAGATGGGGATAGGCTCTCCCCAATACCGCTGGCGGCCGAAGGCGGCATCGCGCAGGCGGAAGTTCACCTTGCCTTGCCCGGCCCCGATTTTTTCCAGTTCCTTGACGGCGCGGCGGATGGCATCCGGAACTTTCAGGCCCTTCAAGAATCCTTCGCTGCAAATGGTGGCATCCTTGCGTTCGTCAGCTTCCTTCCCAATGTTGGCACCTTCGGTAACAGCGATGATCGGCAGGTTGAAGTGCTTGGCGAAGCGCCAGTCGCGCTGGTCGCCGCCGGGCACGGCCATCACCGCGCCAGTGCCGTAGCCGCCCAGCACGTAGTCGCCCACCCACACGGGGATGTCGGCACCGGTGAAGGGGTGCTTGGCGTAGCTGCCGGTGAACACGCCGCTCACCTTGTCCACTTCGGCCTGGCGCTCGCGTTCACTGCGGTTCTTGGCGGTGTGCACGTAGGCTTCCACCTCGGCACGGCGGTCGGGGGTGGTGGACCGGGCCACCAACGGATGCTCCGGGGCCAGGGTAAGGAAGCTGACGCCGAAGAGGGTATCGGGCCGGGTGGTGAACACCTCGATGAAGTCGTCCCCGACAGGGAAACGCACCGTGGCCCCCTCACTGCGTCCGATCCAATTCCGCTGTGTTTCCTTCAGGCTTTCGGGCCACTCCAGCGGGGCCAGCCCGTCCAGCAGGCGCTGGGCGTAGGCGGTGATGCGCAGGCTCCATTGCGGCATGCGCTTGCGCTCCACGGGGTGGCCTCCGCGCTCGCTCACGCCGTCCTTCACCTCGTCGTTGGCCAGCACGGTGCCCAGTGCGGGGCACCA
This sequence comes from Flavobacteriales bacterium, assembly GCA_023957375.1. Lineage (GTDB taxonomy): Bacteria > Bacteroidota > Bacteroidia > Flavobacteriales_F > PHOS-HE28 > PHOS-HE28. The sequence continues at coordinate 462,033 of JAMLHB010000003.1, read as the reverse complement.
GTTCACCCAGGCATCGCTGAGGTAGGCCAGGCGAAAGCGCTGCAGCACCATCTGGCGGGTGCGTTCATCAAAGCCGTTCCATTCCTGGGCGGTGAACGCGCCGATGAATTCCTCGGAATCGCCGGTGAGCACGCTGGCATCCTGGCCTTGGCAGCCTTGGCCTTCGAAGCGCGCGATGAGCTCGCTGACCGGCCGGGCCTGGTTGGCGCGGGGATCGTACCAGCTGTTGAAGAGCTGCAGGAAGATCCACTGCGTCCACTTGTAGAAATCCGGGTTGCTGGTGCGCACCTCGCGGCCCCAATCGAAACTGAAGCCGATGTGGTCCAGCTGTTCACGGTAGCGGGCGGCGTTCTCCTCCGTGGTTTTGGCCGGGTGCTGGCCGGTTTGGATGGCGTACTGCTCGGCGGGAAGGCCAAAGCTGTCGTAACCCATGGGGTGCAGCACGTTGAAGCCGCAGTGCCGCTTGTAGCGCGCCACGATGTCGCTGGCGATGTAGCCTAACGGGTGCCCCACGTGCAGGCCGGCGCCGCTGGGGTAGGGGAACATGTCCAGCACGTAGTACTTCGGCTTTGCGGAATTGTTGTCCGCGCGGAACGTTCCTTGTTCCCGCCATCGGCGCTGCCATTCCTCCTCGATCCGCTTGTGGTCGTACGCCATGGTTCCCTTGGATGGACGGCGAATTTAACCTTCCCGGGCCGGTGGCAGCGGAAAGAAAGGGCAGGGGGATGAGGCGTGTGCGAATAACTTCGCCGCCCAAGCCGGGCCGTTGAGGCCGTTGACGTGGATGAGCGCAAGGAAGCCTTTCAAGCGGTATACGCGCAGCAGCAACGCGGGCACCATCATTGGCATCACGCTGGTGCTGTACATGCTGGGCCTGTTGGGCTTCATGCTGCTGAACGCGCGCGAGCTGGAGCGCCATTTCAAGGAGAACGTGAAGGTGGACATCTACCTGAAGCGCGACCTGAAGGAAGTGGACGTGATGAAGTTCCGCAAGCAACTGGAGGCCGAACCCTTTGCAAGGGAGACCCGGTACGTGACGGCGGATGAGGCCGCGGAGCAGCTCAAGGAGGACATGGGCGAGGATTTCCTGGGCGTGCTGGGCGACAACCCGCTGCTGCCCTCCATCGAGCTGTGGATGCGGGAGGCTTATGCGTCACCGGACAGTTTGAAGTGGGTGGCCGAGCACTTGCGGCAGGACGCCAGCGTGCACGAGGTGAAGTACAACCCCGTGGTGGTGGCGAACATCGATGCGAACATGGGCAGGCTGCGGTGGATCATGCTCGGGTTCAGCGTGCTGCTGCTGGTGATCGCCGTGGCGCTGATCAACAACACCATCCGGTTGGCCATTTACAGCAAGCGCTTCCTGATCCGCACCATGCACCTGGTGGGCGCCACGGGCTGGTTCATCAAGCGGCCGTTCTTAGGCACCAGCCTCTGGCAGGGCATGGTGGCCTCCGTCCTGGCCATCGGCCTGCTGGTGGGCAGCATCCGCCTGCTGCTGCAATGGCAGCCCGACCTGGCCTCGCTGGTGCATCCGCTCACCTTGGCGGTTCTGCTGGCCGGCATCGTGGTGCTGGGCCTGCTGATCTCCCTGTTGTCCACCGCCGTGGCGGTGAGGCGTTACCTTCGCATGAACACCGACGAGATCAATTTGACCTGACGATGGCTAAACCCGAGGACGAACTGGCATTTGAACCGCTCAATTACAAGCTGTTGCTCCTCGGCTTGGCCGTGGTGGTGGTGGGCTTCATCCTCATGGCCGGAGGGGGTACCGGCGACCCGGCAGTTTTTGACGCCGATGCCCTGTTCAGCGCACGACGCATCACCGTGGCCCCGATCGTGTGCCTGGCCGGGTATGGCCTGGTGATCTACGCCATCATGCGCAAACCCCGGGCCGAAGCATGATCCCCCGTTCCGGCAGGCGCGGGGCGTTGTACATGAGGCCGCAGGTTCGGGCATGACCGTTTTTGAAGCCGTTCTTATCGCGGTTGTGGAGGGGCTCACCGAGTTCCTGCCCATCAGCAGCACGGGGCACATGGTGATCGTGCAGGCCCTGTTGGGCCTGGAGCCCACCGAATTCACCAAGGCGTACATGGTGAACATCCAGTTCGGGGCCATCCTTTCGGTGGTGGTACTGTATTGGAGGCGCTTTTTCCGTTCGTTGGATTTCTATTGGAAATTGCTTGTCGCGTTCATTCCGGCGGCCATCATTGGCGTGCTATTCGGCGCGGCCATCGATCTGTTGTTGGAGAATGTGGCCGTGGTGGCGGGGGCCCTGCTCGCGGGCGGTGCGGTGCTGTTGTTCGTGGACAAGTGGTTCAAGCCCAAGGGGGTGGAGGATGTCAGCTACGGCCGGGCCTTTGGCATCGGCCTGGGCCAGTGCGTGGCCATGGTCCCTGGCGTGTCGCGCTCGGCAGCCACCATCATCACCGGCATGGCCTTGGGCCTCACGCGCAAACACGCCGCCGAGTTCTCCTTTTTCCTGGCCGTGCCCACCATGGCCGCAGCCTCGGGCTACAAGCTCATGCAGGGCTGGCAGGCGGACCCGGACCTTTTTACGGGCAACCACCTCGGCCTGCTGCTGTTGGGCAATGCCGTGGCCTTCGTGGTGGCACTGCTCGCCATCCGCGGGTTTGTCGGCTTCCTGGCCCGCCACGGCTTCCGTGCGTTCGGCTGGTACCGGATCGTGGTGGGCCTGCTGTTGTTGGCATTGATCGCCATGGGCACCAACCTCAACATGGCATGAGCGCCGAGCTGGACCCCGAGACCGGTGCGATCTTGTTGGTGGACAAGCCGGTGACCTGGACGAGCTTCAATGTAGTGGCCAAGATCAGGGCCGCGCTACGGGCCCTTACCGGCCGAAGGGTGAAGGTGGGCCATGCCGGCACCCTGGATCCGCTGGCCAGCGGGCTGTTGGTGATCGGCACCGGTGGGTGCACCAAGCAATTGCCGCACCTCACCGAAGAGGACAAGTGCTACACGGCCACCCTGCGCTTGGGCCAAACCACCGCCAGTTATGATGCGGAAACACCGGTGGAGCAGGAGCGCCCTTGGCAGCACGTGGACGACGAGGCGGTCCGGATGGCGTTGCACCGCTTTACCGGGCCGCAGATGCAAACCCCGCCCAGCTTCTCCGCCAAGCGCTTCCAGGGGGAACGGGCCTACCGCCTGGCCCGCGCCGGCGAGGAGGTGGCCATCCCGCCCGTGCCCATCATCATCCACCGGCTGCAACAGGTGGGAAGGCAAGGGGCGGACCTTCACCTTGACATCACGTGCAGCAAAGGCACCTACATCCGCACATTGGCGGACGACATCGGCCGTGAACTGGGCTGCGGGGCCTACCTGACCGCCTTGCGGCGCACGGCAAGCGGCCACTTCCATGTGCGCGATGCCCGCACCCCGGAAATGTGGTCCCAGTGGCTGGACCGGTGGGCCGCCCGGAGGCAACAAGGCCAAGGGGCCTGACACCGGCTGCACGGCCTTGGCCCTCCGAGGATCCGTGCCGGATTGCACAACGCGGTGCCCCAACGCCCCAGGGATCCACTATCTTCGCGGCCCTTAAAACCAAACTTGGGCCCGTAAGCCCAGCATACCCATGAAGTTAGCCGCATTCAAGTTCGACGTGCCCAAGGAACTCATCGCCCTCTATCCCACCAAGGACCGCGACGGTGCCAAGCTGATGGTGATGGACCGCAAGACCGGCAAGATCAAGCACGACAAGTTCAAGAACATCCTGAACTATTTCGACGAGGGCGACACCTTCGTGGTGAACGACACCAAGGTCTTCCCCGCGCGCATGTGGGGCAACAAGGAGAAAACAGGCGCCAAGATCGAGGTGTTCCTGCTGCGCGAGCTCAACCGCGACAGCCTGCTGTGGGACGTGGTGGTGGACCCCGCCCGCAAGATCCGCATCGGCAACAAACTCTACTTCGGCAAAGACGACGAGCTGGTGGCTGAGGTGATCGACAACACCACCAGCCGCGGCCGTACCCTGCGCTTCCTGTTCGACGGCAGCTACGAGGATTTCAAGCGCACCATCACCGAAATGGGCGAAACACCGCTGCCGCACTACATCAAGCGCGACCTGGAGGCCAGCGATGCCGAGCGCTACCAGACCATCTTCGCGCAGCATGAAGGAGCCGTGGCTGCACCCACTGCGGGCATCCATTTCAGCCGCGAGTTGATGAAGCGCGCCGAGCTCAAGGGCATCGACTTCGCCTACGTCACCCTGCACGTGGGCTTGGGCACCTTCCGCCCGGTGGAGGTGGAAGACCTGACCAAGCACAAGATGGACAGCGAGCAGGTGATCATCAACCAGCGTGCCTGCGACGTGATCAACCGCAGCATCGATGCCAAACGCCATGTGTGCAGCGTGGGCACCACCACCATGCGCGCCATTGAAAGCAGCGTGAGCACCGACGAGCACATCAAACCGTTCAATGGCTGGACCAACAAGTTCATCTTCCCTCCCTACGAGTTCAGCGTGGCGGACCGCATGCTCACCAATTTCCACATGCCCGAAAGCACCTTGCTGATGATGACGGCGGCCTTCGGAGGCTACGATCATGTGTGGAACGCCTACAAGGTCGCCATCAAGGAGAAATACCGCTTCTTCAGCTACGGCGACGCGATGCTGATCGTTTGATCGTGGATCGACGCACTTGCAGAGCGGCGCGGGCACCACGGTCCCGCGCCGCTTTTCTTTGCAGGCAATTGTACAGGTGAACATGGAGCGGTCGGCGATCATTGTGGCGGGTGGCAGCGGAAAGCGAATGGGCGCACCCGTGCCCAAGCAGTTCCTGCTGCTGGGCGGAAAGCCGGTGCTGTGCCGCACCATCGAAGCCTTTAGGCGCTTTGATAGCGCAATGCAGCTGGTAGTGGTGCTGCCCACGGAGCAGATCGAACCTTGGCGGGAACTCTGTTCCAAGCATGGTTTCACGCCCGCGCACACCGTGGTGCCCGGTGGCCCCGAACGGTTCCATTCCGTGCGCGAGGGCCTGCGCCAGGTGCGGCATGATGGCTTAGTGGCCGTGCATGATGGCGTACGGCCACTGGTCTCCACGGAGCTGATCGGGCGCTGCTTCGAGGCCGGGGCAACGCACGGTGGGGCCATTCCGGTGGTGCCGGTGCCTGCCTCGGTGCGCGAAGTGGAAGGTCTGCGGTCCCGTGCCGTGGACCGTTCCAAGTTGCGCATGGTGCAAACCCCGCAGTGCTTCGCGTTGCCGCTGCTGCGCAAGGCTTTCGAGCTTCCTTACGACCCTGCGTTCACCGATGAGGCCACCCTCGTGGAACGTACAGGTACTTCGGTTCACTTGGTGGAAGGGGAGGAAGCGAACATCAAGATCACCACTTCCGTGGACATGGTCGTGGCCGAAGCATTGCTCAGCATCCCGGAATAACCCCGGACCGCTCGGCGAGGAATACTTCCGGGCGCGAAGCCGCGTTTTACGCGCACCACATCCGCTATTGGCCCCGAATGACGGTCGAACGATCCACTCGGCTCACGCTTTGGCTGGCCATGGCCTGCTTGGTGCTGCCGTTCATTTGGATCAAGATCGGACCCAACGGCTATGCCTATTACGGGCCTGAAGTGCCGGATGTCTACATCCTGGGCGCTACGATCCTGGGCAAGGACAGGAGCTTTTCGGGCATCGCATTCGCCGTTTGGTTCCAGTTGGCGATGGGCCTTGGTTTCATCGGGTTGGCGTACGGGGTCAACAGGGGTAGGCACGGGCTCGCATGGGTGCAATTGGTGATGCTGCTGCTGTTTCCCCTTTGGATGAAACTATACGTGGACGGCGTGATCTGCAACAGCGACGGGGCGGCATCCGACCTGCAGGTGTACCCGCATGTGGGCATGGCCGCCTACCTCCTGCTGCTGGCCCTGGTCATCCATACGTTGGCTGGAACGCAAGGCCGTCGGAACCGGGCAGCCGGGCCGTCCGGCCCGCAAGCACGAACTTTGCACCATGAACGCAAAGCCCGTGGACCTGCGTGAGCTTTCCAAGGAGGAGATCACGGCCTTGGTGGGGGAGTTGGGCGAGAAGCCTTACCGTGCCAAACAGGTGTGGGAATGGTTGTGGAAGAAGCACGCCCCTTCCATCGATGCGATGAGCAACCTGCCCAAGGAGTTCCGGACCCGCTTGGCGGAAGCTGCCGTGCTGCGGCCCCTGACCATCGCCGAGGAGCAGAAGAGCACCGATGGCACCATCAAGTGCGCCTTCCGCACCTGGGACGGCCATGTGGTGGAGGGCGTGCTGATACCCACCGAAAAGCGGATGACGGCCTGCGTCAGCTGCCAGATCGGGTGCAGCTTGGCGTGCGAGTTCTGCGCCACGGGCCAACTGCGGCGTATCCGCAACCTCAGCGCCGGAGAGATCGTGGACCAAGTGGTGCAGGTGGCGCGAATGGCCATGGAGCACTTCGGCAAACCGCTCACCAACATCGTGTACATGGGCATGGGCGAGCCCCTGCTCAACTACGCCAACCTGATGCGCAGCACCGAACGCATCAACGCGGCCGACGGCTTGGGCATGAGCTACCGGCGCATCACCGTGAGCACCGCCGGGATCGCCAAGCAGATCAGGCACCTCGCCGATGACGATGCCCAGTTCAACCTGGCCCTTTCGCTGCATGCGCCCACCGATGAAAAGCGCAGCCGGTTGATGCCGATCAACGACACCAACAGCATAGCGGAGCTGATGGACGCATTGCGCTACTACCATCGCACCACGGGCCGGGGCGTCACCTTCGAGTACATCCTGTTCCGCGACGTGAACGACACCTTGGAGGACGCCCGCGAGCTGGTGCGCCTGTGCAGCCAGTTGGACGCCAAGGTCAACTTGATCGAATACAATGCCGTGGACGGCCTGTCCTTCCAGCGCAGCGACCCACAGCAAGCCGTACGCTTCCAACAATACATGCAGGACCGCGGCATCACTGCGCGCATCCGCCACAGCCGGGGGCGCGACATTGACGCGGCATGCGGCCAACTGGCCAACAAGAACGAGCCTGCGGCCAAAGGAGGTGAACGCAAGCTCAAGCCCGTGTCCGCTCAGAAGCCGTAGCCGATCTTGATCCCCAGGAAGAACGCGGGCACCTGGTCGTGTTCCTCCAGCACGGCGTAGCTCCATTGGCGCTCCGCCAAGTCCAGCCGTTCCTGCACCCGGGCCACCGAGCGGTTCCGCAGGCCAATGCCGCCGTACACGTCGAACAGCCAGTTGCTGGTGGAGGAAAGGCGCTGGTAGCCGGCATAAGCGCGGATGTCGTTGTACACCCTGCTGTCGCGCAGTGCCGCATCCGTCAGGTGCCCGGTGCTGTCCTTCTTGAAGATGTCCTTGCTGTGGTCCAGGTACACGAATTCACCCTGCAAATAGGCCCCTTGTGGCTCGATATCGTCCGTGAGGTACCAGCGGAAGCCCACGTGGGCGGAAGGTTTGGCGATGATGCGGGTGCCAGCGCTGAAATCGTCGGGCACGTCGCCTGCGAAATCGTTGCCGATGAAACTGCGCGTGGTGACCCCCACGGCCACCTCGGCGCTCAGCCGGGGTGAAAGTGCACGCTCGTAGTACAGCGGCAATTCACCGCGGAAGTAGGCCAACGGATTCAGCTTGAAGACGTTCTTCACGCACTTCACCGTATCCCATTGCGCCGCCAACCGTTCCTTGTACAGCAGCACCTTGGTCTGCTTGCCGGGCTCCTGGGCATGCAGGTGCATACTCCCGCCCGGCAGGGCTGTGGCAACAAGCAGCAGGTGGCGCCAACGGATCATGTGCCGAATGTAAGCGGGAAAGGCACCCGGCATGCTGGGCCGACCGCGGCGCCCGGGCCCGGACGGTGCCATGCAGCCTGATCCATGCCTGCTGCCGTTCCGCCGGGACTGCCCATCTCTGCCCAATTTGTTGCTCCCAGAAGGTCTCCCGAAGGGGACCTTGCAGAAGGATATGTTGCTCCCTCAAGGTCTCCCGAAGGGGACCTTGCAGGAGGATATGTTGCTCCCTCAAGGTCTCCCGAAGGGGACCTTGCAGGAGGAACGCTCCCTGTGTCAAGGTCCGCTGCGCGAGACCCTGATGGAGCCAAATCAAAGATCGCTTCGCCCCCAAAGCGGGCTCGCGATGACGTTGCTCCCTCAAGGTCTCCCGAAGGGGACCTTGCAGGAGGAACACGCCCTGCGTCAAGGTCCGCTGCGCGAGACCTTGATGGAGCCAAATCAAAGATAGCTTCGCCCCAAATGCTGGCTCGCGATGACGTTGCTCCCTCAAGGTCTCCCGAAGGGGACCTTGCAGGAGGAATGCTCCCTGCGTCAAGGTCCGCTGCGCGAGACCTTGATGGAGCCAAATCAAAGATCGCTTCGCCCTCTAAGCGGGCTCTGTTGCTCCCTCAAGGTCTCCCGAAGGGGACCTGCAGGAGGAACGCTCCCTGCGTCAAGGTCCGCTGCGCGAGACCTTGATGGAGCCAAATCAAAGATCGCTTCGCCCTCTAAGCGGGCTCTGTTGCTCCCTCAAGGTCTCCCGAAGGGGACCTTGCAGGAGGAACGCTCCCTGCGTCAAGGTCCGCTGCGCGAGATCCTGCGCGAGCAAGGAGGATCTTTTGCTCCCTCAAGGTCTCCCGAAGGGGACCTTGCAGGAGGAACGCTCCCTGTATCAAGGTCCGCTGCGCGAGACCTTGATGGGACTAATGCAACCACCCGCGCCGTGCTGCTAGCCAATCGCCCAAAGGACATGGCCGCAGCCGATTGGCTCCGGCTGATGGCCGACCCGGTGAATGCGGTGCTCTACCCCTTGCGCGTCACGCAGGCGATGCTGGATACCTTGGCTGCGCGGGAATTGGATTTGCGGTACCGGTATGTGCTGGTGCAGTGAATGAGGTCAAGGCCCCGCTGGTTGAGGCACTCAAAGCCAGCGCGTTGCCGGGGTTCATTTCCTCCTTCCGCCGGGACTGCCCATCTTTGCCCAATGGGCGTCTCCATGGCTGTTCAGGCACCGCAGGTCCCGCGCACCTTGGCGGAGATCCGCCGCCCGGTGGCGGCGGAGATGGAGGCGTTCGAGCAGCGCTTCCGCCAGGCCATGCGCAGCAAGGTGGCCCTGCTGGACCGCGTGATGCACTACATCGTCAAGAGCAAGGGCAAGCAGGTAAGGCCGCTCTTCACCCTGCTCAGCGCGCGCCAGTTCGGGCCGGTGAACGAGGCTGGCTACACCGCCGCCTCGCTGATCGAACTGCTGCACACCGCCACGCTGGTGCACGACGATGTGGTGGACGACAGCAACATGCGCCGCGGCTTTTTCAGCATCAATGCCCTGTGGAAGAACAAGGTGGCCGTGCTCGTGGGCGATTACCTGCTGAGCAAGGGCCTGCTCCTGGCGGTGGAGCAACGGCAATTCCAGCTCTTGGAGACTGTGAGCACCGCCGTGCGCGAAATGAGCGAGGGCGAGCTGCTGCAAATGGAAAAGGCGCGTGGCCTGAACTTCAGTGAGGAAGTCTACTTCGAGATCATCCGCAAAAAAACCGCCAGCCTGATCGCCGCCTGCTGCGCCAGCGGTGCGCAGGCGGGAGGGGCCACCGCCGGGGAAGTGGACCTCATGCACCGCTTCGGCACCCTGGCCGGCATGGCCTTCCAGATCAAGGACGACCTGTTCGACTATGGCAATGGCATGGGCACCGGCAAACCCACGGGCATCGACATCAAGGAGGGAAAGCTCACCCTGCCTTTGATCCACGCCCTCAAGCAGGTGGATGCCAAGGACCGGAGGTGGATGGTGCGCACCGTCAAGCACGAAAGCCATAACGGCAAGGCGGTGGCCCGCTTGATCGACAAGGTGGTGGAAGCTGGCGGTATTGCACACGCACGCAAGTGCATGTACGATCACCGCGACCAGGCATTGGCCCTGCTCCACCAATTGCCGGCCTGCGATGCACGGTTGGCCTTGGAGGGCCTGCTGGAAGTAACCGTGGAGCGGAACAAATGAACAGCATGCCCCGAAGCGTGTGGATCGCGGTTTGTACGGCAGGCCTGCTGGCCTGCGGCGGTTCCGGCGGTTCCCCGGCACCTGCACCTGCACCGGCGGACAGCATGGCGTCAACGGCCCAGCCCGCCGCACCGGTGGTGAACGGCCCGGAAAAAGTGTATGACGCCCAAGGGCGTCTGCAGATGGAAGGCCAAATGAAGGACGGGCAGCGCCACGGCATTTGGATAAGCTATTTCCCCGATGGACGCGTGCGCAGCCGGAGCGATTACCAGCTGGGCCGCCTGCAAGGGGTCAGCACCGTGTTCCGCCCGAACGGGGCCATGTACTACACCGGCCAGTACCGCAATGGCAAGGAAGTGGGCATGTGGCGGTTCTACGATGAGCAAGGGGAATTGGCGCGCACGGTGGAATACGATGAGGACGGCGCAGTTATCAACGATCGGGCACCGGCCCCTTGAGGCGGGTAAATTCGCGGTCCGGGTTTGGCCCGCCCACGACCCGCCCTTGCCGTGATCCAGCCCCATTCCATCCAGCAGGTCAAGGATGCCGTCCGCATCGAGGAGGTGCTCGGCGAATTTGTGCAGCTCAAGCGCAGAGGCCCGCGCTACTTGGGGCTGTGCCCCTTCCACAACGAGAAGACCCCGTCGTTCAACGTCAATCCGCAGTTGGGCATCTTCAAGTGCTTCGGGTGCGGTGAAAGCGGCGATGCCATTTCATTCCTGCAAAAGCAGGAACATCTGTCCTTTACGGAAGCCGTTCGCTGGCTGGCCAAGCGCTACCAGATCCAGCTGGAGGAGGAGGCGCCCTCGCCGGAGCAACAGCAGGAGCAGGATGAGCGGGAGAGCTTGGGCATCGTGCAGCAATGGGCGCTGAACTGGAGCGTGGACCAATTGTGGAACACGGACGAAGGCCGCGCCGTGGGGCTATCCTATTTCAAGGAACGCGGCTTCCAGGAGGGCACCATCAAGGAATTCAAGTTGGGCTATGTGCCCGACCGCGGTGATGCCTTCGCGAAGGCCGCCTTGGCGCACGGGTTCACGCCGGAGCTGCTGGAGAAGGCCGGTTGGGTGAAGTTGCGGGACGACGGCTCCGCGTGGGATTTCTTCAAGGGGCGCGTTACCTTCCCGATCCAGGGGCTTACCGGTCAGCCCATCGCCTTCGGTGCGCGCACCCTGAAGAGCGACAAAAAGCTGCCCAAGTACTTCAACAGCCCCGAGAGCGCCCTGTACGTGAAGAGCCGGTCGCTCTACGGCATCTTCCATGCGCGCAAAGCCATTACCGAGCAGGAGGCCTGCCTGCTGGTGGAAGGCTACACCGACGTGATCAGCCTGCACCAGGCGGGCATCCGCAACGTGGTGGCCAGCAGCGGAACCAGCCTCACGGTGGACCAGGTAAGGCTGATCAAGCGTTTTGCACCGGCGGTCACCGTGCTGTACGATGGCGATGCGGCCGGGATCAAAGCTTCCCTGCGCGGCATCGACCTCCTGATCGCCGAGGGGCTTGCCGTAAAAGTGGCGGCCCTGCCCGACGGCGCCGACCCGGACAGCTTTGCCAAGGAACGATCCAGCACGGAGATCTCCGATTTCCTCAAAACCAACGCCAAGGATTTCCTGGTCTTCAAGGCCGATCTGCTGGTGGGCGAGGCGGGCAACGACCCGGTGAAGAAGGCCGCCGCCATCCACGAACTGGTGGAGAGCATCGCCCTGGTGCCGGACATGGTGCTCCGTTCGCTGTATGTAAAGCAATGCGCCACCATGCTCCAGGTGGCGGAGCAGGCCTTGGTGAGCGAAATGAACAAGGTGCTGCGGAAAGCCTACCGCAAGCACATGGGGGAGGAGGCCGCGCCGGAAGTGGTGCCTGCTGCCACGCCAGCGCCACAGCCCCAACCGGGCATGGAGGACCTGGGGACCTACCACCAGGAACGCGACCTGCTGCGCCTGCTGATCAATTACGGGCAGGAACGGATCGTGGCCATCGTGGAAGATCAGGATCAGGATGTCCTTGAGGAGGAATACTCCGTGGCCCAGTTCATCTTCCAGTTGTTGGCCATGGACGACATCCTGCCGGATGACCCCCTTTTCCAAGCCGTTTACCGGGATTACAGCAAGGCCGTCAAAATGGGCGGGGAGGTGGACCGGAACCGGTACTTGAACCACGAAAACGAACAGTGGCGCAAGTTGGCCATCGACCTGCTCTCAGACCCCCATGTGCTGAGCCCCCAATGGGCCGGCATGCACAAGATCCATGTGATGCGGGAGGACGAGAAATTGTATTTCGCCGCGCGGCAATGCGTGTACGTGCTGAAGGAGCGCCGCTTGGACCGCATGATCAAGGAGCGGCAGGAAGAGCTCAAGACCCTGGCGGATCCCGGGAAGATCGAACAGCTCATGCAGTATTTGATCGGCCTGCAACAGATCAAGAGGACCTTGGCCCAGTTCACCGGGCGGGTGGTGGTGGGATAGCCCCGCCTACCTTCGTGCCATGGCCCACGAGCACCGGCACGCGCATGCCCACGGCGGTACGGACCACGCGGGCGGTGCAAGCAACCTGCGACTGGCCTTCTTCTTCAACCTGGTCTTTACGCTCATTGAAGTGGCCGGTGGTTTCTGGACACAGAGCATGGCCGTGCTCAGCGATGCCCTGCATGACCTGGGCGACTCGCTGGTGTTGGGGGCCGCGTGGTACCTGAGCAATTTGGCCGTGCGGGGCCGTGATGGAAAGTACAGTTACGGCTACGGGAGGTACAGCATGCTGGGCGGGTGGCTCACCGCGCTGGTGCTGGCCATTGGCTCACTGGTGCTGATGGTGTTCACCCTGTCGAAGATCGGTGGCCCCCATGAGCCCCATGCCAAGGGCATGATGCTGCTCGCCGTCTTCGGCCTGACCATGAACGGCATAGCCGCCTGGCGGCTCCATGGCGGGCATTCGCTCAACGAACAGGGCGCCTTCCTGCACTTGATGGAAGACGTGCTGGGCTGGGCGGCCGTGCTGGTGGGCGCGGTGATCATCCACTTCACGGGCCTTGGCATCGTGGACCCGTTGCTCTCCGTCGCCATCAATGTGTTCGTGCTGTTCAACGCGGTGAAAACACTGCGCAAGGGCACGGGCATCCTCATGCAGCGCCTGCCGGAGGGCTTTGACGAGGAAGCGATCACCACCGCCCTTCAGGGGCTGCCCCATGTGGTGGGCTCGCACGACCAGCATGCGTGGACCTTGGACGGGGAGTACGTGGTGCTTACCGTGCACTTGGAGGTGGATACCACCGATGCCGATGAACGGTCGGGGTTGACCGCCACCGCGCGCGAAATGCTGCAGGGCATGGGAGTGCACCACGCCACCATCGAACTGGAACAACCCAAGGATCCCTGCGCCTTGCACGACCACTGAACCGGATGAACCTGCGCACAAGAATCTTCCGGCTCCTTGCCGCCTTCAACAGAGCGGTACTGCCCAAGCAATGGCACCGCGACCTTACGCGGCTCAGCATGCCGCGCAAGCTGCTTGCCGCCTACCGCTACTGGGTGACGCGCAATGCGCTGTAGCCGCCCTATTCCACCACTATGCGCTGCGTGGGCAAGGCTTCACCGCCCAACAACCGGAGGGTGTACAATCCGCGCGCCAAGGCACTGATGTCCAGCACATGAGGCCCCGCGAACCCCGCTTGCAAGGTTTCGCGCAGCACCACCCGCCCGCTGGCATCCACCATTTCCAATATCCGGGCTGCCGTTCCGGCGATCGCTTCCACGTGAACCTGGTTTGTGGCCGGGTTGGGGAGTACCTGTAGCTGACCATTGGCCTGTTCATCCTCCTCCATGCCAACCGTGCACGGCGCGGCCAACAGGGTGACGTCCAGGTAGGCGGTATCCGACGGGCAGGGTACAGCGGTCACCACGTACTTGTAGGTGCCGGCGCCATAGCTGGAAACATCAATGGGAGATCCGTAGTACGTGATGCCCAAGCCTGTTGGGGAGTACCAGATGCCGCTCTGGGCGCCGCCCCAGATGTAGCTGCTGAGGTCGGCGCTGGTTTCATCTTCGCAGAAAAATGCGGTTCCCCCGGTGCCTGCAATGGACGGTGGTCCGGGAAGTACGGTGAGGGTTGCTGAAGGATCGGGGCAGGTCCCGATGCCGTCCACATGGTACACGTAGGTGCCGGGCTGACTGGTTCCCGGGGTGAACACGCCGGACGTTCCCGGTCCTGTCCAAGTGCCTCCCGGGTCGGGATCACCTCCGAGTTGATCGATCAATGGCACCTCCGGAGCCCCGGGCGCCGTGCACAAGGTGACCGTGGCGCTGCTGCCGGCAGTGGAGTTGGGCAGGTAAGTGATCTGCAGCATCTGGTACGGTTCAATGTCGTCACAAGCCGCAGGCAGGTCGAAATAGTACATGTACCAGCCCGCCGGGCTCACCCCCGGCACGAACATGCCGTTGGTCACTACCTGCAATTGCGGGTTGATCCAATCACCACCCGGGTCCGGTGTGCCGCCAAGTTGGCTGATGAGGGTGAAGGGAGCGTCGTTCGGGCATACGTCGATGGAATTCTCTTCCCCAACATTGGGCAGGATGGCGGGCAGCACCGTGAGGCTGCCGGTCCACGTGTTCAGGATGTTCTGGTTGTACCGCAGGCTTACCACTAGGTTATAGGGCCCTTCCAGGAAAGGCCCGAGCGGCCCTACCGGGATGTTGAACGGAGTGGAACCCGACCCGCCCGAGCTCATGTCCATGATCAAGGAGATCGTGGAGCCGCTGAAGTCGGAGGTCAAGTACGTCATGCTATAGTTCCCTGGCCCCGTGCCGGTTACATGGAAGGTGGTAGGAACACAGGCGCGCACCGGGGTCGGGGTCACCGTTACATTGTTGATCTGTTGTGCGGATACCGCAGTGGCCGCAAGCAGGAAGGGTAGGAGGATCGATCGCGTCATGGGGGCTTGTTGGAGTTCAAAAATAGCAGCCTTTGCCGATCCCCGCCTATTTTGGCTGCATGCGGGCGTGGATGATGGTAGCGGTGCTGCTGCACGCGGGAATGCTGGCGGCGCAAGTGCGCATCAACGAGCTGAAGTGCACGCGCACACCTCGGAGTGATGGGCAAGGGCCAGCCGGCGACTGGGTGGAACTGTACAATGCGGGCAGCCAAGCGGTGGACTTGGGCGGATACATCCTGACGATGGAGGGCCGCACCGAACGGCTGGCGCAGGGTCTGTGGATCGCGCCGGGCGGAACCAAGGTGCTCTGGTGTGGCAGCCCGGCGGACAGCACCGGGCGCATCGCCCTGAAGTTGCCCCGCACCGGAGGATCGTTGCTGCTTGTTGCACCCGATGGCTCCACCCTGTTGGACCTGTTCACCTGGCGGGAAATGCCGCAAGGTGCATCCATGGGCCGCAGGCTGGACGGTGGGCGGGATTGGGGCTTTTTTGCCGAACCCACGCCCGGTGCGCCCAACCACGATGCGTTGTCCCGGTTGCTTCAGTCGCCCACCATCCGGCAGGGGGGCGATGGATTGGAACTGGTGGCCGCCCCCGGCGCTGAAGTGCACTATACCACGGACGGCACACCGCCGGACGAACGGTCCATGACCAGCACGACCCCGCTTCGGCTGCCCGCAGGCACGGTGGTCTACGCGCAATCGTTCGGCCAGGATGCCGTGCCCGGCCCGCAGACGGTGTTCACCACGGGTTTGGCGGACAGTGCCTGGGCCTTGACCGTGGCTGCCGACGACCTATTGGGGCCGACCGGCATCGCCGATGAGGCATACGGTAATCATGCGCGCGAGGGCCGGGCGTGGCAACGCCAAGCATGGGTTCAGCAGGGCGGCCGGGTGTGGCCCGTAGGCGTCGCCATTGCGGGCAGCGGGTCCAGGGGCCTGCCCAAGCGCAACTTCAAGTTGCTGGTGCGCGACCGCTTCGGCGGAACCGGGCCCGTGCAGTTGCCCGACGGCACGGCCTGGCAAACGGTCTTGTTGCGTGCCGATGCCACCCCCCATGCGTTCCTGCGCAACACCTTCATGGCCGAGGTGGCACGCCGGAGCGGCGGGCGCGTGGACGTGCAACCCGCCAGTGCGGTGCCGCTCTACCTCAACGGCTGGTACCACGGGCTGTACCGGGCCATGCCCGCCAAGGGGCGCGAATGGATGGAGCGCCTTAACGGCGGCCGTGAAGTGGAAGTGGCCAAGTCCACAGGTCGTGCACCGATGCCCCTTCAGCAGTTACTCGGCTCCCCGCAAGGAACCCTGCCGGCTGACGTGGGCGTGCAATTGTTGGACACGGGCAGCCTAGTGGACCTGTCCTGCTTCGACCTGTGGACCGGCCGGGCAGACCACGATCTGAACGTGCGCGCTTGGAGGCCCGCCCAAGCTGGCGGAAAATGGCGCTGGGTGATGTACGACATGGACCAATGGGCGCCGCCCGGCGACCGCACCGTGCAGCGCATGTGCAGTTCAACGGTTCCGGAGACGCCCTTCCTGCCGCAGCTGCTGGCCGACCAGGACTGGCAGCAAGCGTTCCTGGCCCGTTTCGCGGCCCTGTGCGCCACCACGCTCAGTCGGCGCCAAGCGACGGCTTTGGCCGACTCGCTTTACGCACGGCACCGCACAGCCATGCAGTTGGACCACGTACGCTGGAAGGGCCAAATGGCATCCCCGTCGCCCGAGGAATGCTACGGCGCGCTGTTGCGGCACATCGCCCAGCGCAATGATGAGCTGTTCGCCCAACTTTCGGCACGAACCGGAAGAAAGCGGATCACGGTGTCGGTGCGCGTGGAACCGGCCGGCTCCGGGACAGTTGCGGTGGAGGACTTGCCACTGGGGGATGCAAACACGGAAATCCTATCCTGGGCGGGTGTCCCTTTGCACTTGGAGGCACGGGCGGCCAACGGCATGGAGTTCGATGGATGGCGGGGCGTGGCCGGGGAACAGGGGCGCCGCGTACTGGTGGACCCCACCGGCGATCTGCGGCTCGTTGCGGTGTTCCGGCCGCAGGGCCTCTCACGCAAGGGCCGCCTGCAGCAGGGATTCGAATAGCACCCGCCCGTCCGTATTGCCCAACAGGGGGTCCATGGCCCGCTCCGGATGGGGCATCATGCCGAAGACGTTGCGTCCTTCGTTGCACACCCCGGCAATGTTCTCCGCGCTGCCGTTGGGGTTGGCCTCTTCCTTGAGCTTGCCGTCCTTGTCGCAATAGTGGAACAGCACGCGGTCCTCCTCGTTGAGCATCTTCAGGGTGTCGCCGTCGGCATAGTAGCGTCCTTCCCCGTGCGCAATGGGAATGCACAAGGCCTTGTCCTTCAACCCTGCGGTAAGCAGGGTGTTGCGCGAGGCAGGGCGCACCCAGGTGTTGCGGCACACGAACTTGCGGTTCTCATTGTGGAGCAGGGCGCCGGGCAGCAGGCCCGCCTCGCACAGCACCTGGAACCCGTTGCACACGCCGAAGACCAATCCGCCCTTGCGGGCATGTTGCGCCACTTCCTGCATGATGGGCGAGAAGCGCGCGATGGCCCCGCTGCGCAGGTAGTCGCCGAAGGAAAAGCCTCCCGGCAGCAGTACCATGTCGCAGCCGCGCAGGTCGTGCTCCTTGTGCCAGAGCCGCTCCACAGGTTGTTGGGTGAGCGACTCCAGGGCGTGGGCCATGTCCTCGTCGCAATTCGATCCCGGGAAGGTGACAACACCGAATTTCATGGTTCTTGCAGCTTGTTGCGGCCGTTGTGCCGTGGTTGGGCAAAGGTAGCTTAGGCCGCCCATCGGGCCCATCCGGCCAGCAACAGCAATGCCCAAAGGGCGGCATCGGCCCAAGCCGTGCGTTTGGCCTGCATCAGCGGATAGGCCATCAGCAGGGCACCGGGAACGGCGATCAGCACGGGGGGGATGCGGCCGTCCAGCCACCAGGCAAACAGGGCCAGCAGCGCCATGGCAAAAGCGAATGCCAGGAAGGAGGCCCGGATGTTCTTCTCCCACATCAGGCTGTGGGCATATACGGACGCGAACGAGACCGTGGTAGCCATGGCCATGATCACCAACAGCGCGGCCAGCAGCACGCGGTGCATCCAATGGGTCCCGGCCACGGCCATGTCCGGCGGGAAATGCAGCGAAGCGGCAGCGTGCCATGCGCCGGGCAGCAGGAAGTGCACCAGCCCCCAGCCCAGCGTGAACATGGCAGCCATGCCCAGCATGGGGAGCAGGTATTCGCGGAGCTTGAAGGGGCGTGTGACCGCCAAGGTGGCCCAGATCACCACGGCCAGAAACCCGTAGGGCAAGTAGAACAAGCTGGCCAGCCCCAGAAGCAGGCCTGCATCGAACAGGGCCGCGCCAATGTCCGGCTTGCCCGTGGCGCGCCAGGTGCGGCCCAACGCCCACACTACTGCCCACATGCCTGCCAGGTCGGGGCCGGGCAGCAGGCCGAAGGGCTGCATGGCCAACAGCAGGGGCAGAAGCAGCACGGGCAGGTGGTTGCGCCGCCCGTACAGTTCGGCGTCGTTGGCCATGCGGTTCAGGCCATGGGCAAGGCCCAGCACAAACACCAGGGACAGCACCGGTGCCGTCCATGGATGATGGGCCATCAACCAGCGCAGCGGGGCGAAGAAGGGCATGCCGTGCACCATTTGGTCCGCCAGGGCGGGCCCCAGGGCCCATGGCAGGGCCGCTTCGGTACCTGCGCCGGGCCACAGCAGCACCAACAGCGGCAGCAGGGGCAGGAAGGCGGTGGGGCGGTCCTGTCGGAAGAAAGCGGTGAGCATGGCGGGCGAAGGGCGGTCGGGTTAACCCGGGCTGCTATATTTGCCGCTCCCCAACGAATTAAGATCCATGACCGACTTCTTCTTTGCGATAGGCCATTTCACCGAGCGGATCCTCAGCATCATTGTGGCGGCCGGATGGGTCATTCCCGTAATCTTCATCGCGGTGTTGTCCGTGGCGGCGGTCTATTGGCTGGTCACTGAGCAGGCGATGCAGCGCAAGGCCAAGGAGAACGGCGACTTCATTTGACCCCGGTCTTTGGAGCGGCCGCAACAGCCACCTTGCCAGCGGGGTTGCGCAACAGGTCGTGCCCGATGTCCGTCCGGTGTGTTTTCCCTTCGTAGTCGATCAAGGCGGCATTGGCGTATGCGTGCAGGATGGCGTGCTCCAGGTCCTTGCCGAAGGCGGTAACGGCCAGCACGCGCCCTCCCTTGGTGACCAGCCTCCCGTTCTCCAGGGCGGTTCCGGATTGGAAGGCCAGTGCCCCTTGCACCATTTCAAGGCCCACAATGGGTTTTCCGCTCTCGTATTTGCCGGGGTAGCCATCGGAGGCCAACACCACGGTGGCACTTGACCGGTCGTCCACATCCACGTGGCGCTCGCTCAGGGTATTGGTGGCAATGCCCTCGAAGAGGTCCATCAGGTCGCTGCGCAGGCGTGGCAGGATGGCTTGTGCCTCGGGGTCGCCGAGGCGCACGTTGTATTCGATCACGTAAGGGTCACCCCCCACGTTCATCAGGCCCATGTACAGGAACCCCTGGTAGTGGATTCCTTCGTTCTGCAGGCCGCGGATGGTGGGCAGGGCCACGCGGTCGTGCACCTTGTCCATGAATTCCTTGTCGGCAAAAGGCACCGGTGAAATGGCGCCCATCCCACCGGTGTTGGGGCCGGTGTCCCCGTCGCCGATGCGCTTGTAGTCCTTGGCGGACGGAAGCATTTTGAAGGCCTCCCCGTCGGTGATCAGGAAAGCGGAAACCTCGGGCCCTGTGAGGTGGCGTTCGATCAACACGCGGTCCGATGCTTGGCCCAGTGCGTTACCGCCCAACATGTCCTTCAAGGTGCCCTCGGCCTCGTTCCGGTCCTTGGCGATCACCACGCCCTTGCCCTGCGCCAGGCCGTCCGCTTTGATCACGTATGGGGCCTCGGCGTGCGCGAGGAAGGCGATGGCTTCCTTGAGCTCATCCCTGCCGAAGGCGCGAAAGGGGGCCGTGGGGATGTTGTGCCGCAGCATGAATTCCTTGGCAAACTCCTTGCTGCCTTCCAAGCGTGCTCCTGCGGCGGTGGGACCGATCACAGTGACCCCCTTGAGCTGGGGGTCTGCGGCAATGCGGTCATGCAGCCCGTCCACCAAGGGGGCTTCAGGCCCCACCACCACCATGCCGATGCGCTTGTCGATGATCAACTGCCGCAGTGCGAGGTGGTCCTTCACGTCCACGTCCACATTGCGGCCGTGGCGGATGGTGCCCGGGTTGCCGGGGGCGATGTACAGTTCGTCCAGCAAGGTGCTCTGGGCCAGTTTCCAGGCCAAGGCATGTTCGCGTCCCCCGCTGCCGATCAACAATACGTTCATGATGGAAAACCTTTGTACAAAGGAAGCGCCCTTCGGCGCGCCGGGAAAATGAAGTTGCCAACAATTGGTGGAACCGGCCTTGGGCCCGGCTTCAACGCATCAACCCCGCGGCAAACGCGATGCGCACCAGGGCGGCCACATTGTGCACGGCCAACTTCTTCATGATGTTGGTGCGGTGGGTGTCCACGGTGCGGGGCGAAATGAACAGCCGCTGGCCGATCTCCTTGTTGGACAAGCCTTCACTGCTTGCAGGGTCTCGCCAACCAAAATCTCCGATCCATAGCGGGCCTTGCGTCCAGATGGCATGACTTATCAACCATCCATGTTTTCCACATAAATTCCGTTACATTCGTTCTATCATGAACGCGCAATTCCACAGGAACATCGTGCTTGGCTTACGCGTTTTACCAACCGACGCCCTGAGGCACTCAAAGGACGGCCAGGCTTTGGGGGCCTCAGCCTTCAGCCAACAGGCCAAGAGGCCAACAGGCCAACAGGCCAACAGGCCAACAGGCCAACAGGCCAACAGGCCAACAGGCCAACAGGCCAACAGGCCAACAGGCCAACAGGCCAACAGGCCACACAATTTTCAAAAGCCCACAAGGTAACGGGCATGGTGTTGCCCCGACGATAAAGCCCCCGGTGCGCTAACACCGAGGGCCTTGGTCGCTCATGTCCCACCAACTCGCGAAAGAAGATGAACAAAAGCTGAGCAAAGGTACCGACCCCGCCCGGAACAAGCTGCTTGCCGGGCGGGGCGGTGAGCACCCGGTGCCGCAAGCGGACCGGAAGCGGAAGTTAATCTTCCATGTGCCAAAGATGTGGCGAACAAGAATGGAGAAGAACAACATGCTCAACGCACTCCTTTCTTCCTTGACCAACATCGCTGCCCGCGCCATCCCCTTGGTAACGGCAGCAACCCTCGCCGCGATGGCGACGGCACAGAACCTGGTGCCCAATCCGAGTTTCGAGGATACGGCTCTTTGCGATACCTACGATCCGGTGCGGATGACGGCACCTCCATGGTTCAATCCCACCACAGCCACCCCGGACATCTACGAATGTGACCTGGTGCGGCAATGCGGCATCGTGTGGGATCCGGCCGATCCCGATGTGCAGGCATCCGGATGGCAGTATGCGCACACCGGAACCCGCTTTGCCGGTGCCTACCACTGGTATGGCGCGAACAGCTCGGATACGAAAGAGTACTTCATGGTCCGGTTGCTGCAAGACCTGGACGCCGGAACGGCCTATGCCGTATCGTTGTACTATAGCCGGGCAGATGGGTTCAACTTGGCCACCGACCGGATCAGCGCATACTTCGGGCCGGACAGCATGCATGTGAACGACTACAGGACGCTGTACCTCCAGCCACAGGTGGACCTGATGGATCCCGATCATGAATACCTCACGAATGCGGAGGATTGGACCTATATAGCCGACACCTTCGTTGCCTCGGGCAATGAACGGTACATGATCATCGGATCATTCCTGGACAGCTCCCAGGTGAATGGTACTGTTGCACCAACTGGAATTGCTTCTTACTGCTACTACTACTACGATGATGTTTCGGTGGTGGCGATAGGCCCCTCTGGCATTGGTGAGGTCCGGTTGAACGTCTTTCCACAGACCGATGGTAGTCTTCGGTTGAACGGGATCCCCAACGGTCCGCTCAGGGCGAAGGTGATCGATGCACAGGGCAGGTTGATCCAGGAATTCCGGGTAACTGCAGTTGGTAGGGTGGCCGATTTGCGCATAGGGAACCTCGGCATGGGTGTGTATGTGGTAACGGTTTGGTCAAGGGAAGGAAGGGGATCGGCCCGGTTCGTATGGCCGGGCGGGTAGTGTTGGGCGCAACAACGCCAACATGCAAACACATATCGTATGGGCGGTTGCAGCCACATTGGTCTGCACCGTGCCAGCAATTGGGCAGGATTGGAACACGGCGGGAAACAATGGTCTGAATTCGAACACCAGCTTCTTGGGCAACACGGATGGTGTGCCGATTAACTTCCGCACGAACAACCTGCTGCGGATGCGGCTGACGGAAACGTTGGTGAACCAGAACTGGGCTTGGTACCAGAACAACAACCTGGACTTCAGCGGGCACCTGGGTATTGGCAACCCTGTGCCGAACCCACCGCTAACATACCTGCATGTGAATGGGACGCCGCTTAATTGGATCACGGTGGGTTACCGGCCATGGATGCGGGTGGGAGCCTTCTTCACCCAAGGCACGGATGGGCTGTACACCGGCATGCGCCTGCGGAATGGCGTGACACAGGGTGTGGTGAACTGGTCCGATGACGACGATGCAGGAGCAGACCCCTTGAGCTTCGTGTTCACCAGCACACCGGACAATACCACCGTGGCCAATACCCTGAATGGGTTGGAAGTGGTGCGGATGGTGCCTGCGACGAACGGCAACGAAGGATTCCTCGGCGTGGGGGATTGGTTCACCGCCGGGGCTGCCCCTGCCGAGCGCTTGGATGTGCTTGATGGCCGGGTGCGCATACGGCAATTGCCTACGGGCGCGGAGGCCAACACCTTGGACAAGTACATGGTGGTGGACAATTCAGGGGTTGTAAACTGGCGGCATTTGCCGCCCTCCACCACCAACTGCTATTGGAACTCCTCGGGTACCAACCTGCTTACCGCCTATCAGCCCGTGGGATCGAACGGCACCTGCCCGGACAGGAGCTGGAAGATCGGCATCGGGATGAACCCGCCGCAGTACAAATTGGATATCCGCCATTCCCAGTTGGACGGTCCGGCCCTGGGCGGATTGCGCATGGAACTCAGGACCAATGGTGCGGGCTGGACCAACGGGATGTACAGCTATGTGATACCCGACCCGGGCAGTGGATCGGAACTGAAATACGCCAACGCGGTATGGGGAAGGGTGGACAATGCAGGGAAGGCGCAACCGGGCCTGCCCGACGACGAGCTCTCCCGCGGCGTATATGGATCGAGCAGTACCAGCCAGAACCTCTATCTGAAGGCCAGCCAGGGTGTGGCGGGGGCGGCATCTGCAACGAGTGGGCATGTGACCCTGTTGTATGGCGGCACATTCATGGGTTTGAACAATGGGGCTGACGTGGCACAGGCGTACGGCGTGAATGCCGAAGCGAAGAACGGGACGGTGAATTACGGGGTAAGGGCGATGGCCTCGGGTGGTTTGATCAACTACGGCGTGTTCGGTTCCGCCACGGTGGATACGAACAGCTGGGCAGGATATTTCCAAGGGAAGGTGCGTGCCACGAACTACATGATGGCGGCCCAGTACTACACTTATTCGGATGCCTCCATCAAGACCGGCGTGGAAAGCTTGCAGGATGTTGATGCGCTGGCCAAGCTCGAAGCATTGGTCCCAAGGCGATACCAATACAGCCCGGCGGCGCGGCAGCGCTTTGGCCTGCCCGCGGGTGAACAATTCGGCTTCGTTGCGCAGGAAGTGGAGGCCACGCTCCCTGAGTTGGTGGTGGCCTCCATCATGCCTGCTGAACTGGACTCCACCGGTGAGGTGGTTAATCCGGAAATGGACATCAAGGCGGTGAACTACCAGGGATTGATCTCCCTGCTGGTCAAAGGCCATCAGCAGCAACAGGCCACCATAGCGGCCATGCAGCAACAACTTGCCCAATGCTGTGCCGCGGACCCCGGTATGGCCCCGCAGGACAATGGAAACCCAAAGGATGCACCCGCGCCCGAAGACGTGCAGGAGCAACGCCTGGTGATCCAGCCCAATCCGTTTACGGACCACACCACGCTGGAGTACTACGTGCCGCAGGCGGGCAAGGTGAGCCTTTCCATAACCACCAGCGATGGCAAGCCCATGGGCACGTTGCGCGAGGAGCAGGCGGAAGCCGGTGCCTATACCTACCAATGGAGCACCACCAAGCTGGCTGCGGGCACATACTTCTGCACGTACATGTTGGACGGCGCGGTGGTGGTGAAGCGCGCGGTGAAGGTGGTGCGGTAGGCATCATGCAGTCCTGTTGCAGGGTCCCGATGACGGTGTTCCTGCGCGACATCGTTTGTACGACTGAAAGAACGAAGGCCGCCTATATTGGGCGGTCTTCATTTTATCTGCGCTAACGCACCAACCCCGCGGCAAACGCGATGCGCACCAGGGCGGCCACATTGTGCACGGCCAGCTTCTTCATGATGTTGGTGCGGTGGGTGTCCACGGTGCGCGGTGAGATGAACAGCCGCTGGCCGATCTCCTTGTTGGACAGTCCTTCGGCCAATGCGGCCAGCACGTCGATCTCCCGCTTGCTGAGGATGTCGAGCTTGCCGGCCTTCGGTCCCCTCCCCGGTGCCTTAAGGCTTTCGGTGATCTCCGGGGAGAAATACGGCCTGCCTGCGTGCACGGCATGCAGTGCCGTGATCAGCTCCTCCCGGCCGGATGTTTTCAGCACGTAGCCGTCCGCCCCGTGGTCCATCAGGTGGCGCATCATCGCCGGCCCGTCCTCCATGGTCAGGATGATGACCTTGGTGGCCGGCCAGCGCTGCTTGATGTGCTGCATGACCTCCGCGCCTTCCATGCCGGGCATGTTCAGGTCCAGCAACACCACGTCCGCGGTGATGCGCTCCAGCAATTCCAGCATGTCCTCCCCGTTCAGGGCGGAACCGGCCATTGCCAGCCCTTCGGCGTCGGCCAGCAGGCGCTCCAATCCTTCTATCACAATGCGGTGGTCGTCGCAAATGGCGATCTTCATGGGGATATTTCCGGGTATCATGGCTGGGCCGCAAGATGGTGATCAAGATCCGGATGCCGGTTCCGGTAGCGGGATGCGCACGGTGGCCACCATGCCTTGTTCAGCGCCCTTGCCCATGGTGAAGCTGCCTTGGAGCGCATGGGCGCGTTCGCGGATGTTCAGCAGGCCGATGCCCGCTCCCCGGTCCTCAACTGCTCCCAAGCCCCGGCCATCATCCTCATAGATCAGTACCAGGTGTCCTTTGTTCACTAAGAACTGCACCCCGACATGGCGGGCATGGGCGTGTTTCTGGGTGTTCTGCACCAGCTCCTGCACGATGCGGAACAAGGCCACTTCCATGGCGGGCGGCAGGCGATGCCGCAACCCGAACTGTTCCAATGAGTAGGAAGTCTCCGTGCCCTGGAGCGTGCGTCTGAGCATTTCGTCCGTGGCGGCCACCAGCCCCACTTTCTCCAGAGCCTGCGGCATGAGGGCGTGGGCGATGGCGCGCACCTCGCTGCCGGCACCGTGGGTGATGGAAAGGGCCTCCGCCAGGGCTTCCTGCCGGGGCGGGCGGCCCCGGCGCATTTGATCCGCTATTTCCTCCAGGCGGAGCTTCAGGCCGGTGAGTTCTTGGCCGATGCCGTCGTGCAGTTCCCGCGCGATCCGCTTGCGTTCGCTTTCCGTTGCCTGCAACATGCCCTGCATTCCGCTTTCCCGTTCGCGGATGATGGCGGCGTCGTGCGCGGCACGTTGGCGGTGCTGCCTCGCCCGGGTGAACAGCAGGAAGCCCAACAGCACCAGCAAGGCAGCCCCCGGCAGGAGGACCAGCAGGAGTTTCCGGTGTTCGCTTTGGGCCTCCAGTTCGGCGATGGCGGCGCGTTGTGCCAGGATCTGCCGCTCCTTTCTGCCGGTTTCGAAGCGGACCTCCGCCTCGGCCAACCGGGCGCCCAGATCCGCATTGAAGATGGAATCCTTCAGGGCTGCATACTGCCCGTAGTAGTGCAAGGTGCTGTCTCCCTGGTTCAGCCGGGCATGCAGCCGGGCCAGGTCCAGCAGGGCCTGCAACCCTTCCCTGCGGGCATCCACCCCGCGGCTGATGTGCAGGGCCTGAAGCAGCAGGTTACGCGCTTCGGGCATGCGGCCCTGGTCCAACCGTACCCCGCCCAGCCCGGCCAGGGAGGAGGCCATGGCCTTGCGGTCGCCCGAGGCCGTACGGATGGTCAACGCCTCGGTATAGTGCTGCGCCGCCTGTTCCAGTTGACCCCGTGCCACTTCAATGCTGGCCAGGTTGTGCAGTTGCACCGCCAGCTCGGGCCCGCTGCCCGCCGTGCGGAAAAAGCGGATCGCCTCGTTGTAATGGTCCATGGCGCTTGCCGTATCGCCCATCAGTACTTCCACGTTGGCCATGTTGCCGTACGAGGCGGCCAGCCCGCCCTTGTCACCGATGCGCTCACGGATCGCGGCGGCGCGGCGGTGGGTGGCCAGCGACCGGGGCAGCTGCTTGAGGTTGAACTGCAGGATGGCGATGTTGTTCAACAGGGTGGCTTCGTGGGCGGGCGGCCCGGTGCGTTCGTAGATGGCCAGTGCCTTCAGGTCTTCCTCCAAGGCATCTTCCAGC
This sequence comes from Flavobacteriales bacterium, assembly GCA_023957375.1. GTDB lineage: Bacteria > Bacteroidota > Bacteroidia > Flavobacteriales_F > PHOS-HE28 > PHOS-HE28. The sequence goes on along the minus strand of JAMLHB010000003.1, from coordinate 435,456 downwards.
ATGAAGCGCTCCTGGTGGATGATGCCCAGCTTGTTGTGCACGGCGGCCATGCCGGCGGAATCGTGCAGCTGCACGCGTAGTGCCAGCGACAGGCGCAGCAGGCTGTCCGCTTCATCATAGGCACTGCGGTCGATGCGCAGGATGGCCAGGTCGTTGAGGGCCTGGGCTTCGCCTCTCGTGAAACGCAGCTTGCGCGCCAGGCGCAGCGCGGCCTGTCCGAATAGTTCGGCGGAATCCGCATGGGTGCGGCGGTAGGCGAAACAGAGATCGGAGAGGGTGAGCGCCTTGGTAGTGTCGTCCGGCATGGCAAGTACCTGTCCCGGGCTTTGGGGCCGGGCCACAAGGCTGGCCAGCAACAGGCCCAACGCCGCCGCGATCCAACGGAATGCATGAACGCGCCTGCCGGGCGGGGGGGCTTGCAGCATGTTGAACGGCGTTGGGGTCTCCAAGATAATTGCCTTGCCAAGCCCTGTCGGCCTAAAGCGGAATGTTCCCGTGCTTCTTGCGGGGCAGCGTGCGGGCCTTGTTGCGCAGCATGCGCAGGGCTTCGATCACCTTGCGGCGGGTATCGTGCGGATGGATCACCTCGTCGATGTAGCCGCGTGCGGCCGCCTCGTACGGGTTGGCGAACCGCTCCTTGTACTCGCCCTCCTTGGCCGTTAGCGTGGCCTCGGGGTCCTTTGCGTTCTTGATCTCGTTGCGGAAGATGATCTCGGCCGCACCCTTGGCACCCATCACGGCGATCTCGGCCGCCGGCCATGCGAAGTTGATGTCGCAGCCGATGTGCTTGCTGTTCATCACGTCGTAGGCGCCGCCGTAGGCCTTTCGGGTGATCACGCTGATGCGGGGCACGGTGGCTTCGCTGAAGGCGTACAGCAGCTTGGCCCCGTGGTTGATGATGCCGCGCCATTCCTGCTCGGTTCCGGGCAGGAAGCCGGGCACGTCCACGAAAACGAGCAGCGGAATGTTGAAGGCATCGCAAAAGCGCACGAACCGTGCGGCTTTCAGGCTGGCATCGATGTCGAGCACCCCGGCCAGCACGGCGGGCTGGTTGGCCACGCAGCCCACCACCTCGCCGGCCACGCGTGCAAAGCCGATCACCATGTTGCGCGCGTAGTCTGCATGCACTTCCATGCTGCTGTCCGGGTCGATCACGGCGTTCATCACCTGCCGGATGTCGTAGGGCTGGTTGGGGTTCTCCGGCAGGATGGCATCCAGTTCGGGGCGCAGCTCGTTGCCTGGTTCGTACGGCAGCATGGGCGGGCGCTCCTCGCAATTGTTGGGCATGTAGCCCACCAACCGGCGCAATTGGTCGATGGCGTCAAACTCGTCCGGGGCGGTGAAGTGGGCCACGCCGCTTTTGGAGGCATGGGTGGAAGCCCCGCCCAGTTCCTCGGAGGAGACGGTTTCGTGGGTGACCGTTTTCACCACGTTGGGCCCGGTGACGAACATGTAGCTGGTGTGCTCCACCATCAGCACGAAATCCGTGAGGGCGGGGCTGTACACGGCACCCCCCGCGCAGGGGCCCATGATGGCGCTGATCTGCGGCACCACGCCGCTGGCCATCACGTTGCGGTGGAAGATATCGGCATAGCCGCCCAAGGAGACTACGCCCTCCTGGATGCGCGCCCCGCCGCTGTCGTTCAGGCCGATCACCGGTGCCCCATTCTGCATGGCCAGGTCCATCACCTTGCAGATCTTTTCGGCATGGGCCTCGGCCAGCGAGCCCCCGAGCACGGTGAAGTCCTGCGAGAACACGAAGACGGTGCGCCCGTTGATGGTGCCGTAGCCGGTGACCACGCCGTCGCCCAGGAAGTGCTGCTTGTCCAGCCCGAAGTTGGTGCTGCGGTGGGTCACCAACTGGCCGGTTTCCTGGAAGCTGCCTTCATCCAGCAGCAGATGGATGCGCTCGCGGGCGGTGAGTTTGCCCTTGCCATGTTGCGAAGCGATCCGCTCGGCACCTCCCCCTTGGAGCGCCTCGGCGATCTTTCTGTCCAGCAGTTGGAACCTTGATTTCATGTCCATATCGGCAACGGGATCTTGTGTCTTGGGCCCGGGTACGTTCCGGGCGCGGCCAAATGTAGATAGCGCGACACGCTGGCTTCCCCTACTTTCGCTGGCCCATGAACTGGCGCTTCGCTGATTTTCCGATCCGGACCAAGTTCCTGGTGACCCTGGGCATACCGGTGCTCGGCCTGGTGCTGCTGATCGGCAAGCAGGTTGATTCCAACCTGAAACGCAGCAGGGTATTGGGCTACGTGGCCAAGCAGTCGGGCAGCATCCGTGCGATCAGCGATGTGGTGGATGCCATGCAGTACGAAGGGGCGGTAAGCGTGGCCACGTTGGAAAAGGTGCTGCCCGGCGGGCATTACCTGCAGCTGGCCCGTGCCCAAAGCGATGCACGGATGGCCCGATTGGGCGAGAACACCGTTGCAGGCGGCCCCATGATGCGTGCTTCGGCGGACCTGCAACCGCTCGATGGCTTGCGCCGCCAAGTGGATGGGCGGAGCATTGCCCCCGCTCTTGCCGAGCTTGGTTTCAGGTCGATGAACGAGGAGTTGGTCCGCAATTTGGCCGAAATGTCCAGGCAGGCCGTGGACCAGGATGTGAACAACAGGATGTTCGCCCACCAAAGCCTGCTTTATGCCAAAGAATCCTTGAGCGACATCCGGATGCTGGTGCTCAGGGGCCTGGCCTCGGGCATCACCCAGCAGGAACAAGAGGAGCTTTACGACCGCATTGCACTGTACGAAACCAGCTTGTTCCTGTTCAAACGCGATGCCTCGCCGGACATGCAAACCCTGTACCGCAACACCTTCCAAGGGCCGGACGTCAACTTCCTCCGGTTTGTGTTAAGCACGGTGACATCCAAGCGGAGCGTCGCCAACCTGGGCACCGATGCCGCCCGATGGTGGGAGGTCAGTGGCAGGGCCATGCTGCTCCTGCGCGCGGCGGAGGAACAGTCGATCGATTCGATCATCCGGGCCAGCAAGGACGTTTCACGCGATGCGCAGCGGCGCTTGGTGCTGGTGTTGGCCGCGCTGTTGATCGTGGTGGGCGCGGTGGCGGTGATGGCCATGGTCATCATGCGCGGGTTGCGGAGCACCATCAATGAAGTCACCCATGCTGCCGCCGCCCTGGCCCAGGGTGATGTACGCGGAAACGTGCCGGTGAGGACCCGCGACGAGGTGGGCCAGATGGCGGGGTCGTTCAACAAGATGATCGGCACGATCCGTTCCCTGTCCGCCAGTGCCGATGCCATCGGGCAGGGCAATTACGATGCCTCGGTGCTCATCAGCGGCGAGCAGGACGTACTGGGCCATTCGCTCACCCGCATGCGGGATAACCTGAAATCAGCGCGGCAGCGCGACCTGGAGTACAACCAGGTCCTGTTCAACGAAAAGGAAAAGCTGGAACAGGCCAACGCCCGCATTGAAACATTGATCCGCGAGATCCACCACCGGGTGAAGAACAATCTGCAGTTGGTGTCCAGTATGTTGCGCCTGCAGTCGGGCACCATTGCCGACGAACGCCTCCAGCAGGCCCTTTCACAGACCCAGAGCCGCGTGGCCTCCATGGCCTTGCTGCATGAAAAGCTGTACAAGGGAAGCGACCTGGCGCAGCTCAATTTGGCACAGTACATCCGCGATCTGTTTAGCGAGCTGGTGCTGTTGAACAAGGTGCAGGAGAAGATCCGTTACCGCACCGCCATCGACCCCGACCTGGCGTTGGACATGGATACGCTGGTGCCGCTGGGACTGATCCTCAACGAGCTGATCACCAACTCGTTCAAACATGCCTTCTCGCCGGGTGAAGGGGGATTCATCAACCTGCGGGTGCACCGTGCAGGCGAGCAGGAGTTCGACCTCAACTACAGCGACGACGGCAAGGGCATTCCGTTGGAAAAGCAGGACCAGCCTTCGGACACGCTGGGGCGCAGCTTGATCAGCAGCCTGGTGGAACAGCTCAACGGCACCCTTTCGATGGAATCGGACGAAACGGGCACGCGTTACCACATCCGCTTCAGGACGGCGCACCGCAGTTGAGGCTGTGCCGCTTGAAGCCCTTTATCCTTCGGCCAAGGCCGCCTCTACCTCTTCGCTCAGTTCCATGTTGTGGTACACGGCGTTCACGTCGTCGTCATCCTCCAGCATGTCGATCAGCTTCATCACGTTGCGCGCCGTGGCCAGGTCGGCGGGGATGGTGCTCAACGGGAAGCGCTTCAACTCGGCGCTCTTGGCCTCAATGCCCAGTTCGTCCAACTTGTGCTGGATGTTGCCGAACTCGGTGAACGGGGCTAGGATGATGAACCCTTCCTCGTCGTGCACCAGGTCGTCCGCGCCCGCGTCGATCAGGGCCATTTCAAACTCATCGGGATCCATTTTCTTCAGCGAATCCGCAGTCACCACGAATTCGGCCTTGCGCTCAAACACGTGCGCCAGCGAGCCTGAGTTGCCGAGGTTGCCGTCGCACTTGTTGAAGAAGCTGCGCACATTGCTCACCGTTCGCGTGGGGTTGTTCGTGGCGGTGTCCACGAAAATGGCCACGCCGCCGGGCGCGTAGCCCTCATAGGTCATCTCGGTGTAATTCTCCTCGGTGCCGCCGGCGGCCTTCTTGATGGCCCGGTCGATGTTGTCCTTGGGCATGTTCATGCCCTTGGCGTTCTGGATGGCCACCTTCAGGCGGTGGTTGGCCTCGGGGCTGGGCCCGCCGGCCTTCACGGCCATGGAGATCTCCTTGCCGATGCGGGTAAAGAGCTTGCTGAGCTTGGCGTTGCGGGCGAAGATCTTGTGCTTGCGTTTCTCGAAAATGCGGCCCATGGAAAGAGTCTGTTTGTCCTGGAAATGCGGAATGCACCGCAGGGTGTGCGAAAGTAGGAAGTTATGGGCGGTTGCCCATCATTTCCCTACAGGCGGGGCACCACGGACCGGGCATATGGAACGGTGCGCCGGGCAACCGGGCAGCGAACATGACGAACATCATTGCGTTTGAAAATTGCAATTTTGGACATTGGCACAATGGGGTAAAGCCGATCTTTCTTGCGGCTTTTGTGGTGGGGGTGTGCGGAACGGCACGCTCACAGGATATTGCGCAAATTGGTCAGGCCCCGGTTGCCCAGTTCAACGGAACGCTGCAGGCGCGCTTCGGCCTGTACCATGCACAAGGGATCGATCCGCGGCACACACCGGGGTTTTGGTCCATCAGCGGATCACCAGTGCTCAGCGTCCTGGGCATCCAATTGCCGTTCATGCTGGTGCTCAGCGATCAGCAGCGTTCGTTCCAGCAGCCCTTCAACCAGTTCGGCCTCAGCCCGCGCTACAAATGGGCGAAGCTGCACTTGGGCTATCGCGACCTCACGTTCTCGAAATTCACGCTCGCCGGCCACAGGGCATTGATGGCAGGCGTGGAACTGAACCCCGGCAAATTCCGGTTCGGCTTCATGTACGGACGGTTACAAAAAGCCGTGGCCGAGGACACCGCCGCCGTGTACGACCCTTCCAAGTTCATCAGCGACATCCCCATACCGGCATACGGGCGCACGGGCTATGCGGTGAAGCTGGGCGTGGGCACCGAGGAGCAGTATGTGGATGTCGTCGTGCTGCGCGCACGTGATGATGTACGCTCGATCCCCGTGCCGGAAGCGGTTCAACTGGCGCCGGCCGAAAATTTGGCGGTCGGCCTGGTGGGCCGGGTAAAACTGACCGAGGTGCTGCGTTGGGAATTCGACATGGCCGGCAGTGCCTATACCCGGGATCTGCGTGCTTCGCCGTTGGCGCAAGAGGACAGGCCTTGGGCCCGGGTCGCAAACCCCGTGTTCACCACGCGTACGAGCACCCAAGGTTTGATGGCCGTTGAGACCGGCCTTGCCCTGAAGCGGAAACGCCTGCGCGGCAAACTCACCTACCGCCGGGTTGACCCCGACTACAAGAGCATGGGCACCTATTACTTCCAGACGGATGTGGAACAGGTCACCGGCACGGCCAGCGGCAGCCTGCTCAAGAACCGGCTGAGCGCCAACGCCACCGTGGGTTGGCAGCACAACAACCTGAAGCGGCTGCGTGCCGCCACCGCCAAGCGCATCATGGCCAACCTGGGGTTGAGCTACACGGGCGGAAAGGCGTTCGGTTGCGTGCTCAACTACTCCAACTTCGGCATTGTGCAGGACCCGCTCAGGCCGGTGGCAAACGATACGGCACGGTTCAGGCAAGTGAGCCAGAATCTGCTGTTGCAGCCGCGCGTGACGTATTCCGCAAGCAATGGCAGCCACTTTGCCACGTGCACCATCAATTTCTTTGCCCTCAGCGACCGTGGTGCGGAAGCCTTCAGCCGGGCCATGCTCACCGGCCTGCACACGGACCTGGCCTACACGCGGAACTGGAAGCAGGACCAGGCCCGCCTGGGCGGAGGGGCGATCTTCCGCAACACCGAGAGCGTCGTGGGGCGCACGATCAGCAAAGGCTTCCACGTGGAAGCGGGCCGTTCTTGGCTGAAGGAGGGCCGCTTGGGCACTGAACTGCGCGGCTCCTTCCTGGCCAATGCACTTCCCGCGGGCGGCCACGGATCAACCTGGCAATTGGACCTTCAGGGGAGCATGCAGGCCACCAAGCGCATCTCCTTCGTGCTCACGTTGAGCCATCAGGACAACCGCAGCAATGACCCGTCGGTCCCCGCCTTCACCGAAGATACCGGTGTCATCGGCGCGGACATCCGCTTCTGATACCATGAAAAGCCCCGTGCCATGAGAACCTTGCCCGCCTTGATGACCGCCGCGCTGGTCGCCATGTCCGCCGCCGCGCAGGGACAGGTAGTGGTGACGCCCATCATCACGCCGCCGTACAGCATCCACCTCAGTGACTACCAGGGAGCGCTGATCGTGAACCTGCTCAATACCGCCACCGCGCCGCGCCAGGTGAAGTTGGTGGGCACCATCACCGGCGACAACGGATACAGCGGCCGCACGCGCAGCAGCTACGCCCCGCAGTCGCCCATCGTGCTAGCGGGCTTGGAGAACAAGGTGATCCAGGCCAATTCCCAGGCCATGGCGTTCCTGGACCCGAACAACTTCCAAGTGAGCGCGCCCCAGCAGGTGGCCGATGCCGCGATGCAGACGGGGATCCTGCCGGAAGGCAACTATGAACTGTGCGTGCAAGCCTTGGATTACAACACCAATGCGCCGCTCAGCGATGAGGCCCCGGCGGGCTGCCTGTTCTTCACCATCGCCATGGCACAACCGCCCGTGATCACTTTCCCGCTGTGCGGTGAGGCCGTGGAAACGCAATGGCCGGTCTTTACCTGGAGCCCGCCCGTGGGCAACTTCAACCTGGCCAATGTGCGCTATGACCTGTACATCTTGGAACTGCTCGCGGGGCAGAACCCGAACAATGCGATCGCACTGGCCATGGACGGCCTGATGGGCAATCCCATCGTGCGCACCAACCTGACGGCCCCCACCTACGCCTGGCAACCCTACGACCCGAAATTGAACACCGGCGTGACCTACGTTGCCGCCGTGGTGGCCAAGGATGCAACCAACAGCATTCCATTCGAGAACAAGGGCCGCAGCGAGGCATGTACGTTCGAAATACAACCGGCACAACCTCCGCCACCGGCCCATACCGTCGGCGTGCAGACCATGCCCGCGAACATGCTGCCCATCGGGCCCATCGCGGATACGCGCATCAAGGGCCGACTGGTGTACCGGTTCAAGGACAGCGGCAGGCAAGGTTGTGCACAGGAAATGTCCTTGGGGGGCTTGCAACTGGGGGCATCGCAAGTGATCATTTCCGCCTTGTCTCCCTTCTTGGGGAATGGACAAGGTGCGCAACAAGGCGCGATCGGTGTGCAGGGCGTAGATGTTTCCAGTGGTGAATCGATGGTCATCGGTGCCTATGATCATTCCTCCGGGGTCATCAACGCATATGACCAGTCACCAAACGTCCTTGTATCAGGTAATGTGTTCACGATCTTCCCGGATTACAAGTGGAAGGACCGCTTCCCGGTCAGTACCGCAGGAAGCCAGGCCTTGGCGGACATCCCGATCAGGCTGGTGGAACGGGTTGTGTTGGAGGGCGTGGAAACGCGCGACAAGCAGGGGCATGTGACCAAGGCCGACCGCGTGGTGCTCGGTGTGGACCAGCTTCCCGGCAGCAGCGGATTGCCGCAGCCGGAGGATGGAAGCCAATGGCACTATGGCCGGGTGATCGCCACGGGTACCACGGGCAGCAACGGAGAATATGAGTTTTTCTACCACCAGCCCTCCTACACCGGGATCAACGTGCCGGGAAGCATTAATTACTTTTCGTGGATCAACAAGTACGGCCTGCCCGAGAAGCAATGGTTGGGAAGCACCACCGCCGCCACGAACGCCTACAAGGTGCTGATGCTGGAGGTGGCCTCGCCCTACTACTGCAGCCCGGACCTGGAGATTTACGCACAGCCCGGCGATGACGTGGACCTGCCCGAGCAGGCCTGCTACGTGCGCAGCTACGACCTGAAGGTGACCGTGGTGCAGGGCGCCTGCAACCACCAAATGGGCGGCAAGGGAAGCCCGATGGGCAATGTGCAGGTGAGCGTGCTCAGGCCTGCGGACCACCGCCCATCGCATATACCGAAGGATGAAGGCCAGCACAAGGCCGCTGCCATGGCCATTCCGGGAATGGGTGAAGTACCCCTGGTTTCACAGTGCTTCACGAAGTCGGCGGACGGCAGCGCCTTGTTCAACAACCTCGTGTTCCACAATACGGCCACCCCGGATGAGTATGTGGTGGATTGCAGGACGAGCGACGAGCGCGGACTGTACAGCTATTTCCGCCACACGGCGCCATTCCCGGGCGGTCAGATCACCGGTCCCGTGGCTTCGGAGAGCGATGCACCGATGCGCAACAGTGCTTTCCAAGTGCCGCAATACGATGTGGCCGTTTCCTTGGTGCCACGCGGCCCGCGCGTGATCGGCAGGGTGATGGCAGACGTGGCGCAGCCCCTGCCCGATGCGATCGTGAAGTTGCACCTGCGCTACGACAAGGCTCCCGGCCAAGTGCCTCCGGTTGTCGTGGGTTGCAGCGAGAGCACGGTAACCGCGGACTTCACGGAGATGACCTACACCACGAAATCCGGACCGAACGGCTTCTTTGAATTCAGCAGCATCCTGGTGAAGGGCTCGCAGGACGGCATGTTCTTCCTCGGCCCGCATGCAAGCATCACCGTCAGCAAGCCAGGTTTCTGGCCGGCAGCCCGGCCCTTGCCCGCAGGCAACGAACCGGGCATTCCGCCGGGGCAGTTCAACAACAGCAACCCGCAAGAACCTGCAGTGGACCTGAAGATGGGCCTGCAATGGGACATGACCAGCGGCATCCTGCTCAAGCCGTACGGCAAGGTGAAGGGCACGATCCAGGATGAGGATGGGAAGCCCGTGCGCTGCGATGTGCAGGTGGGCGACGGGCCGTGGGGAAGGTCGGAAACCGCGTTGTTGATGGTGCCAATAGAACATGTGGGCAGCACAGGGGGGCAATGGGCACCATCGGGGCTAGTGCAAATGCAGCTCACCGGTGGTGCGGGGCAGGGGGTCCCGTCCTGGGTATTGCATTTGCCGGCCACTTCCACAACTACCGGGGTACACACCGCCGGGCAAACCACGGGCGGAATGGTCAATGCATCAGAGGCCCTGAGCTACCAGGCCTACCAAGCCATTGAACGCTTTGAAGTGCCTGCGCCGTCCGGTATCCAGCAGGTGAAATTGCTGCCGTTGAGCGATCAATACTTCCCGTTGACCATGACGCGGACAGTGCCCTTCAACAACGGCCCCGAGGCAAGTGATCTTGGCGTGTTCACGGTGAAGGAAAAGCGCCACCGCCTGCGCGTGAAGCTCAACGCTCCCAACGGACCCGTTGCCGGTGCGGTGGTGTGGTTGGACCAGCGGCAGCAGACCTCCGACCAGGCCGGCGTGGCCTACTTCGAGTTCCTTTCCCCCGAAAGCGAGTTCCGGTTGAAGGTGTACCCACCCGGCGACCTGATGCCGGTGAACCGGATCGTGGTGAATCCCGTTTCCCCGGAACCGGTGACACTGGAGGTGCAGTTGGATCCCGGCACCAGCCTCAGCGGGCAGGTGGTATCAAGCCCCGGTGACACCCCTGTTGCCGGGGCCCGGGTGTGGGTGGAGACCGGCTCGGACCAGCAGGGTGCACAGCTGAACCAGACCACCACGGACGGACAGGGCAATTTCACGCTCCACGGCGTGGCCATGGGGCCCTTGACCGTGCATGCCGCCAAGGCGGACAGCTTGGTAAGCTACATCGGCACGGCGCAGGACGTGAACTACTTCATGATGCCGGGACCGCCGCCGGATTTCAAGATGATCCCCCGGATGCCCCATGTGGAGCTGGTGCTGCAGCGTGCCAATGACCTGGACCTCACCAAACTGCTGGGCTTCCCGGTGGAGGTGGAGAAGCGCGCGCAGAACAGCGACGGGACGTCCACCATCAGCGGCGCCTTCATCAACCTTCCGGCCAATGCCAACTTCAGCTTGGAGGATCCCGGTCAACGCATCGCCTTCACCGATGTGAAGGTGCAGGCCGGGGCGATGGGGCCGTTGGGCTTGCCGCGGGCGGTGCCCGTAAGCGGTGCCGTGGCAACGGACATGGCCCAGGTGCCGCTCAAGCTCTATGGCGCACTGGACGCCACATTGAAGGGCGTGCCCATTTCATTCTTCCCCGGCCTGGTGCAGGTGCAGGGCACGGCCACCGGCGGGGTGGTGCGAGGCACGGTGAGCAGCGAGCTGTCCACCTTCAACTTCTCCTATGATTTCACCGGACGGTTCTATTTGGGCGATGGCCCGGATCAACCGCGGCTGGACGTGTTCCGCAGCAACGGGGCGTACGCGCAGCGCACCTTCAACCTGATGACGTTCAAACTGGCCCCCATGAGCCTGCTCTGGGAACCTTCCAACGCCGCATTTTCCCTGCGCGGCTTCCCGGCGCGAAGCGACCGCACGCGCTCCTTTGTGGAGCCGGGGGTCTTCCGCATCGCCACCGTGGTGCAGGTCAAGGACGTGCCAGACATCACGCCCGCACTGCTGGAACTGGAGGTGGGCGACATCCGCGTGACCCCCCAAACCATTGAGGGGATCCAAGGCGGGGGCGACAAGCTCAACTTCAAATTGAACGACTGGAGCTTCACCGCCACGGCACCTTGGTCCTTCAACAATGACCTTGCCGCGATCGTCATCCCGCAAGGCACCTTGGACATGGTGCTGGCGAAGGCCGCCATGTCCCAGATCATGATCCGCCCGAACGGGCTGGAGATGAACGCCGGCCAACTGGGTGAAGTGCGCCTGGGCGGTGTTGCACCATTGAAGCCGGCCGATGGCGTGCCTTGGACGTTCGGCTACGACCCGGGCTATGTGTACCAGGGCATGGCCGGTGCATGGCGCTTTGGCGCCCTCACAACCGGCAGCGCCTCGGTGGCCACCGTGCAGGGCCCGGCGGAACTGGTGCCAAGCAAGGTGCAGTTCTCCAGCTTCTCCCTGTTCAGCCGAGGCCAGCCGCTTGCGGAAGTGCGTGCCATGAATTACCGCTACTTCAACATCATGGACATGACGCCGGTGGGCAGCATGCAGTTCACCCCGGACGGCGTGGACCTGCTGGTGAACTGCTCGCTTGCGATTCATGGCCTGCCACAGACCACGGGCTTCTTCAGCTTTTACAAGGACGGCAACAATACCGCAAGCCGCCTCAAACCGCTGGGGGCCACCATCACCACCGGCCGGGGCAACGTGTACTTCACGCTGGACGACCGCATGCCTTCCCAAGTGATCAAGCCCGGCCAGTTCACGTGCTACGGACGGTTCCGGATCGATCCCGAGGACGGTTCCTCCGGTGAACCGGTCTATGCATACGGCTTCCTGGACCATACGGCGGCGAGCACCTACATCGACCTGATCCGCACCGATGCGCAGCATTACAAGGGCAGCACAAGGCAGGAGGTCCGGTTCGGTGGATCGCCGAACAAGAAGATGCTCCTCAACAGCGGGCGCCAGACCATGGGGCCGGACCAATGGAACGATCTTTCCTTCAAGGGCAACCTGGTGAACTTGGCCGGGATCGACGACAACCCGGCGAACGAACTCTCCTTTACCGTGAAGGGCGCCGTGGAACTGGGGCAAGGCAAGATCGGCATGTCGCAACTGGCCACGCCCTTCGGCAACATGGCCATGAGCTACGATTTTGAACACGCCCGCTTAGTGGGCAGCTTAGGCCTATCCAACAACAACTTCGGCGCGGTGAACATCGTGAATGCCCAGTTGGGCCTGCTCGTGGACAAGGACGGGTTCTTGGTGAGCTGTTACGATTCGCATGTGATCGTACCGCCGGTCCCTTGGCCGCTGCAAGACCATCACCCGGCATTCATGATCGGCGCACATAACGCCATTCCGGACACGCTGCTTTCCAACCTGATGAGCGGGTACCGCTACAAATCACTGCCCGCCACCATGGCCGGCAAGAAGCTCAAAGGCTTGTTCCTGCAGGACAAGTTGAGCTTGATCGACTTCTCGGTGCCCAGCCTGAACTTGGGGGTGATGGGCGTGTCGGGCCATGCGAGCTGTGCGGTGGAGGGCCGCAACTGGGTGGACCTTTCCGGAAGCCTCGGCTTCGGCGGCATGGCCTATGCCGATGTGGGCCTGAGCTTCTGGCTGCTCAGCCCCATTCCCGACTGCTCCAGCCTGGACCTTTCCGCAAGCGCGGAAGTGCTGTTCGAGGCCGCTCTCCAGGGAAGTACCTTCAGCTTGATCGCCTGCGGGTCCACCAGTGTTGGCGCGAGCATCTGCGGTGTGAGCGACAGCTTCGGCCTTACGGTGAAGGGCAGCGTGAACTCCCAAGGGAATATCACTTTGGACCGCATCGATGGATCATGCGGGCAATGAAAACGGCCATGACCATGCGCACATTCATCCTTCCTTTCCTGGTGCTTGCCTTGCCCTGCGCAGGCCAGCAGGCCGTCACGACCAAGACAGCCCAAACGGCTTGCTTGTTCCAACCCGTGTCACAGGAAACCAACGGCGAGCGCATCCGCGTGGCTTGGGCTGCGCCGAAGTGCGTGCCTGCCGCAGTCCGCGTGTTCCGCAGGCGGCAGCATGTGGGCACCGAAGCGGAGATCCATCCGGTGATCGTCCAAGGCACGCGCAATGACACCACCACCGTGATCTGCTGGGACACGCTGTTCACCGAGCTCGGCATCTACGAATACCGCTTGATGCCCATGGATACCGCAGGCCGCGAAGGACCATCCTCCCCGTGGGTTTCCGCGAACAACCTCAATGCCGAGGCCCGGCCATGGTTCAAGTACATCCGGGCCGATGATGTACCCGGTACACGTGGCATCCGGCTTAGCTGGCGGTTGGAACATGCCGTGCGCACCCGGGGGATCGCCATTTACCGGGCGGACCGCTTTGAGGGGCCCTACTTGCACCTGGCTGACGTGCCCGTGCTGGATACCATCTTCATGGACCGGGTACAGCGCGTGAAGGAGACCTATTTCTACCGGCTGGAAGCGATCGATGTGGTGGGCACTTCCACCATGAGCATGCCGGTGCAAGGGGTGTGTGACTACGCGCCGCCCGTGGCGTCCCCCGCTTGGTTGCAGGCTGAAAACGGTCCTTCCGGCATCCGCTTGTACTGGCCCGGGGGCGACCCGGATGTCCTGGAGTACAATGTGGAACGAGGCACACCCGCTGACACAGGGTTCGTCATGGTTGCCGCAGGCATCCGGCCACGTGCCGGTGCCGGCCCGCAGTGGACGGACAGCTCCGTAACGGACAACCGGGTGCTGCGCTACCGGGTGCGGGCCGTAGGGATCGGCGGTACCATCAGCGGCCCCTCTCCGGTAGCTGGCGTACAAGCTTTGGATGAGCGCATACCGGCCTCACCCACGGATGTGGCGGTGCGCCGGACGGACCGCGCCGTGATCGTCAGTTGGCGCGAGCCATGGTCCGGTGACCGCGGCATCTCATGGACCCAAGTGGAGCGCGCCACGGCCGATGGGTCCGATTTCAATCCGGTGACCAAACAAGCGTTGGAGCCCGGCATCCTGGCCTATATCGACTCCACGGCCATGCCCGGCCTGGCCTACCGCTACCGGGTGGTGGGCGTTGCCCTTTCGGGCATGCGGGGCGTGCCTTCGCAAGCGGTGGCGCTGGATGCCGGGCCCATGGGAGCCGATGCACCGCGCCTGCTAACCGCCACCCGCACCAAGGATGGGATCAGTCTTTCCTGGGCCGGGCGGGAAAGGCACGGCCTGGGCTTCAAGCTCTACCGGTCCGTGGACGGCGGCGAGCCCAAGCTGCTGAAGGATCTACCCGTCAATGTGGAAGGATACACGGACACAGCACCGGTGCGCGGGGCCTTGAACCTTTATCTGCTGCGTATGGTGCTCCCGGACGGTACCGAAAGCACGCCGAGCGAACCCGTCGGCATGCGCTGGTAGCAGGTGACACATGCCTGCTGCATGTGGCTGAAACAAATACGAAGGGCCGCCGCAAGTGCAGCAGCCCTTCGGTGCCGGCCCGCGTCAACCCCTCGTTGCCGCAGGATCGGCAGGCATTATACCATTTATGCATTCAAGGCCGACCACGAGTTGCGCCGCGATCTTTTCGGAGGGCGATACGCGGAACAGGTTGCGTAGCGGGGCCTACGGAACCTGTTCCGCGGAGAAGTAATCCGGAAAGAGGGCAAGCAGATCGGCCGATATTGAATGCGTACATGGTATTAGAACCCCACCAATGTCAGGCCCACGTTCAGTGCCCGCAGGTCCGGTGCCGTGCCTTCCTCAAACAGGGGCGTGAGCGCATATTCGGCAAAGAGGTTCAGGCCCGCGAAGCCCACCTGGGCGCGCGCCGCCAGGCGGTAGGGCAGCAGGTTGTAATCGTCCTTGCTGCGGTTCTTTACGTTGTGCCCGCCCTCGGTGTACTTCTGCTTGTACATGGAGTCGAAGTACCAGGTGCCCACCACGCCAGCGGCCAAGTGGAAGTTGTTCTTGCGGGTGAAGGACCAATCCTTCTTCGCTGCGTACTCCTCCGGTGTGGCGGGCAGCTTGGCGCGCGCCGTGTTCAGCTCCAGCATCAGCGGCACGCGCAGGCCGATCTGGCGCAGCTTGTTCTTGTTCAGCACGGGCAGCTCCATGGGCACGGCGAAAGTGCTGTCGCCGTCAGCGCCCAGCGTGGTGTTCCCGCTCAGCAGGTAATTGTCGAACTCGATGCCCAGGCCGGTGAACAGCCCAACGTGGTGGGTGCCGAACTCCGCTTTGTACTCCATGAAGTTGATGGCGAAGAAGCGGCTCTTGGCATTGTTGAGCTGTAGCGGGCCGCTCTCCGGCCCGTCGCCAATGCGGCCGTCGGTGGTGAGGAAGGTGTTGATGCCGTACTCCAGCCCCGCCCAGTAGGTGAACAGGTTGCGGCGTTCGCGGCGCAGGCGCGCCAGCTCGTCCTCGAAGCGCAGGGTGGTGTCGCGGTCCTCGCGGGGCGTGGTGATGATGCGCACCAGCTTCCGCTTGGTGAGGATCCGCAGTGTGTCGCCCTGTTCGGCCTGCAAGGTGTCGTTGGGCACTACCTTCAACTTCACCCCCTGGCCGCCCGCCATCAGCATGATGGAGTGCGTCGATCCGTGCTTTGCGGTGTCCACCGACAGGCTGTCCTGCTGGGCGGTGACTGCGATGGGGAGCAGGATCGGAACGATGATGGACAGGGGTTTCATCAGGTGTCGCGTTTGCCATACGACGGGGAAGTGCCCCGGTTGTTACAGTTCACCGTGTTCAGGCTTGAAGGTGAAGCGCAGATGGGTGGTGTTCCACAGGCCTGAAGGGTTCGACCCCACCCGGATCTGGCCCAGTTTGCGCACCACGTAATCGCGGAGCGCTGCGTTGCGCGAGCTGGCTTCCTTCACCACCAGGCGGCCCTTCACGTCCACGGCAAAGTCCACGTCAACCACACCGTACATCTCCGCGCCCTCCGCATCGAGCGGAAAGACCACATGGCGGTCGATCTGGTGCATCACGGCGCGCTCCATGGCGCGGCTGTTGGTGGTGGAAGGTGCCGGTGCATCACCGCTTGCGGCGCGGGCCTGGCCGGCGAAAAGCATGGTGCCCAGGAACAGCAGGAGGGAAAGATGTGCGGTTTTCATGGTTGTGATGTGCTGGTTTTCGGACATAAGACAGCCGTACAACGGATGTTGTTACAAGGCACATGCGTGGTTGTGATGAACGGCACCCGTGCGGTGCGGACGGGCCTCAACGGGCGCGGCTCGCACTGATGGCGAAGTTCCGGCCGAGGCTGAAACGGATCTTCTCGCGCGTTGCGCTGCGCTGCACCTGCACACCGCCTGCCCCGTTGCTAATGGCGCCCACGGCACGGTCCGCCATGGCCAACAGATCATTGCCGTCCAATCGGCTGGAACGCTTGGGCGTGGCCAGCACGTCGCCGCGCAATTGGTTGGCCGCGAAAACAGCGAGGTTCTGGCCTTGCGAAGTTGCCACTGGAGCTGCGGGTGCTGCTTGGTGTGCGGGTGAAGCAGGTGCTGTTGGCTCCAGCGGTGCGGCAGGTACTTCAGCCAATTCCGGTTCCACTGGTACAGGCACTTGAGTTTCCTCACGTGGATTCTCCAGCCGTTCAGCAGGGGCCGCTTCACGCTTCACTTGCTTGCCGGCATTAGTCGGTGCACGGCCTGCGGTGTTCTCCTGCACGGGGCGGTTCACTTGCGTTGGCGGCGCGGTGTGTGAAGCCGTTTCCTGTGCGGCGGGCTTGGCAGGAAGCGGTGCTGCCGGTGCCGAGGGGCGGGTGCGCTGTGCCAAGGACGCATCATTCCTGTCGCCTCGGAATTGCAATAGCAGCCCCAGGCTGATGAACAGCAGAATACTTGCCGCTGCGGCCCAACGCGCCCACAAGGGCAACACGCGCGATTCGCGCTTCAGCAATTGTTCTTTCCACGGATAGGCCACCGGCTCCGGCCGAATGTGTGCTGCGGCCACCAGGCGCTGTTGGCGCCGCGCCTCCGGGTGATCGTGCAGGTATTGTACGAGCGCAGCATGTTGGTCGGCAGTCAGGTCACCTTCCGCATCGGCGATCAGGAAATCAGTGACCCGGTGTGCTTCGGGATAACCCTGCGGCGGGAAATGCTTTTCCAGGCCGGCCTTATGCTTGAACGGCTCGGCTTCAGCCTCCACCCTGGCTTTGGCCATGAGGGCCGCGTTCCGTTCCGCTTCCGGGTGGTCGTACAAGTAGCGCCCCAGTTCCAGTTCCTGTGCCGGGGACAGGTCGCCCTCCATGCGCGCGGTGAGAAAGTCATCCAACCGTGCCGCGTCCGGCAGGCCGGTGGGAGGGAAGGTGCGCAGCAGCGGGCCCTTATCGTGGAAGTGCTCATCACCGGCCTGTACCGTGGGCAATTCGCCCGTGCCCGCCACGAGCTCCGGATGTGCCTTGAGGAACGCATCCAATTGCTGTTCCTGTGCCGGGGTCAGCATACCCTCGGCGCGGTCCAGCAACCAAGCTTCGTATGTGTGCCGGTCCAACATCATAGCACGTTCTCCAGCTTGCCGATGTATTCCTTCAGTGCCGTACGGCCGCGATAGATGTACACTTTCACCTGCGTGATGTTCAATTGGGTGAGCTCAGCGATCTCTTCGTAGCTGTATCCCTCCAGGTCGCGCAGCAGCACCACGCTGCGCTGCATTTCGGGCAAGGTGGCCAAAGCGGTATCCAGCACTTTCTGCAGGTCGGGTTGCGATTGGGTACCCCAGCGCAGGTCTTCATGCCGTTCGTCCATCCGTGTGCTTCTTGTATCCCGGCGTGCCGAGTCTACCAAGAGGTGGTGCGCCGTGGTGAAGAGGTAGCTCTTGGCCTTGGTGCCGTCCACGTCATCCAGCTTCTGCCAAAGCCTCGCGAAAGTTTCCTGCACCACGTCCTTGGCGTTGTCGCGGTCGAGCAGGTGCTTCACCGCAAAGCGGAAAATGCCGTCCGCATGGGCTTGCACGGCGCTATTGTACTCGTGGAGGGTCACGGCGAAGGGATCACGGGTATGACGGGCGGGTCCGGTGAAAGTTACAGCGGGCATCGGCGCACCCGCATTCCATCCAGGGCTATCGCCTCTTAATACTGCGCCTGGCAGCGCATGTCCAATACTTGAACGAACCACGGATCCACACGGATGGACACGGATCGCGGACCTCTCCGGGTATCGGTCGCAAATCCGTGGCCCACTTGCCACATCGCGCATTTATCCGTGTTCATCTGTGTCCATCCGTGGTTGAGAAACCGGGAAAGTCGCGGCCGCAGGGCGCGCAAGAGGCGATAGCCGCGCACACCGGTTGTACGTGAAAGGCCGGCATCGCCTGTCCGGCTACATGCGGCAGGGAGGCGCATGGCTCCGTTCCACCGGGGAACGGACAAGGCACTGTAAGCAGCAAGGGCCGCCCGGTTAAGGACGGCCCTTGTGCCTTCACTTCGGATCAACCCTCAAGGTTGCACCTCCAAATGGCCTTTCATCACTTGGTGGATGCTGCAGAAATAGTCCGTGGACTTGTCAGCCACCAGCTTCCAGCTTTGGCCCGGGTCCAACTTGCCCGAGGTCCAAGCGCTGTCGGGCAACGCTGTGGCATCGTGTGCCACCACATCGTTGTTCATGAAGACGACCTCGTCACCGGCATGCACCGTAAGCGTTGCCGGCTTGAACTGCATCTTGGCGATGAACACGGTGTCGGACTTGGCCACTGCCGTAGTGTCGTTCCCGGTGGTGCTGCCGGTGGTATTGCTGCCACCGCCGCACGCCATCAACAGCAGCGATGCGCACAAGGCACCGGCGGCCGTCCGGGACAAGGATTGGATCTTGCTCATTTGCTGTTCAGCTTCTTTTGGAGCATATAGGCGTGTTCCAAGTGCGTGTCCAGCACGGGACTGATGGAGACGAACAGGTCCTTCACATCCGCATTTTGGATCTGCGGGATCAGCAGGGTGTGCACCGCCGTGATCACCGCCTTGTGGTATTCCACCTCATTGTTCACGTAAGCCTTGTCAAACTCGGCACCCTTCAGCGATTCGAGCTTCTTGGTTTCCGTCACGGCACCGGCATTGAGCGATTTGCTCATGGCGTTGTCCTGTGGCGTCACGCCTAACCGTTGCGCCAGGGCGGTGGCCGCTTTGATCACGCCGCTGTGGTCATCGATCATGGTCTGTGCGAAGCGCTTCACCTCGGGGTTGTTCGAGTTCTTCAGTGCGATGTTCCCGTAGTTCACATCGATCTGGTTGGCAGTTACGCCGATATGCGCGATCTCCGCATCGTTGAGCGCCGGATTCGCCTGCGCGAGGGCACCCCCGCAGACAAAGGCGGAAAGCGCGAAGAGCATCGCACCATGTTGGAGGGTCGCAGTAAGCTTTTTCATTGTGGTTTTGAAATTGGAACTTTTGTTCAATCAACAGTCATTCGATGCAAATGGTTCTCGGACGTTACAAGGGCCGCCAAGGAGAAACTGCTCCTGCACGCCGATGCCGCTTGGGTGTTGAGGGGCATAACGCCTGTCATGCAGGCGGTATGGGGCGGCTGCGGGAATGCGCGCAGCGGCCAATTTCTGTCACCGTAGCGGCGTCATCGACCCCTGTCCCCGGGGCCACCGCCAATGTCATTCAGTTAAGGGAGGAAGATTGTAGCACAGGCTTCCAGCCTGTGGAGGAAGAGCACTGTCGTATCACGGGCTTCCAGCCTGTGGAAGAAGAACACGGTTGTAGCACAGGCTTCCAGCCTGTGGAAGAAGAACACGGTTGTAGCACAGGCTTCCAGCCTGTGAAGGAAGAACATGGTTGTAGCACAGGCTTCCAGCCTGTGGAAGAAGAACATGGTTGTAGTACAGGCTTCCAGCCTGTGGAAGAAGAACACGGTTGTAGCACAGGCTTCCAGCCTGTGGAAGAAGAACACGGTTGTAGCACAGGCTTCCAGCCTGTGGAGGAAGAACACGGTTGTGGCACAGGCTTCCAGCCTGTGGAACGACAACATCGCAGGCTTCCAGCCTACGGACCATGATCCGTTGATAAATGCTCCCTTGACTGAATGACATTGGGGTCTCCCACTTTCAGTAACTGTAGCCATGCGAAGGCTACCTCGGGACCCTACGCCGGGACTGATGTCAACATGCACGTTGCCTCACCTTACCCTCGTCCACGGCGGTCAGATATCCTTCGAACGCGTACAGGCCGGAACGGAGCATGACAACAAGCCGCTTGGCCACTTCATCCGGCGTGGCAGGCTCATAGCGAAACAGGACCACCCCGAACGGGGCCCGGTGTTTCTTGTTGAACACCAACTCGCCGAAATCCTGGTCGTGCGTGATAAGGGTGCGTTGTTCCGCCGTGGCAAATGTCAAAATGGTTGCATCGTCCGGTATTCGGATGTCGGTGCCGATACGCAGCACATCATGGCCGATCATGCGCAAATGCAAGGCGGAGGCCTTTGCCACGCATTCATCGACAAGAAATTTCATTTGGCTTCCCCAAGTGGCCGCGCAAAACGGCCCGACGCGATGTTCTCGCTCATGAACCCGTAGATCGCCTTGATGTGGGTCGGCTTCAAGCGCTCATAATTCTCCAAAAGTGTCTGCTCGGTCCAGCCCTTGGCCATCAGGCCCAGGATGAACTCCACGGACAAGCGCGTACCCTTTACCGTGGGCTTGCCGGAAAGGACTTTGGGGTTGCTAACGATGTACTTGCGCCAATCCATGTTCCAAAGATAATGAAGCCAGATACCAGGTCGTGCCAATAGACGCTCCCGCAGGGCCGCCGCCCCGAAGTCCCCGCATACCTTGGTATTGCACCCAGTCCCCGCAGGATCACCGCTTCGGGACCCTGCGCAGGGACTGTCAATCCAGCTTCAGCACCGCCAGGAAGGCCTCTTGCGGGATCTCCACGGAGCCCACCGAGCGCATCCGCTTCTTCCCCTCCTTCTGCTTCTCCAGCAGTTTGCGCTTGCGGCTGATGTCACCACCGTAGCACTTGGCCGTTACGTCCTTGCGAAGGGCCTTCACTGTTTCGCGGGCCACGATCTTGGCGCCGATGGCGGCCTGGATGGGGATGTCGAACTGTTGGCGCGGTAGCAGTTCCTTCAGCTTGCCGCACATCTTCTTGCCCAGCTCGTGCGCGTGGTCGCGGTGGATCAGCGCGCTCAGTGCGTCCACCTTTTCGCCGTTCAGCAGGATGTCCAGCTTGATCAGGTCGCTCTCCTTGAAGCCGATGGGGTGGTAGTCGAAGCTGGCGTAGCCCCGGCTGATGCTCTTCAGCTTGTCGAAGAAGTCGAACACCACTTCGCCCAGTGGCAGCTCGAAGTGCAGCTCCACGCGGTCCGTGGTGAGGTAGTTCTGCCCCGTGAGGATGCCCCGCTTCTCGATGCAGAGCGTCATGATGGTCCCGATGTACTCGCTCTTGGTGATGATCTGCGCCTTGATGTACGGTTCCTGAATATGGTCGATGTGCATCACTGGCGGCAGTTCGGTGGGGTTGTGCACGTCCACCACCTCGCCGTTGGTCTTGGTGACCACATACCCCACGTTGGGCACCGTGGTGATCACGGTGATGCCGAACTCGCGCTCGATCCGCTCCTGGATGATCTCCATGTGCAGCAGCCCCAGGAAGCCGCAGCGGAAGCCGAAGCCCAGCGCGGCGCTGCTTTCGGGTGTCCAGGTGAGGCTGGCATCGTTCAGCTTCAGCTTTTCCATGGCGTCGCGCAGTTCCTCGTACTCGGCGGTATCCACCGGGAAAATGCCCGCCCACACCATGGGCTTCACGTCTTCGAAGCCATGGATCGCCTCTGCACAGGGGCGCTCCATGTGCGTAATGGTGTCGCCCACCTTCACCTCGCTGGCCGTCTTGATGCCGCTGATGATGTAGCCCACATCGCCCGCGCTCAGGGGGCTCCGGGGCAACAGGTCCATCTTCAGCACGCCGATCTCGTCGGCGTCGTACACCACGCCGGTATTGAAGAACTTCACCTTGTCGCCCTTGCGGAGGGTGCCGTTCATGACCCTGAAATAGGCCACAATGCCACGAAAGGAGTTGAACACGCTGTCGAAGATCAGCGCCTGCAACGGTGCGGCGGGGTCGCCTTTGGGCGCGGGTATTCGGTGGACGATCTCCTCCAGCACCTTGTCCACGCCGAGGCCGGTCTTCCCGCTGGCCGCCAGGATGTCCTCGCGCTTGCAGCCGATCAGGTCCACGATCTGGTCCTTCACCTCCTCGGGGTTGGCGCTGGCCAGGTCCATCTTGTTCAGGATGGGGATGATCTCCAGGTCGTGCTCCAGCGCCAGGTACAGGTTGCTGATGGTCTGCGCCTGGATGCCCTGCGTGGCGTCCACGATCAGCAGTGCGCCCTCGCAGGCGGCGATGCTGCGGCTCACCTCGTAGCTGAAGTCCACGTGGCCCGGCGTGTCGATCAGGTTAAGCACGTACTGCTCGCCGTTCAGCGAGTAGTTCATCTGGATGGCCTTGCTCTTGATGGTGATGCCCCGCTCGCGCTCCAGGTCCATGTCGTCCAGGTTCTGCGCCTGCATATCGCGGTCGGCAATGGTGCCGGTCATCTGCAGGAGGCGGTCGGCCAAGGTGCTTTTGCCGTGGTCGATGTGGGCGATGATGCAGAAATTCCTCGTGTTCTTCATGGAAGGCCGGGCCGAAAAGGATCGCGAAGGTAGCGCGATAGGCTGACGCTGCCAGCGGGATAGCCAAACTGGATTTTCACCCCCCGCTCGGGCAATGTCATTAAGTTAAGGGATCCCGAGGTTTTCAGATCGAGGATGTTGGAAGGTTGATCACCAACCGGCTCCTGTCTTTGTTGCCAGGTCTGTCCTTGCCGGACAAACCCATGCCAATGAGCAGAAAGGCCAACACGCACATTCTCATATTGCTGAAGTCTACTTTGGCAAGCTCGGGATTGAAGGAGACCTTCCGCCTGTCAAACAAGGACTTCACCCGCGAGCGCAAGATGCCCTTTCCGAAGGTGATCCTCTTTATGATGAACCTGTCCAGGCGAAGCCTTCAGGTCGACCTGACGGCTTTCATGCGCTCGTTCGCCGATGGGGTGCAAAATGTGACGGCCAGTGCATTCAACCAACGGCGCAAGAAGGTCGATCCCTTGGTGTTCCGGGAGCTCGTGCGTGTACTCAACACCGAGTTCTATACGGACAATGATGAACGGGTGCTGCTCTGGGAAGGGATGCGCCTGCTGGCCACCGACGGCTCAACGCTGGACCTGCCACAGAACCATGAGCTACAGGAAATCTACGGCGGTTCCTCCAATCAGCACGGGGTGGTGGGGGCCAAGGCAAGGTGCTCAGTATTGTACGATGTGCTCAACAATTTGGTGATCGACGGGCTGTTGGCACCCTATGCCGTGGGGGAGCCGACCTTGGCACTGGAGCATTTGCCCCATTGCGGCAAAGGCGACCTGGTGATCTACGACCGGGGCTATCCCGGGTTCGCGCTCATCAAGGCCTTGGAAGATCGCCAGGCGGAATACCTGATGCGCTGCAAGCACACCCATGACCGGCATGTCCGGGACTTCATGGGCAGTGACCTACAGAGCCTGGTCATCCAAAAAGGGCCGGGAAAGAACACACCTCGATCCTGGGGGAAGGACAAGGACCGTCGCGTGGCCGTGCGTATGGTCAAGGTATTGCTCGATGACGGCGAAGTGGAGGTCCTGTTAACCTCCCTGATCGACCCGGAACGGTATCCCACCGCCATGTTCAAGGACCTCTATCACCTGCGCTGGGGCGTGGAGCGGTTCTACAACGTGGCAAAGAACATCATACGCGTGGAGCAGTTCACCGGACACACCCCGCAGGTGGTCCGGCAGGACTTTCACTGTGCGCTGTTCATGTCCAACATCCACGCACTGCTGGTGAGCGAGGCGCAGGAGGAACTGCCCGCCAAGCACCGCCAGAGGAAGTACGCATACAAGATCAACAACAATGTCACCTTCGGGTACTTGAAGAATGAGATGGTGCGCATCTTCATCGAAGAGGATCCCGAGCAACTACTGGATGCCCTGAAGAAGTTGTTCCTCAGCAGCACTGTGCCCATCAGGCCCGGCAGGCATTATCCCCGCAACCGTGACAAGTACCGCACCTGCCGAAAGCCGGTCTGCATGCCAAACTCCCGGCCAGCGCTGTGAAAATCCTTAACTTAATGACATTGCCCGCTCGGGTGCTTTACCCCGGCGCTCGGCTTAACCGGTGATTCCAAGGACCTGCCGAGTGCCCCGCACCACGGTCCGCCTCCGGCGGTTTCCAATGCAGGGCCGTATCATGAAACACATCGTCCATGGCCGGAGGCCGAAGTAGAAGGAGGCGCTCGGCAAACAGCCGAGCGCCGGGAGGGGGCAGACCGTGTAATTTCGCGGCCTGCCCCGCGCATGTTGGGGCGCACCAAGCCACAAGCCAGTGAAATCCCCCGCCCGCACCACCGTCACCGCCGCGTTGCCCTACGCCAACGGCCCGCTCCACATCGGCCACATCGCCGGGGCCTACCTGCCTGCGGACATCTACGTGCGCAGCCTGCGGGCGCGCGGCAAGGAGGTGCTGTTCATCTGCGGCAGCGACGAACATGGCGCGGCCATCACCCTGCGCGCACTCAAGGAAGGCACCACCCCGCAAGCCATCGTGGACAAGTACCACGCGCTGATGGGCAAAGCGTTCGTGGACTTTGGCATCGGCTTCGACATCTACCACCGCACCAGCAGCGAACTGCACCGCAAGACCTCCCAGGAATTCTTCCTGCAGCTCAACGCCAACGGCGCTTTTACGGAGAACACCGAGGAGCAGTACTACGACACCGAGGCCAAGCAATTCCTCGCGGACCGCTACATCATGGGCACCTGCCCGCACTGCGGGAATCCGGATGCGTACGGTGACCAGTGCGAAAAATGCGGCAGCGCGCTCAGCCCCAAGGACCTCATCGATCCGCGGAGCACCCTCAGTGGCAGCAAGCCCGTGCTGAAGCCCACCAAGCACTGGTACCTGCCCATGGAACGCAGCCAGCAATGGATGCAGGAGTGGATCAACACCGGCATGCTCGATGGCGCCCAACAGCACGATCCCGCCGAATGGAAGCCCCAAGTGCTGGGCCAGTGCAACAGCTGGTTGAAGGAAGGGTTGCGCCCCCGCGCCATGACGCGCGACCTCACCTGGGGCGTGCCCGTGCCGCTGCCCGGCGCGGAAGGCAAGGCGCTCTACGTGTGGTTGGATGCGCCTATCGGCTACATCAGCGCCACCAAGCAATGGGCCTTCGACCACGGCGCCGATTGGGAGAAATGGTGGAAGGCCGACGACACGCGCCTGCTGCATTTCATCGGCAAGGACAACATCGTCTTCCATGCCATCATCTTCCCCATCCTACTGAAGGAGCACGGCGGCTTTATCCTGCCGCAGAACGTGCCCGCCAACGAATTCCTCAACCTGGAAGGGCAGAAACTGAGCACCAGCCGCAACTGGGCCGTGTGGCTCCACGAGTACATCGAGCGCTGGCCGGACCGGCAGGATGAACTGCGCTACGCCTTGGCCACCATCCTGCCGGAGTTCCGCGACAGCGAGTTCACTTGGAAGGATTTCCAGGACAAGAACAACAATGAGCTGGTGGCCATCATCGGCAACTTCGTGCAGCGCGTGTTCGTGCTGTGCAACAAGTACTACGACGGGAAAGTGCCGCAACCGGCGCCGTCCAACGCGGCGCAAGGCGAACACGACACCGTGCTCTGGGGCGAACTTTCCGCCATTCCCGGCAAGGTGGCCGAGGACATCGATAAGTTCCGCTTCCGCGATGCGTTGCTCACGGCCATGAATGCCGCGCGCTTAGGCAACAAGTACCTCACCGACACCGAGCCGTGGAAGCTCCACAAAACCGACCCGGACCGCGTGCGCACGGTGCTTTTCAACAGCCTGCGCATCACGGCGGCCCTTAGCGTGGTGCTGGAACCCTTCCTGCCCTTCACCGCGCAAAAGCTGCGCACCATGCTCGGCCTGGGCGAACTGAAGTGGGGCGATGCGTTGCGCGAAGGGCTCATGGTGCCCGGTGCGCCGATCGCGGAGGCGGTGCATCTGTTCAAGCCGATCAGTGACGAAGAGATCGCAGCCGAAGTGGACCGCCTGAAGTCCAACACCCCCGTGGTGCAGCAGCCTCCCGCAACGGCCACAGCACCTGTAATAACACCTGAACCGGCCATGAAGCCGCACATCAGTTTCGATGATTTTTCGCGGATGGACATCCGCATTGGCACCATCAAGGAAGCGGAGAAAGTACCCAAGGCGGACAAGCTGCTGAAGCTTTCCATTGATGTGGGCGAGGCCGCTCCGCGCACCATCGTCAGCGGGATCGCGCAGCACTTCGCGCCGGAAGAACTTCCGGGCAAGCAGGTATTGGTGCTCTGCAACCTGGAGCCGCGCAAGATGCGTGGCGTGGAGAGCCAAGGCATGGTGCTGATGGCCGAGGATGCCCAAGGCAAGCTGGTCTTCGTGCAGCCGGGCAGCGAGGTACCGGCAGGCGGGGAGGTGCGGTGAGTCCGATCATCGGTGTGCAAAGTCCCGACGTAGGGTCCCGAGGACGGTGACCCTACGGGGACTTTGCGGTGTCCGCTCCGTCCCCAAGGGTCACGCCGAGAAGTACCTGCGGCCAAAATCGGACCCTGCATTGGGACGGCCACCCTGCGGGGACATTGAAAGAACAAGGGCCACCCGTTCGGGCAGCCCTTGTTCACGGGTTGAAGGATTGGCTTACCGCACCAGCGGCACGCGGAAGGTCCGTTGCACATCGCCGCTGGTGATGCGCACGAACCACACGCCGGTGTTCAGGCTGCGGTCGCTGAGGGTGATGCGTTCCGGCCGGGAGATGGCGGTGCGTGCCATGGCCAAACGGCCGGTGGCATCGTACACGTCCACGTCCACCGGTGCACTGCCGAAGGGATGCTGCACCACGATGTGGTCGGGCGTGGCCCACACGGCCATGTCGTTGGTGCGGGGCAGGGTGGTGACGGCGGTTCCGATCTCCACGGTGATGTCCAGCGTGGTGGTGAAGGAACAATCGCCTCCGGTGGCCGTGAGGCTCACGGTGTAGGTGCCGGGCAAGGTGTACGTGTGGGCGGGGTCGCTTTCGGTGCTGGTGGTGCCGTCTCCGAAGTCCCAGAGGTAGTTGTCGGCCAGCACGGAGGTGTTGGTGAACTGCACGGGCGTGTTCACTATCAGCGTGCCTGTGGGTGTACTGAACTGCGCGATGGCACCTTCACCGGCGGGGATCTCGGCATTCACCGTGCTGGTGCAACCGTTGGCGTCCGTGATGGTGGCCGAGTAGCTGCCTGCGGTGCCAGTGATGCTGTTGGCCGTGGCTCCGGTGTTCCACAGGTAGGTGTAAGGTGCGGTACCGCCCGTCACGGTGGCGACCATTACGCTGCCGTCGTCGCTGGCGGGGCAGCTGGTGGGCGAGAGCAGCACATCGCTGCCGATGGCCTCGGGGGCGGTGATGGTGAAGTCCGCGGCCAGTTCGCCGCAGGCGCCGCCGGGGGTGATGTGCACCTGGTAGTTGCCGGCGGCCAGGGGGAGTTCAACCGCGCCGTCGGCTACGTTGTTCAATTGGCTGATCACGTTGCCGAAGACGTCGGTCCAGGTGATGTTGATCGGTTCCGCCCCGGCCACCACGGTGGCGCTTCCGTTCTGGTCATGGCAGAGCGCGTTGTCTATGTACAGGGGCGTTGGCGCGGAGCCGTTGATCACGAAGCGGCCATCGGCTGGCTCGTTCGCGTTGATGGTGCAGCTGTACGCGGCGCCGTCGGTCAGCGGGGTCACTACCCCGGTCTGCAGGTCGGTGAGGCTGATGCAGGAGAGGGAGTTGGTGCCCGCCATGGCTGCGGTGATGGTGTAGGTGCCGGTGAGGTCCACGTCCACCTTCAGGGGGATCTGCACGGCGGTGGAGTAGCTTCCGAAGAAGTCCACCGCAAGCTGTTGCCCGTCGGTGCTGATCACGCCGATCTGCGGAGCGCCGATGGTCTTGAAGGTCATCTTCAGGGCATCGATGCCGTCGCGTGCGGGGGTGCCCTGGGCGAATACCAGGGTGGCCTCGTCGCTGTACGTGTTCAGGTTGCTGGCGATGTTGAGGTTGAGGATGGGCAGGACGGGGTTTTGTTCGCCCCCGAAGGTGCCTCCGCCGCTTTGGTTGACCTTGGCGGATTCATCCAGGGTGGTGGTGAGGCCGGTGCCGTCGGCCTTCACCCAGAAGCCTTGGCTGCTTTGGATCTTGCCGTTGAGGCCGCCCTGTCCCACACCGTTGGTCCATGCGCGGTTGTTTCCGGCCACGGGGTCGAAGATCCAGTAGGCGTTGCCCACGTCGGCCCCCCGGTTGATGAGCGTGAAGTCGATGGGGCTGGGCAGGGGATTGGCCACTAAGTTCCAGCCGTCGGCCTCCAGGGTTCCCGAGGAGGTGAAGCTCATGGGCAGGGTGAAGGGGTTTTTGGCGATGGTGGGTTCCCCGGTGAGGTCCACGGTGAAGGCCATGGTGGTGGAGAAGTTGTCCCCGCTCCAGGCCAGGAAACCTTGCCCGGGGCTGAGGGGCTGGGTGTTGGAGCTTACACCCACCACGCCGGAATCGGCCAGTGCGTAGGCGTTGGTCTCATCGTACCAGCGGACGCTTGGCCAGGGGTTTCCGCTCCCCACGGGGTCGTCGAATGCGGGGTAGTGCGAGCCGGGGAACCCGGCGGTGATGAAGTCGTCCTTCCAGTGCTGCACCTTGGCACCGGCCACGGGGCTGGCGAGCATGCGCCAGTTGGTGTGCCCTGCGGGGATGTAGCGCTGCACGGTGAGGTTGCCGATGTAGTCGGCGCCCGCTGCCACGGGTCCCAGGCGGCCGGTGCCGCTGGCGGCGCTGGCGAGGGTCACGCTGCCCAAGGAGGCGTCAAAGTCGCCGGCGTCCAGTTGCAGGGTGCCTCGGATGTTGAGGGTGGCGTCGGTGAGGGTGCCCTGCGGGGTGCTCACCGTCAGGTTCCACAGGCTCAGGGTGCCGCCGGTGCTTTCCAGGATGGTGGCATCCGCACCGGCCAAGGCCAGCGTGCTGGTGTTGGCCGCGGTGAGGGCGCCGTCGAAGATGGCCTCATCGCCGTGCACGGTCAAGGTGGTCGCACTGCCCAGGGCCAGGGTGCCGCCGGCGTTCACGGTCAGGTTCTTCACGTCCACGTCGGCGGTGTTGGCCACGGTGTGGCCGTTCTGCACAATGAAGTTGGCGGTGGGCCCGTAGCTGGCGGTGCTGGCCGTACCCACCGGCACCACGTCCCAGATGGGGTTGTTGAAGTTGCCCGATCCCTGGCTGTAGTACGTTATTGCAGATGCAGCCACCAGTTCAACCTGTGCCGTGGTGGAATAAGCGCAGGGAGCGTTGCCCCCATAGGTAACCGTATAAGTCCCCGCCGCACTGGTGGCCAGGTCGATCTCGCCGGTGGTGGCATTAAGCACAAGCCCGGCCGGCGTAGCGGAATACGTTCCACCGGAAGTGCCGGTTTGCGTAACCGCCAAGGTGCCGCTGCCCAAGTTGTGCGGGCCTACAGGGTAACTGATGGTGGCAGCGGGTGGAGTTACCACGGAGAAGACCACCGGCGTTCGACTTCCGCCCGCACAGGGTACAGAGGGTACGCCGCAATCCACGTAGAAGGTGGTGTTGCCCACCACAGCCGGGTTCACCAAACCTGCTGCCACGGGGTCAAACACGCTGTTGCCGGTGGAAATGGGTGATCCGCCTGTGGCGGCGGTGTACCAGTGTGGCGTGGGCAGCACATAGTCAAACTCCAGGCGGGCCGATGCGATCCGGCTGTCACCTGTGGTATTGGGAGATTTCCTGGTTTGCAGGACCACGTTGCCCACCGGGGCGGTACCGGATAACTGGAAGATCAGTTCCGGCGCAGTTCCTTGGTAACCGGTATGGTTGGGAAAGAGCTGAACGGTTCCTGTAATTTGCCCTTGCAACCGGATGTAGAGGTTGCTCCAAGGGGTGTTCCCCGAAGCCTTGACGTCCGTGAGGATCAGTCGGGAATTCACCAGCACCGCACCTGCGGGCAGCGTAGGTACGTTCAATGTGGACCGGGTGGTATAGGAAGTGCCAGAAAGGAGGAAATTGGTTCCGGGAAAGTTGTAGGTGGCGGTGAAAACGCCGCCGGTGCCTTCGCTGCATGCCGCCGCAACCAAGCCTTCCCCGGAGGGAACGGTTCCGTTCTGGCAGATGGTGTACCCCGTGGCGGACAAGGCCGTACACGGTGGGGCCACACCAAACTCCACGTCGGGCCGCAGGTTGGAAGCGAGGACTCCTCCGCTCAGGGCGGTAGCCTGTGTGGCGGTGAACATGAGGTCGTCCGCCAGAATGTAGGTGCGGTTGGCCGTGGTGTTGGTGGATGCCACTTGGGCATTGGCGGAATAATCCCCGTAGGCTGTGCTGAAGTGGGTGACTTGGACGAGGAGGTTGCTCGTGCCGTCCCACGTGAAGTTGGACGTGAAGATGAACTCGTTCTGCCCCAGTACAGGTTGGTAGTCAATGGGGGTGGTGGCCACGCCACCGACCGGAAACACTTGGAACCCGCTCAACGTGGATTGGGTGGTGTGGGCCAACCGGACAGTGAAGTTGTCCAACAGATCCACGCCTTGCAGCGCAAGGACGTTCCATCGGATGGAGGAGATCGGATCGCCCGCCTGCAGACCCGCTGCGCTGAGCTCCGATGCCAAATAGATGGATTGCATCCGCTGACCGGCATAGTAATCTCCGAATGGGGTGGGGTACTGGGTGTTGGTATTGGTGTTTGTGCCGGAGCCGATGGAGTGCCAGGTTTGGCCTTGCATCGTTTGCCACGGCAACGCGGTTGCGAAAAGAAAGACGAGCAGATAGCCTATATGTGCCAGGCGGATGCTCTTGTGGAACGGGGGGGGGAGCGGGAAGTGGTTCATTGGTTTTGGTATGGACTGTGGCATGTGGGCCAATGTGGAGCAGGCACACGGAGCCAAGTGCGGCAATATAGATGTTGCGGGCGGGCTGGGAAGGCAATGATCTGGCACGGTGCTGGCACCCCATGTAGGGAGCTTACATGCTCACGGAGGACCGGCATAGTGTGCACAATGGGTGTTGTGGAAGTGGCTGGGTGGGTGACGAAGGACTTTCCCCACGCGTGGCAAAACGGGAATGGTTCACTGGCTGCACAGGGTGGGGGTGTGGCAGTTTTTGTTTTTCACCCGTTGGCAATTGCTCAGCTGCTCCTCAATACATCGCCGCAAGGGGCGGCAAACATAGGGCGAACGGGGCGCTCCCGGAACGATGGGGCGGACGAAGGGAGGCGCGCCGCTTGGCTGCGGGCATTGATCCAGGAAAAGGCCTGTCCGAGATGGTTCCATCCACGGTTATGGGTGTGTGATGTACGCAGCGCCGGCTGCATTTTGTTGCAAGTGAAGGACCATCTTTTCGGGCAGCCCTTGACCAAGTGTTGAATTATCCCTTTACCGCACCAACGACATGCGGAAGGTGCGTTGCACGTCTCCTGTTGTCACCCGCACCAACCATAGGCCTGCGGCAGGATGGCCAAATGGTACCAGCATGCTCCCTTTCCCGCCTTCCAGCTTCTGGTTGTACACGGTGCGGCCCACGGCATCCATCAATTCCACCTGGATCGGCCCCGTGCCAAATGTCCGTTCAACCACAATGCCTTCCTGCGTTCCGAACACACGCAAGTGGTCGGGGGAGGTAGGGCACAAGCCCGTGTTCACTTCAACCACAACTTGTTCCGTGGCTTCTGTCGCGCAGGTGCCGTTGTCCATAGTGAGTGTTACCGTGTATGTGCCCGGCATGGACCATGTATGTTGTGGCGCCGTTTCGGTGCTTGCAGTGCCGTCCCCGAAGTCCCAGGCATAATTGCCCGCCCCGTTGCTGTTGTTTGAGAATGAGGCAGGAATGCCTGCCACCACCGGTTCCCCAACTACGGAGAAGGCAGGTTCGGGCGCGGCCACCACATTGAACGCAACGGGGGCCCGTTGCCCCGTGCAGGCCGTGGAAGCCACACCGCAATCCACGTGGAGCAACGTGGTTCCTTCCGTTGCGGTGCTGGCTAGCCCAAGGGCCACCGGATCGATCGTGCCCTCTCCATAGGCTACCATGTTGCCGCCTTCGGCGGCATCGTACCAGATAGGCGTGGACAACAGGTAATCGAACTCAACACGGGCTGAACCGATGTAGCCGGTGCCATATGTGCTGCGTGTGAGCAGTTGTGCCGGGCCTGGTTCGTAGGGCCCGTTGATGGTGATCATCAGCTCAGGCACCGTGCCTGAGTACTCGTCAAAGCCGGGCATCAATTGGATCTCTCCTTCAATGCTGCCGCTGAGTTTCAGGTAGAGGTCGCTTAACCACACGGGGTCTTCGGCCATTACACTGGTCAAGATCAGGCGACCTGCTTGCACCACCGCACCGCTGGGCAATTCGGGCAGGTTCAGCGTGGAACGCAGCACATAATTGGAACCCGTGCATGCCAGGTTCGTGTTCGGGAAGTTGAAGGAGGCAGTGAATTGGCCGCCGAGGCTTTCCGTGCAGCCTTCCACGGAAAGGCCTTGGCCCGGCGGCACGGCATCACCTGTGCAGAGGGACAGGTCCGAGGCCACAAGCCCTGCGCAAGGTTGGGCCACGCCGAGCACAATGTTGGGCAGCCCGGTGGAGTTCAGCACTTCGCCGGCAAATGGCACGGTTTGATCCGTTCGCCACATCAGATCGTCCAGCAGGGAGAAGCTGCGCTTCACGGGAGCCGTGCTGGTGAAGGCTACGGAGGCATTGGCAGTGGCTGTGCCATAGGTGGGGCTGAAGTGGGTCACT
This sequence comes from Flavobacteriales bacterium, assembly GCA_023957375.1. Taxonomy (GTDB): domain Bacteria; phylum Bacteroidota; class Bacteroidia; order Flavobacteriales_F; family PHOS-HE28; genus PHOS-HE28. The sequence goes on along the minus strand of JAMLHB010000003.1, from coordinate 402,578 downwards.
TCCACCAACAGGTTGCTGGTGCCGTTCCAAATGAACGGGGAATGGAGCGTGAAGTCGTTGTTGCCAACTACGGGTTGGTAGTCCACCGGAGTGGTGCTCGCACCGGTGGGCGTGGCCAATAACCCGGAGAGGGACATGGCGGAGGTATGGCCCACTCGGATCGTGTAGTTCTCGTGCATCCCCGACCCATTGAGCGCGGTGACCACCCAGCGCACACGGACAATGGTGTCATTGACCGAGAGCCCTGCCGCAGTGAGTTCCGAAGCGAGGTAGATGTATTGGGCGCGCTGCCCGGCGTAAATATCCCCAAAGGGGCATGGCACGCCATTCGGTCCGTTGGAGGCTGTGCCGGTGCCCACAGTGTGCCAGTTCTGTGCCCACGTGGGGATGGATAGTGATGCAAGTGCCAATGCTGCACAGGCGAATGAGGTGAAGCGATGTTTCATGGAGAGTAAGGGGGGAGGCTGTTAACGGCGGCAACATAACACCGTCTTGCTTTTGCACAAATACCCGCCGCTGAAAAGAACAAGGGCCACCCGTTCGGGCAGCCCTTGTTCACGGGTTGAAGGATTGGCTTACCGGACCAGCGGCACGCGGAAGGTCCGTTGCATATCGCCGCTGGTGATGCGCACGAACCACACGCCGGTGTTCAGGCTGCGGTCGCTGAGGGTGATGCGTTCCGGCCGGGAGATGGCGGTGTGTGCCATGGCCAAACGGCCGGTAGCATCGTACACGTCCACGTCCACCGGTGCGTTGCCGAAGGGATGTTGCACCACGATGTGGTCGGGCGTGGCCCACACGGCCATGTCGTTGGTGCGGGGCAGGGTGGTAACGGCGGTTCCGATATCCACGGTCACCTCCATGGTGGTGGTGAAGGAGCAATCGCCTCCGGTGGCCGTGAGGCTCACGGTGTAGGTGCCGGGCAAGGTGTACGTGTGGGCGGGGTCGCTTTCGGTGCTGGTGGTGCCGTCTCCGAAGTCCCAGAGGTAGTTGTCGGCCAGCACGGAGGTGTTGGTGAACTGCACGGGCGTGTTCACTATCAGCGTGCCCGTGGACGTATTGAACTGCGCGATGGCACCTTCACCGGCGGGGATCTCGGCATTCACGGTGCTGGTGCAACCGTTGGCGTCCGTGATGGTGGCCGAGTAGCTGCCTGCGGTGCCAGTGATGCTGTTGGCCGTGGCTTCGGTGTTCCACAGGTAGGTGTAAGGTGCGGTACCGCCCGTTACGGTGGCGACCATTACGCTGCCGTCGTCGCTGGCGGGGCAGCTGGTGGCCGTTAGCAGCACATCGCTGCCGATGGCCTCGGGGGCGGTGATGGTGAAGTCCGCGGCCAGTTCGCCGCAGGCGCCGCCGGGGGTGATGTGCACCTGGTAGTTGCCGGCGGCCAGGGGAAGTTCAACCACGCCGTCGGCTACGTTGTTCAATTGGCTGATCACGTTGCCGAAGACGTCGGTCCAGGTGATGTTGATCGGATCTGCCCCGGCCACCACGGTGGCGGTTCCGTTCTGGTCATGGCAGAGCGCGTTGTCTAAGTACAGGGGCGTTGGCGCGGAGCCGTTGATCACGAAGCGGCCATCGGCTGGCTCGTTCGCGTTGATGGTGCAGCTGTAAGCGGCGCCGTCGGTCAGCGGGGTCACTACCCCGGTCTGCAGGTCGGTGAGGCTGATGCAGGAGAGGGAGTTGATGCCCGCCATGGCGGCGGTGATGGTGTAGGTGCCGGTGAGGTCCACGTCCACCTTCAGGGGGATCTGCACGGCGGTGGAGTAGCTTCCGAAGAAGTCCACCGCAAGCTGTTGCCCGTCGGTGCTGATCACGCCGATCTGCGGTGCGCCGATGGTCTTGAAGGTCATCTTCAGGGCATCGATGCCATCGCGTGCGGGGGTGCCCTGGGCGAATACCAGGGTGGCCTCGTCGCTGTACGTGTTCAGGTTGCTGGCGATGTTGAGGTTGAGGATGGGCAGGACGGGGTTTTGTTCGCCCCCGAAGGTGCCTCCGCCGCTTTGGTTGACCTTGGCGGATTCATCCAGGGTGGTGGTGAGGCCGGTGCCGTCGGCCTTCACCCAGAAGCCTTGGCTGCTTTGGATCTTGCCGTTGAGGCCGCCCTGTCCCACGCCGTTGGTCCATGCGCGGTTGTTGCCGGCCACGGGGTCGAAGATCCAGTAGGCGTTGCCCACATCGGCCCCCCGGTTGATGAGCGTGAAGTCGATGGGGCTGGGCAGGGGGTTTGCCACTAAGTTCCAGCCGTCGGCCTCCAGGGTTCCCGAGGAGGTGAAGCTCATGGGCAGGGTGAAGGGGTTTTTGGCGATGGTGGGTTCCCCGGTGAGGTCCACGGTGAAGGCCATGGTGGTGGAGAAGTTGTCCCCGCTCCAGGCCAGGAATCCTTGGCCGGGGTTGAGCGGCTGGGTGTTGGAGCTTACGCCCACCACGCCGGAATCGGCCAGTGCGTAGGCGTTGGTCTCATCGTACCAGCGGACGCTTGGCCAGGGGTTTCCGCTCCCCACGGGGTCGTCGAATGCGGGGTAGTGCGAGCCGGGGAACCCGGCGGTGATGAAGTCGTCCTTCCAGTGCTGAACCTTGGCACCGGCCACGGGGCTGGCGAGCATGCGCCAGTTGGTGTGCCCTGCGGGGATGTAGCGCTGCACGGTGAGGTTGCCGATGTAGTCGGCGCCCGCTGCCACGGGTCCCAGGCGGCCGGTGCCGCTGGCGGCGCTGGCGAGGGTCACGCTGCCCAAGGAGGCGTCAAAGTCGCCGGCGTCCAGTTGCAGGGTGCCTCGGATGTTGAGGGTGGCGTCGGTGAGGGTGCCCTGCGGGGTGCTCACCGTCAGGTTCCACAGGCTCAGGGTGCCGCCGGTGCTTTCCAGGATGGTGGCATCCGCACCGGCCAAGGCCAGCGTGCTGGTGTTGGCCGCGGTGAGGGCGCCGTCGAAGATGGCCTCATCGCCGTGCACGGTCAAGGTGGTCGCACTGCCCAGGGCCAGGGTGCCGCCGGCGTTCACGGTCAGGTTCTTCACGTCCACGTCGGCGGTGTTGGCCACGGTGTGGCCGTTCTGCACAATGAAGTTGGCGGTGGGCCCGTAGCTGGCGGTGCTGGCCGTACCCACCGGCACCACGTCCCAGATGGGGTTGTTGAAGTTGCCCGAACCTTGGCTGTAGTAGGTGATCTCCGGTGCTTGCACCACCACTTGAATGGCCAGGTTCACCAGTTCCTCATTGGAAGAGGCGGATTCCAGGCGTACGCGGATGTCATACACACCGGGCACGTGGGGGTCGAAGGTGACGCCGGGGAAGGCGATGCCCCAGTAGCCTGCGGCCAGGTTCTCCGAGGCTTGGTACACGTGCAGTGCCCCCATGCCGTTGTTGATCATGCCCTGGCTGAGGTTCATGGTGTTCCACACCGGCGCGGCCGCCGGGTCGAAGTCCAGGTCCAGGAACACGTTCACCTGGGTGAAGTCATACGTGCCCAGGTCGATGCTTCCCAGCAGGTTCCAGCGCGCCATCACGGGGTCCGGTGTGGGATCACTGCCGCTGGTAGGACTGTTGCCCGTGGTGGTGGTGTACACGTTGCCAGCGGGAATGATGGCGCCCACGTAGCGTTCAAAGGCGCTCAAGGCCACGTCGATGCCGCGGCAGTCCTGCGATACGGCCATATTTTGGTCGGGGATGCCGCTGCCGATGGTGATGGGCGTTGGCGTGGGTGCGTTGTAGGTGATGGTGGGTGCGCAGTAGGTGCAGCTGCCGTCATCGGAGGTGGCGGCACTGTTGTAATTGTCCGCCAAGGGATCCATGCAACCGGCCACCGCCAGTACCACCTGAGTCGTCGTGGAATAGGGGCATGGTGTATTGGCCCCGTAGGTAACGGTATACGTACCCGCACTGCTGGTGGCCAGGTCGATCTCACCGGTGGTGGCATTCAGCGCAAGGCCTGCAGGTGTGGCACTGTAGCTGCCGCCTGGGGTACCGGTTTGGGTTACGGACAGTGTGCCGCTGCCAATGGCGTGCGGCCCGGCCGGGTAGCTGATGGTGGCCGAAGGGTTCAAATATGTGATGGTCCCCGTATTGGCCTGCACAGTACAACCGTTCGTTGATGCGGCTGTGACCGTGAACACGGTGTTCTGTGTGACCGCCACGCCGGTGGGATTCTGCACATTGGAGGTGAAGCCTGCAGGCGTGGATGTCCATGCGAATGAGGGCGTGCCGGTGCCGGTGACGGTTACATTGTCAATGGCCCAGTACCAATCCCACGTGGCAGCATACCGGAACCGTACATACACCGTCGGTTGGTTCAAATAGGCACTGAGGCTGACGCTGCTCTGCACGAATCCTGCGGAACTTCCTTGGGTGGATGAAATGGTTTGCAAGGAGGTCCATGAAGATCCGTTTGTGGAGACCTCCACATTGCCGTTGTCATCTCCGGAATATGCCCGGAAATGGTGATAGAAAGTAAGTGTGGCATCAGTGTACCCCACCGTACTGAAGCTCGGGGACTGGATGGTGGTTGCAGTTGTACCCCCATTCCCCTGGGCATCCGAATTGCTCATCACGAATTGCGAGGCGTCGTTGCTGTGAAAAGTTTGGCTGCTCACAGTGTAGCCGTCCGCTCTTGCGGTCCAAGCAGCATTGGCCGGTGTGCCCCCGGTGCTGGTATTGGTAGTGGTCCACGGGGCGATGCCGCTGTTGAAGTCTTGCGAGAGGATCGTGGCACCGGGTATTGAGCCGGTGGCGGTCAAGTCCACCAAATTGGATGAAGCGCACACGGAATTCGTGCTGCTGGTGGCGGAAACACCGGTGGGGGACTGATTCACCGTAACGGACACGCTTCCGTTCACCGTGGTGCAGCTGTTGGAGACTGCCACGGAATAACTGCCGGTCGCGGCATTGGTCACCGTAACATCTGCGCTGGCCGCATCCGGGCTGAAGGTTCCCGTGCCCGTCCACAGGTAAGTAAGACCGGTGCCCGAAGCATCCACGTGCAACTGAAGAGCATCTGCGGAACAGATGGGTGAATTGCTCGTTACGGAGTTGATCGTTGGGGGCGTGCAGGGCGTCCACGTGTAGGTCAGGCCAGCGCTGAAACTTTTTGACGGGCTCTGGTTGGTGAACCGGCATTTATCATCATTCGCCGTTCCGGGCAGGCTCGTATCCCAATCCTCGCTGCCAGTGCCCACCAAACGGTTGTTCACGTTGGTGCTGAAGGTGTTGTTGGGTCCGCGCAAGCCCACTTCTGGTTGGCGGAGAGTGCTGTTCTTCAAGTTGGAGACATTACTGTATATGAACTTGATCTCCCCGGTAGTGGTGTTCAAGCGAACTTGAAGGGTGAATGCTTCGTTGCCATTAAAGGCGTACCGTTGGGCACCTCGCCATTGTACCACCACCTCCGCGCCCACGACTTGCCACCGAACTTCCCGGGTGCCGCTGTTTGCCGCATCCAAGTCTGCCCCGAATGGAGCAATGGCCCCGGAGTATCCGGCATTTGAGCTCAATGGTGTGTAGTTCGATGCGGTAGCGCCGCTGCCGAACGTGATAAAACCGTTTGTGCTGACATACATGGTCGTGTAGGCGGTACCATCGAAGGTAAAGGCCGGGGAAAAGTTCACCATGTAAACTTCATCATCAAAGGCGTTGCCACTGTTCAGCTTAGTGCCGCCCGTGATCAGCGTTTGGGTGCCGGTGCTGGATGAAAAGGCGTAAGTAGTGGCCACCTGCGCACCGGCATTTGCGGCACAGGCCAACACCAATGCTGCGGATGCCGTGAATGCGCCCAAGGAGGAATGTTTCTTCATGAGTGGGAGTGGTTGTGAAAGGAAGATTACCCAATGCCTGCCGGGATGAAGTAGAGGCCGAAAATCAAATGTAACCGGCGGAAATGATCCGGGCAAGGAAGAGGATGCAATTTATTGACAGCCATAGGTGAAAGGGGCGGAGCTGGCCGGGATCTCCACGCCGGCGGACGACCATGCTCCGGTCTTTCATGCCATGGAAACGTGCGGGAGGTGGGAATGGCCTGGACTGAGACGGCTCGAAGGATAAATGGTTGATGATGGCCGGTGTTTCCAGGCCTCCGGCCTATTTTCGCGGCCCTTCAGCGCCCGGCCCCATAGTTCAACGGATAGAATAGGAGTTTCCTAAACTCTAGATCCAGGTTCGATTCCTGGTGGGGCCACTACCCGGCCGCACTGCATGGCCCGCTCCATCGGTAAAGGGCGCAAGGCGGCCTCCGGGCACCAACACTGGCGTGTGTGAAACTGCGCTTCGCGCGCGGAAACCGGGAAAAGCAGCAGCCTACCTTCGGCGCAACCCGCCGAGTGTGCATGCCCTTCCCACGCCCCCTGCTGATCGCCGCGGCCAGCCTGGCTTCCTTGCTGCTGGCCGCCCAACCGCCGGTGAACAGCAACTGTGAAAACGCCATCGGCCTTTGCGCCCAGCAGTCCATGGCGGGGGACAATACCGGGGCACAGAACCTCACCATGCCGGCCTATTGCCAGCCGGGCGCCGTGGGCGTGTGGTACAGCTTTACCACCAACAGCGTGGGCGGGGCGGCCACCGTGTCCATCGGCAACATCAACTGCCCCGACCTGCCCGGCATGGACAATGAGCTGGCCGTGGTGGTGTTGGCGGGCGACGGCAGTTGCACGGCCAGCAGCTTTCAGCCCGCCTCCGCCTGCCAATGGGATTCGCTGCCCTTTTCCGCCACCACCAACCAAGACCTGTTGCCCGGCACCACCTATTGGGTGATGGTGAGCGGCATGCGCAACGGCAGTGCCACCATGGCCGCGCAATGCGGCTTCACCATTGAGGTAAGCGGCCCCGGGGTGGATGTGGTGGACGTGGATTTCGATGCGGGGCCCGATGTGCAGATCCCCCAGGGGGGAAGCACCCAGCTGAACGCCACGGGAGGCACCACCTATGAGTGGAGCCCCACCAGCGGCCTCAGCGGGAACACCATTGCCGACCCGGTGGCGCAACCGGGTGAAACCACGGTGTACACGGTGTCCACCGAGATCAATGGGTGCATCTACGAAGATGCCCTCACCGTGAACGTGGTTCGCCTGGTGAACCCGGTGAACACCTTTACGCCCAATGGCGATGGCATCAACGATACCTGGGAGATCCCCGAACTGCGAAGCTTCCCGCAGGCCGAGGTGAGCGTGTACGACCGCTGGGGCCAGCGCGTGTTCCACAGCATCGGCTACAAGGACCCCTTTGACGGGTCGGGGCTGCCCACCGCCACCTACTACTGGTACATCCAGGTCAACGACGTGGGGGGCAAGTCCGATCCCTATACCGGTTTCATCACCATCGTCCGCTGATGCGCTGCACCGCCCTGTTCCTTGTTTTGCTTTCCGCCCTGGCAGGTGTGCGGGCCCAGCAAACCGCGCAGTACACGCAGTATGTGTTCAACATGTTCGCCATCAACCCGGCCGTGGCGGGCAGCAAGGACTGCATCGATGTGCGCTTGGGCTATCGTCAGCAATGGGTGGGCTTTCCGGGCGCACCCACCACCGGCTGGGCCACCATCAACGGGGTGATCAAGCCCAAGCGCAAGGGCTTCCATGCCAATAGGCACGGGGTGGGCGCATTTGTGGAGGCCGATGAAACCGGGCCGCTGGGCTACACCACCCTGCAATTGGCCTACGCCTATCACATTCAGATGAAGCAGGATTTTTTCCTGTCCTTGGGCTTCTTCGGTGGGATCAAGCAGGAGAAGCTCTCCCTGGGAGACGTATATGCCATGGACAACAACGACCCCGCCTTGGTGAACAACGGCGCGGTGCTGGTCTATCCGGACATTACACCGGGCATCTGGCTTTACGGCAAGAGCACATGGGCGGGCCTGTCCATCCAACAGCTGTTGGGCAACCGCGTGGAGAAGATCGGCCTGGAGACCCGGCTCGCCCGCCAGTACATCCTCAGCGCGGGGCACCGCTTCCGCGTCAGCCGCAAGTTCAGCGTGGTGCCCAGCACCCTGCTGAAGGTGGCTCCTTCCACCCCCTTGGCCATGGACCTGAACGTGATGCTGGAGTATCGGCGCAAAGTGGGCCTGGGCGTCAGTTACCGCAACCAGGATGCCGTGGCCTTCATGCTTAAGGTACCTTTCCTGAAGTACTTCACCCTGGGCTACAGCTATGATGTCACCACCAGCAAGTTGCGGGTGGGCGGCTCCAACACGCACGAACTCATTCTGGCGATCTATCCCTGTACGCCCCTGGACCCCGAAAAAGCCATTGTACGATGCCCCATCTTCGAATGAACATGCGCCTGGCCCATTGGACATTCCCGGTCTGGTGTGCCTTGCTGTGCGGGCTATCGGCTCCGCAGGTCGCCTCTGCGCAGCAACGTTTCTGGGTAGGCGGCAACGGCCAGTGGAACGACCCCGCGCACTGGGCGGCCACTGCGGAAGGCCATGGTGGGGCGGGCGTGCCGCGCAGCGGGGATGCCGTGGTGATCGCCCCGCAGGCGGGAAACACGATTGTCCGGATCGGTGGGCGCGGCAGCGCCGGCAGCCTGCACATTGATGCCCGCAAGGGAAGCGTGGCGCTGGAGGGCGAACAAGGACTTCTCCACTTGGGGGAAAGCTTGGATCTGCTTGGGAATGTAGCCTGGAACTTCCGCGGCACCGTTGAGCTGGCCGCCACAAAGACCCTGGGCGAGCTGGACCTGCGGGGCATACCCGTGCAAAGCGGCCTGCGGATCAAAGCGGGCACATGGTCCATGCGCAGCGACCTGGTGTTGGGGGACCGGGCGTCCTTGGTGGTGCACGAAGGAACCCTGGCCACCAACGGCAACATGTTGCGGGCGCACAACCTGCGGATGGGTGCGTCCGGTTGCAAGCTGGTGGCAGGAAGTTCGGTGGTGTTGCTGGACGAGGCCCCGGTGTTGCCGCCCGGCACCGTGGACCCGGGCACATCGCGCTTGCTCGTGGGCCTTTTGCCGCAAGCGTGGGATGGCAGTGCCGTTCAACGGGAAAGCGGGCGGGCCATCAACGTTTGCGCCACGGGCGTCGGCCAAACACCATTCACGATCGATGCCCAGTTGATGAGCAACTACAACGGTTTCGGCGTGAGCTGCCACGGGGTGTGCAACGGCCAGGTGCGCGTGGTGGTCAGCGGCGGGGTCGGGCCGTTCACCTATGGCTGGATCGGGGGGCCGTCCACCGCCACGTGGAACAACGTATGCCCGGGCAACCAGATCGTGATCGTCACCGACCAAGGGCAGGGCGTGAGCTGCGCCACCACGGTGCAAGTAACGGACCCGGCGTTGTTGAGCGTGATCTTCATGGGCGTGACCCCGCCCACGTGCGCGGGTGTGTGCAACGGCTCCTCCTCCGCGTTCGCGGTGGGCGGCGTACCGGGCTACGACTATTCGTGGAACAACGGTGCCGGCACGGGCGCGAGCTTCAACCAGCTTTGCCCGGGCAGCAACAACCTGCATGTCACCGACGCCAACGGGTGCGCGTTCGATACCACCTTCAACTACCCCATCCAGCCGATCGAGCCGAACCTGGCCATCACGGATGTGCAGTGCGCGGGGGGCTGCAACGGTGCGGCGGAAGTGGCCCCGGTGGGCGGAAGCGGCAGTTTCAGCTTCCAGTGGGTCCAATTGCCGGCAACCCCGATCGGGGGCAACAGCCCCTCGGTATCGGCGCTGTGCGCCGGTGCGTACACGGTGACGATCCAGGATGCCAACGGATGCGATACCACCCTGCAGTTCCAGATCGACGAACCCGCGCCGATCATCCCCAATGCATCCCACGTGGATGCCAGCTGCGGCAACGTGTGCAATGGCACGGCCTCGGTGAACCCGTCAGGTGCCGCAGGCCCGTTCACGTACAGTTGGTCGCCCGAACCGGGCGGAGGCAACGGAGGCGCCACGGCCACCGGACTGTGCGTTGGCGTGTACGAGGTCACCATCACCGATCAGTCCACCAGTTGCCAAACCGTGGTTTCGTTCAATATCGCCGCTGCGGCCGTGATCGAGGTGTTCGTCACCCCCTCTCCGGCCAGTTGCGGGGATCAATGTGACGGATCCGCGCAAGCGGTGGTGGATGGTGGCACGCCGTTGTACACCTATACCTGGACCCCCGAACCGGGCAGCGGGCAGAATTCAGCAGGCGTGGGCGGGCTGTGCGCCGGTCCGGCCAGCGTGCTGGTGGAGGACGCCAACGGGTGCCAGGCCACCGCGAGCTTCACCATTGATGCGCCGCCACCCGTTACCGTGGCCTCAACAGGGAGCGATGCCAGTTGTGCCGGGGTGTGCGACGGCACCATCGCGCTGACGCCATCGGGCGGCAACGGCACCTACACCTATGTGTGGACGCCTTCCACGGCCGGTAACGGCGCTTCGGCCACCGACCTCTGCCAAGGCAGCTACCAGGTGCAGGTCAACAGCGGAGCGTGCAACACCACGCTCGACTTCACCATCAACGCCCCGCCGCCCATCGAGCCTGTGCTGACCGTAACGGACTTGGTCTGCGCCGGGGCCTGCGATGGCACGGCCACACTCAGCGGCGACCTTGCGGGCCTCACCTTCAATTGGCTGCCCGGCGATCCCGCTGGTGATGGCACCCCTGCTGTTACCGGCCTGTGTGCTGGTGATTGGCAGGTCACCGTGTCGAACGGCACCTGTGAGAACACGTTGGACTTCAGCATTTCCGAGCCGCCCCCGATCGTGGTCACGCCATCGCAAACCGACCTGAACTGCGCAAGCACGTGCAACGGCATGGCCACGGGTACGGCAAGCGGTGGTACGCCCGGCTACACCTATGTATGGACACCGGAACCGCCGGTGGGGCAGGGTACGGCCACGGCCAGCAGCTTGTGCGCCGGGCCGTGGATGCTGACGGTGACCGACGCCAACGGCTGCCAGCAGGTACAGAACTACAACATCCAGGCAGCCGCACCGCTGGAGGTGTACATCACGCCTTCCCCGGTGAGCTGTGCCGGGTTGTGCGACGGCTCCGCCACGGCGATCGTGGACGGCGGCACGCCCTTGTTCTCCTACACGTGGTCGCCCGAGCCGGGCGATGGACAGGGAACCAATGGCGTGAACGGCCTCTGTGCCGGCCCGGGCAGCCTGACAGTGGTTGATGCCGCAGGTTGTGAAACCACGGTTGCTTTCAACGTGGATGAGCCGTTACCTGTCCAGGCCAATGCCACCGTGCAAGATCTGGATTGCGGGGGCGTTTGCAACGGCAGCATCGCCTTGGCGCCCACGGGCGGCACAGGCACCTACACGTACCAGTGGCCGGGGATCCCCGGCAACACCTCGCCCCAGGCCACGGGCCTGTGCGCCGGCGACCACACGGTGATCATCACCAGCGGCGGATGCGCCACCACGTTCACCTTCACCATCAGCGAGCCTTCCCCGATGACGGTGTATGTCACGCCTTCCCCGGTAAGCTGTGCCGGAGCGTGTGACGGTTCGGTCACGGCGATCGTGGACGGCGGCACGCCGCTGTTCACCTACACGTGGTCGCCCGAGCCGGGCAACGGGCAGGGCACCAACGGCGCGGGCGGTATGTGCGCGGGCCCGGGCAGCCTGCACGTGGTGGATGCGGCCGGGTGCGAGACCACGGTGGCCTTCACCATTGACGAGCCCGCCCCGGTCCAGGCGAACGCCACGGTGCAACCGTCGGGTTGCGGCGGCGTCTGTGACGGCAGCATTGCCTTGGCGCCCACGGGCGGTACGGGCACCTACACATACCAGTGGCCGGGGATTCCCGGCAACACCTCGCCCCAGGCCACGGGCCTGTGCGCCGGCGACTACACGGTGATCATCACCAGCGATGGGTGCGCCACCACGTTCACCTTCACCATCAGCGAGCCTTCCCCGATGACGGTGTACGTCACGCCCTCACCGGTAAGCTGCGCCGGAGCGTGCGACGGTTCGGCCACGGCGATCGTGGACGGCGGCACGCCGCTGTTCACCTACACCTGGTCGCCCGAGCCGGGCAATGGGCAGGGCACCAACGGCGCGGGCGGTATGTGCGCGGGCCCGGGCAGCCTGCACGTGGTGGATGCGGCCGGGTGCGAGACCACAGTGGCCTTCACCATTGATGAGCCCGCCCCGGTCCAGGCCAACGCCACGGTGCAGCCGTCGGGTTGCGGCGGTGTTTGTAACGGCAGCATTGCCTTGGCGCCCACGGGCGGCACGGGCACCTTCACGTACCAGTGGCCGGGGATTCCCGGCAACACCTCGCCCCAGGCCACGGGCCTGTGCGCCGGCGACTACACGGTGATCATCACCAGCGGCGGGTGCGCCACCACGTTCACCTTCACCATCAGCGAGCCTTCCCCGATGACGGTGTATGCTACGCCTTCCCCGGTAAGCTGTGCCGGAGCGTGTGACGGTTCGGTCACGGCGATCGTGGACGGCGGCACGCCGCTGTTCACCTACACGTGGTCGCCCGAGCCGGGCAACGGGCAGGGCACCAACGGCGCGGGCGGTATGTGCGCGGGCCCGGGCAGCCTGCACGTGGTGGATGCGGCCGGGTGCGAGACCACGGTGGCCTTCACCATCGACGGGCCTGATCCCATCGAACCGCATCTCACGGTAACCCCGGAAGCTTGTACGGCGCCATGCACGGGTACTGCGACGGTGAACCCTGCGGGGGGTGTTGGTCCCTACCAGTATACTTGGGCGCCGGAACCCGGTGGAGGCCAAGGCACCCCAGCGGCCACGGGGCTTTGCGCCGCCCTGGATTACACACTTACCGTACAGGATGCCAACGGATGCGAGCTGGTGGTGCCGGTGGAGGTGCCGCTGCCCACACCCCTCCAATTGGTGGTGACCGCAACGCCTGTGAACTGCGCCGGTTCGTGTGACGGAACGGCTACTGTGGCCGTGACCGGAGGCATGGCACCATTCTCGTACCACTGGTCGCCGGAGCCGGCGCAGGGCCAGGGCACCGATCAGGTAAGCGGGTTGTGCGTGGGTTATTTCCAGGTGGAGGTCACCGATGCGAACAACTGCCAAGCCGTGCAGGTCTTCGTCATCAGCGCACCGCTGCCCATCACGGCCACCGCCGCCATTACGGGTCCGGCCTGCGCGGGGCAGTGCAACGGAGCCATCGATGTGGACGCCATGGGAGGGAGTGCACCGTTGACCTATGTGTGGCAGCCCGAACCGGCGGTGGGCCAGGGTACGGACCAGGTGAGCGGGCTGTGCGCGGGCGATTGGACCGTGACGATCACCGATGCGCACGGCTGCACGTTCGATTCCACCTACACCGTGGCGGAACCTGATCCGATCACCGTTACCGCCGACGTGGAGCAGAGCCATTGCGGCCAATGCGACGGAAGTGCCCAGCTGCATGTGGCAGGCGGTACCGGCGCATACTTGTTCACCTGGGGGCCGCCGCTGAACCTCACCACCACCGACAGCCTGCTCACGGACCTGTGCGCGGGCATTTACGCCGTGGTCGTCAGCGACGCCTCGGGCTGCTCCACGCAGGTGGCAGTGCCGGTGGGCGATGAGGACGGCGAGGTGATCACTACCACGGATGGGCTCACCAGCTGCCCCGGTGAATGCGACGGTGCAGTAGCCGTGGCATACATCTGCAGTGCTCCGCTCTGCACCGTGGAGTGGACCGACATGGGTGGAAATCTTTTGGCCAGCGGCACCGACCAGCTCACCGACTTGTGCGCAGGCAGCTACTTGGTCACCGTCACCAATGCGGCCGGGTGCATCACCGTGGATACCGCCTTGGTGGCGGAGCCAGCGCCGCTGGTGGGCAACATGGGCACCAGCCCGGTGAGCTGTGCCGGACTGTGCGACGGCACGGCCACCATCGGCATTGATGGCGGTTCGGGTTCCTTCTCTTTCAGTTGGGTCCCTGAACCGGGGAGCGGGCAAGGCACGCCACAAGTCACGGGCCTGTGTGCCGGCAGCTACGATGTGGTGGTGGAGGACCAGATGAGCGGGTGCAGCGCCACGTTCAGTGTGCTCGTTACCGAACCGGATCCCTTGGTGGTGGATGCGCAGATCAACGAGGTCAGTTGTGCCGGCCAGTGCGACGGGAGCATCGCACTGAACACCACGGGCGGAACCGGGCCGTACCAATATGCATGGACGCCGGAGCCCCCGGCTGGCCAGCAGGGTAGTGCCGTGATCAACGGCTTGTGCGGAGGAGCCTACACGGTGCTGGTATCCGACGGCAATAATTGCAGTGTTGACCTCAACTACACCGTGCAGGAACCCGCTGCGATCACCATCGTGCCTGCAACTACGCCCAGCCATTGCGCAGTGTGCGACGGCACCGCCACGGTAACCGTGTCAGGAGGAACCGGCACCATTTCGGTGGAATGGTCCGACCAGAACGGGCCGGTGGGAACAGGCAACACGCTCACCGGGCTTTGCGCCGGGGTGTACACGGCCACGGCGACCGATGCAAGCGGATGCACCGCAGTGGCCACAGTGGCCTTGCAAGATGCTGATGGTGAGGTCATCGGGGCGGTGGACGGGCAAACCACCTGCGGCAACACCTGCGACGGCACCGTTGCGGTGACCTACAATTGCACCGATGCGCCATGCACCGTGGCTTGGTTCAACATGGACGGGGATGCGCTTGCTTCACAGGATACCCTGGGCGGACTGTGCACGGGTGATTATTTGGTGCAGGTGGTGAATGCCAGCGGATGCCTCAGCCTTGACACGGCCCATGTGGCTCCGGCCCAACAGATCCTTCCGAACCTCAGCACCACGCCCACTGCCTGCCACGGCAGTTGCGATGGTACTGCGACGGTCGGGCCCACGGGAGGTACCGCACCATACGGCTATGTGTGGACGCCCGAGCCCGGCGGTGGCCAGAACACGCCGCAAGCCACCGGCTTGTGTCCCGGCCCTTACGCGGTGCAGGTCACGGATGCCAACGGGTGCAGCATCAATGTACAGGTGCTGATCACGGCGCCCGCACCGCTTTCGGTCACTGCGCAAGTGGAACAGATCAGCTGTGCCGGTGCCACGGACGGTTCGATCACCATCACCACCGGCGGCGGTACCGCACCGTACACCTATGCGTGGTCACCCATGCCGCCCAATGGCCAAGGCACCAACCAGGCGTTGGGACTGGATCCCGGGCAATGGACGGTGGTGCTTTCCGACAGTCACGGGTGCGATACCACGATCACGTGGGTGATCACCGCACCCGCTCCGGTCACGGTCGTGACCGCGGTCACCCAGAGCACTTGCGGGGCGTGCGACGGAAGTGCGAACGTAGTACCCGGTGGCGGCACCGCACCGTATGAAGTGGAGTGGCTGCAAGGCGGCACGGTGGCAGGTACGGGTGAAACGATCAGCGGCCTCTGCGCCGGGCTGTATACCGTGCGCATCACCGACGCCCATGGCTGCATGCTGGAGCAGCCGGTGCCGGTGAGCGACATCGGAGGCGAAACACTGGCCACCACCGACTTCACGCTCACGTGCCCCGACCATTGCGACGGAGAGGTGGCCGTGGCCTTTGATTGCACCCAGCCTTCCTGCACCATCGCTTGGTTCGATGCAGGAGGCAATGACCTGAACGTATCCACCAATGTGCTGTCCAACCTGTGTGCCGGGCTGTATTTCGTGCAGGTGACGAACGGCCTCGGGTGCATCAGCATGGACACGGCGAGTGTCATTGCGCCGGACCCGATCCTGGCCAACCTTTCCACCACGCCGGACAGTTGCCACGGCAGTTGCAACGGTACGGCCACCGTGGGCCCCACGGGCGGTGCGGGCGGCTACGGCTACGAATGGGTGATCGGCACCGACACCATCACCGGCACGGCGCAAGTGGTTGGCCTTTGTGCGGGCAACTTCCAGGTCACCATCACCGATGTTGCCGGTTGCGCCATTACCCAGGGTGTTTTGATCCTTGAGCCTCCGGCGATCGATGCTGTGGCCGTGGTGGGCCCCATCACGTGCAATGGTGCGGCTGACGGCAGCATCCACGTGAACGCAAGCGGGGGAACCGGCGTGCTCAGCTTCCATTGGGCGCCCGAGCCGCCCAGCGGGCAAGGCACCAGCACCGTTACCGGCCTGGGGCCGGGAAGCTGGTCGGTGACCATTACCGATGTTCTCCAATGCGATACCACGTTCACGGTGGACCTGAATGAACCTGCCCCCATTACCGTAGGCGCAACCCATACGGACAATGTGTGCTTCGATGATTGCACAGCCACCGCACACGTGGACCTGAGCGGCGGTGTTGCTCCGTACGGCATCATTTGGACCGGACCGGACGGCACGGTGATCGCGCAAGATGTGACCGATGTGGCGGGCCTCTGTGGCGGAGTACACCAGGTGGCCGTCATGGACGCGCAGGGTTGCACGTTGACTACCGATCTCACCATTGCAACGGGAGCGCCCATAGAGGCCAACCTCGGTTTCCTCGGGGAGAGCTGCCATGGCCCCTGTGATGGAACGGCTTCCGTGGCGCCCACGGGCGGAACGGGTTCCGGCTACACCTTCCTGTGGGCCCCGGGCGATCCCATCGGCCAGGGCACCAGCGAGGTCAGCGGCCTCTGTGCCGGCTGGTGGAGCGTGACCATCGCCGATGATGCCGGATGCGATACGGTGATCACGTTCGAGATCCTGCCCTTCCAACCGATCATGCCCACGGCCACCGTACAAGAAGTTACCTGCCACGGTGCTTGCGATGGCAGCATCAGCCTCAACACCACCGGCGGCGTGGGTGCGCTCAGCTTCCAATGGACCCCCGAGCCGGGTTCGGGCCAGGGCACTTCCCTGGTGGGTGGTCTGTGCGCCGGTGATTGGACGGTGGTGATCACTGACGCGGCCAACTGCGACACTTCGGTCACGATCACCATCAATGAACCCGTGGAATTGACCGTGGCGGTGGACAGCGTGGCGCAGGCCAGTTGCAGCTCCGCCAGCGACGGGGCGGTGTCCATCACCGCCAGCGGCGGAACACCGGGCCACACGTTCAGCTGGACCGGACCGAACGGCTTCCAATCCACTGCAGAGGACCTCGCCGGGATACTTCCCGGAACCTACGTGGTGCAGGTGACCGATGCCAATGGCTGCCAAACCACCGGCACCGTGCTGGTGGGGGCCTTGGTATCGGTGGTCGCCGATGCCGGCCCGGACCGCGATGAATGCTCCAATGTGGTTGTTGTATTGGATGGCGGCGGAAGCATAGGTGCATCCACCTTCCAATGGACGGACGACCAAGGCCAGGTGCTGGGTACTACACCGACCTATGCTCCAGGCCCACTGCCCGATGGCACGCATACGTTCATCCTCACTGTTACCGACGGGCCCTGCAGTGATGCGGACACCGTGGTGGTCACGGTGCTGCCGTTGCCCATCGCGGATGCGGGCGATGACCACACGATCTTCGTGGAAGGCACCGTGGAACTGGGCGGCTCCCCGGCAGGCCCGCCCGGCAGCACCTTCATTTGGCAGCCGGACAGCGTGTTGAACAATGCGGCCATTCCCAATCCCATGGCCACGGTGGATGCCACCACGTGGTTCTTCCTTACCGTCGTCGCGCCCAACGGGTGCACGGCAATGGATTCGGTGTTGGTGACCGTAGTGCCCGAGGTGACTGTGCCCAGCGGCTTTACGCCCAATGGAGACGGGTACAACGACGTTTGGGAACTGGACATCGCGGACCTCTTCCCGAACATGGAGGTGCGCATCTTCAGCCGCTGGGGTGAACCCTTGTTCCGCAGCGTGGGCTACCGCGCGCCGTGGGACGGCAAGTACGACGGCAAGCCCGTGCCGATGGGCACCTATTACTATGTGATCGAGCTGAACGACGACCGATTCCCCGAGCCGCTCACCGGCCCGCTCACCGTGATCCGATAACCCATGGCAAGCATGCGACAACTCCTTCCGTTCCTGATCGCCGGTTCGTGCCTGCAAACGGTGAATGCGCAACAGCTGCCCCAGTTCAGCCAGTACAACAGCCTGGACTATCTCTATGACCCGGCAGTGGCAGGCAGCCGCCCCTGGTTCGAAGTGCGAAGTGCCCACCGGAACCAGTGGGTGGGCATTCAGGATGCACCGCGCACCTTCCTGCTCACCACCACCACGCCCGTGGCCGCCAACATGGGCTTGGGCGGCTACATCTTCACTGATCACGTGGGGCCCTCGCGCCGCACCGGTGTGCAGTTCAGCTATGCCTACCACCTGCGCATCAACGAACAGATCAAGTTGGGCATGGGCCTGTCCTTCGGCCTGCTCCAGTTCCTGATCGACGGATCGAAGATCCAGATGCACGATGCGGACGACCCGCTCATGGACGACCAATTGCGCGGCGCTTTGATGCCCGATGCCACGTTCGGCCTCTATTTGTACCATGATCAATGGTGGTTCGGCGCGGCCGCGCCGCAGCTGATGCGCAACAAGGTGAAATTCTTCGACACAAACGACCCCACCAACAGCCTGTTGGCGGCGCACTACTATGCCATGGGCGGATACCGGCTTGCGCTTGGCGAACAATTCAAGCTGGAACCGTCGTTCCTGGTGAAGTACGTGGATCCCGTGCCGCCCAAGGTGGATCTTACCGCCACGGTGCGGTACAGGGATATGATCTGGCTTGGCGCCACCTACCGCACCGAAGATGCCCTTGCATTCAATGTGGGCTATTGGATGAAGAACACGTTCCAGTTCGGATACAGCTACGACCTCACGACCACCGGACTTCGCAATTACACCACCGGAACGCACGAGGTGATGCTCGCGATCACCTTCGGGAAGGAGCCCCGCAGTACGGCACCCTAACTTCAGCCAAGGTTGGTTTCATAACCGCATTGCGAACATTCCACGGGTGTGAGAGGTCGGCTGGTCGATCCCCAAATCCGTTTTGTCGATGGCTGATAAGGGATGATGGGTTCATCCATGGCGCCAAAGGCCCGTCCTGTCTATCTTGCGGCGCCATTCTTCCGTTCGCATCCCCAACCTACCCCTCCTACCGTCGGAACCTTTACCGAACATGACTGTGAACAAAGTTTTGTTGACTGTCACGTTAGCGCTGTCTTTGGGCTGCCCATTCACCGGCTTGGGGGCCAACCGGGCAGATGGCGCATCGCTGCCCGTTGCGGTTATGCTGGCCGGTCCGGGCACCAACGGCACGGCAACGCTGTGCAGCAACGGCGCCGCAGTGCAATTGATCACCTACCTCGGCGGCTCGCCCGACCCCGGCGGCACGTGGAGCGGGCCTGCGGCGCACCCCGGCACCTTTGACCCCGCCACCGATGCACCGGGCGTGTACACCTACACCGTGCCCGGCCCGCCGGTGGCCAGTGCCACGGTCACGGTTAGCGTGGTGGCCGCGCCCAATGCGGGCAACCATGCCACTTACACGGCATGCAGCAACGATGCGCCGTTCAGCATGCTTTCCAAATTGGGCGGCACGCCGCAGCCAGGTGGCACCTGGTCCCCGGGCGGAAGTGACACCTTTACCCCCGGGACGAGCCTGCCGGGTATTTATGTCTACACGGTGCCGGGCACTCCGCCCTGTGCCAATGCAACGGCCACGCTGACCGTGGCGGTGAACATGATGCCTTCCGCAGGCGGCAATGGCACACTGAACACCTGTAGCAATGGCCCCGTGGTGGACCTCTTCACCAAGCTCACCGGAACGCCGGATGCAGGCGGCGCATGGACCTTGGGCGGCGCGCCGGTGAGCAACCTGTTCACCCCGGGCACTTCCGCAGCGGGCACCTACGTGTACACCGTGAACGGTACGCCTCCCTGCCCGAACGCATCGGCCAATGTGGTGGTCACGGTGGTGGCCGCGCCCAATGCAGGCACCAGCAGCAGCATTACCGTGTGCAGCAACGAGGCCCCCTTCAGTATGCTTTCCAAATTGGGCGGCACACCGCAATCTGGCGGCACGTGGTCCCCTGGCGGAAGTGACACATTTACTCCCGGCACCAGTAGTCCCGGTGTGTACACCTACACGGTGCCGGGAACACCGCCCTGCGCCAATGCCACGGCCACGCTGACGATCGCCGTAAACACCCTGCCTTCCGCCGGTGGCAATGGAGCGCTGAACACGTGCGACAACGGCCCCGTGGTGGACCTTTTCACCAAACTGACCGGCACACGGGATGCAGGCGGTGCGTGGACCTTGGGCGGCGCGCCGGTGAGCAACCTGTTCACCCCGGGCACTTCCGCAGCGGGCACCTACGTGTACACCGTGAACGGTACGCCTCCCTGCCCGAACGCATCGGCCAATGTGGTGGTCACGGTGGTGGCAGCGCCCGATGCCGGCAGCAGTCGCAGCATCACGGTGTGCAGCGATGATGCGCCCTTCAACATGCTGGCCCAGTTGGGCGGCACGCCGGACATAGGCGGCACCTGGTCCCCGGCCAGCACGGGCACCTTTACACCGGGCACCTCCACGCCGGGGCCGTACACCTACACGGTTTCAGGCAATCCACCCTGCGCCGATGCCTCCGCCGTGCTCACCATCACGGTGCGCGAAGCACCGGATGCCGGCGCGAACCGTGCCGTGGCGGTCTGCAGCGATGGGGCGGTGTTCAATCTGCGGGATTCCTTGGGCGGCACGCCGGATGCAGGCGGCACGTGGACCGGTCCGGGCGGGCCGCACAGCGGGCAGTTCCAGCCGGGCACGGACCCCGGCGGTGCGTACGTGTACCATGTGGCCGGGCAGGCCCCCTGCGATCCTGCCACGGCGACCGTGACAGTTACGGTGCGTACTGCGCCCAACGCCGGCACCAGCTCCAGTGTGGCCAAATGCTCCATTGACGCTCCCTTCACCCTGATCTCCCAGTTGGGCGGCAGCCCTGCCGCAGGCGGCTCATGGCGCGGCCCCACGAACCTGCCTTTCCCAACGGGAACGTTCGTGCCCGGCACGTCCATGCCTGGCACCTATACATACACGGTCAATGGTATTGCGCCCTGCACCCCGGCGGTATCCACGGTTACCGTTTCCGTGGTCACCGCCCCCCAGGCGGGCACCAGTGTTACCCATGCAGTGTGCAGCAGCGATGCCGCCTTTCCCCTTTTCCCGTTGTTGGGCGGCACACCGGAAGTAGGCGGAACTTGGACCGGGCCGGGCGGCCCCGTCCCTTCAGGCAGTTTCACGCCGGGAACCAGCCCGGCAGGGGTGTACACGTACACGGTGGTGGGAACTTCACCTTGTGCAAATGCCATGGCAACCGTTACGGTGAACGTGGTAGCTGCGGCTGATGCAGGCGGCAACGGGTCCGTTACCCTTTGCAGCACCAGCCCGAACGAAGACCTGTTCACGCACCTCACGGGCACACCGGAGGCGGACGGCACATGGACGAAACCCGGCGGGGGTGCCCTGCCTGGAGGAATCTACCAACCGGCCAATCCCGCCCACCCTGCCGGGAACTACACCTACACGGTGGCGGGCAATACGCCCTGCCCCAATGTGTCCGCCCTTGTGCAGGTGGTGGAGAACCAGGCCCCGCGCGCCGGCATTGATGGCAACACCGTGCAGTGCAGCACCAATCCGCCCTTCAACATGGGCACCATCCTTGGTGCGCCGGTGGACGTGGGAGGCACATGGATCAATGCGGCCAATACCACCGTACCGGCCACGTTCACACCGGGCACCACCCCGGCAGGGGTGTACCGGTACATCGTCAATGGGCTGGCCCCGTGCGCAAATGACACGGGCAAGGTGACCATTCAAGTGAACACGGCCCCGAAGGCCGGAACGAACGGGGCGGTTACCGTGTGCAGTGATGATGCCCCGGCGGACCTGTTTGCCCAACTCGGTGGAACGCCGGACGCGGGCGGCACCTGGAAGGATCCGAGCAATGCCCCCAACAATGGTTCATACGTTCCGGGGCCTTCGGCCGTACAGGGCGGATACACCTACACCGTGGTAGGCTTGAGCCCGTGTGCCAATGCCACTGCAGTGGTTACTGTTACACAACACCGCAGGCCCGTGGCGGGTACCAGCAATACCATTGCGCTGTGCAGCACCGATGCGGCGGTAAACTTGTTTGATAGTTTGAACGGAACCCCGGATGTCGGCGGTACGTGGACGGGCCCGGGGGGAAGCTCAAGCAATGGTGTGTTCATCCCATCTGTTGCCGGGTCTTTCGTATACAAGTACAAAGTGACCGGAACCGCACCGTGTGCACCGGACAGTGCCACGGTGACGGTCAATGTTTCGCAAGCACCTGATGCGGGCATCAGTGGTACGGTCACCATTTGCAGCGGCCAAGCCGTAGTGGACTTGTTCGACGCGCTCAACGGCACGCCGGACTTGAACGGCACGTGGTTCGACCTGGACGGCACCGGGCGGCTGAGCTCGCATTTCTTCAATCCCGGCACGCCCACGCAACTTCCGCCGGGCGACTATGATTTCCGCTACATGGTGCCGGCCAATGGCACCTGTGCGGCCGATACCGCCACGGTGCGGGTAACCATCGTTCCCATTTTGGATGCGGGAAACAATGGGACCAAGGCGGTGTGCAGCTCTGAAACACAGGTGAACCTGTTCACCGGGCTCGGCGGCACGCCGCAGCCGGGCGGCGATTGGATCGACCTGGACGGCACCGGGCAGGTGACCGGCCAGTACTTCAATGCCAACGGCACTGGCGCGGGCACCTTCCAATTCCGCTACCGGCTTACCGGTGCGTTGGGCTGCAACTCGGATTCCGCCGTGGTGACCGTGAACGTGACAGCGGCACCGAACCCCGGCCATGAGGGCTGGGCCGCGTTCTGTTCCGATGGCCCCCCCGTGAGCCTGTTGCCGTACATCAGCCCGGCCCAAGCCAACGGTACGTGGCGCAAACCGGCACCGGGCAACCAAGTGTTCAGCGGCACTTATGTGCCAACCAGTTTTGCGCCGGGAGACTATACCTATACCGTGAGCGGCACCGGCCCATGCAGCGCAGCGACAGCCGTGGTGCATGTCAGCGAAACCACGGCACCTGATGCCGGAAACCCGGCCGTAGTGACCAAGTGTGCCAGTGATTCGTCGTTTGACATGACCGCCGCATTGGGCGGAACCCCGGCAGGGACCGGCACGTGGAGGGATCCCTACAACCAAGTCCACTCCAACATGTTCGTGCCCGGCCAGGATTCCGCCGGGGTGTACATCTATACGGTCGCGGGCACGTTCCCGTGCGGGGACAAGTCCAGTTCACTCACGGTGAACGTGGTTCCCGTGCCCCGCGCAGGCGGCGACAACACCACCACCGTTTGCGACAATGCCACGGGCTTCCCCTTGTTCCCGTTGCTGACCGGTGCCCAAACCGGCGGTGCTTGGTTCGATCCGGATTCCGTGTTCTATTCAACAGGATACTATACACCTGGCGCCAGCCAACCCGGCAGGTACCGCTATGTGGTGGACGGTGGTACGGCGTGCGGAATGAAGGTGGGCACCGTTACTGTGTTTGAGGTGGCGCATGCCAATGCGGGCAGGGATACCAGCGTAGTGTATTGCAGCGGTACGGGGAGCGTGCAACTGGTGAACGTTCTGGGCGGGCCGCATGACATGTCAGGCACATGGACGGGGCCTGCGCCCTCCAACGGTTATTTCGGGGGCACCTTCGTTCCCGGAAGCACCCCGCCGGGGACGTACACCTATCATGTAAACGGCTTTCCCCCTTGCGCAAATGACAGCAGCACGGTTGCCGTTTCCGTGGCCCTCCCGCCTTTTGCCGGCTATAGCCGGAGCATCAACGTCTGCTCTACGGCCCCCCCGTTCGCCATGGTGGACAGCTTGGGAGGCGTCCCACCGTTGAACGGCACCTGGTACCAGTTGCCCTCCGGGCCTGTCAGCAACGGCATCTTTGTGCCGGGGGCACCGGGCACGTACAGTTACCGTTATACGGTGGAGGCTTCGGGCAATTCACCGTGCAGCCCTGCCCAGGCCATCCTAACGATCACCGTGACCGCCGCACCTTGGGCCGGGGGTGACGGCCCCTTGCCGCTCTGTTCCACGGACGGCATCACGGCCATGTTCCCGGCCCTCACGGGCAACCCGCAGACCGGGGGCACCTGGAGCTTTAGCGGTGCGAGCCATTCCGGCAACTTCGACCCCGTGAATGATGTTCCGGGCAACTACCGCTACACCAAGCAAGGTTCCGGAGGATGCGCAAACGACACGGCCACCGTATCGGTAACAGTGAACCAGAAGCCCACTGCGGGAAGCAACGGCGTATTGACCGTTTGCGACGACACCGCTGCCGTGGTGCTCAATTCCGTGCTCAACGGCAACCCCGCGTGGGGCGGTACGTGGAGGGACTCGGACGGGACCCTCATGAACGGGATTTACGTGCCTTCCCAACAGGGTACGGGGGTCCACACCTTCACGTACACGGTAACGGGCACGGCTCCTTGCCAATCCGCCACGGCGCAGGCCACCATCATTCAAAACCCGGTTGCATACGCCGGCCAGGACGGCGGCACAACAACCTGCACCAGTGATCCCGACCTGGACATGTCCAACTTGTTGGGAGGAACGGGCATCAATGCATCCGGCAACTGGATCAACGCATCGAATAGCATCGTGTCTTCCATTTTCGCTCCGGGTTCGCATACGGCCGGAACATACGTTTACCGCTATGTGGTGCATGGCGACGCACCCTGCGTGAACGACACGGCCAAGGTGACGATCACCGTGGAAAGGAAGCCTGTGGCGGGCGTGAGCACAGCCCCGCAGTTGTGTACAAACGGCCCATTGGTGCTGCTTGCGGACTTGCTTGGCGGTACACCGGACAACAATGGCAACTGGGCCTTTGTGCCAGCCGGCGGATCTCCCGTACCCCACGGCCCCATCTTCGACCCCGCCAGTGACCCTGCCGGTGCCTATGTGTACACCGTTCCCGGGTCCGCGGCCTGCACGGGGGCATCGGCCACGGTACAGATCACCCTGGTCCCTCCCCCGAACGCGGGCACATTTGGCAGTCTTTCAGCCTGCATCAGCGAAACGGCGGTCAATCTGTTCGGAGGCCTCAACGGAACCTGGCAGGGCGGGGGTGCCTGGAGCGATGTGGACGGCACGGGGCAACTGGCGGGAAGCGTGTTCAACCCATCGGGCGTACCGGCAGGAGCTTATCATTTCCGGTATACGCTGGCGGGCGTTGGGCCGTGCCCGGGTGATACAGCCACCGTAACGGTGACCGTTACACCGGAACTGGATGCCGGTCATGATACATCGGTGACGATCTGCTCCAGCGGCAACGTTTTCCTGACCGGCCTCCTTGGCGGAACGCCGCAACCGGGCGGGGTTTGGACCGCCCAGGAAGCACCGGCGCAGGCAGGGCTGCTCAACGGTGTGCTCAATGCGGCGCAAGTGGGCGAAGGTCTCTTCCACTTCCAGTACGTGCTCAGCGGCTCCGCGAATTGCGCACCCGATACCGCCCGCCTCACGCTGTCCATCCTCAACGGACCGAACGCCGGAACGGACGGAAGCATCACCACCTGTTCCAGCAGTGGCAACATCAACCTGTCCACGCTCATCGGCGTGCATGATGGCGGGGGAACATGGTACTTCCCGGGAGCGGGTGGGGCGATGGCCAGCCCCGTGATCGACCCACAAACCGCCCCGCCCGGCGCCTACCAGTACGTGGTGCCTGCCGTTGGCAGCTGTGCGGCGGACACCGCAGTGGTGAATGTTTCCATCATTGGCGCCGTGAATGCCGGCCAAAACGGAACCATGGCGTTCTGTTCCAACAGCCCTTCGCAAAACTTGGGCGTTGGGCTTGGCGGGCTTCCCAACCCCGGGGGTAGCTGGGCTTTCCATCCCAGTGCCGGCGACCCCGTGCCCCACGGCCCCATTTACAACCCCGCAGTGGATGCCCCGGGCAGCTACGTGTATACAGTCGTGGGCCAATCGCCCTGTCCCAATGCCACCGCCACGGTGTCCGTTTCGGAAGCACCTGCGCCAGTTGCCGGTGAAGACAACAGCTACACGTTCTGTTCGGCCGATGGCCCCTTCCAAATGATCGACCAGTTGGCCGGCAGCCCGCAGAACGGTGGGGTATGGAAGCGGGACGGCACGCCGCCCACGGCGCACGGGCCCACGTACAATCCCGCCGTTGACAGCAGCGGTGTATTCCTGTACATCCGCTTGGGAACCGGTGCTTGCGCCAATGACACGGCTAAGCTCACGGTGGTGGAGGTACAGGCCCCGCAAGCAGGCGCCAGTGCCACCCTGAACGTGTGCCCCACGGATGATGCAGTGAATTTGTTCGCCGCGCTGGGAGGAACGGCGGATTCCAACGGCACTTGGATGGACGGCGCCAACAATCCGTTGCCGGACAGCCTTTTCGATGCCACCCAATCCACGGTGGGGGCCTATGTGTTCACCTATACCGTGGCCGGGGCGCCACCGTGCAGCGCGGCAGCGGCCACCGTGACCGTGAACGTCGGCGCGGGGCTCAATGCCGGCATCGGTGGGAACGACACCATTTGCGGGGCCCTTGTACAATATGACCTGTTCGGGTCATTGGGCGGCTCGCCTGATCCCGGCGGGGTATGGAGCGAGCAGACCGGCGTGGGGGCGGTCACCGGCCACTTCCTCAATGCCACCCAGTTGGTGCCCGGCTCCTCCTACCCCATGGTTTATACCTTGGAGGATATTGCTTGCGGGCAGATCCAAAGCGTCGTGGACCTTTTCATCGCCCCCTATCCCAGCCCCGGCCGGGATACGACCGTTACGTTGTGCGCCACCGGGTTGCCGGTTGACCTGGCGAGCCTGCTGCAGGGTGCGGACAGCGGAGGTGTTTGGTTGGCCCCGGACGGCACCCCTGCGGACACGCTCTTCGACCCCTCCACCGACCCGCCCGGTGTGTACAGCTACCAGTTGGAAGGAGGCATGTACTGCGCCGATACGGCCGCCCACATCACCATCCAGGTGAACCAACCTGCAGATGCCGGAACGGACGGGGCTGCCCGGGTTTGCAATGAGGGCATGGTGGAGCTCTTCCCCTTGCTGGGGAGCAGCCCGCAGTCCGGCGGCGACTGGCTCGACCTGGACGGCTCCGGCGCCTTGCAAGGCGGATCGGTGGATGCCGGCAGCCTTGCGCCCGGCCCATACCGTTACCGCTACCGGGTGGTGGTGGCAGGTTGCCCGACGGACAGTGCCTTGGTTTCGCTCACCATAGCAGGCGGCGTGGAGGTGGGCAATGTGCAGCGCACCTGCAATGAACAGGACCGCACCTATGTGGTGAGCTTCACCATCAGCGGGGGCACTGCCTCCACGTATTCCGTGGTCGGGGGAGCGGGCACGTTGAGCCCGCAGCCACCGTACGTATTCACCAGTGCACCCATTCTTACCAGCGTGATGTATGCCTTCACGGTGGATGATGCCGACCACTGTGCGCCGGTGACGGTGGAGGGCGGCACGCCATGTACTTTCACCGAGACGGTGTTCGTGCCCGAATCCTTCACCCCGAACGGGGACGGGGTCAATGACCTGTTCACGATCCCGGGCATTGAGGGCTACCCCAACAACCACATCGTCATTTTCAACCGTTGGGGCGGCGAAGTGTACCGGGCCACCGGTTACGATAACGTGCGCGTGGTGTGGGATGGCAGCTCGCCTGAAGCACTCTTGCCGGGCGATGCCTCTTCGGGCACCTACTATTACATCTTGGAGCTGGGCGATGGCGCCGAACCCGTGAAAGGCTTTGTATACCTGAACCGATGAGCCCGCGCAGCCTTCCTATTCCACTGTTCACGGTGTTCCTGGTGCTGGCCGCCCCCGTTGTGCGCGCCCAGCAGGATCCCATGTACAGCCAATACATGTTCAACACGCTGGCCTTCAACCCGGGTTATGCGGGCAGCGCTGACGTATTGACGGCCATGGCGCTCAGCAGGCACCAGTGGCTCGGCTTCCCCGGTGCCCCCAGCACGCAAACACTATCGGTGCATTCCCCGCTCCCGGGCAACCAACTGGCCTTGGGCGGCAACTTGATCCACGACGTGGCCGGGCCGGCCAAACAGAATAGCGCGTTCCTTGACGTGGCCTACCGGATCAAGACCGGTGCAGGCACCCGCTTGGCGTTCGGCCTGAGCGGAGGCGTGAACTTCTTCCAAGCGGACCTCGCCGCCCTGAAGACCGTGGAGGCCGACCCCCACAACGCAAGCATCAGCGGCAAGGCCCTGCCCAACTTCGGGTTCGGCTTGTACTGGCATGCACCCCGGTATTATGTGGGCCTAAGCGCCCCCAAGCTGCTGGAGAACAAGATCGGCGATGATGGCACCGTGGCCACTAACCAGGAATTCCGGCACTACTTCCTGATCGCGGGCTATGTGCTGGACGTCAACCAGGACCTGAAGTTCAAGCCCTCATTGACCCTTCGGGCGGTGGAGGGTGCGCCTCTTTCGCTGGACGTGAACGCCAATTTCCTGCTGCGCGAACGGGTCTGGTTCGGAGCGATGTACCGTTGGGGGAACGCTTTTGGCGTGATGGCCCAGTTGAAGGTGAACGAGCAACTGCGCGTAGGCTACGCCTTCGACATGACCACCACGCGGATGGGCGCCTACAATGCGGGCACGCATGAGCTGATGTTGGGCTACGACCTCAAGTACAACAAAGGGCGGATGGTATCGCCGCGCTATTTCTGATGAACCGGTACTTGGGCCATATCCTGCTGCTGCTGGCACTCTTCCTGGGAAGCCCGGCACACGTGCATGCCCAAGGCAATTCGGAAGCACACACGCGCATTGCCGACCGTTACTTTCAGCGCATGGCTTATGCACAAGCCCGGGCGGAGTACATGAAAGCGGCCGACCTGGGCGCGGTGAACGAGCACGTGGTGAAGCGGCTGGCCATCTGCGCCATGAAGCTGGGGGACACCCGTGAAGGCGAGCGCTGGTACGGCCAAGTGGTGAAATTCCTCAACCGCGAACCGCAGGACCTGTACATGTACGCCGAAGCGCTCAAGGGCAACGGCAAGTACGAACAGGCCGAGGAATGGATGGACCGGTACTTGGGCATGGTACAGCCTGAAGGAGCGGGCAGGAAAAGCAACATCGTGGACTTTGCACGGAAATTCACCACCAACCTGGACCGCTTTACCGTGAAGCAGGTATCGGCCAATTCGCCGATGGACGACCTGGCGGCCACATGGGACGGCACCGACCGCGTGATCTTCGCATCCGCGCGCGATACCACCGTGGGCATCCAGTGGCGCGCCGCGTGGGACCACCAGCCCTTCCTGGACCTGTATGTGGCCGGTGTGCAGGCCGATGGCGACCTGGTTGGCGCAAGGCGCTTGCCGGGGAACGTGAACTCCAAGCTGCACGAGGGCCCGGCGGTGGTGGCCCCGGATGGTACCCTGTGGTACACGCGCACCAATGCAGCCAAGGGCAAGAGCGGCATCCACCGGCTGAGCATCCTTCATGCCCGCCGGGACGGCGACGGGTGGATGGGGTCCGACCCCTTCCTGTACAACAACCCGGAATGCTCGGTCGGCCATCCGGCCATCTCCGCCGATGGCCGTTGGTTTTTCTTCATCAGCGACATGCCCGGCGGCTATGGCGGCACGGACATCTACGTGTGCGAGAACCGGGGCGGGCAATGGGGCGAGCCGCGCAATTTGGGGCCGGGGGTGAACACCGCGCACAACGAGCTCTTTCCGTTCATGTCCGCCGACGGCACCCTCTACTTCTCCAGCAACGGATTGCCCGGGCTGGGCGGCTTGGACGTGTTCGCGGCCAAGCGCGGCGCCAACGGCCAGTTCGCCTTTGCCATCAACGTGGGGGCGCCGGTGAACGGGCCCAAGGATGATTTTGCCTTCGTGGTCGATCCGGCGGGCAGCAAGGGTTATTTCACCAGCAACCGGCCCGGGGGGGCCGGTGGCGATGATCTCTACGCCTTCACCATGCACTACCCGCTGGAGCAGCGCTTCCTGTGCACGGGCACGGTGGTGGACGATGATAATGGGCAACCGGTGGCCGATGCAGCGGTGGATCTGCTGGATGCCGACGGGAACGTGGAGGAAACCGGCCGATCGGCGGCGGACGGGCGCTATTCCTTCCCGGTGAAGGAGAACAAGGAGTACGCCATACGGGCGCGGATGGCCGGCCATTACGACGGGCTGGTCCATTTCAGCACCGAAGACATCGGCCAGCAGCAGATCGTGGCGCGCGATGTGCAT
Source organism: Flavobacteriales bacterium (assembly GCA_023957375.1). Classification (GTDB taxonomy): domain Bacteria; phylum Bacteroidota; class Bacteroidia; order Flavobacteriales_F; family PHOS-HE28; genus PHOS-HE28. Next base: position 372,507 of record JAMLHB010000003.1, on the reverse strand, counting down.
GTGATCCCCGACGCGGGCATCTGGCTGCGCGGCACGGTGCAGTACAAGGACAAGATCGGGTTTGTGGAGGGGGTGAAGGTGAGCGTGGTGAACTTGGCCAGCTTCTTCAGCGATGTGCGCACCACCGAAGCGGGCGGTGACTTCCTCTTCCGCCTGCAGCCCAATGAGCAGTTTGAGGTGATGCTGGAAAAACCCGGCTTCTTCACCGTCAGCGTGCCTGTGGCCACCATGGGCATGAGCCGGGGCATCATTGAACTGGGCCCGATGAAGGAAGACTTGGCCATGGAAGAAGTGGAGGTGGGGCGCGCGCTGCCGTTGAAGTATGTGAAATGGACCGGTGCCGACAACAACCTGGCCCCCGCGGCCAAGGCCGAACTGGACGCCCTGGCGGACCGCGTGCAGGTGAACCCGGCATTGAAATTTGAAGTGGCGGTGCACGCGGACACGCGCTTAGGGGCGGATGCGGCACTGAAACTGACCCAGGCACGCGCCAAGGTGACCGAAGACTACCTGCGTGCCAAAGGCATCCGGAAGGAGCAACTTGTGGTACAGGCGTATGGCACCACAAAGCCGACCAATCCCTGCGGTGCAGGAGTGGAATGCACCGCTGCCCAGCATGCCGAGAACGAGCGGGTGGAGTACAAGGTCACCGCTGTGAGCGGTCTGTAACCCCGTCGTCCAACGGGGCGGGTTGAAGACCTTTCGTGCGGAGCCCCGCCAAGATGGTCGGCAGGGCGCCGCGCAGGCACGTGGCGCTCTTGGCATTGTCGTGCAGCACGATGATGCTTCCCGGCCGAACCTGCCCGAGCACGTGGCGGGCACAGGCCTCTCCGCTTCGTCCCGGCTTGAAGTCATAGCCCATCACGTCCCACATCACCACGCGGAACCGCTTGCAAAGCGGGCGGGTCTGGCCGAGCGGCAGATGCCCGTAGGGTGGACGGAACAGCTCGCCGCCGATGTGCCCGGCTGCCCGCAGCACATCGCGCTGCCAAGCGCGCGTTGAAGTGCGCCAGCCATCCGCATGGCTCCAGGTGTGGTGCCCCACGGCATGCCCTTCCCGGCGGATCCGGTCCATGAGCGCGGGATGGCGCTCGGCTTGCCGGCCTGTGCAGAAGAACGTGGCTTGCGCGCCGTGTGCGGCGAGGGTGTCCAGTACCCAAGGCGTCACCTGCGGGTCCGGGCCATCGTCAAACGTGGGAAACACCTTGTTGCCCACCGCAGGCAAGCGCCAGATCAGCCGCCGGTCCAACCTGGCCAGCAGGCGCAGGGCCGGCCCGGGGAACATCAGAACCGCGCCTTGATGGTCCGCGTACCCTGCGTGGCAATGTCCTCCAACTTCATTTGGTAGAGGGTATCCACTTCCGCCGCGCGTGCCATGAGCTTGGTGGCCAAGGCCTGTTGCCCGTTGATCTGCGCGGACCGTGCCAAGCGGTCCATCACCATCTGGCTGATGTTCATGTCGTCCACCACCTGCTCGGCAAACGCCGGGTCCAAGCTGAGGTACCAGGCCATGTTTTCGTCCATGATGGTGAACAGGCGCTGGTTGAGGCGGTTGGCCGAGACGGTGTCGCCGGACTGGTAGTAGGCTTCGATGATGGGGAGCATGATGCGGTCGTAAGGCACATTGTGCTCGGGCATCTTGGCCTGGGCGAGGTCCAGCACCTGTTTGGCCTCGGCCTTTTTTCCTTCCGCCGCCAGCTCACTGGCCAGGGTGGCGATCTGCAGGCGCAGGTTGGTGGTCATGCGCAGCACGTTCTCGTCCAAATACACGCCCGGGCCGTAGTCCATGCCGCCCCACTTGAACTTGTTCACCACATTGTTGTACATGATGTCCGTGGCCACGCTGCCATACGTGGTAGGGGTGGCGGCCTTTTCGGCGACCGGAACCAAGCGGTAGGTGAGGCCCTCTAAGCGGAAGAAGTTCTGCAGGCCCAGGTAGCTGTCCGGCCCGGTGGTGACGGCGAAATAGATGGGCCGCTTCCAGTCATTGTTGGCCAGCAGGTCCATCATCAGGAAGTGGTTCTTCAGCACGTACTGCTTGTTGATGGTCCACTCCAAGGCGCCGGTGAAGGCGGCGGTATCCGCTGCGGAAAGCATGCCTTGTGGGCCGAAGCAGAAGGCGCTGTCGGCCGGAATGCGGAATTTTTGGGCGGGGATGTAGGCATCCTTGTTGCCCAATTGGAAGATCTGCTGCAGGTTGCGGTCGTCCGTGGCGAACTCCATGGCGCGCTTCAGGTCTAAGTATCCGGTGATCTTCTCATTGGGGATCAGTGCCACCACGTCGCGCGTACCCTGGCGGTACTTGGCGGGGTCCATGTTGAAGGGCACGGGGTCGCTCTCGTACGCCTTGCGCCGCATCTGGTCGATGTACCAGTCCGTGTTCAGCAGGCTGAGGTTCACCACGCGCACATCGGTGCGGATGCCTTCCACTTCCTGGGCGTACCACAGGGGGAAGGTGTCGTTGTCGCCGTTGGTGAAGAGGATGGCGTTGGGCGCGCAGCTTTCCAAGTAGTCCGCCGCCAGGTCGCGGGCGGGGAAGCGGTTGCTGCGGTTGTGGTCGTCCCATTCGGCGCGCACCATCACCACGGGCACCACCAGCCCGATCAGGGTGGCCGCCACGGCACTGGCGCGGTCGTTGTGCAGGCTGCGCAGCAAGAACATCACGCCACAGGCGGCCCCGCTGGCCAAGCCGATCCAGAACAGGCTGAACGACACCGTGTGATCTCCGCCGGAGAGGGCTTCCACCAGGAATTTCAGGGCGGCGATGGCGAAGATTCCGCCCACGGCATAGAGCAATTCGCGCCGGGTGATGGATCGGGCCGCATCGAATAGCGCGTATACGCCCAGGCCGATCCAGATGGCAAAGGCATAGAACGAGCCCACGTAGGCATAGTCCCGCTCACGGGGTTGGTAAGGGTACTGGTTCAGGTAGATCACGATGGCCATGCCTGTGAAGAAGAACAGCAGCATGACCACGCTCCAATTGCGCACGTCGCGCGTGAGCTGGTACACCAGGCCGATCAGCCCGAGGATGAACGGCAGCAGGAATAGCTTGTTCATGCCCTTGTTGTTGGTCATGCTCGGCGGCAGGGTGTCCTGGTTGCCCAAGCGTTGCGAATCGATGGCCTTGATGCCCGTGTACCAATTGCCGTCGGTGATGCCGCCGTGGCCCTGGATGTCGTTCTGCCTGCCGGCGAAATTCCACAGGAAGTAGCGCCAATACATCCAGTTCACCTGGTAATTGGTGAAGAAGCGGAAATTCTCCAGCTGGGTGGGCTTTTGGATCACGGTAGGCTTCCCTTCCCGATCGGTGGTGCGCACGGCCACCCCCTTGAAGTTGCTCCACTGCTTGTATGCATCGATGTGGCTGGCCTGCGAACTGTACATGCGCGGGAAGAGCATGGTGGTGGCCGGGTCGTACACGGGCTCGGTGCCCTTGCGCGCATCGGTGATCACGTATTCGTTCTTGATCTTCAGCTTGGCCTTGTCCGGGCTTTGCTCCACATAGTGCTTCGCCGCCCACCCATCGTACAAGGTCTTGTCTACGCGGTTGCCGTTCATCACTTTCCACACGGCGGTGTACACCGGGTTGCCATCCTCGCGCTGGTTGGCCAACTGGCTGCCCCAGAACTGGCCCATCATCAGGGGGCGGTCGCCGTACTGCTCGCGGTTGAGGTAGCTCAGCAGGTTGAACACGTTCTCGGGGTTGTTCTCGTCGATGGGCGGGTTGGCCTTGCTGCGGATCACCACCATGGCGAAGGTGCTGTAGCCGACCAAGATCACCGTGATGCCGAGGATCACCGTGTTGAGCACCACTTTTCCGCTTTGTTGAGTGCGGTACAGGCCCCAGGCGATCAGGGCGATCATAAGGGCGGCATAGACCAAGGTGCCGGTGTTGAACGGCAGCCCGAAGTCGTTCACGAAGAGCAGTTCGAATTTGCCGGCCACCTTGATGATCCCCGGGATGATCACGGCCTGGATGGCGCCCAGGATCAGGGCCGAAATGAGGAAGGTGTAAATGATGCCCTTTCGGGTGACGGTGTATTTCTTGAAATAGTACACGAAGGCGATGGCGGGGATGCAGAGCAGGTTGAGCAGGTGCACGCCGATGCTCAGGCCCATGAGGTAGGCGATCAGGATCAGCCAGCGCGTATTGTGGGGCTTGTCCGATTCGCGTTCCCATTTGAGGATGGCCCAGAACACGATGGCGGTGAAGAACGAGGAGAGCGCATAGACTTCCCCCTCCACGGCGCTGAACCAGAACGAATCGCTCCACGTGTAGGCCAATGCGCCCACAACGCCACTGCCCAGGATGGCGATGACCTTGCCCGGGGTGAGTTCCTCGTCCTGCTTGCGAACGGCCAGGTAGTAGGCCATGTGCGTGATGCTCCAGAAGAGGAAGAGGATGGTAAAGGCACTGGCCAAGGCGCTGAGCACGTTTACGGCAACGGGGACGTTCTCCGTAGACACAAAGGCACCGGCCAAACGGGCCAATAGCATGAACAGGGGGGCTCCGGGCGGGTGCCCCACTTCCAGCTTGTATGCCGTGGCAATGAACTCCCCGCAATCCCAAAAGCTCGCCGTAGGCTCAATGGTGGAGATGTAGGTCCAAGCGGCAACCAGGAAAATGAACCAGCCGGTCAGGTTGTTCAGCTTCTTGAAATTCATGGGGTTGGATAGCTGCGATAAGCGGCGAAACTACCGAAAGTAGCCCCATGCCGATCACCGGGTGTTGCCGTATTGCGGAACTTTCTACTTTTGCCGCGCTTCCGCCGGGGAATAGTTACTGCCTGTGGAAGCGGTATTGGCCGATGGTGTAACTGGCAACACGTCTGATTTTGGTTCAGAAGAGTCCAGGTTCGAGCCCTGGTCGGCCAACAAAGAAGCCCCGCGAGAGCGGGGTTTTTTTGTTGGGCGGCTGCCAAGCGTGCAGCACGTGTGGGCAAGCTAGGCTGATGGACGGGGTGGACCAGGGTGCCATTCGGCCCCTGGTCCACCCCGTCCATCTTAGTCCATTGACCCAAGTATCAGATCGCCGCACTGTGCTCAATACTTCACCTTTCCCTCCAGCCCCTTCCACTCCACGAACACTTGCATAGCTTCGGCGCCAAACTGTTGCTCCATGGGGAGCTTTCGCTTGTTGGGCGGCAAAGGCAGCTCATCGTAGATCAGCTGGTCATCGAAGCCCGCATCGGCGGCATCTGCCCGTGTGGCGGCATATACGATGCGGTCCGGACGCGCCCAGTAGATGGCGCCCAAGCACATGGGGCAGGGCTCGCAGCTGGTATACAGCGTACAGCCGTCCAGTTGGAAGGAGCCCAGTTTCGCACAAGCATCACGGATGGCCACCACCTCCGCATGGGCCGTGGGATCGTTGGTGCTGGTAACGCGGTTGTTGCCGCTGCCCACCACCAGGCCGTCCTTTACGATCACGCAACCAAAGGGGCCTCCATCGCCGCGCTCCATGCCTGCTCGGGCCATGGTGATGGCTTCCCGCAGGAATTTTTCGTCTTGCTCGTTCATCGGTGGAAAGATATTGAACAGGTGCCTCCCGGAGTTACGGCTCCCACATCCCGGCGACAGGCAGGCACCCAAGGTGGGAGAATGCAGCGGGAGCCCGCCAGAGGCGGATGGCGAGCCGGGCACTCGGCAGATTTTGGCATCCGTGCCAAGCCGAGCGCCGGGATGAGGTAGCCGTAGAACTTTTCTTCCCTCCCGCTGGTCTCGCCTACAACACTTCCGGCCCATAGCGGACCCTGCGCCACGACTTATCAACGGTCATCATCACACCACTTAAAATTCGTTACATTCGTTCCATCATGAACGCGCAACTTTCCATAGCCTCCTTGCTTGGCTTGCGCGTAGCGCCACCGGCCACCGGCCACCGGCCACCGGCCACCGGCCACCGGCCACCGGCCACCGGCCACAATTTTTCAAAGCCGACAAGGTAACCCCACATGGTGTTACCCCAACGATAAAGCCCCCGGTGCTGCGAACACCGAGGGCCTTGGTCGCTCATGTCCCACCAACTCGCGAAAGCAGATGAACAAAAGCTGAACAAAGGTACCGACCCTGCCCGTAACACGCTGCATGCCGGGCGGGGCGGTGAGCACCCGGTGCCGCAGGCGGACCGGAAGCGGAGGGCACACCTCCACGTGCCAATGGTGCGGCAAACAAGAACGGAGAAGAACAACATGCCCAAAGCACTCCTTCTTTCCTTGAACCTTTTTGCCCTCGCCGGGATGGCGATGGCACAAAACCTCGTGCCCAATGGGAGCTTCGAGGAACCGCCTAGTTGTGTGGGCACCCCATGGGCCTATGCTCTAGAGTTGGCAGTCCCGTGGTTCTCGCCTAGTACCGGGACACCTGATCTCTACACTATTGACAGCATTTCCGAATGTGGAACATCCCTGTCAGTTGACGACCCCATCAATCCCGAATTGTTCAGGGTGCCGTTTGATGGCGATCGGTTTGCAGGTTTTTACGCATTCAATGACGGTGATACCCTTAAGGAGTATTGCTCTGTTCCGCTATTGGTGGGATTACTTGCGGGGCACACATATAGGCTGCGAATACGGTATCAAGCCTATTCGGCATTCCGGTATGCGGTGGACCAATTGGGGGCATTGTTCACCCAAGACCCCATATCGCTGGATGGTTGGGGAATGATCCACATGGAGCCCCAGATCACCTTCAGCGGCGACCCATTCCTTAATCAAGCGGATGACTGGGGTGTGCTGGAAGGATTCATGGTGGCACTGGGTGGCGAGGCCTTCCTCACGATTGGCTCGTTCGTGCCGAATGACCAAGTTGCAGTGGGGGAAGTCAGCGGATCGAACTATACTTCTGCGTACTACCTGCTGGATGGCGTGGAACTGCAGGACATTACGGTGGGCGTGGTTGAACAAAGTTCCGGACCTGCCTTGACCTGCAATGGCGAACACATCAGTTGGAGCGGCATCGCACCATTGATGCAGATAATCATCGTAGATGCCTGTGGGCGAATGGTCCAGCGGTATGATCGTGTTCCCATGCATGAATCCATCGCGATTCCCCCGTGGTTGCCCACAGGCACCTATATCGTGAATGCTGTTGCAGAGGGAAGGGTTGAACATCTAAGGTTCTTCAAGGATTGAAGGGTGTTGCGGGCGTTAACAACCGCAACCAATGAAACGTACGAGCACTTTGGCGGGGACACTTATGATGACCACCGCCCTATTGGCCCAATCACCGTGGGTGCTGCCTGGGAATGGTGGTACAAGTCCGTTGACCCACTATCTCGGCACCACCGACAACAATGCCTTGATGCTGCGCACCAATGCAACCCAGCGCCTGCGCATCAATGCCAACCAGACCTATACGATCGGTTCATTTTCCGGTCAAGGAAAGTTTGGTGCAGTAGGACTGAGCCCGAACAACACGCTATGGGCCAACGGCCCCGGCCCCTTCAGCCGCTTGCACCTGCACGATGGCACCACCAGTGTGCTTTCCGCCAGCTACCGGTCCTGGATGGACAATGGCATCACCTTCACCACCAACAGCGACCAGATGTACGTGGGGCACCGGGTGGAGGCGGGCTCGGACCAAACCTCGGCAGTGATCCAGTGGGGCGACAATGAAGGGGTGGGTGTCGGCCCCGATGTGATGAAGTTCCTGTTCACCGCCGACTATACCAACGGTGCGGGACCAAACTCCATGGGCGGCCGCGAGATCGCACGCATGCACCCCAGCGGCTTCCTGGGCGTAGGTGACTGGCAGGCTGTGGGTTTGCAACCGGATGAACGGGTGGACCTGCTGGACAGAACGATACGCCTGCGCAGCTTCGTACACCCCACGTTGTACCGGAACGACACCTACGACAGATTCCTGGTGGCCAACCCTGCGAATGGAAGGGTGTATTGGCGGCCAATTTCCTCCTTGCCGTCCAACGGCTGCGAGTGGACCTTAATGAACAGCGGAGTTTCAGGGCCAAGCGTGGATCATGATGTGTACACGGCAGTGGGCACCAGCAACGACTGCCCCGACGAAACTGACGCGGTGGGCATTGGCACCAGTTCACCCAAGGCCAAATTGGAGGTGTTCACGACTTCACCAGGCTTGTTCGGTAATGATGTGATCGTGGGCCGGTACAAGTCAGACTTGAGTGGAGGGCGTGGTGTACGCGGCACGGCGAGTTCTGCGTTGTCCACCAGCTTTTCTTCCAACGTGTTGACGGGGGTCCAGGGAATTGCGGAAAACGGGAAGTATGCATACGGCGTGGAAGGCGCATCCAGCAATGGAGTGAATGCCCCGGGCACGGCGCAAGACTTGGTCGGCGTGCGCGGTACGGCAACTGCCAGTAACGGGAACGCTTTGAGGACGATCGGGGTCTATGGAAGGGCCTCCGGTGCCGGGGGAGGGAATGACTGGGCTGCCTGGTTTGATGGGCAAGGATTTCTCGGTGCGGCCGCGTGGCAATACTCCGACGAAAACTTGAAGCAAAACATGACCGACCTGTCCCTGCCGGAAACGGTGGCTGGGTTGATGGGCCTGCACCCCAAGTCGTATACCTTCAACACCACCCTGTATCCCTACCTCCACTTTCCGGAAGACCCCCAATTTGGATTGATCGCGCAAGAGGTGGAAACGGTATTCCCCCAGCTGGTGAAGGAGGTGACCCGCCCGGCCCAACAGGATACTGCGGGAAGCATCATTGAGCCCGAACTCGCCTTCAAGGCGATGAACTATACCGGCTTGATCCCCCTGCTGGTGGCTGGATTCCAGCAGCAGCAACAGATGATCGACCAACAACAGGACAGGATCAGCCAACTTCAGCAAGAAATTGCCCAGTGCTGCGCTACCCAGCACCCCGGCATGGGGCGAAGTGGCGAAGGGGGGTTGATGAACACCTCGGGCTTGGAAGACGTGCGGGAACAACGCTTGACAATCCAGCCCAATCCGTTCACGGACCGCACCACGCTGGGCTACTACGTACCACAGGCGGGCATGGTAAGCCTTCAATTCAGTACCAGCGACGGCAAGCCGTTGGGCACCCTGCGTGAAGAACAAGCCGAGGCTGGTGCATACACATACGAGTGGAACACCAGCAGGCTGGCTTCGGGCACGTATTTCTGCACGTACATGCTGGATGGTGCGGTGGTAGTGAAACGCGCGGTGAAAGTGGTGCGGTAAGGACAGGCAGGTCATTGAACAGTACGGGCCGCGTCCACCAATGCGGCCCGTGCTTTTACGGTAAAGCCAATCTCACCCCTTCACCTCCAACCCCAATTCCTTCAACTGCTCCGCATCGATCGGGCTGGGCGCGTCGATCATCACGTCCTTGCCCGCGTTGTTCTTGGGAAAGGCGATGAACTCGCGGATGTCGCTGCGGCCGCCGAAGAGGCTTACCCAGCGGTCGAAGCCGAAGGCGGCGCCGCCGTGCGGGGGTGCGCCGTACTCGAAGGCCTCCATCAGGAAACCGAACTTGGCGCGGGCATCGGCATCGCTGAAGCCCAGCACGCGGAACATGGCCTCCTGCAAGGCGCGGTCGTGGATGCGGATGCTGCCGCCGCCGATCTCTGTGCCGTTGATCACTAAGTCGTAGGCGTTGGCTTTCACGCTGCCGGGATCGCTTTCCAGTTTGTGCGCATCCTCGGGCTTGGGCGCGGTGAAGGGGTGGTGCATGGCGTGCCAGCGGCCGCTTTCCTCGTCCTGTTCCAGCAAGGGGAAGTCCACTACCCATAACGGACTGAAGGTCCACGGGTCGCGCAGGTTGCAGAGGTCGCCAATGTGCAGGCGCAATTCGTTCAGTTGCTTGCGGGTCTTGTCGGCCTTGCCGGCCATGATGCACAGCAGGTCGCCCTGTTTCATGCCGCAGCGCTCAGCCCACTGTTGCAGTTGTTCCGGGGTGAAGAATTTGTCCACGGTGCTCTTCAGGCCCTCTTCGGTCCACTTCAGGAACACGATGCCGGTGGCCCCGATCTGCGGGCGCTTCACGAAGTCGATCAGCGCATCGGTCTGCTTGCGGCTCCAGCCCGCGCAGCCTTCGGCGTTGATGCCCACCACTAATTCGGCCTCATCGAAGACCTTGAAGCCGTGGCCTCTTGCGAGATCAGCCCCCCTCTCCCCCGGAGAGGGGCCGGGGGTGAGGGGCATTCCTCCCTCTCCTTGGGAGAGGGCCGGGGTGAGGTATTGGAACTTCATGCCAAACCGCAGGTCGGGCTTGTCGCAGCCGTAGCTGCGCATGGCCTCGTCGTAGGTCATTCGGGGGAATGGCTCCGTGAACTCCTTGCCCAGCACGGACTTGAACAGGTGCTTGGCCAGGCCCTCGAACATCTGCAGGATGTCTTCCTGCTCCACGAAGGCCATCTCGCAATCGATCTGGGTGAACTCCGGCTGGCGATCGGCGCGGAGGTCCTCGTCGCGGAAGCATTTCACGATCTGGAAGTAGCGGTCCATGCCGGCCACCATCAGCAGTTGCTTGAAGGTTTGCGGGCTTTGCGGCAGCGCGTAGAACTCGCCTTGGTGCATGCGGCTGGGCACCACGAAATCGCGGGCGCCCTCCGGCGTGCTCTTGATCAGCACGGGCGTTTCCACTTCCAAAAAATGCTGTGCGCTGAGGTAGTTGCGCGTTTCGATGGCCATGCGGTGGCGCAGCTCGAAGTTCTTGCGCACGTTGGCCCGGCGCAGGTCCAAGTAGCGGTACTTCATGCGCAGGTCGTCGCCGCCGTCGGTCTCTTCCTCAATGGTGAAGGGGGGGGTCTTGGCCGCATTGAGCACCTTCAGTTCCGTGACGACCAACTCGATCCCGCCCGTGGGGATGTTGTTGTTCTTGCTTTCGCGCTCCTTCACCGTGCCGGTGGCTTCTACCACGTACTCGCGCCCCAGTTCGTTGGCCTGGTCGCAGAGGGCCTTGTCGCGTTCGGCATTGAAGCTGAGCTGGGTGATGCCGTAGCGGTCGCGCAGGTCCACGAAGGTGAGGCCGCCCATGGCGCGGCTGCGCTGGACCCATCCGGCGAGGGTCACGGTTTTACCGGCATCGGCAAGGCGGAGCTCGCCGCAGGTGTGGGTACGGTACATGGTACTATTTGAGGGTGGCAAAGATTGTTGAGAGTTTGTCGGGAGTTTGTTGACTGCATGTCCACAACACGCTCATAACACGCTATGGATCAAAGACATGCGATTGTGTATTGTGTTTTTTTGCCCGTTCTGTTTGTTATTTCATCTGGGCTGGGCCGACAAACCATCGGGACGACTTTCCCCTTCCACCCTTGTTGTGGATTTTGCCTTCCCGTACCAACCATTGAATGTTGTTGTGGATGCGCGACTTCCTAGTTTCGTCATTTAGCGATGAGGGGAGCATGTCCCAAACGAGTTCGTTGATCTTGGGCCGTGGGGTTCCAGGGTGCTGTTCGATCAATTGAAGGATGAATTCCCGCACTTTGGCATTGCCCAACCCTCTGCTTCTGATGTGTCCCACCTCTGCCCCGGCGGTGCGTGCCACTGGTCCTGCTACGAAAATCCGTGGATACCTCCCTTCCACCAGCCCCAAGGACTTTAGTTTGCGGTATTCGTCCTTGCTGATCGATCGATCGCGTTGCACCCTGTCCAACAGCAGCACGATGTCGATGTCCAAGTCCGTGCGGTCCAGCAACAGTTGCGTATAGGCTTCGTCCAGGATCCTGCCTTCCAAGGTGACGCGGACATGTGCGGGTTCGCTCAGGTCGTAATCCGGCAGTGCGAAGGCGTGCTCACGCTGTTTCAGAAACATCTTCCGGATGCCTCCACCTTCGGTATCGATCATGTTGAGGTTCACCATGGCTTGCGCCAGGAAGGGGTTCCGGTATCTGGACGGTGGTGTGTCCTGTGCGAGCACGTCCTCCACCCGTCCGGGAATAAAGGATCCGGCATTCTCGAACAAGAGTTGGTTTTCCCGTTCCACCACCTGTATCCGTTCCCGGCGGTGGTAATCCTGATGGGCGATGCAGTTGTGCAATGCTTCGCGCATCACCCATTGATCGTAGCGGTCCCTTTCCTTGGGGAAGAGGGTGCCGCTGGGCAGCGAACGTACCTTCAAGTTGCGGACTTTGGCCAACACCTGGTCCACGGAGAGGATGAAGGGCGGTCCAAAATGGGCATAATCCACACTGTCGTTCCGGTCCGTCCGCAGGAACCAACTGATCTGTGCAATGGCCGGGCTGAGCAAGCTGGAGGCTTCCGGCCTTCCCAATAGCAGCAACGATGCATGGGTTACGCTCCCTTGCACGGTCACCTTCGCCTTGTCCAAGAATGTACGCGCGCTCCAATCATCGACTTCGTTGGCCTTGGCCGGGAATTTTTCCTTGAACTGAACGCGTGCTGTTTCAATCGCATCCTCATCCAGATCGAACAAGGTGGCTGTAGGGTGGACTTTTGCCGACCAATCTTCTCCGCTGTTCCAGATACTGCGTTCCAGGACGGGATGGTCCTTCAGCGCAGTGGTGTTGGGGCCAATGCGCACATACGCCTGGTCCTTGAACTTCACCGGGAAACCATGTGCCGCGCATACTTGGAAAACAACCATGCGCTGCCCTGAGGTGGTTATCCCTGTGAATGCAGTTGGTGCCGCTTCAGGCGAGATCATTTTGGCAAGCCAGAGCAGCAATGCTTGCCCACCTACTTTGGCTTCCTCGTGATGGAATTCGGTGCCCACTATCCGGCCATCGGCATTGTTCACGCCGTAGACCACATAGCCGAAGGGTTTGCTGGCCAAGCAGGCGGCATTGGCCACTGCTGACAAGTTTGCACCCAGCTTGGCGGGGTCACTATTGTTGAGCTTGAACTCAAACCAACTCTGTTCCACACCGTGGGAACACAGCGCATGGACCAGATGCAGGATTTGTTCGTTCGTCATCACCGTTGAGGTGAATTCCAGGTCAGCGTTCAGTGCAAACACCACTTTTGTCGCGGTACATCAACAAATCAATAAGGACCCAGAAAGGCCGCCGCGAAAGTACCGCTCGCGGTGCTGCTATTGCACCGTGAAGGTGAGGCTGCGGCGGGTGGCATCGCCATTGTGCTCCACGGCGAGCACGCTCCAGTCCTCGGTATGCGGCTCGTTGCCCATGATGGCTTGGAAATCCACGGCCATGGGGTTCTGCGTGAAGGGGAAGGTGTCCTGCTTGGCCCAGTTGCCGCCGTTCACGCGCATCTCCACGTACACCACGTCCAGGTCCTTTGAGCCCTTGGCCACCATGGCACCGATGCGCAGGGTGTCGCCCAAGCCCACGGTATCGTTCTGGAAGGTGTATCCGGAGTCGGTGCGGAAGGTGATGCCGGCGGGCCTGTAGCCTTGGTCATCCTGGTTTTCCTTGGTGCAACCGGTGCTGGCCAGCAGTAAGGACGTGATGCCCGCGAAAAGCGACAGGGTGCGCATGGCCGCGAAATTAGGCGAGCCGACCCGTTCCGCATTACTTTGGTGCCTCATGTCCAAGAACATCACCTCCCTCTCCGGCCGCGACGGCAAGGAACTGGACGACGCCCTCTGGGACCGTCTGCAACAAGCTGCCGAACGAGAAGGCGGCTCGCCCACCGATGCCACCTTGACCGCCATCTCCAAGGATTTCCTGATCGGCGAGGCCATGACCTACGGCGCGGCCTCGTTCTACGATTTCCTGAACAAGGAGAACCAGGGCAAGAAAGCCTATGTGTGCAACGGCAGCGCCTGCTTGGTGGCGGGCACGCAGCAGCACGTGCAGGATGAGCTGCGCAATCACTACAAGGAAGAGGAAATCGGCCACATGTGCTGCATGGGCCGCTGCCACGAGAACAGCAGTTTCAACGTGGGCGGGCTGAACTACAGCGGCAGCGCCATTGAAAAGGTGGGCGAGCTGGTGAAGGAGGTGGAGGCGAAGAAGAAAGTGGCCGTGGATGCCGGCGGACATCATCACGTGGGCACCTCCATGGCTCAGCCCATCCTTACCGCGCCCATGCCTTCGCTGCCCGCATTCTATGCCTTGTGGGAGAAGGTGCTGAAGAGCGACAGCGCGGACGTGCTCAACGAGATCAAGCTGGCCACCATCCGCGGCCGCGGCGGTGCAGGCTTCCCCATGGGTTTCAAACTGGAAGCCTGCCGGAACGCGGAGGATACCACCGGCAACGGCACCCCGCGCAAGTACATCGTGTGCAACGCTGACGAGGGCGATCCCGCCGCCTTCAGCGACCGCTACCTGCTGGAGCAGCGCCCGCACTTGGTGCTGTTGGGCATGATGATCGCCGGGTATTGCGTAGGTGCCGATACCGGTGTGCTGTACATCCGCGCCGAATATCCCGAAGCGCGCACCATTGTATTGAAAGCCATCGATGAGCTGGCTGCCAACGGCTGGATCGGCAAGGACATCAAGGGCAACGGCTTCAACTGGCGCTTCCGCGTGATCAAGGCCGCCGGGGCATACATCTGCGGCGAGGAAACCGCGCTGCTCAACAGCATCGAAGGCAAGCGTGGCGAGGTGCGCACGCGTCCGCCGTACCCCGCACAGCAGGGCCTCTTCAACAGGCCCACCGTGGTGAACAACGTGGAAACCCTGGCCTGTGTGCCTTGGGTGGTGCAGCACGGCGGTGCCGCCTTCGCCAAGCTGGGCAGCGAAAAGAGCAACGGCAGCAAGCTGGTGTGCCTGGACAGCGGTTTCAAGCGGCCCGGTCTGTACGAAGTGGAGTGCGGCACCCCGCTGGCCCGCGTGATCGATGAGCTGGGCCAGGGCTTTGCCCGTCCAACGAAAGCCCTGCACATCGGCGGACCGCTCGGCGGCATCGTGCCCTTGCACAAGGTGAACGCGCTCTCCATCGACTTCGAGAGCTTCCAGCAGGAAGGCTTTCTCCTGGGCCATGCCAGCATCCTCTCCATCCCGGAGAACTTCCCCATGGTGGAGTACCTCAAGCACCTCTTCGAGTTCGCTTCCGTGGAAAGCTGCGGCAAATGCTTCCCATGCCGCATCGGCTCGGTGCGCGGCAAGGAGCTGATCGAAGGCGCCACCGAAGGCCGCCTGATGGACCGGCAGCTCCTCGACGACCTGCTGGAGACCATGGAGATCGGCAGCCTTTGCGCCCTGGGCGGCGGCCTGCCGCTGGGCGTGAAGAACGCCTTGGAATACTTCGCCGATGAACTCCAGCCCGCCTTCAAGAACAACCCGTAAGACCGCCTTGAGCCTTCAACCGAACTCGCCATGAATACGCCGCAAGCCAAGCACGGATCGCCCGCTACACCGGCCGCGCGCACAGCCAGCGCGCCCTCCAGCGCCAACAAGGCCGCCACCGACGCGGGCACTGCCTTCATCGACGGAAAGGCCTTCCCGATCATCCAGGGCGAGACCATGCTCGCCTTCATGCGCCGCCACAAAGGTCCCGACCCTGTGCCCACGCTGTGCGATGCGCCCAACCTGGAGCCCTTCGGCAGTTGCCGCGTGTGTTCGGTGGAAGTGGCGCTCAAGGAAGATGGCCCCAAGAAGGTGATGGCCAGCTGCCACAGCCCCATCGGCAATGGCATGTACATCACCACCAACAGCCCGCGCATGGAGCGGCTGCGCAAGAACATCGTGGAGCTGGTGCTCACCGACTACGACACCGAGCGCCTGAAGACCGAGGATCACGGCAAGAACGAGCTCTACAATGTGGTGAAGCGCCTCGGCGTGGACGTGGATGCGGTGCGCTACCCCAAGGGCTGGAACCACTTGGACACGCCGATGGACACCAGCCACCCTTACATGGTGAGCGACCTCAGCGCGTGCATCGGCTGCTACCGCTGCATCCGTGCCTGCGACGAAGTGCAGGGCGAAATGGTGCTCACCATGGCAGGACGTGGATTTGGCAACGTGGTGGTGAAGGGCACCGATGAAAGCTTCTTCGACAGCGACTGCGTGAGCTGCGGCGCCTGTGCGCAGGCCTGTCCCACCAGCGCCATTACCGACGTGTTCCGCGCCAAGGAAACCGTGGCCGACGAGGTGGTGCGCACCACCTGCACCTACTGCGGCGTGGGCTGCAACCTGGACGTGAAGGTGAAGGACGGCACCGTGGCGGGTATCACCGCGCCTTATGATGCGGAGGCCAACCAGGGCCACACCTGCCTGAAGGGCCGCTACGCCTTCAAATTCTACAACCACCCCGACCGCCTGCGCACCCCGCTGATCCGCAGGAACGGGGAGCTGCAACCCGCCACCTGGGACGAGGCCTACGACTTCATGCTGGACCGGCTCATCGCCATCCGCGACGCGCACGGCCCCGATGCCATCGCCGGCATCAGCAGCGCGCGCTGCCCCAATGAGGAGAACTACCTCATGCAAAAGTTCATGCGGGCGCTGGTGGGCACCAACAACATTGACTGCTGCGCGCGCGTGTGCCACAGCCCAACGGCGCTCGGCATGCAGGAGACCTTCGGCACCGGCGCGGCCACCAACAGCATCGACGACCTGAACGACACGCACGCCATCCTGGTGATCGGTGCGAACCCCAGCGACGCGCACCCCGTTACCGGCGCCAAGATCAAGCAGCACGTGATGAAGGGCAAGACGCTGATCGTGATCGATCCGCGCCGCACCGAGCTGGCCCGTTACGCCCACTTCCACCTGCAGTTGCGGCCTGGCACCAACGTGGCCCTGCTGAACATGATGTTGTACTACATCATCCACGAAGGGCTGGTGAAGCAGGAGTTCATCGACACCCGCACCGAGGGCTGGGAGGATTTCAGGAAGGAAGTGCTCGGCGTGGACATGGCCGCCATGGAACGCGAGACCGGCGTGGACCGCGAACTGGTGCGCCAAGCCGCCATCGCCTACGCCAAGGCCCCTGCGGCCATGAGCTTCCACGGCTTAGGCGTCACCGAGCACTACCAAGGCACCTTCGCCGTGATGCAGATCGCCGACCTGGCCATGATGACCGGCCACGTAGGAAGGCGCGGCACGGGGGTAAACCCGTTGCGCGGACAGAACAACGTGCAGGGCGCCGCCGACATGGGCGCACAGCCCCACCAAGGCGCGGGCTACCTGGACCTCACCAGCAGCGCGGTGAACAAGCAGTACGAGGCGCACTACGGCGTGCCCATGCCCACGCGCATCGGCTGGAAGATCCCCGAGATGTTCAATGCGGCCATCAACGGTGAACTGAAGGCCCTGTGGCTGATGGGTGAGGACGTGGTGCAGACCGACCCCAACACCCAAAAGGTGATGAAGGCCATGGAAAGCCTCGAACTGCTGGTGGTGCAGGAGATCTTCATGACCAATACGGCCAAGTATGCCGACGTGATCCTGCCCGCGGCCAGCTTCCTGGAGAAGAACGGCACCTTCACCAATGGCGAACGCCGCATCCAACGCGTGAACGAAGTGGTGCCGCCGTTGGAAGGCACAAGGTCGGATGGCCAGATCGTCTGCGATGTGATGGAACGCTACGCCAAGCGCACCGGCACCCGCAGCGGCAACGCCAGCACCACGTACCATCCGGACTGGGTATTGGAAGAGATCAGCCGCATCGTGCCTTTCTTCGCCGGGGTGAAGTGGGAGGATCTTGGCGAGAACGGAAAGCAATGGCCCGTGAAGGCCGACGGCAGTGACACCAAGATCCTGCACACGGAAACCTTCAAACGCGGCAAGGGCCGCTTCATCTTCAAGCCATGGGTGGAAAGCCCGGAAGTGGAGGCCCACGGCAAGGACTACCCGTTCATCATCACCACCAACCGCGAGCTGGAGCACTACAACAGCGGCACCATGACGCGCCGCACCGGCAACGAAGTGATCCTGACCTCGGACCTGCTGATGATCAACCCCGCCGACGCGCAGCAGCACGGCATCGCCGATGGCGACATGGTCTGCGTGGAAAGCCCGCGCGGCAAGGTGGACATCCAGGCGCGCGTCACCGACGAGGTGAAGCCCGGCATCCTCAGCAGTACCTTCCACTTCCCTGAAGTGATGCTCAATACCATCACCAGCGACATCCACGACAGTGAGGCACTATGCCCGGAGTACAAGGTGGTGACGTGCAGGATCCGCAAGGCACGGAAGGGACAGATGCGGAAGGCGGGGGAGGTGGTGGTGAAGGCATAGTTGATGAGGATTTACATCGATACCTCGGTCTTCGGTGGCTGCTTCGATAAGGAGTTCGAGGAATGGTCAGTGGGGCTCTTCGATCAGATCAGGGCCGGTCTGCACCGGGCGGTCATTTCCGATATCAGTGAAGCTGAACTCTCTGTAGCGCCGGAGCGTGTGCGCCAATTGCTGAAGGAACTGAAGTCCAAGCACCTTGATGTGATGCGCCTCTCCCCGGATGCCGAAGCGCTCGCCGCCGCGTATATCAAGGAACGCATTGTCACCAAGAAATCCGAATTGGACACCCAGCACATCGCCATCGCCACCATCGCACAGGTGGACCTGCTGGTGAGTTGGAACTTCAAGCACATTGTGAACTACAACCGCATTCGGCTGTACAACGCCGTAAATTTGAAGCTCGGCTACAGGATGCTGGAGATTCGCAGCCCTAGAGACCTTATCACATGAACACCACGACCAGACCCAAGAAAGGTTACGATGCCGTGAAAATGGTGCGTGAGATCCGCGAGGCCATGTATCGCGAGCGGCATGACCCGGACTTCGATCCGGCAGAATTCAAGCGTATAAAGGCCAAGTGGGCGAAGTTGCTGGAAGCGAGCTTGAAGGCAGGAGACAAGAAGGCCGCATAAGCTTCAGGAGCGCGCCTACCGAAGGCCCGGCACGGTGGACATCCAGGCGCGCGTTGCCGATGAAGTAAAGCCCGGCATCCTCAGCAATACCTTCCACTTCCCTGAAGTGATGCTCAATACCATCACCAGCGACATCCACGACAATGAGGCACTATGCCCGGAGTACAAGGTGGTGACCTGCAGGATCCGCAAGGCGCGCAAGGCCGGCATGCGGAAAGCGGGGGAGGTGGTGGAGAAAGGGTGAACATCTGAATTTAAGGGCGGCGGTCGCTCTCGGCAGGATTGCAGCAAACCCATGACCACTGCCGAAGCACGCACCTTGTTGGGCCATGCGCCGATTCTTCACACCCGCCCCAACCGCTGGATAGAGCTGGGCTGCGGCACGGGCACCTTCACCCGGGCCTTGGCGGAACTGCTACCGCCCGGAAGCACCATCACCGCCGTGGACCGCGATGAGAAAGCGTTGAGCGCCGTACCCGCCACGCACAACGGCGTGCGCATCACCACACTGAACGCCGATGTGCAGGACCCGCTGCCCGGCCCTATGGATGGCGTGCTGCTGGCGAACGTACTGCACTTCGTGGAAGGCAAGGAGGCGCTGCTGGCCCGCATCGCGCAAGTGGCGCTGACCGTGCTGCTCGTGGAGTACGACACAGCCCGGCCGTTGATCCCCTGGGTGCCCTTCCCCTTGCCACGCAAAACCGCCGTGCCGTTGTTCGCAAAGGCTGGATTTGAAGATGCGGTACTGTTGGGCGAACGGCCTTCGCATTACGGCAACGGGCCGTTATATGCTGTGGCGTTCAAGCGTGGCCATGCCTTGGAAGGTGCATGAAGAGCACGACCTCAACGGCCACCGAAAGCATTCAATGGCGAAAGGGCATCCCGCTGGACGCCCTTTCCCTGAAGCTCAATAGGCAGGGGTCACAACGTCCCCCCGGCTTTCCTGCTCCCTCCCGCTGTACAACGGGACGATCGCCTCGAACAGCGCCTTGAAGTTGCCTTTGCCGAAGCGCTGCAGCGCCCTTGCGCTGGATGGTCTCGAACAAGAGCGTGGGGCGGTCCTGTACAGGCACCTCGTGCGCCGTGCTTCAGATCCGTACCAGCTTCATCAATGGCTCGAAGGAGTACAGTGTCGCCCGACGGCCTGAGCCCGGTGCAAGGGTTTTGATCAGTTGCCGCTCGGCCAACACACGGATGAAGCGGCGGGCACTTGCTGGCGGAATACCGCTTTTCTTCAGGAACTGACTGCTTCTGAACACAGGATTTGTGAAGACATGGTCGAGCGCCATGACACTCCTCTTGGATCCCAGCGCATCGGTGAAGTGGACCTTCATGTCCTCGTACAAGGTCTTGATCCGTTCGGCAGTGGCGATATTCTTCAATGCTCTGTCCTCTACGGCACGGAAAAAGAAGCCGCACCAGGCCTCCCATCGCCCGGACCGTGATACCTCGCGCATGGTGTCGATGTATTCGTCCTTGTGCTCATCGAAGTAACCGGACATGTAGAAATGCGGGGCGCTGATCAAACCCATGCGCCACATGTGCAAGGTGATGAGCATCCGCCCGATCCGTCCGTTCCCATCCTTGAAAGGGTGCAGCGCCTCAAATTCGAGGTGCATTACACCGGCCCGTAATAAGGGGGGATGTGTGTCCGCGTTCATGTATTCGAACAATCGCTCCAAGCCGCCGCGTAGGTGTTCCGGTGCGATCGGCACGAAGAGGATCTGCTGCTTCGGCTTGTCGGCCAGGTAGTTCTGCTCTGCCTTGAACTGCCCTGGGGCCTTGTCGGCACCGCGTCCAATGGAGAGCAGTTGTTGGTGCATCCTTTGGATCAGATGCGGGCTGAATGGACGCCCTTCCTGCAGTTCTTCCTGTGCCGTGATCAATGTGCGGCGATAGAGGATGGTCTCCAACACATCCGACCTCATTCCGGGCACGTACTCTTCACCAATGCTGTCTGCATCGTATTGCAGGATCTCGTCCATGGTGCTGATGGTGCCTTCCATCCGGGAGGAGAATACCGCTTCCTGGTTCCGTAATGGCGCCAGAAGCAGTTCGCTATTGTGCAGCCCCTTGAGCATCTGGTCATATCGGGCCAGCGCATCCGCCGCCCGGAGCAGCGGATTCAATAGCACCTCGTAATCGATCTGCTGAGGTGGAAATCCGTCGTAGTGGTATTGGACCGCTTTGGAGGTATCCATAGGTTATTTAGATTCTCAAAAGTACGCCAAAATGAAACATAAACGGGATTGATGGATGAAATCATTGGAAAGTGATCAACAAACGATTTTGACGCGTACTTGTTCGCAACAAGATTCTTTGCTGCTAACATTCTGCAAATAATGAGCGGCAAATGAACTTGTCGGACTTGGATCAACAACAAACGTTGGTCGCGTTGATGCAATGACGAAGGGTGCCCACTGGACGCCCTTATAAGTATGTGCGTGGAATCGCCTAAAGCGTCCCCCGGCTTTCCTGCTCCCGCTCGATCGCCTCGAACAGCGCCTTGAAGTTCCCCTTGCCGAAGCTCTTGGCACCCTTGCGCTGGATGATCTCGAAGAAGAGCGTGGGGCGGTCCTCCACCGGCTTGGTGAAGAGCTGCAGCAGGTAGCCCTCATCGTCGCGGTCCACCAGGATGCCCAGTTCGGCCAAGGGTGCCAGGTCTTCCTCGATGGGGCCTACGCGGTCCAGCAGGCCCTCGTAGTAGGTGCTGGGCACCTTGAGGAACTCCACGCCGCGGCTCATCAGGTCACGCACGGTCTTCACGATGTTGTCCGTGGCCACGGCGATGTGCTGCACGCCCGGACCGTTGTAGAAGTCCAGGTATTCCTCCACTTGGCTCTTCTTCTTGCCCTCGGCGGGCTCGTTGATGGGGAACTTGATGCGGCCGTTGCCGTTGCTCATCACCTTGCTCATCAAGGCGCTGTACTCCGTGCTGATGTCCTTGTCGTCGAAGCCCAGCACGTTGGCGAAGCCCATCACGTCCTCGTAGAACTTCACCCAGGGGTTCATCTCGTTCCAGCCCACGTTGCCCACCATGTGGTCCACGTATTTCAGGCCGGTGGGCGTGGGGTTGTAAGTGCTCTTCCACGGCTTGAAGCCCGGCAGGAAGGTGCCCTTGTAGTTCTTGCGCTCGATGAACAGGTGTACCGTGTCGCCGTAGATGTGGATGCCGCTCTTCACCACTTCGCCGTCGCCGTCCTTCTCCACGGTGGGTTTCAGGTAGCTCTTGGCCCCGCGCTTGGTGGTTTCCTGCCAGGCCTTGGTGGCATCGTCCACCCACAAGGCGATCACCTTCACGCCGTCGCCGTGCTTGCGCAGGTGGTCGTTGATGGGATGGTCCTGCGTGAGCGGCGTGGTGAGCACCAGGCGGATCTTGTCCTGCTCGATCACGTAGCTGGTACGGTCCTTCACACCGGTCTCCAGGCCCGCGTAGGCCATGCTCTGGAAGCCGAAGGCCGTCTTGTAGAAGTGGGCCGCTTGCTTGGCATTGCCCACGTAGAATTCGATGTAGTCGGTGCCGAGCAGGGGGAGGAAATCCTGTGCTTCGGGAACTACTTTTTCCAGTTCAGGGGTTGCGCTTTCAATGGCCATGGTGCTGCGTTTTCTAAATGATTGATCCGTGCAAAGGTCGAACATTTTCAGCGGCCATTGCATTTGCGCGCAGCCGTTGGGCTCCGCAAGGCTGTCGCGTCGGACACAGCTGTAGTCGACCCAATGGGTCGACTGCACAGGTGGAACCGGCCACTTGTACAGGCTCACTGGGCGGACCTTACGGCCTGCCATTTCTCCCGGGCCCGCTTGTGGTAAGGAGGAAGCTCGCTGTACTGATCAATCGGCACGCTGGGGACATTGAAATAGAACAGGATCCGGGCGTTGAGCTCCGCCTCTTTCTTCAGGTCAGGGTCCTTGATCTGCTTGGGCGTGTGGTAATCGTCATCCACGGTCACCAAACAGGTGTGCATTCGATGGGCCGCCTTCTTCACCTTCCTCAGGTCCTCTTCGGTCAGGTCGGTGAAGGTTTTCCGCGTACTGGTCTTTGGCAGGGTGAATAACCCGACCGTGGTGGTGTTCACAGCTGCGGGATTGCCGGTCCGCACCACCACCACATCCTTCCACGGGCATTGCTGGTAGCGCATAGTGTAGGATGCCTGTGGTGTGGGTTCCTGGGCGCTGGTGGTGATGGCGACTAGCGCTGCGGGCAAGAGCAGGGGGGCCTTCATCGTGGTGTTGAGTTGGTTGAAATGCAACGGCTCAATGAGGTGAAGATATTATTCACCGGGTCAACACCCCTGAAATCAGCCAACAAGGTTGTGGATTGAAGACAAGTGGACTGAGGAAGCGATCATCTGATCGTCTCACTCCAGCCAGCTCTTCCAATAATCGGGGTCTTGGATCTTGATGGCCTCCTCGGTGATCATCAGCGGCTTGAAGGTGTCGATCATCACGGCGCGTTCGTCGGTTTCCTTCTTGCCGATGCTGCGCTCCATGGCACCGGGCTGCGGACCGTGCACGAAGCCGGCCGGGTGCAGGGTGAGGTAACCGGGTTTCACGTCGTTGCGGCTCATGAAGTTGCCTTCCACGTAATAGAGCAGCTCATCGCTGTCGATGTTGCTGTGGTTGTACGGCGCTGGCACGGCCTCGGGGTGGTAGTCGTACAGGCGGGGCACGAAACTGCACACCACCATGGCGCTGCTCTCGAAGGTTTGGTGGATGGGCGGGGGCAGGTGTACGCGCCCGGTGATGGGCTCGAAGTCGTAAATGCTGAAGATGTACGGGTAGTTGTAGCCGTCCCAGCCCACCACGTCGAAGGGGTGAGTGGCGTAGACCATTTCGTGCAGCATGTTCTGCTTCTTGGCGAACATGCGGAAGTCGCCTTTTTGGTCGTGGGTTTCCAGGCCGTGCGGCCGCCGGATGTCGCGCTCGCAGAAGGGGCTGTGCTCCAGCAGTTGCCCGAACTCGTTGCGGTAGCGGTGGGGCGTGTACACCGGATGGTGGCTCTCGATGATCAGCAGGCGGTTGTTCTCCGTGTCAAACTCCAGAGTGTAGATGGTGCCGCGCGGGATCACTAAGTAGTCGCCCGGCTTGAGGTCCAGGGTGCCGAAGACGCTGCGCATCCGGCCGGTGCCTTGGTGTACGAAGATGATCTCGTCCGCATCGGTGTTCTTGTAGAAGTAATCCACCTGTTTGGCCGTGGGCGCGGCCAGGATCACCGAGGCATCGTTGTTGAACAGGATGGTCTTGCGCGCGCCGATGTGGTCGGCCTCGGGCTTCACCTCGAAGCCGTGCAACTTCAGCGCATAAATGTTCTTCTCCACGGCCACCTTGGGGGTGATGTCCCTGGAGCTGTTGATCTTCTTGATCTGGGTGGGCCGGTGGGTGTGGTACAGCAGCGAACTCATGCCGCTGAAGCCCTCAGTGCCGAAGAGCTGTTCGTAGTAGTAGCTGCCGTCAGGCTTTTTGAAAGTCGTATGGCGCTTGTGGGGAATATTGCCGAGGGTGTGGTAGATGGGCATCTTGTTCCGGTTACCGGTTGTTTTGTTGCGGGTTACGCCCTACCAACTACGTCCTACGAACCTTGTCCTTCGGGTTGTTCGGTTGCGGGTTGGCGGGTTACGTGTTGCGGGTTATCCGTGTGTGCAAGCCTATGCGCTGGCCTCTTCTTTTCGGTTGATGGATGTCAGTTCGGGATGCAGCGTGCCGTGGAGCGCGATCAGTTCCTCCTCCTCGCGGATGCGGCGCCGCAAGCCTTCGGGGTCGCGAATGGCCTTGGTCTTGGTGCTGCGGGTGTTGCGGCCTTTGCGCCAAGCGCGCTGCGCTTCCATGGGCAATTGATGGATCTCGCGGCAGGAAGGGGAGCAGCAATCGGCGTACTTCTCCGCGCAGGCATGGCATTGCACCAACAGCATGTTGCAGGTGGCCTCGTGGCAGTTGCTGATACGGTCGCAGGGCGTGCCGCACTGCATGCACGTGCCCACCACATCGTCGGTGATGCGCTCGGCCAGCCGCTCGTCGAACACGAAGTTCTGGCCGAGGTACTTGCTTTTCAACCCTTGCGCCTTGACCTGCCGTGCATAGTCGATGATGCCGCCGTGCAGTTGGTTCACGTTGGTGTAGCCGTGGTGTTTCAAAAAAGCGCTGGCCTTCTCGCAGCGGATACCGCCGGTGCAATAGAGCAGGATCTCGGGTTGTTGGGTTGTTGAATGCGTTACGGATTGCTTGATTGCGGGTTGCGCGTTGACATTCGTTGCATTCCCATTCACCAATGGCCATTCGCCATTCACTTCCTCACTTTCTCTCTTCTTCTCACCCTCGCACCCTCTCACTCTCTCACCCAGCATCCCCACCACCTCCTCGATCGCGCCCCTGAACGTGTCCGCTTTCGGCAGGTAGGCTCCTTCAAAGTGCCCGATGGCGCACTCGTAGTTGTTGCGCATGTCGATCACCAACGCGCCTTCCTCCATTTTCCGGTTGAAGGTTTCCGCATCCAGGTGCGCGCCGACGTTCGACACATCAAAGGCATCGTCGGCAAGGCCATCGGCCACGATCTTTCTCTTCACCTTGACCATGAGCTTGAGGAAGCTCCTGCCGTCATCTTCCACGGCGATCTTCCACGGCACAGCGCGGAATTCCGGCCTTGCGTCCAATGCGGAACGGAACCGGTCCAGGGTGTCCGTGGGTATGCTCACTTGCGCATTGATGCCTTCCGGCGCGAGGTACACGCGGCCCAGCACGCCGAGTGCTTGCCATTCGGCATACAGGGCGTGGCGCATGCCTTCAACTTCCTCCAGCCGCACGTACCGGTAGAATGAGAGGGTGGTGCGCGGCTTTCCCTCGTGTTCCAACCGCTTGCGGAGCAGGTCGGGGTGCAGAAGATTGCGCAAGCGGTGCGGGTCCATCGGTGCGAATTTACGGACGGGCCTCGGGGTTTAAGGCACTGGCTTCCTTGGGAACCGAACGAGTTACGTACACGTCACTGCGTACGTATCTTTGCCTTGGATGAAAACCAAGCTTACCCTGAGCATCTCGGAGCGGCGCATTCGGCGCATCAAGGCATACAGCGCGCGCCACCGCACTTCAGTGAGCCAATTGGTGGAGGACTTCATCGATTCGCTTGACAAGGGTGCCAAGCACGCTGGCCATGACAGTAAAAAAGGGCATGCCATTGATCGGTTTGCAGGCATGCTCACGGGGAAGGTTACCGCAGCAGACCTGGATGCGGACCCCCGCCTGGCCCACATTTATCGAAAGGGGCTATGAGGGTGTTCCTGGACACGAACGTGCTGCTTGATGTCTTGGATGCCTACCGGCCATTCCATGCGGAGAGCACCAGGATCTTCAAGGCTGTGGAAACACAACCCTTGGATCTGGTGCTCACGGGCCTGAGCCTGGTAAACACGGAATACATCCTTCGCAGGCAGGGCGTGCCGAAGCAGAAGCTGCGTGCGTTCCTGGCCACGCTCTGTTCGTTTTGCACCACGGCCAGTACGGACCTTCCCCAGCTTGAGGGGGCGATAAGCGCCGATTGGCCTGATTTCGAAGATGCGGTGCAGTACCATGCCGCTCTGACATACGGCCGGGTCCAAGTGATCGTCACCAACGACGTGCCCGGCTTCAAGGAGTCCAGGATCCCGGTGATGACGCCCGGGGAGTTTGCATTGAAATACATAGATGCCCTTGAAGGGCGACCATGACCCGCATGAAAAAGATCCTCGTCATCGGTTCCTCCGGCCAGATCGGCACCGAACTCGTGGAAGGCTTGCGCACACGCTTTGGCACGGACCAAGTGGTGGCCGGCGACATCAAGGAGCCCCAGGTGAAGCAGGACGGGCCCTTCGTGATGGTGAACGCCATGGACCGCCACGGCATCGAACGCATTCTGGACAAGCACGGCATCACCGAGGTGTACTTGCTGGCGGCGCTGCTCAGCGCCACCGCCGAGAAGGATCCCGCCTTCGCCTGGAAGCTGAACATGGAGAGCCTGCTCATTATCCTGGAGCTGGCGCGTGAAGGACGCTTGCAGAAGGTCTATTGGCCCAGCAGCATAGCGGCTTTCGGACCCACCACGCCGAAGGACATGACGCCACAGCACACGGTGACCGAGCCCAGCACGGTGTACGGCATCAGCAAGCTGGCCGGCGAGGGTTGGTGCAACTACTACCACCAGCGCTACAGCGTGGATGTCCGCAGCATCCGCTACCCGGGTCTCATCGGCTGGAAGAGCGCACCCGGCGGCGGCACCACGGATTATGCCGTGCACATCTTCCACGAGGCGATCAAGCATGGCAAGTACACCAGTTTCCTGGGGCCCAAGAGCATGTTGCCCATGATGTACATGCCCGATGCCATCCGCGCCACCATTGAACTGATGGAGGCCCCGGCCGACTGCATCAAGGAACGCACCGGCTACAACCTTGCCGGCCTCAGCTTCAACCCGGAAGAGATCGCCGCCGAAGTGGCCAAGCACATCCCCGAATTCAAGATGGGCTATGCACCGGATGAGCGGCAAGCCTACGCCGATTCCTGGCCCAACAGCATCGACGACAGTGCTGCCCGCAAGGATTGGGGCTGGGAGCCACAGTACGACCTGCCCGCCATGGTGGCCGACATGATGGCCCACTTAAAGCCGCTGGTGAAGGCGGTGCATTAAACCCGATCGCAACCCGCAAGGTTCCTTGTCCGTTTCGCAGGGGCGAACCATTATTCGCCATGCGATCCGTAGCTGCCATTCCGCCCTTCTGTCTGCTGCTTTTGAGCTTGTCGGCCGCGAGCGCCACTGCGGGCCAAGCGAACGCCATGCAAGCCGATACGCTGAACCGCATGGATGAACAAGGCCGGAAACAGGGATGGTGGCAGGTGATGGCGCCCGTTCCGGACAAGCCGGCGTACCCAACCGGGGCCCTGTTTGAGGAAGGGCGTTATGTGGACAACAGGCGCTCCGGAACCTGGAAGCGTTACTGGCCCAATGGCAAGGCCATGAGCGCCGTGCAATATGAACGCGGCCTGCCCAAGGGCGCGTATACGCTGTATTACCCGAACGGACGCCCCGAGGAGCAAGGTGTATGGAACCTGGACCGGAACACCGGGAACTTCCAGCGCTGGTATGCCAACGGCAAGCGGATGCAGGAATTCGTGTTTGACGAGCATGGTACGCGCAATGGCGATCAGAAGTACTACCACGAAAACGGTAATCTTGCCGTGGAGGTGAAGGTCGTCGAGGGGCGCGAGGAGGGAACGTTGAAGCGGTTCACCAGGGCCGGGGAACTCAAGGAGACGGCCGAATTCAACGGCGGCGTGATGAAGGAGGGTTCCACCAGGACCTATGAGCTGAAGCTTCAGGCGGACAAAGAGCTGCCGCCGGCCGATGCCGTATCTGCCCCGGCCGTGCCTGCGGGGGACAAGCCCAATGCGGCACCGTTCCGTGCCAATGGTTGGAACACCTTGTACGATGCCCAGTACCGGCTAAGCCAACAGGGCGAGTACCGCCAAGGCCGCCTGTGGAACGGCAGGGTGTATAGTTACGACAGCAACGGCATCCTGTACCGGATAGATGTGTATACCAATGGGCGGTATGTGGGCAAAGCACCTATCACGGACATGGAGAAGTGAGCTTAAGCTCTGTACCTGGAATTGAAAAAGCCCCGCACTTGGCGGGGCTTTTTCAATGGGCTTGGATGCATTCAGCAGAACTCGTCGTACACGTCCTTCAAGTGGGCGGCGATCATCTCGGCACTCCGGCCCTCAATGTGGTGTCGCTCCACGAAGTGCACCAGCTTGCCATCCTTCAACAGGGCGATGCTGGGGCTGCTGGGCGGGTAGGGCAGAAAGTGGTTGCGCGCCTGCGCCGTAGCCTCGTTGTCCACACCGGCAAACACGGTGACCAGTCGGGCAGGGTGCTTGCCTCCGCCTTGGAAGGAAGCCCTGACGCCGGGGCGGCAGGTGCCCGCGGCACAGCCGCACACGCTGTTCACCACGCACAAGGTGGTGCCGGGCTCCTTGAAGGCCGCGTCCACTTGTGAAGGTGTTTTCAGTTCAGTGAATCCGATCGAGGTCAGGTCCTCGATCATGGGTGTAGTAAGTTCTTCCGGGTACATGGTTGGTAAACTTGTTCAGGGTTCGTGACGACGCACAATGGCATGTGCACGCACCCAATGATGGGGGCGAAGGTACTGCACATGTGCCGCAACCCGCCCCGTTGGCATCACCCTAATTAGGCATAGGGGAGGGGCTTGCGTTCCCCGGCATGTCGCAATAATTTGCCGCCCCTAAAATACCCACCCCTCCCCGATGCAACGCCTACCGATCATTGCGTGCCTGATGTCTGCATTCCTGCTCCACGGCCCCGCGCAAGCCCAACAACGCCCCACGGACGCCGCTGCAATTGCCCGCGAACGGCTGGTGGATCATGGGTATAAGGCCGATGACCTGGCGGACCTGGTGGTAAAGGACCATTATCGCGACAGCCGTTCCGGCGTGGAACACACCTTCCTGCGGCAACGCTGGCAGGGCATTGAAGTATTCAACGGTGACATTGCCATCCACCGTACCGCCGGCGGCAAGCTGATCAAGATGGACAACGGGGCCTGGCCGTTCATCGCCAAGACCGTGGATGCCGTCAGCCCCACCATTACGGCGGAGCAAGCCCTGGCCGAGGTGTTGGGCAGGAACCAGCCGGGTGTGCGCGTACCCGCGCCCACGGCAACGGAGGATGGGGGCCGCTTGGTCACCTTCGATGGCAGCGCCCTGGGCGGTGAGCCGGTGAAGGTGCAACTGATGTACCAGCCGATCGAAGGCAAGCTGCGCCTGGTGTGGAACGTGAACCATTACCAGGCGGACCATGCCCACTGGTGGAATGTCCGGGTCAGCGCGGTGGACGGCAAGGAGCTGGACCGCAACGACTGGGTGGCCCATTGCGGCTTCGGCGAACACCGGGAGGAGGAGGCCGTGCATGGTGCCGCCGCCCCGGCCATGGTAGCGCCGCCCGCTCCTGCGCCAGCCGGTGCAAACAGCTACAAGGTGTTCCCGGCGCCCGTGGAAAGCCCCTCGCATGGCAGCCGTGCCGTGCGCACGGCACCGTGGGCCGCTGCGGGTATTGCTTCCCCTTATGGCTGGCATGATACCAACGGGGCGACCGGTGCCGAGTACACCATTACCCGGGGGAACAACGTATGGGCCCAGGAGGATGCCAACGGCAACAATGGCACCGGATACAGCCCCGATGGTGGGTCTACGCTGGATTTCGACTTTTCCTTGGACCTGTCCGGGGCCCCTTCCACTTACCGCGATGCCGCCATCACCAACCTGTTCTACTGGAATAACCTGATGCACGACGTGTGGTATCAGTACGGCTTCGACGAGGTGAGCGGCAATTTCCAACAGAACAACTACGGCCGCGGCGGTTCGGGAGCGGATTACGTGCTGGCCGATGCGCAGGACGGGAGCGGCAGCAACAACGCCAACTTCGCCACTCCTGCGGACGGTGCCAGCCCGCGCATGCAAATGTTCCTCTGGAACCAGACCAGCCCGCAGCGCGACGGGGACTTTGACAACGGCATCATCGCGCACGAGTATGGCCATGGCATCAGCAACCGCTTGGTGGGCGGCCCTTCCAACGTGAACTGCTTGGACAACGCCGAACAAATGGGCGAGGGCTGGAGCGATTTTTTCGGGCTGATGTTGACCATGAAAGCAGGCGACACACGCACCACCTCACGCGGGGTCGGCACGTACGTGATCGGCGAACCGGTCAGCGGCACAGGCATCCGGCCGGCGCCCTACAACACTTCATTCAGTGTGAACAACTACACCTATGGCAGCACCAACGGCATGTCCGGGGAGCACGACATTGGCTTCGTTTGGTGCACCATCCTGTGGGAAATGACCTGGGACCTGGTGGACCAGTACGGCTTTGATCCCGACCTGTACAACGGCACCGGCGGCAACAACATCGCCATGCAATTGGTGATCGACGGATTGAAGCTCACGCCATGCAGCCCGGGGTTCGTGGACGGCCGCGACGCCATTCTGGCCGCGGATGCCGCAGTTTACGGCGGCATCCACCAGAACCTGATCTGGGGCGCCTTCGCCAGGCGGGGCCTGGGCTACGGCGCCAGCCAAGGCAGCAGCAGCAGCACCAGCGACCAGACCGGATCCTACGGCATGCCGCTGCAGAAAACCGTTGGCGTAGCGCAAGCCACGCCCGTGGGCAGCCTATTTGCGTGCGTGGGAACGCCCGTGACCGTGCAAGCCACCGTAAAGAACTACGGACTTCAAGACCAAAGCGGCTTCAGCGTGCGCTATTCCCTTGACGGCGGCCCGTACGTAACGGAATCATTTGCAGGGACCTTGACGGCCGGGGCCACGGCAACGTTCACCTTTACGCAGATGGCCACCATCAACGCTGCCGGTGCGCATACCTTGGTGGTGGGCACCGTATTGGCCGGCGATGAATATACGGGCGATGATGCGGTAACAAACCAACTCGACGTCTCTTCCGCCACCGCCATGGTCCCCCCCGTGGCGGATGATGCCGAAGGTGCGGCAGTACCAGCCGGATGGACCCTGCAGAACCCGGACAACAGTACCACTTGGACCACCGCCACCGTGGCCAATGGCCCGTTGTGCACCTCCACCAAGGCCTGGATGATCAACTACAGTTCGTATTCGGCCATTGGCCAAGAGGACCGACTGCTCACTCCGGCCATCAACTTAGCCGGAGCCTCCGGCACCCGCCTCACCTTCCAGCACGCTTACGCCCGGTACAGTGCAGCATACTTCGACAGCTTCCGGGTGGAGGTCAGCAACGACTGCGGAAGCAGTTGGACCAGCCTCTATTCCGCTTCCGGCAGCGCCTTGGCCACGGCACCGGACAACATCAGCGGTTCATGGGCACCGGCAAACTGCTCCCAGTGGCAAGCCCACAACATCGACCTCAGTGCCTACGACGGCCAAACCGTGGTCATCCGCTTTACCGGCATCTGCGGCTATGGCCAGCGCTTGTATTTCGACAACGTGAACGTGTTTACCCCCGCGCAAAACGACTTGCGGGTGGGGACGATCCTCCCAACGGGCAACTTGCGGGTGTGCGGCACCGATCCGGTAACCGTGTCGGCAATCATCCACAACGACGGATCCCAGGCCCAAGCCGGATTTAGCGTGCAGTACGCGGTGAACGGCGGGCCCAGCGTCACGGAAACGTTCACCGGCACGCTGGCTGCAGGTGCCTCACAGGAGTTCACCTTCAACCAGCCGGCCACTTTCGCCAGCAACGGTGCCTACACCTTGGTGGTGAATGCCGTACTGGCCTCAGACCAGGCCCCTGCCAATAACTCCGGAACCAGCAACGGAGATGCCGCCGTGCTGGCCTTGGCGCCATTGCCCTTGGTGGGCGATGCCGAAGGAGATGCAGTTCCTGCCGGCTGGACCTTGGAGAACCCCGACAACAGCACCACATGGGTGAACGTGGCGGTGACCAACGGGCCGCTATGCAACTCCACCAAGGCGTGGATGATCAATTACTACAACTACTCCGCCAACGGCCAAGAGGACCGCCTACTGACCCCGCCGGTGCAATTGCCGCCCGGGCCGGGCGCGGAGCTCACGTTCCAACATGCCTACACCCGTTACAACAACAACTCCGCCGATGTCTTCCGGGTGGATATCAGCAGCGATTGCGGCAGCACATGGACCACTTTGTACCAAGCCTCGGGGGCGGACTTGGCCACCGCGCCGAACAGTACCAGCAGCAGCTGGGCACCCTCCGCCTGCGCCCAGTGGCAAGCCCATAACATCAGTTTGGATGCTTATGCCGGCCAAACGGTAACGGTGCGCTTTACGGGCATTTGTGCGTACGGCCAGCGGCTCTACTTCGACAATGTGGGCATCACCGGAGGCACTGCATCAGCCTCGGCCACAGTGCGCATGTACCTCGGTGGTGCGTACAACAGCGCGGATCACCGCATGAACGACCAATTGCGCGCCAATGGCCTGGTGCCTGCCACCGAGCCGTACACGGCCCTGGGCTTCAACCTGCCCGGCGGCGGTGGTGAAATCGTCGCGGTGGGCCTTCTGGATGCCACCGGCGACAATGCCATCGTGGATTGGGTGGTGGTGGAGCTGCGGTCCAAAACGGCGCCGGGCACCATCCTCTCCGCCCGATGTGCCCTGCTGCAGCGCGACGGGGACGTGGTGGCTGCGGACGGTTCACCAGCGCTGATATTCCCTGTGGCGGCGGATGATTACTACGTGGCCGTCCGCCACCGCAACCACTTGGGCTGCATGGCGGCCGGTACGGTTGCCTTGGGTGGCAATGCACCCCTGGTCGACTTCGGCGCCAGCTCAACCACCACCCATGGCACCGGGGCCCAACAACAACTGGATGGCCGCCAAGTGCTGTGGATGGGCGACGTGAACCACGATGGCAGGCTGCAATACACCGGAGCGGGCAACGACCGCGAGCCCATGCTGCAGGCCATCGGTGGCAGTTCACCTACGGCCAACGCCACCGGCTACCTGCCCGCTGATGTGAACATGGACGGCGTGGTGAAGTACTCCGGCTCGGCCAACGACCGCGATGCCTTGCTGCAAAACGTCGGCGCCTCGCCCTCCAACATCCGCCAAGGGCAATTGCCCTGAACGAACCCGCAGGGCCGCCATCGGGCGGGGTTACGGCCGTAGGCCGGGCCTCAGCCCTGCGCGTTGCGGAATTCCCGGATGAAACTGCTGATCTTCTTGCGGAAGAACAGGAACAGCAGGATATAGGGAATGGCCATGATGAACAGGATGCCCCTGTTCAGCCCGGCACCGATGGCCTGCGAGCCGCCAAACACGTGCTTGTCCCCTTCGCTGGCCGCAACTGCCTTGCACATGGCGCATCCCTGCGCCCACAGGTCGGCAGGCAACAATAGAATGGATAAAGCGGCAAGCAGCAGGAAGATCCGTCGCGTGGTCATCAGGGCAAAGGTAGAACGCACGGTGGTGAAATGGGCGCGGGAGCCACCGCGCCCGACCGCCCCGGTCAGGGGCAGCCTGCCGCAATGTGCGGCACCATGGGGCCAGGGCTAACAAAGGGGATGCCCAGCTCCAGCCCGCGCAGGATCAGCAGCACGGCCATGGCGGAAATCAGCGCCGGGGAAACCTTGCGCAGCCAGGCCCTTGCGCCACTACCGAGGAGCCCGCTGCCCATGCGCAGGGCGACCAGCGCTGGCCAGGTGCCCAGCCCGAAAGCCGCCATGAACAGCGCCCCATCGCCGGGTGACGCCAAGGTGGCGGCACCGAGCAGCGCGGCGTAGACCAGTCCGCAGGGGAGCAGGCCATTGAGCACGCCTGTTAGGAACAGGGCCTCGGGTGCGGTGCGCTTGAGGTTGCGCGCCAGCACACCACGCAGGCGTCCGATACCCAAGGCCAGCCGCCCTGTAGGCCACCAGCGCTCCAACTGCCCCGGCACGATCACCCCCAGCAACAGCAGGACGCCGCCCGCGATGCTTAGCACACGGCCCAGACCGGCCAGTTGCATGCCCAGCCCCAGCACGCCAATGGCAGCACCAAGCAGGGCATAGGTGGTAAGCCGGCCGCCATTGATCAGCAAGGTGCCCAGCCAACGTCCGCTAGGGGAGTTGGAAGGCGAGGGCACGGCCAGCGCGATGGGACCGCACATGCCCACGCAGTGCGCGCTGCCTGCCATGCCCAGCACCAAAGCCGTGGCCATCCAACCGTTCATGGCACGTACACCTTTTCCTGCGTGAAGTACTTCACCCCGTCGGCCTCCCAGTGCAAGGCGGCGTTGTAACGGCCCTGCATCAGGTCCGTGCGCGCGGTGAACCGGGCACTGTCGGTGGCCAGTTCCACGGTGCGGTCGGCCTGCGGGTCGTCGGGGCGCTGCAGCAGCAGCTGCCCCGTGATGCGGCGACCCTGTATTTCCGCAGGGAAGACCAGCGCCACCGAGCCGCGCTTCACCACCACTTCCACCGGGGCCGAGAGGGACTTGGCGCGTGCAGCCTCATCGATGCGCTGCTGGAACTTGAGTTCCTGCCCGTAGTAGTCCTCGGTCACCAAGGGAGAGGGATGCTGCGTAGCCTTGATCACGAACCAGGCCATCATCGCTGCGAAGGCGATCAGCGCCAGCGCCAGTCCTTTCCCCCAGTTCATTGGTTCCGATGTTCTTTTCCCTGCAGCCTCATTGCATCGGCCCCAGGAAGGAGGTTTTGATCTCGTCCACCAATTTGTCGCCGCTGTACACACCCACCACTACTTTGGTCTTCATGCCATCCAGCTGGTCCTTGGCCAGGATGATGAAGAGCTCGGTCTGTGCCATCTGCCCCGGTGCCAGTTCCACCGGCCTCCCCACCAACTGGATCTCTCCTTCAATGTTCATCAGTTCGAGGCGCAAGGGCAGGGTGCGCCGGGTCTTGTTCACGGTCTTCAAGGAGTACAGATTGCTCACCCGGCCGTCCTGGCGTTTTTGGAAGAGCATGCCCGGGGTGCGCAGCAAAGTGCCGTCCACGTCGCTGCGCATCACGATCAGCGCCACCAGCACCCCGGTAATGGCGACCAGCACGGCGCTGTATGCCTTCAGGCGGAGGTTGAAGGTGAAGGGCTTCTTGTCGGCGATCTGCTCCTCGCTGGCATAGCGGATCAGGCCGGTGGGCAGGCCCACGCTGGTCATCATGTGGTCGCAGGCGTCGATGCAGGCGGTGCAGTTCACGCATTCCAGCTGGGTGCCATTGCGGATGTCGATGCCGGTGGGGCACACGTGCACGCAGGCGCGGCAGTCGATGCAATCGCCCTTGCCGGCCTCCTCGCGCACCTCGTTCTTGCGGAACAGGCCGCGGGCCTCGCCGCGCACATGGTCGTAGGCGATCACGATGCTCTTGCGGTCCAGCAGCACCCCTTGCAGGCGGCCGTACGGGCACACCGTGGTACAGGCCTGCTCGCGGAAGAAGGCGAAGTTGCCGTAAAACGCACCGCTGAAGACCACCATGGCGGTGAGGCCGCCCAAGTGCTGTGCCGCCGGTTCGCGAACAATGCGGAACAGCTCGTCGGTACCGATGAGATAGGCCAGGAAGGTGTTGCCTATCAGGAAGGCGATGGCGAAAAAGATGGCGTGCTTCGCGGCTTTCTTCAGTGCCTTGCTTGTTGTCCACGGCCCTTTGTTGAGGGCCTGCTGCTGTTTCCAGTCGCCTTCGATGAAGTATTCAATGCGCCGGAACACATGTTCCATGAACACTGTTTGCGGGCATACCCAGCCGCAGAACAACCGGCCGAAGGCCACGGTGAAGAGCGCGACGAACACAATGAAGGCCAGGAAGCCCAACACGAAGATCAGGAAGTCCTGCGGCCAGAAGGTTTGCCCGAAGAACACGAAGCGGCGTTCCACGATGTTGATCAGCAACAGGGGCTCGCCGCCGATGCGGATGAAAGGCCCGGCGAACAGCAGCACCACCAGGGCATAGGCCACCACCTGCCGCCAATTGGTGAGCTTGCCCCTGGGCTTCTTGGGATACACCCACACGCGCTTGCCCTGCTTGTCCACCGTGCTGATGGAGTCGCGGAAGCTCTCGCTGCGCGCGGCATCGCGCTTGATATGGGCGGGCTGGGGCGGCATCAGTTCATGGCTGTTGGGCCTCTTGCTTCGATCGGGTCCATGCCTATTTCGCCGCCACCGTGTCCGCTGTTGCAGTTGCTCCTTCCTCCTTCCACAAGTCGCCTTGCGGAGCCTTTTGCGTGGCACCACCCTTGCCTTGCTGTGCCAGGATGTAGCACGCCGTGGCGCGGATCTCGGCCGGTTGCAGTTGGGCCTTCCAGGCGATCATGCCTTTTTCCGGCACGCCGTACTTGATGGTCTTGAACACGTTCTTGATGCCGCCTCCATGCAGCCAGTAAGGGTCGGTGAGGTTGGGCCCCACGCTGAACTCCGAGCCGGAGGCATCGGCGCCGTGGCAGGCCACGCAGTTGGCTTCGTAGATCTTGCGTCCCTCCGCGATCACCGCCGGGTCATCGGTGGCGGTCACGTTGTTCTCGTCCACGGAATTGGTCTGTGTGGCCTGGTAGGCGGCGATGTCCACTTGCGCCTGGGCCATTTCCTGCCGGTACTCCTCGGTGGACCCGGGCCAGATCTTGATCACGTGCACGTTCACGATGTAGAGCACGCCCCAGGCGATGGTGCCATAGAACAGCCACACCCACCAGGGAGGCAGCACGTTGTCCAATTCCTTGATGCCGTCGTAGTCGTGGTCCAGCTCGATGGATTTCTCCTCCTCGATCTTCACTTGGCGGTTCAGCTTGGCCGCCAGGTTTTCCCACCAGGCCACTTTTTGAACCGATCGTGGCGCGGTTGCCGCCTGTTGGCTGCCGATGACCAGGGTGGTGAGGAGGTGGGTCCATCGCAACTGCAGGACGATCACCAGGAAGAGGAACAAGTTGAGGGCGACCAACCACCAGAACGAGGCTTGCTCAGTGATGCCTGCGGCGGGCGCCACGTATTCCTGGGCCTGTGCGGCGGAGGCGGCCAGCAGCAGCGGGACGGCCACCAGCGCACGGCCGGTGCCGCGCCTTGCAAGCTGTTCCATGCCGCCCAATGAGCGGAGGATGCCGGCGAGGGACATGATGATGATGGTTTGCAGCATAGCCAATGCGCCGAGCACCCACAGCAGGGTGTTGCCTGCTGCCGGGGCGGCAGGGGTTGCGCCGGGGTCCTGGGCGATGGCGCCCAGTGCAACAACGGCGGCGGCGATGGAGGTGAAGGTGCGGCGTTGCATGCTACGGCTTGGCATGTTCGTGTTGTTCTGTGGATGGGAGGTCGTCCGCCAACGGCAGGGCGGACATGTGGTCGATGTGGCTGCGGCGTGCTTTCCGCACGTACAACAGGGCGATCAGGAATACGCTGAAGAAGATCAAAAAGGACACCACCGGGTAGATGCCGATGCCGGCGATGGTGTCCATGTGGTGTTTGATGAACTTCAGCATGGCCCGGTCAGTTCGCGCTGGCTGCGGTGTTGAGGGGTTTGGCCTTGATGTCGGTGCCGATGCGCTGCAAGTAGGCGATCATGGCGATGATCTCGCGGTCGGCCAAGGCTTCGATGCCGCCCTTCTTCAGCTCCGCGGCGATCTTGGCGCTCTGTTCGGCGAGGTGCTTGTTGGCCACTGCGGGGAAGTCTTTTTCATACGGCACGCCCAAGGTGATCATCGCCTCGATCTTGCTGCGGGTGGTGGAAGTGTCCAGCACGTCGGTGAACATGGCGGGGTAGGCGGGCATCAGCGATCCGGGGCTCATGCTGGTGGGGTCCAGCATGTGGTAGTAATGCCAGCTGTCGGGGTATTTGCCGCCTACGCGGTGCAGGTCGGGGCCGGTGCGCTTGCTGCCCCATTGGAAAGGGTGGTCATACACGAATTCGCCCGCCTTGCTG
Organism: Flavobacteriales bacterium; assembly: GCA_023957375.1. Taxonomy (GTDB): domain Bacteria; phylum Bacteroidota; class Bacteroidia; order Flavobacteriales_F; family PHOS-HE28; genus PHOS-HE28. The sequence continues at coordinate 334,428 of JAMLHB010000003.1, read as the reverse complement.
TATTCGCCGTAGCGTTCGGTTTCGCTTCGGAAGGGGCGCACCATTTGGCTGTGGCAGGTGTAGCAGCCCTCGCGCACGTAAATGTCGCGGCCGTGCAGTTCCAGTGGCGTGTAGGGCTTCACACTGGTGATGGTGGGCACGTTGCTCTTCACCAGGAAGGTGGGCACCATTTCCACGATGCCGCCGATGGCCACCACCACTAAGCTCCAGAAGAGCATTTGCATGGGGCGGCGCTCGATCCAGGTATGCCAGTGGCCACCGGGCTCCTTCGCCAGTTTCTCCAGTGCGGGCGCCTCGGCCTCCTCATTGGCGATCAGCTTGCCAGCCTTCGCCGTCTTCACCACGTTGTACACCATGATGAACACGCCCACCAGATAGATGCTGCCGCCCACGGCCCGCAGCCAGTAAGCGTACTTGATCTCCAGCACGGTGTCCAAGAAATTTTTGTACACCAGGAAGCCGTCCGGGGTGAACTGCTTCCACATCAGGCTTTGGAAGAAGCCCGCGAAGTACAGTGGTATGGCATAGAAGACGATGCCCAAGGTGCCCAACCAGAAGTGCATGTTGGCCAGTTTGGTGCTGTACAATTTGGTGCCGAACAGCCGCGGCACCAGCCAGTAGATCATTCCGAATGTGAGGAAGCCGTTCCAGCCGATGCCGCCGATGTGCACGTGCGCCACGATCCAGTCGGTGTAGTGGGCGATGGCGTTGATGCTCTTCACGCTCAGCAGCGGCCCCTCCAGCGTGGCCATGCCGTAGCAGGTCACGGCTACCACGAAGAACTTCAGCACCGGGTCTTCCCGCACGCGGTCCCACGCGCCGCGCAAGGTGAGCAGGCCGTTGAGCATGCCGCCCCAGCTGGGGGCGATCAGCATCACGCTGAACACCACGCCCAGCGATTGGGCCCATTCCGGCAGGGCACTGTACAGTAGGTGGTGCGGGCCCGCCCAGATGTAGAGGAAGATCAGCGACCAGAAATGGATGATGGAGAGCTTGTAGCTGTACACCGGGCGGTTGGCCGCCTTGGGCAGGAAGTAGTACATCAGGCCCAGGAAAGGGGTGGTGAGGAAGAAGGCCACCGCGTTATGCCCGTACCACCACTGCACCAGCGCATCCTGCACGCCGGCGTACCAGCTGTAGCTCTTGCCCAAGGTCACCGGGATGGCGATGCTGTTGACGATGTGCAGCATGGCCACGGTGACCCAGGTGCCGATGTAGAACCAAATGGCCACGTAGAGGTGTCTTTCGCGCCGTTTGAGGATGGTGCCGATCATGTTCACCCCGAAGGCGACCCACACAATGGCGATGGCGATGTCGATGGGCCATTCCAGTTCGGCGTACTCCTTACCCTGGGTCATGCCCAGGGGCAGGGTGATGGCGGCGGCGAGGATGATCAGCTGCCAGCCCCAGAAGTGGAATTTGCCGAGGGCGTCGCTGTACATGCGCGTCTTCAGCAGCCGTTGCAGGCTGTAATAGGCCCCGGCGAAGAAGGCGTTGCCCACGAAGGCAAAGATCACCGCGTTGGTGTGCAAGGGTCGGATGCGCCCGAAGCTGAACCACTTGGTGATGTTGATCGCCGGGTCCACCAATTGGAGGGCGGCGGTAAGGCCCACCAACATGCCCACCACCCCCCACAGGATGGTGATGAACACGAAGTTCTTGACGATGCGGTTGTCGTACTGGAAGCGCTCGATCATGGATCACGGTTGTTCGGTGGCGGAGGAAGGGTGGGAACTAGCCCCGGCGTCATCGGGCGTGGCCCGCACAGTGTCGTCCAGCAGGATGCGCACCGCGGGTGACCGGTCGTCGTCGTACTGCCCGCTGCGCACCGCGCGGATGAAGGCGAACAGGAACATGCTGGCCAATAGGGTGCTGATGGTGAGAAGCAGGAAAATGACGCTCATGTGGCAAAGCCGGGACCGCGAAGATGCCCGGGCCGATCGCGCCGGAAATTGATTGCCGTTAAGCCGTTGGCTGACTAATGTCAGCTCCCGGAAGTCTGCCGGGACATGCGGGAAGGAAGGGGAGCGCGCCCCGGCATTAACGGATCGTTCGCCGTGCCGCCCACCAGGCGCCGAGCGTAACGAAGCCCACCACGCTTACGCTGCTCACCGGCATCAGGATGGCGGCGAAAAGGGGGGTCATGTGCCCAGCCACGGCCACCGATACGCCGATGAGGTTGTAGCACAGGGACAGGGCCAGGCTGGCGATCACGATGCGGTGGGCACGGCGGGCCATGGCCATGAAGCCGGGCAGCCGGTGCAGGGCAGTGGCATCCATAATGGCATCGCTGGCGGGGTTGAGCGCTGCGCTGGTTTCGGTGACGGTGATGCCCACATCGGCTTGGGCCAGGGCGCCGGCATCGTTCAATCCATCGCCCACCATCAATACGCGGTGGCCTTGCTCCTGCATTTGTTGGATGGCCCGTTGCTTGTCTACCGGGGAGCATCCCGTGGTAATGCTGCCTCTGGCGAACGCACCGGCCAATTGTGCGTCCACCTGCGCATCGCCGGTAAGCAGCGCGGTACGGAGGCCTTTGCGCAGGTGGTGCACGGCGTCCACCATGCCGGGGCGGGCTTGTTTAAGGATGCTGAAATAGCCACGGTACGCCCCGTTGACCGACAAGTGCACGTGGGCCTCGCCGTTGTGGCGGGGTTTTTCGGAGGTGCCGCAAAAGGCGGCGGAGCCGATGCGGACGGAGCGGCCGCCCGCCATAGCGGCAATGCCATGGCCGGGGTGCTCGCGCAGGTGCGAGGCTTGCGGTGGGGCAAGGTCCCGAAGTTCATGGGCCAGCACGGTGCTCAAGGGGTGGGTGCTGTTGCGGGCCAGTGCCAGCACCAGTTCCTGTTCGGCCATGGGCAGGGGAGGGCCGTGCCATTGCACTTGGTGGGCTTCGCGGGCGGTGAGCGTGCCGGTCTTGTCAAACACCACCGCGTCGATGCGTGAAAGGTGTTCCACCACCTCGGTGCCGCGCAGGAACAGGCCGCGCCTGCCCATCAGCCGCACGGTGTGGCCGTAGGCAAAGGGCATGCTCAGGGCCAGTGCGCACGGGCAGGCCACGATCAGCACGGCGGTCACCACGGGCCACACCTGGGCCGGGTCTCTTCCCCACCAGTATAACGCGGCCCCGGTGGCCACCAGCAGCACGGCGATGGTGAAGCGCCGGGCCAGGGCATCGATCAGCCGTGGCATGGCGGGCCGGTGGTGCGTGGTTTCCTGTTCGGCCCACAGCTGCTTGAGCCTGCTTTCGCCAAACGTGCGCAGCACTTCCAGCTCGATGGCCGCCCCGCGTTGGCGCCCGCCTGCCTTGATGGTGTCGCCTGGGACTTTGCGCACGGCCAGCGGCTCGCCGGTGATGAAGCTGTTGTCGATGTGGCCTGCGCCGCTGCGCAGGATGGCATCCACGGGCACCAGTTCCTGCTCGCGCACCACGATCCGGTCGCCGGGCACCAGGTCGGCCACCTTCACCGGTTCCTCGGTGTGGCCGGTGCGGCGCAGCACCACCAGCGGCAGGAAGTCGTCCAGCGTACGGTCGAACCGGAGCGCCCGGTAGGTGTGGGCCTGGTACCAACGGCCCACCAGCAGGAAGAAGAGCAGCCCGGCGAGCGAGTCGAAATAGCCGGGTCCGGCACCGCTGATCACATCATGGAGGCTGCGCACCCACAAGGCAACGATGCCTATGGCGATGGGCTGGTCGATGTTGGCGGTGCGGCTCCGGATGCCCGCCCAAGCGCTGCGGAAGAAGCCGGTGCTGAGGAAGAACACCACCGGAATGGAGAACAGCACGGTGAGCCATTGGAAGCCGGTCTTCAACCCGGCTTCGCCGTCGGCGCCCAAGTATTCCGGTACGGCGAACAGCATGGTGTTGCCGAAGATGAAACCGGCCACGCCCACGCGGATCAACAGCATGCGGTCCGTGCCGCCCTGCCGCGCCCGCCCGGCGCCGACCTGCGGGCCGTACCCGATCCGGCGCAACAGCTTCACCAGCTCGGGCAGCGGAAGATCCTGCTCGCGGAAGGTGATGGTGACCTCCTTGTCGGCGAACGACACGCGGGAGCGCATAATGGCCGGGTGGATGCGGGCGAGGTTCTCCAACAGCCAGATGCACGAGCTGCAATGCATTTGCGGCACATGGAACCGTGCCCGGGTGATGCCGCCCTCGCTGAACTCCACCAACGTGGAGCGGACTTCCTCCAAGGCGAACAGTTCGGCCCGCTGCTCCTCGCCCGGGGCAGCCTGCTTCACGCCGGGCCGGCGCTCCAGTTCGTAGTAGTTGCACAGCCCCGCTTCGTTCAGCAGGTCGTACACCACGGCGCAGCCCTGGCAGCAGAAATCCTTGCCGTCATGCACGCGGTGGTCATCCGCACAGGGGTCGCCGCAATGGAAGCAGGCAGTTCGGGTGAGCTCCTGGGTGGCCACGCTGCAAAGAGCGGCAACAATGGACGCATGGCGGATGACCGAAGTCAGCCCGCCCATGCGGGGCTCAGTAGTACGGTGCGCAGAACAGGTACACGGCCACGCCGGTGAGGCTGACGTAGAGCCACACCGGCAGCGTCCAGCGCGCGATGCGCCGGTGCTGGTCGTAGCGGGCGCCCAATGCCCGCACCAAGGTGATCAACACCATGGGCACCAGCACGGCCGACAGGGTGATGTGCGAGATCAGCACCGGATAATACAGCCACGACAGCGCGCCGCCGTACTTCACCGAGGGGAAACTGCTGTGCTGCACCACGTAGCTGGCCAGGAAAATGACGCTGAGCCCCACGGCCGCCAACATCAGCTTGCGGTGCAGGGGGATGTTCTTCCGGCGGACCGCCCACCAGGCGGCCATCAGGGCCACTACCGCCGTACCGTTGATGATGGCGTTGAACCGGGGCAGCGTGGAAGGAGGCAGCCCGATGCCGTGGACCAGTTTGGGGCCGAGGTTGATGAAGACGATGGCCCCCACCAACACCGCGCTTGCGGCCCATATCCATGCGCTGCGGGCTCCGCTGGTCATGGCCGGTTGCCAGTACGGGCTGCTTGTTGCGCACGCTGTTCCTCCTCGTGGAGCAGCAGCTTGAGGTCGGTCACCAGCTCGTGCATGGCATCGGTGCTCGTACCGTCGTACATGCCGCGGATGTGGTGCTGCTTGTCCACCAGCACGAACTGCGGCGAATGGACGAACTGCTCGGCCGAGGCGGGATCGGTGCCGGCGCTCAGCAGGTAGCCCAGGTTGCCTTGCCGGTAGATGTCGGGCGCCTTGCCGGTGAGGAACTTCCAGCGCTTGGGATCGGCGTGCAGCTTGCGGGCGTATTCCTTGAGCACTGCGGGGGTGTCGTGTTCCGGGTCCACGGTATGGCTCAGGAACAACACATCGCTGAACTTGGGTTCATCCAGCTTGAGCTGCAGTTGCTGCATCTGCGCGCTCATGCGCGGGCAGATGGTGGTGCAGCGGGTGAAGAAAAAATCCACCACCAGCACCTTGCCCTGCGTCTCCTTGTCGGTGAAGGGCAGGCTGTCCTCGTCGATGAAGCTGAACGAGGGGACCGTGAAGTACGTGGTGTCGCCCGGCCCGTTCGCTTCGCGGACCCCCAAATAGGGGAGCACGCTATAATGGCTTTTGCTTCCCAGGCCCAGCAGGATGGCGCCCGGGATCAATACCAGCAGGATGATCAGCAGGATGATCTTCTTGCCCTTGCTGGCCACTGTTGGTTGCCGGTTCACAGGAAAATCTTCTGTACCCAGTGCACGTAGGTCGCCTCCCAGATCAGGATGTAGACGATGTACATCAGGAAGATGCCGTATGGGATGAGGATCATGCTGCGGAAGTTCCGCTGCTCATCACCCAAGTGCATGAAGGTCATTACGATGTAGGTGGCCTTTACCAAGGTGAGCATGATGAACACCCATTTCACCCAGTGCCAGGAGCCGGGAAACAAGTCCATCCAAAAGACGCCCAGCAGCACCTCAATGGCCGTCACCACGCTCAACAGCACGGTGACGAAATAGATCTTCTTTCGGATCAGGCGCCCTTGTTCCTCGCTGTGGCCCGCTTGCAGGCCGTATTCGATGATGTCGTCGCGTTCCATGTGTGCTGTTGATGTGGCCGACCGGCCTGTTGAACGTTGGACCCTGCGGTCAGATCAGGTAGAAGAAGGTGAATACAAACACCCACACCAAGTCCACGAAGTGCCAGTACAAACCGGCCTTCTCCACCATTTCATAGTGGCCGCGCCGGTGGAAGACGCCCTTGATCGCCATGGTGAGCACCACGATGTTGAGGATCACGCCGGTGGTGACGTGGAAGCCGTGGAACCCGGTGATGAAGAAGAAGAAGTTCGCATAGCTCGTGGGGCCGTACTCGTTCTCGGTCATGTTGGCGCCGCTCACCACCGACACGGCACTTTGGTAGAGGGCATACGCTTCGGGCCCTTGGAGCACATCGGCCGAGCGCGGAGCGCCCAAGGTCATGGTGAAGGTGGCCGGATCGATGGCATGTCCATGGTGCGGGTTTTCAGCCAAATAGGCGGTACGCCCGTCGGCCAGGGTAACCCGTGCATGGCTTCCGTGGATGAAGTGCGCCCACTCGAAGGCTTGCGAACCCAGGAAGAAAAAGCCGCCCACCACGGTGAGGAAAAGCCACTTTACCACGCCCTTCTTGTCCATGCGGTGGCCGGCCTCCACGGCCAACACCATGGTCACCGAGCTCATGATCAGGATAAAGGTCATCAGGGCCACGTACATCAGCGGGTAGCTGCCGCTGAGCCCCGGGAATGAATTGAAGACCTCTTCCCCGATGGGCCAAACCATGCCGGGGCTCAGTGCATGGCGCGCAAAGCCGTACGCCGTAAGCAGGCCGGTGAAGGTGAGCGCATCGGAAACGAGGAAGAACCAAAGCATGATCTTCCCGTAACTGGTATGCAAGGGGGAACGTCCCCCGCCCCACACGACTGCGGGACTTAAGGTGTTGGATGCTTCGCCTGACATGGGATGTGTTTCGTGGGCAATGTTAATGAACGTAGGCCAAGAACAAAAGCAAGTATACCCAAAGGCCGGCCAAAAAGTGCCAGTACCAGGTGCCGGCCCACAGCCCCTGGTGGTCTGTTTCGCCGTAGCGGCTGCGGAAAGCCTTGAAGGTCATCACCAGCAAGGCCACCAGCCCGCCCACCAGATGGGCGAAGTGGGAGTAGGTGAGCACGTAGAAATAGGAACTGGCCGCATTGAAGGTTTCACCCATTTCCGGGTTCAGCGGATGTTCGAAGCCGGTGTCTTCCGGCAAGAAATACTCGTCGCCCTGCTTCACCAAGGTTTGGCCCAACCGCTGCACGGTATAGTCCGTGCCGTAATTGCCGTGCAAGGTTTTCAGGCGTGAAACCAGGGCGTACCCGTCATCGAACAACTGGCTCCAGCCCTTGAACTGGCTGTAGCTGAAGCAGAGGCCCAGCGCCAAGGTGGCGGCCACCCACGGGCCCACGGCGCTTTTCCGGTCCTTGCGGGCCTGCGTCAGGGCCATGTGGATGGTGGCACTGCTGGCCACTATGAAGAGGGTGCTCCACCAGAAGGGGGCGGGTATGCGGAAGGTGACCCAATAGGTGGCCCCGCCCTTGCTGACCAGGTAGGCGCTGGTGAGGCCCGCAAAGAACATGATGATCGAGAAGAACAACATGTACGTGATGTTCTTCCGGGCTTTGTTCATCCGGCCGGATCGTTCAGCGGGTTGTTCGGTGTCGCTCATTGTTTGTCCAACACATAGGAAAGCAGGACCATCGGCAGGTAAAAGAAGCCCGCGAAGAGCAGGCGCCGCGCATCGGCTAGGGCGAGGGTGCGCATCAGGCGCAAGGCATGGAAGAGCATCACCAGCCCCAGCACCAGGGCCAGCAGGGCGGACCAATGGCCGGTGATGCCGAAGGCCCACGGAAGCAGGCCCGTGACCAGCAGGCAGAAGGTGTACAGGGCCACCAGGAAGGCGCTGTAGCGGTCGCGGCCGCCTTGGGACGGCAGCAGGTGGTAGCCCGCTTTGGCGTAGTCGTCGTGCAGGGCCCAGGTCACGGCCCAAAAGTGGGGGAACTGCCACACGAACTGCACGGCGAACAGCAGCCCGCCGGCCAGCCCGAAGCTGCCCGCTGCGGCCACGTAGCCCAACAGGGGCGGGAAGGCGCCCGGTATGGCGCCCACGAAGGTGGCCCAAGGGCTCAACCGCTTCAAGGGCGTGTACAGGGCCACGTAGATGAACAGGGACAGCAGGCTGAGGATGCCGGTGAGCTGGCCGAAGGTGCTCCACAGCAGGAAGGTGCCCGCAGCGCCTGCCACCACGGCAATGGTGATGGCCTCGGCCATCCCCATGGTACCGCTCACCAAGGGCCTTTCCTTGGTGCGGGCCATCCGGCTGTCCTGCTCCACCTCGATCACTTCGTTGAAGGCGGTGGAGGAGCCGGTGACCAATAACCCGCCTAAGCCCAATACCAGCAGGTCCACCACACTGAACGCACCGGTGGGCACGCCCACGCCGTAGCCCAGCATGGCGCTCAGCACCACCAAGAAGGTGACGCGCAACTTGAACAACAGGGCCAGGTCCTTCAACTTGGCCATCACGCCGGTGCGTGCCCGATAAGCTTCCTGGGTTTTCAAACCGGGTGCGAATGTAAGCCATGGCCCCCTTCGGGCGTTGCCCGGAACCCAGCCTGGCAAGGCCCGGCTTAGCGCACGGCCTGGAAGGGGTGCCGCTGGTGCAGGTTGGCCGACAATCCGATGCGCAGGTAATTGGTCACCCGGTCCGGAGCATGCCCGGATGTTTCCGAGCGGAGCGTCCAGGCCAATTCCAGCATCAACCCGCTTTGCGGGGCCAGCCAGTGCCCGATCCGGAATTCATTCTGCACCACCCGGGCCTCCGATGGGTCGCCAAGGCGGTAGCCGAAGTCACGCACCCGGCCATTTTCGCCGGCCGGCCGGTCACTGTCCGAGCGGAAGAGGTTGTTGCCGTAGCTGCCGCCGGGCCCCAAGGTGGTGTCCTGCCCCATGATGGCGTAGCTGAACACATTGGACACCAGCCAGGAACCTTTCCTCCATTCGCCCTGCACCAGCCCTTCCAGGAAGCCGCTGCCATACGGGTGCGCCAAGGGTTGCCCGTGGTGGGCGTAGTTCTGCCGGCTGTCGTAGTGCGCGTACATAAAAGGGCGCGCATAGTTCACTTCGGCGCGCAACTGCAGGCCCTTCACATGGAATGCATGGTGGGCCACGGCACCCACCTGCAAACCTTGTTTGTTGCCATACCAGCCGTCGCCAGCCCGCACATGGCCGAGCAGGAACTCGTCCAGTATTACTTGGGAGTACAATTGGGCCTGCTTGCCCACTTTTACGTTCAATGCTGCACCCATCAGCGCGTTGTCGGGCGAGCCCAAGCCGTACTCCACCGGCCGCATGAAGATCACGGGGTTCACGTATGAGATGTCGAAGCCGCGCGGGTACTTCGGGTCGTTGTCCTGCCATACGATGGCCTCGAAGAACCCGGCGTTCACCCGCTTGGAAATGTTCCAGCTCAGGTAGTGCATGCTGGTGAACTTTCTCCCGAAATTCCCCGGATTGCCATGCGCCCCCCGGATGTTGTCCATCATGGCGAAGAGGTTCATGTAGCGGATGTGCCAAGCCGTGGTGGTGATCCGCAAATAGGGATAGCTGTAAGCTTCATCGCTCAGGAACATGGAGCGATAGCCTTCCCCGATGGAATTGCGCCCCTTTCCCAAGGTGAGGTGGAAATACTCGCCTGCCTTGTAGTCGGCATGGGCGTTCCAATCGTAGTGCTGCACTTGGTCGTTGGTGAAGTGGGCGTACCCCCCACCGGGCGCCACTTCGGCCACATAGGCATAGCGGTCCAAGTAATTAGGCAGTGCTTCGGTCCAACCTTGCACATCGGCCCCCAGGGTAAGGCGCGGGGTGGCATTCCATTCCAGCCATCCGCCGATGCCGGTCCGGTGTTTCAGCGGTGCTTTTTCACCGGATGATGCCCCGGCCATGGCATCGGCCAGCGGGCCACCGTGCCAGCGTTTGGCGGGGTCTGCGGCACGGCCCAGCCATTTTACCCAGGCCGGGGGCAGGATGGTGTCCGCACCGGGCAGCGATCGCAGGTCTTCGCGCAGGTAAGGCCGGATGGTGCTGTGCGCGGCCACATCCGAGCGGTGCATCAGGGCGGTGTAAGGTCCGTCCATGGTGCGGGACAGCGGCAGGCATCCCTGCTGGGCAAAGGCGGGTGCGGAGATCAGGAATGCCGCGGCACATGCGTTCCTGATCATGCCTTGGCGCGATTGCGGAAGGCGAAGGGCAGCAGGGCCAGGCCGAAGGCGGCGGCGCCCAGCATCACCAAGCCCTTGGTGGGCTGCACGTCGCGCGTCACCAGGCTCAGCAAGATCAGGGCGATGGAATAGCCGTAGAGCACCAGTACGGTGCCGCGGTGGCCCAGCCCCAGCGCCAGCAGCCGGTGGTGGATGTGGTTGCGGTCGGCGTGGAAGGGGGAGCGGCCCCGTGCCATGCGCACCACGAACACGCGGAACGTGTCCACCAACGGGTAGGCGATGGCGCCCATGGCAAAGAGGGGGGTGGGCACGGTGCGCAGCCAAACGGGCAGGCGGGAGATGTCGTGGTCCACGATGCGCATGGCCAGCACGCTGAGGATGGCGCCGATGATGAGCGACCCACTGTCGCCCATGAAGATGCGGGCGGGATGTGCATTGAAGATCAGGAAGCCCACCAGGGCGCCGGCCAAGGTGAAGGACAGCAGCGCCAGGGCCACATCGCCGGCCCAGTACAGCCAAACGCCATAGGTAATCGCGCTGATCAGGCCCACACCGCCGGCCAGGCCGTCCACGCCATCGATCAGGTTGAAGGCGTTCACCAGCACGATGTAGGTGAAGAAGGAGAAGGCGATGCTGACGGCGTGGGGCAGCTCGTACAGCCCTAGGATGCCGTGCATGTCGTGGATGCGGATATCGCCGATGATCACCAGGATGTACGCCACCCCGAAGTGGCCCACCAGTTTTTTCACCGGTGAGAACCCGATGATGTCGTCCTTCACCCCGATGAAGAACAGGAGCACCATGGCGGCGATCACGATCTTGAAATCGGCGTAGGCAGCCCCCATCTCCTTGTACATGGCGGCGAAATCGGACGGCAGGAAGGCGCCCAGGGTGGATTCGGCCGTAGGGAACCACAGGCTGTAGCTGAAGATGATGGCGGCGAAAATGATGATGCCCCCGATGGTGGGAATGCTGCGGTGGTGCAGCTTGCGTTCCTCACTGGGTTCGTCCACCAAGTGTTTCATGCGCGCCACCTTGATCAGGCTCGGCATGGTGAACAGCACCACGAAGAACGCGGTGAGGAAGCCCATCAACAATATGTAACTGTGGTTGCTCACGGCCGGGTGCCTTCAAATATCGTAGTAGCGGTTGAACAGGCCGGTATGGAAGGCGATGTACAGCCAGCCGCTGTCCTGGCCCACCGAAGCAGGTGTTAGGTCGCGCATGGAATAGCCCAAGGTGAACTGCATGTTGGTCTTGGGGTTCATCCGGTACGAGGCGTTCACTCCCGCATACAGCCGTTTGTAGTCCCAGTCCCTGGGCGGGTCACCGCTGCCGGTGGCCGCAAAGATGTCCCCGCCGGGCACACCGCTGGCGTTGGGCCCCTCCGGATGGTGCAGCCAGCTGAGTTCACCCTGGAACCAGAAGCGGTCCTTCAGGCGATAGTCCGCCAGGATCACCACTTCGCTGTACCCAGTGCCCACCGGCGAAGCCAATGGTTGGTTGTTGTGGGTCCAGCTCATGCGGGGGTCTTTCTTCGTGTAGGCGTATGGCGTGGCCTGGTTGAATTCCGCCAGCAGGTGGATGTCCTTCCGGAATAGGTCGAACCATTGTAGGCCCACTTGCCAGGCGTAGCGGCCGCGCCCGGGATCGGTAAGCGCGTATTGCCCGTAAAGGACGGCCTCGTTATTGATGCGGCATTTCGCGTCCAGCCCGAGCAGCTGTGTGTTGTCGCCGCCGAAGCCGTTCGCGGCAGTGTTCAATCCGATCACGGGGTTCATCTGCATCGGGTTGAAGGCCAGCACGCCGTCCGGTCCGATCGTCTTCCACATCGTGCCCTCGAACAGGGCCAGCTGCAACGGGCCCAGGTTTGCGCTCAGGTGCAGGAAGGTGGCCCGTTTCCACCAGAAGAGCGACTCGCCCGCATCGCCGGTGGGCAGGCGGTTTGCATCGCCCACCTGTTGCAGCTTGGCAAAAATGGCCGTGTACTGGAAGCGTTTGTTGTTGGTGAGCGCACTGAGCTTCACGTACGGATAGGGCATGGCATTGTCGCTCAGCAGCGTGGAACGGTAGCCGTTGCCCACGAAATGCCGGCCTTGCCCCAGTTGGGCATTGATCCACGGCCGCGGGGTCCAGCTCACATTGCCCGTGGCCCAGGCAAAGTCGAGCCCCATGTCGTTGAAGACCTTGATGCGCCCTTGACCCGGCACCACCCCGTGTGCCTGGGCATAGTAGTACAGGTAGGGAGCGTAGGTGGCCTGGTTCTCCATGAACATGCTCTGGAACGACACCGTGGGGCCCAGGTCCGCCGCGATGCGGAACCCACGGCTGTTCTGCTGCAGGTTGACATGGTCCCTGTAATTCGGCCCCTGATGCAGTTCGCGGCCCAGTTCAAAACGGAAAATGGGGTCCACGGAGAGTTTGAAACCGCCGTCCTTCACCTGGATCAGGTGCTCTTTGAACAGCTTCTCGGTGATCCAGTAATAGTACCGGCCGCTGTCGGGGCTGAAGCCCATGACCCCGTGCAGGTCCGCACGGCTTTCGATCATGGGCCGCATGCCCGTGTGCATGGTACTGTCACGGGCTCCGTTGCGGTCGATGCCGTAATAGATGTCGCGGTTCAGCGGGACGTCGTTTTGCTGGGCCACGGCGCCTTTCAGGCACAGCAACCAAGCCGCAACGACCAATATGCGGGGACAATGGAACGGCATTCACCTTCGGCGGGCCGAAGGTAGCCGGGGACGGGCAAGGCACGGGCACGGCTCCGATCCAGCGCGGCCTGCGAATTCAAGGTTGCTGCATCACAAACCGGAAGACCTGCAGGCCGGCCGGGCCGCGCAGCGTGGCAATGTACAAGCCGCGTGCATCCGGCCGAACGGGGACATGGACGGGCCCGGCACCTGCGTCCAGTTCAACTTGCTGGAGCACTTGGCCAATGGTGTTCCGGACCACCAACAGGCCGCCGTGTTCAGCATGTACGCGCAGCAGTTGATCGGCATATTGGAATTGCGCACCGGCTTGCCCTCCCCCGGAAACGCCTGCGGAGAGCGCTTCCGAGGCATGGAGCAAGGCTTGGGCCGAAATGGCGCCGCAGGTGTCCTCCACAGTGAGGAGCAGGATGCCGGTTGCGTGGAAAAGCACACCGGAATCCACCATTGGGGCATCCAGGAACAGGGGGTCCAAGGTGGTTGCCGTGTCGCCTCCAGACCGGTAACCCTTGAGGACGGTCCCGGTGCAATAGCCGCCTTGGAACGTGGGGATGACCTTCAGGGAATCAAGGGTTGCCAATTCCACTTGTACCACCGTGGGCGGGGTGGCTGATGTGGCCATGACCACCGGTTCCAATGGGCCAAATTCCGGCACCCTGGTAACGGAAAAGAGGATGTGCACGGGTGGTGGAGGGCCTGTGAACACGTTTACATCCAGGAAAACATCCTGGTCTTCAAAGCAGGCATCCTGAAAGGCCTGGTTCAATTCAATGAGATGCCTGCCGCCATTGCGAAAGGTCAAGTCACGGAATGCAGAGTAACCATTGTAGCTGGAGAGCGGGTCCAAATGGCTTGCTTCGCCGGCGCCTTGACTTTTCCGCAATTGGAACAAGGGCATGGAGCACCAACCTTGGATGAGTTCAACATGCACCCGCACGGAATCTCCAGGCCCCAAATTGGCCTCCAAGTGCGGTGGCGGGAACACTAAGGCATGGGTGCGGAAAAGTTCGGTTTCCGTTCCGTCGCCGTGCCGAAGGCTGACCACCAGGTCCAGTTGCGGATCAGGTGCATTGATGGTTACGCGGGCTTGTGCTGCTTGGACCCCGCACTCCGTTACTTCCGCCAGAAAATAGCTGCCTGGTTCAGCAATGGCGATGCCCGCATCAGGATTCAGGCTGTCCACCAGGAGCGTATCCCACCAGCCCGCTGGTGACCAGTCATCACTGCGGTTCACCTGCAATCGCACGGATCCGCACGGTTCGGTGATTTCATGGTACTCAGCCCGTAGAACTTCACCGGAGTCCAGTGCCACGTTGAGATGAGGTACATGATCCGGGTTTATATAGGCGAATTCTTCCGTGGAACCATCAAGGCGTTCAATGGTCAAGGACATGTCCACGCGCGGGAAGGGCAAGTGGCTTACCCTGGCAAAGGCGTAGGCGGGCGTGAAGAACGTTGAATCCTCCACGGACAGCAAGTACGAGCCATCCGCAGAGAACGCATAGCTCCCACCCTCGTCTAAGGGGATTAGCGTGGCAGGCGTATCGAACGTCACGGTATCCCCCTCGGGGGCATAACGGACCACGGCATGTCCGCCTGGGGGAACCAGGCCGCCGCAGGTGGGCCGTAACTGCACCGACTGGCCTGGTTGCAAATAGGCCGTAACGCATGGTGCCATGCACGTGTCACCAGGAGGAACGATCACCAGCTGGTTATGAGGGTATGGCAGGGTGAAGGCAAGCCCCACCAAGCATGGATGGGGCGGGGCCGCAATGAAGATCCGGGCCCCAAACCCGAAATCCACATTTGACGGTAAAGCATAATAGGAACCCGGTTGATCGAGCTCTACAGTGGATGCACCTACGCCGATCTCGGGAGAGGTCCAATTCGCAGTGTCCCCTAACGCGGCAAAGTGAACGTCCAAATTTGCGGGGCCCGAACAGCTGGACCAACGCTCCCCTGAAAGTCGTATGCTCTCCCCGGGGGACAAGGTGATCGATGTATCATACAATTCTACAGTTTGGTACCACCCCCAGTTCAACAACTCCAATGTCCCGTCCGCATGCTTAAGCTCGACGGTGACGCCACCTAAGCACACCTCCTTCGCGCCGGCGTAGGTCGGAGATATCAGAAGAGGCAACAGTACGGAAAGCAGCAAATTGAACGCCTTGCGATCCATGGGCGTGGTGCGGTCAGCCTAACAAATATAAGTGCCATGGACGAAATCCAGCCGTGCGGAACAAGTGAAGGCTTTGGACTTCATCCCATCAGGAATGGATACCGAAAGTATGCATATGCAATCGGGGTGGCAGTATTTCACGCCACTGGAATAGTGGGGAGGTAAGCCTCCACAGGGATGGGCTGCGGCGTATTGGGCACACTAACCAAGTGCGGGCACAGCAGGGGGTCCGGGATTTTCACACCTTCTCCCCCTCGTACTTTTTGAAGACCTCGTACACCTGCGCAATCCCGTCGCGCAGTTCGATGCTGTGCTTCCAGCTCGGGTCTCTTCTTCATCAACTACCAGTAGGTGTACTCGAACCTCCAGGCGCCCTCGAAATTCGTGTAGGTATAACCGGCATCAGTTTCGGTGCTGGTGGCAATAATTCGGAGAGGGTTGCCGTGCTCATCAAATGTGTATTGAAATGTGTCGTTACGTGCACGGGAGCCTGCTTTTATCAACGTCCCATTTATGAGCCTGATGGGAATTGGCTTCCGCAAAACGCTTATCAAATGCCCATCCTTGTTATATGCGTAGGTCTCGTCCCATCCTGTGCTGATGATTTGCAGCACTTGGTTACCCTGTCGCTTCGTCGTGCTATTGAGCTCACCGTTGTAATACCGCTGTTCGGTCGTTGTCCTGTCCGCGTGGCGTTCTTCAACATAGACGTCTCTTTTGACTTCCTCGGCAATGTGGGCAATGTGAACCGTGCTATCACGACCCTTGCCTGGCCGATAAACAGATGTTGAGAGGCGCAATAGAGGTTGATCCTGCTCTTCCCGAACAAGGTTGCCGGTAGCGTCATAGGTGAACTGCCAAGAAGCCGTGTCCGGGCCGATTGCCCTCGTACACAGGACTTGGACAAGGCGGTCTGCGGAATAGGTGAGTGCCGTCCGACCCGTGATGAACCCATTCCGGATCTCCTCTACCGTGATCAAATGTCCATTCCGTCCGTATGCATAAACACGCTTTATGCCGGTATTGGGCTCAACGACCTGGTCAATCCCCCATTGGCCGTATGTGATTGAATAGGACAACATGATGTTTGGTTCCGTCGCCCCTATCAGCCGCCCCATGTTATCGAAGGCCAGCGTATAGCCTTCCTGAGGTTGAAAAAGGCTATCGGGCCATTCACGCCAGTTGCTCAACTCGTCCTGCCCAATTGATGCATACTTGTTGATTGCTTGCATCGTCACGGTTCGTGGGTGATCCTTGAAAAGAGTGTCAGGGTTTGTCAGGAATACCCCATGCTCAGATCGGATCAGTTCATCCAAAACATGGATATAGCTAGGCTGTCTCTCTGATTGGGCCAGTGCGGAAATGGGTTGCCATGACAGTACCACTGAACAAAAGGCGAATGGGAAGAGGCCGCGTTGAACGATCTGCATCATTGCCAAATTAGCATGTAACAGAGGAAGAACCGCGTTTCCACGCCAATGCCCGTGCTCGTGTGGTGGTGGTCATTGCCCTGCTATTTTAGTTTTGTCGCGAACGTGGCCGGCGGCAGAGTCATGAATGTCAAGTTGATCCGGACCAATGCCTGCTTAACTTTGTAACATGGCCAGCATGAGGGACCACCTTCTTGGAAAGCTCCGCTTTGCGAAGCCCGGGCTTCAGGCGAAGTATCCTATCCGCTCGTTGGCCTTGTTCGGTTCCGTGAGCCGGGGTGAGGATGGGGCTGGAAGTGATGTGGATGTACTGGTGGAGTTTTCCGGTCCTGTTGGCATGCAGTTCATTCGACTGGCTGAGGAATTGCAAGCCTTATTGGGCCGCAAGGTGGATTTGGTTTCACGCGGTGGAATCAAGCCAGGGTATTACGAAGCCATTCGCGAAGACCTCGTCCATGTCTAAGCGTTCGGATGGGCTTCTCCTCAACGACATCCGGGAAGCAGTTCGGCGCATTTTGGCCGCCACGGCCTCCATGGATCAGCCAGGATTTGAATCCGACGTGATCATCCAGGATGCAGTGATCCGCAATTTCGAGGTGATCGGTGAAGCGGCAAAGAACCTTTCAAAGGAACTTTGCGCCTCGCACCCGGAAGTGGATTGGCAGGGAATGAACGGGTTTCGCAACTTTTTGATCCACGTCTATTTCGGTGTGGACCTCAGTGTGCTTTGGAACATCATCTGCGATGACATTCCCGTGCTGGAGAAGCAACTCCAGGATATTCAGTCTTGATCGGTGACTTCACGCCTTCGCCCCCTCGTACTTCTTGAACGCCTCGTACATCTGCGCAATGCCGTCGCGCAGTTCAATCCGGTGCTTCCAGCCCAAGGCGCGCAGGCGATGGTTCACCGTGCGGCTTTCCGAAGCTCTTCGCTTGTGACCAGCAATTTGAATCCCTTCCTGCGCAGCCCGTTCACCAGCTTCTTGTCTCCTGTCCATAATGGGCAGTTGAGGTGAAGCGCGAGCGCGACGAACTGGTCGTCGTTTTCATCGATGTCCTTGACGAAGTTGAAGGCTTGTTCCCAATGCTTGGCTGAAATAGCGGAGTTTGGGATGATGGTCAATGGCGAAAGCAATAATTCGGAGATTTCGGCGTGCTGGACCGATGTGGCCCCCGTCAGCTTTATGATCTTTTCCCTGTGGAGGGTGATTTCTGCTATCAAGCCCTCGGGCGCGTAATAGACATGGGTTGAAGGTGGGTTCAGGTAAAGTTCGGCGGTACGGCCGTCGAATTTTACCATGCAACTGACCAGGATGTTGGTGTCCACCACCAGCTTCATGAAGCCAACCGCTTGCGCCGCTTGTTGGCCATGGAGCGTTTTATGGAGCCGGAAAGTTCATCCACTTGGTGCAGGCTTACTGGCTTGAGTCCGGATGTTAGCTCCAAGTAGCGCAGGTACTTGATGGCCTGTTCAATGGCTTCCGCATCCACCTTGCCGGAAATGGTGATCACCGTTTCCTGCTTGCTGTTCTGTTTGATGGAGATGGCCATTGCCTTACAAAGTTAGGCCCTGATGCGATGAAATTGAACTGTTGGGATCAACGCATCCTCTCACACCTTCGCCCCCTCGTACTGCTTGAACGCCTCGTAAACCTGTTTGATGCCGTCACGGAGTTCGATGCTGTGCTTCCAGCCCATGGCGTGCAGGCGGCCCACGTCCATCAGCTTGCGGGGCGTGCCGTCCGGCTTGGTGCGGTCCCACACCAGTTGGCCTTTGAAGCCAACGATTTCCTGGATCATCTCCGCCAGCGCCTTGATGGTGAGGTCCTCGCCGGTGCCGATGTTCACGAAGAGCTCGTCGTGGTAGTTCTTCAGCAGGTACACGCACGCGTCGGCCAGGTCGTCCACGTGCAGGAACTCGCGCATGGGCGAGCCTGTGCCCCACACTTCCACGGTGGCCGCGCCTTCCTGCTTGGCCGTATGGAAC
The DNA here is from genome assembly GCA_023957375.1 of Flavobacteriales bacterium. Lineage (GTDB taxonomy): Bacteria > Bacteroidota > Bacteroidia > Flavobacteriales_F > PHOS-HE28 > PHOS-HE28. The sequence continues at coordinate 315,856 of JAMLHB010000003.1, read as the reverse complement.
TTGCGGATCAGCGCGGGCATCACGTGGCTGTTCTTCAGGTCGTAGTTGTCGTTGGGCCCGTATAGGTTGGTGGGCATCGCGCTGATGTAGTCGCAGCCGTATTGGCGGCGGTAGCTCTCCACCATTTTGATGCCGGCGATCTTGGCGATGGCGTAGGGCTCGTTGGTCTCCTCCAGCAGGCCGGTGAGCAGACTTTCCTCCTTGAGCGGCTGCGGGGCCAGTTTGGGATAGATGCACGATGATCCAAGGAACAGCAGCCGTTTCACGCCGTTTTCGTACGCCTGGTGGATCACGTTGTTCTGGATCATCAGGTTTTCGTAGATGAACTGCGCGCGGTAGGTGTTGTTGGCCTGGATGCCGCCCACCTTGGCCGCAGCCAGCACCACGTGGTCGGGTTTTTCCCTGCGGAAAAAGTCGCGCACGGCGGCTTGGTCCTTCAGGTCCAGCTCGCTGCTGGTGCGCCCGATGATGTTGGTGAAGCCTTCCTTTTCAAGGCGGCGCTTGATGGCGCTGCCCACCATGCCGCGGTGGCCTGCGATGTAGATCTTGTCTTGCTTTTCCATGTTCTGGTTTGCCGGTTGTGCGTTGTCAGTGTGGTTCCTGACAACTAACAACTACGAACTACGAACTACTCTTCCTCATTCAGCACCTTGTGCCCGCCCTTCTTCAGGTACACGTCGCGCTCGAAGAGCTTGATGTCTTCGCGCACCATTTCCTTTACCAGTGCGGCCAGGTTGTATTTGTGTTTCCAGCCCAGCACGCGGCGGGCCTTGCTGGGGTCGCCCTCCAGGTGGTCCACTTCGGCGGGGCGGTAGTAGCGCGGATCGATGGCCACCACCACTTTGCCGGTCTTCTTGTCGATGGCTTGTTCCTTGGCGCCCTTGCCCTTCCATTCCAGCTTGATGCCGGCTTCGGCAAATGCCAGGTTCACGAAGTGGCGCACGGTGTGCGTTTCGCCGGTGGCCAGCACGAAGTCGTCCGGTTTCTTGGCCTGCAGCATCAGCCACATGCCTTCCACGTAGTCCTTGGCGTGGCCCCAGTCGCGCTTGCTGTCCAGGTTGCCGAGGTACAGCGTTTTTTGCAGGCCCAGCTTGATCTTTGCGGCGGCGCGGGTGATCTTGCGGGTGACGAAGGTTTCGCCGCGCAGCGGGCTTTCGTGGTTGAAGAGGATGCCGTTGCAGGCGAAGATGCCGTAGCTCTCGCGGTAGTTCTTGGTGATCCAGAAGCCATAGAGCTTGGCCACGCCGTAGGGGCTGCGCGGGTAGAAGGGCGTTTCCTCGTTCTGCGCGTGGTGCACCACGCCGCCGTAGAGTTCGCTGGTGCTGGCCTGGTAGAAGCGGGTTTTCTTCTCCATGCCCAGGATGCGGATGGCCTCCAAGAAACGCAGCGTGCCAATGCCGTCCGCGTTGGCGGTGTATTCGGGCAGCTCGAAGCTCACGGCCACGTGGCTCATGGCCGCCAGGTTGTAGATCTCGTCGGGTTGGACCTGCTGCACCAAGCGTAGGCAGTTCACACTGTCGGTGAGGTCGCCGTAGTGCAGGTGGAAGGGCAGGCCCCGCTCGTGGCTGTCGTGGTAAAGGTGGTCGATGCGGTCCGTGTTGAAGAGCGAGCTGCGGCGCTTGATACCGTGCACCTCGTAACCCTTGTTCAGCAGGAACTCGCTGAGGTAGGCACCATCCTGTCCGGTGATGCCGGTGATGAGGGCCACCTTGCGCTTGCCCTTGGGGGCCGGTGCTTTTTTCGGGGCGGCCTTGGCGGTCACCTTTTTCGCGGCTGCGGCTTTGGGCTGTTTTTGCTTCGCTGCGGCTTTGGCGCTTGCTTTCTTCTGTGCCATGTCTCTCTTCCTTGCTCGTGTTGTTACTGTACGGTGAACCACTGGTTCAGGAGTTCGTGTTTGTTGTAGCGCATGGGTGCGCCGGTGCTGACGTCGATGAGCGATCTGCCCGCCCCGTTGGCGATGGCCTGGCCGGCGGCGGTGTCCCACTCCATGGTGGGCGCATAGCGCGGATAGGCATCAGCGGCCCCCTCGGCCACCAAGCAGATCTTCAGGGCACTGCCCATGCTCACGGTTTCCACGTGGCCGTGCTTCTTCTCCATCCGGGCGATGTAGGCGTCGGTATCGGGTGACGCATGTGATCGGCTGGCCACGATGGTGAAGGCTTTGCGGTGGTTGGGCAGGGGCAGGCGCAGGGCGCTTGCGGCGAGTTCATACGCCCCTTGGCCCTCCAAGGTTGTGGCCGCTTCCAAGCGGTAGGCACCATTCCCCTCCCAGGCGAAATAGAGCAGGTCCTTCGCCGGTACGTACAGCACTCCTGCCAATGGCCGGTGCGACCCCAGGGGGCCGGCCGGTTCGCCGTCGCGGGCCATCAAGGCGATGTTCACGGTGAACTCGCCGTTGCGCTTGATGAATTCCTTGGTGCCATCCAGTGGGTCAACAAGCCAATACATGGGCCAAGCCTGTCGTTCCTCGGCCCGAAGGGCTTTCCCCTCTTCGCTTAGCACGGGCAGTGCGGTACCTTCCAATGCCTTCACAATGGCGGCATGTGCACGCTTGTCAGCCTCGGTAAGCGGGCTGCGGTCATCCTTCAATTCAACACTGATCGGGCGCGCGTACACGTCCATGATCTCGCGCCCTGCGGCAAAAGCCGCAGTGATCGCGGAATCCAGCACATTGGGGGATTTCTCCATGCCGGCGAAGGTAACCCTGTCCCGGTCGGGCTCAGGGTTTTGCATAGCGCTCCTCGTATTGCCGCCACAACTGCCTCTGCCCATTGTCCAAGGAGATCCGGCGGCCGTCGATGAAGGCTTCCACCACCTTGTTGCCGCGCATGTCCAATGCATCGCCCGCCGAAATGAACAAGGTGGCCGACTTGCCCGGCTCCAAGCTGCCGTAGCGCTGTTCGATGCCGAGGATGGCGGCTGCGTCCAAGGTGATCGCGCGCAGGGCATCTTCCCGGGAAAGTCCGTATGCGCTGGCGGTGCCGGCGGTGAAGGCGAGGTTGCGTGCGCCCATGCGCTCCATGTCGCCCGAGTAGCTTAGGCAGAACCGCACGCCGCCTTGCTTGAGCAGTGCGGGCAGGCGGTAGGGCAGGTCAACGTCATCATCTTCGCGCCCGGGCAGGCTGTGCAGGCGTTGCAGGACCACGTCCACCTTTTTGTCCCGCAGCAGCGGTGCCACGCGCCAGGCATCGTACCCGCCCACGAGCACTATGCGTGGAACGCCCATTTCGCGGGCGAAAAGCACGGCCTCCTGGATCTCCCGGGCACCATCAGCATGGATGTACAAGGTTTGCTTGCCTTGGAAAAGCCCGCGCATGGCCTCCAGCCGCAGGTCCGTAAGGCGTGGAAACGGCTGTGCGGCATAGGCCTTGGCGCGCAGGAAAAAGGTGCGCAGCCCGGCCAAGGCATTGGCCCGCTTGTCACCGGCTTGTTTTTCGGTGGAACCTGGTTCGGCCCACCATCCAGTCTGCACGAAGGCCGCTGGCCAGTTGAGGTGTATGCCGTCATCGGCCTTCACCACGGCGTCGTTGTTGTTCCAAGCATCGAGCTGGACAATGCTGCTGGTGCCGCTGATGAGGTTGCCGCGCGGAGTGGCTTGGGCCAGGAGCACGCCATTGGAGCGTACGGTGGGAATGATCTTGGAATCCGCATTGTAGGCTGTGATGGCGCGCACCTCGGGCTCGATGCTGCCGGTTTCCGCTTCATCCGCGCTGGCATGCACGGCATCGATCTCCACTAAGCCCAGCGTGGCATCGGGCAGAATGAACCCCGGGTATACCTGCATGCCCTTTGCGTCGATCACCGAGTCGTATGCCGCCTTCACGGCGTACTCGTATCCCACAAAATCGATGGTGCCATTGCGGAAGCCCACGGCGCCGTCGTCATAGGTCTTGCCGTCGCCCACGTGCACCGTGCCGCCCTTGATCAGGATGGAGCCTGCCTGTGCGGGGGCAGGGGAAGGACGCTGTGCAACAGCGACAGCAATGCAGCACCAGGCCATGATGGAGGCAGTTGTTCTCATGGCCGTTCCCCGATAGTTTCGCAATGCCATTGCCCTGGTTCCTGCCGGGTGGCCTTGCGCACCGCTGCCCCGGCTTGCTTGGCGGCGAGCATGCGGGCCGTAATGCGCAGACGTTCTGTTTCGGCCTCCGCCTTTTTATCCAGTTCGCGGCGCCGGTCGTAGTAGCGTGCCCCGTCCACGAAGGTCATTAGCACCTTGGCCCGGATGCTGAGGGGGTCACCGTCCCACAGCACCAGGTCGGCGTCCTTGCCCGGCTCCACGCTGCCCATGCGATGCTCCAAGTGCAGGGCCTTGGCGGGGTTCAGGGTCACCATCTTCCAGGCTTCCCCGGGCGCCACGCCGCCGTACTTTATGGTTTTGGCGGCTTCTTGGTTCAAACGGCGTCCCATTTCCGCATCATCGCTGTTGATGCAGGTGTTCACGCCCTGTTCGTGCAGGATGGCGGCATTGTAGGGGATGGCGTCGTTCACCTCGAACTTGTAGGCCCACCAATCACTGAAGGTGGCCGCACTGGCGCCGTGGCGTGCCAGTTCGCGGGCCACCTTGTAGCCCTCCAGCACATGGGTGAAGGTGTTCACCTTGAAGCCTATGCTGTCGGCCACGTGCATCAACATCAGGATCTCGCTTTGCACATAGCTGTGGCAGGTGATGTGCCGTGTACCGGCGAGGACCTCGGCCAGCGCCTCCAGCTCCAGGTCGCGGCGCGGTGGCACGGCCTTGGCCTTCTCCTTGGGCTTTAGTGCCGCGTAAGCCTCGTGTTCCTTGGCGTAGTCCTTGGCCCGGTGGAACGCATCATAGTACACTTGCTCCACGCCCATGCGGGTTTGGGGGAAGCGGTCGCGCGCGCCCCAGTTGCTGCGCTTGACGTTCTCGCCCAAGGCGAACTTGATGAATTGCGGCGCGCCGTCGATCTTCAGTTCCTCCGCATTGCGGCCCCAGCGCAGCTTGATCAGTGAACTCTGCCCGCCGATCGCGTTGGCCGACCCGTGCAGTTGCTGCACGGCGGTGACGCCGCCCGCCAACGCACGGTGGATGTTGATGTCGTCCGGGTCGATCACATCGCCGATGCGCACCTCACTGGTCACGGACTGCGTACCCTCGTTCACGCCCCGTGCAATGGCGATGTGCGCGTGTTCGTCGATGATGCCGCTGGTGAGGTGCAGCCCCGTGGCATCGATCTCCGCCGCGACCACCTTGCCTTTGGGAAAGAGTTCCGCCATGCTCAGCTTGGGGCCCACGGCCATGATCTTGCCCTTGTGGATGCACACGTCGGCGTTGCGCAGGATGCCTTGCGGCCCGTTGGTCCATACGGTGGCGTTGCGGAACACCACGGTCTCGGTATCGGGGAATTGCGTGGTGCCAAAGGCGTTCATGGGGTACCACACCGGGCCGGAGGGCAGTGCCCAAATGCTGTCCAATGCGGCCATGGCGCGCCGTTCCTTGACATTGTCGGGGGGGCGCTCCCTTTGCCGGATGGCGCTCCAGGCAAACCAGGCGCCGTCCGGCCCTTGGGCTTGCCCATCCCAGATGCCACCGCGGTCGTGGATCACCCCGTTGAGGCGCACCGGCCCGGCGAAGCCGAATTTCCCGCCTTCGAACCACAGCGAGACTACCGGTCCTTGGATGCCGATCACCGCCTTGGCCCAAGTGGTGTCGCCGTCGGCCAAGCGCACTTCGGCCACCGGCTTTTCCGGCGTGCCGGATACGCGCAGCTTGAGGATCCGCGTGCGCAGATTGAGGTCGAAGATGCCGCGTGGGTCTTCACGTCCACGGGGTATTTGGACGAATTGCTTGCCGGCCGCCCAGGTCTCATACACCACGTTTGCTGCATCCAGCAGATGTCCGGAGGTGATGAAGAAGTCCGCGCGCTTCCCGGCCTCCAGGGTGCCGGCCTGGTCCTCCATGTGGAACAAGGCGGCGGGCACGGTGGTGAGCGCGGCGATCGCGGTGCTGGTGTCCAGCCCGCATCGCACCATGTGGCGCAATGAGGCCCACATGCCTGCCGGCTCCTTCAGCCCGTACGGCGTGAAGGCAAACCGCCCCCCGGCTTCAGCGATCCGCGCAGGGCCGGACGGGGCGAGCTCCCATGCTTTCATCTGCCCAAGGGTCACTTCCATGGCGTCGAAAGGGTCTTCCACATCGTACGCCTCCGGGAGTTCCAGCGGCAAAATGAGCGGCGACCCGATGGCCAGGATGTCGGCCAATCGTGTGTATGCATCACCGTTGTTCCGCAGGATGAACTCCAGCCCGAATTCCTTGGCGATCCGCGAGGCACGCAGCAGGTCCTGGGCATTCCCGGCATCGAAAACCAAGGGCAGGCCTTGTAGCTTGGTGAGCGCCTCCAGGTCGGCATCGCTCTGTTCGCGGCTGCCGCCTGCGGCGTACCACTGCGCATCGTAGAGGGCTTGGCGAAGCAGGGCGATCGATCCCATCAGCGAGCTGGGAAGCTCATCGGGCGAGCGGCCCTTGCTGAAGGAGAAGTTGGCCGAAGCCCGGGGCAGGAAGATGTCTTCCGCAGGGGTGCGGCCTGCCAGTGCAACGGCACAGCCCGTTCCGCGTGCAATGCCGTCCATGCGCTGGGCCACTGCGCTGGTGTATCCTTGGGCGCGAAGGGCGGCGGCTCGCTTTTCATCGGGCACATACAGTTCCGCCGCATGGGCGGATGCGGCAATGGCGCGGTTCCAGAAGTGCGCCCCTTCCTGCTCCTTCAGCTTGGCGGGGTCACGCTTGGCCACGCCCAGTTCACTGAAGGGGTCGATCAACCCCGGCCAGAGGTGCAGGCCCCTGAGGTCGTACACTTCCGCTCCCGTGGGAATGCGCACGCGTTTGCCCACTTCCACGATGCGCTCACCTTGGATCAGGACCGTGGCATCGGTGATCGATGTTTCAGGGGAAACATGCACGGTGGCCCCGGTGAAGGCAACGGGAAGCGCGGCGCGGTCATGCGGACCGTTCACCGGTGCGTTCCGTTGTGCAGCAGCACCACCGGTCGCCATGCAGCAAACGAGAAATGGGATGGAAACGGATGGAAGGCGCACGGTGTGGAATCGACGGCGCAAGGTAGAATGCCGGCGGACCGGCGGCCGCCGTTGGTCCGGGATGTTCTCCACAGGCTACTTTTGACGCCCGCAAGCCGCCCTTCGCACGGCGTGAAGCCGCAGCCATGGAGCCGACCTCGATCCTGCTTTTCTTCCACAGCCTGTTGCGGTGGGCCGTATTGCTGGCCGTAGCGTTGGCCGGCAGCACTGCGCTGGCCGGTTGGCTGCGCAACGGGCCAGTGATCACTTGGCAGCGGTCGGTCAGCATTTGGGCCATGGTGCTTTGCCAGGTGCAACTCGGGGTGGGGCTGGCCTTGTATGTTACGCGGTTCGGTGCGATCTCACGGATGTTGCCTGATGCGGAACGCTATTGGAAATTCGAGCACTTGGGTGCGATGCTGTTGGCCGTTGCCTTGGTAACGGCCGGACGGCTGATGGCGCGCAATGCGCAAACGGAACGGGGAAAACACTTGCGCGTGGCCGTTTTTTACCTTCTTGCCTTGGTGCTGATGCTGGCCATGATCCCCTGGCCGTTCACGCGCATGGGCGATGGACGCGGTTGGCTATGAAAAGTGCGGCACTGGTCGGTTTGGCCCTGTTGGCCGGGTTGATGGCGTGTTCCGCTTCCGGCGGGGCCAAGCCGGACCAAGATGGCCGCGCACGGGACGGGGAAGAGATCTTCAAGACGGAATGCGTGATGTGCCATGGCCAGGACGGCAAATTGGGCATGGCCGGCGCAAGGGACTTGACCATCAGTAAGCTCAGCAAGGAGGAAATGATCGCGGTGGTGATGAATGGCAAGGGCGCGATGATCGGCTTCAAAGGCCGATTGAGCGCTGCGCAGATCGATCAAGTTGTGGATCACGTGCGCACCTTACACCGCAACCCATAGTTTGGTTCCTTTCCCATGATCGATCCCCAGGAAAACAAGATCACCGCGGAAGAAGCCGTGTTGATTGGCCTTGCCACGGAACGCCAATCCGCCGTGCAGGTGGAAGAGTATTTGGATGAGCTGGCTTTCCTTGCCGACACCGCCGGGATCACCTCGGTGAAGCGCTTCATGCAGAAACTGCAACGGCCGGACGGCAAGTTCCACATCGGCTCGGGCAAATTGGCCGAGGTGAAGGCATGGATGGAGGAACATGCGCCTGAAGCCTGCGTGATCTTCGACGATGAACTGACCCCCGCGCAGCAGCGCAACGTGGAGAAGGAACTCGCGCGGCCCGTGCTCGATCGGCCCCGATTGATCCTGGACATCTTCGCAGGCCGCGCACGGACGGCACATGCGAAGACTCAGGTGGAACTCGCGCAGTACGAGTACATGTTGCCGCGCCTCACCAAGCTGTGGACCCACTTGGAACGACAGCGCGGCGGCACGGGCACGCGCGGCGGTGCCGGTGAAAAGGAAATTGAGACGGACCGCCGTTTGGTGCGCGATCGCATCAGTCTGCTCAAGGCGCAACTGCGCGACATCGACAAGCAGAAAGCCACCCAGCGCGGCAACCGCGGCAAGCTGGTGCGCGTGGCCTTGGTGGGCTACACCAACGTGGGCAAGAGCACGCTGATGAACTTGCTGAGCAAGAGCGACGTCTTTGCCGAGAACAAGCTCTTTGCCACACTGGACACCACCGTACGCAAAGTGGTTTTAGGCAACCTGCCTTTCCTGCTCAGCGATACCGTGGGTTTCATCCGCAAGTTGCCGCACCAGCTCATCGAAAGCTTCAAGAGCACGCTGGATGAAACCCGCGAGGCCGACCTGTTGATGCACGTGGTGGACATCAGCCACCCGCAATTCGAGAGCCAGTACCACACCGTGCGCCAAACGCTGGAGGAGATCGGCGCCGGCGGAAAGCCCACCCTCGTGGTCTTCAACAAGATCGACGCTTACCGCCCCGCCCCGCACGACCCCCACGACCTGGCCCCCAAGCGCGAGGACCAGTTCACCTTGGCGGAGCTTACGCACACCTGGATGGCCCGTATCGCCGGTGATGAAGAAGCCATCTTCATCTCCGCCACCCGCAAGGACAACATCGATGGGCTGCGCCGGTTGATGTATGAGCGCGTGAAGGCGATCCACTTGGCGCGGTATCCGTACGAGAAGGACCTGCTTTGGCAGGAGTGGGCGGTGGAGTGATGGGTAGTGTGAAATTGCATGCCCGTGCTCTTGCCGATGAGCATGGTCGTTGACGCTTCCGATTCAAGATGGTATGAGCCCCGTTGTCGGATGCTTCCCCGCAAGAATGGCTGACCAAGCCAGTGGCAGTGCAACGAATAGCTCGGTGCAAGCATAGGTCGGTTAACTTTGGGGTCATGGCGGAACGAAGAAAAAAGGAGGTTCCTGCGGTGAAACCCACCGCGAGACGTGTGCGCCTACCAAGCAAGGCACGGCCCGGCCGCCCTGCCAAGCATGCAAAGCCGGAACGAAAGGTGTTTGATGACCGTAGTCTATGGGGTGCTTTGCCCGGTATGGGCAAGTGGGCATTCCCGTTACTGAAGGAACTTCGCAATGAATGACTTGCCCTTGGTGGTGGACACCAGTGTGCTCATCCACTTCATGGAAGGCCATCCTATAGCTGCGGAACGGTTGATCGGACGTGAAGCTCACGATTCCGTGGCAACGGAGATCGAACTGTTGGCCATGGGACGCACCAAGCGCAATACATTGGATGTGATCACGCGCACCTTGGCCTTGTGCTACGTATGGGATATCAGCCCATTGATCAAGGAACATTGCATTTGGCTTCGAAGCGAGTACCGCATGAAATTGGCGGATGCCTTGGTAGCGGCTACCGCAACCTCCCTGAACATGCAACTCCTCACCGCGGACAGGGACTTCATGCGCCTCAAAGACGTGGTGGACTTGAACTTCATCTAACTTCCTTGCCAGGCATTCGATGCACCAAGGCGCGTGGTGCATACACGCTGGACCATTAAAGCAATGCGATCGACAGCCAGGTGCCGGTGCCAAGGCATTGCACAACATGCGCAGCCCCGTAGCATAGCCCCGTAGCGTAGCCCCGTAGTTCCCCGCATGGCGAAGAAGAAGTCCAAGAAGACCTCCGGTGGCGCGGCGTTCATCTGGAAAGCCCTGTTCCTGTTGGCGGCGCTTGCCTTCATCGGCGTCTTCACCCTGATCACCTTGGTGCGCAAGGACGTCTTCGGCAAGCTGCCTTCCACGGAGGAACTCGCGGCGGTCCGCAACGAGGAGGCCAGCTTGATCCTCGCATCCAACGGCGCAGTGATCGGCAAGGTGTTCGCCGAAGAGCGCACCAACGTGCGCTGGAAGGACCTGCCCCCGCACGTGGTGGACGCGCTCGTTTCCACCGAGGACCAGCGCTTCTTCGAGCACGGCGGCGTGGATGCCTTCAGTTATGTGCGCGTGTTCTTCCGCACGCTGCTGGCCCGCGACCGCAGCGGTGGCGGAGGCAGCACCATCTCCCAGCAGCTCATCAAAAACCTCTATGGCCGCGAACGGCACGGACTGCTCACCGTGCCGGTGAACAAGATCAAGGAAGCATTAGTGGCGCAGCGCCTGGAGCAGGTGTACAACAAGGAGGACATCATCACACTGTACCTGAACTCCGTTCCCTTTGGTGAGAACGTGTACGGCATTGAATCCGCCGCAGAACGCTTCTTCAGCAAACCGGCGTCGAAGTTGAAGGTGGAGGAGGGCGCGGTGCTCATCGGTATGCTGAAGGCGAACACGGGCTACAATCCGCGCCTGCATCCCGAAGCCTCAAGAGGAAGGCGCAACCAGGTCTTGGCGCTGATGGCGGGCAATGGAAAGCTCACCACCGCCGCGCGCGACAGCCTGCAGGCATTGCCGCTGGGGCTGCGCTATGCCGGGGCAGGGAAGTTCGACGACTACGGCTATTTCAATGCGCGTGTGGAGCAGCAGGCGCGCGCGGTGCTGGCCAAACTCAAGAAGAAGGACGGTTCGCCCTACGACATTGAAAAGGACGGGCTGCGCATCCACACCACCTTGGACACGGCGCTGCAGCAAGCGGCATTGCGCGCAACCGCCAAACAGCTTTCGGCCATGCAACCCAAACTGGACCGTGAGCTGAAGGCACGCGGCACGCGGAAAGCTTGGGAAAAGGCGGAAGGCAGGAAAGCCGGTGCCGCGTGGAAACGGAACGAGCGGGCCGTACGCGATGTATTCACTTGGGATGACGCACCGCCGGACAGCATCAGCTACCGCGACAGCCTGTGGCACTATCACCGCATGTTGCAAGCCGCCTTCCTGATGGTGGACCCCGCCACCGGAAAGGTACGCGCCTACAGCGGCGGCAACGATTTCCGCACCTTGCCTTACGACCAAGTGCAAGGCCGCAGGCCCGTGGCCTCCACCATCAAGCCACTGATCTATGCCGCTGCGCTGCGCAAGGGTTTGGAACCCTGCACCTACCTGAACAACGAGGTGAAGAGCTACCCCGAATACGATGGATGGACCCCGCAGAATTTCGACAAGGACACCATCGGCGGACAAGTGGCCTTATGGTACGCCCTTGTGCATTCCATGAACGTGCCCACGGTGGACCTCTACTTCCGCACCGGTGCCGACACCATACGCGATACGTTCAAGGCGCTTGGCCTGCCCACTGGGGGCGTGGACAAACCCGCGTTGGCCTTGGGTGCAGCCGACTTGTCGTTGCAGGAGCTGGTGCAGACGTACAGCGCCTTTGCCAACAACGGGCTTACGCGCGGCGTGCAGCTTATTGAGAAGATCACCGATGCACAGGGCCGCGTGATCTACACGGGGAAAATGGCACCCGCACGTCGTGCCTTCGATGGAACGGTGGCCGCGACCATCACCGCCATGCTGCGCCGCGCCGTGGACAGCGGCACCGGGGCGGCGATGCGCTCGCGCTTTGGCGTGCGTGCGGCATTGGCCGGCAAGACCGGCACTTCGCAGGACTACGCCGATGCGTGGTTCGTAGCGTACACGCCGGGCATCGTGGCGGCCACCTGGGTGGGCGCGCGCGATCCCTCGGTGCATTTCCACGGCGGTTTGGGCACAGGCTCGCAACTGGCCTTGCCCATCATCGGCGGCGCCTTCGCGGAGGTGGAACGCTCCGATGCGCTGCGCCGGAAATACTTCAGGTCGTTTGATGCAGCAGTTGATTCGGTGGCCATGGATTGCGATCCCCGCCGCAAGGCTACGTTGCTGGAACGCGCATTGGACGTGTTCTTCGGCCCGGGCAATGATGCCGCCGCAAAAGAGCAACAGGACCAGGGGGATAAGGCGAAAAAGGAAAAGAAAGAAGGCGGCTTCTTTCGGAAGTTGTTCCCGAAGAAGCCATGATGGTCAGCGGTTGCCCGAAACGGAGCTGTTGCTCCCGAAACGCCGTTGGAGCCATAAGCCCAAGGGATCGCGGAGCCGCATAAAGGGGCGCTCCCAGAACCGGTAGATCAATGCGGCTATGGCGATGGTGGCTGCAATGAACATGGCGTAGTGCAGCGCGCACAGCCAGGCCGAAGGCGCCGGCACTAAGTGGCCGAAGAGGTACAACATCGGCAGGTGTGCCAAATAGAGCGCATAGGTGATCAAGCTCAGGCCGCGCATGGGTTTGTCGAACGAACCGGCGGAACGCCAAACGGAGAGCAAGGGCAGCAGCAGGGCCATCGAAGCGGCGATCACACTTGCATAGCCGACCACCATGAAGCCCGGAGCATCCGCAAAATGGAGCGGGGCAAGCAGCAGCAGGATGGAGAGTCCGGCCATGAACGCTGGCCATCGCACCGTCCGCCAGCCCTTGGGATGCCGCCATGCAAACCATGCCGCCAGCATGCCCATGCCCGGTGCATCCAGCCGGGTGAGGACCAACTTCTGCACCCAAAGCATGCGGGAGACATCATCCGTTACATGCGGCAGCACCGCCATGCGCGCAGCGATGGGCACCGTGATGAACAGCAGGCAGGCCATCAAATACGCACGCTCTCCGCGGAAGGACAGCAAGCTGATGGCACCGAACACGATCAACGGAAACAACAGGTAGAACCATTCCTCCACGGCCAGCGACCAGGATTCCCAGAAAAACAGGTCCAAGGGCAAGTGGAAGTTCTGCATGAACACCGCGTAGGCCGCCGTGGCATGGCTGAGCATTCCCGGTGCCTGCCCGAAGAAAACGAGCAGGATGTTCAGCACCAGGAACAGGAAGTAATTGGGCAGGGTGCGCAGCCACCGGCGTTGCATGAAGTTTGCGAAGCGCAGCATGGGCCGCCCTTCCGCATGGAGGTCCTGTAGCAGGAGGCCGCCGATGAGAAAACCACTGAGCACAAAGAATAACCCCACCCAATCCACGTACGGGATGTTGGGAAACCGGGGCCAATGCTGTTCCACGAGATGGCCCGTGTGGCTCAGCATCACCATCACACCGGCCGTGACGCGCATCAGGTCCAGGCCGAAGATCTTGGTGCGCGGTGCCGTGGCCACCATCGGGGATCAGGCAAACGCCTGCAAGTCGCACAACTTCCGGTACTGGCCGTGGGCGGCAAACAGCTGCGCGTGCGTGCCGCGCTCAATGTGGCGGCCTTGGTCCAACACGATGATCTCATCGCAATGTTGGATGGTGCTGAGGCGGTGCGCGATCACCAGCGGCATGCACCACTTATCGTTGCCGCCGGGGTGGTTGCCCCCGTCGCCGGGATGGCCTTCGCGCGGAAGAAGATCAGAGGGCCTCCGCATCAATCTCCAGGTCACCTTAATGTGGACCAAGTGGCCCTTGCCACAACGGCTTGGCCAGATGTTAGCAAGACCTGGTAGATGCCCGGGGCCACGCTGAGGTCGATGGGAACCGCAGTGCTGCCGGCAGCCACTGATATCTGCCCGGCAAGCCGGCCTTGTGCATCCAGGATCAACAGTTGGTGGCCCGTGGCCAATGCCTCCGGGAGATACAAGGTTGTCCGCCCCAAGCTCGGGTTCGGAGCCAAGCGGATCGTCCCGCTTGATGGCCGATCTTCGATCCGGGTGTACAACATGTCCTCGTCCGCGCCGGGCCGCGTGAGGTCGGGTCCTCGCGCCTCACCGTCAATATCGGTAGTGACCAATGGCAAGGATGGGCTCCAAAATGAATTGGAACCGGGATTTAGATGAAGATCGTCCGAGGATAGGAACACTGGAAGCGTTTGGATGGAAGTCTGGTCTTGGCCGGTGAGGCTGCGCCATTGGGCCAGCGAGTTGCTGTTCCATTGGTAACGTATGGGGGCGATATAGTCCCCTGCGGGTCCGCTGCTGAACACGTTGTGGTCGGAAATGAAGCCCGGGTCTGTTTCAACTCCTACCCGGATATCCAGGGCGTATGCCGCTTGCGCATTATAGAATATGTTGTTTCGGAGGTCTGTGCCGGAAAGGTCGATCCATGTCAGGCCACCAAACGTGTTGTGCTGGATGTCCAGGGCGCCGCAGCTCAATCTGACCGTTGGCATAACACTGAACGTAGTCGCAGAGGGGTTGAAGATCATGTTGTTGGTCACCGATCGGCGCTCCCCGCCGGTCCCAACGCTGCCAAGAATCTCGACCAAGGCATAAACACCACTGCCTTGGCTGGGGGCCGCAGTGGTAGCCGCGCGGATGAAGTTTCCGTCGAAGTGGAGCTTGTCCGTGCCAAGGCCCATGTATGCGGCCCGGTACAAGTTTCCATGCGTTCCCTCTTGCGCAAGGATCTGGTTGTCTTGCACGGTTAGATCGGTGACTTGATAACAGTATAAGCCATGGCTGGATTGGTCGATCATTCTGTTGTTGATGATGCTGACTTTGTCATATGGCCCGCCGTCGATCGTAAGAGCTCCCACGATATTGATTCCGCGGGATCCACGTTCCACGGTATTGCCGATCACCTTGATTTCCCCGCTGGGGGCCCGGCCGCCATGGGCAGTGATCCCGACCAGGGTTCCTATGGCTTTCCCAATGACGTGGTTGCGATACACGTTCAGGTCGGTGCAATACCGGGCCATGAACACGCCATAGCTGGCCAGGCCGCTTCCCGCGTGGTCAAGGGTCAGGTCGGTAACGCTGATGTGCTCACATGTATCATCGAAGAGGATGATCGCATTTCGGAATCCCCTTGCGCCCGGCATGAAATGCAACCAAGTCGAAGCACTATCGCCTGCTGCGGAAGTGATTACTACAGTGTCGGTGGCAGATACTCCGGGGATGGGCTTGAACAACGCTTGACCGTAATGGTGGCCTGGGCTGACGGCGATGGTCGTAGGGCCATCCACACCGCATAAGGCCAGTGCTTTGGCGGCATCGCCCAAGGTCCGGAAGTCGGCTCCCTCGGCTTCGCAGGTGTATGTGCCGTGCAGGGGAGCAGTGCACATCAGCTTCGAAAACTTCAAGGTGTCGTTGGCTTGGTAGTCGTCCATGCTGCCGTTCACCTGGTCGATCCAGGCTTGCACGCGTAGTGAGTGCGTTCCTGTGTAATCGTATGCGGCAATGGGCAGGTCTTGCACTGCGGCTGCATAGGCGAGGTTTCCGCTCCAGTCCACGGTTTGCACGGGGCCTTCATTCACGCGGTATGCGATAGTTGCTTGGAGGGCAGGAACCTGCCCCTGGTTGCGGAAGCTTACCAATATGTTCGGTTGAAGGGAAGTTGAATCATCCAGCGCAACGTGCTCCATGCCCACATCCCTCAGGAGCGGGTTGTTGGCGGCAAAGCAGCCGGAGGTGCATTCGCCGGCCGGGATCACAGAGGTCCTGAGGTTGTCCGGGCAACCTGAGCAGGTGAAATGTATGCCTTCAGGGTTGGAGGTATAGGCCGTTTCAAAATTCACCAGGTGCAGGTCGCCGCATGAGGCACGCCTGATGTTGAAGGCTTTTCCGATCCCGTCCCCAAACGTTTCCACGCCTGTAAGAACACCGGCATCATCGTATCGCGCCAGGCCGTAGTGGGTATACGTGCCTGCGACGACCCCGAGGGGGGCATTCCCTGCCGTGGTGGGGAGAAAGCCTGTTTTGACGTAGCTGGCCAAGGCGATCAAAGTCCCGTCAGTTTCGAATGCCAAATCATCCAGCATGGTGGAGCCAAAGGTTGTTGCACCGTTCCAAAGGGCGCTGCCGTCGGCGGCGGTACAAAACAAATAGCTCCCGCTACTGCCCCCGCTCGTGATGGCCACCTCGGTTTCGCCATTGAACTTGAACGTATTCTTGTACCGTCCGCAAACGGCTAACCGCCCGTCCAATGATTGGCTAATGCCCTCCACCGATCGTGGATCACCCCCGCCCCACGCAAACGCCCCCGTTACGCCCGTGCCCGGCACATAGCGCATGGCATAGATCTGCCGCAGGTTCGTCATGCTCGAGGGTTCCGTATTCCCTTGTACTTCCATTTCTCCCAGGTTCATGCCATACCCCGCAGGGAGGGTCTTCATGATCCCGCTGATCAGGATGCTGCCATCAGCGGCTTTCCGCATGATCGGGTCGCAGCGCAGGCGTTCTTGTGCATCCAAGGCATCCGAATCCATGTCGATCGCAGATCGTTGGTCAGGGGCGCCGCTCGGATGGCGATAGCCCAATGCCTGTTGTTGCAGAATGCTGCCGTTCGGGGAAACGCTCAACAAGAACAGGCTTCCGCGTTGGTTCACGGGCAGGACGGTGGTGACCTCTTCGCCGGAGGGCAGGAAAAAGGTGGTCCCTCCCCAAGCATTTCTTCCTGCCACGTGCAGGATGTCATCATCGGTACAGGCCACCCCCCGGAATGCATTGGAGGGGCTGATCATTTGCCACTCCAAGTGGCCTTGTGGGTCAAATTTGACCAGAAAGTTCCGGTGGTAGATCACCGTGCCGTCCAAGCTGCCATTGTCGTGGTTAAAGCGGCCGGTGACGTACGCATTCCCCGCCCGGTCGGCCGCAATGCCGTAACCCTGGCTGCCGGTATTCTGCCAGTCTGTGGAAATGGGGGCCGTACAGCGCCAGACCTCCTGGCCCGTGCTGTCCAATTTCATTGCGAAGAACACCTCTTGGGATGAACTGCCCGTGGTGCGGATATAACCGGTCAGGTACCGGTTGTTGTAGGCATCGAGGGCCATGTCCGCGATGTATCCGTCCAGTGCGGTAAAACCTTCATTGCAGGCCGTTCCGATCGTTGAAGGGGCAGCTTCCACGACCAGTGTGGATTGCTGAATGGTGTCGGCGCAGGTGGCCAATGGTGTCGTGGCGATGCAGGTGATCGTCTTTACTCCCGGGGAAGTGTAATGGAACGGTTGGGAGAGGTAGGTGTCGGAACTCGGCGGCACGGCATCCTGGCCGAAGTCCCAATGATAATTGTACAGGTTGTTCTGGTTCGAGGAAGGGGTAATGTTCAATTCCTGGTCTACAATGGTCAAGGAATCCGCGAAGAAATGGACCCAAACACTGTAGATGGTCATGGCCGGTTGGTCGGGAAGCCACAATGACGGGCAACCTTGGCCGATACTGCCGATCATCTTGGTTCGTACCGTGCTTGAGACCGTGGGGCTGCTGGCCCATGCGAATGGGATTTGGATCGTGCCGCCCGTGCCGTTCACCGGATAGGGCGGGGAGGAGTTGGTTGCCCAATAGGCCATGCCCACTTTGGAGTTGTGCACTTCCACGACGGGCATTGCCGGAGCGCAAGCCTCCGGTTCAGCCCACTCCCAGTAGACGTCGGGGGCGAGGTAAGGCGTGGTCACCGTTACCGGCATGGACAGTGTGTCGCTGCCGCAGGTATTCGTGCGTATGGCCTGGACAGTGAATGTCGTTGGCCCGATGATGTTTCCCGTGGACAGGTTCTGAGCTCCGCCGTTGCCGTATGAAATGGCAACCTGTGTGCCGTCATGAAGCAGCCTGTACACGGTGCCTTGCTCCGCTTGCGGCAAATGGATGCTGGTGGAGGAGTTTTGGCAGATGGTGTCCTGTAGCGGGTATGCGGTGAAAGGTGTGACGGTGGGTTGCGGCAAAATCTGCACGGTAGTGGAAGCGGTACACACCCCGGTGCCATTGTTGGCCTCCATCTCCACCGTATAGGTTCCTGCGTCGGGGAATGCCATGGTGAGGTCATAGCTGGTGGAGGTGACCGCGCCATTGATCCGCCAGGTGTATGCCCAAGAGGGATCGCCCGTATTCGGGAACGTGATGGTGGATCCCTGGCAGAGCGTGCCATTGACCGTGCCAATGGAGGCTACGGGCCATGCCGCACCCCCTGCGTTTGCGGTTTGTATGGCATATCCGGTATCACCCACTGCAATGCCACTGGAGGCGGTGCGGAAATCGAATGCACGGATGCGGTGGTAATTGGGCAGTGGGAACCATTCCCAATAGGAACCGCCGCTGGTGGTGCGGAACAGGCCGGTGTCGTTCGCCATCAATAGCGTATTTGCGTCCAGCAGGGCCATTACCCTGCCCGGGGAAGTGCCCGATGCGGCCCATGTGGCCCCGCCATCCGTGCTTTTCCAAAGGGAACTGCCCTGCGTGGCGTAGCAGGTGTTTCCCATGCAGGCCAGGTCGTACGCTTCCGAAGGCCCGTTGACCGGCGACCAGCTCAGCCCGCCGTCGGTGCTGCGCACGAATGCGGAAGACCCTGCGGCCATGTACGTGTTCCCGGTTGCGTGCACGATGCGCTCCAATGAGAACACCGTGCCCGACGGGACTGCCGCCCAAGATTGTCCACTGTCGGTACTGCGCAGGATACGTCCATTGTCGCCAACGGCAAAGCCGAGGGGAGGTTGTGCGAACAGCAGGTCGCGCAGCACGTTGATGGGCCCGGCTTGTGCATGGTGTACTCGCGACCAGGCCAAGCCTCCGTCCGTGCTGCGGAAGATGTTTTCCCATGCGCCAAGCTCGATCGTGCCCGTGATCAAAAGAGACTGGTCGGCCAGCGCTTCGGTGGCCAGGTACAGGCCAAGTATGGGCGCGGTCCCTTGCATCAACGTGGGCCGCTTCACGAAGTTGGCGCCATTGTTCGGCGACCAAAGGAGCGTATCAAACGACCCGATCCAGATCTGGCCCGAGGCTGAGTACTGTACGGACCTAAGGTCTTGGTTTGTTCCCGACTCCAAGGCGGTCCATTGGGCACTTGTTTGAAGAGCAAGGCACCCGATGGCCAAAAGGGCATGAAGGCGCATGGCGAGCTGGTTCAGGGGAGGACGGTGCGCTCAAAAGTAACCGGCTGCAGGTTCTACGCAAACGCCTGCAGGTCGCAGAGTTTGCGGTACTGGCCGTTGGCCGCGAAGAGCTGTGCATGCGTGCCCCGCTCGATGATGTGGCCCTGGTCCAACACGATGATCTCGTCGCAGTGCTGGATGGTGCTGAGGCGGTGCGCGATCACCAAGGAGGTGCGATCC
Source organism: Flavobacteriales bacterium (assembly GCA_023957375.1). Taxonomy (GTDB): domain Bacteria; phylum Bacteroidota; class Bacteroidia; order Flavobacteriales_F; family PHOS-HE28; genus PHOS-HE28. The sequence continues at coordinate 296,497 of JAMLHB010000003.1, read as the reverse complement.
TTCATCAGCTTGAAGAGTGCGTCCTGCACCAGCTTTTCGCTTTCGGTATCCAATGCGCTGGTGGCCTCGTCCAAGATCAGGATCGATGGGTTGCCCAGCACGGCGCGCGCAATGGCGATGCGCTGCTTCTGGCCGCCGCTGAGCCGGTTGCCGGCATCCCCAATGCTGGTCTGGTAGCCGTTGGGAAGGCGGGAAATGAATTCGTGCGCGTTGGCGATCTCCGCCGCGCGCTGGATGTCCGCCTCGCCGATGCCCGTGCGCCCGAAGGCGATGTTGGCCGCCACGGTGTCGTTGAACAAGAGGCTGTCCTGCGTCACGATGCCCATCAACGCGCGCAAGTCCTTGATGCGCAATTCGCGGATGTCCGTGCCATCAATGCTTACAGAACCCGCCGTGACGTCGAAAAAACGAGGCAGCAGCCCGGCCAGTGTGGTCTTGCCGCCCCCGCTGGTGCCCACCAAAGCCACGCTTTTACCCTTGGGCACGATGAGGTTGATGCCTTGCAGCACGGGTTTCTCGCCGTAGGCAAAGGCGACGTCCTTGAATTCCACGCGATCGTTGAACGCTACAATGGGCCTGGCATTCGGCTTCTCGGTCACGGTGTTGGGCACGGCCAGCAGATCGAACACGCGCTGGGCGCTGGAGGATCCGCGCACAATGCCGGAGTAGCCCTGTGAAAAGCCCTTGATGGGCGTGAGCAGCTGGGAGAAGATGATGATGAAGCCCAAGAAACTGTCGCCGCTGAGGCTGGCATCCGGCCCCAGCACCAGGGTGCCGCCGATGAACGCGATGGCGGCCATCACCATGGTGCCAAGCGTTTCGCTCAGCGGCGAGGCCACGTCCTGCCGGTTGAGCATGCTGATGCTGGCGCGTGTGAGCAGTTCATTCTCGCGTTCAAAGCGGCGGCGCATGTTTTCCTCCCCATTGAAGGCCTTTACCACGCGCATGCCCGTGAGCGTTTCCTCCACGCGGGAAAGGAGGTCTGCGCTTTTCTCCTGCACGCGGGTGCTGCGCTTTTTCAAGCTGCGGCTGATGCGCCCGATGAGCAGGCCGCTGATCGGCAGCAGCAGCAGGGACCACAGTGTGAGCGCCGGAGAGAGCGTGACCATCGTGCCTAAGAACAGGATCACCGCGATCGGCTCGCGCACCACCATTTCGATGGAGTACATCACCGAGTACTCCAGCACCTGCATGTCGTTAGTGATCAATGAGAGCAAGTGGCCCTTGCGTTCGTCGTTGTAGTAGCGCAGCGGCAGCTCAAGCATCTTGTCGTAGAGGCGTGAGCGCACATCGCGGATGATCCGGTTGCGGAACGTGCAGATCGCGCGCACTGCTAAGTATCGGAAAATGTTTTTCAGCAGGAACAGCGCCACCACCGTCAGGCAGATGATGCCCAGTGCCCCTACCTGGCCGTGCAGTTCGATCAACCGGGTGAGCGACCAGTTGAAGCCCTGTTCCAAAGCAGCCTTGTTCAATGCCAGTACCGGTCGCTCATGCACTGCTTGCGTCTGCCCCAGCAGCAGCCGCAGGAACGGGATGAACAGCAGCATGCTGGCCAAGTGGAACACGGTGGCCAGCAGGTTGAATACGCCGTTGAGCACCGCATACCGGGCGTAGGGCCGCCCATAGCGCAGAATGCGGAGGAAGTTTTTCATTGCGAAGGGCCAAAGGTATCGGGGCGGGCGATCGCCAGGAAGGCCGATGTGCCGCCGGGCAAGGGGGCAACGGCACAGGCCGGAACCGGTTGATGAAGGGCGCCGAGCCCACAAAGCAACTGCCCCCATCCGCCGTTCTATCTTCGCGCCATGGACAGCGTACGGCAAAGCAAGGTGAACAGCCTGCTGCAACAGGAAATGGCCGAGGTGATGCAAGGTTACGGGCACCGGTTGTTGCCCGGAGGATTGATCACGGTCACCGGCGTGCGGGTCAGCCCGGACCTGGGCTTGGCCAAAGTGTATTTGAGCCTGTTCCCCGTGAAGGACAAGCAGGCCGTGCTGGATCAGGTGCGGGACCTGACACCCCGCTTGCGTGGCGAATTGGGAAACAGGTTGGGCAAGCAACTGCGGATCGTGCCCGAGCTCAATTTCTACATTGATGATTCCCAGGACCGCAAGGAAGAGATTGAGAACTTGCTGAAAAAGGATTGAACCATCAACCTGCCGCAGCGGCCTCACGCATAACCCAGCCCCCAAGGCATGCAGTACGATCCGGTGAAACGCCGCCTCGGCGTGGTCTTCAACAGCACGCCCGCCCTGCGCAAGCTGTTCTATCATTTGCTGGACCTGTTGCTGCTGCGCGCATGGCACATCCACAAGGAACTGCGGGCCTGGGGCCGGGACAAGCGGAACCGCGAGCTGGCCATTTATGATGCAGGTGCGGGTTTCGGCCAGTACAGCTATTGGCTCAGCGGCCTATCGTCCAAGTGGACGATCACGGCAGTCGATGTGAAAGAAGAGCAGGTGGCCGATTGCAATGCCTTCTTCCAAAAGATCGGCAGGCCGCAAGTGAAGTTTGAAGTGGGCGATGTGACCAAATTCCAGCGGCCGGAAGCGTTTGAGCTGGTGGTGTGCGTGGACGTGATGGAGCACATCCTGGAAGATGAAGCTGCGCTGCGCTGTTATTCCACCTCGCTCAAGCCCGGCGGCATGCTCATCATCAGCACCCCCAGCGACCAAGGCGGCAGCGACGTGCATGGCGAGGAGGAAGGCTCGTTCATCGAGGAGCATGTGCGCGACGGCTACAACATCGACGACATCCGCGCCAAGGCCCTGCGCAACGGCTTCAGCAGGGTGGAGGCGCGCTACAGTTACGGGACCCCGGGCAAGATCAGCTGGAAGCTCAGCATGAAGTGGCCGCTGCTGATGCTCAACGCCAGCAAGCTCTTCTTCATCGTACTGCCGTTCTACTACCTCGTCGCCTATCCGGTGGCTTTCGTGCTGAACTGGTTTGACGTGAACGGCAAGCACCCCACGGGCACGGGCTTGATCGTGAAGGCGTGGAAGTAGATGCTACTGTGGTGCCGGTGCAGCAGGAACAGGAACCTCCGGTTTCGCGGGTTTTGCCTTCGGCAGCAGGCCATAGCTGACCACCAGGACGAATTGCTCCGGGTACAAAGGGTCCATCAATCCGTCTGAATGGTCCCTGATGTCGCTTAAACCCCGGTAGTAGCGCAATCCCACACTGAACTTTTTCCCAAGGTCATGGCCCGCTTCCGCCACTATTCCCGCATCGGCGCGCAGCAGGTCGAGCCGGTGCGTGGAAGAGCGCTGATCAGGCATGCCCATCCACGCATTGTGATCGGTGAAGGTGATGGCTCCGGCTACCGGAATGCCCGATTGGTAGCCAGCACCCACATGCGCACCTTGCCAATGGAAATGCACCATCAATGGCAAGTACAGGTATTGGAGTTGCCACAGCTGCTCTTGGGTCAGGTTGCCACGGATCCACACTTCATTGTTGCCGTTGAAGGCGGACCAGCACAAGCCGCTGCTGATCGCCAGCTTGTCCGTGATGGAATGTGTGGCAGTGGCCCCCAACAACCATGAAAAGCGGTGCTGCACGGCCTGGGTTTCATCACGGCCGTGGGCCAGGTGCATGTCCGTGTTGAACCGGCTGAGTCCTGCGCCCGCCATGGCGCGAACCTCCCACTGGCCATTTGCTGATAAGGTTGAAAGCAGCAAGTCTGCGGTCAAGATCGTTGTCTGAAACCAGGCACCCCTCATGCAACAAAGGCAACGTGATTAGCGAATATAGCGCACTGCTGCGATCTTCACCCCGTGAACCTCCCCCTGCTCTTCGCCCGCCGCTACCTGCTTGCCAAGCGCAAACAGAACGCCGTGAACATCATCACGCTGATCAGTATTGTGGTGGTTGCGGTGGTCACGGCGGCCATGGTGGTGGTGCTCAGCACCCTCAACGGCATCTCGCAATTGGTGGACACCTTGTACAGCCCGTTCGACCAGGACATCACCATCACACCTGCCACTGGCAAAACTTTTCCGCGAGACAGCCTGAACCTTGCGGCGATCAAGGCCTTGCCAGAGGTGAAGGAAGTCAGTTGGGTGATCGAGGAGAATGTGCTGCTGCGCTCCGGTGATGAACAGGCCGTTGGCACCATGAAGGGGGTGGAGCCGCAATACGTGGCGATGAGTGGACTGGCGCGACACATGTATTCCGGCGAAGCCATGTTGGAGAACGGACATGGGCCCGTAGTGATCCTCGGCGCAGCACTGAAGGATGTGCTTCGGGTGCCAGTGGATGATGGGGTGACGGAGCCGCTGCAGCTCGGTGCATTGATCCGGGGAAGAAAGATCGCCCAGCTATCGTCCTCTGCCTTCGAGCAGCGCCGAGTCGCCGTGTCGGGGGCGTTCACGATCAACATGGAGTTCGACCGCCAGTACCTCTTGGCGCCTATCGGCTTCGCCGCTGCGCTGTTGCATTACGGCGACGAGGTGAATGCGTTGGAGGTTCAGGCCAGGCCGGGCGCCGATCCGGGCAAGCTGAAAACTGCGGTGGAGCGGATCGCCGGCAAGGCATTCACAGTGAAGACACGTCAGCAGAAGAACATGCTGATGTACACCACCAATGCCAACGAGAAGTGGTTCACATTCGTGGTGCTCGCTTTCATCGGGCTTATTGGTGCGTTCAACATCATTGCCTCGCTCACCTTGATGATGATTGAAAAACGGCAGGACATGCGCACGCTTGGCGGCATGGGCGTCACGGACCGCTTCATCCGGCGGGTGTTCTTCCTGGAGGGCCTGCTGATCGTGGTGGTGGGCACGGTGACCGGCTTGTTGGCGGGCCTTGGCCTGTGCGCGCTGCAAAAATGGACGGGCTTCGTTTCGCTTCAGGATTCCGTGGTGGATGCCTACCCCGTGGAGGTGATGTGGACCGACCTGGTCATGATCTTCATCGCCGTGATGGCCATCGGTACGGTGGCGGCATGGGTGCCGCTGCGCAGCTTGAGCCGGAGGTATTTGGTGACGGGGGAGTAGTTGCTGGTTGTCCGTTGCCAGTGGTGCATTGCACCACGAACGGACAACTATCAACTTCAGAATGAAGGCCGTGCCTTCATCACAAATCAGAATGCCCGATGAAGGGGTTCACTTGATCACCAATAATCCAAACTCGTTGTTTTTCCCGAATAGTTTACAGAGGTGGACATTGGCAAGAATGATGCGCAGCCAATCACGGGTTGAATGATTGCCCATTGCCAGATGGACCACTTTGGGTGGGAACCCGTTCAAAAGGCTCATTTCAGTGAAGTCATCGTCCTGCGTGAGGATGATGAAGCCTTCCTGTTTGGCCATGGACCAAACCGTGCTGTCCGGTTGGTGTGCAAGGTCCAGTTGTTTAACGTGCCTTGTTCCCGGAAAATGTTGGTCCAAGCCGGGAACCAGCTTGTCCGAAAGGTTCTCATCGATCAAGAACTTCACGCGGCGGAGGGAATGATCATGGTAAATCGCTCCCTATCAGCTGCATAGGCGAGGCAGGCGCGGATATCTTCTTCCTTTAGCTCATCAAAATCCATCAGGATCTCTGCCATGGACATGCCACTCGCCAGGTAGCCAAGCACATCGCCCACGGTGATTCTTAAACCGCGAATGCAAGGTTTGCCACCGCGCTTTCCCGGTTCGATGGTAATGATTTTCCTGTAGTCCATGGCTGAAGTACACCTATGCGAAGTTAGACGATCCTACGATTCAAGCTTAAACCTGAGGTATTTGGTGGCGGAGGGATAGTTGCTGGTTTTCCGATACCAGTGGTGCATTTCACTGACAATGGACAATTGGCAACTTACCTCCCCAATGACCTCTTCTTCCTGAAGAACGCCTTCATCAAATCGGCGCAGGCCGGCTCCAACACGCCGCCGGTCACTTGCGTTTTGGGGTGGAGGAGTATGCTGCCCACGCGTCGGTAACCTGCTTTTTCATCGAACGCGCCAAAGACGATGCGCCCAATGTGGCTCCAGGCCAGGGCGCCGGCGCACATCACGCACGGTTCCACGGTCACGTAAAGCGTGCAGTCCTGCAAGTACTTGCCTCCGATGTGTTCCGCAGCGGCGGTGATGGCCTGCATTTCGGCATGCGCTGTTACATCGTTCAGGCGTTCGGTGAGGTTGTGGCCCCTTGCAATGATCCGGTCACCGGCCACGATCACCGCGCCGATGGGCACCTCGTCCGCTGCGAAAGCCAGTTCGGCTTCCCGCAAGGCGTGGCGCATCCAGTGCTCATCATCGTGCACGGTGATCAGCGAACTGCTCATGGGGCCACAGTGATTTCCCGTGCGGCCGGAAGTTCCGATCCCGGCATGTCCTCCCCGCCGGTCCTCAGGTCCTTCACGTTCAGTTGCAGGGTGGTGTGGCCGTTGTAGTGGTTCTCCTCGATGGTGTATAGCAGGCTGAAGGGATTTCCGGAGCGCACCAGGTCCAACTGCGCGCCTTGCCGGAATGCGATCGCCTCAAATTCCACTTCCGGATGCTTGGGGTCGCAGGCCCTGAATTTCAGATGGTCCCCGGTGCTTCCGATGGTGCGCGCGTCCCGGGCCACCACGCCGTGCGTAAGGAACACCGGTTTCATGTTTGCCGGGCCGAACGGCTCCATGCCATGGATACCTCGCACGAACGGAGGTTGGATCTCCGCAAACCCGATCTCCAGGTCCACCTCTTCCTCGGGTACCCGCAACGCCGGGGGCAGGGTGTTGCGCACCACTTGCTCGAATGCTTCCCGGAATGCCTTCACGTTGTCCGGCTTCATCGTGAGCCCGGCGGCATACATGTGCCCGCCGTATTGCTCCAACAGGTCGGCGCACTTGGCGATGGCATCGTGCACATTGAAGCCCTTTACACTGCGGGCGCTGCCCGCCACCTTGCCGTTGCTTTCCGTGAGCACGATGGTGGGCCGGTAGTGCTGCTCGATGAGCCGCGAGGCCACAATGCCCACCACGCCCTTGTGCCAGTCCTTGTTGAACACCACCGAGCTCCATGCATCCTTCAGGTAGTCTTCGGTCTCGAACATTTCCAGCGCCTGTTCCGTGATGGATTTGTCCAGGCCTTGGCGCGTTGCATTGTTGCTGTCCACGCGTTGGGCGATGTTCGCGGCCTCGGTACTGGTTCTTGCGAGCAGCAGTTCCACGGCCTGCTGCCCGTGCTCGATGCGCCCCGCAGCGTTGATGCGCGGCCCCAACACGAACACCAGTTCGGTGACGGTGAGCGGTTTGTTCGCAGCCATTGGCGATTTGCGGCCAGTGGAAAGGTCCAGCAAGGCTTGTATGCCCGGTCGCTTTCTCGGTTTGTTGAGCTGTTTCAGCCCGAAATAGGCCAAGGTGCGGTTCTCGCCGTCCAGCGGCACAATGTCGCACGCAATGCTCACGGCCACCAGGTCGAGCAGTTCCTCCAGATCGGCGAAGGGCATGTCGTTGTGCTGCGCAAAGGCCTGCATCAGCTTGAAGCCGATGCCGCAGCCGCTCAATTCCTTGTAGGGGTAAGGGCAGTCCGCGCGTTTGGGGTCCAGTACGGCCACGGCGTCGGGAAGTTGTTCACCCGGCAGATGGTGGTCGCAAATGATGAAATCAATTCCCTTCTCCTTCGCGTAGGCCACCTTGTCCACGGCCTTCACGCCGCAGTCCAGTGCGATGATGAGCTTCACGCCCCGGGCAACCGCACGGTCGATGCCCAGCTTGGACACGCCGTAGCCTTCCGCGTAGCGGTCCGGCACATAGTGCATGAGGTCCTTGGTATCCTTGATGCACTGTGATAGCACGTTGTAAACCAACGCCACCGAGGTGGTGCCGTCCACATCGTAGTCACCGTACACCATGATCGGCTCCTGCTCGCGTAGGGCCTGTACAATGCGGTCCACCGCCCGGTCCATGTCCTTCATCAGGAACGGGTCGTGCAGGTGATGCATGGAAGGGCGGTAGAATTCACGGGCCTCGGCGGGAGTACGAATTCCGCGTTGTGCGAGCAATGTGGCCATGCTCTGCGTGCAGCGGTCGTGTGTCAGTGCTTTCACGGCCGCCGGGTCGGCAGGCGGCAAAAAGCGCCATCGTTTAAGTGGCACAGTCATGCGTGCAAGTTATTCAGCGTTGCCGGAACGGATGCGCACGTGGTACCGGCGGGTAAAAGAAAAGCTTCCCGGGGGAAGCTTTTCATGGTCAAGTGGGAAGTAGTGGTCAGTGTGCTATCGTGAAGGAGCGTGCCGGCCCGGCTGAAGCGGCCGTGCGCAGCCGGTAGCTGTACACCCCGTTCGCCAGTCCGCTGGTGTTCACCTGCAGGACCTCCGGCTCCCCGGCAACCGTTTTTTCGACCACCAAGCGGCCCATGGCATCGAAGACTTGCAGCATCGCATCGCCGGGCAGCGTGTTCACGGGAATGTGCAGCACAGCGTCCGCAGGCACCGGGTAGGCCTGGCCCAAGGCGGCCATGGCCGCATCGAACTCGGTAATGCCCACAATGCCATAGAACCAGTCATGGCTCAGTTGGACCATGGACCGCCCCACGGCCTGGTTGCCCATCTGTTCCGGTCCAACGCCGAAGTACACCAATTTGTAGTTGGCGGTTTGTGCCCTGATGCCACCGATCTTCGGTGTGGTGTTGTACGTGAGGATGGCCGAGGCCGGGGCAATGGGCGTGATCTCGTCCGGGTAGGTGTTGCCACTTCCGAAGACATTGGCCACGGCGGAATTGGATACTCCGCCGAACACGGGGTCCCCGGCATTGAACACGACCTGGTTGCTGCTGGGGCTGCCGTCGTTAACGAAGGTGGCCAGCATGTAATTGGTGTAGAAGGATTGCGTGGCGGCCGTCCCATAGGCACTGCTGGCACCGCTTTGGTCCCAGCCGATGTCCTGTCCGGCGATCATCAGGTTGCCGCCATTGTCCATGAAGGAGCTCAGCAAAGCCACCTCCTCATCGGTGATGCTGGGGAAGGTCCAGCTGACATTGCGGTAGATGTTGAGCACACCGCCCAAGGCATCGGCTTGCCCGAACTTGATGAAAGCATCCCGGGATGTTTTGGCATAGGCCAGTTCACCGGCTTGGTCCATGGCCATGGTATAGCGCGAGTTCCATTGTTCCGCATCGGGATTGGCCACGATCAGGTCGTGTACGCCGCTGATCACATGGACTTCCTGCACCATCGGTGCGGCATCGGGGAAACCCACGGAAGTGAGGAAGATCCGGTAGTTGCCAATTCCTGGCGTGTTGTCCGGAGTAATGGTGGCGGAGAACTGTACGGTGGCTGCTTCGGCCACGGTGATCACCGATCCGCTGGCCATGGTGTTGCCGTCCACCTGCAGGCTGGCACCCCAAGAAGCTGGTGCATCGATGGTTTCGATGTTCACCGTGAAATCAGCACTGCCGCCCACCAAGTTGTGGAAGATGGTGGAAAAGTTGTTGCCCGCACCGCTGCTCCCCGCTTGGAAGGCGCCGGCCACGGCGGCCAAGGCACCGGCGATCTGGGTGGCCCCGCCATCGGCTGCCACGGTGCGCGCCTGGTACACGTCCGATTGTACCTCGCCCACGAATGCAGTGACCTCACAATTGGCAATGTTCCATTCGACGGGCACGGTGTAGGTGTAGGTTCTGTCCACGGTGGTGCCCGCGGTGGTGGTGGTTACCCCCTCGCCCCAGGTGCCGGTGATGTAGGCGCGCATGACGTGGGTATGGTTGTAATTGGGATTGTTGCCTTGCGGGGTGGTCTGAAAGCCGGTGATGTTGTTTTCCGCGAGCAGTACGCTGATGCGGTCCTCCCCTCCGGGACTGTCAGCCGTGTAATACAGCTGCACGTGCACGGTGAGCTCACGGGTGTCCTGGTCGAAGGAGCTTTCCATGCCGAGGTTCACCGGCGAGGGCATGGCGAGGATCTGCGCGGAGGCCTCAGCCCATGCATTGCGGCTCAGGACGGTGGTTCCGCCGAAGGAATGGCGGTTGATCACCCCGGAAGGATACCCGCTGACCCCGAAAAAGTTGTTGATGGTGGTGCCTGCCGTGGTACGGAAATCCGGTTGCCCTGCGCTGGGCACGGCAAAGCTTCCCGCATGCACACCGATCAATGAAACCACTCCGGGGTGCGCTGCGGCAATGCCTGCCATGATCGTGTGCCCTTCAGGGCAATACACGCACTTGATGCCGGTGAAGTCTTCAAGGAACACGGTGCGCTGCTCAGGCGCGGTGCCGGTAAGTGCTTGGCCAAAGGCCAAGGAAGGCAAAAGCAGGGAAAGCGTAAGTAGTTGTCTCATGGAGCATGATGGAATTGGACGGTGAAGGTATGCGCGGCCTGTAGTCCTTGGTGGACAGATGGCGAGAAATCTTGGAAGGCATCCGGTTGCGCGGAATGCGCACGGGGTGTTCGCTGCAGTAATAGTTTGGATCGGGTGCCAAAGCCCGGTCCCGGCACGTGCCCCAACCGGTCAACGCAAATGCCGGAGCCTGTTCTCACCGCTCCGTCCAAACCACTTGCGCCACGGTGGCCCCCACGGCCTGCAGGCTCTGCTTGTCGATGTTCGCCAGGTTGTCCGCGTGGGTGTGCCAGGTGGGCGGGAAGCCGCCGGAAGCGGCGTCGTACGCGATGATATCAATGCTGGGGATGCCGTATTCGTTGATGAACACATGGTCGTCCACGCCGACGTACTGGCGCGTTTCGCTGAGGAAGCGGTTGCCATGGCCCGCCGCCGCAGCGGCCTTCCACACTTTGTTCACAATGCCTGCGGCGTAACGCATGCTGTAGGCTTCCTTGGGGAACTCGGCGTCCTTGGAGCCCACCATGTCCAGTAGGATCCCGTAGCGGGCCTTGTAGTTGGGCACGTGCGGGTTTTTGGCCCAGTATTGTGCACCGAGGCACCAGGTCTTCAAGCTCTCCTGCCCCAGCCCCATGGCGCCGTGCGGTTCGCCCATGTCCTCCACATCGGTGAAGAAGAGGTCCACGCCCACTTGTGGTGCTTGTTGGGCCAGTTGCCGTGCGATCTCTATCAACACGCCCACGCCGCTTCCGCCATCGTTGGCGCCGTCAATGGGCTCGTTCTTTCGCGCGGGATCTTGGTCGGCCATGGGGCGCGTGTCCCAGTGGGCGAAGAGCAGGATGCGGTCCTTCTGCTCCGGCTGCCAACTGGCGATGATGTTGCGCATGGGCACCTTCTGCCCGCTGTAAATGGTGACCTCCGCGTTCTGCTCGATCACCGTGGCCCCGTAACCTTTCAGCTTCTCCACCATCCAATCGCCGCAAGCCCTGTGCGCGGCACTGCCCGGCACACGCGGCCCAAAAGCCACCTGCTTGGCAACAAAGGCATACGCGCTGTCGCCGTTGAACAGCGGGGGCGGCGGAAGGGCGGGGGCTGTTGCCTCGGGCTGGGTTACCACGGGCGTGGTGTCCGTTTGGCAGGCAGCGAGAAATGAAAGCACCAGGCCGAGGCCAAGGATGCGGTGGAGGAGGGATGGCATGGGGCAAAGTTCGTACGGGAATCTTACTGCCAAGAAATGCAGTTACCGCCAAGACGCCAAGCACGCCAAGATTATGGAATCGCCGTTACCGCCAAGACGCCAAGCACGCCAAGATTATGGAATCGCCGTTACCGCCAAGACGCCAAGCACGCCAAGCACGCCAAGATTATGGAATCGCCGTTACCGCCAAGACGCCAAGCACGCCAAGATTATGGAATCGCCGTTACCGCCAAGACGCCAAGCACGCCAAGGCCATGGAAGCGCCGTTACCGCCAAGAATTCGATCCTGCAATAGGCTATTCTTTGAACTTGTTGGCAACCCTGCGGATTCCTTGGGTGACGAGCTTTTCGTTGAAGTTCACCAACAGTCCAAGGCGCATGTCGGAGAGCTTCAGGTAGGTGATCACCTGCGCCAAGTGTACAGGCAGCAATGTTTCCACGGACTTGATCTCGACGATGAGCTTGCGCTCCAGCCACAAGTCGATCCGATAGCCGATCTCCAGGTTCACTCCTTTGTACCGCAATGGCAATGGCACTTGCCTTTCCACCTGCAGTCCACGGTCAACCAACTCGTACAACAGGCAATGCTCATAACTGCTTTCCAACAACCCGGGCCCCAGCTCGCGATGCACTTCGATCATGGCATCAACCGCGATAGCGGCAAGTTCATCTTCCGTCATGGCGGACTGAAAGTAGCCTATCCTGGGTTACCACTTATGCACTCTTGGCGTCTTGGCGGAGAAAGAATTCCAGAAGCCCTATTCTCCTTGGCGTGCTTGGCGTCTTGGCGGTGAAAGATCATGATCTCTCCCACACCACGCCCTCCTTGGTGTCCTTCACCGTGATGCCCAACGCGGCCAGCTTGTCGCGGATCAGGTCGCTGGTGGCGAAGTCCTTGCGGTTTTTCGCATCGGCGCGCAGGCCCAGCAATACGTCCATCAGCCCGGCATCCAAGCCCTCTTCGTTCTTGGTCGCTGCTTCTTCCTTCAGCCCCAGCGCGATGAAAAGCATGTCGCTGAACAAGCCCCGCAGGATGTCGATCTGCTCTTGGGTCAACGCGATGTTCCCCGCTTTCGCGCCATTGATCGCCCGCACCCCCTCGAACAACTGCGCGATCATCACCGGCGTGTTCAGATCGTCGTTCATCGCCGCATGGCACGCTTTGGCCAGCGTCTCCACATCGAAACTTTCCTTCCCATCACTTGGCGCGCTTGGCGTCTTGGCGGTTAATCCCTTCAGTATTTCATAAGCCGCCATCAACCGTTGCAAGCCTTTCTCCGCCGCCTGCAACGCCGCATTGCTGAAGTCCAGCGTGCTGGCGTAGTGGCATTGCAGCATGAAGAACCGCACCGTCATGGGTGAGTAGCCGCGCTCCAGCAATTTGTGGTTGCCGCTGATCAGTTCCTCCGGCGTAAAGCCGTTGCCCTCGCTCTTGGCCATCTTCCGGCCGTTCACGGTGAGCATGTTGCCGTGCATCCAGTAGCGCACCGGTGCCGTACCGTCAGCCGCCACGCTCTGCGCAATCTCGCACTCGTGGTGCGGGAACTTCAGGTCCATGCCCCCGCCATGGATGTCGAACGTTTGCCCGAGGTACTTGGTGCTCATCACGCTGCACTCTAAGTGCCAGCCCGGAAAACCCTCGCCCCAGGGGGATGGCCAGTGCATCAGGTGGCCTTTCTCGGCTTGCTTCCAGAGCGCGAAATCCAGCGGACTGCGTTTTTCGTCTTGGCCTTCGGTGCCGCGTGTGTTGGCCAGCTGGTCCTCGGTTTTGCGGCCGCTCAGTTCGCCGTAGGCGTGCTTTCCCGCGTACTTCGGCACGTCGAAGTACACCGAGCCGTTCACCACGTATGCGTAGCCGTTGGCGATGATGCGTTCGATCATGCCGATCTGCTCAATGATGTGGGCCGTGGCCGTGGGCTCGATGCTCGGCGGCAGGATGTTGAACAGCCGCATCACCTCATGGAAACCGTTGGTGTACTTCTGCACGATCTCCATGGGCTCCAGCTGCTCCAGCCGTGCGCGCTTCGCGATCTTGTCCTCGCCGGCATCCTCGTCGCCCACCAAGTGCCCCACGTCGGTGATGTTGCGCACGTAGCGCACCGAGTAGCCCAAGTAGCGCAGCCACCGGAAGAGAATGTCGAAGGTGAGGAAGCTGCGCACGTTGCCCAGGTGTACGTCGCTGTACACGGTGGGGCCGCATACGTACAGGCCCACGTGCGGCGGGTTCAGCGGGATGAACGGCTCCTTCTTGCGCGAAAGCGTGTTGGTAAGGTGGAAGGGATGGTCTTGCGATGCGGCCATGCTGCAAAGTAACGGTGTGGGGGCGGGTTCAACGGGGAAGGAAAACTTGAAACATGAAACTGGAAACAGGAAACCGCTGTGTTGCGTTTTGGCCGCCGGGCGGGCTGTACGCTTTAGTCCCGTTCGGGTGGGCCGGCGGGGGGCGGCGCTCCGGAGGCTCCTGCCGTCGCCTCCTCGCTGCACGCCCCCGCAAGTCCCGTCCGCACGGGAGCTGCCGCTGCCATCCCTGGCGGAAAGATCAACCTCTGAAAGCAGGTGACAAGGACCCTCACTCCTTTCCCTTCCTCGAAAAAACCAGCTTCGACACCACCGGGAAAGTGACTATGGCAACAAGCCCGATGATCACGTATTCCAAGTTCTGCCGAACCCACGGATTGTCGCCAAGTACAAAGCCCAGCGTGGTAATGCTCGCTACCCATATGACCGCTCCCACGATGTTGTAGTAGGTGAATTTTGTATAATCCATTGCCACCATTCCCCCAATTATGGGAGCGAATGTCCGGACTAACGGCAAAAACCTTGCTATCCCTACAGCAAATCCTCCTCTTTTTTCATAGAATGCATGAGCGGATATTAAGTATTTCTTCTTGAAGAAGAAGCTGTCCTTCCCCGTGGCCAGCACATGTCCGAATTTCTTCCCGAACCAGTATCCGACAAAATAGCCAAGTATTGTTGAAACGGAAAACAGGAACACCCAAAATCCGAGGTTGACCCAACCGGTCTCAAATGGGTAATGGGCTTCGTTGGCGGAAGCGATCACCATTCCGGCCACGAACAGCAGGGGGTCACCGGGGAGGAAAAAGCCCAGGAAAATGCCTGTTTCGATAAATAATATAAGTAAAACTAGGTATAGTCCTCCATTGCGCATAATCCAATTGGGATCCAGTAAATGGCCCAAGGACTCAACCAGCATATCCATTCCTCTTGTGCTTCCGTGATTGTGGAGCGGCGGCAAAAGTAGTTGCAGGCCATATCGCATCAGCACCCTAAACAGGGTTATCGCTTCTTAAATTTTCGCCAGATACTGGGAAATTGTGCGACCCCGGCGTATGGCGGGTCGAGCTTCCTAATGTTCGGGAAATGCAACGTTGCATGATCCCGTTGGGGGCATCTGAATTGATGCAGCAGGTGACCCCAACGCGGGTCACACAGCGTAGGATCCATATCCAGTGCAGGTTTCGACCCCGGAGGGTGTCGTACATCACAAGCACGTCGGCGCGAATGACAAGGCGCGATAGCCCTGGCACCATGAAGCAACAGTCATGTCTTCCCCGGCATCCTCATCGCCTACCAAGTACCCCACGTCGGTGATGTTGCGCACGTAGCGCACCGAGTAGCCCAAGTAGCGCAGCCACCGGTACAGGACGTCGAAGGTGAGGAAGCTGCGCACGTTGCCCAAGTGTACGTCGCTGTACACGGTGGGGCCGCACACGTACAGGCCTACGTGCGGCAGGTTCAGCGGGATGAACTGCTCCTTCTTGCGCGAAAGCGTGTTGGTGAGGTGGAAGGGATGGTCTTGCGTTGCGGCCATGGCTGCAAAGTAACGGTGTGGGGGGTTGGGAAACGGGTTGCCGGTTGTTGGGTGTTCGTTGTCAAGCTTGCCGGTGGGGGTCTTCCCTGACAACGAACAACGGACAACTGTTCCCCACCTAACTTTGGCAAACCATGAGCACCAAGGAACTCAAGGAGGCGATCCAGGTCAAATTGGAGGAGATGCCCGACCCCATCCTGCAGGAGGTGTTGGATTACCTGAGGCAATTTCAAGCCAAGACGCCTGAAGAACAGAAGCGCGTGATAGGGCTGAAGCGCATTTTGGACGAGAAGCGCGAGCTGCTGCTGCGCTTGGCGAAATGATCGCCTTGGAAGAAGCCTTGGCCATCCACGCCGAATTGATCGAAGCAACGGGCGGCTCCCACGGCGTGCGCGACCAAGGTGGGCTGGAGGCGGCATTGGCCAGGCCCTTCGCCACTTTCGATGGACAGGAATTGTACCCTGATCCCGTTGTGAAAGCAGCTGCTTTGCTCGAAAGCGTCGTGAAGAACCATCCGTTCGTGGACGGCAACAAGCGGACGGGATATGTGCTGGCCCGCTTGACCCTGCTTACCTACGACATGGACCTGCAAGCCGGTGACGACGAGGAGTACGACTTGGTCATCCGCGTGGCCACCGGCCAACTGGAGGTGGAGGAGGTCCACGCTTGGATGAAGACGCGGACCAAGCCGCTGAAGTAGTAGGAATCCAACTTCAACCTTGTGCGTCAAGGTCCGCTGCGCGAGACATTGATGGAGCTTGCTCCCTCAGTGGTTTCCCGAAAGGAGCCCGAGGAAATTTCCGATCAGGCAGATGCCGGGCTCACTCGGAGCTGGCCGCCCACTGCCTTCAGGACCTTCATGATCGTGGAGAACTTCGGGTCGGCACCTGCTGCCAATGCCTTGTACAGGCTGGGCCTGCTCATCCCGGTTTCCTCCGCGATCTTGGTCATGCCTATGGCTTTGGCAATGTGCCCGATCGCAGAAACAATTTCGGAGTCACTCCCTTCTTCCAGGACCTCGTTCAGGTATTCAGCGATCATTTCGCTGCTGTCCAAGTAGTCCGCTATGTCAAACCTTGATGTTTCCATGTGTTTCACTTCCGCAGTTTGTTCCAGATCGCCTTCGCCTTTTGAATATCCTGCTGCTGGGTTGACTTGTCGCCACCGGTCAATAGGATGATGAGCTTCCCATCCTCTTCCTTGAAATAAACCCTGTATCCTTTCGCATAGTTGACCCTTAATTCACGTATGCCATTCCCCACGTGCTTGCAGTCGCCAAAATGTTCCTCGTTCTCCAGTTTTTGCAGCCTCACCAATATTTTGGCTCGTGCCCTTAGGTCCCGCAAAGTCTTCAACCACTTATCGAACTCCGTGGTTTTCTCGATCAAGTACATTGCTGATGTATCCTTGCGGATACAAATCTATCCAAAGCTCATCGGAGTTGCAAATCGAGCAGTTACATGGAGGTAGAGGAGATCCAGCCGTGGATGAAGCATTGGGTGAAGCTGCTGAAGTAGCCCGGCTTCCGTGCGTCAAGGTCCGCTGCGCGAGACCTTGATGGGACTTGTCAAAGCCGTTCCGCAAGGTCAATCAAATGATCGCGCTCAGCGTCGGTCAGGGTGGCCTTTTCGGATTTATCATAAACGGTCAGCAACACCACAAGGTTGTTGACGATGAGTACGTAAGTGATCACCCGTGCGCCGCCACTTTTGCCCTTCCCCTTGGAACGGATTGGCATGCGGACCTTGTAGCAACTTCTGCCGATCGGCGTGCCGATCATCGGGTCCGCCTGAATGTCCGTGAGCAGGGCGGAAAGATCCGTTCGGACCGACGGGTACTTTTTCGCCAACCGCTTGATCGTCTTGGAAAAATGCGAGGTGTACCGGACTTCAAAGCTCATTGAGCAGGTCCTTGGCCAACGGGAGTTTCTTCTTGCCGGCCAAGTGGTCCTTCACTTCAGCCATGGCTTCGGCCAGCTCGTGTACAAATTGCTTTTCCTTCGCGGAAAGCAGCTTTTTACGCGGCTCTGTTGCTTCCTTCCCCGGATTCGGTGCCTGCTCCACTTCCACGCCTTCGATCTCCCGCAGTATCTCCTCAACCAGCCGTGCCTTGCCTGGCTTGGTAATGGTAACAAGCAAGCGCTTGGGCTTCCGCTGGGTTGCGATGGAAGTGGGCATCTGTGCAAAGCTACGGCATGCGACTGTTTCCCTGCTCCCTTAGTAATCCCCCGAAGGAGATCCTGAGAACCGAGGGACGGAAGGTCGATCCTGTGAATCCTGTTCATCCTGTCCAGAAAGCAAGTACATGATTTGCTATCTTATCCGTCGGTTGATCGCCATCATATCCGTCGATCATGTTCCTCAACGCGCACAGCTGGTTCAGCTTCAAGTACGGCATCCTCTCGCCGGAAGCCCTCTTGGAAGAAGCCGCCAAGGCAGGCGTGCGCGCCCTCGCGCTCACCGACATCCACAACACCGCCGGCATCCCCGACTTTGTGCGCTTGGCGGGCAAGTATGGCATCCGCCCGGTGGCCGGCATCGAATTCCGCCCCCTTCGACTTCGCTCAGGGGGCGCGAAGCTGTTGTACATCGGCCTGGCGAAGAACAACAACGGCTACCAGCAACTGAACGAACTGCTCAGTCCGCACCTGCTGGACGGCGAAGCATTGTCCGTGGAGCCGCCTGAACTGCCCGACGCCTTCTTCATCCTGCCCTCCACCACGCCGCCGCGCACCCTGCACCCCAACGAGCGCATCGGCATCAAGCCATCGGAACTCACGCGCCTGCCCTTCAGTCCGTGGGCCAAACGGCTGAACGAGCTGGTGGCCTTGTTGCCCATCACCTTCCGCAGCAACCCCGGAGCAGGCCCGGGGGACTTCAACACCCACCGCCTGCTGCGCACCATGGCCGGGAACACGCTGATCAGCCTGCTGCCCGCCGAAGAACTCGCAAACCCTGACGAAACCTTCCGCAGTGAAGCGGAGGTGCAGCGCCTCTATCGCGACTTCCCAGAGCTGCTGCGCAACGCCGAGCAATTGTTGGAGCAATGCAGCATCGGCTTCGACGGCAGCGACAAGACGCGCCAGGTCTTTGGTACCAGCCCGGCGCTGGACCGCGAGCACCTGCACCGCCTCGCGCGGGAAGGCGTGCATCGCCGCTACTCCCGGCCGTCGCCAGCGGTGCTGGCGCGCATGCACCACGAACTGGACGTGATCGAGCGCATGGGCTTCATCAGCTACTTCCTCATCAACCACGACATCGTGCGCTACGCCGGCAGCCGCGGCTTCTTCCACGTGGGGCGCGGCAGCGGTGCCAACAGCTTGGTGGCCTATTGCCTTGGCATCACCGACGTGGACCCCATCGAGCTCAACCTCTACTTCGAGCGCTTCATCAGCACCGCTCGCAAGAAGCCGCCCGACTTCGACATCGACTTCAGCTGGAAGGACCGCGATGAAGTGTACCGCTACGTGTTTGGGAAATACAATGGAGGGGATGCCCTTCGACGGGCTCAGGGCAGTGGTGAAGGGGCTCAGGGCAGTGGTGAAGGGGCTCAGGGCAGCGGTGAACGGACTCAGGGCAATGTATCAGAGTTGCATGCCGCGCAAGTGGCCACCTACACCACCTTCCAATGGCGCGGCGCCGTGCGCGAACTGGGCAAGGCCATGGGCCTGCCGCCGGAGGAGATCGATGCACTTTCCGAAGGCAGGAGCCGCTACGGCGGCGGGCGGCCCAGCGAGCGCGCCAACGACCGCGAACTGGACCGCGTGGCGCAGGCCGTGGTGCGCTACGCGAAAAAGCTCATCGGCATGCCGCACCAGTTCGGCATACACGTGGGCGGCATCGTGATCACCGACAAGCCCGTGACGCACCACGGCGCGCTCTTCCGCCCGCCCAAGGGCTTCCCCGTGGTGCAGCTCAGCCTGCTGGAATGCGAGGACCTCGGCCTGCACAAATTCGACCTGCTGAGCCAGCGCGGCCTGGGGCACATAAGGGATGCGGTGGAGCTGGTGAGGGAGAGGCAGTTGTCGGTTGTTGGTTGTCCGGGCACTCCGAACAACGAACAACGATCAACTGACAACCGACAACTAGCAACGGACAACCAACAACCAACAACTGACACCGACATCCACGACATCCCGCATTTCAAGCAGGACCCCGCCATCAAGCAACTCCTGCGCACCGGCGACACCGTGGGCTGCTTCTACGTGGAAAGCCCTGCCATGCGCATGCTGCTGAAGAAGCTGCGCGTGGAGGACTACCTCACCCTGGTGGCCGCCAGCAGCATCATCCGCCCGGGCGTGGCCGAAAGCGGCATGATGCGCGAGTACATCCTGCGGCACAACGACCCCGAACGTGTGAAGCGCGCACCGAAGGAACTGCTGGAGATCATGCCCGACACCTACGGCGTGATGGTGTACCAGGAGGACGTGCTGAAGGTGGCCCACCACTATGCCGGGCTCAGCCTGGAAGAGGCGGACACCCTGCGGCGCGGCATGACGGCGCGCTTCCGCGAGCGGCCCGAGTTCAAGGCCGTACAGGAGAAATTCTTCGCCAACTGCAAAGCGAAAGGCCATCCGCCGGGGCAGGCCGAAGAGGTGTGGCGGCAGATCGAGAGCTTCGCCAGCTTCAGCTTCGCCAAGGGCCACAGCGCCAGCTACGCCGTGGAGAGCTACCAGAGCCTCTGGCTGAAGGCCCACCATCCGCTGGAATTCATGGTGGCCGTGGCCAACAACTTCGGCGGCTTCTACAGCCTGGAATTCTACCTGCACGAGGCGCGGCGGCATGGCGCGGTGATCGAAGCACCCTGCGTGAATGTGAGCGGGGAACTGTGCTCCTTGCTGCGCGCCGGGGATCATCCCCGCTGCTGTACAGTCGACCCACTGGGTCGACGCGACAGCTACGATCGACGCGACAGCATCTTCCTCGGCCTCGCCAACATCAAAAGCCTCACCGCCGAAACCGTGCAGCTGATCCTGCACGAACGCCGCCGCAACGGCCCTTTCCAGGATTTGGAAGACCTGCTGCACCGCGTTCCGCTGCCGCTGGAGCAGGCGCGCATCCTGATCCGCACCGGCGCGTTGCGCTTCACCGGCAAGAGCAAACCGCAGCTGTTGTGGGACCTTACCCTGCTGCACAGCCCCGCACGCATCACCGCCGATGGCGACCTCTTCATCACCAAGGTGGAGGAGCCGTGCCTGCCCGAGCTGCACCACTACCCCCTGGCCGATGCCTACGATGAGCTGGAGCTGCTGGGCTTTCCGTTGTGCGATCCGTTTTCGCTGGTGGAGGGAGAGGGGCTCACGCGAAGCCGCGAAGTCGCGAAGGATGAAGGACTACCGCCAAGACGCCAAGCACGCCAAGAAATGACGCATGCGAAGCCGCGAAGACGCGAAGGCGCGAAGGTGGGGACGGTCGACAGTTGTCAGTTGTCGGTTGTCAGGGCTGCCTCCGACGATCCCCGACGGACAACTGACAACCGACAACGGGCAACTAACAACTACGAACGACGAACTGCGAACTACCCCCCAACCATCCTCAAGCACGAAATGCCCCACCACATCGGCAAGCGAGTCATCATGCTGGGCTACATGGTACACGTAAAGCCCGCCAGCACGCGCACCGGCGAGTGGATGAGCTTCGGCTCGTTCATCGATACCGCAGGCGAGCTGTGGGACAGCACGCAGTTCCCCTCGGTGGCGGCGCGCTATCCGTTCCGCGGGCGCGGCGTGTACCGCCTCACCGGCGTGGTGGAAGAGGAGTTCGGGCATTGCTCGCTGCGCACGCAAAGCCTGGAGAAGTTGCCGTGGAAGGCGGATCCGCGGTATGGGAACAGGTGAGGTGCTCATTCCTCCCCGAAGAAGTCGCTGTCGATGCGCTTGACGGTGTAGGTGCGCCATCCAGTACTTTGCCGCCTTCAAGGTATTTACGCCACGTCATCATGCAGAAGTATTCCGTTAACCAGCATCTCGTTGAAACCGTGCTCGCTTGGGTGAATTCCGGTGAGATCGCCATACCTGAGATCCAGCGGCCATTCGTTTGGGACAGCTCGAAGGTCCGCGACCTGATGGACAGCCTGTACCAAGGCTTCCCCATTGGCTACATCATCGCATGGCGCAATCCCAATGTGCGGCTGAAGGACGGGAGTGTGAGCGAGGGGAAGAAGGTGCTGATCGATGGCCAGCAGCGCATCACGGCGCTCACAGCAGCTATTTTGGGGCAGTACGTAATCGACAAGCACTACCGTAGGGTGAAGATCAGGATCGCTTTTGATCCGATCAATGAGCGCTTCGAGGTGCAGAACCCTGCGATCTTGAAGGACAAGACCTGGCTGCCCGACATTGCCGATGCACTCTCGGGGAAGGTTGGCCTGATCAGGCTCGTGCGTGAATACTCCGCATTGAATCCCGACGTGGAGGAGGAACAGATCGAGCAGTCCTTCTCGCGATTGACGAGCATTGTGAAGAAGCCGATCGGCATGATCGAACTGGTGCCCGAATTGGACATCGAGACCGTGACGGAGATCTTCATCCGGATCAATTCCAAGGGCGTGGTGTTGAGCCAGGCGGATTTCGCGATGAGCAAGATCGCGGCCGACACGACCCATGGCGGCAACGTCCTTCGCAAGGCGATCGATTACTTCAGCCACCTGGCCGTGGCACCCGAGTTCCATGATAAGATCGTGGACCATGATCAAGAGTTTGCACGGACTGACTTCTTCAAGAAGATGGCTTGGTTGAAGAATGAAAATGAGGAACTCTACAACCCGACTTACAACGACGTGATCCGTGTTGCATTCACCTCCCAGTTCAATCGCGGGCGACTTTCGGACCTGGTCAGCCTGTTGTCCGGGAGGAATTTCGAGACCCGTGTGTACGAAGAAGCGATCATGGCGGATTCCTACAAGCGCTTGACGGATGGCGTCAACAGCTTCATTGGCGAAACGAACTTCAAGCGGTTCCTGATGATCATCAAGTCCGCCGGCTTCATTTCATCGAAGCTTATCCGCTCCATGAACGCGATCAACTTCGCCTACATCGTGTACCTGAAGCTGCGCGACCAGGGCGTGAACCAAGTGGCGATTGAACAGTATGTGCGCAAGTGGTTCGTTTACTCGATCTTGACCGGACGCTACTCGGGTGCCCCGGAAAGCCTGTTTGACTTCGATATCCGGCAGATCACCCAGAAGTCCATGGGGGAATACTTGCAGGAGAAGGAGGAAGGGGAGCTGTCGGAGGCATTTTGGAATGCTTCGCTGCCCCAGAGCATGGATACATCGGTGGCAAGTAGCCCCTATTTCCATGTGTTCCTTGCCGCACAGGTGAAGGCGAATGACAAGGGATTCCTGTCCAGCGATGTGCTGGTCGGAGACCTGGTCGAACTGCGTGGCGACATTCATCACCTGTTCCCGAAGGACTATCTGAAGAAACATGGCATTGCCCGTGGGCAGTACAACCAGATCGCCAACTACGTGTACATGCAGTCCGAGGTGAACGTCAAGGTGGGCAACAAGCCACCGGTAGAGTACTTTGGGATTATTCGGGAACAGATCCAGCGCAACGATCGGCAGATCAGCGGGATCGTTACAGAACAGGACCTCTTGAGCAATTTGGAGGCGAACTGCGTGCCTGCGGGAATCATGGAAATGAGCATTGATGATTACCCGGGATTCCTACTGGAACGGAGGAAGTTGATGGCGCTCAAGATCAAGGAGTACTACAGCACGTTGTGATCCCCCGCGAACCCGCGTGAGGGGGCGCA
This sequence comes from Flavobacteriales bacterium, assembly GCA_023957375.1. Classification (GTDB taxonomy): domain Bacteria; phylum Bacteroidota; class Bacteroidia; order Flavobacteriales_F; family PHOS-HE28; genus PHOS-HE28. Next base: position 273,468 of record JAMLHB010000003.1, on the reverse strand, counting down.
GCGGCAGCCTGCTGAAGGGGAGGACATACGGCTACAGGCCCTCAAGTGGAAAGCAATGGACACAAATGGACCGGGCGCACCGCAGAGCGGGTGCATCCAGCCCGGTCCATTGATGTCCATTGAATTGGGTAGGTAGGTCTATAGGCCCCGTCAGATCCCAGCGTGAGGGGGCGCAGCGGCAGCTCCCGGCCAAGAAGGCCTTTGCGGATGCCACAGCGAGGAGGCGACCAGCGGGAGCCCCCGCAGTGCGAGCAGCCGCTGGCCGCTTGGCCGGGACTAAAGCGGAGCACCCGGCCCCGTGCGCAGGGCTGTGGGTGGAAAAGGGGACACGCCCACCTGAACTAATCCTGTTGCTTCCTCGCCTTCGCCTCGCTGCGCATCTTGTACAGCCGCTCGCTGAAGCCACCTTCCTGCTCGAATTTGCGGGCTTGGCTGTCCACCTGCTTGTCCAACAGGTGGATGGCGATCTTGCACAGGGTCTGCCCCACGTTGGCGCTGATCTCGGCGTAGGCGCGGTCCTGCACGGTGGTGGGTGTGCGCGCGGTGCGCGGCCCTTCCGGGGCGGCCATGCGCGCTTCCTTTTCGCGTTCCCACAGGGCTTTGATCCAAAGCGCCACCTCGTCGGCATCCTTGCAGCGTGCGTTGCTCAGTTCCTTGCGGCGCGGGTCCATGGGTTCCCACAGGGGCAGCTTGCGCTGCTCGAGGAAGGCTTCGTAATCCTTTTGCAGTTCATCCAGGCTGGCGCGCGCCACGTTGGTGAGGTTCATCTCCAACTTCTGGGTGGTGGCACTGAGCTTGCTGCCCTCTCCAATGTTGCGTTCGCCGCTGCGCGCAGCCTGTTCCATCTGGTCATGGGTGCGGCTGCCCCGGGGGATGTAGCGGTCGGCAAAGCGCACGGTAACCGCGTACAGGAGCTTGGCCACTTTGTAGCTCACGAGCTTTTCGTAGCCGCCGCTGGGCCGGAAGATGCGCGGACGTTGGGGCTGCTGGCTATTCTCCATGGTATGCAAGGTAGTTATGGTGGGTTAAATGGACTTTAATGGACAGGAATGGACCTGGTACGCCGCAGAGCGGATGCGTCCATTTTTGTCCACTGTAGTCCATTGCATCTATTAAGCCTTAGCTCCGCCTGTTCGCCAGCAGCACCGGGGCCTGCCCATCGAAGGGGTTGTCCATCCGGCCGATGCTTTTGGCCTGCAGGCCGGTGGCGCGCATCACCACGCGGTCGCCGAAGCGCTTGCGCATTTTGTCCATGGCCTGGTAGAGGTTCATGGCTTCCTCGGTGTCGGTGAAGGCGTCCATCTGGTGGCCGCCGCCCACGAGGTGGCTGAAGCGGATGCCCACCAGGCGGATGCGCTGGCGGCGGTCGTAGAGCGCGCGGAAGAGCTCGTGCACCACGGGCAGGATGAGGTGGTCGGCGGCGGTGTAGGGGATGCGCTGCTGGCGCGTGTGGGTGTTCATGTCGGTGTAGCGGATCTTCACGGCGATGCAGCTGGTGAGCTTTTGGCCCTTGCGCAGCTGGAAGGCCAGGTTCTCGGCCATGGCGGTGAGCAGGCCGCGCAGCTTCACCAGGTCGATGGTGTCGCGCTCGAAGGTGCGCTCGGTGCTGATGCTCTTGCGCTCGTGCCAGGGCACCACGGGGCTGGTGTCGATGCCGTTGGCCTTGCGCCACAGCACGGGGCCGTGCTCGCCCAGCAGCCGCTGCATTAGTTCCACGGGCAGCTCCTGCAGGGTGTGGATCTTGGCCACGCCCATGCTGCGCAGCAGGTGCGCGGTCTTTTCCCCCACGCCGGGAATGGCCTCAATGGACATCGGTGCCAGGAAGGGCTTCTCAGTGCCGCGCTCCACCTCGCGCTGGCCGTTGGGCTTGGCGGTGTTGGTGGCCACCTTGCTCACCGTTTTGTTGATGCTGAGCCCGAAGCTGTTGGGCAGCCCGGTCTCCTTGCTGATGTATTGCCGCAGCTCGCTGGCCAGCTTCAGTGCGCCGAAGAAGCGCTCCATGCCGCTGAGGTCCACGTAGAATTCGTCCACGCTGGTCTTCTCGAAGAGCGGCACCCGCGCGCGGATGATCTCGGTGACCTCGTCGCTCTTCTTCATGTACGCCCCGCTGTCGCCGCGTAGGATGATGGCCTCCGGGCAGAGCTGCTTGGCGGTGCGCATGGGCATGGCGCTGCGCACCCCGAAGGCCCGTGCTTCGTAGCTGCAACTGGCCACCACGCCGCGGTCGCTGTCGCTGCCCACCAGCACGGGCTTGCCCTGTAGCTGCGGGTGCTTCAGGCGTTCCACGCTCACGAAGAAGCTGTCTAAGTCCAGGTGGACGATGGTGCGTTGGTCGCTCATGGCCGTTTGCGATCGACGGGGATGCCGTCAACTTTGGATGCCATAAGATAGCTACTGGAAAAGTGAAAAGTGAAATGTGAAACGGGAGACCTCCAATCACCAGTCACTCTTCTGCCTCACCCCATTCTCCGCTCGTGGTAGAAGCCGCCGCTCTCCAAGAAGCGTTGGATGACCAACACGGTCTTTGTCAGGGTGTCCACGCCGGGAAGCTCCCGTAGCTTGTCACGCAGGTGCCAGTGCAACAACACCACATTGCTGCCCAGTTCCTTCAAGCGGGCGCTCAATTTGCCGGGGTCATTCAGCAGGATGTCCTCGTCTTGCTCGAAAGCGTGCAACAAATGCGACACCCGTCGATAGGCCGCCCGGCCTTCGGGTGAGTCCATGTGGTCCGAGGTGAGAAGGCCCAGTTGTAGCAAATGCTCCTTCATGGGCCCTGTTTTGAAGGCATGGGTATGGTGTGGCTCCGGCATGGCATGGCCGATCATCCGCCGCATATCAGCCAGGGAAAACGGATGGTCCGCAGGAAAGAGGCCCAAGACGTAGGCTTCAGGACCGGCCAGCGCAGCGGGGTCTTTGGCCCGGGAAAGGAACAGGCGGGAGACAATGTGATGTTCGCCATGGCCCAGATGCACACGGCTATGATCCACGGCCAATGCACCGGTTTGGATCAGGTGTGCGATCGTATGGTTGAGCATCTCCTCACCAGAGGAAAGCAACGGATGGTGCAGATAGGCGTGAACGTGGGGACCGATCAACTTATCCATGGTGATGGCGTGATGCCCAAGGAACAATTGGCGGAAGGAAAGGTGCGCGGGCCGCTATCTTTGAGCCAATGGCAACGAAGAAGAAAACCTTGGACTGGCAACTCTCCCCCGCCCCCGAAAGCAAGGACCATTTCACCCTCAAACCGCAGTATGACCTCTTCATCGGCGGCAAGTGGGTGAAGCCGAAGTCGGGCAAGTACTTCGACACGATCAACCCCGCCAATGAGCATCTCTCAATTGAGCCCTTTCATGTGATCACCAACCAGCATCGATGGACTTAGCCGGCTGTCCATGTGGCTCCATAGGTCGAGCTTCGGCACGTAGGATGCTGTGGCTGCTGTTGGTGATAGTGGTCAGCGGTGTTGACTTACTTAAGGCGCAAGTGAATAGTGTCGGATCATCAACGTCCGATTCCACAGCGATCAAGCGTTTTCCTGTCGGAGCCGAAAGGCAGTGGCTTTGGGGTTTTGGGGTTGGTCGTCTTGGGTTATGTACAATGAACGCCTATCAAAAGCCCACAACAGATCCTCCAGCGATGGCAGCGTTCATCGGTCATCCAGAATACTCACCGGGTTTCTTCACGTTAAGCCTATTGGGTGAAAGGAACCATCGCAGCTTTAGCTCATTGACCCTTACGTATCGAGATCAAACCCCCCATTTCGATGATGAGTATGGTGAATCATCATTTGGCACGTCCAAGGATTTTCTCGCCCGACTTTCATGGGCCTACTATCTGCTCTCGCCCAAAGCGTTCGACAGACCGTCCTTCATCCTTTCCGTCGGACCGTCGGTCTACTATGCACACCGGGACTACCTGAAGCAATACGCTGACACTCTATTTGGTTTCCGTTCTACCCAGACTGTACGGGCCCAGATCCTGTTCCTTCAAGTTGGACCTAATTTCTCCCTCAGGATCAAGAACTGGATGGCCTCAGGGGCGGCCCACTTCAACTTGTTCGGTAGTATTTCCGGAAATTCAAGCTACGACATCGTAGAGCACCCGGGGCCGATCGCACCATATAGAGAAGAAGCCCATTTCAACGAGATCGTCGGGTCAGGATTTCTGAGCAACAATTCCATCCTTCTGAACGACTTGGAATTAAACCTGATATTCTTCTTCAAATGAACCGTGCAAAGGGTCCAAAGCATCTTTCGTTCGTCTTTACTACATGAGGAGAGCCATGATGAATGACAATGGCTACAGGGTTCGCTTCAGGGTCATTGGCGTCGTAGTTGGCGTCTCCCTTTTTTGAGAACACCGGCCCAGGATCGTCCGGATACGAGATCAAAGCCCAATACGATCTTTCAGAGGATGCTTACATCGAAGCAATTACTCATCCATGCGCGATGAGCAACACCTCCCCGATTCCTCTTGCTGATGAGATTGGAAGTACTTACGGTGACGGTACCGCCTTTGTCCTCGAGTCGTACCTCCACATGTACGAGACTACCGGCGATCTAGCTTACCTCTTCAAGTTCATCAATCGAGCTATCTGCATCCAGGAGCACCGCTGGGATGAATTGGGCATCAGCCCATCTTGGATCTACCAAATACAGGGATACGACTTCAATGCACCGCGCTGGTCAACGCACATTTACCAGGACGGGGACGTCATGGCTGCGCTGGGGCATTTCGTGCACATGGTGCAGATCGAGCAATCAGACCTGGACGCCACGCCGCTCCCACAGTTCCCAGGTACGCCCATCACGTCAAATAGCTTTGACACTTGGACGACCGTTGGAGAATTCGCCGAATGGCTGCGTGTGCGCACCGAACAGACCTTGGACTGGTACGTTTGGTCGCCTGGGTATTGGATCGATGATGACCTCTGCTTTGCGACAGAATCGAGTCCAGGTTCTAACGCAAGAGCAGGTCATCTGAACTTTCAATCAGGCATCGGAACGGCGCTCTACTATCTCGGTGAGGCTGCACCTAATTCTACTTACCTCTCAATGGCGGCCGCTATTGCGGATCGGTATTTCAGCATAATCAATGATGAGGCTGAATGTTATCAGCTTTTCGGGACATGGTATCACAATAGCCAGAGCGAACGCTATGTCACCGAGTTCGACAATGGAGCCTATCAATGGACTCACTTTGGTTGGCGAAGGGAGACCTGCACAGAGCGCCACGGTAGCGAACCGAACGACTACGAGGACATCAGCCATGCGGTGACCGATTTTCTGATGCTCCGCGCCACTCACGATCGTGAGATCCCTTCTGGCGGACCAGTCTACTTCAACGGGACGGACATGTTGCGCTTCCGCAACACCTTCACGCAGAACGTGTACGCGGGGAACGATGGCGATGGCTGCCCGCAGTTCCACGCTTCGGTCTCCGGCGATGATGACATCGCCTACCGCCCGTCCTACAACGGCGTGGGTACGCTCAACCGTTCCAGCCTGGCGTGGATGTGGCTACAGGCCTTCGACGACATGGGATCGCCACCGAACGTGTACGACATGGTGATGGACTATTACGCTTGCCGGATCATGCCGTACAGCAACGGCATTCAGGGTTCGGTGGAGCAATACGGCCTGGCCGATGTGGTAGCGGCGCAGTGGCAACGCGAATGTTTCGACCTCACACTCTTCAATCGCGATGTGGTCTACGATCAAAACTTCGCTGCCAAGCGGGATCTCGTGATCGATCCATCTGCTGGTCCCGGTGCCTCATTTGCCGATCCGATGATCAACGAAGCACGCTTTACCGTGAACCCTGGTGTGCATGTTGAAATGCACGCGGGATCTTCCATTGAGCTTAAGCCAGGCTTCCATGCATCCCATGGAAGCGAGTTCCATGCCTCGATCGATCCACTGGGCTGTGAAATGGAAGTCAAGAGCGCCCAACAAGGCAATGGCAGGAGCATCGGGCTGATGGTGCAACCAACCATGCCGGAAGCATCGGCACCGGAGCACGGGCGCATCAAGGAGCAAGAGGTGCGCGTAGCGGTGGTGGCCGATCGGAACAACAATACCATTGGAGTTAGGCTCATGGATGGTGAATCGAAGACCTTCGATTGGGATTTGTTGAACTACATGGGTCAGTTGGTCGCGTCGGCGCGGTCGATCGTCCTCTCGCCCGGATGGAATCAACTCGAAATGCATACTGCTTCTATCGCATCGGGTGTTTACGTACTGTCCCTGATCAGCGAGGGTACGATCGTTCGTAGCACCATCATCCTTGGTAACTGACACCACCTGCTCAAAGGATTAAGCCTTACAACCATGACCACCAAGGCCAAGAAGTCCATCGAGTGGGCATTGTCGCCCGCCCCCGAAAGCAAGGACCACTTCACCATCAAGCCGCAGTACGAGCTCTTCATCGGCGGCAAGTGGCAGAAGCCCAAGAGCGGCATCCGTTCGACCTTTCGGCAAGCTCAGGACTCAGGGAGTCGTAATTCGACATCATCAACCCCGCCAACGATCAAGCATCTGGCAATAACGGGAGCCTGCGGTCGTTCCATAGGCCAAAACCATCACCCATGTTCGCTCGAACCACTTCACTTGTGATCACCGCCCTGATCTGTTCTTCGGTAGTGGTCGGACAGGCCGGTCGATGCGAAGTAGCCACGCAGATCGGCCCTGGCATGGGCTGGCTGCGAGGCAACAAGCTCATTGATTCCACAGACCCGCTTTTCGGCCCTTCGGCAGCCGTGAACTTTCACTACGCCGTTTCGCATCGCTTTGGTGTTCGGGCAGGGCTCGGTTACCAACGCAAGGGTATGTTCCAGGAAGTAACCTTCACGGACATCAATGGCAACCTGCTCAGACAGGTCAATAGCGCAATGCGTTGGACTATCTCGTGGTCCCTGTGATGGCGCAAGCCTCCTTCGGCAGCAAGGCGCGCCTCCTGGTCGGCTGCGGTCCGTACGCTGGGTTGCTGCTCCGATCGCGGCAGTCCTTCGGCGATGAGGCCGTCCTCCCCTCGTACGACAATACCGACGATCTGAAACAATGGGACATAGGGCTCAGTGCGAGCCTTGGAGGTGCGTTCCCGTTGAGCCCAGCAGTAGCCCTGCAAGCCGAAGTGCGCTATGACAAGGGTCTCAGCAACATCAGCGCCTTGCCGGTTATCGACGATGGCAGCATCCGCACGAATGCGGTGAGCCTGCTGGTGGGTTGCGGCTATCGGTTCGGCAGCGTGCTCTAGGGGCAATGCAAAAGTCCATCGGTCTACATTTGACCCATGGCAACCAAGAAGATGTCTCCAGCCCGCCTTAGCGAGAAGCCCATCGACTGGCAACTCGCTCCCGCCCCCGAATCCGCTGATCACGTTAAGATCAACGCGCAATACGAGCTCTTCATCAACGGCAAGTGGCAGAAGCCGAAGTCGGGCAAGTACTTCGATACCATCAACCCCGCCAACGAGCAGAAGCTCGCCCGCATCGCCGAGGCCAGCGAGGCTGATGTGGACGCCGCCGTGAAGGCCGCCCGCAAAGCCTACGACACGGTGTGGAGCAAGATGCCCGCCGCCGAGCGCGGCAAGTACATCTACCGCATCGCGCGGCTGCTGCAGGAAAAAGCCCGCCAGTTCGCCGTGGTGGAAAGCATGGACGGCGGCAAGCCCATCCGGGAAAGCCGCGATTTCGACATCCCCGTAGCCGCCGCGCACTTCTTCTACTACGCCGGCTGGGCCGATAAGCTGGCCTACGCCTTCCCCGGCAAGTCCGTCGCGCCGTTGGGCGTGGCCGGGCAGATCGTCCCGTGGAACTTCCCGCTGTTGATGGCCGCGTGGAAGATCGCGCCCGCGCTGGCCTGCGGCAACACCGTGGTGCTGAAGCCCGCCGAGACCACCCCGCTCACCGCACTGCTGCTCGCGGAGCTGATCCAGGAGGCCGAACTGCCCGATGGCGTGGTGAACATCGTCACCGGCGCGGGGTCCACGGGTGCGGCCCTCGTCAACCATCCGGACGTGAACAAGATCGCCTTCACCGGCAGCACCGCCGTGGGCAAGCTCATCCAGCGCGCCACCGCTGGCACCGGCAAGAAGCTCACCCTCGAACTCGGCGGCAAGGCCCCCAACATCATCTTCGCCGACGCCACCATCGACCAGGCCGTGGAAGGCATCATCAACGGCATCTACTTCAACCAAGGCCACGTGTGCTGCGCCGGCAGCCGCCTCTACGTGGAGGAAAGCGTACACGACGAAGTGGTGCGCAAGCTCAAGCACCGCATGAAGAGCTTGGTGGTGGGCGACCCGTTGGACAAGAACACCGACATCGGCGCCATCAACAGCCGCGAGCAGCTCGGCACCATCAACAAGTACATCAAACTGGGCCAGCAGGAAGGCGCCGACATGTACCAGAGCAGCTGCGAGCTGCCCGGCAAAGGCTTCTGGTGCCGCCCCACGCTCTTCACCAACGTGGCCCAAAGCGCGCGCATCACCCAGGAGGAGATCTTCGGCCCCGTGCTCGCCATCCAGACCTTCCGCACCATGGAAGAAGCCCTGCAAAAGGCCAACAACACGCCCTACGGCCTCAGCGCCGGCGTGTGGACAGACAAGGGCAGCAAGATCTTCAACATGACCACCAAGCTGCGCGCCGGCGTGGTCTGGGCCAACACCTTCAACAAGTTCGATCCCACCTCACCGTTTGGCGGCTACAAGGAAAGCGGGTATGGACGGGAAGGCGGGGTGCACGGGCTGGGGGCGTATTTGAATTTGAATTGAGCGATGATGCTTTGGGCGTTCCGGCTCGAAGACTCGCCGTCGGGCTTTCCCCTTCAAGTCCTCGGCCGGATTACCGGCCTCCGGGCTTTCCGGTCCAATCCCAAACGCATCAAACACCCATCAAACGACCAAAGCCTTTTAGCTCTAAGGATGTTTGGGGATGCGGGTCGCGTTGGGTGGTCGGCGTGCAAACAATCGGCCAGTTGTTCATATCAAACAACCATCAAACAATCAATAGACTGATTGTCAGCGACATATTGTGTTAGCAAGTCAGGTTGCACTGCCTTCCATCAAGCAACACTCCTATCCCCAGAAGGGGACGTACCGCCAAGAGCGATACCCGGCGGACGGGTCCACCAAGCGGATCTGTCCTGACTTCACTGCATCGCCCAGCAGGCGTGTGGCCGCGGCAGAATTCTTGGCTTCGACCTTGAACCGCTCACGGATGGATTCGTTGTTTGTGATGCGATTGGTGACATAGCGCAGCACGCAATGTTGGTACACCGCCGATATCTTCTCCTCCTGCGTTAGGTTCTTTAGTGGACGATAGCGCGAGAGCACGACCGTGGTTTGTCGTGTTCCCAACCGAACTCCATAAGGCGGTAATTGGTGTAACTCGATCAGCGATACCACTTCATCCATGCCCTGTCCACGGCCTTCATACAGGTTGAAGCGGCGCATCTCAGCAGCCAATTGCAGGTTCCGCGTCTGGTCCTCATCAATAAAGCGTTCAACAGCCAGGACCGGCAAGCCGGGGTTGCTGATCTCGATGCGATCTGAGAAGACCTCCACTTTAACCGAACTACCATGTTCATTCAGGTCCTGATGCACGAGTGCGTTTCCCACCAACTCGCGGATGGCCCTGATAGGATATGCATACTTGACGTTCCGTATGCCTCCCTGATACTCCTCTTCGCCGGGTAGTTCTGCTTGGATGAACGAGATCATGCGCTCGAAGCCCGCAGCATATCCCAGCTTCCCTTGTCGATCTTTACCATCCTTCACCTTCGCCTTTGTTGCTCCTTCATAGACTACAACACGCGGGGCTTTGTGTGCAACAGATGGGAACAGTTCAATATCCTTCGCGAACAGTAAAGCGCCCATGTTCGTGATGAGGTACCCAGTACCCTCCGGCTCGATCAGATGGCGGTTTGCGAACGCCTTCAAGATCTCCCCGCGTGTTGCTGGCATCGGGATCTTCCGCAGGTCGAAGAAGCTCTGCACATCCAGTTGGGCGATGACATCCGCTTCGGGTAGTACCTCGGTGGCGGGACGCTCAAGGAAACTGGGCCCACCCTCGGCCAATATCTCTTTGAGGCGGTCAGAAGACATGGTCACTAAGCTCTCTCCTGCTCGCATCAGGATCCTCCCGTTGTGATCGTACCAGCCACCGCGTGGTCTGCTCGGTGCTTGGAACACAAGGACCCGGCCTTCGGGCAGGATGAACTCAAAATGGCGGACCTTGATGCGCAAACGCTCGTGGATCCCGGCAACAGTTCGTTCGGGTTCTTGGAACGCCTGAGTTCCGACGACCTTGCGGGGATGCTTGTCCGTGACGCCAAGCACCACATAGCCGCCACCCTCGTTGCCAAGAGCAACGCAGTAGTCTACCAACTTCTCAAATTGGAAATTGGACTTTGCCTCCTTGAATTCAACGTATTCGTTCTCTGCGCGTATCGACAGCAATTCCCTCAAGGCCTCTTCCTTCATCGTGGCGTATTCCTCGATTCCAAATGTAGGTTCCGACCCCCCATCCGGCACCCGGCTGCGCCGAGTGACTCCTCAACCCGGCCTCCGGCCACATCGTTGATCTGTTGCCTGCGATCATCCGGAGTGGTATCCTCGCTCACTCGAACACCCTGAAGTACTCCTCGAACCGGTAGATCCGGCCCCATTTGTTGCCGGTGGCCTCCCGCAGGATGCCCACGTTCTCGAAGGCGGCGATGAGCTTATAGGCCGAGGCCAAGGTTTGGCCGATGGCTTCGGCGACCATTTCGGCGTTGACCACGGGTTGTTGGAACAAATACTCCAAGAGCCGTGGCCCGGAGGTGCTGCGGATGCCGATGTTGGGGATCCGCTGTTCAAGGCAGTCCTGTTTCAAACGTAGGATCTCGCGCAGGCCGTTGGTGGCCTTGTCCGCCGTTTCGATCACGCCCACCAGGAAAAAACGGAACCACTGGTTGATGTCGTTGTGCGTGCGCACGCGGGTGAGGTTGTCGTAGTACGCGGTGCGGTTCCGCTCGAAGAAGTCGGAGAGGTAGAGCACCGGCTGCTTCAGGATGCCGGCCTGCACGAAGTAGAGCGTGATCATCAGGCGGCCGATGCGGCCGTTGCCGTCCAGGAACGGGTGGATGGTCTCGAACTGGTAGTGCGCGAGGGCGGCCTTCAGCACATGCGGCAGTTGCGTATCGCGGCTATGGAGGAATTGTTCGAGGTCGCCCATCAGCGGATTCACCTCTTCCCATACCGGTGGAATGAAAGAGGCATCGGCAAGGCTCGCCCCGCCAATCCAGTTCTGGCTGCGGCGGAATTCCCCGGGCGTCTTCTTTTCTCCGCGAACGCCCTGCATCAACATGCCGTGTGCTTCTCGCAGCAAGCGGGACGACAGCGGGAGCTCCGGCATGCGGGCCAAGCTCCGCATCAAGGCGGTCACGTAGTTGTTCACCTCGCGGCGATCGTCCCGCCGCTCCGGGTTCACATTGCGCTCGTCCATGAGCACCTCCTGCATGTTGGTCTTGGTGCCCTCGATCCGGCTGCTCACCGTGGCCTCTTTCACCACGTGCAAACGGATGAAGTGCCGGATGTTGGGGACCAGCTCACCGAATGCATCCAGGGTCCCCAGTTTAAGGGTGGCCTGCTCAACCAATCCTTGGATTTTCGGGTCGTCCAGCTGGTAAGCCCGGTTGATGCGTTCAGGCAGGAAGGCGCTGTACCCCTGAAGGGTCTTGGCGAGCTGTCCTGCGTGAAAGTCCTTCATGGCCAATGCCTTATGAGAAGTATAAAAGTGGTCGGCGATTTTCAAATATCTGACGCAAAAATATAAATGCCTGGCACTTTTTTCAATTTCCGGCAAAAGTGGTTGCCCCGCTGGCGCGGATCTGTGATCCGCCCCACCCTGGACCGCTCTTACGCCAGCATCCACGCTCGTGTCTTGAGGCCCAATCCCATGCCCCGCCTCATCGTCCACGGTTTCACCTATGATCTGCCTACCGGCCGGCGGGCTTCCTCCCTCCCGGGCTTGGCAATGCCCCTTGTCCTAACTTCGTCACGCAAGTCGATCCCATGTCCACCGAATCCCTCAAACTCGAACTGATCGAGCGCCTGCTACGCACGAACGATGAAAGCCTGCTGAAGCAGGTGGCCGCGTTGTTCCGTTCCGCCAAGGGTGAAGAGGACGCGGACGGCCTCACCGACGAGCACTACAACATCGTGAAAGAGCGCTACGAGGAGTACAAACGAGGTGAGGGGAAGAGCTATACGTGGGAAGAGACCAAAGCGATGATCCGCGCCGGCAAGGGCAAGAAGGCATGAGCATGAGGGTGGAATGGCGGGACCGTGCCATTCACGAAGCGCAGGAAGCTTATGACTGGTACGAAGTGCGATCAAAAGGCACTGGTGAGCGCTTCATCGCCGAGTTGGACGAGCATATCGCTTTCGTGCAACAACGCCCCAAGGGTTATCCCCTGTGGCGTTACCGATTTCGAAAGGTCACGATGCTCGTATTCCCGTACAGGATCATCTATCGCGTGGAAGGCGATCGGACCATCATCTTCAGCGAATTCCACAACAAGCGTGACCCGCAGCGTTGGGGCAGGCCCCATTGATCACCCAGCTCTGGCGCAACTCCACACTTGCGCCGGAGTAGTGATTGCCGATTGGAACGAAGACGGGGCCTTCGCTCTTGCCGACGGTGGTGCTCAACGCGCAATGTTCAACCGCAGGCTGCGGCTGTGGCCTTGGCTCTGCACCTTCACCAAGTAAAGCCCATCGGCGAGGTGTCCGGTGGACAGCGTGGCCCTGTTGGTGGCCCGTATGGGTAAGGCGACCTGGTTGCCCAACAGGTCGAACAGGGTGATCACTGCGCCTGAGGGCAAACCCCAAAGTTCGGTGCGGTCCTGCGCCGGGTTGGGTGCCATCAAGATGGAAGACATGGCGGAGCCTTCGGAGGCGACCCCGCTGGTGCCGTCCTCGTAGCGCATCACCGTGGTCTTGAAGGCGTTGTTGGCGGCATCCTTGAAGCCTACGTACGGCGTGCCCGCTTGGTCCAGGGCCAGGCTGAGCGAGTTGGACATGGGTTCCGTGAAACCCATGTTGCCTACCGCCTGCCAGCTACCGGTGCTGAACTTCTTCACGGTAGAGCGAATGCCGAGGTCCGTGTCCGTGTAGGCCACATAGATCGCACCTGCGCCGTCCAAGGCCATGGAGAGCTCCTCGGGGTTCTCATCACCGGATGAAACGGCCGTGCCCACCAGGGTCCAGTCCCCGCCGTCCATCTTCTTCACCTTGGCGTGGAAGTCGTCGCCCACGTCGTTGTACACGATGTAGGGCACATCGTCGGGGCTGATACAGAGATCGGTGATGCGTGCATCGTAGAGGTTGGCCAGGCTGCCCACCAGTTCCCACGCGCCGTTCACGAAGCGCTCCACCCGGCACCCGGCTGAGTTGCCGTGGTAGGCCACATACGGCACGCCCGTGCTGTTGAACGCCAGCGCGATCTGGGCCGCGTAAATGGGCGAATAGCCTTCCGCGCCCACCGCGATCCAACTGCCGCCCTCGAACTTCTTGACCGTCACGTTGTTGGAGAAGCTATTGTCCGCGAAAGCCACATACGGCACATCGCCAGGTCCGAAGGCCAGGCTGGGCTTGGCACCGCCTGCGGAGGAGGGGCCTGTGGAGCCCACGACCTCCCAACTGCTCCCGGAGAGCTTCATCACGGTGATCTTCAGGCTGTTCGCCATGTCCCGGTACGCCACGTACGGCGTGCCCGCCGCGTTGATCGCCAGCGTCGGGTCCATCACGCCGCCTGCGGAAAAGCCCGCGTTGCCCAGGATCTGCCAACTGCTACCGCTGTACTTCATGGCGGTGAGCTTGCTGGCACTGGTCCAATCCGAAAAGACCATGCAGGGGGCGTTGTCCGTGCCGATGGCCATTACGGGATAGTCCACCATGCCGGCGCTGAAGGCGGGGATGCCCACGGGCTGCCATTGGGCATGGGCGGCGGGATGGCTTATGAAGAGGGCGGCAGTTAGGGCGATGGAGGTATATCGGGCGTGCATGGTAGTGAAGGTTCCGGCCTTGTATCGGACGGGCAAATGAAGAGGTTTCATCGGCGCGCCGAATCCGTAGATCACCGTATTTTCCAAAAGGTTGAATGCCACGGCCGGTCGCTCGTTGGGCAACCCGTGCGTGCGGGGCACCTGATCGCTATGACCGCTTCACCACGTAGCGCATCGCCGCCACCCCGATGCAAATTCCTCTCAGCCCAAGAGCTTCACGTCCACTCAAACATCGAGCACAAATCACCCCCTCCGCATGCGCCGCAGGATCATCGTACCTGGCGATCTCCTCTTCTGGTGATGCACTGCGAGCACGTCCACGCGCTCCTCGCTGACCACATGGTAGATCAGGCGGTAGCTGCCCACGAGCAGTTCGCGCACTGTTGGGAGATTGGTTTCCGGTACCGGCTTGCCCCTGCGCGGTTGAGGCACCAGTTGGTCGGCCGCAGCGAAGAAGCGTTCCACCATGTCCTGTGCGCTGCGGGGGGAATCACGTGCGATGTACGTTGCAATGCCATCGATATCGGCGATGGCATCCGTGGTCCACTTCACTTCGACCATTTACGCAGCCGCTTGTGGGCCTCAGCCGTGGAGACCACCTCGCCATTGGCCGACTGCGCCAACCCGCGCTCGATCTTGCTCAACAACAAAATACGGTCGATCAATTCATCCACTGGCACTTGTTCCGGTAGCTCCTTCACGCTTCGCAGCAAGGCCTTGCGGGTTACGGTGTGTTCCTTTGTGCGCATGTGTCAAAGATAGCCACTTGACGGTCTGTGGAAGTGCATGGTGATCAGGGTTGAGAACGCCGCTCATACCGCATCGCCACCGCCTCTGGGCCGAACTTCTCTCGGCCGACCAGCCTCAGGTCCCCCCCCATCCGGCGCTCGGCTGCGCCGAGTGCCATATTCCCTTTCGGCCTCCGGCCGTTTCCTCCATTCGCATTGATCGGCTTCACGGCGTATACACTCCCGCTTGAAGCGTATTGCATGAGCCCGCCGGAGGCGGGCCGAAGCATTGGGCACTCGGCCCAGCCGAGCGCCGGAATGAGGTTAGACGCGGCGGGGAACGTGCGCAGGATGAAGCAGCCGTAAGGCGAGCCGCTGGCGGATCGAACGATCTTCGTACCCGTGTTTACCGCTGCACATGACCCACATCCATACACTTCTCTTCGCGCCCGCACTCCTACTTTCCATCGCCAGCACCGCCCAAGGCACCTGGGCCCCGGTGGCCGATCATCCCGGCCAGTGGTATGCCCAGGCGGCTTTCAGCGTGGGCGGCAAAGGATATGTCTGCACCGGATACAATGCCAGCCAGAACACGGCCAAGCTTTGGGAGTATGATCCCGCATTGGACACGTGGACGGAGAAGGCATCGCTACCAGGCGGAGCTCGCCAGTATGCCAGCGCGTTCGCTATCGGTGACACGGGCTATGTGATGGGTGGCTGGAACAATTCCACATCCACCTTCTTCAACGATCTGTGGGCCTACCACCCGACCACCGACACATGGGAGCAGAAAGCATCCTTGCCCGCTCCACCGCGCTTTGCCGGAGTGGCCTTCAGCATGGATGGCATCGGCTACTATGGCACAGGTGCGGGCAATGCCATCTACTACAACGACTTCCACGCCTACGATCCCGTTACGGACACTTGGATGCAGAAAACGCATTTCCCCGGCAACGCACGACGATGGGCCATCGGCTTCGCTGTGGATGGCAAGGGCTACATCGGCACAGGCGAAAGCAGCGGTGTGCGATACCGAGACTTCCACGCTTTTGATCCGCTCACCGACACCTGGCAGCCACGCGCCGACCTCGGCAGTACCAACCGGCGTAATGGTTACGCCTTCGTGGTGGATGGGCATGCGTACGTGGGTGGCGGCCAGGATTTCACGCAGAACTGGAACGACTTCCACCGATACGATGTAGGTGCCGATAGCTGGCTGCCCGTGAGCGCCTTCCCGTTGAACGCCTGCAAGAACGGAGCGAGTTTCAGCACGGGCAATGCCGCCTTCATCGTGGGCGGTAACGGACAATGGCCCGTGTTGGACGAGACCTGGCGTTTTCTGCCGGACATAACAACAGGATCGATCGAGCACCACTTCAATACACACTTGCTCTTCCCCAACCCGGCACAGGACCAATTGCATCTGGATGTGCAAGGGTCGGGCAGCTACACCATTGTGAACGAGCTGGGAGCGGTGCTTACCACCGGGCCCCTGCTGCGGACCGTGGATGTGTCCATGCTTCCAAAGGGCTTGTATGTGTTGTTGGTTGAACAGCTCGAGGTGCGGACCATGCTGCGCTTCATGGTGCAACGCTGAGAACAACACCTGGCCGGGCCTTAGCTTTAGCTGCTCCAGCAGCCCCGTGGCAAAGACCCTGACCAGGCCCAATATCGCGCAGACGACCCTGAACGGCAATGGTTCCACCAGTAAGACAGCACGCCTGCCCGTGATGAAGACCTACAAGAACTTCATCGGTGGCAAGTTCCCGCACACCAAAAGCGGACGCTACTCCCAGCCGAAAGGGAGCGATGGCAAAGCGCTGGCCAACGTGTGCCGCAGCAGCCGTACGCCGTTTGGGTAGAGCAGCTCCAAGTTCTCCGCCGTGGTCACTTCCACGGCCGTGAAACCGTCCTTATCCGCAGCTCCGTCCAGCCGCTTGCGCTTGATCCAGTAGGCCAGCGTCTGCTCGTTCAGGCCGTGCTCGGCACAGTACGCTCTACGGCTCGTTCCACTTTGCTCGAGGTCGGCCACGTGGCCCAGCAGCATGGCATCGGTCCCAGCGATGTACGCTTCCGCATTGCGGTGCAGGCCCTCCTCCGCGATCACCACGGTGTGGTCGTAACAGCCGTCCAAGGTGACGTTGATGGAGAAGCGGAGAGGGCGCATGATGGAGGCCAGTGCTCGTGTGGTTCCACAGTGGCCGGTCAGCGCGGCACCATTTTCAAGAGCTCCTTCAAGCGCCTATCCGTCAGCGTAGCCTGTTCACTCTTGTCGTAGATGCTCAGCAGGTACACCTCCTCACGCACGGCCACCACGCATGTGATCACACGCGCATCGCCCGACTTTCCCTTGGCTTTGGACTTGATGGCTATGCGGATCTTGTAGCAATCGCTACCGATGGGAGTTCCCATGTGCGGATGCTTGGCAAGTTCATCGCCAAGTGCGTCGATCTCCATTTTCAGTGAGCGGTACTTCTTCGCGAGTCCTTTGAGTTCCTTCACGAACTCGGGGATCGGCACGACCTCAAAGCTCATCGAGCACCTCTTTCAGCGTCTTGAGCTTCCGCTTGCCAGCGATATGCTCATCCATCTCTTTGAACGCGCGGGTAAGCCCCTTCACGAACTTCTTCTCGTTTGGCGTCATCGGCTTAATGGCCTTGGCGTGTTTGGCTGCGGGCGTTTTGGTGGTCCGCCCTGCCGGTCGTTCCACTTTGATGGGACCGCGTCGTACTTCCACACCCTCTATCTCGTGCAAGATGTCCGTGACAAGTTTTTCCTTGCTCGGATCGGTGATGCTCACATACAGCAGTCTCATCGCAGGGCTAAGTTACTGAGCCGGTGAGGAAGATCCGCATTCCGCCAAAGACTCTCCGTGCTGGTGAAGAGGTGAAGAAGTGAGGATGGGAACGGCTTCCTCACATCCTCACTTCCTCACCGCGCGATACGAACCGACCGTTTCTTTCCAGCCTTCTCAGTAGTCACACAATGACAAGGGCAGTGGGAAGTGGATGGCCCCGATCCCCTACTTCGGCTCCCACAACTCCACCTTGTTCCCCTCCGGGTCATACACCCACGCGAAGCGGCCGTAGCCCTCGTCCTGGCGTTTGGGATCGATGCGCACCCCGGCGGCCTCCAGCTTTTTCAGCAGGCCGTCCAAGTCCTGCACACGCAGGTTCAGCATGAAGGGTTGCTTGGGGTCGAAGTAATCGCTGTCGCGCTTGAAGGGGGAGAATACAGTGGGCCCGGCCTCCTGCTGCCAGGTGAAGCCGTGCGCCTCGTCATTGATGCCGAGGTGTTCGTAGTACCACTTGGCGAGCGCCTTGGGATCGTTGGCGCGGAAGAAGAATCCGCCGATGCCGGTGACGTGGTTAGTCATGGGTCTAATTGGTCCATGCGAAGGTAACCGGAGGCTTAGTTGGGAAAACATTGAGGTTGCGTTTTGTCCAATGGCTTCGGCCAGGTGTTTTGTGGACTTCGGATAGCGCGGTTGAACACCCCTTCCCCAACGGGATGCGGTATGATGAAAATCATAGACCAGCAACCTGCACCGGCATAGGTTGCACGATGTAACCATCCAAACATGACCAAAGCATTTACGACCCTTGCAGTTTGCACCGGCCTGTTGGCCCTGCCCTTGGCGGCCCAAAATCCGTTGGCCATTCCGCCATTGCTGGAAATGGACACCTTCGACCTCACCGTGGCGCCCGCCACGCATGAGTTTTATCCCGGGGTGGTCACCAACACTTACGGCATCAATGCACCTTACCTCGGGCCCACCTTGCTGCTGCACAAAGGCGATACGGCACACTTCCGGGTCCACAACCAGTTGAACGAGATCACCACCATGCACTGGAACGGCATGGAAGTGCCACCGGAATTTGATGGCAGCCCCCCGCGCGAGATCCAGCCAGGCGGCACGTGGGACGTGAAGTTCAAGGTGATCGACAAGGCCAGCGTGTACGTGTACCACCCGCACACCATGGACCTGATCGGCCAGCAGGTGGGCAAGGGGGCAGCGGGCCTGATGATCGTGCAGGACGATGAGGAAGCACAGCTGCCCCTGCCGCGTATCTATGGCGTGGACGACTTCCCCGTGGCCGTGCAGGACAAGCGGTTCAACCCGAATGGTCAACTGGTGTTCGGCCCTTATGGGGATTCCATCTTGGTGAACGGAACGCCCCGTCCTTACCTCGAGGTGCCAGCTCAAGTGGTGCGTTTGCGGCTGTTGAATGCAAGCACGGCGCGCTACTATGTGTTCGGCTTCGAGGATGACACGCCCTTCCACGTGATCGCCAGCGAGGGCGGATTGTTGGCGGCCCCGGAGGTGATGGACCGCTTGATGTTGTCCAGTGGCGAACGCGTGGAACTGTTGCTGGACCTCAGCGGCATGGAAGGCGACAGCCTGCTGCTGATGAGCTACGGCAGTGAACTCGCCAACACCATTCCGGGGGCCAACAACCTGTTGTGGGAACAAAGCAGCCTCAACGGCATCGATTTCCCCATCCTGCGCCTGCGCGTGGTAGCGCCCACGGCCGACCCGGTCACCGCCATCCCGGCCACCTTGGCCAATGTGCAGCCCTACCCCGAGGCATCGGCTGCGCGCACCCGGGTGAAGACCATCTCCGGCATGGGCATGGTGGGCGGCATGGGCACCTTCATGATCAACGGCCAAGGCTGGGACATGCACGCCATCAATGATACCGTCTTCCTGGGCGACACCGAGATCTGGACGTACGTGAACCACAGCAACATGGCCCATCCGATGACCATGCATGGCGGCTCCTTCTACATCATGGACCGCAATGGCGCACCGCCGGCAGGATGGGAACAAGGGCCTAAATCCGTGGTGCACGTGGGGGTGGGCGACAGTGTGCGCGTGATCATGCGCTTCGCCGAGTACACCACCGATGGTTGGCCCCTGATGTACCACTGCCACAACCTGGGCCACATCAACCACATGATGTGGCAGTTCATCATTGTGGACCCCACGACGGCCCTTGGTACCGTGCCCGCCCACCAGGAAGTGGCGTTGTATCCCGTTCCGGCCATGTCCACGGTGCGTTACGAAGCACCCTTCCCCGTGGCGCACATCCGTGTGATGGACCTGCTGGGCCGCGAGGCATTGTCCATGGCCGGGCCGATGGTGCCCGAGGCTTCCCTGGACATCAGCGGGCTACCTGCCGGCCACTACTTGGTGCGCTTCGAGGGGCTGGGGCGGAATGCCGTGGCCCGGATGGTGAAGGAGTAGGGGCGGTTTTACTTGATCAACACGAAACTGCCGTTGTATTCCTTTTCCAACGGCCCGTATTCGGTGAGCCAAGCCTTGTAGGCATATACTCCCGGGACGGCGTCCTTGCCGTTCCAGCCTTGTGCGGGATCGGTGGTGCTGAACACCGTGCGTCCCCATCGGTCGAAGATGTCCAGGCGGTATTCACGGGCGCCTTTCACGCTGGGCTTCCATACCTCGTTGAGGTCGTCGCCATCGGGGCTGAACGCGGTGGGCGCAAAGAACAGGTGATCGCCGATGAAGACGCGCACACTGGTGGTGTCCGTGCACCCCAGGCCACTGGTGACGGTAAGGAGCACGGTATACCAGCCCGCGTCGCTGAAGGTGTATACAAAGGAAGAGGTGTCGTAATGGGTGCCTTCCACCAGGAAATCCACGTGTTCCGCATCGGTGGACCGGCTCTCGATGGCCACGTCGGGAACGAGCACGGAGGTGACCGGTGGCACGGCCGTGGCCATGGCCGTGGGCAAGGGCCATGCCGTCACTGCGCCTGGCAGGGTGAGCGTATCGGAGGCGATGCAGCCCGCATCCGTGGAGACCGTGAGTGAAACGTCGTACACGCCGGGGTCGGTGTAGGCATGCTGCGGAATGCTGTCCGAAGCGGTTCCTCCGTCACCAAACTGCCAGAGGAACTGCATCGGTGTCCACGCGGCGGACAGGTTGTTGAAGGCCGGGCTGAACGGCCTGCAACCGCTGGTATCCATGGTGAACAAGGCGCTGGGCAAGGGGAAAATGAGCACGGTGTCGGTGAACGCCGCAATACATCCGTTCTCCTCGGCGGCAATGGTAACGGCATGGCTGCCCAAGGTGGACCATCCCACGGTGATGCTGGGACTTTGCACATCGGGCGCCACCCCGGCGCCGACATCCCAATGCAGGTTGGCTGCCGGACCGAAGTTGCCTGTGGCGGTGAGGGTGGTGGGCAGTTGGTCCGTGCACAGGACGGGGGGTGCGGCAAAGCTCACCTGCAGGGGTTCGTTCACGGTCCACACATGGGTTGATGTGTCTGCGCAAGGCCAACCGGGATTGGCGACCAAGCTGATCGAATAGCTGCCGTCGGCTGGAAACGTGAAGGCCGGGTTCACCTCATTGGAGGTGTCCGCGGCCATGCCGGGCACGCCGAAGTCCCAATGATAGAAATCCGCCCCCGTACTTTGGTTTTGCAGCTGTGCATGCAGGCCGTTGCAGAAATCGTCCTGCTCGGCAAAGGCGGAGGTGATGGCTTGGGCGCAGGCCACCACCAAGAAGCGGAAATCGCGGATCACGGTGCTGATCAAGACGCCATTGCGATACTCCTTCACGCAAATGCTTACCGCGAAATTGCCGATGCTGGTGGGGTGCAGGGTTAGCAGGCCGTTGCTGCTGCCGAAGGCCATGGGCGGGCTGCTGCTCAGTTGGTTCAGCTCGGAGAAGCCCGGCGCCCAAACCACGGGCATGTACGGTGGGGCCGCCGGGGGGTTGGGCATGATGTTGAACAGGTTGTCACCTCCTTGCAACGGAGCGCAAAGCGCATAGGCCAGCGAGTCGCCGTCGGGGTCCGTGGCCAATTGCTCCAGCGCCATAGTCTGGTTCAGGCATAGGACCATGGGCGGGTCATCATCGAACACCGGTGTGCTGTTGGGCCCTGAGATGCTGATATCGGGGATCTGCACCGTGCAGGTCATCCCTTGTTGACTGGGGTTGTTCAGCAGGTTTACCAAGGCGGGTGAGCGGCAGCAGCGCTGGTAGGCCAGCGTGTAGCCTCCGGTGCCGGATGGCAGGTGGATCGTGCCGGTGTAGATCCCTTGGCGCGTGCAGATGCTGGGGGGGGCTGTGAGGCAGGGGTTGTCCACCACCACGGGCATGGTGGTTTCGCTGGGCAGGATGAAGGAAACGGTGTTGATCAACACCCCGGCGCTATTGAAAATGCCGATGGCCGCCGTAAGGTCCAAGCTGGCGTTGTTGGTATTGTCCGGCCCGCAATCGCGATAGAGGCGCAGGGTCACTTGGTAATTGTCGTTGCCCAAGTACGTGTAGTACATCTCGCCGCCCAGGATGTGGGTGGCCCAACAGGGCATGGTGCAGCACAGGAACAATATGGACAGCCAAGCGGAACGCATTCACCGAAAGTGACTGCCAAGTTAGGGCTTTGGTTGTCCTGCCTGTGCCTTGAGGCAGGCCATGGCGCGAAAAGGCACGGTTCAAAGCCCTGGCGGTCAACGGACCTTGGCCAGCAGCTCCTCCACTTCCTCCGGGGAGCATTCCTCCACGTGGCCGTCCTCCATGTCGATCAGGCTCCGGATGCGCAGGCGCTCGGGATAGGCATGGGCCGTAAGGTGGTGCACCACCCGGCGGCTGCCCACCTGCTGCACCTCCGTCAGTTCGCTTTCAGATCCGATCCGGTACCAGTTCAGCCCATTCGATGATCGCCGGTAAAGCGGAAAACGGGGATGCTCCATCCACTGCTACTTTGCGCAAAGTTCGCCAAGCCCCGAACATGAGCACGGAAAAGCTTCCCTTCCTTCGCCAAGTGGCGCTGGCCTTGCTGTCCGGGCACGGCGTGGATCTTCGCGACGTGGCCGTGGTGCTGCCCAGCCAACGTGCCGGGCTATACCTGCGCAAGTGGATCGCGGAGGAGGCGGGGAAGCCCTTGTGGAGCCCGCAGGTGTTCACCTTGTCCAGCTTCATGGAAGAGCTTTCGGGCCTGCGCCCGTTGGCCACCGAGGAGCTGCTTCTGGAGGGCTACGAAGCCTACCGGAAGGTGGCGGGCGGACACCCTCAAGCGCTGGGCGACTACCTGCAATGGGCTTCCACCACGCTCGCGGACATCAGCGAGGCCGATGCCCACTTGGTGCCGCTGGACAGTTACTACCGGGACCTGCGCCACTGGGAGGAGCTCGAATGGACCTTCAATACCGAGCCGCTCAGCAAGGGCCAGCAGCGCATGGTGCGCTTCTGGGCCATGGTGGGCAAGCTCCACCTGGCCCTGAACGGGAGGTTGGCCGAAATGGGCGCCGGCACCACCGGCTTGATCGAGCGCACGGCCGTGGGCCGCATAGCCGCCAATGCCACTGCTTGGCACAAGGTGTGGTTCGCGGGCCTGAACGCCCTAACCCCCGCGCAGGAAGCGGTGTTGCAGCACTTCCATCAAGAAGGCATGGCGCAATTTGCCTGGGATGCCGACCACTACTATGTGGACGACCCCGCGCAAGAGGCGGGCCACTACCTGCGCAAGGCCATGGGCCGCTTCGGCAACGGCGTGGTGCCTCTGGCGCGCCGCTTCCGGGAGGGGGGGCGCCAATTGGACGGGCTGCGGGCGCCCAATGCCGTGGCCCAGGCGTGGGCAGCGGCGCAGGCGTTGCAGCGGATGGATGCCCATGAGCGCCCGCACACCGCCGTGGTACTGGCCGATGAAACGCTGCTGCAACCCCTGCTGGAGGCACTGCCGCCGGACATGGGCCCGTTGAACATCACCATGGGCCTGCCGGTGGCCGCCCTGGCGGTGGGCGCCCTGGTGGATGCCCTGCACCGCCTGCATGCCGGGCACAAACAGGGCACGGGCTTTCTGCATGCGGACCTGGAGCGCTTCCTGGGCCACCCGCTGTTGCGCGGCCCCTCCACGGCGGCGGCCGTGGACACGGTGCTGCAAACCGTGCGCGGGACCAATCGCATGTGGTGCGGTGCGGAATTCCTGCTGAAAGCAGCGGAGGCTTCCGGCCTGCCGCCCGGCGCAGCGGCCGTGTTCACCGCCGTAACGGATGTGCGCGCCCAAATGCCGGCGGTCACCATGGCCGCGCTGGCGTGGGCGCGGCAGGCCATGGCCCACGATGCTTTTGCCACCGAGCAGCTCTTTCAGGCATCCCTTGTGCTGCGCCGGATCCACCTGCTGCTGGAGAGGTACCAACATGAATTGGACATCAAGGCGTACGCAGCCCTGTTCCGCCGCCTGCTCCAAGCGGCACGGGTCGGCTTCTACGGCGAGCCCTTGGCGGGGGTCCAGGTGATGGGCATGCTGGAGGCGCGCGCATTGGACCACCGGCAGGTGATCGTGCTCGGGGCCGAGGAGGGAACACTGCCGTCCACCGCAGCGGGGCACACCTTCATCCCATTCGAGCTGCGCCGGGCCCACGGCATGCCGCTGCGCGAGGACGGGGATGCGGTGCAGGCGTACAACTTCATGCGCCTGGTACAGCGCTGCGACAAGGCCCTGCTGGTGTGGCCCGAAGGAGGCGAGCCCACAGGCCCCAGCCGCTTCATCCTGCAGCTGGAACACGAACTGAAGGATACCATGCCCATCCAGCTGAAGGACCTGCGGCTGCCCATGCCGCGCATGGCAACGGCGGGAGTGGTGGTGCACAAGGATGAGGCGGTGCTGGAGGCCTTGCGCAAGCGGCTGGATAAGGGATTGTCACCTTCCGCCGTGGGGGATTGGCTCAGGTGCCCGTTGGATTTCTATTTCAAACACGTGCTGGGTCTGCATGAAAGTGGGGCGGTGGACGGCCGCATTGCCCCGAACGTGCTGGGCGAGGCACTGCACAACGCCGTGGAGGCCGTTTACGCCCCGTTGGTTGGAAAGCCGCTGAAACCGGAGGAACTGGAGACCGGTGCATCGGCCATGGAAGAGTTGGTGAAGGGGGAGTTGGCCAAGCAGATGGACGGCGGGCAACTGGCACAGGGCCAGCCCCTGCTGCAGCTGCACATGGCGGTTAGGGCGGCACAGCGTTTTTTGCGCGGTGAGGCGGAAAGCCTGCGGGACGGGGCCGTGATCACAGTGGAAGCCCAGGAGGAAAGCCTGGTGCAAGGCTTGCCGGAAGCTGCTGCACGGATCGGTTCACCGGTGAACCTGAAAGGACGCTTGGACCGCGTGGACCGCTGCAATGGCACGGTGCGTGTGCTCGACCTCAAGTCGGGAAAGGTGAAGGAGAACGGTCTGAAGGTCGGGAAGCTGGCCCTCGAAGAATTTTCCGCCGACAAGCGCTACGCCGTGCAATTGCTGATGTATGCCGTACTGTACCTCGGGGCGCACCCGGAGGTGGAGACCATACAGGCCGGCCTGTTGCCCCTACAACGGGCGGCCAGCAGCGAACCCGAGCTGCTGAGCGTGGGCGGGCAGGATCTGATCACCCGGACCCAACTGCCCACAATTGAGGAGTTGTTCTCCCAGGTCGTTCAACGCATGATGGACCCGGAAGAGCCGTTCACCCACGATCCGGAGAGCAAGTATTGTCCATTCTGTCTGAAGCTCTGAACGTCCGCGTGCCGTGCCGGTACGGCCGCAGCTTCACCCGTCCGTGCTTGCAGCGCAGCACACCCGTTAAGCAACACCCGACCAAGTCGGCGGCTGGCCCTAAAAACCGAACAGGGATCCAACGTGGACCCCTGTGCGGTAAACCTGCAAGGATTAGGAACCAGATCGTAGGAAGAACCTCTGATCTGATACCAAGACGCGGAAGGAGACCAAGGGTTGCCTCCCGGCGCGAAAAAAATCAGGCGTTGAACGTATAACCCACCCCCCGGACTGATATGAAGTGCTTGGGCTTGTGAGGGTTAACTTCAAAATACTTCCGGAAGGCCACGATGAAATTATCGATGGTCCGGGTGGTGGGGAACACGTCATACCCCCACACTTTCTGCAAGATCTCCTCCCGGGACACCACCTCCCCGGCGCGTTCCGTCAGCAAACGCAGCAACAGCATTTCGCGCTGGGTCAACCGCTTTTTCAAGCCGTGTTGCCCGACGATCTCGTAGGTTTCGAAATCTACCGTGTTCGTGCCGAATTGGCACTGGGCCGGTGCAGTGGCGTTGGAGCCGGCCTCCGACCTGCCCATCAACTTTTCCACGCGCAGCAGCAGTTCTTGCAGGTCGAATGGCTTGGCCAAAAAATCGTCTCCGGCCCGCAGCCCCCTCACCCGATCGGCCGGATTGGTGCGCGCGGTGAGGAACAGCACCGGTGTACGGTCGCCCTCCAAGCGGATGGTTTCACAAATGGTGAAGCCGTCCACATCGGGCAACATCACGTCCAGCACAACACCGTCAAACCGTGCCCCGCGCAGGCGCTCCAGCGCTTCACTCCCACGCACCGCCGTGGTCACGTCGTAGCCCTCCAGCTCAAAGTTCAAACGCAGCGTGGAGCGCAGCGATTCCTCGTCCTCCACCAAAAGCAGCCGCTTCCTTCGGTTTTCCTCCATGCCCATCATCTGTTCCTTTCAACATCTGCCATGCGCCAAAGCTACTTTCGCGCCATGTTCAACGAAGAAGAGCTGGCCCAGGCCAATGCCTGGCGCAAGAACACCATGGTGGAAGGCCTCGGGATCACCTTCGTCCCCAGTGCACCGGGCACCTTCGCCGCCACCATGCCAGTGGACCACCGCACCAAGCAGGCCATGGGCCTGTTGCACGGCGGCGCCACCGCCGCCCTGGCTGAAACGCTTGGCAGCGTGGGCTCGGCCCTGCTCATCGACCGCGACAAGCATGCCGTGGTGGGCGTGGAGATCAACGCCAACCACCTTAAGGGTGCCCGCTCCGGCACCGTGACCGCCACCGGAACGGTGTTGCACAAGGGCCGCACCATGCACGTATGGGACATCCGCGTACACAATGAGGAAGGAGCGCTTGTTGCCGTGTGCAGGCTCACCAACCTCGTGATCAACAAGCCATGAGCAGCGAAAGTGTCTTGCACAACGCGTTGGCCAAGTGCCTTGAAAAGAAGCTCACCTTCGCGGCATTCCGCATTCCCGGCAAACCGGTGCAACTGTGGGCACAGCGAAACCCTGGCCTCGAAACCGTGGACGGCACCATGCTCTTGGGCCTGAACCAGGTTTTCCTGGTGGCCCCGTTCGACATCCCCGGCGGTGCGGTGCCTTTTATTCGTGCTGACATTGAACTCACCTTTGCCGAGATAGACCCGGACATCACCCGGTTGGGTGAGTGCGCGGGTACGCACGACGCGGCAATAGCAGGCCCCATGGCCACGCCCAAGGCGGATTTCATCGCTGCCGTGGAAGCCGCCAAGCGCGCCTGCCAGGCCAAGGAGCTCAACAAGGTGGTGCTGTCGCGCGTGTTGGAAGCACCCTTGCAGACCGAACGCTTGCCTATGCTGTTCATCCAAGCTGCGGCGGTCCATGAACAAGCTTTCGTGGCCATGGTCTTCACCCCGGAACACGGACTTTGGCTCGGCGCCTCGCCGGAACGTTTGGTGCAGGAGGAGCTGGACCATGTGCGCGTGGACGCCATAGCCGCCACACGCCCTGCTGATGCCGTTCCGGAGCGCCTTTCCGGCTGGGGCCCGAAGGAACTGGATGAGCAGGAACAGGTGATGACCCACGTGCACGCCACCTTCGCCCGCATGGACTTGCGCAACATCACCGTGCGCGGGCCGGAAGTGATGAAAGCCGGGCCCGTGGCCCACCTGCACACGGTGCTCGAGGCCGACCTCGGCGATTGCCTGCTCGGCGAACTGGTGCTGGCCCTGCACCCCACGCCGGCCGTGTGCGGCGCACCGACCGATGCGGCCCGTACGTTCATCCAAAAGCACGAACGGCACCAACGCGCGCTCTACACCGGCTTCTGGGGTCCGTGGAACGCCGACGGCCCCACCGAGCTTTTCGTGAACCTGCGTTGCCTGCGCGCGGGCGATGGCCGGGCGCAGCTATTTACCGGTGCGGGCATCACCGCCGGCAGCGATGCGGAAATGGAATGGGCGGAGACCGAACGCAAGGCCCAAACCTGGCTGCACCTGCTGCAAGCGCCCGCAGTGGCCCCATAGCACATGCGCACCTCGGACCATTTTGCCGCCGCCGAGCTGGCCGCGCTCTGCGCCGCCAAGGGCGTGCACCATGCGGTGATCAGCCCCGGCTCGCGAAATGCGCCGCTGGTGATCGCCTTCACGGCGAGGCCGGAGATCCGGTGCTTGCAGGTGATCGATGAGCGCAGCGCCGCCTTCTTCGCCCTCGGCATCGCGCAGCAGCTGCACGCCCCCGTGGCCCTCATCTGCACCAGCGGCAGCGCCCTGCTCAACTACGCACCGGCCATCGCCGAAGCATTCTACCAGCGCATCCCCCTGCTGGTGATCAGCGCCGACCGCCCGCAGGAATGGACCGACCAGGGCGAAGGGCAGACCATCCGCCAGCGCGATGTGCTGCGACCCCACCTGCGCGCCAGCGTACAACTGCCGCGCGCCGCCGACGAATTTTCCAATTGGCACTGCAACCGCCTGGTCAACGAGGCCATCAACGCCACGCTGGTCCCGGTGGCCGGGCCCGTGCAGGTGAACGTGCCCTTCGAGGAACCGCTGTACGGCACCACCGAAGTGAACGGTGATCCGCGCATCGTGGCGCCCGTACCCGTGGAAGCCTTCCTGTTGCCCGACCGCGGCTGGCGGGCGCACCAGCTGTCTTCTTCCTTGAAGGTGATGGTGCTTGCGGGCCAAGGCCTGTGGAGCGAAGGCATGCGCGCACAGCTCCGCAAGCTCGCCGCACTGCCGCAGTTCACCGTGCTCACCGAGGCCACCTCCAACCTGGACGATCCCGCCTTCATCACCTGCATCGACCGTACCCTCGAGGGCATCCACGCAGGCAATGAGGCCGACCTGAAGCCCGATGTGCTCATCACCTTCGGCGGCGCCATCGTCAGCAAGCGCATCAAAGGACTGCTGCGCCAATGGCGGCCTGCGCAGCACTGGCACGTGGATGCCGGTGGCGCCATGGACACGTTCCAAAGCCTCACGCACCACATCGCGGTGGCGCCCCACATCTGCTTCGCCCAGTTGGAAAACCAGGTGAAGCCCAACGAAAGCCTCTACGGCGAAGCGTGGCGCATGGTGGCCCAGCGCATGCGCGAACGGCACCAGGCCCTGCTGAAGGAAACATCCTTCTGCGACCTCACTGTGTTCGAAGCACTGTTGGGCCATATCCCGAAAGGCAGCGACGTACACCTCGCCAACAGCACCGCCGCGCGATACGCCCAGCTCTTCGACCGCACGCGCGGACTGCGCTTCTTCGGCAACCGGGGCACCAGCGGCATCGATGGCTGCACCAGTACCGCCGTGGGCGCCGCCTTCGCCTCGCAAAGGACCACCACCCTCATCACCGGCGATGTGGCCTTCTGCTACGACAGTAACGCATTCTGGAACAAGCACCTTTCGCCGCAGCTGAAGGTGATCGTGATCGACAACGGCGGGGGCAACATCTTCCGCTTCATCCCCGGGCCGGACAAGGACCCGGCGTTGCTGCCCTGGTTCGAATCGCCGCACGGCCGCGACATCCCGGCGTTGGTGAAGAGCTATGGGCTGGCGTGCTACCAAGCCAACGATGCCGCCTCGTTGGAGTCCGCGCTGAAACAGCTGTACGCCCCCCACGAGCAGCCTGCAGTGCTGCACATCACCACGGATGCGGCGCTTTCACCGGAGGTGCTGCGCGGGTACTTCACTCACCTGCGGGCGATCGGATAGAAGTCCGGAACGAACGGCCTGCCCCCGCAGGGCGCCAGTGCACAAAGGTGGTACCATCCACCCGCCGCATTTCGGCATGCAGTAGCTGGCCCCCATGGAATTTCCATAAATGTTATCAACACATTTTGCAGAACGACATCTGTATTGTATAGCTTCACCCGTCCAAACCCGTTCGATATGCGTTCATTCAAATACTTTTCTGGGGGGGGGGCTGCTCTTCCTAACCTTGACCATTCCGGCATGGGGGGCTGCGGCCCCGCCGGTCCATGTCTCACTCACCCGCAGTGACTACCATGGCTTCGGGGTAAGCTGCTTCGGCATGAAGGACGGCACGCTGCTGGCGGATGCCACAGGCGGAGCGCCACCTTATGAATACAAATGGAGCAATGGCCAGTCGGGCGCATCGCTCGCCGGCCTTGCCGCCGGGTATTACCGTGTGGACGTATATGATGCACACGGCGAGCAAGGCACCGCGGAGATCACCCTGGAGCAGCCCCTGCCCATGAAGCTGGACGTCGACGTGTACGAGTACTCCAACGGGTACAACATCAGCTGTTATGACTGCAACAACGGCAACGCCGCCGTGGTGGTGATGGGCGGTGCGGCCCCCTTCACGGTTGGCTGGAGCGATGGCCCCACCGGGGCCAACCGCTACAACTTGGGCCCGCGCGACTACAAGATCACCGTGGCCGACGCCAACGGTTGCGAGGGTGCCAACACCACCATCTATTTACGAGGACCCGCACCCAGCAACTGGGGCATGGGCGGCAATGCCGGCACCGTGCCCGGCACCAACTACTTGGGCACGGCCGACAACAAGGACCTGGTGCTGAAGGCCAACGGGCAAGAAGGCCTGCGGCTAACCGCCGACGGGAAGATCAAGATCTGGGGCAATGACACCGTGACCGGAGTGCTTTATCGGGACGAATTCGGGGTTGTTAAAGGCGGTGGAATGTCCACGGCCTTGGGGGAGGTCATGGGCATCTCTTCTACCGGCCCGTGCACGGGCGGCGAAGGGGATGGCGTGCCCTACTGGCGGGTACACGGAAATGATTTCACCTACCTCTGTGACGAAGATCCCCGTCCGTTGCTCGGCACATTGAATTTTGAAGACCTGCCCTTCCACACCAACGGAGTGGAGCGCATGCGGATCACCAAGAACGGCCTGATCACCACGCGGGGCACTGCCGGAACTGAAACAGTACGGATACAAGGGGATGGCAAGGTGAAGATCGGCACCACGGCTGATGCGGGCTTACTGAATGTGGGTGGAGCACTGATGGTGGGAACAACGGCAAGTGAAGGACTTTTGAACGTCGGCGGGGGCTTGTTGGTCCGGGATGGAACTGATGGTGATATCGTCACTTCATCTTCCGCCTCCACAGGACCCGTCCTTTGGGCACGGAATAATCAAGCAGCTTGGGGACTATCCATTGATCAGAACGGCAAGGGACACATCCTCGGTGATTGGAACAACCCGCACCCCATCATGACCTTTGCCTATGACAAAGTGGGCATTGGCACCGAGGACATGCCGAATGATGATTACAGCCTGTTCGTGGGCAAAGGGAATTCTTACGGAGAAGGTGAAGGTGGCATTGCGGAACACGTCCGAATGGAGCGACCATGTGTTCCTGCCCAATTATCGCCTAATGCCGCTAAAGGAAGTGGATACCTTCATCAAGGAACACGGCCATCTGCCAGGCGTGCCTTCCGCTGCTCAAATGGTGGAGAGCGGGTTGGATGTCGTGAAGACGGATGCCATGCTGATGGAGAAGATCGAGGTGATTACCCTTCATCTGATCGCGATGGAGAAGCAAATCCAAGGACTCCAACAAGAGAATTTGGATCTGCAGCGTCGCCTTCTTAAGCACTGATTCATCATGGTTCGTCACATCTTGTCAGGAGCGTCTGTAATATTTACAGCAACATTATTGGCGCAGGTGCCTAGCGTAAACTATATTAGTGCTGTTACTGCATCTTCAGAACTGGCCGGTCCCAATGTACAAGTGTTCAATGCAACTTTCAGTGGGCAATCCGTCCAATTGGCAAACTTCTGGAATGGCATGAATAAGACCGGTATCTCCACCGGTGTTGTATTAACTACATGCGATGCGGCATATGTGCATAACATGAATTGCGGAGCATTGGCCGAATGCCTCCAACAATATCAATTGGATTCTGATGCCAGCGATTCTGATTTAGATCAAATTAACGGAACTTCATATCCAAAGGATGCGGCCATCTTGGAATTCGATTTTATCTCAACTGGAAATACAGCCACATTTTCGTATGTTTTCGCTTCCAACGAGTATCCGGAATGGGTTGGCTCAAATTTTAACGATGCTTTCGGATTTTTCATATCAGGCCCGGGGATTAACGGTCCGTTCTCAAATAATTCAATCAATATTGCTACAATTGGCGGTGCTGCTGTTTCCATAAATACCGTCAACTCATTCACAAACGCCAATTATTTCATACCAACTCCCAACCCCGGCTTAGGGCAAAATGGCGATGACGAGTCTACTTGGGCATTTGTCTTTGACGGACGAACAGTAGTAATGGATGCTACAATTGACGTCCAATGCAATGCAACTTATCATGCAAAGATCGCTATCTGCAATACATCCGATCATGTAAAACAATCCGCTATTTTTCTTAAGCAAGGCACGCTCACTTCACCGTATGCACAGCCCGGCCCCCTCACCATCGCCCCCTCGCCCGTGTGCGCCGGCGAGGAGATCACCCTGCACGTGCAAGGAGACCCTTCGTGGAACTACACCTGGAGCACCGACCAAACCGGCGTGGGCCTGCAAACGGTGACCACTACCGCCAGTCTGGGCCAGAACACCTACTCCGTTACCGCCGAATACCTGCCCGGTTGTTCCCTTTCCACGGCCTCACCCGCAGCCATGCTTACCGTGCATGACCCCATCAATTACCCGCCCCAATGCCTCGGCGTGAACGGCACCGGTGTGTATACCGTCACCATGCAGGCGGGTGAGCAAACCTGTTTTACCATTCCTACGAGCGATGCGGCGAATGAACGGGTTCTACTTGCACCTATTGGAAGTACCCTAGGTGGCAGTTTTACAAGCAACAATGCCCCACAAGCTACCGGAACTTTTTGCTGGACACCAAGCATGGCTGATATTGGATTCCATACACTGAGTGTTCTCCTTACTGACAATAACACGTGTGAAGAACTGGACCAAACTTGCACCATCACCATCAAGGTGGTCTGCGACTTCTGCCCCGTGCGGGTGTACTACGAAAACCGGTCGCCGGGGGGCCTGCCCCTGCCCGCCCTCACGGTGGCGGGCGAAAGCATCACGGCCGGGTACAGCGTTGATCCCGGCCAGCAGGACGGTGACGTGAGCACCGGTGATGCGGACGTGGAATTCAGGGCACCTTCCATCAACCTACAAACCGGATTCTTCGGCGGGCCGGGTTTTTTGGCCGTGGCCGATCCCAACACCTGCATCGAGGATTGCAATGTCTGCTGCGATGGCTGGGGTGGTTTTACTGTTGACACGTATGGAGAAGGCACGCACAATGTACTGGCCAATGTGATCACGCCGAATGGGGACGGGGTGAACGACACCTGGCAGGTGTTGGATGTGGACCATCCATATTGTGCGTATGGGGCCATGGCTTTCGATCTGAGGATCTTCAACCAATGGGATGCCACCGTGTGGCGGTTGCACGAGGATTGGGCCGAAGGCTGTTGTCCGTTCAGGTCAAGGGCTCCGGGCTATAACGTAGTGTCGAGCATCTATTGGGACGGAACCGCCAACACAGGCGACCTCTTCTGCCATGGCTGCCCGGTGAGCAATTATGTCTATTACTATATCCTCACCCTGACCGGATGCAATGGCCAGATCACGTATACGGGTGACATCTCCGTCTTTGGGTCCCCCGGAATGGTCCCTGAGCCACCAACACCGTTCTTGGCCGAAGCGAGCGACGACCTTCAGGAAGGCGGCATAACGCCTGGCATCCTTGATAGCGCGATGTCAACAGACGTATCATTCATAGAGTCCGATTTAATGGAACCGGCGGAACTATACCTGCGGCCCAACCCGGCCACTGACCAGGTGTGGCTGGAATACGCCCCCGGTCTTGCCAAGGTGTGGCTGCTGGATGCCACAGGGCGCCGTGTACTGGAGCGGAGTTTGCAAGGCGCGCCCACCACCATCCTGCAACTGGTTGGCCTAGCCCCCGCCAGCTATTGCCTTGTGGCCTTGGACAGCCAAGGCATGATACACAACCGCAAACTGATTAAGCAATGAACAAGCAGTACGTAGCTCTTCTGCTGGTTGCTTCAATGGTTTGCAGCTACGGCTGTAAGCGGGATGTTATGGCACCAAGCCCTTCAGTCCCGGTGGATGGACGACAGAAATTCGTTGGCACATACGATGTGTATGATACTTTTGGGAATTGGAGGTATGAGATGGAAATTTCGTTGCATCCAGGGATAGCGAATATAGATTCAGTGTATGTAGAAAATTGGGGAGATGAATTTAATCTATTCATTCAACATGATGATGGGAATACCTCAAATTATTTGAATCTAAATGGTCAATTTGGAATTCAAGACCATGAAGGCAATAGATGGGCCTTATTTGAGGAATATGATTCATTGTTTATGAATGGGTATCTAATGAATGACACCCTCCGGATGTCCTACCTGAAGGACAACATTGCTTTTTATGTGGCGGATGGAGTGCCCTACTTTAGGCAGAGCTACCGGGAGTATGCGGTGAAGCGGGAGGAAGAATAAGCATGGTATGCAACCGCCAAACTGATCAGGCAATGAACAAGCAGTACGTAGCTCTTCTGCTGGCTGCCAAATTGGTTTGCAGCTATGGCTGTAGGAGGGATGTCGTGGAACCAGGCCCATCAATTTCCATGGATGGGCGCCAAAAATTCGTCGGCACTTATGATGTATATGACACTCTTGGGAATTGGAAATACGAAATGCAAATTTCTTTGCACGAAGGTGAACCAATAGATTCTATATTCATCGAAGGGTGGGGAGTGATATTGATTTTTATGTTCAACATCATAAAAATGATCAATCCAATTTTTTAAACTTTACAGGAGTATTTGGAATACAAGATTATCATGGAAAACATTGGGCTTTATTTTCTGAATATGATTCATTGTTCATGTATAATAGATTTCTTAATGATACCCTCAGAATGTCCTATATAAAGGACAATATTGCTTTTTATGTAGCCGAGGGAGTGCCGCATTTCAGTCAGAGCTACCGGGAGTATGGGGTGAAGCGGGAGGAGGAATAGGCATGGTACACAACCGCAAACTGATCAAGCAATGAGCAAGTTGAACATGGCACTCCCTTTAGTTGCCATCTTGGCTTGCTGCTTTGGTTGTAAGAGGGATGTTGTGGAACCCGATGATGTAGTCGCAGTAGACGGTCGGCAGAAGTTCGTAGGAGTGTACGATGTTTATGACACGCTTGGAAATTGGCGCTATGAGATGGAAATTTCAGTAGCTCATGATTTCAGTCCCTTCGATTCACTCCTCATTGAAGGATGGGGGGGGGCCTTTGATGTATACGTACAGCGAAACATAGGAAACATTTCAAATTACTTGAATTTTATAGGAGATTTTGGAATTACAGATTATGAAGGCCATCGTTGGGCCCTTTTCTCAGAGTATGATTATGTGTTTCAATATAACAGCTTGGTCCACGACACGCTTCGTATGTCCTACCTAAAAGACAATATTGCCTTCTATGTGGCGGATGGAGTGCCATACTTTAGGCAGAGCTACCGGGAGTATGCGGTAAAGCGGGAGTGAGGCATGGTACATAACCGCAAACTGATTAAGCAATGAACAAGCAGAACGTAGCTCTTCTGCTGGTTGCCACATTGGTTTGCAGCTACGGCTGTAAGCGGGATGTTATGGCACCAGGCCCTTCAGTCCCGGTGGATGGACGACAGAAATTCGTTGGCATGTACGACGTTTATGATACTATCGGAAATTGGCTATATGAAATGGCTATAATAAAGCATAATGAGAATGGCACTTACGATTCTTTATTTATCAATGGGTGGGGAGGGGAATTTGACTTCTATATTCAGCATGATAAGGAAGATGCATCAAACTATTTAAATCTATTTGGATGGTTCGGAATCGTGGACCATTCCGGCCATAGATGGGCCCTTTTCCGCGAATACGACACTTTGTTCAACAATACGTTGGTGGCTGACACTATTCGGATGTCCTACCTGAAGGACAACATTGCCTTCTATGTGGCGGATGGAGTGCCCTACTTTAGGCAGAGCTACCGGGAGTATGCGGTGAAGCGGGAGGAGGAGTAGTCATGGCGCACACAACTGCAACCTGATCAACCAATGAGCAAGTTGAACATCGCTTTGGCACTGGCTGCCACATTGGTTTGCAGCTACGGCTGTAAGCGGGATGTTATGGCACCAAGCCCTTCAGTCCCGGTGGATGGACGACAGAAATTCGTTGGCACATACGATGTGTATGATACTTTTGGGAATTGGAGGTATGAGATGGAAATTTCGTTCCAACTCTCGCAGGGTCTCCGCCTCGGGACCCTACGCAACCACAGTGTGATGATGAACTTTCCATACTTTCACCAAGCATGCCCGTGCGCACCCTCCAACGCACTGATGGCGCCACGTTCTATTGCACGTTCACGTGCTGGAATTGGCTGCCGCTCATTGAGCGGGCGGATGCTTACGACCATGGTTGCCGCTGGATGCACATCGCTAAAACCAAGGGGTGCCGCATCTTCGGTTATGTGATCATGCCCAACCATGTACACTTGCTCATCCACACCCCGGAAGGGCTGTCCATCAATGCGCTGCTGGCCAATGCCAAGCGGTTCCTGGCGTACGAGATCCGGAGCCGATTGGTCGACCTCGAAGAGCATGGCCTGCTGGTTACGCTGAAAGATGCCGTGCGGCCCAGCGATGCGGCCCGTGGGCAGGTTTGCCGGGTGTTCATGCCTTCATCGGATATCCGCGAGTGTTACGATGAGGCGATGATCCAACAGAAGCTGGACTACATCCACGCCAACCCGGTGAAGGGGAAGTGGATGCTTGCGGAGAACTACTTGGACTATCCGCATTCCAGCGCTGCGTTCTACGAACGGGGCGATGCCTCGAACGCACCGGTGGAGAACTATCAAATAGCGTTACGGGCATGAGGTACAAAAACACGGGGACCGCAGGGTCCGGAAGCGGAGACCCTGCGGGAGGGGAAGGGCTGGAATCGCCGGTGTGCGTAGCGGCCCGCAGCGGTTGGATGGGACCTTGCGACGTTTTCCCACATCCGGTCGCCGGTCGTAACTTTCGGCCATGCTGCACGAATTGATCGAGATCAAGCCGGACGTGGCAAACGGAATGCCCGTAGTAAAAGGTACGCGCATTACCGTCCGATCCGTATTGGAACTGTTGGCTGCCGGGGATGATGTGGACGAAGTGCTCGCGGCATATCCGTCGATCACCCGCGAACAAGTACTTGCCTGTGTGGAAGTGGCCGCTCGCATGATGGGCAACAGCTACTCGGCGTTGCCCTTGGCATGAAAGGCCTGCTCATTGATGAAAACCTTCCCATGCCTACGGCATTGCCGATCATGCATTCGCGGCAATTGGGTGCCCAGCCCAGCGATTCCTATCTGTGGCAGTATGCAACGGCCCATGACCTGGTGATCATCAGCAAGGACGCCGACTTTACGCAACGCATCCAACTCGCAGGGCCGCCACCGCGTGTGGTACACCTCCGCATTGGCAATTTGCGGCGGTCCGCGTTTATCCAGTGGCTCTACAGCCGATGGCCCGCAATAGAGGCGGCGCTACCAACGAGCAAGTTGGTCAACGTGTATCCTGACCGCATGGAGCTGATCGCGTAATGCTCCGCCCCTGGCTCCACGCCTTCCGCCCCCGCACGCTGCCCTTGGCCATCAGCAGCATCATCACGGGCAGTGCGCTGGCCGGGTTCTTCCACGGCTTCCGCTGGTCCGTGTTCGGGCTGGCACTGCTCACCGCCATCCTGCTGCAAGTGCTAAGCAACCTGGCCAATGACCTGGGCGATCATGAGCACGGCACCGATGATGAAAGCCGCGTGGGTCCGCAACGCGCCGTGCAGAGCGGCGCCATAGCACCGGCCGCAATGAAGCGCGCCTTATGGGTCTGTGGCGGGCTGGCCTTGGCCTCGGGCATCACGTTGATTATCGTGGCGCTGGGGTTCACGGCAACCACGTTGGGCTTCTTCCTGCTCGGCCTGCTGGCCATCGGCGCCGCCGTGAAGTACACCTTCGGCAGCAATCCTTATGGCTATGCGGGTTTGGGCGACATCAGCGTGGTGCTCTTCTTCGGCCTTGCCGGGGTGATGGGCACCTGTTTTCTGCATACCGGCGAACTCCGGACGGCCACCGTGCTGCCCGCGTTGGGCATCGGCCTGTTGTCCGCCGCCATGCTCAACCTGAACAACATGCGCGATGCGGTGGGCGATGCGGCCAATGGCAAACGCACCATGGCGGTGCGCATGGGTACGGCCCATGCCAAGCGCTACCACGCTGCCCTGATCTACGGCGGCTTCGGCTGTTTGCTGGTGTTTACCATGATGCACTTCCGCGGCTGGTGGCAGCTGGCCTTCGTACTGGGCTTTGTGCTGCTGGACCGCCACCTGCGCAGGGTGCAGCGCAACACGGTGCCGCGCGAGCTGGACCCGCAGATGAAAGTGCTGGCCCTTTCCACCTTAGTAACGGCATTGCTCTTTTCTTTGGGGTTGATCCCCGGATAGATGCTTTGCGCCGATTGGAAAGAGATCACGCTCACGCCGCGCTTCCCCTTGGGTACGAGCAAAGGGGTGATCGAGGCGCGCACCGTGTGGTATCTCATCGTGTGGGATGATCAGCGCCCCGAGATGCGCGGCATCGGCGAGGCCGCGCTCTTCCCCGGCCACAGCAAGGAGTTTCCGGCCGATGTGCGCACCAAGCTGCTGGAACTCTGCGCGGACACTTCCAACTGGCAACAGCGCTTGCACGACGATCTGGTACAAGTCCCCAGCGTGCGCTTCGCCGTGGAGCAATGCCTGAAGGACCTCGCCGCCAGCGGTAGCAAGGTGCTCTTCCCGTCGGAGTTCACCTTGGGCCGCGCAGGCATCCCCATCAATGGCCTGGTGTGGATGGGTGACAAGGACGCCATGCGCGAACGGATCAAGGTGCAGATCGAAGCTGGAAACCGCTGCGTGAAGATGAAGATCGGAGCCCTGCGGACCGAGGATGAAATGGAGCTGCTCGCTGAGGTGCGCCGCTCATTCAGCGCGCAGGAACTGGCCTTGCGCGTGGATGCCAACGGCGCCTTCACCCATGCCAACGTAATGCCCGTGCTGGAGCGATTGGCCAAACTGGGCGTGGAGAGCATCGAACAGCCGTTGGCTCCGGGACTCTATGAATCCATGACCGAGGTGTGCGCAAACTCCCCGGTGCCGATCGCGCTGGACGAGGACCTCATCGGCCACAACATCGCCCAAGCCAAGCAGGACCTGCTGGACCATGTGCGGCCGCAGTACATTGTGATCAAGCCCAGTTTGGTGGGCGGTTGGGCTGCCGCGCAGGAATGGATCGACCAGGCACGGGCCCGGGGCATCGGCTGGTGGATCACCTCCGCCTTGGAAAGCAGCATCGGCCTCAACGCCATTGCGCAATGGACCGCCACACTGGGCGTCTCCATGCCGCAGGGGCTGGGCACAGGGCAGGTGTATGCGGACAATATCCCAAGCCCGCTGGCGGTGGAGCAAGGCCGCTTGCGCTACCGTCCGGAAACAGCCTGGGACCTGCAACGCTTAGAACCATGAGCGCCCAACGGAAGTATGCACGCACCATCGACGGGGCGTTCAAGGAACTGGTGCTGGACGGTCAGCGCATGGGCCCGTTCGAGGCCTACAAGCATTTTGAGCGCCTATCGGAACGAGTAAAGGGGGCTGAGTGGAGCAGGGACCTGTTCCTGCTGATCAACGAGCTGATGATGCGCGGCGGCACTTCCATGCAGGCCGCCACGAGCGGTACCACCGGCCCGCCCAAGCGCATGCGCATTCCGCGCAGCGACCTGGTGCGCAGCGCACGCCTTACCGCAGACACCTTCGGGTTGCAGCAGAATGACCGTGTGCTGCTCTGCCTGCCTTGTGCCTACATCGCCGGCAAGATGATGGTGGTGCGCGCCATGGCTCTCGGCCTGGACCTGCACGTGATCGATCCGCGCGGAGGCGTATTGGACAACCTAAAGGTGCCCGACCGGTTCCGCTTCACCGCCATGGTCCCGTTACAGTTGCACCGTGCTGTCCAGGAGGATCGGGCCCGCGTGGAGCAGCAGTTCCAAACCATCCTACTGGGCGGCGGCCCGATAAGCGCAGCCCTGGAAGAAGACCTGCAAGGGCTCCGCACGGAAGTATATCAAAGCTATGGCAGCACGGAAACGGTAACCCATGTGGCCCTGCGCAGGCTCAATGGCCCCGAACGCAGTGCGTGGTACCAGGCCATAGGCCGTGTAACCTTCAGCACTGACGGCCGGGGTTGCCTGGTGGTGGACACGCCCCACCTGTCCACCAAACGACACGTTACCAACGACCTGGTTGAACTGCACGGAAACTCAAGCTTCCACTGGCTGGGCCGCATCGACAATGTGATCCTGAGTGGCGGCAAGAAGATCTATCCCGAGCAATTGGAGGCCAAAACAGCCGGGATCATTCCCTTTCCGCACTATTTCACGGCAGTACCGGACGACCGGCTGGGCCAAGCGGTAGCCTTGGTGTTGGAAACGGAGGAAGGCGCCGAAGCGGTACTGGACGAATTGCTCCGATCGCTGTTCAACGTGCTGTCCATCCATGAAATGCCCCGCCGCGTAGCTGCCCTGCGTGCCTTCCGTCGCACGGGCTCCGGAAAAGTGATCCGCCACCCGGCAACCTGACCTTGGCCGGTTCAACGTGCGCGTTCCCCGCTCTCCACGGCCACGAAAACCCGCTCGTTCCTGGCTTCAAAGGCCATCAGCAGCGCCCTCACGCACAAGATCAAGCCCGTCATTTCCAAGGTTTCCTCCAGGGTGTACAAAGCGATGTAACCGGGTTCCATGAACAACCAGCAACCCGACGGGTCGCCATATAGTTCGCAGGGCAGCCAAGGAAACAGCGAAGCCTCCCGGGCGGGCAAGGCCAAGGCCAATTTTCCTCCGGCCATTTCCATGAACACCGCGCCGGCGACGTACACCGCCCCGCTGATCACCAGGCCCCGACGAAGCGGCGCATCCAATTTGAGGAACCAGCGGGCAAGCACTGCGGCCAACACCAGCAAGGCTGCCACATAGGGGATCACCCACGCTTGGAACAGCCATCCCCCCGCCCCGTCCCCGGTACCTGCCCGGTGCAGCAGGTTGTTGGTGAAGGACATGAATTTCTCGTGCACTTGGGAACTTTCATCCACCCCGAGAAAGATGAACACGGCCGCCATGGTGAACCAGCCCCGCTTCAAGCTGCCCGAGGCCATCCGGCCATGCAGGCCGAACAAAAAGGCAGCGATGAAGAACAGGGCCGAATTGAAGAACGTGGGCAGGTTGGACTCCAGGTCCAGGTCCACCAGTTGGGTGAGTGCCGTAACCCGGACGTGTAGTACCAAGTGGCAAAAGACGACCAGGAGGTGCAGCAGGACCAATGCCCCCAGCACGGCGAACAGGGTGCGGGTTGTCTTCCCCGGCCGGAATACGATGCGGTCCATCACCTGAACAGTGGCTTGGCCTTGCCGGAATACGGGCGGGCGGCCGCGGCCCCGCTTCCCGGTGCTGGGCTGCGGGGCCGCAGGCTCAAGCTTTGCCCAGGATCTTGAACATGCCCGTGCCGCACTCGGGGCATTTGCCCTTCATGGCCTTCCGGCCGTTCGCCATGGTCACTTGTGCGGCATCCTTCATGTTCCGCTTGGCCTTGCACTTTACGCAATAGGCTTCAACTGCTGCTGCCATTTTCAGATTTGGTTTTTAGTTGGGGTACAACCGGCCCCCAAGGGTTAAGTGTTGGGCAAGGTAGGCGATGGCCATAGGCCGCCGCCGCTGCCGACCTTGGATTATCAACAATGTTCCAACAGGTTCAGGCAGGGCGGCCATAGCCTGCCCGTTCCCGCACGCGGGACAGCGTGGCGCGTGCCGTTTCCCTGGCCTTGCCTGCGCCCTTGGCCAATTGCCTGTCCAGTTCGGCGCGGTCGTCCATCAACGCTTGGAAGGTCGACCGCTCTTGGGCAAAGCGTTCCGTCAATAGGCCGAGCAGCTCCTTCTTGGCATGGCCGTAACCGTATCCGCCCGCGCGGTAGTTGGCCTCCATGGCTTGCGCGGCATCGGCCGGGGCCAAAAGGTTGAAGAGCTGGAACACGTTGTCGGTAGTCGGGTCCTTGGGTTCATCCAGGCTCTTGCTGTCCGTTACGATCCCCATCACCTGCTTCTTCAATTCCTTCTCCGGCAGGAAGATATTGATGGTGTTGTTGTAGCTCTTGCTCATCTTCCGGCCGTCGGTGCCAGGGATGGTCATTAGTCCCGCATCGATGCGGGCTTCCGGCATCACGAAAGTGTCTTCGCCATAAGCACGGTTGAAGGCGCTGGCGATGTCGCGCGTGATCTCCAAGTGCTGTTTCTGGTCCTTGCCCACCGGCACTACGTTGGTGTCATACAGCAGGATGTCCGCCGCCATCAGCACGGGGTAGTAGAACAGGCCGGCGTTCACCTGGCTCACGTTGTCGCTCTTGTCCTTGAAGGAGTGGGCGTTGGCCAGCATGGGGTAGGGGGTGAGACAGCCCAGGTACCAAGCCAGCTCGGCCACTTCGGGCACGTCGCTCTGGCGGTAGAAGGTCACCTTGTCCACATCAAGGCCGCAAGCCAGCCAAGCTGCGGCCACGGCGTATGTGTTCTCCCGCAGCAGGCCGGGGTCGCGCACGGTGGTGAAGGAGTGCAGGTCGGCAATGAACAGGAAGGCGTCGTTGCCCGGGGCATGGCCCATGGCAATGGCCGGGAGGATGGCCCCGAGGAGGTTGCCCAGATGGGGCGTGCCGGTGCTTTGTATGCCGGTAAGAATGCGCATGCAGGTGGTGTTCGCTGCGTCGGTACCAAGTACCTTGGCGGTGCGGGACGAAGATAGAAGGTAGTTTCGCGCCTCATTTTCCCGTTGCTGTGGTGAAGGAAGTTCCACATACCGCGCCCGGTGCGAGGGTGGCCGCCGGGGAGCGCATGCGCAGCCCCTTGCGCAAGTGGGCGTTCGTGGTGCCGCGGTTGATGTTCAAGCTTTGGTTCGTGCTGGTTTTTACGGCGTCCATGGTGGTGCTCTACGTGCCGTTCCGCGTACTGCTGCGCACGCCGCGGGGCTACCCGGCGGCATTCCGGCTGATGCGGGCCTGGGGCTGGTTCCTGAGCATGGCCGGAATGGTTCCCCTGCGCGTGAAATGGGAAAGTGCATTGCCGCCGGCACCCTTCATCGCGTGCATCAACCACACGAGCTATTTGGACATCATCCACGCCTTTTGCCTGCTGCCGGACTATTTCCTGTTCATGGGCAAGCATGAACTGTTGCGCTGGCCGTTGTTCAAGATTTTTTTCCGCGACATGCACATCGCCGTGAACCGCGGGAACGGCGTGGACGGTGCCCGCGCCCTGCTGAAAGCCGGCAATGCCATCGACCGCGGCGTATCGGTGGGCATCTTCCCCGAGGGCACCATCCCTGCCGACGCACCGCGGATGATCCCGTTCAAGGAGGGCGCGTTCCGCCTGGCCATCAAGAAGCAGGTGCCCATCGTGCCCATTACGTTCTTAGACAACTGGCGTTTGTTCGGCGATCCGGAA
Source organism: Flavobacteriales bacterium (assembly GCA_023957375.1). Taxonomy (GTDB): domain Bacteria; phylum Bacteroidota; class Bacteroidia; order Flavobacteriales_F; family PHOS-HE28; genus PHOS-HE28. The sequence continues at coordinate 230,104 of JAMLHB010000003.1, read as the reverse complement.
GAGCCCTGGAGCCGGGGCCGGCCGGGCATGGCCAGGGCGGTGGTGCACCCGTTCATTGCCACCACGGGGCTCACCATGGAAGATGCGGAAAAACTGGGCCAAAGGACTTTTGACGCCATTGAGCGACCTTTGCGCGAAGCGTTCCCGCAGCGATGAAGATCGACGAGAAGACATTGGACCGCATTGCCGAACTGGCGCGGTTGGACATGACCGATCCCGCCGTGCGGGCCTCCACGCTGGTGGACATGCAGCGGGTGATCAATTTCGTGGAGGTGCTCGGGCAAGTGGACACCGCCGGGGTGGAGCCCCTGATCTTCCTGACGGAGGAACAGGATGTGCTCCGTGCGGATGAACCGCACGCGGAGATCACCAAGGAGCAAGCCTTGGCCAATGCACCCGTAAAGGACAGCGACTACTTCAAGGTGCCCAGGGTGGTGGGCAAGGGCTGAAGCACGCCAGTGGATGCCGGGGCAGCCCGTTCACCCCACACGGCGCGTTTGCCGGTGCCGAGTTCTCGCCAACCGTAGACCAACACCAACAGGGCCGAGAGCGTGCAGTTCACGGCCACGAATCCGTTGACGTAGATCGGGTCCAAGCCGCTGAAGGGCGGAAACACCGGCAGGATGAAGAACGCGCAGTTGCTGACGATCTGGGCGATCAACAGGATGGGCCCGCTCTGGGTCATGTTGAAGATCCAGCCGAGCAGGATCGTCAGCGAGAACATGCTGGCCATGAACACGGGGATCGGAAACCCGTCGGGCACGCCCTCGCCCAGCATCAACATGGGCAGGTACCAGGTGCCCCAGGCAATGCCGACCATGGAACAGGAGGCCAGGGCGGAGTAGTTGCGTTGGAGCCGCGTGACCGAGAACTTCATCCAGGCCGTTTCCTCCACGAAGGCAATGCCCACGATGAAGGCCATGTTGTGCATCAGGTTGATCGCTCCCTGGTGCGTGCCATTGAAAAAATTGTCCGCTACCCAACCCGGCCACGGCGCCCAGCCCATCAGCAGGATCACTGCGGCGCCCGTGTAGAAATACATGAATTTCCAGCTGAAGGCCAACGCATAGAACCGCATGGGCGCCTTCCAGTGGAGGTAGGACCCGAACAGGGTTCCAAGCCCGGCCTTGCCCTCTATGTAAAAGGTCACCAGCATGGCGAAGCCCAGCGGGCCGAACACGCGCAGGCGGAATACCATGTGCGCCACCGGGTCGTCATCCAAATGCAGGCCGCCCCGCAACCGCAGTGACATAAAGGCCACGATCAGGGTTTGGAACGTGAGGGTGAGCGCCGTGAACGTGAGCACGGGAAACCGTGAAACGAAATTTCTCATGCGGTGGAATTGGGCCGACAATGTTAAGCGGGGCATTCCAACGTGCAAGAGCCCCGCATAGTTGCCGTAGGCGTGGGGAAAGGCGCGGGCGAAGCACCTACCTTCGCCGGGAAAATAACCGAGATCCAATTTGCCATGTACGGGAAATTCAAAGACCAACTGACCAAGGAACTGGCCGCCATCGAGGAGGCCGGGCTATACAAACGGGAACGGATCATCACCAGCGAACAAGCGGCGGAGATCACCGTGAACGGCCGCCAAGTGCTCAACTTTTGCGCCAACAACTACCTCGGGCTAAGTTCCGACCCGCGGGTGGTGAAGGCCGCGCACGATGCGCTGGATTCACACGGCTACGGCATGAGCAGCGTGCGCTTCATCTGTGGCACGCAGGACATCCACAAGGAGCTGGAGGAGAAGCTCGCGCGCTTCCACGGTACCGAGGACACCATACTCTACGCCGCCTGCTTCGATGCCAACGGCGGCGTGTTCGAACCGTTGCTGGGGCAGGAAGATGCCATCATCAGCGATGCGCTCAACCATGCCAGCATCATCGATGGCGTGCGGCTGTGCAAGGCCATGCGCTACCGCTATGCCAACAACGACATGGCGGACCTGGAGCTTCAGCTGAAAACAGCCCGCAAGGACGGGGCGGCCAACATCATCATTGTTACCGACGGGGTGTTCAGCATGGACGGCATCATCGCCGACCTGAAGGGCATCTGCGACCTGGCCGACAAGTACGAGGCCATGGTGATGGTGGACGAGTGCCATGCGGCGGGTTTCATCGGCAAAACCGGCCGCGGGAGCGTGGAGCATTGCGGCGTGACCGGCCGCGTGGACATCATCACCGGAACGTTGGGCAAGGCGCTGGGCGGGGCCATGGGCGGGTATACCACCGGCCGGAAGGAGATCGTGGAGATGCTCCGGCAGCGGTCGCGCCCGTATCTCTTCAGCAACTCGTTGGCGCCGGCCATCGTGGGGGCCTCCATCAAAGTGATCGACCTGCTGAGCAGCTCCACGGAACTGCACGACAAGCTGGAGCGCAACGTGAAGCGCTTCCGTTCCGGCATTGAGGCACTGGGCTTCAAGACGCGCGGCGCTGGTGCCGCCATTGTGCCGGTGATGCTAGGCGACGCCAAGCTCAGCCAGGTGATGGCGGACAAGCTGCTGGCGGAGGGTATTTATGTGATCGGCTTCTTCTTTCCCGTGGTGCCCAAGGGCGAGGCGCGCATCCGCGTGCAGCTGAGCGCTGCGCACTCCGAGGCGCAGATCGAAAAAGCATTGGCTGCCTTCGGCCGCGTGGGCAAGGAATTGGGCGTGGTTTGAAAGCTGGCCGAGGCCGAGCCGGAAGAGGCCTGTGAGGGCCTTCCCGCCGCTGTCAGCGGGTGGTGGTGTAGCGGATGATGTCTATCGTGCCGGTTTCCTCGTTCTTGGCCACAATGGCCTTCAGGAACATGGTCCCCTCGGCGTACAGGTATTCGCTGTGCCGCCTGAGGCTGCCGTCCCTGGACAGGTCGCAGGAGAGGGGATTGCCGGCCTTGTCATAGGTCCATTGCCAAGTGGACCAGTGCTGGGCGTTGAGGTCGGGTTGTTCATCGCGCCGGGCGAGCCTGCCGCGACCATCATAGGTGAAGGAGGTTCTTCCGCGTTTGCGGGTGATCAGGTTCAGCCTGTCGATCGCCAATAGGTAGCCGAGGCGGTTGCGGGTGAATGTTTCCTCCTGGTAGGGCCGCCCTTGGTCGTTCAGCCGCGTCACGGTCCACATGGTGTCGTTCAACGCGGCGTATTGCAAGCGTTCGTCGCTGACGATGGTGGAGGCCCCTTCCACGAAGTGGTAGCGGTCCGTGCCGAGGTTTTCCAAGCGAACGTGCTCCATGTGCACCACGCGGCCCTCGGCATCGTGCCCGTTGCGCAGGGCGTAATATCCGTTAATGTCGTTGTGCAGCTCCTGCAGCAGCTTTCCGTTGGAGTCGTATGTGTACATCACCGAGGCTGTGTCCACCCCCGAGCCGGGCTTGCCGAACGAGTTGTTCGCATAGCCGAGGCGGCCGTCGGGCGCGAAGCGGTACAGGTAAAAGCGGTCCAGGGGCTGCATGGGCCGGCCTTCGCGCTTGACCCAGGCTTGGCCTGCCACGCTGGTGACCCCGTTGCGGGCAATGAAAGCGGGGTTGAACCGGAGCACCGCGGGATCTTCGGCGCCGGGTTCCACGGAGAGCATTTGCGCCGAGGCAAGGTGCGGCAGGAACAGGGCGAGCAGGACGGCCTTCCTCATTGGATCTGGATCAGTGCTGCTGCCACGCTGTGCACCGGCAGTTGGCACACCTTGTTTTCACAGACGAAGATGGTGGTGGGCCCGCCGGTGAATTTGTCCGCCAGCAGGGGCAGTGCGCTCTGGTCCCGGGCGCCCATGAACACGCGGCCCGGGATGAAATGCCGGTTGAATTCCTCCTTGGCATCCAGGGCTTCCGGCCCGGTAATGGCCACCTCGTACCATGGCCAGGCATGGTTCATCAACAGCAGTGCCCAATTGGAGTATCCGGTGGGGTAGTCCTGCATGGCGGGCTTCACATTGTTCAATTGCTGGCGGCTGATAGCTAGGAACTGCTTGTCGTCGAACACATGCCCGAGGGTGAAGAGTGCCTTTGCCATGCTGGAATTGGATGCGGGGATCACATTGTCATTGACCTCCATGCGGCGGGCGATCAGGGGCGGGTCTTCCTTGCTGGTGAAGAGGAACATGCCGCTGGCCTGGTCGAAGAAATGGCCGATCGCATAGCGGGCCAGTTGCTGCGCCTCCATCAGCCAGTGTTCCTCGAACGTGGCCTGGTACAGGGCGATGAGCGCTTCGAGGGTGAAGCTGTAGTCCTCCAAGTAGCCGTTCACCGCAGCATGCCCTTTGGTGCGGACGTGCCACAGGCCGCCGTCCGGGCGGCGGCATGCGGAGAGCAGCAGCTGCATGGTGCTGCGCGCTTGTTCAAGGTGGGCGCTGTCGCCAAAGGCTTCGTAGGCATCGCACAGCGCGGTCACCATCATGGCGTTCCACGAGGTGATCACCTTGTCATCTAAGCTTGGCCGTATCCTCTGCTCCCGCGCGGCCAGCAGGCGGGTATCCACCCGTTCGCGCCTTGCGGCCAGTTCACCCGGGACAAGGCCATGCTTGCGGGCGTATTCGGCGTCGTCCATGGTGCGCAGCAGGATGCTGCGTCCTTCTTCCCAGTATCCCTCGCCGTCCACGTTATACAAATCCTTGGCAAAAGCCAAGTCCTCTTCGTCCAGCACCTCACCCAGTTGCTGGGCGGTCCATAGGTAGAACAATCCTTCGTGGCCTTCGCTGTCGGCATCCAGCGCGCTGTGCCACAAGCCCTCGGGCGAACGCATCTCGCGCACGGCCCAGCCGATGGTGCGCCGTACCACGTCGCGGTAGGCCTCGTCCTTGAACGCTTGGTAGGCATGGCTGTACAGGGAGATCAGCTGGGCATTGTCGTACAGCATCTTCTCGAAGTGCGGTACCTTCCAACTGATGTCGGTGCTGTAGCGTGCAAATCCGCCGCCGATCTGGTCGAAGATGCCTCCTTGGGCCATTTTCCCCAAAGTGAGCCGCACTTGGCGTGCAAAGGCTTTATTGCCCGTGGAGACGGCATAACGCAGCAAAAACTCGTAATTGTTGGGCAGGGGGAATTTGGGGGCACGTGCCGCCCCTCCCCACGCGGTATCGAACTCTTTGTCGAAGGCATCGGCCAGTTGGTCCACATCCCTTTGCGCAAAAGCGGGGGGTGCGGTGTTAAGCGTTACCAGGTCCACCTGTTGCAAACCCTCGTGCAGCTGCGCGGCGTGCCGCGCCACGTCTTTTGGGTCCTTGGCCCACTTGCCGCTGAGCTGTTCCAGCACCTGCATCCACTGTTCCTTGGGGAAATAGGTGCCGCCGTACACGGGCCGGCGGTCGGGCAGGGTGAAGCAGTTCAGCGGCCACCCGCCGCGCCCGGTCATCAGTTGCACGGCGCTCATGTACACCTGGTCCACGTCGGGCCGCTCCTCGCGGTCCACCTTGATGCACACGAAGCGCTCGTTCATCAGCCGGGCCACCTCCTCGTCCTCGAAGCATTCGTGTTCCATCACGTGGCACCAGTGGCAGGTGCTGTACCCGATGCTCACCAGCACCAGTTTGTTCTCTTGTTCAGCTTTGGCGAAAGCCTCGTCACCCCACGGGTACCAGTCCACGGGGTTGTGGGCATGCTGCAGCAGGTAGGGGCTGGTCTCGCGGGCCAGCCGGTTGGTGTGGGCGTGCATGCTATCTTTCACGGGTGGTTGCCCGGTACCGCAGCCGGGGAGGAAGTACAACAAGCATGACCGGGCAAGCCATGCCCGCGAAGGGAAGTGCATGGATGGACCGGAGGATAAAGGTAGGAACACGGCATGGCGCCTAAGGCCGCCGGGCGCGCGTGCTCATCAACAGCGCGACGTTGATCGGGGGGATGACGGCCCGCAGTGGCCCGTATATGTGATGCTTTCCGGTGTTTTCGGCATCCTGTTGATCTTCCTTACCATCGGGCAGCTCACGCTGATCTCTTTTCCGGAGCTGGCCCGATGGTTCGCTCTTTTCGGCTTTGCCGGCAACTTGGTGCCTGTGCGACTGTATGCGAAAGCCATGACCATGGACCGCATCGAGTGGTTCTGGTTCAACCTGTTGGCTGTGGGGCCCTGGTTGCTGGGGACCGGCCTGGTGGTGAATTTCTTCTTCCACGGTCCCGAGCAACGGATGCTGGTGCAACTGGGCCATGATTTCGACCTACACGCTTACTGGCTGCACCATGGCGAATTGCCCCCGCACCAACCTTGGCCGGCCGATCCGTGCGTTGGACGGCATGGCGCGCCCATGGACCGGGAAATGATCGGGCAAGGGGGCGTGGTGCTCGGTTTGGCCCAGGGTGCGCTGGGCTATCTGGTGATCTCTTCGCGCCATGATGCCGCAGACCTGATCACTGCTGCCCCGGTACGAGTGGGGCAGCGGTTCTGCTCAGCGCAGATCGATCGGCTGCTCGGCCTCAAAGGGGAAGCGCTTGCGCAGCCCGCGGGCCTTGCCCACCACGGTGCCTTTGGCACCCAGCTTCAAACCGCCGCCCAAGGCGCTTCCCAGCAAAAGCGGAAGCGGGTTGCCCTTCCCTTGGGTGAAGGTGGCCCGTAGCGGAACGTCATACAGGGCAACACTCTTGGGCGCTAGCACCACCGCACTGTCCAACACGGCCTTGCCCACTACCTCATCGTTCAGGTACAGGTCCACGTCGGGGTCGGCCAAAGTGATCCGGTAGTTGTTCGGGTTGTTCACCTCCACGGTGATGGTGGCCGAAAGGCCTTGGGCATCCAAGCGGGTGAGGCGGGCATTGCGCACGCCCACCAGTTCCACCTCGCTGTAGTTCATGCATCCGGTGCAGAGCAGGGCCAGCAACAGGATCGGCAGGAATGTCCGTTTCGGCATGGTGTTAAGGGGGCGTTAAACCAGAATTGCTGCTTATGCGGTGGTGTCCGTGCATAGGGCCATTAGCGTGCCAGCTTGGCAAAATGCGCGAAGAAGCGCGGAATGGCGCGGATTCCCTGCATGTAGTTGAACACGCCGTAGTGCTCGTTGGGGCTGTGGATGTTGTCGCTGTCCAGCCCGAAGCCGAAGAGAATGGTCTTCAGGCCCAGTTCCTGTTCGAAGAGCGCCACAATGGGGATGCTGCCGCCGCCGCGCGTGGGAATGGGCTTCTTTCCGAAGGTTTCCTCCATGGCCAGGCTGGCCGCCCGGTACGCGGGGCTGTCCGTGGGCGTTACCGCCGCTTCGCCGCCGTGGTGGGGCGTCACCTTCACGGTGACGTACGGTGGCGCGATTTTCTGGAAGTGGTCCACGAACAGCCGGGTGATGGCATCGCTCTTTTGGTCGGGCACCAAACGCATGCTGATCTTGGCGCTGGCCTTGGACGGAAGCACGGTCTTGGCGCCTTCGCCGATGTAGCCGCCCCAAATGCCGTTGACGTCCAGCGTGGGCCGGATGCTGGCGTGTTCCGTGGTGGTGTAGCCTTTTTCGCCCAGCAGGGCTTTTACGCCAAGGTCATTCATGTACGCCTCTTCGTCAAAGGGGGCTTTGGCCAGTTCCGCGCGTTCCCCGGCAGAGAGTTCCCGCACGGCATCATAGAACCCGGGAATGGCGATGCGCCGGTCTTGGTCGTGCAGGCTGGAAATGAGGTCGCACAGCACATTGATGGGGTTGGCTACGGCGCCGCCGTACACCCCGCTGTGCAGGTCGCGGTTGGGGCCGGTCACCTCCACTTCAAGGTAGCTGAGGCCACGCAAGCCCGTGTTGATGCTGGGCGTGTCGTTGGCGATCATCGAGGTGTCGCTGATCAGTACCACGTCTGCGGCCAGGCGCTGCTTGTTGGCCTTAACGAAAAGGCCGAGGTTGGTGGAGCCCACTTCCTCCTCTCCTTCGATCATCATTTTCACGTTGCACGGCAAGCCGCCCGTGTTGAGCATGGCCTCCACCGCTTTCACGTGCATGTAGAATTGCCCTTTGTCATCGGCGCTGCCCCGGGCATAGATCAAGCCGTTCTTTACCACCGGCTCGAAGGGAGGACTGTCCCACAGTTCCAACGGGTCGGGCGGTTGCACGTCGTAGTGGCCGTACACGAGGACCGTGGGTTTCGCCGGGTCGATGATCTTTTCGCCGTACACAATGGGGTGGCCCTGGGTGGTGCACACCTCCACTTTTTCCAGGCCGGCCTCCTCCATGCGCTGCTTCACGGCCTCGGCACAGCGGGCCACGTCCGTCTTGTATTTGGGGTCGGCGCTTACGCTGGGAATGCGCAACAAGTCGAGCAATTCGTTCAAGAAGCGGTCTTTTTGGGCCTCGATGTGCCCGTCCACGGTTGCCATGGGCGCTGGAATCTGCATGATCGGCCAAAGATAGGGCCGCCTCCAGGCGCGCTGCGGCACAAGTTTGCGGGCCCGGGCAACCTGTGGGGGCCCTTATCGGTCATCCCGGCATATCCGTTACCTTGCCCTTCCGTACCCCATGAATTGGCGTCCATCCCTCAGCTTGCTGTTGCTTCTTTCCGCAGGTTCGGCCCGAGCTCAATTGAACGTCAGCACCAGCATGACGCCGGTGCAGTTGGTTGAGAACGTGCTCTTGGGCGGTGGTGTATCGGTGTCCAACGTCACCTTCAACGGTGTGGCGGTGGGCACGCCGCAGCAGGGCACCGGGTCGTTCACCAACGGCAACACCACCAACTTGGGCCTTGACGCAGGCATCATCCTCTCCTCGGGATTTGCGCCTTCGGTGGTAGGCCCGGCCTCCAATTTCGGCAGCGACCAGCTGAACACGGGTTCGGACCCGGACCTGGTGGCCATCACCACCCCCGGCAACAGCATCCAGGACAAGGCGGTGCTGGAATTCGATTTCATCCCCACGGGTGATTCGCTGAAGTTCAACTACGTGTTCGGCTCCGAGGAATATCCCTCGTTCAATTGCTCGGCCAACTACAACGACGTTTTCGGCTTCTTTCTCAGTGGCCCGGGGATCAATGGGCCTTATACCAACAATGCGATCAACATCGCCTTGGTGCCGGGAACCACGTTGCCGGTAAGCATTGCCAATATCCACGGGCCCGGGGGCAGCTGCGGGCCGGCCAATCAGCAGTACTATGTGAACAACGAGAACGGCAGCACCATCGCCCTGAACGGCTTTACTGTGGTACTGCGGGCCGAGGCGGAGGTGACCTGCGGGCTCACCTACCACATCAAGCTCGCCATCGGGGATGCCGGCGACGGCAGTTACAATTCGGCCGTGTTCCTTCAAGCGGGCAGTTTCGCAAGTACCGGGCAGGTGGTGCCCACCTTGTTGGCGGGTGACCTGGGGCTTGCGGCAAACGACAGTACCCTCTTCGAAGGATGCGGCCTGATCCCCTTCAACTTCATGCGCATGGGCGATACCAGCAACGTGGATACCGTGCACCTGGTGATCGGGGGCACGGCCACCCCGGGGGTGGATTATTTCCCGGCCTTCCCCACGCAGATCATCTACCAGCCGGGCGACACCATGATCACCTTCCCGCTCACCGTGCCCTACGATGCCGACGGGTTGGAGACCATCACCATCAACATCACGCAGAACGTGGTGTGCAGCGGGATGCAGGTGGTGAATGATTACGTGTTCTACATCGACCAATACCCGTTGCTGGGCGTCTCCACCACTGACGTCAACGGCGTGTGCAACGAAACCTACGACATTGGCCCTGCGGTCACCGGCGGAACAGGGGAATACCAGTACCTGTGGAGCACGGGCGAAACCACGCCCACCATTGTTGCGGACGTGGACACGACCACGACATTTTACGTCACGGTGAGCGACACCTGCGGGGTGCCTTCGGTGCTGGACAGCATTACCGTGCATATCCCGCTGTATCCTCCCATGGCGCTGACAGCCAGCCCCGACCTGGCCATACCCTGCTTGGGCAATGACGACATTGAGGTGCTGAACACGGTTGGCGGGGATGGCAATTACACATACTTATGGACCCAGGGAGGTGCCGCCGTAGGCACCGGCCAGGTGTTGAACGTGCCGGCCGGCGACCCGCTCTGGTACGTGGCAACGGCCACGGACGGATGCGGCAAGAGCGCTTCGGATTCCGTGCTGGTGAGCACGCAACCCTTGGACGGCATTGCCATTGCCTCCTGGGACAGCACGGTGTTCTGCACCGGCGACACGGTCGTGCTCGTTCCCTTTGGCGTTACCGGAGGCAACGGAGTGTACACGTACTCCTGGGCCGATGGCATGGGCACCGTGCTAAGCACGGCGGACACCTTGCAGGTAGCCGTGCCCACCGATGCGACCTATGTCCTGCACGTCCAGGACCAGTGCGGCTATGCGGCGGACAGCCTGTTCACCGTGCGATACCCCCGCTACCAGCCTTTTGTGATCAACCTTACCCCCGATAGTACCATTTGTGCGGGCGATTCCATCCTGTTGTGGGCACGTATATCCGGAGGTTCAGGCGTGCACACCATCGATTGGCAAGGCTGGGCCTGGAGCGACCCCAAAATGACCTACAGCGGCGATCAGGACGCCACCTTCATTGTGGATGTGCTGGACCAATGCGGCGAATTCATCAGCGCCACCACCAACGTCACCGTGCAGCATCCCTGGTCAAAGATCCTCATCGCGCCCAGAGGGCAGGACGATTGGCTTTTCCACACCGCCACGTATCCCGACGAAGTGCCGGTGGTCATCTGGGACCTGGGTGACGGTACGCGCATCAAGGCGGATTCGGTGACGCACAGCTACTACGATCTGGAGGACCATTGGATCACCCTGCACACGGTCAGCGCCGAGGGCTGCAAGGCCATGGACAGCCTGCTGGTCATCCCGCCCGCCACCCTGTTCTTCCCCAACGCGTTCACTCCGGACGGGGATGGCGTGAACGACACCTTCGGCCCCGTGTTCTCCTCCGTTGATGAATTCCACATGATAATTTTTGACCGTTGGGGCCATGTGGTGTTCGAAACGGATGACATCCACAAGCAGTGGGACGGCAAGGTGATGGGTGGAAATGATGCAGCCACAAGCGTGTACGTCTACAAATACCGGGCAAAGGGCCATTATTTTGAGGCCCACGAGAAATTTGGATACGTTACTTTGTTGCGCGGAAACAGGAACCGCTGACACCAAACACCACCAAGGAATGATGATCCGAAGCATGGCCTTCCAACTGGCAGTTGTTGCGGCAATGCCTGCCATGGCCCAGTTGAACGTGACCACGAACATGACGCCCACGCAATTGGTGCAAAACGTGCTCTTGGGCGGTGGGGTTACCGTATCCAACGTGACCTTCAACGGGGTGGTGGCCACCACCCCCCAGCCTGGCACGGGTGCCTTTACCGGGGGCAACACCACCAATTTGGGCCTGGATGCGGGGGTGATCCTTTCCTCCGGGTTGGCGACTTCCGTGGTGGGCCCTGCCCCGGGCATTGAAAGTGATGCGTTGGGCACGGGTTCCGACCCGGACCTGGTGGCGATCACCACGCCTGGGAATACGATCTATGACAAGTCGGTGCTGGAGTTTGACTTTGTACCCAATGGTGATTCCCTGAAATTCAGCTTTGTATTCGGATCGGAGGAATACCCTAGCTTCAACTGCAGCCCGACGTTCAACGACGTGTTCGGCTTCTTTCTCAGCGGTCCGGGCATCAACGGCCCCTACACCAACAACGCCGCGAACATCGCCTTGGTGCCCGGCACCACACTGCCGGTGAGCATTGCCAACATCCACGGCAACGAGGATGCATTCTGCCAGCCTGTCAATGCACAGTACTACGTTTCCAATGCCAATGGCACGCAGATTACGCTGAACGGCTTTACCGTGGTACTGCGCGCGGAGGCGGCGGTGATGTGCGGCGAAACCTACCACATCAAATTGGCCATTGGCGATGCCGGCGACCAGATCTACAATTCCACGGTGTTCCTGCAGGCGGGCAGCTTCATGTCCAATGTGCTGCCGCCGGTAACTGCCGCCACGGCCTACGGCGATGCCACTACAGCGGAGGGATGTCTGGGCGGCTATTTCGCCATCTTCAGGCCTGCCGGGGTGGACAGTACCTATTCGGTGGATTACTACATGACCGGCACGGCCACCAATGGGACGGATTACTCCATCGCGCCCGGCCCCGCCGTGATCCCGGCCGGCCAGGATTCGGTGGTGATCCCCTTCCAAGCGTTCGAGGACGGCGTGCAGGAAGGCATTGAGACCGCCATCATGAACATCTTCATGGTGAACGCCTGTGGGGATACGGTGGTCAACTCGGCTATGCTCGCCATTATCCAGTATGTTCCCATGGAGATCCAGACGCAGAGCTTCTTCCTCCTCCAGTGCGACCAGGATTCCATACCACTCTATGCCACCATGTCGGGTGGCTTCGGACAAACCACGCTGGCGTGGGGCGATACGTTGCATTCACCCGTTGCATATGTGCCGGGCATGCAGAACGGCACGTATACGATCACGGCACGCGATGCCTGCCCCAAGAGCGTGACGGTTACCATTGAGGTGGACGCCGGATGCCAAGTGCACATTCCCAATGTGACCACGCCGGGCCATTCCACCGATGGCTTCAACGACATGTTCGTGGTGGAAGGCATTGTGGGGCGGGACAACCAGGTACAGATCTGGGACCGCTGGGGCAAGGAAGTGCTTAATACGCGCAACTACCAGAACAACTTCTCCTTCCGGGGACGCCACGACGGGGTGTACTACTACGTGATCCGGGTGCTCGAAAAGCAGTACACCGGCTACGTGCAGGTGTTGGGAAGCAACTAGGTGGCCGGTGCCGCGATCAACGACCGTCCGGTCATTTCCACCGATTTTGGCAACTCGAGCAGCTCCAGAAGCGTGGGGGCCACGTCAGCCAGGATGCCGTTCGATAGCGCGACCGCATGGTCGGTAAGCACGAAGACGGGAACGGGGTTCAAGGTATGGGCCGTGTTGGGCGAGCCGTCGGGGTTCACGGCTTTGTCCGCGTTGCCGTGGTCGGCAATGATGACGAAGGACCATCCGTGCTGCAGTCCGGCCTCCACCACGCGCTTGGCACAGGCGTCGGTGGTTTCAACGGCCTTCACAATGGCGGGGAAAACACCAGTGTGGCCCACCATGTCCGGGTTGGCGAAGTTGAGCACCATCAGGTGCAGGTCGTTCCGGGCAAGCTCCTCCACCGCCGCACCGGCCACTTCAACTGCGCTCATTTCGGGCTGCAGGTCGTAGGTGGCCACCTTGGGTGACGGCACCAGGCGGCGCCGCTCCCCCGGGAACACCTCTTCGCGCCCGCCGCTGAAAAAGAACGTGACGTGCGGGTACTTCTCCGTTTCGGCGATGCGCACTTGCCCCAGCCCTGCCCGGGCCACCACTTCCCCCAGGGTCTGCGCCAGGTCCTCCTTGCTGAAAAGCACCTGCACGTTCTTGAAGCTGTGGTCGTAGGGTGTCATGGTGGCATAATGCAGGCGCAGCGGCACCATGCCGTGCTCGGGGAAGGACCGTTGGGTAAGCACCTCGGTGATCTCGCGGCAACGGTCCGTGCGGAAGTTGTAGCAGATCACCACGTCGTCTGGCCGGATGTGCGTAATGGGCCGGCCGTCGGTACCGCAGATCACGCAGGGATCGATGAATTCGTCGGTGATGCCCTTGGCGTAGCTGGCCTGGATGGCCTCTTCGGCGCTCCGGGCCGTTGCACCCGTACCGTGCACCAGGGCATCGTATGCCCGCTTGATGCGCTCCCACCGCTTGTCGCGGTCCATGGCATAGTAGCGTCCGCAAACGGTGGCCACGCGCGCAGTCGTTCCCGCGATCTGCCGTTCGAGGTCGCGCATGAATTCCGCTCCGCTCCTGGGGTCGGTGTCCCGCCCATCGGTAAAGGCATGGATGAACACCTCCTTTACGCCGGCTTTGTCCGCTTCCTGGCACAGGGCCACCAAGTGCTCGCTGCTGGCATGCACCCCGCCGTTGCCCAAGAGGCCCAACAGGTGCAAGCGCCTGCCGGGCTGCTTGGCCGTTTGCAGGGCCTCCCGGAGCACCGGGTTGTTGCCGAACGAGCCGTTGGCAATGGCCCGGCCGATGCGCACCAGGTCCTGGTACACAATGCGCCCGGCGCCGATGTTCAGGTGGCCCACTTCGCTGTTGCCCATTTGGCCTTCGGGCAGGCCCACGTTCTCACCGTCCGTGCGCAGGCGTGCATGGGGAACGGTGGCCCGCAGGTGGTCAATGAAGGGCGTGCGTGCCTGGGCGATGGCATCGCTTCGGTCTCCGGCACCGATGCCCCAGCCGTCAAGGATGATCAACGCCGCTTTTTTCTTGCTCATGGACAGTCGGGGAATGTGGCGGTGAAGGTAGAACCCCGGGGTGTGCCGGGGCGGTACACTACCCTGCCGCCGAGGTCTTCCAGCAGTCTGCGCACGATGAACAGGCCCAGGCCGGTGCCCTTGGTGCTGCGCGTGGCCTCGTTGCCTCCCCGGTAGAATTTGCTGAACATCCGGGCCCTGTCCTCCTCGGCAATACCGGGGCCGTTGTCCTCCACGCGCAGGCGAGCGATGCTGTTGGCCAGGCTGAGTTCAACGGATACGGTGGAGCCCGGCACGGAGTATTTACAAGCGTTCTCCAACAGGTTCACCAGCACCGACCGGTAGGAGGCGGGGTCCGTGCGCACGGGAAGGGATGCGGGCACGTCGGCTTCCAACACGTGGTGGCGGGCGTAGGAACTGCGGGCCTCCTCCAGAATAGCCCGGGTGGCGGCGGCCAGGTCCACGGGTTGAATATGAAGAGCTACGGCATGTTCCTCCAATCGGCTGGCCAGCAGGATCTGCTCGGTCAGGGTATGGAGCCGTTCAACGTCCGATCGCATGTGGCCCGATACGGTTTCCTTGAGGTCGGCCTTCAGGCCGGGCCGTTCCATGGTCTGCAAATGCAACTTCAGCGCGGCAATGGGGGTGCGCAGTTCGTGGCTGGCCGCCATCAGGAAATCACGCTGCTGCCGTGCCAACGAGAGCTCGTGCCGCATGGTGCGGAACGTGGTCCAAAGAGCCAACAGCAGCAATACCAGGAATACGAGCCCTTCGCCCAGCACCATCATCAATGTGTGCCGGGGCAGGCGCACGGGCATCAGGGGCGTGATGCCCTGGGTGGCCAATTGCTGCTGCAAAGCGAAAATGTCGCGGTCCTTGCTCAGCAACAACCACATCCACCAGGCCGATTGCAGCAGGATGTACAGGGCCAGGAAGCCGAAGAGCACCACCGGGGTGCGCGGGGCTTGGCGCGTCATGCCCCAAAAATAGACAGTCCGGTGCGGGGTGCCCGGTCAGCATTCCCAGCAAAGGCTTAAAGCAGGCAACGCCTGCCCCGGATCGTTCCACTATCTTGGCGCGGTCGATCCGATGGACCACCAGGGAGCCCAACGTTTCATACTTACGGAACTGCATGCCGGCTTGCCGGATTTCCGTACCTACCACTCCTTGGAGCATACCTTGGACGTGCATGATTCGGCGGTGCGTCTGGCGGAGCAGGAGGGCATCAGCGGCGATGAGCTGGTCCTGCTGAAGACGGCGGCGCTCTTCCACGATGCCGGTTTCATGGTGATGCCGCACAAGCACGAGCAGGGCAGTTGCCTGTTGGCGCGCGAACACCTGCCCCGGTTCGGGTATGATGCCCAGGCGGTGGAACGCATCTGCCACACGATCATGTGCACCGTGGTGCCCCAGGTGGCGGACGACGTGTTGAGCAAGGTGCTGTGCGATGCCGACCTGGATTACTTAGGCAGGGATGATTTTTTCACCATCGGCGACCGGCTGTACGAGGAGTTGAGGGCGGAAGGCGCCCTAGCTTCCCGCAGGGAGTGGAACCAAAGGCAGGAAGCCTTCATTGCCAAGCACCGCTACTATACGGCTACCAGCCGCTTGCTGCGCGAAGCCAGGAAACAGCAGCACTTGGAGACCATCCGCCAGCAGCTCGGGCAGGAAGGTTGATCTGCGGCCACACCGCCTGCCTCTTGAACGGGCAAAGCCCCCGGAAGGTCCGGAGGCTTTGCTTGCGTGGTGCCTCCCAGAATCGAACTGGGGACACATGGATTTTCAATCCATTGCTCTACCAGCTGAGCTAAGGCACCAAGGTCCGATCACCATCTTTGCAGGCCCAAAGGGGCAGCAAAGCGGGCGGCAAATATAGGCGGTTCGTTCAATGATGGAGGCGGAACAAATGGACTTGGTGCTGGATGTGGGCAATTCCCGCATGAAAATGGCCCTGTTCGCACAGGGTCGCATGGTGGCCCATGCCCAGGCCGCCGCAGGTGGTCAAGCAGCCATGGCGCGGTTTGTCGAAGGCCGCAACCTGGTCCGGACGGTCATCGGTTCGGTGGGCAGCCGGGACCAGCGGCTCTTGGAAGCGCTTCAACGGCTGGCCCCGGTGCGGGAGCTTACCGGGGCCTCCCCATCGCCCGTGCGCAGCCTGTACACCACGCCATCCACCTTCGGGGTAGACCGGTTGGCCAACGTGGTGGGGGCGGCCGCCCTGTACCCGCGACGGCCCGTGCTGGCCATCGACCTCGGCAGTTGCATCACCTACGACCTGGTGGACCAATTGGCCCTGCACCATGGCGGCATCATCTCGCCGGGCTTGCACATGCGCGCCCGGGCCATGCACGCCTTCAGCGCGCGCCTGCCGCTGGTGGAGCCTTCGGATCAACCACCGGTTCTGGGTGCCAGCACCCACGCCAGCCTCGCCTCGGGCATTATCCACGGGGCCGCCATGGAAGTGAAGGGCTTTGTCGCCGAATTGGCAAGGCAGCATCCCGGATTGGCGGTGGTGGTTACCGGAGGTGACGCCCTGCGCGCGGCATGGGCGCTGAAAAGCGGCATCTTTGTGCACCCTACGCTTACCCTGATCGGGCTACATGCACTTTCCCAATATGATCCGGCCCTTGGGCCTGCTGCTCCTCGTTGAACTTGCCGCCGGAGGCGCCATGGCGCAGGGTGATGGCGGGTCGCCCTACAGCGCTTACGGCTTGGGCGACCTGATCACCACCGGCCAAGCCGTGCAGGCCCTGTCCGCCGGTACCGGCACGGCCATTACGGAACCGTTCAGTGTGATCCCCGGAAATCCGGCGAGCTACCCGTTATTGGCCAGACCGGTTTTCGAATCCGCGGTATCGTTCACCTCCTTGCGGAGCACGGCCGCCAATGCCAACAGCACGGCGCGCGACCTGCGCTTCATGGGCTTCAGCTTGGGCGTGCCGTTCGGCCAGGGCAAATGGGGGCTGGCGCTGGGATTGGCCCCCTTCAGCAAGGTGGGTTATGAGGCCGTCCGCAGCGATCTGGAGCAAGGTATTCCCGTGCAGTACAAGTACACCGGCAGCGGCGGGTTGGACCGTGCGTTCGTGGGTCTCGGGCGCACCCTGTACCAGCAGCGTGCCGATTCCGTAGGCAATGCGGGCACCCGGATCAACCTGGGGGCTGATTTCAACTTTGTGTTCGGCAGCATTGGTGCCACCCGCGAAGCCCTGTACCCGCTGGATGATGGCTACTCCAACATCCGGGCGTTCTCCAACCTGTTCCTGGCGGCGCCCACGGCCACGGTTAGCGCGATCTGGCAGGGTGACCTCACCAAAAAGACCACCCGCGACGACCGCAACTGGCGCTGGTCGGCGGGCATCTCCATGGGGATCCCGGCCAACCTCAAGGCACAGTACTCCAACCTGGTCACCTCATATACCGTCCGCTCGGGCATCGAGGTCACGCGGGATACGGTCGAGCATGAAGACAAGGCCAAAGGGCATGTGCGCATGCCGGTGCGCCTGAAGGCCGGCATTGGCGTGCAGAACGCCAATTGGGCCTTTGCGCTGGAACGTACCCAGCAGGACTGGAATGCCACCGCCGTGGAGGTGCCGGGCTACGAATGGTCGTCATCCATGCGCAACACGGTGAGCTGGGCGGCGGCCGCGCGCTTCAGGCCGGGGGGCGAAGGCGGCATCTTCCACCGGTCCGTGTACCGCATGGGTTTCCGCCTTGGGCAAGCCCCCCAACAGGTTCGCGGGAATGCCTTGAACGAATCGGCCATCACGGCGGGCATATCCCTCCCCCTGAATGCCGTGCAAACCAACAGCTGGTTGCATCTTGGGGTGGAAATGGGCCAGCGGGGCACGCTTGACCACGGGCTGCTCCAAGAGCAGAGGGCTGTGGTGTGGATCGGGCTGGCCTTCACGCCTTGGCGGGGTGAACGCTGGTTCACCCCCTCGAAGATCCAATGAACGGGAACTGGGTTTTGGCCGCATGTGCGGCGGCCTGCATGGCCGCTTCGTGCAAGAACGACCTGGACCGCGTGGCAGCCATGGACCTGGGCGGCGAAGTGCCGGACCGGATCACCACCGGGGCGGAATACGTGTATTCGGACAGTGGCGTGGTGCGCAACCGCATCCGGGCGGGCACCATCATGGAATACGGCGCACCGCGGCCGCGCACCGTGGTGGGAGACGGGGTGGAGCTCACGTTTTTCGGTCCTGACGGCAAGGCGGGAAGCCACCTGAACGCGGGTCGCGGTGAGATCTTGCCCGAGGCCCGCCTGATGTCGGTGATGGACCAGGTGATGTTCACCAATGCCCTCGGCGAGCAACTGGAAACTGAAAAGCTCATTTGGATGCAGGACAGCGGCAAAGTGTACACCGACCTTCCGGTGAAGATCACCCGGGCGCACGACATCATCTACGGGCAGGGCCTGGATGCCGCGGAAGACTTCAGCAGCTATGTGGTCAGGAAGGTCACCGGATCGCTCTTCCTGGACCGAAACGATACCTTGGCACCTGGCAACGCGAACAAGTGATGGAGCGAATAGCCCGGATAATGGAGGTGTTTTGGCTGTCCTTGGCCGTGTTGAGCGCGGTTTGGGCGGCCTACGTGCTGGCTGTGCACGGTTGGAAGGAAGGGAAAGCGTGGGTGCTCTTCCCGGCCGTGTGCGCAGGCATGTGGTGGTACCGCCGGTTCATGCGCCGCAAGCTGGCCCGCTGGGCCGAACAGCAACGCGGTGATGGTGGGCACAATGAATAAGGGACCCGCGCCAAGGATGGGGGGAACCCGAAGAACCGCACACGAACATGGACCCCGGTAATTGGATCCTGCTGTTGGTGGCCGTGGCGGTTTCAGCGCTGTGCTCGGGGCTGGAGATCGCCCTGCTGAGCAGCAACAAATTGTACATTGAACTGCAGCGCAAACAGGGAGCCTTGTGGGCCAGGCTGGTGGC
This sequence comes from Flavobacteriales bacterium, assembly GCA_023957375.1. Classification (GTDB taxonomy): domain Bacteria; phylum Bacteroidota; class Bacteroidia; order Flavobacteriales_F; family PHOS-HE28; genus PHOS-HE28. The sequence goes on along the minus strand of JAMLHB010000003.1, from coordinate 210,979 downwards.
CTTCATGATGAAAAAACCGGCCCGGGTGATCAGCGCGCTGTTGGTGGGCAACACCATTGCCTTGGTGATCTACGGCATCCTGATGGCCCAGCTCCTGGAGCCGCCATTGCGCAGCCTGTATCCGGGCGAAGGATTTGTGCTGGTGATGCAAACCCTGGTGAGCACCGGGGTGATCCTGGTGTTGGGGGAGTTCCTGCCCAAGGCCATCTTCCGGCTCGACCCCAACGGGGCGCTCAGTGTGCTGTCCGTGCCGTTGGCCACCATCCATCTGCTGCTCTGGCTGCCCACGGTGCTGCTCACCGGCATCAGCGAGGCCGTGCTCAGGCTGTTCGGGGTGAAGCCCAACATGGGCAAGGCCGGCTTTGGCCGGATCGACCTGGATTCCTTCCTGCGCGAAGTGAGTGAAACCGACCCCGAAAAGAACGAGGTGGAGGCGGAGGTGGAATACTTCCGCAACACCTTGGAGCTAAGCAGCACCAAGGCCCGCGACCTCATGGTGCCCCGCGCGGAGATCGAGGCCCTGGACGTGGAGGAATCCATGGCGGAGCTCGCCAAGCGGTTCCACACCACCGGGCTTACCAAGCTGCTGGTATACAAGGACGGCATCGACAATGTGATCGGCTACGTGCACAGCTACGAGATGTTCAAACGGCCCCGCAGCATCCGCTCCATACTTCGCCCGGTGAGCTTCATTCCCGGCACCATGGCTGCCGACGAGGTGCTGCGGTTGTTCACCAAGCAGCGCACGCACATCGCGGTGGTGGTGGACGAGTTCGGGGGCACTGCGGGCATGCTCACCATCGAAGACGTGGTGGAAACGATCGTGGGCGACATCGAGGATGAACACGACGATGAGGATACCGTGGAGGAACGCATCTCGCCGTGCGAGTTTCTCTTCAGCGGAAGGGTGGAGGTGGAACACTTGGTGGAGGAGTACGGACTGAACTTGGAGGAAAGCGGGGAGTACGACACCTTGGCAGGCTACATCATGCACCGCACCGGCACGGTACCTGAAGCGGGTGAGATCCTCAACGACGGGCCGTTCAGGTTCACGGTCACCCAAGTGACCCATGGGCGCATCGACCTCGTGAACCTGCATGTGAACGAGCCCGCACAAGGCTTTGCGAAGGGTGCGGTACCCCCATCGGGTGCATAGCGCGGCGGGGCGCTACCCGGCAGCAAGGGCACGCAGCGACGTTGGGGGCCATGGCCTACTTTTACCGGCAACTATTGAATGCCCAGATCCATGAAGACCAGAACAAGCCCTTGGGGCAGCAGGTATTTGATCCCCATGTTCGCCCTTGCGGCGGTAGCTGCGGGATGTGACGGGAAATCCAGCTCCGGCAGTTCCGTGGGCACCATGGCGGATGCCGGGCAGCGCATCGTGAGTGAGCGGGCCGCACTGCTGGAGAAATGGGAAGCAGGCGGGAAAGCCGCGCAGGGCAATACTGCCAGGCAGGAGCCATCGGCGCAGCCCGCAGCGGCGGAGGCCGTTGCCGGTGAACGCTATGATGCCATGGGTAAGCTGGACCCCAACGGCAGTTACGACCGCAGCGGTTCCCTGTTGCCCGGGGTAGTGCTGGTGGGTGAACAGGAGCGCACCGATGCCATGGCCCGCATGAACGGCATCAGGGCCACGTTGAAGACGGAATTGGAGGAAGTACGCGCCCGCTTGAAGGATGGCACCGCCGCCAAGGAGGTGGCGGCGGCCAACAAGCAACGGGCCGCTGAACTGGCGCAGGGATTGGAACGCGTGGACCGCACGTTGGCCGCCATGGGCGGAGCAACCGACGCTACTTGGACGCAAATGCGCGATGCACAACTGAAGGAAGTGAACGAGGTACGTGCGTGGTGGAACAAGTACATGGCGGGACGCGATGCCGAGGCGAAGCAGTAGGACCGTTTTCCATTGATCTGAAACTTGAAAGGGGCTGTCCAAGAAGGACGGCCCCTTCAATTTATCCCGGGTGGAAGCTCCCTGAATTTTTATGCCAATTGGGCATTCAATTCCGGCCAAAGATGCGCAGCTATTTTTCGTAGGGGGATCCGTGACGGGCGTTGCGTAGCGGGTCTCCGACGCGCCATAGCCGCTTTGGCGACGGAGCGGTCTAAGGAACCCATGGCACGGAGAAGCGATGCGGAAAAAGAGCAAGCAGATCAGCTGAGATTGAATGTCTATTTGGTATTACAACGGCCCTTCGCCATTGGCCGCCCCAATTCGCGAGCGGCGCATTTGGCCGCGAAGCGATCTCCCCGGCGAACGCGTACTTCCTCGCTTCTGCCCGCAGGAGCAAGAGGAGATCGCTTCGGGCCTGTTGGGGGCACAGACCCTCGCGAAATGGACATCCCCTTTCGCGAGGCCAACCCCGCCATCCCATTTTGGGTTCGCGTAGGGTCACACGAAGTGGACCCTGCGTGAACCACCCGCGATCTCCCCACCATCCATTTCGCGAGCGGCGCATTTGGCCGCGAAGCGATCTCCCCGGCAAAGCTCCCGCGTACTTCCTCGCTTCTGCCCGCAGGAGCAGGAGGAGATCGCTTCAGCCCTGTTGGGTGCACAGGCCCTCGCGAAAAGGGCATTCGTTTGGGTTCGCGTAAGGTCACACGAAATGGACCCTGCGCGAACCACCTGCGATCTCCCCACCATCCATTTCGCGAGCGGCGCATTTGGCCGCGAAGCGATCTCCCCGGCGAAGCTCCCGCGTACTTCCTCGCTTCTGCCCGCAGGAGCAAGAGGAGATCGCTTCGGGCCTGTTGGGGGCACAGACCCTCGCGAAAAGGGCATTCGTTTGGGTTCGCGTAAGGTCACACGAAATGGACCCTGCGCGAACCACCTGCGATCTCCCCACCATCCATTTCGCGAGCGGCGCATTTGGCCGCGAAGCGATTTCCCCGGCGAAGCTCCCGCGTACTTCCTCGCTTTTGCCCGCAGGAGCAAGAGGAGATCGCTTCTGGCCTGTTGGGTGCACAGACCCTCGCGAAAGGGCATCCTTATTGGGTTCGCGTAAGGTCACACGAAGTGGACTCCTGTGCGAACCACCCGCAATCTCCCCACCATCCATTTCGCGAGCGGCGCATTTGGCCGCGAAGCGATCTCCCCGGCAAAGGTCCCGCGTACTTCCTCGCTTCTGTCCGCAGGAGCAAGAGGAGATTGCTTCGGGCCTGTTAGGTGCACAGGCCCTCGCGAAAGGGCATCCTTATTGGGTTCGCGTAGGGTCACACGAAGTGGACCCTGCGCGAACCACCCGCGATCTCCCCACCATCCATTTCGCGCGCGGCGCATTTGGCCGTGAAGCGATCTCCCCGGCGAAGTTCCCGCGTACTTCCTCGCTTCTGTCCGCAGGAGCAGGAGGAGATCGCTTCGGGCCTGTTAGGTGCACAGGCCCTCGCGAAAAGGGCATTCGTTTGGGTTCGCGTAAGGTCACACGAAGTGGACCCTGCGCGAACCACCAAGCACAAAGGGCCGCCCCTTTCGGAACGGCCCTTCGTTTTTGCGCTCCCTCAGGGTCTCGCGAAGCAGACCCTGAGGTCAGTAGGCGAAGCCTACCGGATGATGCTCAGGCGCTGTACGCTGCGTTGGCCGTTCACGGTGATGTTCACCATGTACACGCCAGTGGCGATGTCCTTGGGCAGTTGCAGGATGGTGCTGAAGTGCTCGCCGCTGTTGCTGAACTCCTGGGCGAACACCTGCTTGCCGTAGATGTCCCGGATGTCCACGGCGATGTGCTGGTCGGCACGTTGGAGGCCCTGGATGTCCATGTTCACCAGTCCGTCGCGCACCGGGTTGGGCCACAGGCTGGCATTGCCGGAGGTGGGCAGTACCTGTTCGCCCAAGTTCGGGTTGTTGTCGATGGTGACGTCGCAGGCGTTGCCGCAATACGTTCCTTCGATGCCGTTCACCGTTACACGCACCTGCACCTGGTAGGTGGTCTGGTCCGTCAAGGCCGGTGCCTCGCCAGTACCCCAGCCCAGTGCGAGGATGTAGGTGTTGCGCACGAACTCGATGCCGCTGTTGTAGTTGCCGTCGTCACCGGTGATCTTGAAGGTGTAGGTGGTGGCGCCGGTCACGGGCCTGGCATAGAGGTAGTTGTAGGGCGCGGTGAAGCTGCGGGTCTCGCCGCAGGAGTGGCCGTAGGCGGGCGCCTGGATCAGCTGGGTGCACTGCACCACCTGGGCGATGCCCAGGCCGAGCTCGCAGCCCGAACCCCAGTGTGCGCTGGCCAAGGGGCCGTCCTCGTTGGTGCGCACGCGGGTGAAGTACACTACGCCGGGCACTAAGGGGCTGGAGACCATCTCGTAGAACACCACGTAGTTGTTCGGGCGGGTGATGCGGCGCACATAGCCGGCGTCGGGGTCGCTGAACTCGAACTGGTACTGGGTGGCACCGGTCACCTTGTTGCTGTACACCTTGTCGTACATGCCGTTGGTGAACACGTTGCACTCGTTGGCCATGATGCGCGAGGGTCCTGCGGGCAGGCAGAAGCTGTGGCTGCTGCCGTAGCTGGCACTGGCTGTCGGGTTGGCCGGGCTCTGGCTACCAGTGGCAAAGTTGTCGCGCAGCAACAGCTTTCCGCCGGTGTTGCGCAGTTCCCATCCACCTCCGGTGATGCCGTCACCGAAGCTGTCGAAGATCCGGAATCCATAACAGGCATCGCCGATGTCCACGGCATCAAGGCATATCGTGCGGGACATGAAGGAATTGTTGTCCGCGTTGGTGAGGCTTCCCGCTGCCACCTGGTTGTTGGCGTCATCGGTGAACTGCCAGCCGATCTGGTCCGCGTAGCCGTCCGTGGTGATCTGCAGCACCACTTGATTGCCGTTGCAAGTGCCAAGGCAAGTACATTGAGGGTTGTACACATCACCCACCGTGTTGGGGTCGCCGTCGTCGCAGGCATCTCCGATGTTCACGCCCAAGAGCGGGCAATCGTCACCCAAGAGCTGTACCACCCTGTTCTTGGCGGTGCTGTTGAAGAGGGTGAACGAGCCGCCAAGAAGCACTCTTCCGTCTGGCCGCGCAGCCAATGCCCAAGCTTCACCATTGTTCAATCCCATTCCGGGATTGAATGTCAGGTCCGTGCTCCCATCGGCGTTCAGACGGGCAATGCGGTTGCGGCCTACGCCGTTGGCCGAGGTGAAATTCCCGGCGACCAGCACCTTGCCGCCGCCGTGCATTTCCAACCTCCGGCACACCGCTGACAAACCACTGCCTGTGGCAAAGGTCAAGTCCAACGAGCCGTTCGTGTTCAGTCTGGCGATGCGCCCCCGTGCCGTTCCGTTGAAGGTGGTGAACTCACCGCCCACCACCAACTTTCCGTCAGGTTGCAGCGCCATGTCCCAGATGGTTGCACTTGCGCCCGTGCCCGGAGTGAATGTCATGTCCAATGACCCGTCGCTGTTCAGGCGCGCAATGCGGTTCAGGGCCGTGCCATTGAAGCTGGTGAAACTTCCGCCTACCAAAACCTTGCCGTCGCTTTGCAAGGCCAACGCCTCTACATTCTGGTTGGCCCCGGTGCCCGGCACAAAGCCGGTATCCACCGTGCCGTTCGCGTTTAGCCTGGCGATGCGGTTGCGGCCGCTTCCGTTGAAGTTTTGGAAAACACCACCGATCAGGATCTTCCCGTCAGGTTGCACCACTATGGCTTCCACGCGTTGATTGGCCCCGCTGCCCGGATTGAAGCTGGCATCCAATGTGCCATTTGCATTGATGCGTGCGATGTAGTTGCGGCCAATGCCGTCATAGCTTGTGAATGCCCCACCGATCAAGATCTTCCCATCGGGCTGCAGTGCCATGGCGCTGATGTAATTGTTCGCTCCTGTCCCGGCGGAAAATCCTGGATCAACGGCGCCGTACACATCAAGGCGCACAATGGTGTTCGCCGACGACCCATTGTACAAGGAATGCGCACCTGACATTACAACATTTCCATCCGGTTGTACCAAAAAAGCACGCACCGTATTGTTTGCACCCGCCCCGGTATTAAATCCGGGATCTACGGAACCAGTCTGGGCTGCGAGCATGCCCGGAATGGCAGCTGCGAAAAGCAAAAAAGGGATTTTGTTTTTCATGTGATGGGGTTTTGCCGGTGAACTACATGACCGCTACAAAGCGGCGCAATTCAACACAGGTGCACAATACCCACAAATGGGTAATTTTCATTGAAGCACCGGAAATCATCAGGCTGTGTTCAATCGTGCACCTTCGCGGCCACATCGTATGGCCAATCCTTTCGGAACGGCCCTCCGGCTTTGGGTTTCATAGGCGTAGGATTCGAGTGTTTCAGCCTACGGCCTTGTACAGCACAAAGGGCCGCCCCTTTCGGAACGGCCCTTCGTTTTTGCGCTTCCTGAGGTCTCGCGAAGCGGACCCTGAGGTCAGTAGGCTGAAGCGCCCGAAGCCTACCGGATGATGCTCAACCGCTGCACGCTCTTCACACCGTTCACGGTGATGTTCACCATGTACACACCGCTGGCAATGTCCTTGGGCAGTTGCAGGATGGTGCTGAAGTGCTCGCCGCTGTTGCTGAACTCCTGAGCGAACACCTGCTTGCCGTAGATGTCCTGGATGTCCACGCTGATGCGCTGGTCGGCGGTCGCCACAGGGTCATCCGCAGGAGACCCTGTGAATAGACCGCCGATGCTCAGGTTCACCTGTCCGTCACGCACCGGGTTGGGCCACAGGCTGGCATTGCCGGAGGTGGTCAGCACCTGTTCGCCCAAGTTCGGGTTGTTGTCGATGGTGACGTTGCACACGTTGCCGCAGTACGTTCCTTCGATGCCGTTCACCGTTACCCGCACCTGCACCTGGTAGGTGGTCTGGTCCGTCAAGGCCGGCGCCTCGCCGATGCCCCAGCCCAGTGCGAGGATGTAGGTGTTGCGGACGAACTCGATGCCGCTGTTGTAGTTGCCGTCGTCACCGGTGATCTTGAAGGTGTACGTGGTGGCGCCGGTCACGGGCTTGGCATAGAGGTAGTTGTAGGGCGCGATGAAGCTGCGGGTCTCGTTGCAGGAGTGGCCGTAGGCGGGCGCCTGGATCAGCTGGGTGCACTGCACCACCTGGGCGATGCCCAAGCCGAGCTCGCAGCCCGAACCCCAGTGTGCGCTGGCCAAGGGGCCTTGCTCATTGGTGCGCACGCGGGTGAAGTACACTACGCCGGGCACCAGCGGGCTGGAGACCATCTCGTAGAACACCACGTAGTTGTGCGGGCGAGCGATGCGGCGCACGTAGCCTGCGTCGGGGTCGCTGAATTCGAACTGGTACTGGGTGGCACCGGTCACCTTGTTGCTGTAGACCTTGTCGTACATGCCGTTGGTGAACACGTTGCACTCGTTGGCCATGATGCGCGAGGGTCCTGCGGGCAGGCAGAAGCTGTGTCCGCCACCGTATCCGCCCCACTGCGGGGTGGTGGAGGGGCTTTGGCTGCCGAAGGCGAAGTCGTCGCGCAGCAGGAGCTTTCCGCCCGTGGTGCGCAGCTCCCAGCCGCCGCCGGTGATGCCGTCGCCGAAGCTGTCCATCAGCTTGAACGTGTAGCAGGCACTGGTGGGCGCAGAACCGAGGCAGACTGTTTCGCTGTTCAGGCTGTTGGCCACGGAGGGCGCGCCGGAGGCGACCAGCATGTTTGCATCGTCACGGATCTCCCAGCTCAACTGTGCAGGGCTCGCATCCGTGGTGATGTTGACCACCACTTGGTTGCCGGTGCAGGGACCCACGGGGATGCCGGTGCAGATGCAATTGGCATCGTAGGCATCGTTCTGGGTGCTGGCGTTTCCATCGTTGCAGGGTGTGCCCGCCGTATGCGTGCCGCCCCATGTTCCTTCGCAATCTTGCACACAAGCTGTAAGTCCTGTGTTGCCGCCCACGCAGGTGCCGCAGTTGTCGGTGTAAGCCGTACCGCCGAAGTCGCCGTGGCAATCCGCCGTGCAGGGATTCAGACCGGTGTTGCCGCCCACGCAGGTGCCGCAGTTGTCGGTGTAAGCCGTACCGCCGAAGTCGCCGTGGCAATCCGCCGTGCAGGGATTCAGACCGGTGTTACCGCCCACGCAGGTGCCGCAGTTGTCGGTGTAGGCTGTTCCGCCGAAGTCGCCGTGGCAATCCGCTGTGCAGGGGTTCAGACCGGTGTTGCCGCCCACGCAGGTGCCGCAGTTGTCGGTGTAGGCGGTGCCGCCCCAATCGCCATGGCAGTCTTGTACACAGGGGTTCAGGCCGGTGCTTCCGCCCACGCAGGTGCCGCAGTTGTCGGTGAATGCCGTACCGCCGAAGTCGCCGTGGCAGTCAGCGGTGCAGGGGTTCAGACCGGTGTTGCCGCCCACGCAGGTTCCGCAGTTGTCGGTGTAGGCGGTGCCGCCCCAATCGCCATGGCAGTCCTGTACACAGGGGTTCAGACCGGTGTTGCCGCCCACGCAGGTGCCGCAGTTGTCGGTGTAGGCTGTTCCGCCGAAGTCGCCGTGGCAGTCAGCGGTGCAGGGGTTCAGACCGGTGTTGCCGCCCACGCAGGTGCCGCAGTTGTCGGTGTAGGCGGTGCCGCCCCAATCGCCATGGCAGTCTTGTACACAGGGGTTCAGGCCGGTGTTTCCGCCCACGCAGGTGCCGCAGTTGTCGGTGTAGGCGGTGCCGCCCCAATCGCCATGGCAGTCTTGCACACAGGGGGTCAGGCCGGTGTTGCCTCCCACGCAGGTGCCGCAGTTGTCGGTGTAGGCGGTGCCGCCCCAATCGCCATGGCAATCTTGCACACAGGGGTTCAGACCGGTGTTGCCGCCCACGCAGGTCCCGCAATTGTCGGTGTAGGCGGTGCCGCCCCAATCGCCATGGCAGTCTTGCACACAGGGGTTCAGGCCGGTGTTGCCTCCCACGCAGGTGCCGCAGTTGTCGGTGTAGGCCGTACCGCCGAAGTCACCGTGGCAATCCGCTGTGCAGGGGTTCAGGCCGGTATTGCCGCCCACGCAGGTGCCGCAATTGTCGGTGTAGGCGGTGCCGCCCCAATCGCCATGGCAATCTTGCACACAGGGGTTCAGACCGGTGTTGCCGCCCACGCAGGTCCCGCAATTGTCGGTGTATGCCGTACCGCCGGGAACTCCGGCGCAATCAATCAGTTCGCCTGCGCACACGCAATTGGCGTTGTAGATGTCGTTGCCCGTACTTGCGCTCCCATCATCACAACTTGTTCCTGGTAAAGTATTGCCGTTTGCAACTCCAAGGCAGTCCACCCATTCGCAGGCACAGTTGGCGCTCCATGTTCCAGTTGCCCCATTGGGCGCGTAGGGGTAGCTGCATGGGGTTCCGGGAAGATTGGTTCCTCCTATCACGCCAAGGCAGTCCGTTCCACCACTACAAGTGCAGTTGGCTTGCCAAGCTTCGTTCTGGGTAAGCGGATTACCGTCGTCGCAAGCAGTTCCAGGTAGGGCAGAACCGTTTGCCGTTCCTTCGCAATCCACCCATTCACAGGCACAGTTGGCGCTCCACGTACCATTTGCACCTACAGGAGCATAGGGCCACGTGCATGGCGAGCCGGGCAGATTTGTGCCCCCAACCACGCCGACGCAATCCGTTCCATTGCTGCAGATACAATCAGCTTGCCACACCTCGTTTATGGTTTGCGGGTTGCCGTCATCGCAGGGGTAGCCAGGCATTGCATATCCGTTTGTGGTGCCTTCACAATCCACCCAATCACAGGTACAGTTGGCGCTCCAGGTGCCGTCGAAGGGTGCGTTAGGCCAACCGCATGGTGTTCCTGGCAAGGCTGTTCCGTTTACTGCACCGGCGCAGTCGTAATAGTCCGTACATGTGCAGGCACTGCTCATGTAGGAATAGTTGGTGAGCGGGTTGTTGTCATCACAAGCTGAGCCGGGGTAGGCACTTCCATTGGTTATGCCCTGGCAATCGGTCCACGTGCACTGGCAGTTGGCATCGTACACACCGTAGAACGGAGTCCCATCAATGGCGGTGGATACCTGGCAAGGCGAACCCGGTCCTGTGGTTCCGCCCAGCACACCGAGGCAATCATAACCCGCACAAACGCAATTGGCCTGGTACACGTCGTTGATGGTGTTGGCATTCTGGTCATCACACGGAGAGCCGGGCACAGCCGGGCCACCGGGTACACCCAAACAGTCTTCGGCGCCTGTTGCTTGGCTTGTACAAATGGTGAAGTCGCCACGAACGGTGCTGAACACCTTGAACCAATAGGAAGTGTACGGTTGCACCAGGAAGTTATGGCTGGTGCCGCTGGCGCAGTACAGGCTCGTACCGCCACAACCGCTAAGCACCTCCAGGCCCAGGCCACCTGCACTTACTGCGGTCAAATTCACATCCATGGCGGTGGCATCGCTGGAGTAAGCGTAGTACCACACATCGGCCACTGCGGCTGGTTGGCATGGCACAGGACCATCCAAACTGGCATCCGTGGTTGTACCCGGAACGGCTTGCGAGGGGCAGTCCGCACCCAATTGGAGGGTGAGGCCCTGTGCCCAGTTGCATGCATCATTTGCGGTGCCTGGGCGTGAACAGAAGGCGAAATCACCGGGTGTAGTACTGAAAACACGAACGTAAATCCAAGTGGTTGGAACGTTCGGTACTATATGGTGCAATCCTATTCCACAGTAGTAGCTTGTTCCTCCGCAAGCATCCAGCACCTCCATACCCAGCCCGTCCGCTCCCAAGGAGGTCAGGTCGAAAACGGTAGTGGGATAGGTGTTGTAATACTGGTACCACACATCAGCGGCACCTGCACCGCATGTGGCGCCTGCGGTGGGCAATGCACCGGTGGTGGTGCCCGTAGTGGCATCCGGGCAAAGGTTGCTGGTCCAATAGTTCAAGGAGGTGGGATAGGCGCAATCGTCATTGTCCGGAGGAACGCTCACGCAGATCTGGAAGTCCCCGGGCGTGGAGCTGTACACACGCATGTAGTAAACCAAGTTCGGGTTGACAGGCACCGTGTGTGATGTGCCAACAGCGCAATACACGCCGGCTCCGCCGCAGCTGTCCTGGAACACCTCAATTCCCAAGCCTGACGCGGTAAGTGCCGTGAGGTTGATGTAGCATGAGGTGTGTCCACCCGGATAGAAGTAGTACCACACATCATTGTCCGTAGCGTTGCATGAGCCGCCGCTGGGCGTGGCTCCGGCCGTGGTGCCCGTGGTTTCGTTGCCTGCGCAAGTGCCGTAGGCGTTTGTACCCACATACGTGGGGTTGTCGCATTCATCATTCGGGGTGCTGGCGCTCACGCATACCGTGAAGCCGCCTGGCACGCTGCTGGATACCCGCATGTAGTACACGTGATTTGTGGTAGTGGGCACGGTGTGGTTGGTGCCGCTTCCGCAGTAAACGCTGGTGCCGCCACAGGCATCCTCGAAGACTTCAATGCCCATGCCGGTTGCGCCTGCCTCGGTGAGGTTTACAAAGGTGACGGAGCCAGTGGTAGAGGAGAAGTAGTACCACACATCGTTATCCGAAGCGTTGCATGAGCCGCCGCTGGGCGTGGCCCCGGCCGTGGTGCCCGTGGTTTCGTTGCCGGTGCAGTTTCCGTAGGCGATTGTGTACACGTATGTGGGGTTGTCGCATTCATCGTTCGGGGTGCTGGCGCTCACGCATACCGTGAAGCCGCCTGGCACGCTACTGGAAACCCGCATGTAGTACCCATGGCCTGAAGTAGTTGGCACGGTGTGGTTGGTGCCGCTTCCGCAGTACACGCTAGTGCCGCCGCAGGCATCCTCAAAGACTTCGATGCCCATGCCGGTTGCGCCTGCCTCGGTGAGGTTTACAAAGGTGACGGAGCCCGTGGTGGAGGAGAAATAGTACCACACATCATTGTCCGTAGCGTTGCATGAGCCGCCGCTGGGCGTGGCCCCCGCCGTGGTGCCAGTGGTTTCGTTGCCTGCGCATGTGCCGTAGGCGTTTGTACCCACATACGTGGGGTTGTCACATTCATCGTTCGGGGTGCTGGCGCTTACGCATACCGTGAAGCCGCCTGGCACGCTGCTGGAGACCCGCATGTAGTAGCCATGACCGGGAATTGTGGGAACGGTATGGTTGGTGCCGCTTCCGCAGTACACGCTGGTGCCGCCACAGGCATCCTCGAAGACTTCAATGCCCATGCCTGAAGCACTCACTTCGGCCAGGTCCACAAAGGTGACACTGCCGGTGGTGGAGGTGAAGTAGTACCACACATCATTGTCCGTAGCGTTGCATGAGCCGCCGCTGGGCGTGGCCCCGGCCGTGGTGCCGGAAGTTTCGTTGCCCGTGCAATACCCGTAGGCATTGGTGCTTACGCCGATTACATTATCGCATTCATCGTTGGTTGTACTTGCACTTACGCACAGTGTGAAGGTGCCCGGTGCGGTGGAGGACACCCGCATGAAGTAGGCATGACCGGGAATGGTGGGAACGGTATGGTTGGTGCCGCTTGCGCAGTACACGCTGGTGCCGCCACAGGCATCCTCGAAGACTTCAATGCCCATGCCTGAAGCACTCACTTCGGCCAGGTCCACAAAGGTGACGCTGCCGGTGGTGGAGGTGAAGTAGTACCACACATCATTGTTCGAAGCGTTGCATGAGCCGCCGCTGGGCGTGGCCCCCGCCGTGGTGCCGGAAGTTTCGTTGCCCGTGCAATACCCGTAGGCATTGGTGCTTACGCCGATTACATTATCGCATTCATCGTTGGTTGTACTTGCACTTACGCACAGTGTGAAGGTGCCCGGTGCGGTGGAGGACACCCGCATGAAGTAGGCATGACCGGGAATGGTGGGAACGGTATGGTTGGTGCCGCTTGCGCAGTACACGCTGGTGCCGCCACAGGCATCCTCGAAGACTTCAATGCCCATGCCTGAAGCACTCACTTCGGCCAGGTCCACAAAGGTGACGCTGCCGGTGGTGGAGGTGAAGTAGTACCACACATCATTGTTCGAAGCGTTGCATGAGCCGCCGCTGGGCGTGGCCCCCGCCGTGGTGCCGGAAGTTTCGTTGCCCGTGCAATACCCGTAGGCATTGGTGCTTACGCCGATTACATTATCGCATTCATCGTTGGTTGTACTTGCACTTACGCACAGTGTGAAGGTGCCCGGTGCGGTGGAGGACACCCGCATGAAGTAGGCATGACCGGGAATGGTGGGAACGGTATGGTTGGTGCCGCTTGCGCAGTACACGCTGGTGCCGCCACAGGCATCCTCGAAGACTTCAATGCCCATGCCTGAGGCACTCACTTCGGCCAGGTCCACAAAGGTGACGCTGCCGGTGGTGGAGGTGAAGTAGTACCACACATCGTTGTCCGAGGCGTTGCATGAGCCGCCGCTGGGCGTGGCCCCCGCCGTGGTTCCAGTGGTTTCGTTGCCTGCGCATGTGCCGTAGGCATATACGCCCACATTCGTGGGGTTGTCACATTCATCGTTCGGGGTGCTGGCGCTTACGCATACCGTGAAGCCTCCTGGCACGCTGCTGGACACCCGCATGTAGTAATAGTGTCCGGAGGTTGTGGGCACGGTGTGGTTGATGCCACTTCCGCAGTATACGCTGGTGCCGCCACAGGCATCCTCGAAGACTTCAATGCCCATGCCTGAGGCACTCACTTCGGCCAGGTCCACAAAGGTGACGCTGCCGGTGGTGGAGGTGAAGTAGTACCACACATCGTTGTCCGAGGCGTTGCATGAGCCGCCGCTGGGCGTGGCCCCCGCCGTGGTTCCAGTGGTTTCGTTGCCTGCGCATGTGCCGTAGGCATATACGCCCACATTCGTGGGGTTGTCACATTCATCGTTCGGGGTGCTGGCGCTTACGCATACCGTGAAGCCTCCTGGCACGCTGCTGGACACCCGCATGTAGTAATAGTGTCCGGAGGTTGTGGGCACGGTGTGGTTGATGCCACTTCCGCAGTATACGCTGGTGCCGCCACAGGCATCCTCGAAGACTTCAATGCCCATGCCTGAAGCACTCACTTCGGCCAGGTCCACAAAGGTGACGCTGCCGGTGGTGGAGGTGAAGTAGTACCACACATCGTTGTCCGAGGCGTTGCATGAACCGCCGCTGGGGGTGGCTCCGGCCGTGGTGCCTGTGGTTTCGTTGCCCGTGCAGTTTCCGTAGGCGATTGTGCCCACGTATCCGGGATTACTGCATTCATCGTTATACGGAGGTGGAGGCACATGTGCCGTTACGCTGAAATTGTCAATGGCCAGTGCCTTCGCATTTGTGCTTCCACCGTTTCCGGTGTACGTCCAGCGTAAATAGTAATCGCCATTGGCGGGAATGGCAAGTCCGCTAATGGTGAAGGCCATGGGCGTGCTGGCCGGGGGATTGCTGACGAAGGTGTTATTGGCATCCGAGCCGTAGCTGAAATCCCCGTTGCCGTCAGAATTGCCCGGCATGGAGGTATTGCCGTGGAAGAAGGTCCAGCCCACGGCGCGCGTACCGTTGCGGTACTTTTCATAGTCCCATGCCAAGTCAAGGGAACCGATCATGCCCCCCGTGTTGTTGTGCAGCTTCAAGATGATGGAGCGGGGTGAAGTGAAGCTGCCGCTGGTAAGAAAGCCCAGGGCTCGGTCAGTGGAACTTGCCATGGCACCACTCGCCATGTTGTAGGCACCGCCCGCGGAATTGGCCGCGAAGACGCCAGTGCCGCTGGTGCCGGCTGCATTATTTGCCGTGGTGGCGCCGCTGTTCCAATCGGCCGTGGCCGCACCAGCCACGACGCGGAAGCCCGCAGGCAAGGTAGAACTGGCTGTACCCGAAGAAGTGGTGCCCATGGATGAAAAATCCTGGGTTTCGGCCGTGCCTATGGCAGTGATGTTCATCTGGCCCGAAGCGCCCCAAGGGACCAGCCAGGCGAGCATGAGCATTGGGAATTGCCGGCACAAGTGTGTTGCCATTGTTTTCATGTGGGCAGGGTTATGGATGTGGGAGAAAGGAGAGGTGTTGCAATCCACTTTCTTCAAGCTGAAAAATGGAACCACGAAGCACGTTAGCCGCACAGCGTTCCGCAATACCGAGAAATAGGTATTTTGAAGAAAGAGACTCGTTCTGCGTAGCTGGGCTATTGGGTCTTCATCGCCCTGTGGGCGCTAGCTTGGTGCATTTCAGCCACGCTGGCCAGCGTTTGCGGATGCTGACGAGTGAGAGGCATGGACGTTGGGCGACGTTGCCAAGCGAGGAAGGCTTTGGCTGGGGCTTATCAACCCGGCTACACCCACCCATGTTCCATGGCCTGGCACACCAACTCCGGCGTGTTGTGCGTGCCGGTGCGTAACAGGAGGTTACGGCGGTGTGTGGACACGGTGAACACGGAGATGTTCAATGCGGCGGCGATCTCCTTGCTGTTTTTACCCCTGACCAGTTCGCGCACCACTTCCAGTTCACGGGAGCTTGGCCGGTACTGCAGCTTAGGCTGCATTGAGGCCAATTTGTGATGGTCGAGATCCACCATAGTGGGACCTAGGATGCGCCAACCAATGGTGTGGCCGGTGTGCTCGGCGCTGATGGCCTTGCACAGGTTGATGGTACTGATCACCTCGTCGTTCGCCGGACCCACTTCAAACACCATGCTTTGCCGTAGCACTTTGATGTACTGCCCGTCCTTCCGCCTTACGCGGTAGTCCACCATCCACGCCAAACCGAGCGGGTCGTGTGCATTGCTGATGCGCGACATGGCACCGATCATCTGTTCGGTGAGCATGGCCAGGGCAGGGGCATCCTCCGGGTGGAAGGCGTGATAAAGCGTACCTATGCTCACTTCATCATCGGCATAGCCCAATACTTCCCCAAAACCCTGGTGATGGGTGATGCGCCCTTTCCGGTAGTTGTATATGTACAAGTAATGGCCTGGGAAGGCGGCGAGTATCTTGATCAATGCGCCCGGTTGCGCCTTGCCACTTCCAACTTTGCCGCGGACTCCAGCGCGCAATGCGTGCAGTGTGGTTGCCAGTTCGGCAACGTCGGGGTTCTTGGCAATGTCCTTCAACATGGCAGCCTGTTTACCATTCCGTTTTCCGGACCGTACCAATGATGAGAGCGCGGCGTCCCAATGGCTTGCAGCCGCAGTCCGAAGTCTTTGAGCCACGATGAATACCCATGCACTGGCGCGGGGAACATTGAGTCTTTGATATTAGGTATGCTGCTTTACACTATTCGCGTCGCAGCCATGGTCAACGAAAATAACAATTAGAGGAACATGTCAAGTAAGAGCCGTTACGTCCAAGAAGTGATCCGACTTTGTATGCGGGCAACGAATTTGGCATTAACCCCACACTCGTCCGCGTTTGCAACGCGGGCGCAACCTCCCGGTGGTTTGCAACGACCACCCCTATGCCATGTCAAAGTCCACCTGCCCTTTGTAGTTGGAGCGCGCTGCAAGCGCGCCTTGGGTGCGCGCAGGATCACACGAGGTAGACCCATCGTGAAACCTTATTGCCCCATGGGCTGCTCGCCGGATGGCCCCAGCACAAAGGGCCGCCCCTTTCGGAACGGCCCTTTTGCCTTGAGCGGGCGGGGCAATTACTTGCTCACCACCACGCGCTTGGTGTAGGTGTTGCCACCGGCGATGATCTGTAGCAGGTAGGTGCCGTTGGCGGTACTGCTCAGCTCGATCACGCTGTTGATGGCACCGTCCAACACGTTCAGTTGGGTGCCCAAGGCCACGCGACCGGTGAGGTCCATCAGGCGCACGTCGGCGGTGGTGAGCTCGCTGTTCAAGCCGCCCATGGCCACGTTGAGGTGCTGTCCGTTGTTGGGGTTCGGCCAGAGGCTCATTTCAGGCTGTCCCTCGGTCTGTGCCAGGCGCGGCCTCAAACCGGGGTTGTTGTCGATGGTGACGTTGCACGAGTTGCCGCAGTAGGTGCCTTCGATGCCGTTCACCGTTACGCGCACCTGCACCTGGTAGGTGGTTTGGTCCGTCAAGGCCGGTGCCTCGCCAGTACCCCAGCCCAGTGCGAGGATGTAGGTGTTGCGGACGAACTCGATGCCGCCGTTATAGTTGCCGTCGTCACCGGTGATCTTGAAGGTGTACGTGGTGGCGCCGGTCACGGGCTTGGCATAGAGGTAGTTGTAGGGCGCGATGAAGCTGCGGGTCTCGTTGCAGGAGTGGCCGTAGGCGGGCGCCTGTATCAGCTGGGTGCACTGCACCACCTGGGCGATGCCTAGGCCGAGGTCGCAGCCCGAACCCCAGTGTGCGCTGGCCAAGGGACCGTCCTCATTGGTGCGCACGCGGGTGAAGTACACTACGCCGGGCACTAAGGGGCTGGAGACCATCTCGTAGAACACCACGTAGTTGTGCGGGCGTGCAATGCGGCGGATGAAGCCTGCGTCGGGGTCGCTGAACTCGAACTGGTACTGGGTGGCACCGGTCACCTTGCTGCAGTACACCTTGTCATACATGCCGTTGGTGAATACGTTGCACTCGTTGGCCATGACGCGCGAGGAGCCCAAGGGCAGGCAGAAGCTGTGGCCGCTGCCGTAGCTCGGCGAGGCCGTCGGGGTGGCGGGTGACACACTTCCGTTGGCGAAATCATCGCGCAGGACCAGTTTGCCGTCCGTGGTGCGCAGTTCCCAGCCACCTGCTCCGGCAAGCCCGTCGCCGAAGCTGTCCAGCAGTTTGAAACTGTAGCAGGCACTTTCAACCACGCTGCCCAAGCAGGCGGTTTCAGAGTTCAGGCCATTGGGCGTGGCGGGCGTACCGGAGGCCACCAGCACGTTCCCGCCGTCGCGGATCTCCCAGCTCAACTGTGCAGGGTTCGCGTCCGTGGTGATGTTGACCACCACTTGGTTGCCGGTGCAGGGGCCACCGTTGGGCGTGCCCACGCAGTTGCAATTGGCATCGATGGCATCACCGGTAGTGTTGGGGTTGCCGTCGTCGCAGGCGCTGCCCACGGTGCCGGTCACGGCAGGGCACAGGTCGGTGTTGTCGGCCACATAGCCCGGAGGCTGGATGCAGGTGAAGCCCGCCTGGCTGTTGTTGGGGTCGCCCAAGCCGTCCCCATCGGTGTCGGCGTACCACGTGGTGGCCACATCGGCCACGCCGCAGCCGCAGGCGCCGGGATCGGTCTTGTTCACATCGCCATCGCAGTGGTCGGTGTTGTCGGCCACATAGCCCGGAGGCTGGATGCAGGTGAAGCCGGCCTGGCTGGTGTTCGGGTCACCGAAGCCGTCACCGTCCGCATCTGCGAACCAGGTGGTGGGCACATCGGGATTGCCGCAACCGCAAGCGCCGGGGGCGGTCTTGTCGGGGTCGTTCACGCAGCCGTCGTTGGCATCGCAGGTGCCATCACCATCGGCATCCTGGAAGGTGTGCACGCACTGGAATCCGTCCCAGGTGTCCAAGGTGCAGGGGTCGCCGTCATCGCAGCCCATGGGCGTGCCCACACAGTTGCAGCTAGCATCGAGCGCATCGCCGGTGGTGTTGGGGTTGCCGTCGTCGCAGGCGCTGCCCACGGTGCCGGTCACGCTGGGGCAACCGTCCGTGTTGTCGGACACGTAGCCCGGAGGCTGGATGCAGGTGTAGCCCGCTATGCTGTTATTGGGGTCGCCCAAGCCGTCACCGTCCGCATCGGCATACCACGTGGTGGGCACATCGGGGTTGCCGCAGCCGCAGGCACCGGGCGCCGTCTTGTTGGCATCGTTGGGGCAGCCGTCGTTGGCATCGCAGGTCAGGTCGCCGTCGGCATCCTGGAAGGTGTGGGTCACGTCGCCGTTGAGGCATTCGTCCAGCGTGCAGGGATCGCCGTCATCCACGGTGACCTGCGAGCAGGAGCAGCCGTTGGCATTCACGCCTTCGCCGTTGGGTGTGCCGGGGCAAAGGTCAAAGCCGTTGCACACGCCGTCATCATCCTCATCGTTGCACAGGAAGCTGTAGCTAGTGCCGCACGGAGCGTTTGTGGCTCGCAGGTAGTAGGTGCCTGCGGCCAGGGGCCCGGAGGTCCATGTATCGCTTGCGGGGGTGGAGGAGCCGCCCACCGGGTAGGTGTGGGTAGCGATCTGGTTCACGTTGCTGTTGTACAAGTGCACGTCGTAAGTGCCGGCGGCATTGGCATTCTCGGCCCGGCTGTCCACCGTGATCGTCCCCGCTGTGGTGAGGACCACCTTATAGAAGTCCGAATTGTCATCGTAGTAGAAGGCCAACCGACCGGTCACCGCAGCGGAGTCCAGGAAGATCGTGTCGGTGTTGGGGTAATTCCAATTGTCGTTGTCTTCATTGTCATCGGCGAACATCGGGGAGGTCACGTCGTAGCTGAAACGGTAGGAGGTGCCGCAGGCATCGCTGGCGAATTGGAGGAAGTAGCGTTGCTCATTCCCGCGGCAGGTCATGTGGATCGTGGAATCAAGCGGCGTGGAATTGGCCCCGATGCCCACCCGCCAGGTTTGGAGCAGGCCGTTGCTGGTGTTGTACAGCCGTACCGTGAGGCTGTCCGCCGTGGAGGCGTCCACGTGTTCGGACTGGATATGGACGTTCAAGATGCCGTCATCGTCCAGCGTCAGGATGTGGTAATCGCTGTTGTCGTCGTAGTAGAAGTTGAGGCGGCCGTCGGCATCGGTGCTTACCGCCACGGTGTCCGTGTTGGGGGAATTCCAGTTGTAGTTGTCCCCATTGTCATCGGCGTACACCGGGGAGGTCACGTCGTAGCTGAACCGGTAGGAGGTGCCACAGGCATCGCTGGCGAACTTGAGGAAGTATCGAGCCTCATTCCCGCGGCAGGTCATGTGGACCGTGGAATCAAGCGGCGTGGAATTGGCCCCGACTCCCACGCGCCAGGTCTTGAGCAGTTGGGCCGAGCTGTTGTAGAGCGTTAGCGTGAGGCTGTCCCCCGTGGAGGCATCCACTTGTTCGGCCTGGATGTGGACGTTCAGGATGCCGTCATCGTCCAGCGTCAGGATGTGGTAATCGCTGTTGTCATCGTAGTTGAAGTTGAGGCGACCGTCCTGATCTGCGCCCACGGCCACGGTATCCGTGTTGGGGGAATTCCAGTTGTAGTTGTCCCCATTGTCATCGGCGAACACCGGTGGCGTCACATCGTAACTGAAGCGGTAGGAGGTGCCGCAGGCATCACTGGCGAATTGCAGGAAGTAGCGCTGCTCATTGCCCCGGCAGGGGATGCTAACGGTGGAAGCGAGAGGCGTGGAGTTCGCCCCGATGCCCACGCGCCAGGTCTTTTGTAGGGCTACGCTGCTATTGTACAACCGTACTGTGAGGCTGTCCCCCGTGGAGGCATCCACGTGTTCGGCCTGGATGTGGACGTTCAGGATGCCGTCATCGTCCAGTTCCAGAATGAAGAAATCGCTGTTGTCGTCGTTCTGGCTGAAATTGATTCGCCCGTCCGCATTGGTGTTCACTGCCACGGTGTCGGTATTGGCGGTGTTCCAGTTGTTGTTGTTCTCGGTGTCGGCGCCAAAGACCGGTGGCAAAATTTCGTAGCTGAAGGTGTAGCTCAGGCAGCCGATGGCTGGCGCATTCAGGCGCAGGTAGTAGGTGCCGGTGCCCCGGCACGTAAAGACGATGCTGTCCAGCGCGGAAGCGCCGTTCACCCCGCTGGCGAGGTTGAAACTGGCGATCTGACCCACGTTCTTATCATACAGCGCGAGGGAAACCCCGGAGGTGGGTCCATCGTTGCTCATGCTGGTGCGGATCTTCAACTGCCCCACCTGGGTCAGGGCCAGCGCGAAGTAGTCCACACTGTTGTCCGTGGGGCTGCAGGTGCCGGAGGAACCGCTCATGGAGCTTTCTTCCGCCACCGGGTTGTTCTGGTTCCAGGCGTTGTTGGGTTCCGTTTCCGTTTGCGCCCATGTACACAGCGGTACGGCCAGGGCCAGGGCGTGGGCAAGGAGTCTTCGGTTGGGTTTCATGGTGCGTAACGGTTTAGAGGAAGGGTTGAGGACGTTTGATGACTGCTTATCGGATTGCGGGTCGGGATGTGAACGGGCGGTTCATTTTTTTTGCTGCCTTGTCACTGAGGTCTGGATGGCATGATTGCCAATAGCAAATCAGGAAAATTGCCAGGGCGGGTGTCAATCCCACAATAGGGGGACACGGACAGGGTGCTGCAAAAGAGCGACTACCGGTGGCGGCCGCGCGGGCAGCCAGTCTTCAAGGGATGGGGAAGGGTTATTCCCAAGAATTTTTCAGCCAAGCCCGTTCACCTTTTCAACCTACCCCGATGGGTTCTTGAACCCGGGTCAAAATCGGGGCGACCAGAGCGATGGCACAAACCGCCCAATTCCCGTATTATCGCAACTTGGAAGCAAAAGCCAGTGGAACAAAAGGCTGCGGCGGACATATTGTTTTTTTCCGCTTGGGCGGAAGCACTGGTGCGGAACGATCCCGGTACGCTCAAGAAGCTGTATGCGCTGCATTTCCCCACGGTGAAGCAGTATGTGCAACGCAACAGCGGCACCGCGGAGGATGCCCGGGACGTGTTCCAGGATGCCATTACCGTGCTGTGGCTGAAGGCCAAGGACGGCACCTTGCAACAGAATACCGAACCGGGTGCCTTCCTGTTCCGGGTCTCCAAAAACAAATGGCTGGACCGCGTACGGTCGGCCGCACAGCGCACCATGACCGTGGTACCCGTTGAACATACCGGCGCGCCCGATGACGTGGAAACGGTGGACCTGGAAGAACGGATCCAACGGCTGATACAGGTGTACGACCGCATGGACGAACACTGCCGCACCGTGCTGGGCCGTTTTTATTTCCAGCGGGAAGACATGGCCACCATCGCCCAAGCGATGGGCGTAACCGAAGAAAGCATCCGCACCATCAAATACCGCTGCATGATGAAGCTGCGCGCCTTCCGCAAGCACATTGCGGATGGGGGAAAGGAGACTGAACCATGAGCAAGGGAGCATTGGCACAAGGACGGTTTGAGGCCATCGAGGCCTATTTGCTCGGAAGCATGCCGGCAGCAGATCGCGTGCGGTTCGAGCAGGAGCTGAACACCGACCCGGAGCTGCGCGCCGAAGTGGCGATGCAGCGCGAGAACATGCTGGCCGTGGAATTGGGCGGCATGCAGCGATCGTTGCGCAGCATCATGGCGCAGGATGAAGAACGCGGATCCACCGGATGGGGCCATTTCCTGAAGTACGCCGCTGCCGTGGCCGTGCTGCTCATCGGTGGGCTGTGGTGGTTCAGCCGCCCGCCGCTGAATGAGCGCCTCTATGCGGAATTCCACCAAACAGACCCGGGACTGCCCGTGCCCATGAGCGCCACCCGCAATCCCGCCTTCCAGGATGCCATGGTGGCCTATAAACTGGGAGACTACCAGGAAGCTGCCGACAAATGGAACAAGCTGTTGCCTGCCTCGCCCGGCAATGACACCTTGAACTATTACATCGCCAACGCACAGCTCGCGAAAGGCAATGCCGCCGGCGCAATTCCCCTGTACAAGGCTGTCGCCAACGATCCGGCGTCGGCTTTCCATGAAAAGGCCAAGTGGTTCCTGTTCCTCTCCTTGCTGCATGAAGGCCGTTACGAAGAGATGCGGGCACTGGGCATGGAGCGGGACGGTACATACGGAGAACGGGTGCGGCAGATCGAGGACAAGATCGGTCAATGAGCAATGAGGAGCTTTTGGGCATTGCTGTTGGTCTCTATTTCGCTCCATGCCGGGGCGCAGGATCTGGCTGCGCGCCACGCGCTCATTGGCAAAGCGTATGAAGCGGAGCGCTACGCGGAAGTGGCACGCTTGATCGAGGCCCAACTGGAGCAGGCCCAAGGCACCACGTGGCAGGATTCCCTCCACCAGTACCTGTACAAGTATGGCCGCGCCATGGGTAAGACCAAAGGCGCGGATGCCGGTATTGCCGCTGCCGAAAGCGTGTTGGCGCGCATGGGGAGCACCTACAAGGCGGCAGACCGCATGGATGCCCTCTTCGACCTGAGCTGGATCTATTACGAGGCCGGGCGGTACAAGCAATGCGTGCGGGTTGATTCACTGGCCACCGTGGTCGCGAAACGGCCCGGAGTGCCCCGCGCCATGGGCGGAAGGGCACACCAGTACTTGGCGTTCGATTACAGCATCATCGGCGATCACCGAAGTTCCCTTGCCCAGGCCAAGGCGGCATTGAGGGAGTACGCAAAGGCGGATTCGGTGGCTGTGGCGCAATGGGCCGAATCGTACACCGCCGCAGGCGTGGCCAATTGGCACCTCGGCTTTGTCCATGAGGCTGAAGAATGGTACAACAAGGCCTTGGAAACATTGGGGGACGGCACCACGGAGCCCATCCTGAACCGCAAGGCCAGCACCTATGGCAACTTGGGTGTGCTCTGGCAGCAATCAGGCGATCTGGCGCGAAGCAAAGCCAATTACCACGCCAGCTTGCGGATGTTCGATCAGCTGCTGGCTGCGACCAAGGACCCGTTCACCCGCGATGAAGCCACGGTGAACCGCTCCCGTACGTATTTGAACCTGGCCACCGTGTACTTCGCCATCGGCGACGAGGGCCGCGCGCGGGAACTGCTGGAACTGGCCTGGACGGACCGCAGCAGCGTGCTGCACCCCGATGATCCGCAGCTGCTCTCGGTGCGCGATCGCATGGCCGACCTGGAACTGGCGGCAGGCGCGTTGAAAAAGGCCGAAGTGCTTGAGCGCGCCTACCTCACTGCCTGCGAACAGCGCTACGGCAAGCAGAGCGAGGAGTACGTCCGCGCAGCAGCGAAGCTGGCCGATATCTTGGCGCAGCAGGGGAACCGCACCAGTGCGGATTCGCTGTTCCGGCTCAGCATTGCCAATGGGCGGCACGTTGCGGATGACGCCACCAGCTCCATCCTGCTGGGCACCTTGAAAAAGCGGGCCAGCATGAAAAGCGGCCTGGGCCTGCACACGGAAGCCTTCGACGATTTGCGGCAAGCACGGGATATCGCGGCGCGCCTTGCGACGCAGGAGGACAACGCAGGTGTTGCCTTGTGCGATGTACGCATGGCCGAGCAGGCATTCCTCATCGGCCGCTTCCAACAAGCGCGCGACCTGGCCCGCGGAGCCTGGGCCATGATGCAGGACCGCGCACAAGCGGTGCTCACCGGGAACGGCCCGACCTCCTGCGCCGAGCCTGGGCTGCTGCCCGATGTGGTGTACTGGACGATCCGTGCGGAGCAAGCCATGCCCGTCCCCGACAGCGTCCGGAAAACCTGGAAGGACATGATCGGGCTGGCCATCCGGTCGCTGGAGCGCAACCGGGCGGGGCTGTCGGATGCAGCCAGCAAGCTACGGCTTACCGGATCGCAACAGCGCCTCTTCGCCTTGGCGCTGGACCTTGCCTATGAACAGTATGCACGCAGCCGCTCCGAGGCGGACCTCCAAGGGTTCCTGGATCTTTCCGAGGCCAACCGGTCGATCCTGCTCAAGGAAAAGTTGAATTCCTTCGCGGGCTTACGGTTTGCGGGCGTCCCGGATTCGATCCTGGTGCGCGAACAGGAGCTGCAGGACGCGGTCACCATTGAGGGAGGAGATCGCGCCTCCATTACCGATCTGGACCGGCATGAGCGGGAGTATGCCGATTTCCTGGTGTTCCTGGAGCACACCTACCCCAAGTATTTCGCCCTGCGCCATGGCGGACGCACGGCATCCCTTGCGGACATCCGGAAGCACTTGCTTGCACCGGACCGGCAACTGCTGTCGTACGTGCGTGCCGGCGACCACCTCTATGCGTTGATGGTGGGGGAGAAAGCGGCGGACCTGGTGCGGATGGATGCCAAGGACCTGGGCCGGGCCGTGGATGAACTCCGGGCCGCGTTGATGAAGCGTGAATCAGCAGCCTACGTGGCCAATGCCCATGCAGTGTACAACCACGTGTTCGCGCCGATCGCTGAAAAGCTGCCGGCGCGTGAATTGTTCATCATTCCCGATGCGGAGCTGGGTTCGGTGAACTTCGAGGCCTTGCTTTCCCAACCCGGCGTGAAGGATTTCAAGGAGCACCTGCTGATCCATCGCTACACGATCAGTTACCTGCTCAGTGCCACCACGGCGCTCCAATTTGCCGATGGCGCACCCGGCAGGGCGAAGGGCACGCTGGCCATGGCCCCCGGATTTACCGACGATGTGAAGCAGGCCTATCGCACCCAAGTGAAGGACACCGCCGAAATGGATCGCCGCTTCCTGAGCTTCGTGCGGCAACCGTTCGCCATGGGCACGGCCATGGCACTTGGAGAGTCGGAAGGTGCCACGGTGGTTACGGGTACCGCGGCCACGGAAGAGGCCTTCACGAGACAAGCGGGCACCTACGGGATCCTGTTCCTCGGCACCCATGCCGAGATGAACCCGAAGTCGCCGATGTATTCCCGCTTGGTGCTCAGCAAGGACGGCGACGGCACGGCCAGTGGTGGTGATGGATACCTGCACGCCTATGAGATCTATGCACTGGACCTGAAAGCCCAGCTGGCCGTGATCACGGCGTGTGAATCGGGCAGCGGCAAGGTGGACCCGGGCGAGGGTGTGCGCTCGCTGGGGGCGAGCTTTGCTTATGCTGGTTGCCCCAGCTTGGTGGCTTCCCTGTGGAGCATCGATGAAAAGGTGAGCGCACAGATCATGGACAGTTTTTTCAAGCACTTGGAGCAGGGCATGCCCAAGCACCAGGCGCTGCGCCAAGCCAAGTTGGAGTTCCTCGCCACGGCCCAGGATGAACTGGCCTTGCCCTACTACTGGGCGGGCTTGGTGCTTACCGGGGATGTGGCACCGGTGGAAACACGGGGCCGGTGGCCATGGTGGTGGATGCTTACGACCCTGGGCGTGCTGCTCGCGGGATGGGGCGTGCTCCGCGTTCGTTCCCGCCGGAAGCGCGAAGCGGCGGGAGGGGGTGCGCGATGAACGGAACGTGCAAGAACAGGAAGGGCCGCCCGATCCGGGCGGCCCTTCCGTTTGCTGAGGCTTGTGGGCTTACATCATCCCGCCCATGCCGCCCATGTCGGGCATGCCTGCGGCAGGCTTTTCCTCCTTCTCCTCGCTGATCACGCACTCGGTGGTCAGCAGCATGCTGCCGATGGAAGCTGCGTTCTCCAATGCCACGCGGGCCACCTTGGTGGGGTCGATCACGCCTGCGGCGAGCAGGTTCTCGTACTCCTCGGTGCGGGCGTTGAAGCCGAAGTCGGCCTTGCCGTCGCGCACCTTCTGCACCACGATGCTGCCTTCCATGCCGGCGTTTTCCACGATCTGGCGCAGGGGCTCTTCCAAGGCGCGGCGCACCAGTGCGATGCCCGTGGTCTCGTCATTGTTGGCGCCTTCCATCTTTTCCAGCACTTTCTGTGCCCGGATGTAGGCCACACCACCGCCCGGCACGATGCCCTCCTCCACGGCGGCGCGGGTGGCATGCAGGGCGTCGTCCACGCGGTCCTTCTTTTCCTTCATCTCCACCTCGGTGGCGGCGCCGATATAGAGCACGGCCACGCCGCCGGCCAGCTTGGCCAAGCGCTCTTGCAGCTTCTCCTTGTCGTAGTCGCTGGTGGTGGTCTCGATCTGGGCCTTGATCTGGCCCACGCGCGCAGTGATGTCAGCCTTCTTGCCCGCACCGTTCACGATGGTGGTGTTGTCCTTGTCGATGCTCACCTTCTCGGCGGTGCCCAGCATCTTCAGGTCGGCGTTTTCCAGCTTGAACCCGCGCTCTTCGCTGATCACGGTGCCTCCGGTGAGGATGGCAATGTCTTCCAGCATGGCCTTGCGGCGGTCGCCGAAGCCAGGTGCCTTTACGGCCACCACCTTCAGGGCGCCGCGGATCTTGTTCACCACCAGGGTGGCCAGCGCCTCGCCGTCCACATCCTCACTGATGATCAGCAGGGACTTGCCCGTTTGTGCGCTCTTCTCCAGGATGGGGAGCAGCTCCTTCATCGTGCTGATCTTCTTGTCGTAGATCAGGATGTGGGGGTTGTCCAGCTCGGCCTCCATCTTGTCCGCATTGGTCACGAAGTAGGGGCTGAGGTAGCCGCGGTCGAACTGCATGCCTTCCACCACTTCCACGGTGGTGTCGGTTCCCTTGGCCTCTTCCACGGTGATCACGCCCTCCTTCTTCACCTTGGCCATGGCCTGGGCGATCAGGGTGCCGATGGCATCGTCGTTGTTCGCGCTGATGGTGGCCACCTGGCGGATCTTGTCATTGTCGTCGCCCACGGTCTTGCTCATTTTCTTGAGCTCGGCCACCACGGTTGAAACGGCCTTGTCGATGCCGCGCTTGAGGTCCATGGGGTTGGCCCCGGCCGCCACGTTCTTCAGCCCGCCTGCCACAATGGATTGTGCGAGCACGGTGGCGGTGGTGGTACCATCACCGGCGATGTCGGCCGTTTTGCTGGCCACTTCCTTCACCATTTGGGCGCCCATGTTCTCCACGGCTTCCTTGAGCTCGATCTCCTTGGCTACGGTAACACCGTCCTTGGTCACTTGGGGGGCGCCGAATTTCTTTTCGATGATCACGTTGCGGCCTTTGGGCCCGAGGGTCACCTTTACTGCATTGGCCAAGTGGTCCACGCCGCGCTTGAGGCGGTCGCGGGCATCCACTTCAAATTGAATGTTTTTTGCTGCCATGTTGGTTCAGTTGTCGTTTTTGCGTTGTCCGTTGTTGGTGTGCGCTCAGTTCAGCACGGCGTAGATGTCGCTTTCGCGCATGATCATGTAGTCCTTGCCGTCCAAGTTCAGCTCGGTTCCGCTGTACTTGCCGTAGAGGACCTGGTCGCCCACCTTCACGCTTAGCGGGGTCACTTTGCCTTCGTCCGAAATGCGGCCGGTTCCGATGGCAATGATCTTGCCGCGTTGGGGTTTCTCCTTTGCCGTGTCGGGGATGATGATCCCGCCTTTGGTGGTTTCTTCGGCCGCGGCAGCTTCTACCAGCACGCGGTCAGCCAAGGGCTTCACTTTGGTCGCCATGTTTTGTTTGGGATTGGATTGATTTGCGGCGCGCAGCCAGCCATTCCCGTGCCAAGTACACCGGACTGCCAAAAGTGTCCGAGAGAGCGGGGAGCCGCTCCGTTATGTCAGTTGGAACTGACAGGCTGGCCGTAGCCGCTTCTCAATTGCCTTGGGGGGCTGAAACCGCCATGCTGTCGCTGGGCACGATGGCCGAGCTCGCATTGGGGTTTTCGTCCAGCACGATGGGGGCGTCCAGGTTGTCGCCCACCACGGTGGTGTTTTGCAGGGATGCGGACACCAGGCACAGGGCCATGATGGCGATGGCCAACGTCCATGTGGCCTTTTCCATGAAGTCCGCCGTGCGCTGCACGCCACCGATCTGCTGGGCACCGGTGAAGCCCGCGGCGAGGCCGCCACCCTTGGGGTTTTGCGCAAGTACGACCAAGCCGAGCAGCACGGCCAGGATGATGATGATGATGGAGATGGCGACCATTTCTACTTGTTCGTTCGGCCTTCAAGGGCCTTGGAAAGGGCTGCGAAGTAAATGCTTTTCCCCGGATGCAGGACAGCCAGGCGGTCATATACTTCCTTGGCCTTGGCAAAATTGCCTTGCTTTTCGTGTATGCGGGCCAGTGTTTCGCTCACGATCCCTTCATCCTGCAGGCTGCGTTTGGCGGCCTTTTGGGGGGTGAAGAACGCGGCCTTTTCCGCCTTGGGCGGCGGGATGGCGTGCTGGATGAAGCGGTCCAGGATCGCCGACTGGTCCGGGGCCCCCGGGTCCGGCCCTGCGGCGGCCTTCACGCCCATGCCTGCTTCATGTGCGGCTGGTGGTGCCGGGGTGGGCGCCGTGGCACCCGGGCTTGGGGTGCTGGCTTGTGCGAGCCAGTCGGTCAGCCGCATTCTATCGCTGGCCGTGGGGGGCGCCGCGTCGGAGCCGATCGCGCCGCCGGAGGGTTCCGGTGGAACGGGACGGCTTTCGCCCTGTTCCGCATGCTGTTCCGGCCCGGCTGGCTGGGGAGGTGGGGCAGGAGTGGCCCACTGCTCTATGTTGAAGTGGGTGCTTTGCACGGCTTCGGCATAGAGGCGGGCCAGGAAATCTGGGGTGCCGGGCGCTTCGCCAGGCAAAGCGGCGGTATTGCCGCCGGCCAGCGGGGTGGCGGGACCGGTGGCGTCCGGTGCTTGGTCACCCTCCTTTTCGTTCCGAACTTCCGGTTCCGGCCGTTGTTCCATGGCGTCTTGGGCCACCTGGTCGGGATCCGGGCCCGTTGCCGGGGCCGTGCCAATGGGTGCAGCAAGGGTCGGCAACGGTGGTACCGCCACTTCCTCCCTCACTACCTGCATAGCCACCGTGGCAGGGACCGTTTCCTCCGGGTGCAGCAGGTCATACAACACGGCACGTGAGGGCAGGTGCGCGGCCGATGGTTCCTGGCCTTCGGCGTCCAGCACGTTGCCCGTGCCGTGCGCGCCCACGGCCATCAACAGCCGGGCACCGCTGAACCAGGGAAACCGCCCGGCCATGGCGCGCAGGCCGGCCAGGTCCGATTCTGCCGTGCGGGCGGGGTGTTGAAGCAGTTCGGCAAGTCGTTCGCGGTCCATGTTGCCGTTGATCACCAGTTGCCCAAAGTACGGTCGAATATATCCTGTGCCAATTGCTTGGCGATATCCTCCACCAAGGCGGTCTCCACGCTGCCAAGGTCCTGCGTGCTGGGGTAGTCGGCGAAGCGGGAAACGGTGAAATCCGCGTTGGCCTTGCTGTCCGCCTTGTTGGTATAGTGGACGGTGAGGGTGACGGTGAGCCGGTTGAGGGCGGCGGTTTCATCGGCCTGGATGCTCACCGGTTGCACGTCGTAGCCGGTAATGGTTCCTTCGTAGGCAATGTCGCCATCACCTTGCGCCAGGTTGAGCGGTGTTTGGGCCTGCATCAGGTCGCGCACGGCCTCGGTGATCACCTGGGCGGCCTGCGGGGGGCAGAGCGGGGCGCGCGCATCCATGGCCGCCACGCTCAATGTTTTTGCCGACGCGGGCACGGACCCGCCGCTGAGCGAATAGTTCACGGTGCAACCGGCCGCTGCGATCAGCGCCAGGCCCGCCATGGCGGTGGTCATCCGATGTTCCACTCCTTGATCTTGCGGTAAAGGGTACGTTCACTGATGCCGAGTTCCTGCGCGGCCTTTTTGCGCTTTCCGCGGTGCTTGTCCAACGCTTTTTGGATCAGCTCGCGTTCTTTTTCCTCCAAACTCAGGGATTCCTGCACCTCGGTGTGCTCCACCTCCTCGTCCGCCCGGTCGGGCATGCTGATGCTCATGCCCCCGTCGGCCCCGTGGGCCAGCAGGATCTGGTCCGGGTAGGGGGCGGGGGGCTGGTGGGCCACCATGCCTTGCGCTGCCCCGCCCAGCAGGCGTACTTGTTCCTTCAAGGCGTTGAGGTCGCTCTTCATGTCGAAGAGGAACTTGAAGATGAGCTCCCTTTCGTTGATGGCCTCCATGCCCTGTGCGGTGCCCAATTCCCCGGCAGGCACCAGGGCGGTGCTTTCGCGGGGGAGGTAGCTGGCGAGCGTTTCGGCGCCTATTTCGCGTTCCTTTTCGATCACGCTGATCTGCTCGGTGAGGTTGCGTAGCTGGCGCACATTGCCGGGCCAGCGGTATGCGGTGAGCAGTTGGCGGGCCTTTTCGGAGAGGGTGATCGGCGGGGCCTTGTAGCGAGTGGCCGCCTCTTGGGCGAACCAACGGAAGAGCAGGTGGATGTCCTCCGGCCTTTCACGCAGGGCGGGCACGTGAATGGGGACGGTGTTGAGCCGGTAGTAAAGGTCTTCGCGGAAGCGGCCGCGCTGCACGGCCTGCAGCATGTCCACGTTGGTGGCGGCCACCACGCGCACATCCGTTTTCTGGGCCTTGCTGCTGCCCACACGGATGAACTCGCCGGTTTCCAGCACGCGCAACAGGCGCACTTGCGTGGCCAAGGGCAGTTCGCCCACCTCATCCAGGAAGATGGTGCCTCCGTTGGCCACCTCGAAATAGCCCTTGCGGGCCTCATGCGCCCCGGTAAAGGCCCCTTTTTCGTGGCCGAAGAGCTCGCTGTCGATGGTGCCCTCGGGTATGGCGCCGCAGTTCACGGCGATGTATGGTCCGTGCTTGCGGGCGCTGAAGGCGTGCACGATCTGGGGCATCACCTCCTTGCCGCTGCCGCTTTCGCCGCTGATCAGCACGCTGAGGTCGGTGGGCGCCACCTGCGCGGCGATCTCAATGGCACGGTCCAGCAAGGGCGAGGCGCCGATGATGCCGAAGCGTTGCTTGATGGGTTGCACGTTCATGCCGACGGTGCGGTTGCGTTCATCATGGCCAGCGGTTCCCCTTGCAGCGACCCGGCGGTGGCGCTGGTAATGCGGACTTGGATGAGGTCGCCGGGACGTAACTCAGGGGTTGTCAGTTGTTGGTTGCTGGTTGTCAGGTCGCGAAGAGAACTTTCATCGCGGCCATCGCCCTTCCTTGCAGCCGGACAACTTACAACTGACAACTGCTCACTGAAACGCGGCACGATCACCACGGAGTTCTGCGTGTTGCGCCCGAACATGAACTGGTCACTGCGCTTGCTCACCCCTTCGATCAGTACCTCGTGCACCTGGCCCACATAGGTGGCCATCCGCTTGGCCGAGTTGGCCTTCTGGGCATCGATGATCTCGGTGAGGCGGCGGCTTTTCACCTCTTCGGGCACGTCATCCGGAAGCTTCCGGGCCGCCAAGGTTTTGGGCCGTTCGCTGTACTTGAACATGAAGGCCATGTCGTAGCCCACCTCGTCCATCAGGGAGAGGGTGGCCCGGTGGTCTTCCTCGGTTTCGCCGCAGAAACCCGCGATGATGTCGGTGCTCAAGGCGCAATCAGGCATGTAGCGCCGGATGGAGGCTACGCGTTCCATGTACCAGTCGCGGTCGTAGCCGCGGTTCATGCCCTGGAGCACATGGCTGCTGCCGCTTTGCACCGGCAGGTGGATGTATTTGCAGATGTTGCCGTACTTGGCCATCACCGCCAGCACCTTGTCGGTCATGTCCTTGGGGTGGCTGGTGCTGTACCGGATGCGGAGGCCGGGGCAGGCCAAGGCCACCATTTCCAGCAGGTCGGCGAAATCCGTTACGGGCAGGCCGGGGTCTTTCACGGTTCCCCGTGCGTCGATGTTCCAGCGGAAGCTGTCCACGTTCTGCCCCAGCAGGGTGACCTCCTTGTAGCCGTCGGCCACCAATTGCACACACTCCTGCACAATGGTTTCCGGGTCCCGGCTGCGTTCGCGCCCGCGGGTGAAGGGCACCACGCAGAAGGCGCACATGTTGTCGCAGCCCCGCATGATGGTGACGAAGGCGGTAACGCTGTTGCTGTTCAGCCGCACCGGCACGATCTCCCCGTAGGTTTCCTCCCGGCTCAGCAGCACGTTCACGGCGCGTTGCCCGCTGCCCACTTCATCCAACAGGCGGGGCAGGCTGCGGTAGGCATCGGGCCCCACCACCAGGTCCACCACCTTCTTCTCCACCAGCAGGTTCTCCTTCATCCGCTCGGCCATGCAGCCCAGCACGCCCACCTTCAGGTCCTTGTTCACCGCCTTCAGGCGGTTCATCTCGTTGATGCGTTGCAGCACGGTCTGCTCGGCCTTCTCGCGCACGCTGCACGTGTTCAGCAGGATCAGGTCGGCTTCCTCGGCACTGCCCACAGCGGTGTAGCCCTCCTTGGCCAGAATGCTCGCCACCACCTCGCTGTCGCTGACGTTCATCTGGCAGCCGTAGCTTTCGATATACAACTTCTTGCTCATTGTAAAAGGGGGGCGAAGGTACCAATTGCGCGCTTGGGTGACAATGTGGCAGCCGAAGTCCGCGCGTGGAAGCCCGCGCCTTTCCTGCGTGATGGGGGCACATGGCGGGCAAGCAAGCAGCGTTCACCGGGTTCGGATCCGATCGTTCAAGAGGGAGGGCAGGTGCCGGAAGAACCGTGACCGCTGCATGAATTCTTTCTGAACGGGCCACCCGCCTATATTTGCCCCCCTTTCAAGCATAAGTAAATGGCAGTAATTGGAAAGATCCGCGAGCGGGGAACCCTGTTGGGGATCATTGTGGGCGGTGCCCTGGCGCTGTTCGTGGTGGGCGATTTCATCGGCAACCGTTCCGGCGGGCCCGACCGCAACGTGGGCTCCATTGCCGGCAACGACATCGACGTGCAACAGTTCTCCAACTTGGTGGACCAGCAATTGGACCTGTACCGCCAGAACGGCACCACGGTGGACAACAACTTGCAGCAGCAAGTGCGCAACGGCGTATGGAGCGACCTGCTGCGCCACTACACCCTGAGCGAGCAGGCGGAGGAAGCCGGTTTCGGCACCACCATCAGCCGGGAGGAATATGATGATATCCGCTTCGGCAACAACATCCTGCCCGATTTCCGCAACAACCAAAGCTTCATGGACCCGGCCACGGGCCAGGTGAGCACCGAGCGCCTCAAGCAGTATTTCAAATACGTGCAGGAGAACAACCTCGCCCTGTTCGACATGCAGAAGCGCACCTTCGTGCCCCAGCGCATCCAAGCCAAGTACAACGACCTGGTGAAGAAGAGCTGCTTTGTGAACGGTGCACAGGTGCTGGACGAATGGCAGGCGAAGAACCTCAAGGCCGACTTCAAGTTCGTGGCCCAGCGCATGGATGCCGAGCCGGACAGCCTGTACCCTGTTGCCGATGCGGAGCTGCGCCGCTTCTACGACGCCCACAAGAACGACCGCCAGTACCGCCAAACCGCCTCGCGCGCTTTTGCCTACGTGCAGTTCAACGCCACCCCGAGCCAAGAGGACATCGAGCACGCCCGCGAAGACATGCAGGCCCTGAAGGCCGACTTTGAGGCCGCCACGACCAGCAGCGCGGACAGCGCCCTGGTGATGTCCTATTCGGACAACCGCTCGCCTGCGCCCACCGCCTACCAGGAAGGAACGGCGGACCACCTGAACGATTCCCTGATCACCCATGCCGAGGTGGGCACCGTGATCGGCCCCTTCCGCAACGGGGGCAGTTGGGAGCTGGTGAAGGTGGCCGAACTGGCGGATGTGGAGGAGGCGCGCGTGCGGCACATCCTGCTCACCTCCCCCGGGGATGGTTCCGAGCAGGACCTGGCCGCCAAGCAGCGTGCCGACAGCCTGCTGGCCGTGGTGAAGCGCGACCGCAGCAAGTTTGAACAGATGGTGTCCCGCTTCTCGGACGATCCCGGCAGCAAGAACACCGGCGGGGTATACGAATGGTTCGACCGCCAGCGCATGGTGCCCGAGTTCACCAAGGCCAGCTTCGATGAGCCCGTGGGCGCGATCACCATCGCGAAAACCTCTTACGGCTACCACATCGTGGAAGTGCTGGGCAAGCGCTCGCGCAAGGAGCGCCGGGTGCGGACCATCACCCGCAAGATCACGCCCCTGCAGGCCATGAAGGCCATGTGGAAGACGGCGAACGAGTTTTCCCTGAACCACCCGGATTCGGCCTCATTCCGCAAGGCGGCGGAAGAGCAGGGCTTGGTGTACACCCCCGTGGACAACATTCGGCCTGACCAGAATTACGTGCCGGGCCTGCAGAACGCGGATGAGGTGGTGCGCTGGGTGAACCACGCCGCCGCCGATGCGCCCAGCAGCGAACCGCTGGTGAGCGGCGACAGTTACGTGGTGTGCAGCCTGCATGCGATCCGCCAGCCCGGGGTGCCCCAATTGGCCGATGTCCGCGAGCAGTTTACCAAGGAAGTAAGGAAGGGGAAAAAGGCCGAGGCCTTAGTGGCGAAAATGACGAACAAGGCCGACCTGCAAGCCCTGGCCCAGGAAGTTGGCAGCACGGTGCAGCAGGCCAATGCGCTGGCCTTCAGCACGAATTCCCTGCCAGGGGGGTACAGCGACGTGAAGCTGATCGGATCCATCTTTGCCTTGGCCAACGGCACCACCAGCGCTCCGCTCACCGGCGACATGGCGGTGTGCGTGGCCCAGATGGGTTCGCTGGTGCCCGCCGGTGAAATGCCCGCAGGCGCTGAAGACCTGAAGATGCTGACGGACCGGGTGCGCAATCGCGCCGCCGGACAAGTGTTCAATGCGTTGGTGGAAGGCGCCGACGTGAAGGACAACCGCTCGCAGTACTATTGAGCTCCGATCCGTACAACAGAACCCGGAAGGGCGGCCCACTCGGCGGGTCGCCCTTCTTTATTAAGGCCTACCGGTTGCCGGAGGGGGATGCCCCCAACAGGGAACGGCAGTGGTGCATCCCTACCGCAGCACTTCGAGCCGCTCAGCATCCAAGCGCACCAGGATGGCCAGCAGGATGGTGAACCCGATGAGCGAACTGCCCCCGTAGCTGAAGAAGGGCAGTGGAATGCCGATCACCGGGGCCAGCCCGATGGCCATGCCTACGTTGATCATCAGGTGCAGGAAGAAGATGCTGGCCACGCAATAGGCGTAGATCCGCGTGAAGCGCGACCGTTGGCGGTCGCTGATCTGGATACAGCGCAGGATGAGCGCCCCGAAGAGCAGCACCACCACGGCCGACCCCACGAAGCCCCATTCCTCGCCCACGGTGCAAAAAATGAAATCGGTGCTTTGCATGGGCACGTACTTGTACTTGGTGAAGGTGCCGTTCAGGAAACCCTTGCCCAGCAAGCCTCCGCTGCCGATGGCCGTCTTGCTTTGCTCCACGTTGTACCCGAACCCGCGCGGATCATACTCCAGCCCGAGCAGCACCCGGATGCGCGTTTGCTGGTGTGCGGGCATGCGGTCCACCAGGTGGTCGACACTGCTGATGAAGGCGGCCGACCCCAGCAGCACGGCGAGCAGGTACACATAGATGCGCTTGCGGCGGTGCTTGAGAACGAACTTGCGCACGAACAGGAAGATGAGCAGGCAGAACACCGCCAACAGGAAGATCAGGAAGTATTGCCCGTGGACCTCCGTGCCGGTGAACGGGATGGAATACACCGATTCCTTCATGATCAACGAAAGCACCACGAGGATGGCGGCCAGGATGGCGATCAACAGGATGTTACCCGACAGGCCCTCGCGGTAGAGCACCAGCACAAAGGCCGCGCTCACCAAGGCGGTGCCGGTGTCGGGCTGCAGCATAATCAGGCCCACGGGCAGCAGGATCAGTGTTGCGGCCACCACCCGGGAGCGCGCCTCCTTGAGGGTCTTCAGCCCGCTGAGGTAACTGGAAAGCGCCAAGGAAGTGGCGAACTTGCTGAACTCGGCCGGCTGGATGCCGAAGCCGCCCACGCCGAACCAGGCCTTGGCACCGTTCACCTCGCGGCCCACCAGCAGCACCAGCACCAGCAGCAGCAGCACGAAGGCGTAAACGGGGTAGGCCAGGTTGCGGATGAACTCGCCGCGCACCAGCAGCATGGCGGCACCGATCAGCAGCGAGGCCACGATCCACACGCTCTGTGCGCCGTATTCGCGGGCGCGGTCGAAGAGGTTGGCGTGCTCGGGGTCGTAGGCGGCGCTGTAGATGTTGGCCCAGCCCATGGCCATCAGCAGCAGGTACATCAGCACCAGCGGCTTGTCCATGTTGCGCCATATGCTGTCCCGTTGGCTCATTGCTTGCGCCGTTTGCTGACGAACTTGGTGTAGTTGCCCTCGGTGGCGATCAGGTCGGCCTCCAGCATGCGCTGCATCAGGTCGGGCCGGGTGATGGTGTCCGTGAGGTACTGCTCCATGCACAGGCTGGCGATGGGTGCTGCCCAGGTGCCGCCGAAGCCTGAGTTTTCCACGTACACGGCGATGGCGATCTTCGGGTCGTCCATGGGCGCAAAGGCGATGAACACGGCGTGGTCCTTGCCATGCGGGTTTTGTGCCGTGCCTGTCTTCCCGCACACGGTAATGCCGGGTATCCGTGCCTGGCGCGCGGTGCCGCCCGGCTCGTTCACCACGCGGCGCATGCCTTCCACCAAGGGGGGGAACCACTGGTCGTCCACCATGGTGTGGTGCCGCTGCACGTGCATGTTCAGGCTGTCCGGCGAGCCGATGGCCCGCACCAGATGCGGGTCGTAGTAGTAGCCCCTGTTGGCGAAGATGGCGGCCAGGTTGGCCATTTGAACCGGGGCCACCAACACTTCCCCTTGGCCGATGCTGAGCGAATAGATGGTGCTGAACGACCAGGCTTTCTCCCCGTAGATGCGGTTGTAGAAGCTTACCCCCGGTATGCTTCCCCCCTTTACGGCGGGCAGGTCCAAGTGCGGGGGGTGGCCCAGCCCGAAGCTTTCCATGGCCGTCTTCCATTTGGCCAACCCCAGCGCCGCATCCTCAAAGCGGTTCTTGGCCGCGCCCTGCTCCACTTCGCGCTTGAAGACCTGGTAGAAGTAGGGGTTGCAGGAGAACTGCACGGCCTGCTCCACATTGGCGGCGTACGGATGGTTGTGGCACCCCACCAGGGCTTTGTTGCACGGGAAACCCGTGTTGAGGTTGATCACGCCTTCCTGCAAAGCGATGGCCGCCTGGGCCAGCTTGAAGATGGAACCGGGCGGGTATTGGGCCTGCAGGGCCCGGTCGAACAGCGGCCGAAGGGAATCCTGCTGCAGGATGCGGTAGTTGCTGTTGCGCACCCGCCCGGTGAGCAGTTCCGGGTCGTAGGCCGGGGAGCTCACTAGGGCCAGCACTTCCCCGGTCTTGGGGTCCAGTGCCACAATGCTGCCCTTTTTGTGCTGCATCAACCGCTCACCCAAGGACTGCAGTTGCAGGTCGATGGAGGTATATAGGTTCTTGCCCGCGTGCGCCAAGGTGTCGAACTCCCCTCCGTTGAACGAACCCTGGATGTTGTTGTGCACGTCCACCACCACGTACTTCACGCCGCGCCGGCCGCGCAGTTCCTTTTCGTAGTAGCTCTCCAGTCCGCCCACCCCGATCATGTCGCCGGGCTTGTAGTAGGGGTCGCGCTCCACCTGCCGTGCGTTTACCTCGCTGA
Source organism: Flavobacteriales bacterium (assembly GCA_023957375.1). Classification (GTDB taxonomy): domain Bacteria; phylum Bacteroidota; class Bacteroidia; order Flavobacteriales_F; family PHOS-HE28; genus PHOS-HE28. The sequence continues at coordinate 173,256 of JAMLHB010000003.1, read as the reverse complement.
TGTAGCCCAGCATGTGGGCGCCCACGTGGGGGGGGTAGGTGCGCAGCGTGCGGCTCTGGGCGTAAAAGCCGGGGTACTTGTACAGCTGCACCGAGATGGCGGCATACTGGCCGGCGGTGATCTGTTTTTCAAATTCGCTGGGCTTCCAAACGGAGTATTCCGCCGCTTTGCGCAGACGTTCCCGCACCTGGTCCATGGGCACATTGAGCAGCTGCGACAGGCCCAGGGTGTCCAGGCCCTTCACCTCGCGCGGAACCACCATGATGTCATACACGGGCGTATTGGCCACCAAGAGCTCCCCATGGCGGTCGATGATGAGGCCGCGCGAAGGGAACACGGTGATCTTGCGCTCGCTGATGTCGGCCGCGCGTGCCGCCCAGTGCTGGTCCACCACTTGGATCCAGAACAAGCGCAGCACGAACACGACGCAGATGAACAGCACCCCGCCGATCAGGACGTACTTGCGTTCATCGAGGTTCATTGCAGGCGGGTAGCGCGTGTGGTGAGCGCTTGGGCCAGCAGGCAGAGCAGCAGCGTGGCCGCAGCGCTCATCACGGCGCGCAGGAATGTGGAGGGAAAGTTGTCGAAGCGGTAAACCTCAACGAAGAAAAGCCACAAATGGTGCGCAAGGATGAGGGCGGAGGCAAAGGTGATGTACCAGGCCATCCCCATGTGGGCCACGATGGGCCGCTTCAGGGGGTCGTAACCGTCGCGCGGGGCCAGTAGGCGCAGCATCAGCAGGCGTACGAACGCCATCAGGGTGCAGGCGCTGGCGTGCATGCCGGGCGTGCTGGTGAAGAAATCCATGGCCATGCCCAGCGCAAAGCCCAGCAGCAGGGTGGCCCAAGGGGGGGTGTTGAAAGGCAGGGCAATGAGAAAGAACACATAGAGGTAGGGCACCACCCAGCCGTTCGCCAGGTCCAGGTGGTCGAGCACCATGGCCTGCATCAGCACGAGGGCCACGAACGCAAGGACCTGGTTGAGGATGGTGGCGATCATGGCTGGGCAACCTTGGCTTGCAGGGTATCGCGTTCGGCCTTCAGCAGGTCCGAAACCACATGCACATACGCGGCCCGGGACAGGTCCTCGCTAAGGTGGACCTTGATGCCGTGGAAGTTGCTGGAAGGGTCATCGTCCACGTTGGTTACGGTGCCCACCATGATGTCCGGGGGGAAGATGCCGTCGTTGCCGCCGGTGACCACGGTGTCGCCCGGCGACACCGGTACGTGGTTGGCCACGTCGGTGAGCGAGGCAGTGGCCGGGTCGCCTGTATCCCAGGTCAACAGGCCGAAGTGGCCGGTGCGTTTCAGGCGCACGCTGGTGCGGAATTCATTTCCGAGCACGCTGGTCACCAGGGCGAAATGGGGGCTCACCTCGCGCACGATGCCCACCAGCCCGTCCATGCCGATCACGCCCATGTCCGGCCGGATACCGGCCAGGGAGCCGCTGCCCAAGGTGATGTAATTGCGTTCCTTGTGCACGGTGCCGTTGATCACGTGGGCGGTAATGAAGCGGTAGGTCTGCAGGCCGGTACTGTCGGTGTCGGGCGGGGCACTGTCCGCCCGCAGGGGCAGGCTGTAACGCAGGTTGCGCTCGGCGGCCAGGGCTGCGGCCAAGCGGCGGTTCACCTCACGCAGGCCGGCGTATTCGGCCACTTCGTTGCGTACGCTGTACAGCTGGCCGATAACGGCATTGCTGCTGCTGATGGCCTGTGCGCGCTGGTGCATGTTGCCATTGATGAGCAGGTACATGGACAGGGCCATCAGGGCCAGGAAGAGCAGGTTGTTGCGCTGGCGGAAGAAGAAGCGGAAGAGATCGCGCATGTTCCTGGCTCGTCATCGTTCGCGCAGGACCGGATCGTTGACCCGGCCCTATTCGCGCATCAGGAACTGGAACCGGTCGATGTTGCGCAAGGCGATGCCGGTGCCGCGGGCCACGGCTCGCAGGGGGTCTTCGCTCACGTGCACGGGCAGTTTGGTCTTGATGCTGATGCGCTTGTCCAGCCCGCGCAACAGGGCGCCCCCGCCGGCCAGGTAAATGCCCGTGCGGTAGATGTCGGCGCTCAGCTCGGGCGGGGTGCTTTCCAGCGCGCTCAGGATGGCCTCCTCGATCTTGCTGATGGATTTGTCCAGCGCCTGTGCAATTTCCGAGTAGGTCACCACGATCTCCTTGGGGATGCCCGTCATCAGGTCGCGCCCGCGTACGGCATAGTCCGCCGGGGGCTCTTCGAGCTCCACCAAGGCACTGCCCACCTCGATCTTGATCTGCTCGGCCGTGCGCTCGCCCACCAGGATGTTGTGCTGTCGGCGCATGTACTCCTCAATGTCGTCGGTGAACTCATCGCCCGCCACGCGGATGTTCTTGTCGCACACGATGCCGCCCAGGGCGATCACGGCGATCTCCGAGGTACCCCCGCCGATGTCGATGATCATGTTGCCCATGGGCTCCTCCACATCAATGCCGATGCCGATGGCGGCGGCCATGGGTTCGTGGATCAAGTACACTTCCTTGGCTCCGGCGTGCTCGGCACTGTCCTTCACCGCACGCTTCTCCACCTCGGTGATGCCGCTGGGGATGCAGATCACCATGCGGATGTTGGGCGTGAACAACTGCCGTCCGGGATTGATCATCCGGATCATGCCCTTGATCATCTCCTCGGCGGCCTGGAAGTCGGCGATCACGCCGTCCTTCAGCGGGCGCACGGTTTTGATGTTCTCATGGGTCTTGCCATGCATCTGCTGGGCCTGCCGGCCGATGGCGATCACCTTGCCGGTGGTACGGTCCTTGGCCACAATGCTTGGCTCGTCCACCACCACCTTGTCGTTGTGGATGATCAGGGTGTTGGCCGTGCCAAGGTCGATGGCGATCTCCTGGGTGAAAAAGCTGTTGAACCAGCCCATGTCGGGTTGTCAGTGTTTGAAGTGTCTGTTGCCGGTGGTGCACATGGCGATGCCGAGCTTGTTGCACGCGTCGGTGCTTTCCTGGTCGCGGATGCTTCCGCCGGGTTGTACGATGGCCGTGATGCCGGCGGTTGCGCCGATGGTTACGCAATCGGGGAAGGGGAAGAAGGCATCACTGGCCATCACTGCCCCGTGCAGGTTGAAGTTGAACTTGGCGGCTTTGGCGATGGCCTGTTCCAGGGCGTCCACCCGGCTGGTCTGGCCGGTGCCGCTGCCCAGCAGTTGCCCGTTCTTGGTCAGCACGATGGCGTTGCTCTTGGTGTGTTTCACCAGTACGTTTGCAAACACCAAGTCGCGCAGTTCGGCCGCGGTTGGTGCCTTGGCGGTCACTGTGTGCATGTCGGCCGCTCCCTCGCGCAAATGGTCGGGCAATTGGGACAGCACGCCGTTGAGGGCGGAGCGCACGCGGCGTGGCGGAATACGTGCTTGCTTGCGGCGCAGTATGATGCGGTTCTTCTTGTGGCGCAAGATCTCCAGCGCACCGGGGTCGTAGCCGGGCGCGCAAATGATCTCGAAGAACAAACGGTCGATGGCCTTGGCCGTGTCCCCGTCGATGGTGGCGGTGGTGACCAGCACGCCCCCAAAGGCGCTCACCGGGTCGCCAGCCAAGGCTGTTTCCCACGCCTGCAGCGCGGTGGGCCGGATGGCGGCCCCGCAGGCATTGTTGTGCTTCAGGATGGCAAAGGGCACTTCCTCCCCGGTTTTGCACAGGGTGGCCAGGTCGTCGATCAGGCCCAGGCCGGCATCCAGGTCCAGCAGGTTATTGTAGCTTAGTTCCTTGCCCCCGAGCTGTTCGAACAGGGCACCCAGGTCGCCGATGAAGCTGGCGGGCTGATGGGGGTTTTCGCCGTAGCGCAGCGGGTGGACGGGTTCGTTGCCGGTGCAAGTGCGCAGAACGGCTTCCGGATCGAAGCCGCTGAACCAGCCATGGATGGCGCGGTCGTAATGGGCTGTTTCCGCAAAGGCATGCCGGGCAAAGGCCTTTCGCTGGTCCGCTGTGGTGCCGCCGTCCTGGCTTTTGATCAGCAGCAGCGCCTCGGCATAGTAGCGCTGGGCCGGCAGCACAAGCACGTCGGCGTGGTTTTTGGCCGCCGCACGGAGCAGCGACACGCCGCCGATGTCGATCTTCTCGATGATCTCCTGCTCCGTGCCGCCTGCGGCCACCGTGGCCTCGAACGGGTACAGGTCCACGACCACCAGGTCGATGGGCGGGATGGCATGTTCACGCAGCTGCTCCTGGTCCTCCTTCAGGCCACTGCGCGCCAAAATGCCGCCGAACACCTTGGGATGCAGTGTTTTCACCCGTCCCCCCAAGATGCTGGGGAAGTTCGTCAGCTCTTCCACGGGCACCACGGGGATGCCCAAGCCCTCAATGAAGTTGCACGTGCCGCCGGTGCTGTACAAGGTAACGCCAAGCCGGTGAAGCTCACGAACCATGGGTTCGAGGCCGTCTTTGTTGAATACGGAGATCAGCGCACGCTCGATGCGCTTGGTGGCTTCTGCCATGCCGGGCTAGGGTTGCGCAAGTTTACCCTTCAAGAGCCGAACAATTCCGGGGAAGTCAGCGGATTTTCACCACTTTTTCCAACAAAGCGGTGCGAGTGGCCCGGAAAGGGGCCCCAAAGCGTGGCGCCAGACAGCTCCGTCAGAACCGGAAACCCACGCCTACCAACAGGTTCAGCGTGCCCGTTCCACTTTCCAAGGTGTTGAACTGCAGTGCACCCTGGTCGTCCACTGCAATGGAGGTGGGATCCACGTAGCTGGCCTTTCCGGTGAAGAAACGCTCGGCACGCGCCTCGAAGTAGGCCGATTCACCGAGGTCGATCATCAGGCCGGCGGCCCAACCTGCGCTCAAGGTGAAGTCGTTCGCATTGCGTTCGCGCTGCACGGGGTCATGCAGCCCTTCCACCTTGATGGTGCTTTGGGTGGTGAATTGCCGAATGCCCGCAAGCCCGTCCACGTAGGGACGCACGTGGCCTTTGAACGGGCTGAAACGCAGCAGCAGATGGTAGCTGAGCACTTTGGCCTTCACGGCCAGCCGGCCCTCGGTGGCGGCCAGGTTGGGCACCGATACCGGAACCGTCTGCCGCGTACCGCCCATGGCCGCGTAATTGAAGCCAGCGCCCAATTGGAACGGAATGTGCCGCGCGGGGAGCGTGAGGTGCGCACCAAGGGTGAACATGTCCTTGCCCCAGGTGTCGGCGAATTCAGTCAAGGGGATGCCCATGCCGATGTTGCCACCGACGTTGCCGGGATAAGAGCGTTCCTGCGCAGAGGCGGACAGGCTGGCCAACAAGATGGTGGTGGCGAGGATTGTTTTATGCATTTTACAGATCATTTCGGGTTGGGTTAGCCGATCGCGTGCCGATCCGCTGAACTTCGCGCCCCATGGAGCTTTTCACGGGTTGGGCCAATGCCGGCCTGCCGGCACTCTTCCTGGCCAGCTTCCTGGCTGCGACCATCCTGCCGTTCAGCTCGGAGGCGCTACTTGCCGCCATGGCCTTGGGCCCCTGGGGCACGCTGCCCTTGCTGCTTACGGCCAGCATCGGCAATACGCTGGGCGGCATAACGAACTACGGCCTTGGGCGTTGGATCCCCGAAGGCAGGCTGATGCGCCGGTTGCGGGTGGACCCCGGAAAGGCTGAACGATGGCATGTGCTGGTGCGGCGCCATGGCAGTTGGTGCGCGCTGCTGTGCTGGCTGCCGGTTGTCGGCGACCCCATCGCCATCGCCTTGGGCTTGTTCCGCGCCCGCCTTTGGCCGGTGCTGCTGCTGATGTTCATCGGCAAGGCCGCGCGCTATGCGGTGGTGATCGCCGTGTTGCGCGGAATGGCATGGCCGCTATGATCCTTCTGGTCCACGCACCTGATCTCGGGTGAGCATACATGTACAGGCCATCTTTCATCGGGCCAAGGAACGGGCGGGTATTGCAAAACCCGTTTCCGTGCATACCTTGTGGAATATTCTCGCCACCCACCTCCTGGAGAAAGGCACAGACCTCCGCTACATCCAGGCCTTGTTGGGCACAGTTCGAGCAATACCACCGAGATCTACACCCACGTTAGCACCAAAGCCCTTGGCAAGATCCGCAGCCCATTGGATGACTTGGACCTGTAATAGCCCATTGCGTCTTTTGTCCTGTTGGGGACATGTTGTCGCAATAGGCAGCTTTTCCAAGTCCGGAAATTGACGCAATGCGGGAACAAGTTGTTACAGGTAAGCGTAAAACGACACTACAAACTGACAACGGTGACAAAAAATGGTTATTCTGAAGTCCATTCAAAACTGACGGTGCGGATGCCGAAAAGCAAATTAAGAGTAGGCGTAACTTCTAAACTGTTGTGATTTATGAAAAACAAATCATCTAATCATCAGGCAGACATTAAGAACCCAAACAAGGGAACTAATGGAAGCAACACGACCTTTGACAAAAATCAAGGTAATCGTGGGAAACAGCTTAATCCGAACCAAAAAGGTAAGAGATAGCTGTGCATTCTGCAAGCGGGCGAAGCCCGCTTGCTTTTTTAAATTTTAATTCAAGTAAAATGCACATTTTAAAAATAATACACGGCTATCCGCCAAACTATAATGCAGGTTCAGAAGTTTACAGCCAATCCATCTGTAACGAACTTTCAAAGAATCACAAAGTTTCTGTTTTTACACGAGAAGAAAATCCGTATTCAGATTGTTTCAGTATTTGTGAACAGAAAATAAACGAGAATTTAAAGCTATACTTCGTAAACAATCCACAAGGCAAAGACGGTTATCGTCATAAACAAATGGACGATAACTTTTCGGAGTTAGTGAAAAAATTAAATCCCGATATTGCACACATCGGACACGTTAATCACCTTTCAACAGGTTTGATTGACGAACTGAATAAACTCAAAATTCCTATTGTTTACACGCTTCACGACTTTTGGTTAATGTGTCCACGTGGACAATTTTTGACACGAAGCATTGGAAACGAAAACAACTTTCAGTTATGCGAAAAACAAAACAATAAAAAATGTGCAACTGATTGCTATAAAGTTTATTTCAGTGGACGAGAGGAAAACGAAAACGCAGAAATTGAAAATTGGAGCAGCTGGATACACCAACGAATGGTTGAAACAAAAGCAATCATCAACAAAGTGGATTTATTTATCGCACCTTCAAACTATTTGCGTGAAAGATTTATCAATGACTTTGGTGTTCCCAAAAACAAAATCATTTACTTAGATTATGGGTTTCCTACTGAATATCTAACCCAAACCGAAAAATCAAAAGAGAAAACGAATTACACTTTTGGATATATCGGAACTCACATTCCAGCAAAAGGAGTAAACATCCTTATTGAAGCATTTAAGCAAATTGAAGAACCTGCAACGCTTAAAATATTTGGCAGAGCAAACGGACAAAGCACAAATGCTTTCAAATCATTAGCCGAAAATTCAAAAAACAAGATTGATTTTTCGGGAGAATACATCAATCATAATTTGGCGAATGATGTTTTTTCAAATGTTGACTGCATTGTGGTTCCGAGTATTTGGGGCGAAAATTCGCCCCTTGTAATTCACGAAGCGCAATCGTGTAAAGTTCCTGTAATCACAGCCGATTTTGGCGGAATGAAAGAATATGTTCAGCACAATGTAAACGGACTTTTGTTTGAACATCGCAACGCAAATTCCTTAGCGGAGCAAATGAAATTTGCTGTTTCAAATCCTGACAAAATGAAAACGTTAGGCGAAAAAGGTTATTTGTATTCCGCAGACGGAAGCGTTCCAAATATTCAAGACCATTGCAAAGAACTAGAAAACATTTACAGCAAATTCATTTACAAACTTTGGCGTGTTACGCTTGACACAAATCCTGAAGATTGTAATTTGAGTTGCACAATGTGCGAAGAACACAGTCCGTTTTCAACTTACATCAAAGAAAAACTAAACGGTAAACATCGCAGAATGCCGAAAGAATGGTTAGAACCAATTTTTGAGCAAGCGAAAAAAATCGGTGTTACGGAAATGATACCGTCCACAATGGGCGAACCGCTAATCTACAAGCATTTTGCCCACTTTATTGAGTTGTGTTACAAATACAACATCAAGATGAATTTGACAACTAACGGAACATTTCCGAGAACAACAGAGAAAACCGTTACCGAATGGGCGAAACTAATTGTGCCAATTACAACAGACGTAAAAATAAGTTGGAACGGTGCAACTGCCGAAACTTCGCAAAAAGTAATGTTAAAAATAAACTTTGAAGAAGCAGTTGCAAACGTGAAAGAGTTTATCCGTATTCGTGATGAACACTTTGCAAAAACAGGTTATTACTGCCGTGTAACGTTTCAACTTACGTTTATGCAAAACAATATGTACGAATTAGCAGACATCGTAAAATTGGCTTCACAACTTGGTGTGGACAGAGTAAAGGGACACCAACTTTGGACGCATTTTGATGAAATCAAACATTTATCAATGAAAGCAACGCCCGAAAGTATTTTGCAATGGAATGAGTATGTAAAACAAGCGAACGAAGCACAAGAAAAATTCCGCAAGCCAAATGGCGATAAGGTGATTTTGGAAAACATTATTTCATTACAGAAAAACGAAAACAAAGAAATCCCCGAAAGCTACGAATGTCCGTTTTTAGAAAAGGAACTTTGGGTTTCAGCAACAGGAAATATTTCGCCTTGTTGCGCCCCAGATGAAATGCGAAAAACTCTTGGATACTTTGGAAACATTGAAAACACAAGCATTGAAGAAGTATTACGGAGCGACAATTACCAAAATCTAGTTAAGAATTACAAGAAAATTGATTTATGTAAAACCTGCAATATGCGCAAACCAAACTAAATGAAGGAAAACGAAAAAATATCGCTTTTACTTCGCCACGCTGACAGAGATGACATTCCTCAAGGTTCTTTCGGAAATGAAATCCTATTGAACGAAAAAGGGAAACAGAACGCACAAAGTTTTGGAGAAAAATTAGCAGTAAATAAAATCAATAGAATTTTTACAAGTCCCGTTGGACGTTGTGTTCAGACGGCTGAATTTCTTGTAAAAGGTTATGGACGTTCAATAGAAATCATTGAAACAAAGGCATTAGGCGCGCCCGGCCTTCACATTACAGACGAAAAAATTGCAGGGGAATTTTATCTTCAATACGGTTTTGATAAAATGTATCAACAATTTATGAAAGGCGAAGAAATTCCCGGGATGACTAACATTGACGAGTTGAATTATAGAATTACGAGTTTCATAAAGGAAAACTCAACTGAGAACGGAACTACTATTTTCATTACCCACGATATGTTGATTGCCTTTTATCATTTCAGTATAAACAAGAAAGTATATAAAAAAGACAATTGGATAAACTATATGACGGGTTTAACTTTTATAAATGGAAGAATTTATGAGAGATAAACTCAAATCGTTTTTTACGGAACATTGGACATATATGGCTGTTAGCTCAGCTTGTAAACTCGACTTATTCGATAATTTACAAGACGCCAAAACAGCAAAACAATTAGTTGAAAAACTTTCATTGAATGAAGAAAAATTATTGTTGTTGCTAAATGCGCTGCATAATGCTGGTTATTTAGATAAAAGTGGTCATTATTTCAAGGTCAATTCCATATCGGAATTTCTTATAGGTAACAATCCTGAAAGCTTAAAATATGCTTGTTTGAATTGGAGTAGCGAACATTTAACCGCTTGGCAATACTTAGATTATTCAATCAAAACAGGTAAAAGTTCTTTTGAAGAAATTTATGGGGAGCCATTTTTTGATTATCTCAACAATCATCCTGAAAAACTTGATGCCTACCACAAAGCAATGTATGAATACGCTAAAGATGATTACAAAAATTTGTCCGATGTGATTGATTTCAGCAAACACAAATCTGTAATGGATGTTGGTGGTGGTTATGGAGCAGTTTTAGAAAACATCAAAAATAAAACTCCAAACCTAGAATGTATTTTGTTTGACTTGCCCCAAGTTATTGATAAAGTATCAATTCCAAGTATCAAGAAAATAAGCGGAAGTTTCTTTGACATAATTCCAAATCAAACAGAAACTATAATCCTTTCAAGGGTTCTTCACGATTGGAATGATAAAAAAGTGAGCATCATTTTGAAAAATTGCTTTGAAGCATTGCCAAATAATGGAACATTATATGTAATTGAAAACTGTTCAGATAAAATAAAAATAGATTTGTCTTTGCTTTCGCTTAATATGACTGCTATGTGTGAAAGCTACGAAAGAGCATCAACTCAATACATCTTGCTTTGTAAGAATACAGGTTTTCAATTTCATAGCGAAACCAAATTAAATGAATTACAAACCATTTTGATTTTCGAAAAATGAATTGGAAAGACATACAAGTCTCAGACGACAACACACATTTTATTAATGACGGAAAACCGATTTTCGCCAAAATCTTTATTGAAGTATTGAAATTTCATTCTCCAGGACTTGCACCAGTAAAAGACAATTCAGGTGCTTACCACATTGACACCAACGGACACGAACTATACTCAAATCGTTACTCACGGACATTTGGTTTTTACTGTAATCGAGCTTCTGTTATTGACGATAACCGTTGGTTTCACATCAATGAAAAAGGCAGCAAAGTATATTCAGTTTCTTACTTATGGACAGGTAACTATCAAGAAAACATTTGCCCTGTTCGCAATGCTGACAACCATTATTTTCATATTGACCTAAACGGAAATCGCATCTATAAAGAGAATTACGTTTACGCAGGAGACTACAAAGACGGAATTGCTTGTGTAAAATCACAAGACGGTTTTTGCAGACACATCGACAAGAATGGAAACTTCATCAACGACAAATCATTTCTTGACTTGGGAATTTTCCACAAAAACTTTGCGACAGCTAAAGACAAGAACGGTTGGTTTCATATTGACAAGAAAGGAAACGAAGTTTATAAGAATCGTTACTTGACAATTGAACCATTTTATAACGGTTTTGCTTTGGTGACAACATTTGAAAGCGAAAAAATAATTATTAATGAAAAAGGACTAAAAACATTAACGGTATGACAATCGAACAGAAAGAACGCCTACCTGTAACATCGTATATAAAACATTTGGCAGTCAGTGCATTATCAAGCAATTCAGCCCGTATTAAATGTACTTGTAACTTGACAGGAACGTGCTTCGAAATGCCAAACGTTTCATATACGTAATCGTTATCAGCAACCCCGCTCTAGTCGGCGTTGGCAACGTAGGCGGGCCATTCCTTGGCCGTTGATTTCCTGATTGCCCAACCTTCTTCAGCACGCCCCGCTTTTGGCCGGTGCTGCTGCTGATGTTCATCGGCAAGGCCGCGCGGTATGCGGTGGTGCTGGCGTTGTTGCGGGGCTGGTGAACCAGCGCTCTCCGGCCCCTGGCCTGAACCTGCCGGCCCATCGCATATTTCACGATCAGTTAACGTGCAGTTCGTCAATTTGCATCGCGGAACCTGAACCCATTCGGCTCCGGCACACATGGCAAAGAAGGTGTTGTTGGTGGATGATGAACAGGACATCCTGGAACTCCTGCGGTACAATCTGGAGCGCGAGGGCATCCGCGTTTTCACGGCCGTGAATGGCATGGAGGCGCTGCAAACGGCCAAGCGCGAGCTGCCCGACCTCGCCGTGCTGGACATCATGATGCCCGGCATGGACGGCGTGGAGGTGTGCGGGGAGTTGCGGCGGATGCCGGGCTTGGAAGGCTTGTTGATCGCCTTTCTCACGGCGCGTACGGAGGATTATTCCCACATCGCCGGATACGAGGCCGGTGCGGATGACTACATCAACAAGCCGGTGCGCCCCAAGGTGTTCGTCTCCAAAGTGCAGGCGTTGTTAAAGCGGTCAGGAACCAAGGGCGAAGATTCGAAAGTGCTGGAGTCGAACGGCATTCGGGTGGACCTGGAACGCGTTACCGTTACCAAGGATGACAAAACACTCCAGCTGCCTAAGAAGGAATTCGAACTGCTGGCCTTGCTGATGAGCAAACCGGGCAAGGTGTTCCTGCGGGATGAGATCTATGCACGCGTGTGGGGCAATGAGGTGATCGTGGGCGACCGCACGATCGATGTCCACATCCGCAAGCTGCGCGAGAAACTCGGCGACGACCGCATCGGCACAGTGAAGGGCATGGGCTACCGGTTCGAGGCGTGAGGTGGATCCGTGCCCTGCTGGCGCGCGTTCACTGTGCTGCGGCCAGCACCCTGGAGATGTTCAGCAAGTGGCCTCCCACTTCCTCCCCGGTGCCCAGCAGCGCGGATAGTACTGGACTTGAGCGCAATGCCCGGGTGCCCGCATCAGGTTGCGGTTCCGGACCGGTGCGCGCGCTCCTGCCATGTTGCCTGAGCGCCTGATCGGTGCGCTCCGCCTCGCCCAAGTCGCATGTTCCGGGCTCCTCCAAATTGCGCACGGCGATGCGCGCGGCCTGTTCCAGCAGGTCGAACAGGGAGAGCAGGTCCCGGCGCTGGACCGGATCGAACCACAAGCCCTCTGCGGTGCGGTGCTCCAAGGTGCGGGCCATGAGCAGGAGCGACGCGGCGGTCCGTTCCAGGCTGTGCGCCACCGACCGCATGGTTTCCAGGCGCCTGCCAGTGGCTTCCCCCGTTGCCCCGATGCCCGCCTGCGCAAGGAACCGGCTTAGTTCAAGCTCCACGCGTTCGCTGATCCGTGCGTACTTGGCAATGCGCTTATGCAGCGCGGCCTGAGCTTCCGGGTCGGCGGTAAGGAGAAGCTTGCGCACCATGCCCACCATCCGTTCGCAACGCTTGGCCTGGTTCACGGCCTCGTTCTCCGCCTCCAGCAGGGAAAGCTCCGGCGTGAGGGCCATCATCGGGTCTTCCATGTAGGTGAGGCGGTGTTGCGCATCGGGCGCGTTGTGCGCGGGCACCCAGCGGGTCACTATCCGTTCAAGCCAAGGCACGCATTGCAGCAGGATCAGCCCGTTGAGCACATTGAAGGCAAAATGCAGGTAGGCCAACGCCCATTTAAGGACGGAAGCATCGGTGCGCGGATCGGCGCCGTTGATCCACTGCGTGAGCGCGGCAATGCCCTCCAGCAACGGCTTGAAGAGCACCAGCGCCCCCGCCACGCCGATCAATTTGACCAGCAGGTGCGCCCGCGCTGCACGCTTGGCCCAGGCGTTGCCCGCCTGTGCCGCAATGATCGCCGTGAACGTGGTGCCGATGTTCTCCCCAAGCACCAGCGCTGCCCCGGAGGAAAAGTTGATAGTGCCGGCCCCGCAAAGCGCGAGGGTAAGCACCAGCGCCACGCTGGAGGATTGCACCGTAATGGCGAGCAACGCACCGATGGCCACGAACAAGAGGGCCGAGACCGGACCGAGGTCCTGGAGCGTGTGCAAAAAGCCCATGGTGGCCGCCGAAGGGGGGGGCACATGGTCGCGGACCAGGCCGATGGCCAGGAAAAGAAGCGCCATGCCCACCAGCAGGTTGCTGGCCGTTTTCAGCCGGGGCGAGCGGGCAAGCAACAACGGCAAGGCCAGTGCCAACAGGGGCAGCGCCACGGAGGACAATTGCCAGGCGGAGAAGCCGATGGCCGCGAACAGCAGCAGCTTCAGCGTGGTGCCGATGTTGGCCCCGATCAGCACGGGGATGGCGCGCCGCAGCGACAGGATCCCGGAGTTCACGAAGCTCACCACCATCACGGCCACCACGGACGAATACTGCATCACCGCAGTGAGGGCCAGCCCGGTGAACACGCCCCTCGAACGGCCTTCCGTAAGGGCATCCACCCCGCGGCGCATCCGGGGGCCGGCCACCTGCTGCAGGCTGGCGCTCATCAGCTTCATGCCGAAGACCAGCAACCCCAACGAGCCTGCCAGCATCAACAAGCCCCAAAGACCGAACCCCTGCATGGCCATGCCAAAGGGCGAAAATTACCCCGCCCATGTTGCCGCAACGTTAAGTCTGCCGCCCGCACCCCTTTGCTGCAAAAACCGGGGACCGGGCGGGGAACCCCACAGCTAATTTCGCAACCCATGACGCCACGTTCACCCCGCGCGATCGCGTTGTTGGCCGCACTGTTCACGGCGCTGGCAAGTGTTGCGGTGTTGCGTGTTTTCCCGGGCGAAGGGGAGGCTGGACAGGTGGCGGTGGTGGTGGCCGTGATGATCGCTGCCGGCGGCAGCACCTGGTGGCTGGTGCAACGCTACGTGCAGGCCCGCGTGGACCTGATCCACCGCACCGTGCATGAAGCACGCACCGGGCGCGGGCACCAGGCAAAACCAGCGGCAGGATTGCAGGAGGTGGACACTGAAGTGGCGGCCTGGGCCGAGGAGAAGCGCAAGGAACTGGTGGACCTGCGCGAGCGTGAACGCTTCCGCCGGGAGTTCATCGGCAACCTGGCCCATGAGCTGCGCACCCCCGCATTCAGCATCCAGGGCTATATCCTCACGCTGCTGGAAGGCGGCCTGGAGGACCCCAAGGTGAACCGCGTGTTCCTGCAGCGCGCCAGCGATGGCACCGACCGCATGATCCGCATCATCGAAGACCTGGATGTGATCTCCAACCTGGAGAGCGGCGTGGTGACGGTGCAGGCGAAACGCATGGAGCTGAAGGCCCTGGTGGATGAGATGATCGACGGGCTGCGTCCGAAAGCACAGCTGCGGAAATACCACCTGCACAACGCCATCGGCGATGAAGTATGGGTGCATGCGGACCGTGACCGCTTGGCACAAGTGTTCCAGAACCTGCTGGCCAACGCCGTCCACTATGGCCGCGAAGGCGGCAACTGCACGGTGCAGGTATTCGACATCGGCAAGGAAGTGCTGGTGGAAGTGGCGGATGACGGGCCGGGCATTGCCTCGGAACACCTTCCACGCCTGTTCGAGCGCTTCTACCGCGTGGGCAAGAGCCGTGCGCGCAACGAAGGAGGATCGGGCCTGGGCCTGGCCATCGTGAAGCACATCGTGGAGGCGCAGGGCGGCACCATCGCCGTGAAGAGCACGGAAGGGGAGGGCACCACGTTCTCCTTCACGCTTCCAAAGGCATAGGTGCAAGTTCAAAGCACGAAAAAGGGCCGCCCGAAGGCAGCCCTTGGTCGCAATTTTCCACGTGCCTCAATAGGCCGTGTTCTGAGGGTCCCAGTTGCACCAGCCGCTGGTCCAGTTCTCGGTGCCGAACGCACCACGGAAGGACACTTGCTGGAAGAAGGGGTCGGCGGCGTTGCCGGTGAAGTCCGCGCCGCTCAGCAAGGACGAACCTCCGTTGGGGAGCAGGTTCGGTGAAGTGAGGGTCACCGGTACGGTCAAGCCCAAGGAGCTGGCATCGGTGACCACGCTGTTGTTCCAGCCCGATGTGTTGAACCAGGAGGTGATGTCAAAGGTGCTTCCCGAGTTTACCGCCAGGGGCGTGGTACAGCCGATTACCACGCTGGCGCGGATCTTCAGGGTATTGCCGGTGGCGGCAGCCTCGGTGGGCGCACCGTCCAACAAAATGCCTGTGGGGTAACCTGCGAACACCGTGTTGTAGGCGTTCAGGCGGCTGTTGCGGCGGATGTGCGCTGCACGCTTGAACTGGGTGTTCGGGGTGCCTCCGGATACTGCCAGCGGGCCGAAGAAGGTGATGTTGCTGAAGATGGGCATGGTGTAGGGAGCGGTGGTGGAGCCGCTGGCGTCGTTGTCGCTCTCGAAGCCGTTGCTGCCGCTTTGGTCGGCGATGGCCGGGTCGCGCATGCCCAAGGCGAACTGCACTTTTCCGCGGAAGCCGTTGTCGGTGTCGAAGTCATCATCCCAGCCGCGGAGGGCCACGATGTACTTGGCGTTCACCGTGCCGCCGAACCATTCAAAGCTGTCGTCGCCGCTGTAGCTCACCTGGATGTGGTCGATGGTGGTGCCGCTGCCCACCGCGCCCAACGTCAGTCCGTTGATCTCCTGGTTGGGTTGCAGCGCGATGCCCGGGAATTCAATGCGCACATACTGCATGATGCCGCTGTTGTCCGCATCGTTCGGGCTGCTTCCCCCGCCGTAGTAGGCATCGGGGCCGCCTTCGATCAGCGCCTCGCCTCCGGGCTGGTTGTTGTTCGCGCGTCCGCAAATGATCACGCCGCCCCAATCGCCGTAGTCGCGGCTGCCCGCAGGCTGGTTGCTGGTGAACACGATGGGCTGGCTGCTGGTGCCTGCCGCGTTGATCTTCGCGCCGCGCTTGATGATCAGCGTGCCCTTGCTGTTCTTGTCGCCCTTGATCACCGTGCCGGGCTGGATGGTGAGCGTGGCGCCGCTTTCCACGTACACGAAGCCTTGCAGCAGCCACTGCTTGTTGCTGGTGAAGGTGAAGTTGGCCGTGGTGGTGCCCTCCACCTTGTTGGTGTTGTTGCCGATGTCGGTGATGGTGAAGGCGCTGCCGGAGGGCGCAGGTGCCGAAGGCGCTGCGGTTTCGTCCTTCTTGCAGGCCGCGAAGGCGATCAAAGCCACACCAAGAAGGGTGGTCGAGATCTGCTTTTGGGTCGGAAAGTTCATCTGTCCTTTTGAGGTTTTGTTTGATGCCGCAAAGGGACCAGTCCAACGTTGCTTCAATGTACTCCGGACCTTATGAGATCGTTCCGGGACATTATGCGGAGGTTAATGAAGTGGATGGTGAGGAAGGGCGCAAGGTGTGAGCGGGTGAGAGGAAGAGAGGAAGAGGGGAAGAGGGGAAGAGAGGATGGAAGGGTACGCCTCTTCACCTCTTCACCTCTTCACCTCTTCACCTCCTCACCTCTTTACATCTTCACCTCTTCACCTCTTCACTATAGCACATCAAAGGCACGGCCGGGCCGCTCTTGGACCAATGCGGAAATGAGCCACGGGAGATCGTTCCGGGTCAAAGGGTATAGGTAAACGCCGCACTGAAGTACATGCCACGCCGAAAACTCGAGATCAAGGCATCGTTGTTCCCGATGTGGCCATTCCCATCGCTGTCCTGCTTGAGGAGGAAGAGGGGATCGAGCAGGTTTTGTAGGCCGGCCTTCAGGGCAAAGTGCTTGCCGAAGTCCTTGCCCAATGTGATGTCCAATCCTTGGGAGGGCATCTCATAAATGTCCGGGGTGCCGGTGCTGCCCACGGCATAGAGCCGCTTTCCGAAGGTGTTGAACACCACGTTCATTTGGAACTTCGCTGCGGTGTCGGCATAGAAGAGCCCGGCGTTCAGCACGTAGGGGCTTTGCCCCATCATGGGCCGGTTCTGCTCCTGGCCCACGGCCTGTGCGCCCAGCGTTACCGTGCTGTTGATCACCGTGCCATTGAACAGCACGCCTATGCGTTGGAGGAACTTGTTGCCCGTGAAGGATGCCATGGACCGGCGCACTTCCATTTCGGCACCCATGCTGGTGGCGCCTTGCGCGTTCCTGAAGGTGAAGTTGCGCGTGCCGCCGGATCCCGCACCGGGCACGAAGAACATCTCGATGGGGTTGGTGAAGTCCTTGCGGAATACGCCCACATTGAACACCTCGCCCAGGCCGGGGTACACTTCCCAGCGGGCATCCAGGTTGGTGATGGTGGCCGTGGTGAGCGCGGGATTTCCATAGAGCACATTGTTGGTGCTGAAGTCATAGAAGGAGAACGGCGCCAGCTCGCGGAATTCGGGGCGGTTCACGGAGTTGCTCCAGGCCACGCGCACCAAGGACTTTTCCGTGATGTTCCACGAGGCGTTCACCGAGGGCAGCACGTGTGTCAACGGTTGGTCCACGCGCACGTTGGCACCGCCGTAGGTGGCTCCGTCCAGTTCCTGCCGGTTGTGCTCCACGCGCACCCCGCCGCTCAGCACGAACAGCTTGGCCCACTTCACGGTGGTGCCCGCATAACCGGCGATCAGGGTGTTCGCGGCGGTGTAGCGGTCGCTGGGGTTGGTGCCTTCCTCCAGCTTGAAGCCGTCGGTGCCGTTGATGTTGGCCGCATTGAAGATGGAGGTGGGCGGCAAGCTGCCCAATGCGGGGTCGAACTGCGCTGAATTGGCTTTGCGGAAGCTCATCCAGCGGGCGCTGAAGTTGCGGTCTTTCCGTTCCGCCAGCCCGCCCATGCGCACCACGGCGCTGAGCTTGCCATCATCGGGGTTCCCCAGGTCGCGGGCAAGCCCCAGTTTTCCGGTCATTGTGCGTTCGTTCAGATCGCTGTAGAAGCGCCCGGCATCCAGGGTGGAGGCGGTGGGCGCGATCACCACCTGGAAGGGCGCATCGCTCTCGCCGATGGTGCGCACGGTGCGTATGCGGCGGTAGTCGGGCTCCTTGCCCAAGGCCAGGCCGTAGGAGAGGGTCCAATCCAGGTGGGTACGGTCCTCCATCAGGTCGTGCCGACCTTGGAGCTGCCCGCTGTACAGCGTGCGTTGTGTGTACCGGAACGCAAAGTCGCGCTCATCAAAACCGGCCTCCATGTTCTGCCCGGTGCGTACAGTGGTCTGGTTCTGGCCCACTTGGTTGAACAGGTTGCGGAACTCCAGTTTGGTGCCCGTGCCGATCAGCGCACTCCAGTTGTGCATCACGCCTAAGCGGGCCGTGCGGATGTTCTCCCGGTCGGTGAAGTGGTAAATGGTGTCGTTCTTCCCGGAGGCCGCATCAAAGGAGTTGTAGTTGAGGTTTTGGGCCGTGTAGGAGGAGCTTGTGTTGGAAAGGTCGATGGAAGTAACGGTGCCGTAGTGGTTGCGTGCGTTCTCCTTGCCGAAGCGGCGGGCGATGAGGATGCCGAAACGCTGGTCCGGACCGGCCATGTTGGTGCTGGTGCCCCAGGTGTTCGGGAGTTGGCGGCCCAAGCCGGCAAGCTGTGCGGGGTTGGACACCGTGTTCAGGTGTGCGGGAAAAGCAGCGGGAAGGCTGCGCGAACCATCGTCGAAACCGAGGAAGTCGGTTTTGCCGGCCTGGTCCATTTGCAATTCCTGGAACGTGGTGCCGCTGCGGATGCCTGCGCCATAGCTCACCTTCACCTCATTGCGGCTTGGCACGCCCATGGTGGAGAGGTCGATGATGCCGCCGGCGAACTCTCCCGGCAGTTCGGGCGCGCCGCTTTTGTACACCATCATGCGGTCCAGCGCTCCACTGGGCAGCAGGTCGAAGCTGAAGGCCTTGCGGTCGGGTTCCATGCTGGGCGCGGCCACACCGTTCAGCAGCACGTTGTTGTACCTGTCGGCGAGCCCGCGCACCATCACGAAGCGGTCGCCCTGGAGCGTAACGCCGGGCACGCGTTTCACCACGTCGGCCGCCGTGCGGTCCTGCCCTTTGGCGATCTGTTCGCGGCCCACGGCGTTGGCCAACTGGTCGCTGTTGCGCACGGCCTGCAGCACGGCGATCTCCGATGCCACCCTCCGCTCACGCACCACCTGCACGGTTTCCATTTGCACACCGCCCTCCTCGAACACAAGGACCACGTTCACCGTGGATGCCGTGCCCAAGGTGATCTCCCGCTCGATGTTGGCATGGCCCACCAGGCTGGCCACCACCGTGTAGGTGCCGGGCGGTGCGATCAGGCTGAACCCGCCGTCCAGGCCGGTGGAAGCCCTCAGGTTTGTGCCCTTCACCACCACGCTGGTGAAGGGTTGCGGTTCTTGCTTGCCCTGCTCCAGGGCGGTGACCACCCCGGTGATGGTGCCTTGCTGGGCTGAAACCGCAATGGAGAGTAGGAATGGGAAGAGCACGAGAAAGACGCGTAATGATCGCATGCGGACGGGGGTTGCCATTTGCGCCGCAAAAGTCCCCGCCGCCCATTGCCCCTGCCTTTGGCCGGGGTTAACGTTATGTTACGCGGTCAGCTGCCCACCTCCTTCCGCTGGAAGAAGGTCTTGCCCTTGATCGGCTGGTGCAGAAACCACCAGGCGGGCACGTCCGAGCCCTTGCCTTTGCGCTGTTCCCACATGTTCACCAGCTCCGCTTGTAGCACTTCGGTGGCCTCTTCCACACTGTCCACCACGTGGATGAAGTCCATTTCGCCCGGACTGATGGTGCCTTTCTCCACCATCAATTTCAGCTGTTCCAGCACCGGCGCCCAGAAGTCCTTGCCGTAAAGAATGATGGGAAAGCCCTTCACCTTTCCGGTCTGGATCAAGGTGGCTGTTTCAAAAAGCTCGTCCATCGTACCTGCGCCGCCGGGCATCACCACGAAGCAGATGCTGTATTTCAGCAGCAGCACCTTGCGCACGAAGAAGTGGTCGAAGGTGAGGCTCACATCGAGGTAAGGATTGGCATACTGCTCCATGGGCAGCACGATGTTGCAGCCCACGCTGGTGGCGCCCACGTCCTTGGCACCACGGTTCGCGGCCTCCATCAGGCCGGGCCCGCCGCCGGTCATCACCGTGAAGCCCACGCGGCCCACGCGCCGCGCGATGGAGCGGGTGGCTTCATAGTACTCATGGCCTTCATTGTAGCGGGCACTTCCGAAAAAGGTGACGCAAGGCCCCACGAAGTGCAGCTTGCGGAAGCCGTAGAAGAACTGCTGGGCGATCTTCAGGAGCGTCTTGAACTCCTTCCAACGCGAGCGAGGACCGCTGAGGAAACTGAGGTCGATGTGGGCGCGATCGCTTTTCGGTGGCGTCATGGCGCGAAGGTAGAGCGGCGCTCCACCTTCAACGGACCAGCACGCGACGGGTTATCCGGTGCCCGTTGTTGGGGGTGTACGTCACCAGCATCACGCCTGCACGGTTCATGGTGATGGCCATGTCTTCACCCGTGACCTGCACGGATCTGATCGTTCGTCCCGCCACATCACGAACCTCCAGCATGCTGTGGCCTACCGCATCGGCCCCTACCTGTACGTGTACCAGGCCGCCGCTTTCCACCGAGGCGGGGAACACGGTGAAGGAATCCGGCTCCGGTGCTTCAACGATGCCCGTGACCAGACTGCATTGCGGGTACTGCGGGTTGAGCATATCCATCTGCCCGTCCGTGAAACAGCGCAGATCGATGAAGGACTCCCCGTCACACACGCCGCTGGTCCAGCAGAATGGAGCGGTGGAAGGTCCCAGCCGTTCCGTCACCAACCCATTCGTCGGAGCGATCAAGGCGAACTGTCTTGAAAATTGGTTGACGGTCAGCGTCCGGAGGGTGATACCGTCCACATCCACATGGCCGGTGTCCGCAACAGTCCAGTCCAACGTGTCCACGCCATCAGGGCCGATGGGGGTGGACCAAGTGTCTCCAGGGACGGCATTCCAACGGAACAAAAGATGCTCCTCCGTTCCTCCCGCTTCCCGATAGAACATGGAGTCATTGACATTCCGGATGAAAGGTGCGATCGTGTAGCAAATGAACCAGCCTGAGGAGGCAATGAGGTGATGATAGGCATGACCATCGATCGAGGTATCGCCGGCTACGATGATCACCGCCACGTTGGTGTCCGGCCCGCAGCAGGAGCCTTGGGTGTAGGTCCATGTGCTGCCGATGGCCGCGAAGGGTTGTTGGGCGGGAGCCAGCGAGGGGAGGGCCAGGGCCAAAGCCAAAGCAAATGTGAGGCGATGCATGGTTGTTCGAAAAGATATGCAATGAAGACAGGCCATGGTGCGGAAACGCGGCCTGTACACGGTGACCAAACTCACGGAACGCATGGCACCTGCTTCCGACCTTTGGTGCATGAGCTACCATTTCTCCAAGACCCTTTCCACGGACTTCGATGCGGCCATTGCAAAAGTCACGGAGGCACTGAAGCAGGAAGGCTTCGGCATCCTCACCGAGATCGACATGCAGGCCGCGCTGAAGAACAAGCTGGGCGTGGATTTCCGTAAGTACAAGATCCTCGGGGCGTGCAATCCGCCCTTTGCGCACCAGGCCGTAACCGCCGAGCCGCACATCGGCACCATGCTGCCCTGCAACGTAATCGTGCAGGAGCACGCCCCCGGCCAAGTGGAGGTCAGCGCCGTGGACCCCGTAGCCAGTATGATGGCGGTGAAGAACGAAGGACTCGGCGCCATCGCCGGTGAAGTGCGGGACAAACTGAAGCGGGTGGTGGAGGGGTTGTGAGGCACGCCTGCATGGCACCTGCCGGTGGCTCGCGTATTTTCAAGCCCCACCGTTAGAGAAGCACGTTTCCGAGATCTTCCTGCGCGGCTTGTGCAGGAGTTTCAGCCCTCGCCTTCCGGGCCGGCTTTCTTCAACTCCGCGAACTTCGCCGTCATCGTAGGGTTGCCACGCGTGAGCTTCTTGATCGTGAGGTCCTCCGCCTTGTCGTTGGCGATGCGCAGGTTGTTCGCCGATTTGTGAAGGGCGTCTTTCGTCTTCTCCAGGTCTTTGATCGCCTCGTCGATGCGCTTGATCGCCTCCTCGAAGCCCTCGGAAGCCAGTCTCCAATTGCGCCCAAAGCCCGCTTTGAACGCCTCCAACTGATCCTCGAAGTTGGTGATGTCGATGTTCTGCGCCTTCACCAAGGCCAGCTCCGTCTTGTACTTCAGCGCGTGCTGGGCGGCGTTGCGCAGCAGCGTGATGATGGGGAGGAAGAACTGCGGCCGCACCACGTACATCTTCGGGTAGCGGTGGCTCATGTCCACGATGCCGCCGTTGTACAGCTCGTTATCGGGCTCCAGGAGTGAAACGAGCACGGCGTACTCGCAGCCCTTCTCGTTGCGGTCCTTGTCCAGCTCTTTCAGAAAGTCCTCGTTCTTCTTCTTGGTAGCGGTGCCGTCGTTCTCGTTCTTCATCTCAAACATGATCGACACGACCTCGGTGCCGGCCTCGTTCTGGTCGCGGAAGATGAAGTCGCCCTTGCTGCCGCTGCTGGCGTCGTTGTCTTTTTCGAAATAGGCGTTCGGGAAGGCGGTGTGCCGGATCCGTGCGAACTCGATCTCGCAGTGTTGCTCCAGTGTTTCGCCCACCATCTTCGTGGAAAGCTTCGCCTTCATGTCCTTGAGGCGCTCGATGGTGTCGTCGCGGTCCTTGATCTGCGTCACATACTTGTCCTTGAGCGATTTCTCGGCAAGCTCCTTCTCCAATGCCGCCTGCTTCAGGCCGTTCTTCAACTCATCGCGCTCCTTCTCCACCGCGCCCAGCGCCTCGGTGATGGCGAGCTTCTTCGCTACTTCTACGGCGTCGAGCTTCGCCTTCAGCCCTTGGATCTCGGCATCCTTCACCGCAGCGGCTTTCTGCAATTCGTTTGCGCGCTTCTCATCGGCCAATAGGGCGGCGGTCTGCAGCTCCTGCTTCACCTTCGCCAGGTCGTTCACCAATCCATCGCGCTCTTTCTCCACCGCGCCGAGCGTTTCCTTCAGGGCCAGTTGCTTGGCCACCTCGGCTGATTTCAGCTCCTGCTTGAGCCGTTCGATCTCGGCATCCTTCTTCGCGGCATCGTCCTTCAGGTCATTGCTGGTTTGCACCCGCGCCAATTCCGCAACGGACTTCACCTCCTCCTTCAGCAGCTTGATCTCCGCGTCCTTCTTGATCACTTCCTTTTCCAGCTTGCCTGTCACCTTGGCCTCGGCGAGCGCAATGGCGGAATTTTTCTCCTTCTCGGCCAATTCCAGCCGCTCGTGCAAGGTTTTCTCGAACTCGCCGTCGCGCACCTGCTTGAGGATGTCGGCATAACCGGCCTCGTCGATCTTGAAGGCCTTGTGGCAGTGGGGGCAGATGATCTCGTTCATGGATGATGGGCGATGGCACCGTTACGTCTTCTTGTGATCGCCAAGGTAGATCACGGGGCCAGTAAGCGGCCCACGCCCACAGTACCTTCGTGGCATCTTCCGATCCTGATGAACACCATCTACTCACCAACGGGGCATTTGGCCCAATTGAAGATCACGGATAATATTCATCTTCAAGATGCACGCTTTGGGCTGGATGCTGCGCAACGTACGGAGATTGAGAAATGCCACGCCATGGCACTTGCGGGCTTGGCCAGCGGCGGCAAGTACATCCGCAAGCAAGTGGAACGCTATCCGGGCAATCCCATCTTCCTCAATTACTTGGGCACCTGGCATCAAACGCGGGGTGAGCAGGATCAGGCAATCGCCATGATGGAGCGGTCGCATGAACGGTTCCCGGAGTATCTCTTCGGCGTTACAAGCTTGGCAACCATACGTACCGCGCAGAACCGCATGGAAGAGGCGCTGCAGCTGCTCGGGCCGGGCCTTCGGATCGAGGAGCGATTCCCGGACCGGGAGGAGTTCCACATCATGGAGGTGGAAACGTTCGAGAATGCCTGTATCCGGTACCTCATTCTGACCGAGGACCTTGATCGTGCCCAAGAGCGTGTGTCAACGCTGCGATCAATCTGTGATGACCAGGAATGGCTTGATGACCTGGAGATGGGGATCACCTTGGGCCTGGTAGCGAAGGGTCACGCGGAGGAACAGGCCGAATTGGAGGGCATGCCAAGGATGGAGTTCAAGGTACAACCGGTAAGTCCGCATGCGGATCGCGAACTGGTTCTGCACCATGATCAGCTGCGTGTGCTGTTCAACCGGTCGATGGACCTGCGGGCCGAAGAACTGGAAGGGATCTTGGCGCTTCCCCGGGAAACCCTGGTGGAAGACCTGCATGCCATCGTGCAGCACAGCATCGACCGGTTCCACTACTATCTGGAGCACGAGGAGGACTATTGGTACGACCGGCTGTCCTTCGTTCATCATGCCCTGCAATTGCTGGGCGAATTGCGTGGCGCGGACTGTTTGGAGACTGCGCTGCTCGCGCTCTCCCAGAGCCGTGAGTACCTTGACCTGTACCTGGGCGACTGGCTGACGGAGGATGTGTGGGAACCACTGACCAAGATGGCGGAGGGCAACTTGTCCAGGCTGGATACCTTCATGCGGGCCTCGCAATTGCATGGCTTTAGCAAGGTGGTGGTATCTGAGGCCGTGAACCAGCTGGGCCAACATCGGCCGGACCTGTTGCCGGAAGTGGAACGCTGGTATGCCGGGCTCCTGGATTTCTACAACTCAGCCTCGCCCTTGGATGAGGTGATGGATGCCACGCAACTGGGCCTGATGGTGGCCGACATCCTGGACCTGGGACTTGGCTCGTTGATGCCTGTCGTTGAATCGCTTTATGCGCGCGGGTACGTGCCATCGAACATTTGCGGCACGATCGAGCGGGTAAGGGAGCAGTTCGCTGAACGCACCACCGGAAGGCACAAACAGGATATGCTGGGCATCGTGGAACGCTATGCCGAAATGGCCAGCATGGAGGAGCGTTCAGCCGCCATGGATGCGGAAGAATGGGAGGATGAGGATGAATGGGAGGATGACGGGCTTGATGATGCACCCCTGGTGACGCTGCCCATTAAGCGCGCTACACCGAAGGTCGGACGCAACGATCCATGTCCGTGCGGCAGTGGCAAGAAGTACAAGAAATGCTGTGAGGGGAAGGAAGCGGCGACGACTGCGGGCTTGCCGCCGATGTGGTGACCTGATTGAGGTGCCTCAAGCCGCCTTGTTCGTTGCCAGTGGAATCCCCGCCAACTCCATTTCCTTACCGACCAGCTCCTCCTCCAGGTCAAAATCATTCTGAAGCCCCAACCAGAACTTGGCCGAGTTGCCGAAGTACTTGGATAGGCGCAGCGCGGTATCGGCAGTTACGCGCCGCTCGCCTTTGATGACCTGCGAAATGCGCGTTTGCGGAATGCCGATGTCCTTCGCCAGGCGGTACGCACTGATGCCCATAGGCAACAGGAACTCTTCTTGGAGCACTGTGCCGGGATGGATGTTGGGGAGCTTTCCGCTACGGCGGGACGAAGACGTCTTCATGTGTTTCATGTTCAATGGTGGTCGATGATCTCAACGTCGCTGGCATTGCCGTTGTGCCACTTGAAGATGATGCGCCACTGGTCGTTGATACGGATGCTGTGGAAGTCCTTCAGGCGCCCTGCCAGCTTCTCCAGCCTATTGGCCGGAGGAATGCGGAGGTCTGCGATGTCTTGTGCGTTGTTGATCATCCTGAGTTTTCTTCTTGCCGTTTCCTGGATCGTTGACGGCAGTTTGCGCACGACCTCACCGTTCCATATCGCTTCCGTCTGCTTCGACCTGAACGACTTGATCATGCTTGGCAAATATACTAACGAGCGATGATAGTATCAAGTGTCGTTCCTAACAACCCCTTTCACCGCCAAAGCTTAAGCGAGAACAGACTCCAGCGCCCGCTTAGCCTCCCCGATGTTCTTCATCGCCGCCACCGAGATCCGCAGCGTGCCGTTCTTCTCGTACACCTTGAAGCGCTTGGGTTGCGCCTGTACCGCGCGCAGCACCGCGTTGAACGTATCGCCGGAGAAGAACGCGTGCTTCTGGTCCGCGATGAAGGTGCCGCGCAAGTCGCCTTTTTTCAGGATCATTTTTTCCAAGCCCATGCGTTGGCCCAACCAGCGCAGGCGGATGCCTTCCATCAGCTCGTTCACCTCGTGGGGGATGGGCCCGAAGCGGTCCTGCACCTCGGCGGCGAAGGCTTGCAACTCGTTCTCGTCCTTGATGTCGTCCAACCTGCGGTAGAGTGCGAGGCGTTCGGCGGTCTCGCTCACGTAACTGGCGGGGATCAGCATCGTCAGGTCTGTCTCGATGATGCAGTCGTCGCTCTGGTCGCGGCGGGAGCCACGGGCGAGTTGGCTGCCACCTTGCGCGTCGGCGAAGAGCTCCTTGAAGTGCTCGTCCTTCAGCTCGCGCACGGCTTCTTCGAGGATCTTGTGGTAGGTCTCAAAACCGATGTCGTTCACGAAGCCGCTTTGTTCGGCGCCCAACAGGTCGCCCGCGCCGCGGATGTCCAGGTCCTTCATGGCGATGTGGATGCCGCTGCCGAGGTCGCTGAACTGTTCGATGGCCTGCAGGCGCTTGCGGCTAAGGTCGGGCAGCAGGTGCGGGCTGGGTGCCAGCAGGTAGCAGTAGGCCTTTTTGTTGCTGCGGCCCACGCGACCGCGCAATTGGTGCAGATCGCTGAGGCCGAAGTTCTGCGCTTCGTTCACGATGATCGTGTTCGCGTTGGGGATGTCTAAGCCGTTCTCCACGATGGTGGTGCAGACCAGCACGTCGGTCTCGCCCTCGATGAAGTCCATCATCACCTGTTCGAGCTTGTGGCCTTCGAGCTGTCCATGGCCCACGCCCACTTTCACGCCCGGCACCAGCTTGCGGATCATGTCGGCGATGTGCTCGATGTTCTTCACCTTGTCGTGCAGGAAGTACACCTGCCCGCCGCGGCTGAGCTCGTATTCGATGGCACCGCGGATGGTGACCTCGTCGTAGGGCTGCAGGAGGGTGGTAATGGGGTAGCGGTTGGGCGGCGGGGTGCTGATGATGCTGAGGTCGCGTGCGCCCATGAGGCTGAACTGCAGCGTGCGCGGGATGGGCGTGGCGGTGAGGGTGAGCGTGTCCACCGTGGCGCGCAAGGTCTTCAGCTTGTCCTTCACGTTCACGCCGAATTTCTGTTCCTCGTCGATGATCAGCAGGCCGAGGTCCTTGTACTGCACATCCTTGCTTACCAGGCGGTGCGTGCCGATAAGGATGTCGATCTTGCCTTCCTTGAGGTCCTTGAGGATCTCCTTGGTGGCGCTGGCGGTGCGGAAGCGGTTGATGTAATCCACTCGCACGGGCAGGTCCTTGAGCCTGTCGCGGAAGGTTTTCCAGTGCTGTAGCGCGAGTATGGTGGTGGGCACCAGCACGGCCACCTGCTTGCCGTCGGCCGCGGCCTTGAAGGCGGCGCGCACGGCCACTTCGGTCTTGCCGAAGCCCACATCGCCGCAGACCAGGCGGTCCATGGGCACGGGCCTTTCCATGTCGCGCTTCACGTCGGCGGTGGCCTTTTCCTGGTCGGGCGTGTCCTCGTAGATGAAGCTGGCCTCCAGTTCGGCCTGCAGGTAGGTGTCGGGCAGGAAGGCGAAGCCCGGCTTGCTCTTGCGCTTGGCGTAGAGCTGGATCAGGTCGAAGGCCAGGGTCTTGATCTTCTTCTTGGTCTTCTCCTTCAGGTTCTTCCAGGCGGGACTGCCGAGTTTGCTCACGGCTGGCGCTTTTCCGTCTTCCTCTCCGCTGTACTTGCTCACGCGGTGCAGGCTGTGGATGCCCACGTACAGGATGTCGTTGTCGCGGTATTTCAGGCGGATGGCCTCTTGGCGGATCGGCGGTTCGCCCGGCCCGCGCGGTGTTTCAATGGTCTCCAATCCGCTGAACACGCCGATGCCATGGTCGATGTGTACCACCAGGTCGCCGGGCTTCAGTTGCGTGAGCTCCTTGAGTGTAAGTGCCTGCGCGTTCTTTCGAAAACCTTCTTTGAGGCGGTAGCGGTGGTAACGCTCGAAGATCTGGTGGTCGGTGTAGAGCGCCAGCTTCAGTTCGGGATCGATGAAGCCCTCGTGCAGGTCGAGCATCAGGGGCGTGAAGCTGCTGTTGCCCTTGGCGGCATCCCCGCCTTCCATATCGGCGAAGATGGCGTGCAGCCGTTCGCTCTGCTTGGCGCTGTTGCAGGCGATCAGGTTGGTATAGCCGGCGTTGCGCTTGTTGTGCAGGTCGCCCGCGAGGACCTTGAATTCCTTGGCGAAGGCGGGTTGGGGGCGGAGTTGGAAATCGACGGTGTTGTGTGCTTGGTTGTTGGTTGTCAGTTGTTGGTTGTCAGTCGTTCGCCGTTCGTTGCGGGTAGTCGCTTGCCCGCCTGACAACTGAGAACTGACAACTGACAACTGTCCTCCCCAAAACACCTTCCTGAACCCCAGCAACCCCTTGATCAACGCGCTGTCCGTGGCGAGCAGCGTTTCGGGTTTGGCGTGTTTTTCCTTTTCAGGCGAACGCTCGTATGCTTCGGTGAGCAGCTTCAGGCGTTGCTTGGCGGCATCGCCGATGGCCTGCATGTTGCCTAGCCAGATCACGGCGTCTTCGGGGAGTTGGTCGAAGAAGAGTTGGTGGCTTCTGGCCTCAAGGTCCCCTGCGGGAGACCTTGATGGAACTAGGGACCCAGAAGCCATGATATCGGGCACGATCACCGCTTCTTTCAGAAACTCCACGGTAAGCTGGTCCTCCGGGCTGAAGCGGCGCACGCTCTCCACGGTGTCGCCGAAGAGCTCGATACGGAAAGGCTTGTCGCTGCCGTAGCTGAACACGTCCACGATGCCGCCGCGGATGCTGAACTTGCCCGGCTCATACACGAACTCCGTGCGCTGGAAACCGGTCTCATGCAGCCATTCCTCCAGCGTGTCGATGGGCAGTTCCTCGCCGCGCTTGATGGTGAGGGTGTTCTTGGCCATCGTTTCCTTGGCCACCACGAGCGGTACGAGGGCTTCGGGGTAGGTGACGAGGGTGAGGGAAGAGGAGAGGAGGTGAAGAGGTGAAGAAGTGGCCGCCCCGCCCGCCCTGGACATGAGCGCTTCCAGCACCTCCGTGCGGCTAACTCGTTCACCGTCGTGGTGGCCGTCAGGGTCGTATGGCGTACGCGAAGGAGCCGGAAAAAAATACAAGTTCTGCCCTGGGTTCCTTGCTTCTTCACTTTCTCCCTTTTTCTCTTCCTTACTTCCTCTCCTCTTCACCTCTTCACTCCTCAGCGCCTCCAAGTCATTCAGGAAATACGCCGCCTCTTCGCGGTCGTTCAGCACGAACACATGTACGCCGGGTGCCTGTTGCATCACGGCCTGTGCGATCAGCGCTTGTGATGAACCGATGGTGCCGCCCACCTGTACGCGGGCAGCTTTTTCGCGCAGGATATCCGCTATGCGGGCAACGCGGGGATCGGTGCGATAAAGTTCAAGGAGGTCCGAAAGTTGGCGGACAGGAGAGGTAGCGACGTTGGTTTCTGGCATGGAACCCGGAAAACCCGAAACCCGGTGCCGGGGAATTCCGGCATCGGGTACGGGTAGTGCAAAGGTACGTGTGAACAGGACGGCTCACTTTTTACCTGCGCCCTTCTTCGGTATGGAAGCCTTGTGGTGCCTTTTCTTCCCATCCGCTTGTGCCAGCCCTACGTAGTTCCCGCTCGTTACCACCTTACGGCCACTTCGTTGTTCCAAATCCTTGCGTGCCTTGCCGGCCACATCGCCACCGGCGCGTGCGGCCTGCTTGTTCTCCGGGAAACCTTGGGCATCGCGGTTGCGGGCGATCTCGGTGGTGGCGGCCTCACCAAGCATGGAGAAGATCAACTCAAGATCGGTCATGTGGTCCCTGAGATTCTCCCGCTTCAGCTGCTTGAACCGTGCATATTCGCTGGGCGTCATGCCAAAGGTGGCATCACTGATCTCCGCTGTGAGCCCCGGAGTTTCATCCGGGGGGGGTATTCGCGCTGTTCCTTCACCCCGCGCTTCTTCCACTCATCGGTCAGCTCATCGCGGATGGCGATGGAGCGCATGCGCTTCTCGATCCAGTCATCGCTGTATCCTTTTGCCTTGTACAATGCCCGTGTACGTTTGTTCGCCAGTTCGGGGTCTTCGATCTCTTGAACCCGCTCATAGCCCACCTTCGCCAACCAGCGCTTGAAAGGCTCGGCCTTGGGGCTGGAGATCGCCTGGATCAAACGGAAGAGACCTTCGGTGTTCGCACAGGCGAGCTTCTGGGGGCCTCCACCGGTGGGAAATGAAAGGGGGTGGGAAATATTCCCCCACCCTTGGTCAAGCTCGGGATCGCGCCTGCGCATGTCCCGCATGTAACTCTTCACATCGGCGGTGTTGGTCAGCGCCAGCACCACGTCCGCGATCACGAACCACCACTCGCCGTTGTGCAGGGTGCGGCGCACTTCCTTGCGTTGGAAGACGGCAATGCGGGTGCTTTCATCTTGCTGGCTACTCATGGTGACGTGGAATTTGCCAAGGAGGTGCTGGACAAGATAACGCCCGCTTGAACGCGCATGCGGTTGCACAAGGGCAACGCGGCCGCAGCAAGGATCAGGCTAAGGAAGGCCCCAAACGCCCGAAACCCGGTGCCGGGGAATTCCGGCATCGGGTTTGGGTGGTGCAAAGGTCGCGGTCGCCGGGTTGATCACTTCCCCTCCAACCCCTGCGCCAACTCCTGCATCTTCACCACCGTGTTCCAGTTGCGCGCGGTGTTCACCACGCCGATGCCCTTGTCGAACTTCTCGCCGAGCTTGCACGCGATGAGGCCGTTCGGGGTGTGCAGGTAGCACACGTGGTAAGCGCCGATCGGTTTATCCAATACGAGCAACGCCTCATCGCCCACTGCCAATGCCTGCAACTTGGCCACGGCTTCAGGTTTCGGTTTTTCCGCCAGCAGCACCGCATGCACGTGCTTGCCTTCCGCCTTCTGCGGGAACGGGTCGCGCTTCAGCACAGTGGCCCACTCTGCTGCGCTGGGCGCGAAGATGGGCCGGTCGTACTTGAACTTCTTGAGGCAGATCTCCGCCACGTTGGCCAAGGTTTCCTCGCGCGAAAGCGCACTCCGTACCAGCGCGTTGCCGCTGTTGATGTAGGTGGTGGCCTGCTTGAAACCAGCCTTGGTGAGCGCTGCGCGCAGCTCGGCGACCGGCAGTTGCACGGGACCGCCTACGCCGCGGAAGAGGAGGAGGAAGGTGGTATAGGGCATGGGTTGGTATTGGTTCCCTCAGCGGTCTCCCGAAGGGGACCCTGAGCCGGGATTGATTTCAATTTCACCCCTCGTAATCATGGCCTTCGGTTACCGTCAAATAATACCCGTCGGGATCGCGGAAGGAGAATTCCTTCTTATGGGAGTTCGGGTTGGTGTGCAGCGTTTCTTCCAGCTTCACGCCCAGGGCTTGTACGCGTTTCACTATGGCCTCCCATTGCGCCGTGCGGAAATACAGGATTAAGCCGTTGCCCGGAGGAATGCTGCGATCGGCCATGGTGGGGTGGCCGTGGGCTTCCCAGGGGTGCGGGCAGATCACCACCTCGCCGCGTTCATCCCGCAGCGTGGCAAAGTGGGCGCCGCCGTGATCGTTGCGCAAACCGAAGACTTGTGCATACCAAGCTGCGCTGGCTTCCACGTTGGCAACGGCGATGATGGGGTCGAGCTTGGTCATGGGTCAAAAGTTGATGTCCCGTCGGTCTTCGCCAAATGCTGCCTGAATGCCTGAGCCAACTCCCAACCCTCCTTGCGGTAGCGCGTTAGCCAGCCCGCATCGGGTTTGAACGACAGCTTCCTTTCCCAGATGCCGAAGAGCAGCAAGGGGCAATAGCCGTCAAACTTCACCCCGAATTCATCCTCTGTCACTTCAAGGACGATCAGGCTACCGCCGGCCGCTTCCTTGTACCACGTGGAATAACCCACCCGTTCCCGCAGCTTGTAGCTGAAGATGCTTCCGCCATCATGCGTGAATACCCAGGCCTTGCCTTTCTTGAACTCGGCAGGCGTGAAATGATGGGCTTCGAACCAACGAGTGAGGGGCATGAGGTTATGGATACTTCGGGTATCCTGCATGATCGTGAACGGTTATGCTTTCACGAGACGATGCCGGGCTGGGAGCTTTCACTCCACCACCAACCGCCCCACGTCAACCGCCTCCGGCGCAGCGATCCACACCACATACACACCGCTCTTCAATCCGGAGATATTCAGCATGGCGGAAGGTCCGGTGATCGGCGTTTCCAGCACTGCACGTCCCTGCACATCCAGCACCGTAATCCAGGCTGATGTGCCTTCTGCGCGCTCCACCTGCACCTGGCCCGAAGCCGGGTTCGGCACCAATCGGAAGGAGGGTTCGGCAACTGTGTTCGCCAAGCCCGTGTGGATCACCTGCACCGGTGCCGAGGTGTTGGAGACGCAGCCCAATCCATCGGTCACCACCACGGTGTAGCTGCCTTCTTCCAGCGCCGCGATGCACGCGGTAGTGTCTGCCAAAAGCTCGCCATCGCGGTACCATTGGAAGCTGCCGATGCCGCTGGCGCAAAGCATATCAACTTGATCGGTGATCTCCGGGGTGAACGCTGCCAAAGGACAGGCCACCTGCCCCCGATAAATGTCGCCCCAGCGGCTCACGGCCACGATGTATCCATCCACGTAGGCGGCATCACCGATCTGGGCATTTGTGATGTTCGGCAGCACGGTGCTCCAGGTGAGGCCGCCGTCGGTGGTGCGCTCGGTCTGGCCGCCGCCGGTAACGGCGTAGCCCGTGTCCACGTTGTTGAAGAACATGCTCACGGTGCCTTGCGGGCTGTTGATCGGGATCCACGTATCGCCTCCGTCCATGGTGCGGAAGTTCCGCATCCATCCGTGCAGCGTGTCGAGGAAGAAAACCGTGTGCCCGCCGGGCGTGCCGGTCATGGGCTGCCAGGTGAGGCCGCCGTCCATGGTGCGGTAATTGTCGCCGTACACGCCCACGGCATAGCCCTTCAGGTCGTTCACGAACCACAGGTCGTTGATGGTGATGTTGCCCACGTCCAGCACGTGCGTCCAGGTGGCGCCGCCGTTGGCCGTGCGGTAGATGCCGCCATAGACCGCACCGCCCGCCACGATGTGCGTGAGCGCATCGAAGCTCCACGTGCAGCGGATGGCCACGTTGGGTCCATTGGCCGGCGTGCGCGTGGCGAAGCCATCGGTGGTTTTGGCGAAGCTGCCGCTGCCGCCACCCAGGCATCCTGCACCGGTGGGCGTGAGGTGTACGCCCAGCCCGCCGCCGTCGGCCTTGGCCCAGTGGCGGCCTCCATCCGTGGTACGCAGCAGTCCGCTTTCCAGGCCGCCGCTTGTGAGCCAGCCCACGGCCACGCCCACTTGGTCATTCTGGAACGCTACTTTGTTCAGCACGGTGTGCCAAGTGCCTTCATTGGTGATGGACCATGTAACGCCCATGTCGTTGCTGCACTGGATGCGCCCATCGGTGCCGAGGATGCCGCGCCCGCCGGGAGATAGTGCCACGCTTTGGTGGTCCGTGTTGCCTACTTGCTGCACGCTCCACGTGAGGCCCGCATCGGTGCTGCGCATCACGCGGCCCCATGCACCGCAGGCCACCAGCGTGTTGCCCTGTACGGCGAGGTCGAACATGCTGTACGTGGTGGGCGAGGGGATGGAATCCCAGGTGGTGCCGCCATCGGTGGTGCGGATCACGTTGCCTGTGGTGCCCACGCCCACACCGGTCTGCGTGTCGAAGAAGTGGATGTCATGCACCACCATCTGTATCTCCAAAGGACCCACTACCTGCCAGGTGAAGCCGCCGTCGGTGGTCTTGATCACGCGGCTGCTCAGGCAGCTGGCATAGCCCGTATCGGGGTCGAGGAACTGGATGTCGGTGATGTAGTTGCTGGCGGCCAGCCCGCTCTCCATCAACGCCCAGTTCGCGCCGCCATCGGTGCTGCGCAGGATGCGGCCCGTCTCCGTGCCGATCCAGCCCAGGGTGTCGTTGAGGAAGAACACGCAGCGGTAGTTGCCGTTGCCCGGCGTGGTGGTGGCGGTGGTGGTGGTGGCGAAGCCGTCGGTGGTCAGCACTACCAAGCCGAGTTCTCCCGTGGCGATGCCCCGCAGTTCGTCCCACATGAACACGGCCATGGGGTCGTTGAAGTGGTTCTGGTAAGGCCGCGTCCAGTTGTGCCCGCCGTCGGTGGTGCGCACGATCGAGCCCATCGGCCTGTCGGCGGCGTAGGCCACCAGGTCGTTCACCATGTGGATCTGGTGGAACTCGCTGCGGGTCTTTATCGGCGTGGTCAGTTCCCATTGCTGGGCGGCGGCACCGATGGCAATGGCGGTCAGGAGCAGGGTTGGGAGTGTTCTCATGAGCTGGACGAAGTTGGAATGTGCATCCGGTACACGTGTGATGGCCGATGGTTCAATGGTTCTTCCACATACCACGCGATCAATCCTTGACGAAGCGTTGCGAGCTCATGCCTTCCGCAGTGCGCACCTGTACGGCGTACAGACCGTGTGGCCATGCGCTCACCTCAATGGAAGCCCTTGCACCGGGAGTGGCCGAGCGGTGCATCAACGCGCCGTTGGATGCGAACACTTCGATGTTTTGGATGAGCGCGCCATTGGCAGCAGCGATCACGATGTGGTCCGTGGCCGGGTTGGGCGCGAGCGCGAACGCCGGGGCGCCCAAGAGCGCTTCCACTCCGGTGCCGATCACTTCCACCGGCAGAGAAGGTCCGGAAACACAGCCATGCTCCGTCTCCACCACCACGTAATAGGTGCCGGACGCTTCGGGTACGAGGCAGGGCATGCCTCCGCCGTCGATGATCAGCTCGTTGTTATGGTACCAGTAGATGAACCACATTTCCGGCGTGCATAGCTGGCCATCGGCCTCCACGGTGATCTCCGGGGCAGGGATCAGCGGGCATTCCACCTCGAACACTTCCGATGGTGCCGATGCACAGCCGAACGGGTCGGCGACCACCACGTGGTACAGGCCCGGCGTCTCCGGTGTGATGCAGGGCGTGGTGGCGCCCGCAATGGGATCGCCGTTCCAATACCACTGCGGCTGGCCCGTGGTGGTGGTACACAGTTCATTCCCTTCCTGCGTCACCTCCGCGGCTGGCAATGCTTCGCATTCCACCGTGTAGAGCAGGGAGGGACCCGAGGCACAGCCCAGCGCATCGGTGACCACCACGTGGTAATCGCCGGGCATGGCCGGGGCAAAACAGCTTTCGGTCGCCCCTGCGATCGGCAAGCCATTGAAGTACCATTGCGCACTGCCCGGGCCGTCTGCACACAGCAGGCCGTTGCTTTCGTTCACCACGGGCTCCCACGGGGCAGGGCAGCCCACCTGTGCGCGGAAGATGTCGCCGGTGCCGCCCGCGATGATGATGTAGCCATCAACGTATGCCGCATCGTGTATGCTCGCGTTGAAGATCGCAGGCAGGAAGTTGGCCCACGTGATGCCGCCGTCCAGCGAGCGCACCACCTGCCCGCCGGCGCCCACCGCATAGCCGGTATCGCGCCCGGTGAAGAAGATGCTGATGGTGCTCTGCGGTGTGCCGCCCATCATCGTCCACGTGTCGCCGCCATCGGTGGTGCGGCCTACACGTGTCCAGCCGTATTCTTCATCGGTGAAGAAGATGGTGTGCCCGCCACTGCCGCCCATGGTGCTCCAGGTAAGGCCGCCATCGGTGGTGCGGTGGCTGTTGCCGTTCTCGCCCACGGCGAAGCCCAGCGTGTCGTTCACGAGCCAGAGGTCGTTGATGAGGATGTTCCCTTGGTCCAGAACAAGCGTCCATGTGCTGCCGTAGTTGGTGGTGCGGTAAATGCCGCCGTTCACGGGACCGCCGCCCACCAAGTGCGTGGATGCGTTCAAGCTCCAGGTGCATCGGATAGCCACGCTGGGGCCGGTGAAGACCGGCTCGTAGGTGGCGAAGAGATCAGTGGTGCGTGCGAAGGTGCCGCTGCCGCCACCGCGGCTACCACTGCCATTGGCGTTGATGTGAACGCCCAGCCCGCCGCCCGCGCCGGAGTCTGCCCAGGTGGCGCCGCCATCGGTGGTGCGCAGGGCGTTGGCCGTGATGCCGATGTTGCCCGCGAAGCTGATCTTGTTGATGCTGGCCGACGAGGTGCCATCCTTGAACAGCTCCCACGTGGCACCGAAGTCCATGGTGCGGTAGATCTTGCCGATGCTGCCCATCAACCCGAAGCCGCTCGGGGTGAGGGTGACCGCCGTATGATCCTGCCCGAAATACTGTTCGCTCCACGTGAGGCCGCCATCGCTGCTGCGGATGGTGCGCCCCCACCAGCCGCAGGCCACCAGGTGGTCGCCTTGCACCGCGAGGTCTTGCAGGCTGTACGTGGTGTTGCTGGGCATGAAGGCCCAAGTGGCGCCTCCGTCGGTGGTACGCACCACATGGCCGGCGCTGCCCACGCCCACGCCGGTGAGTGCATCGAAGAAGTGCAGGTCGCGGAGGAATACCGACATCTCCGAAGCGAGGTTCTGCCAGGTCAGTCCTCCATCCACGCTCTTCAGGATCTTGCCACCGCCGTAGCAGCTGGCATAGCCGATGTGCTCGTCCACGAAATTGATGGAAGTGATGTAGTTGGTGCTGCTCTGGCCGCTTTGCATCAGGCTCCAGGTAGCGCCCGCGTCGGTGCTGCGGTAGATGCGCCCGCTTTGCGTGCCCACCCAGCCCAGCGTGTCGTTGATGAAGAACACGCAGTTGAGGTGGCCGTACCCCGCGTTCCAAGAGGATTGTACCGTGCGGAAACCGTCGGTGGTGCGCAACACGCTTCCGGTCTGTCCCACGCACACACCGCGCTGCTCATCCCACATGTGGATCGCCAAGGGGTTGTTGCTCAATAGATGTTGCCTGCGCACCCACTTGTTGCCGCCATCTTCCGTGGCGATGATTGTGCCCGTGGGCCGGTCGGCCGCATAGCCCACCAGCTCGTTCACCATCACGATGTCCTCGTATTCGCTGGTGTTCTTGATCGGGGTCATCAGCTCCCATTGGGCGCTGGCGGAAAGGGCGAGGGCGGAAAGGAGCAGGGTATGGAGTGTTCGCATGGGTTTGCCAAAGATGGTGCGGACTGGCGGTATGTAGTGGGCCAAACACTATCATTGACAGGTGGGTTGAGTCTTTGAAGCCAGCCGGTCTGGATTCCGGCCATGACCCTCAGGCCGGCGCAATACATTGGTCCCCCATGTCAATTTTGTCCCGCCACGGATTGATTTTTCCGCTCGTGTTGCTGCTTGCGCGGCCTGTCAGCGCACAGCGCATTGACAGCATCCACGTTTTCAAGCAACTACCGGCGGAACGCTACACCTCGGCATCGGCGAACGCCATGGCCTGGGCCTTGTTCCGCAAGGGCGCGGCTTTCACCAACGTGAAGGATGACCGCATGGCCACGGCCACCGAGGCCATGAAGAGCTACACGCCCTTGCGGCACAACTTCCGCCCGCTGCCCGGCCTGCAGTATTTGGCCATGGGCTTCAGCGGCGGCAGGCCCTTCACCATGGGCGTGGCCGACGACCTGGACTTGATCATCAATTTCACGGCGCGCACCGAGTACCGCATTTCAGGCATGACGGACCGCATCAAGGTGCGGGCACTGCTGGCGAAGATGGTGGTGGAATAGCCGGGTGCTGCTTAATATCCGCTCAGATGCGGAACAAGGCAATTTCCTGTTCCAACCGGGGTGGTCCGAAGAACCGTATTGAGCGAAGCGCATCATTTGGCTTGATTGAATTTCGGTTCATCGGCAGGGCTTTTCAGCCCGTTTTTCGGGCTTTTTCGATCCACGAGGTCACACGCTCCCCATGGCTGGTCGTTTGGAGAGAAGGGTGAGCGTGCGCAGCAGGTTGTAGCACAGGTTGGTGAGGCCCACCCGGAATGTGGCGCGCCTAAGGCCGATGCAGCGGACGCTCAACCCGTGCAACTGCTTATGGATGCTGCCGAACACATGCTCCACGCGGGCGCGGGTCCGGCCGAGCTCCTTGTTGCGGGCCTCTTCCTGCTCGGTGAGGGGCTTGTTGCGACGAGCTTTCTTGTGGGTGCGGTCCTCCATCTTGGCCAGCGCGATGCCCTCCTTCACATCCTCCCAGTCATAGCCTTTGTCGGCGTACAGGTCCTGGCCCTCATCGCGCTCATCAAGCAGCTCCCAGGCCATCTCCCCATCGGGGACCGAGGCCGTGGTCACCACGTAATGATCGATCAGCTTGCTCTGGGCGTCCACCTTCACATGGTTCTTGTACCCGTGGTAGCTCTTGCTGTTCTTCTTGGCCCACGTGGCGTCGAGGTCCTTCTGTGCCTTCTTGCGCGCAGACCAGTTGGCGGGCACCTCGCCGTTCTCAAGCAGTTCGCGGTCCTCCCGCTTGTTGTGCTGGATGGGAGCATGCACCATGCTCGCATCAACGATCTTGCCTTGGTTCACCACCAATTCCGCTTTGCTCAACCGGGCGTGATAGGATGCGAACAGCCCCTCCATGGCCTTGGCCTTGGTCAGATGCTCCACGAACAGGCGCACCGTGGTGGAGTCGGGAACCTGATGCTGGGGCTGCAGGCCCAGGAAACGCTGGAAGCTCCGGCGGTCATTCACCTGGTATTCCAACGCCTCGGCGCTCAGCCCGTACAGCTCCATGAGCACCACGGCCTTGAAGAGCATCAGGCGGTCGTAAGGAGGCTGCCCTCCTTTCTTGGGGTCCCGTACCGGGAAGTGCGCTTCCACTTCCGGGCGGAAGGCCTCCCAGTTCACCAAGCGTGACAGCCGGGGCAGCACGTCGTTGATCTTCTCCAAGGCCTGGTCCCTGAAATGCTCGTCGAACAGGCTGCGGGCAGGGCGCTTCTTCATGCTGCGAAGTGATCGATCAGGATCCACATTGTCAAGATCCTCCAACCTCAAGTTCTCAACAGGTTCTTCGAACTACCCACCGGTCAAAATGCCTGTCGCCGGTAACCAAGGGCATATTGAGATAGGCAGCAGTTGCAGCAATCATGCAATCGGGCAGTTATAGACCCGTGGATTTGCGAAACTCGATCGTGTAGTTCCGTATGTCTTTTACAGCCCCGATCACCCGGCATTGATCAAGGAAGGCACGGATTTTCTTGGCTTGTGCAGTGGTGATCCGTGTAGTGCCCAATAGCTCGATTTCCGTAATAAACGAAACGTGGATGTCAGTTCCAACAAGCAGATTCACCACGGCCGCTTCACCCGCGAACATGCGGATTAACGCATTGGTATCCGCAACGATCCGTTCACCACTCATCGCGCATACGCCTTACCTCCTCAAGCGCCCACTTATCTATGCCGGGTATTGAGCCGGCAAACCTGCGTACGTCCGGCAATGGCCTTTTCTGCCGTTTCGGGACGGTCTTTTTTATCGTGGACCTCCGTCCGGTCTTCTTCTTCGCTGCTTCGCCCATCAACGCAATTTTGCACCAAGTTACGCCTTCCCCGCCTCCTCCACCATCGCTTTGCTACCAATGAACAGCGGCGTGCGCTGGTGCAGCTTCCCGGGCTTGATGTCCAGGATGCGCTGCTTGCCGTCGGTGGCGGCGCCGCCCGCCTGCTCTATAAGCATCGCCAAGGGGTTCGCCTCGTACACCAAGCGCAACTTGCCTTCCGGCTTGGCCGTGGTGCCGGGGTACATGTAGATGCCGCCCTTCAGCAGGTTGCGGTGGAAGTCCGCCACCAAGCTGCCGATGTAGCGTGCGCTCATCTTCTTCTTCTTGCAGGCATCGATGTAGTTGCGCGCCTGCTCCGGAAAGTCGAAGTAGTTGCCCTCGTTCACCGAATAGATGCTGCCGTTCTCCGGGATGCGCATGTTGGGATGGCTTAGGCAGAACACGCCGATGCTGGGGTCCAGCGTGAAGCCGTTCACGCCGTTGCCGGTGGTGTACACCAGCATGGTGCTGCTGCCGTACACCACGTAGCCCGCCGCCACTTGTGCGCTGCCGGGCTGCAGGAAATCATTCACCGTCACCTCGTTGTCGTTGAGCCGGCGGTAGATGCTGAAGATCGTGCCGATGCTCACGTTCACGTCGATGTTGCTGCTGCCGTCCAGCGGGTCCATGGCCACCACGTACTTGCCACCGGCCGACACGGGATGGTCGAAGACGATGTGCTCATCATTTTCCTCGCTGGCCACGCCGCACACCGCGCCCTGGTTGCGCATGGCGTTGATGAAGCGCTCGTTGGCGTACACGTCTAATTTCTGCTGTTTTTCGCCCTGCACGTTCACGCTGTGCTGCTCGGTCTCGCCCAAGATCTCATTCACCAGACCGGCCTTGTTCACCTCGCGGTTCACCAGCTTCGCCGCCAGCCGGATGGATGTAAGCAATTGCGAAAGGTCGCCGGAGGCGAATGGAAAATCCTTCTCGCGCTCAATGATGAATTCGGAAAGGGTGGTGATGGGTTGGGCCATGGGAGGAGGATCGGGTGATCGGAAGATCAGCTGATGTGGTGATGCTGGACGTGGACGATTGTACTTCGTTGCAAATATCGGACTTGTCCGACCTTCGTGCCATGCATCCGTATTGCCTACCAGCCACATGACCGATGAATTGAGCCCGCTTGTCGGCCGGATAGCCGACATCATCCAACAGGCCCGCGGCCAAGTGCGCCAAAGCGTGAACAGCGCCATGGTGGCCAGCTATTGGGAGATCGGCCGCTTGATCGTGGAACATGAGCAACAAGGCCAGGCCCGCGCGGCTTACGGAAAGCGGCAGCTGGCGGAGCTCTCCACGCGCCTCTCCGAGCAGTTCGGCAAAGGCTTCGATGCCAGTAACCTGCGGAACATGAGGCGATTTCATCTGGCCTTTCCAATTCGAGAGACACTGTCTCTTGAATTAAGCTGGTCGCACTACAACCTGCTCGCACGGCTGGAAAACCCTTCGGCGCGGGAGTGGTATGCCCACGAGGCCATTAGCGCGAATTGGAGCGTGCGTGCCCTGGAGCGCCAGATCGGCGTGCTCTACTACGAACGACTGCTCAGCAGCAAGGATAAGCTGCCGGTGGTCAAGGAAGCAACCGAGCGCACAGCGCCACTGGCCGAATCCCCGAAGGATTTCCTGCGGGACCCGTACATCCTGGATTTCCTGAACCTACAGGACAAGACCTATCAGGAAAGCACGCTGGAACAGGCCATCATCGACAACCTGAAGGACTTTCTCCTCGAACTGGGGAAAGGCTTCGCCTTCGTGGAAAGGCAGCAGCGCATCCACATTGGTGACGAGGATTTTTACCTGGACCTGGTCTTTTACAATTTCAGGCTCAAGTGTTTCATGCTGCTTGATCTGAAGTTGGGCAAGCTGGGCCACCAGGACGTGGGCCAGATGGACACGTACGTGCGCTTGTATGACGAGCGTATCCGGGGTGCGGACGACAATCCCACGATCGGCTTGTTGCTGTGCAGCGAGAAGAGCGAAGCTGTGGTGAAGTATTCCGTGTTGGCCGATCAACAACAACTGTTCGCTGCGAAATACCTGCCTTACCTGCCCAGCGAGGAAGAACTCAAGCGCGAGTTGGAACGGGAACGTAAGCGTGCTTCGCAACTTGGGGCCGGGGATGCCCATGGAAACAAGGAACCATGAACCGACTGTATACATGCACCCATCGGTTGAATGTGGGGCCTACCATAGGATAGCTGATATGACTGTTATCGCATGAACACCACCATCCGCCCCGCCGAACCCCGGGATGTGCCCCGCATGCTGGAACTGGTGCGGGAACTGGCCCTGTTCGAGCGCGCTCCCGACGAGGTGACAGTGACCGAGCAACACATGCTGGATGCGGGCTTCGGCCAGGATCCGGTGTGGTTCGGCTGGGTGGCCGAGGGGCCGGTTGATAGTTATTCGTTGTCAGTTGAAAGGGGAGGCACCGGCGGCGGCCCTGACAACAAGCAACCGACTCCCGGCCTGCGCCGGGATGACAACCCCATCCTCGGCATGGCCATCTGCTACACCCGCTATTCCACGTGGAAGGGCCGCTACTTGTACCTCGAGGACATTGTGGTGACCCGTGCGGCACGTGGGCAGGGCATCGGCGAGCGGCTTTTCCGCACCTGCGTGGAACATGCTGTTGCCGAAGGCTTCCACGGCATGCGCTGGCAGGTGCTGGATTGGAACACGGATGCGATCAGGTTCTATAAGCGTTTCGGGGCGGAAGTGTCCGCCGGTTGGCTGAATGGCGACTTGTCTGCGGAGCAGATGAAGGCACTGCCGGGCCAGGCTTAGCGGACCAGCAACCGTGCGGAGGCCTGGAAGCCGCCTTGGCGGAAGCTGACCACATGGACACCGGGATCCAGATGCGGGGCCAAGCGCAGTTCTTGTTGGCCCGTGGTGCGCGGGGTGGCTTGAAACACGAGGCGCCCGGAGCCATCATGGATCAACACTTCCGAAGCACCTCCGTTGCGCGGAATGCCGTGCAGCACGAGTTCCCGGGTGGACGGGTCCTGGAATACCTGCAGGGAGGATTGCCCTGCGGGTTCGCCCACGCCGGTGGGTGCTTCGGGATACAGGCGGATGAGCTGCCGGTACTGGGTTTCGGTGTCGAGCGCACCGAAGCGCCCACCTGCCAGGATCCGCCCGTCGGGTTGCACGGCGATGCTGCGGATGTACGCGGTGCTTCCGGCCTCGGGCAGTGCGCCGGCTCCCACCGCAAAGCTTGTGTCTACACTGCCATCGGCGAGCAGCCGTGTGATCCTGTTCGGCCCGGTGATGCCTGCGGCATACATGGCATCCGTGTATTCGCCGCCCACCAGGATGCGTCCATTATCCTGCACCGCAACGGCATTCACCGTGGCAAAGGGGTAGAACGGGGCGTTGAAGCCGTTGTCGCGCGTGCCATCCGGGTTGAGCCGTAACACGCCGCCTGCGGCGGTGCCGTTGTGGTACACCAGCTCGCCGGCCACCAGCAGTTTGCCGTCCGGCTGCAGGGCCAGCGCTTCGCCCACGCTGCCGGTGCCGGAGAAGCCAGGGTCGTTCTGCACGCTGGTGTCGTACGGGCCATCTTCAGTAAGGACCGCCACGTGCCCGCAGTTGTGCCCATCATAGAGCGTGAAGGCTCCGGTGACTGCGATGCGCAGGTCGGGAAGCACCAGCACGTCGTGTACATTTTCATTGAAGCCCGTGCCCATGTCGAAATCCAGGTCCGGCGAGCCGTCCGGGTTGAAGCGCGCAATGTGCGGGCTGCTGTGGCCCCAGCACTCGAAGAAATCGCCCACGGCGATCACCTTGTTGTCCTTTTGCAGCGCAATGGCCCGCACCGCGCCGTTGATGGTGTTGTCCGGTATGTTGAAGGTGGTGTCGCGCGTGCCGTCGGGCAGCAAGCGCGCCACGAACTGCACCACCTGGCCGTTGTAGGCGGTGAACGCCCCGCCGATGAGGATGCGCCCGTCGGACATCAGAACGATGTCCTGCACCACATGCCCGGGCCCGGCTCCACCCGGGTTCCAGCCGGGGTCCACGGTGCCGTCGTTGTTCAGCCGCACCAGGTTGTTCTTCCCGCTGCCGGCATAGTTGGTGAAGGCCCCGCCCACGAGGATCTTGCCGTCCGGCTGCACCACAATGCTGTTCACCTCCACACTGGGCGGCACGGCCAGGAAGCCGTAGTCAATGATGGGTACCTGCGCAGTGGCACATGTGGCCAACGCCCACCCGGTCATCAGCAATAAAAAGCGTGCTGCCATAGTTGAAGGCAAGACGTTGGCGGCCCATGGACGGTTGCTTGCGCCCAGTTGCACAACCTGGAATAACAAAGCGGTGATCGGTGACCGTTGCGCATCTTCGCGCCGTGAATTGAAACCGGGGGGGAATGAAAGTCTTCAAGTTCGGGGGGGCCAGCGTGAAGGACGCGGCGGGCGTGCGCAACGTGGCGAAGGTGCTCTCGCATTTCGCGCAGGATGACCTGCTCATCGTGGTGAGCGCAATGGGCAAGACCACCAATGCGCTGGAGGAAGTGGTGAAGGCGTATCGCGATGGGCGTAATGCAAAGCCGCTGATCCTCGCGTTGCAAGGCATGCATGCTGTCGCCTTGGAAGAGGTGGCTCCGGAGGATAGTGATTCCGCGACGGCGTTGATGTTGTCGTTCGAGGCGCTGAAGCAATATGTGGCGCAGCCCGTGCAACACGAGGAAGACCGCGACTACGACCACATCGTGTCCTTCGGGGAGGTGTGGAGCACGCTGGTCGTCAGCGCCTACCTGAACAGTGCAGGCTACGCGAACAAGTGGGTGGATGCCCGCAAGATCATCACCACCGATGCAGGTCATCGCGCGGCCAACGTGAAGTGGGAGGCCTTGGAGGTGAATTGCGCCACGCACCTGCCCTCGTTCGCCGCACAGCCACACCGCATCGTCACGCAAGGCTTCATCGGGCAAACCGAGGACGGCCTCACCACCACGCTGGGCCGTGAGGGCTCCGACTTCAGCGCGGCCATCTTCGCTTATGCGTTAGGTGCGGAG
Source organism: Flavobacteriales bacterium (assembly GCA_023957375.1). Classification (GTDB taxonomy): domain Bacteria; phylum Bacteroidota; class Bacteroidia; order Flavobacteriales_F; family PHOS-HE28; genus PHOS-HE28. The sequence goes on along the minus strand of JAMLHB010000003.1, from coordinate 128,656 downwards.
AGCGTCACCATCTGGAAGGACGTGCCCGGCATGTTCAACGCCGACCCGAACAAGTTCCCGGACACGAAGCTGCTTTCCCACATCAGCTACAAGGAGGCCATCGAGCTGAGCTACTTCGGCGCCAGCGTGATCCACCCGCGCACCCTGCAGCCGCTGCAACGCAAAGGCATCCCCCTCTACGTGCGCTCGTTCATTGACCTGGCTGCAGCCGGCACCACCATCGACCATCTGAGCGATCACGATTCCTTGGTGCCCTCGTTCATTGTGAAGCCCGGCCAATTGCTCATCAGCATCACCCCGCGCGACCTCAGCTTCGTGGTGGAGGAGAACCTCAGCGGCATCTTCAAGCTCTTCGCCGCGCGCAATGTGCGCATCGAGCTGATGCAGAACAGTGCCGTGGCCTTTACCGTGGCGGTGGACGATACGCCGCGCGCCCGCCTGCTGATCGAAGAACTGCGCAAGGAGTACGAGGTGCGCTACAACGAAGGCTGTGCGCTGCTCACCGTGCGCCACTTCGACGAGGCCACCTTGGACTTGCTGTTGGAAGGAAGGGAGCCGCTGATCGAGCAGCGCTCGCGCAACACCGCCCGCTACGTGGTGGTGTGAGGCACTGATTTGGTGAAGGGCCCACGAATAGATTCGCAACATGAACCGGTGCAAGTTTTTCCTGGGGTGCATTGCCTCCTTGGTGCTGCCGTCCGGCCCGCTGCGGGCACAAACGGATGCGGATCGCATCGACAGCCTGCGCACGGAGGTGCTCCAAGCACGCCATGCGGGAAACTTGGACCAGGAGCTGGCTAACATGATCCTGTTGGCACCGCTCGCGGGCAAGCAGGAGCGGATGGCCTTGGCCGTGAGGGCCGGCATGTTGGCCGACAGTGCGGGCCTGCCTGGCTTGGGCGCGGCGGCCGGCCGATGGTCTGCGGTGCTTTGGGCGGATGCCGGGAATTACCGGGCCGCCTATTCGAACCTGTTCCATGCGGATTCACTGGAACGGAGGCATGGGTTGCAGGAGTTGCAACGCATGGAGGACAGCCTTGTGGCCCACACGGCGCGGATGGAAGCCCAACGTGACAGTCTTGCGCAGGCGGCGGAAGCACGTGGGCAGGCTATGGAAGCCACCATTGCGGAGCTGCAGCGGCGATCGGGCAGCTGGATGGTGGCGGCCTTTGCGGCGCTGATCACTTGCGTGCTGTTGGTGCTGGTGCTTTTCTACCGCATGGGGCGCACCACCGGACGGATGCGCGCCACCATCGAAGCGCTGCGTGCTGAGGTGGAGGTCTTGGGAAGAAAGGAGGCCGCACGGGCTGTGGCACGTGATAACCCGCCCCCCGCAGCTTCGGGGGCAAGTGCAGTGGATGAAGCCATGAAGCCGGTGGTGGCGGGCATGTTCAACAAGGATGCGCCGGAGCGCCTGACCACGCTGCGGGATGCGCGCAAGCGCGGCGACCACGACAAGGTGTTGCGCGTGGTGGCCACCATGAAGCCCTTGTTGCTCAGTTTCGATGCCGGCCGCTTTGGCCCCTTGGTGGCGCGTTTGAAGGCCCCCGGCGCAGAGCAGGATGCCGCGCAATGGAACGCGGACCTGGATGCCTTGGAATCCGCCCTGCGCGAGTTGTTGGCGCGCCACCGCGATCAGTGAGGTTCGGCCAGCAGGGCCATGGCCTTCCCAGGTTCATCGGTGATCAAACCGTCCACGCCCAGGGCGATCAGCCTGCGCATTTCCGTTTCATCGTTCACCGTCCAGGCCAGCAGGCCAATGCCCTGGTTGCGGAGTTCCTCCATGGTGCCACCATCGATCAGATGGTGTTCAGGGCTGTAATACGCGGGAAGGAAACCCAGCAACCGCAGATTTTCCGCCACACTTGACCTGTTCTCCACCAACAGGGCCAATGGGATTGAAGGATCCGCCCGGTGCATCGCCTCCAGAATGGCGGGGTCGAAGCTTTGCACCAGGCAATGCCCGTGCAGGCCAACCACATGGATCTCCTGTACCATGCGTTGCGCGAAAACAGCCGGTGATGGCTGATAGGTGCCGTACCACGTTGGATCGCTCTTCAGTTCGATGTTGAACCGGGGCATGGGTACCGAATTTTCCGCGCACGCCCTGTGAATGTGCGCATGGACTTCGGTGAGTGTCGGCTTCCACGGTGCAAAAGTGCTTGCAGGAAGCAGGCGGTAGCGCTGCACTTCCTCCACGGTCATCTTGAAAATGTTCGCTGAACGTCCTTCCTCCGCGCTCAGTGGTTTTCCTGCGGGGCCTAAGCAGGTGGCGGGATCCATCCACGGCTCATGGCTCACCAGTACATCATTGTCGCCGGTGATCACCACGTCCATCTCCAGCCAATGGCAGCCGGTGCGTGCGGCCTCCAGGAAGGCCTTCACGGAGTTGGCCGGGAATGAGCCGCCACAGCCGCGGTGGCCGTGGACCTCTGTAGCCCGGGATGCACTCATCCTGCCCATCCTGTTCATCCTGTCCAAAATCAGGTCAGAGTTTTCCCTCCTCGATGTCGCGCAGGATCTTGTCGGCCAGCACGTTCGCCAATTTGAAATAGCTCTGTTCCGTGATGCCCGCCACGTGCGGGCTCAACAGCACCTTGTCGCAAGCGTACAGCCGTTTCAACGTGCTGTCCTGTTCAGCCTTCAGGCCGCCCAGGGAGCGTTCCTCGAACTCCAGCACGTCCAAGCAGGCGCCGCGCACCTTGCCTGCATCAATGGCGTCCAACAATGCGGCCGTATCGGTGATGGGTCCTCGCGCGGTGTTGATGAACCACACCGGCTTGGCGCACCGGGCGAAAAGATCAGCATTTGCATAATGCGTGGTCTCCGGCGTCAACGGAAGGTGCAGGCTGATCACGTCGCTGCGGTTCAACAAGTCTTCCAGGCTGCACGCTTCCACCTGCTCGTTGCTGAAGCCGGTGCGGTACTTGTCGTGGGCCAGAACCTTCACGCCAAACCCCAGTAGGCGCTGTGCGAAAGCCGTGCCCATCTGCCCGAAGCCGATGATGCCCACGGTGCTGCCGCAGAGTTCATGGCCTGCGTTGGAGGTGCGGTCCCAGATGCCGTGGCGCACCTCATGGTCGGCGCGGGGCAAGTGGTTCATCAGGGCGAGCAGCATGCCGATAGCATGCTCGCCCACGGCGTCGCGGTTGCCTTCGGGCGAACTGTACAGCCGGATGCCGCGCTGCTGGCAGGCCTCGCGGTCGATGTTTTCCATGCCCGCGCCGGCCCTGGCGATGAAGCGCAGCTTCGGTGCCCGATCCAATACCTTGGCGTCGATCATCAGGCGGCTGCGCACCACCAAGCCTTCCGAGTCACGGAGTTGGGCCAGCAGACCTTCGCCGGAGCGGTCACTGAGGTCCTCGCAGGTATGCCCAGCCACCGTGAGGCGCGTGCTGAGCACGGGGTGCACGTTGTCTACAAAGTTGATCTTCATGCCAGGATCTGCCGTAGGAACATCGAGGCGATACTGAAGTAGATCACCAAGCCGGTCACATCAACCAAGGTGGCCACGAACGGGGCGGAGGCGCTGGCGGGGTCCATGCCTGCACGCTTCAGCAGCAGGGGAAAGAGCGAGCCGACCAAGTTGCCCCAGACCACCACGCCCAGCAGGGCAAGCGCCACCACCATGCCCACCAACAGCCAGTGCGGCCCGTAGAGGCTGACGAACTGGCTCCAGATGGCCACGCGGGCAAAGCCCACCACGGCGAGGATCGCGCCCAAGATCAGGCCTACGCTGATCTCCCGCTTGAAGATGCGCCACCATTCCTTCACGGTGATGTCGCCCAAGGCCAGGGCGCGGATGATGAGCGTGCTGGCCTGCGAACCGGTATTGCCCCCGCTGGAGATGATCAGAGGCACAAAGAGCGCCAATACGACGGCCTTCTCGATCTCGTCCATGTATAAGCCCATGGCCGTGGCCGTGAAGCTTTCGCCAACGAACAGGATGATGAGCCAGCCGACGCGCTTTTTCACCATCTCCCACAGGCCGCTGTGGCTGTAAGAGTATTCCAAGGCCTCCATGCCGGCCATGCGGTGGGCATCCACGGTTTCCTCCTCGCGGATGGCATCCACCACGTCGTCGATGGTGATGCGGCCCAGCAAATGGCCGCGATCGTCCACCACGGGCAGCACCACCAGGTCGTATTTCTCCATGATCCGGCTCGCCTCCTCCACATGCTCGTGGGCGCGGATACTGATCACATCCGGGTCGTACACCTCCCTCACCGGCGTGCGCAGGCTGGTGGTGAGCAAGGCCTTGATGGGAATGGTGCCCACCAGCCGGTCGTGGTCGTCCACCACCAGGATCACGTACACGTCGTCCACGTGCTCGGCATGGGTGCGCAGCACGCGCACGCAATCCAGCATGCTGCTGTTGGCGTGCACCTTCACCAGCTCCTTGGCCATCAGGCCGCCGGCGGTGTTCTCGTCGTAGGTCAGCAGTTCGCTGATCTCCTTGCGGTGCTCCTCGTTCTCAATGTTGGCCAGCACCTCCTCGCGCACTTCCTCGGGCAGTTCGGCGATCACGTCCGCGGCATCGTCCGACTCGATGTGCTCGATCAGCTCCTCGGCGATCTCCTTGCCGGTGTAGTTGCCCAACAGCTCATCGCGCCGGTCTTCGGGCACTTCCAGCATCACCTCGGCGGCCATCTCCGGCTCCAGCCGCTCGAAGAGGTACTGGGCTTCCTTCAGGCTCAACTGGTCCAGCACCTCGGCAATGTCCGCCGGGTGCAGGTCCTTCACCGCTGCCAGCAGTTCATCGTCGCGCTGCTGTGCGATGTTTTCCTGGATGCGTTCCAGGTTGGCTTTGCTCAGGGTGAAGGTCATCGCCGGTGGGGCTTCCGCTTGCGGGGTGCGGCCCGCGAAACTACGGCGTGCGGCCGAAGTCAGGGACGGGAGGTGGACCGCGTCACGGCTCGTTGTTCCGCAGCCGGACCAGCAGGCTTCTCACTTGCAACAACCGGTCGCGCAGGCCCTCCAGGTCGGGCATGTCGGGCGCAGGTGCGGCGGCGAGGGCGTCCCCATGGCGCAACTGCCCTTTGGCCCCTTGCAGGGTGAAGCCTTTTTCCTTCACCAAGTGCTGGATCTGCCGCAACTGCTCGATGTCGTCCCGGGTGTAAAGGCGGTCGCCACGGTTGGTGCGCTTGGGCCGCAAGCTGCCGAACTCCTTCTCCCAATAGCGCAGTAGGGAAGCGTTCACGCCCAAGTCATCGGCCACTTCGCCGATCGTCCAGTACATGCGCCCGATCGTTTTCTCCTTCAACGACATCGCCACGAATATAGGCAGGCGGGCAAGATCCTCATTTGAATCCCCCCTTCGGATCCACTCGGCCAACCGCTCAATGCAAAGCGAAGAACTGCCGATCACCACACCTCATCCTCTTCACTTCTTCACCTCTTCACTTCTTCACCTCTTCACCTCTTCAACTCTTCAACTCTTCAACTCTTCACCTCTTCACCCCTTCACCTCTTCACTTCTTCACCTCTTCACTTCTTCACCTCTTCACCTCTTCACCCCTTCACCTCTTCACCTCTTCACTTCTTCACCTCTTCACTTCTTCACCTCTTCACTTCTTCACTTCTTCACCCCTTCACCCCTTCACCTCTTCACCTCTTCACCTTCCATATCCTCCTTTGCAGTACAGGTTGGGTGGTTACGGGTTACGGATTTCGCTCTGATCAACTTTCGCCACTTCACGTCCCCACTTCCTCACCTGATTTCCGGGTTGGGCTGTTGCGATTGAGGTGTTGCGCACCAATCACCCTTCCATCAATCCATCGACTGCCCGGCATTGCCGGCGATCTCCACCATGCGTGCATATTCCTCGGGCGTAAGGCTGTTGAAGAGGAAGTTCACCGGGTCCATGTGCACCCCGTCCTTGATGACCTCGTAGTGCAAGTGGGGGCCGGTGCTCAGGCCCGTGCTGCCCACCTCGCCGATGGCATCGCCCCGCTTTACCTTTTGGCCGCGCCTGACGGCCACCTTGCTCATGTGCCCATACAGGGTTTTGTACCCGTAGCCGTGGTCCAGGATCACGTGGTAGCCGTAGCCGCTGGTATTGTACCCCGCAAACTCCACGGTGCCGTCGCCGGTGGCGTGGATGGGCGTGCCGGTGGGGCTGGTGAAATCCAGGCCGAGGTGGGCCTTCCCGATCTTGTAGATCGGGTGCATCCGTTCGCCGAAGCCGGAGCTGAGCCGCGTTTGGTCTTGGGGAATGGGCTCCACCGAGGGGATGCTGGCCAGCATGTCCTGCTTGCGCAGCACCAGTTTGCCCACTTCGTCCAGCGAGAGGCTTTGCACGTACATGCGCTTGGACAGCATGTCCAGCCGTTTGCGCGTGGCGATCACCAGGTCGCTGTTGGCGAAGCCTTCCAGGTCGCGGTACCGGTTCACCCCGCCAATGCCGGCCATGCGCACGGTGGGGGGGATGGGGTCGGCCTCGAAGATCACGCGGTACACGTTGTCATCCCGCCGTTCCAGGTCGCCCAACACCTTCTCCATGTCCGCCAACTGCTTGTTCACCAGCTCGTACTCCACCATCAACTGCTGGTTTTCGCGGCGCAGCGTGGCCTCCTTGGGCGAATCGATGAACTGGAAGGCCAGAAAGATGCCCGCCACGCCGAACAACAGGCCCGGTGCCAAGGCCAGGGATACGCGCTTGAGCTTCTTCCACCCGCTGAGGCGGATGCGCTCAAAATTGAGCGTGTCCGGGTTGAAGCGGTATTTGTGCTCGCCCATTTGCGCGGATGCGGCGGAGCGCGAAGGTATGCCACTGCTATTTTCGCGGCCCCGCCGGTGTGTGAAGAAAGCCTTACGGTCCATTCACCCCGGGCAAATCCTCCGCACGAACCTTCCCATGCCTTCCCCACAGCAGATCCGCCAAGCTTTCCTCGACCACTTTGCCCAGCGCGGCCATGCCATTGTGCCCAGCGCGCCCATGGTGGTGAAGGATGACCCCACGCTGATGTTCACCAATGCCGGCATGAACCAGTTCAAGGACCTGTTCCTGGGCAACCGGCCGGTAACGCATCCCCGCATCGCCGATACGCAAAAGTGCCTGCGCGTGTCGGGCAAGCACAACGACCTGGAGGAAGTGGGCATCGACACGTACCACCACACCATGTTCGAGATGCTGGGCAACTGGAGCTTCGGCGACTACTTCAAGAAGGAAGCCGTCCAGTGGGCGTGGGAATTGCTCGTGGACACGTACCAGATCCCGAAGGCGGACATTTACGTCACCTACTTCGGCGGTGATGCGGCGGACAAGCTGGAGGCCGACAACGAAACGCGCGACCTCTGGCTGCAATACCTGCCTGCGGAGCGGGTGTTGCCCTTCGGGCGCAAGGACAACTTTTGGGAGATGGGCGACACCGGTCCTTGCGGGCCCTGCACGGAGATCCATGTGGACATCCGTTCCGCAGCTGAGAAGAAAGCCGCGCCTGCAACCCGCTTGGTGAACAACGACCATCCGCAGGTGATCGAGATCTGGAACAACGTGTTCATGCAGTTCGAGCGCAGGGCCGACGGCTCACTGCATCCGCTGCCTGCCAAGCACGTGGACACCGGCATGGGGTTCGAACGCCTTTGCATGGTGCTGCAAGGCAAGCAGAGCAACTACGACACCGACGTGTTCCAGCCACTGATCCAGGCATTGGCCAAGGCCTGCGGAAAGACCTACGGCCAAGAGGCCAAGGCCGACATTGCCATGCGCGTGGTGGCCGACCACCTGCGGGCCATCGCATTTGCCATTGCGGACGGCCAGCTGCCTTCCAACACCGGTGCGGGCTACGTGATCCGGCGGATCTTGCGCCGCGCCGTGCGCTACGGCTACAGCTTCCTCGGCCTGCACGAGCCGTTCATCCATGCACTGGTGCCGGTGCTGGTGAAGGAAATGGGCGCGCAATTCCCCGAGCTTGCCAAACAGCAGGCACTGGTGGCCAGCGTGACGCTGGAGGAGGAACGCGCCTTCCTGCGCACCTTGGAGACCGGGACCAAGCGCCTGGAACAATTGGTGGCCGAAAGCACCGGTACCCTCGACGGGGCCAAGGCGTTCGAGTTGTTCGACACCTTCGGCTTCCCGATCGACCTCACCCGTCTCATGGCCCGGGAGCACGGCTTGGAGGTGGACATGGAGGGGTTTGAACAGGAGCTCAAGCAGCAGAAGCAACGTTCCCGGGCCGCCACGGCCATCACGGCCGGTGATTGGACCGAACTGGCGGCGGGCACCACGGAATTCACGGGCTACGACCAACTGCAGAGCCAAGCGCGCATCCTGCGCTATCGCCAGGTGAAGGACAAGACAGGCGAGCATTTCCAGATCGTGCTGGACCGTACTCCGTTCTATGCCGAGGGCGGGGGCCAGGTGGGCGACCAAGGTTGGCTGCACCAAGGCGGGATCAAGGTGCAAGTACTGAACACCCTCCGTGAAAACCGCCTGATCGTGCATTTCACCAAGGAATTGCCGCCGGACGTGAACGCCACGCTGACGGCGGAAGTGGATGGCCATCGCCGCAGGCTCACGCGGCGCAACCACAGTGCCACGCACCTGCTGCACCACGCCCTGCGCCACGTGCTGGGCACCCATGTGGAGCAGAAGGGTTCCTTGGTGGCCCCGGACCGGCTGCGCTTCGATGTTTCACATTTCGCCAAGATCACCCCGGAGGAACTGGCCCGGGTACAGGCCGAGGTAAATGATGCGATCCGCGCCGACATGCCCCTGGAAGAGTTCAGGGATACACCCATGGAACAGGCCAAGGCCATGGGCGCCATGGCCCTGTTCGGCGAGAAGTACGGCGACCGGGTACGCGTGATCAAATTCGGCGAAAGCGTGGAGCTATGCGGCGGCACCCATGTGCCCCGCACCGGGGAGATCGGCAGCGTGCGCATCGTGTACGAAGGTGCATTGGCCGCGGGTATCCGCCGAATTGAGGCCATCACCAGCGAAGCGGCCGAGCAATACGTGCAACAACGGCTCGATACCCTGGGTGAAGTACAAGACCTGTTGAAGCATCCGGCGGATGCGGTACAGGCGGTGAGGCACTTGCTCGAACAGAACGCGGCCATGGCCAAAGAACTGGAAAAGGCGGGGCACGAACGCGTGGCCCGCTTGCAGGCTACCATTCTGGGCCGCGCCGTGCGGGTGAAGGAAGCACAGGTGGTGGCCGAGGAAGTGGACCTGGATGCCAACGGCATGCGCGACCTGGCCTTCAGGCTGAAGGATGCCCACCCGGACCTGCTGCTGGTGATGGGCGCCCAGCGCGACGGCAAGGCCCTGTTGGGCGTCATGGTGGGCGCGGACCTGATCGCCAAGGGGCTCAGTGCGCCCAAGGTGATCAAGGAACTGGCGGCTGAAATACAAGGAGGCGGGGGCGGCCAGCCATTCTACGCCACGGCGGGCGGTAAAAACCCCGCAGGCTTGCCCAAGGCATTCAAGAAGGCCGCCTTGCTGCTTGGATAGGCGATCAGGCCAGGCTGGGCCGGTGGTTCGGCCGGGTGTTAGGCGCCGGCTGCACCTTCCCGTAGGCCGGGCCTTCGTACTCGGCTTCGCTCAACCCGAGGTTGAAGATGTACAGGCCGTTGAGCAGCACCACCAGCACATAATCCAGCATGGTGCGCTTGCCGAAACTTTGGCACAGCTCGATCCACACCTTGGGCAGCAGGTAAAACTGCCCATAGAACGGGATCAGGAACAGCCAAAGGTGGTTGGCGGGGCGCCCGACGATCTTCAGGAAAACGATCAGGTTCCACACAGGGATGATCGAGGCCAATCCAGGTTGGCCTGCCTTCTCATACAAGCGCCATTGGGCCACCACTCCGAACAGGGTGAGAAAGCCCAGGATGTAGAACAGGCTTTGCCCAAGGTTGCCGTAGAAGAATTGGTAGATGTGGTGCAGGATGTTCATGGTTCCCTGGTTTTGGCGGCACCCTTGCAGTAGGGAGTCAACCCAATGACGCACAAGGGCGGTAAGGGTTGCCTTTAAGGAACGAAAAGACGCCCCCTCTTATTCCCGCCTGGATGTTGAAAATTCCGGTTGCCTCTTCAGGGAACCTCAAAGAACCTCGTTCCGGCATCAACGCCGCTTCGCCCCGGCCCTTCGGGAATGGGCCTCTTTTTTAGCCATATTTCGTTGTTCCTCAGCCAGATGCTTTATTCCAGTATCGTTCTCCCGTCGCGTCTGGCCCCAAAAGTGACCCATGTGCCATTCGTTCGAGGTTCCCTTCAGGCGGCGGCGTACCGCCGCACATCGGCTTCATCGATCTCGCCCCCGGCCAAGATCACCAAACGCTCCACCACGTTGCGCAATTCGCGGACATTGCCGGTCCAAGGCAGCTTTTGAAGCTCTTTCAGGGCCTTGGCCGATATTTTCTTGACTGCGACGCCCTGCTCGCCGCACACTTGCGTGATGAAGTGCCCCACCAATTCGGGGATGTCCTCGGTGCGGTCCTTCAGATCCGGCACGTGGATAGGGATCACGCTCAGGCGATGGAACAGGTCCTCTCGGAAGCGTCCGGCAGCGATTTCCTTGCGCAGGTCCTTGTTGGTGGCGGCGATCACCCGCGGGTTCACCTTGATCTCCTTGTCGCCGCCCACCCGGGTGATGCGGTTCTCCTGCAGGGCGCGCAGCACCTTCGCCTGCGCTGCTAAGCTCATGTCGCCGATCTCGTCCAGGAAAAGGGTTCCTCCGTCAGCCAGCTCAAATTTGCCCTTGCGCTGGGCCACGGCACTGGTGAAAGCACCTTTTTCATGGCCGAAGAGCTCGCTTTCGATCAGTTCCCCGGGGATGGCGGCGCAGTTCACCTCCACAAAGGGCCCGTCCTTACGGCTGCTCTTCTCGTGCAGCATGCGGGCCACGCCCTCTTTGCCGGCGCCGTTGCCCCCGGTGATCAGTACGCGGGCATCGCTCGGGCCCACCTTGTCCACCATTTCACGGATGGCCTCCAAAGCCTTGCTGCTGCCCACCATGCGGGTATCCGCCTTGCCACGCTGCACCGTTTGGCGCAGGTGCATCGTCTCCTGCACCAAGGAGCCCCGCTCCAGTGCGTTGCGCAGGGTCACCAGGATCCGGTTCAGGTCGGGCGGCTTCTGGATGAAATCGAAGGCGCCTTTCTTGATCGCCTCCACGGCCGTGTCGATGGTGCCGTGCCCACTGATCATCACTACCGGCAGGGAGTCGTTTTGGGCCATCAGCTTTTCCAATACTTCCATGCCGTCCATCTTGGGCATCTTGATGTCGCACAACACCACGTCAAAGCCGCCTTTCCGGGCTTTCTCCAATCCCGCTGCACCGTCCTCGGCCTCTTCCACCTTGTGCTTTTCGTGCTCCAGGATGTCGCGCAGGGCATTGCGGATCGCCTTCTCGTCGTCGATGATCAAGATCTTGGCCATGGCACAAAGATGAACGCTATGCGCTTCATGGGCGCATTCCCCCGCTTACGCTCCCGATGCCGCGGCAGTGGTGCCGTGGAACTTGTGCAGGCGGGGCAACCAGCCGGCGATCAGCCCGATCAACGGCAGGAAGGCGCACACCTGGAAGATGAAGTTGATGCTGGTATGGTCCGCCAAGGTGCCCAACAGGGCCGACCCGATGCCCGCCATGCCGAAGGCGAAGCCGTAAAACAGGCCACTGATCATGCCCAGTTTGCCGGGCACCAGTTCCTGGGCGTACACCACGATGGCCGAGAAGGCGGAGGAGAGCACCAGGGCGATGATGGCGGCGATGACCCCGGTCCAGGCCAAGTTGGCGTGGGGCAGCAGCAAGGTGAAAGGCGCCGAGCCCAGGATGGAGAACCAGATGACGTACTTGCGCCCGTAGCGGTCGCCTACGGGGCCGCCGATGTAGGTGCCGATGGCCGCAGCCAACAGGAAAATGAACAGGTGGATCTGGGCATCCTGCACCGACAGGCCGAACTTGTCCATCAGGTAGAAGGTGTAGTAGCTGCTCATGCCGGTGAGGTAGAACTGCTTGGAGAAGACCAGCACCAGCAGGATGATGATCGAGCGCCGGATCACGGCTGGCGGGATGCCGTGGGGCAACACCTCCTTGTGCGGCCTGCGGGCGCGGATGGCGGCAGTGCGTTTGTACCAAGTGCCCACGCGGTAGAGCACCGGAATGGCGATCACGGGGATCACGGTGAACCAGCCCAAGCTCTTCAGGCCGAGGGGCACCACGATCAGGGCCGCGAGCAGGGGCCCCAAAGAAGAGCCGAAGGTGCCGCCAAGCTGAAAGACCGACTGCGCCAAGCCCCGCTTGCCGCCAGCTGCGGCGTTGGCCATGCGCGAGCTTTCCGGGTGGAAGACGGAGGAGCCCATGCCCACGAGCATCACCGCCAGCAGCAAGGCGAGGAAGCTGCGGGCTTGCCAAAGCGCCACGATCCCCAGCATGGAGAACACCATGCCCATCATCAGCGAATAGGGGCGGGGCCGCTTGTCGGTGTACATCCCCACGAAGGGCTGCAGGATGGAGGCCGTCATCTGGAAGCACAAGGTGATCAAGCCCACCTGGGTGAAGCTGAGCGCGAACTCATCCTTCACGATGGGGTAGATGGCCGGGATCAACGACTGCACGATGTCGTTCAACATGTGCGAGGCGCTGATGGCGATCAGCACGGAGAGCACGGTGCGCTGTACAAAAGGCGAGGGGCGGCTGGCTGCGGTGGCCATCAGGGGCGCGAAATTACCCGGCCTGCGGCCAAGTGCCTGCCCGGTGCGCACCTGCTGTTTTCCACCGTCGGTTAGTTTAGCGGCCAACCCGAGCCGAGCATGAGCATCCACCACCACCGCAAACCGTTGAGCATTCTGTTGGAAGAAGCCAATGCCGAAGGGTCCGGCACTCTGGCGCGGCGCCTGGGTGCGGGCAGCTTGGTGGCTTTGGGCATCGGAGCCATCATCGGGGCGGGCCTGTTTTCCCTCACCGGGGTGGTGGCTGCCGAGCACGCCGGACCGGCGGTCACGCTGTCCTTCATCATCAGTGCCATCGGTTGCGGCCTGGCCGGATTGTGCTACGCCGAGTTCGCCAGCATGATCCCCATCGCGGGCAGTGCCTATACGTACAGTTTTGCTACGATGGGCCGACTCTGGGCTTGGATCATCGGCTGGGACCTGGTGCTGGAATACGCCGTGGGTGCCGCCATGGTGTCCATCTCTTGGAGCCAGTATCTCAACAAGCTGTTGATGATGCACGGCATGCACATCCCCACGGCGTTCATGGCCGGCCCGTTCGAGGGCGGGGTGATCAACCTGCCGGCCGTGTTCATCGTGGCCATGATGTCGCTGCTGTTGGCGCGCGGCACCCAACAGAGCGCGGTGGTGAACAACCTGATCGTGATCCTGAAGGTGGCGGTGGTGCTGGTGTTCATCGCCTTGGGATGGTCGTACATCAACCCGGAAAACCTGGTGCCCTACATCCCGGAGAACACGGGCAAGTTCGGCCACTTCGGATGGAGCGGCGTGCTGCAGGGCGCGGGCATCATCTTCTTCGCCTACATCGGTTTTGATGCCGTAAGCACGGCGGCGCAGGAAGCGAAGAACCCCAAACGCAACATGCCGATCGGTATTTTGGGGTCGCTAGCGATCTGCACCGTGCTGTACGTGCTTTTCGGCCACGTGATGACCGGCTTGGCGCACTACACCGAGTTCGGGGGCGCGCATGACAAGCTTGCGCCCGTGGCCACCGCTATCGCCCACACGCCTTACGTGTGGCTACAGCAGGCCATCATCCTGGCGATCCTGGCGGGCTTCTCCTCGGTGATCCTGGTGATGCTTCTGGGCCAGAGCCGTGTGTTCTACAGCATGAGCCACGATGGGCTGCTGCCCAAGGTGTTCTCCGATGTGCACCCCAAGTACCGCACGCCCTTCAAGAGCAACATGCTCTTCATGGTGTTCGTAGGCCTGTTCGCGGCCTTCGTGCCCGGCAAGGTGGTGGGCGAAATGACCAGCATCGGCACCTTATTGGCGTTCATCCTGGTCAGTTTCGGTGTGATCATCATGCGCCGCACGATGCCCGACGCACCACGCGCTTTCCGCACGCCCTTGGTGCCCCTGGTGCCCATACTGGGCATTGTGGTGTGCGGGGTGATGATGTTGGCACTGCCTTGGGATACCTGGCTGCGCTTGATCGTTTGGCTGATCATCGGTATTGTGGTCTACTTCAGGTACGGCGTGAAGCACAGTAAATTCTGACCGCTCGGAAAAGGCCATGCGCGAGTATCCCATCGACCGGGTGTTGAGGCCGTTGGACCGGTTCATCCGGGACCAGTCCATGGCCGGCCTGGCGCTCTTCGTTTGCGCGGCCGTGGCCGTGGTGCTGGCCAATTCGCCTTGGCACGATGCCTACCGGGCGGTGTGGGAGTACCCCGTGGGGCTCCGCGTCGGGGGCTTCATGTTCGAGCGCGACCTGCTGCACATCATCAACGACGGCCTGATGGCCGTCTTCTTCTTCATGGTGGCCTTGGAGCTGAAGCGGGAGTTCATCGGGGGCGAATTGGCCGAGCCCAAGAATGCGGCGCTCTCCATTGCCGCCAGCGTGGGGGGCATGCTTTTCCCCGCGCTGATCTATCTGCTGGTGAATGATTTCCAGGGGCCTGCGGTGCGTGGCTGGGGCATTACCCTGGGCACCGACACGGCCTTTGTGCTGGGCCTGCTGGCCTTGCTGGGCAGCCGTGTACCACCGGCGATCAAGGCTTTTTTCATTACGGTTTCGGTGATCGACGACATTGCTTCGGTAACGGTGATCGCCCTGTTCTACACCTCCGACCTGTCCATGGGCAACTTGGGCATCGGGGCCGCCTTCCTGGCGGTGCTGGTGCTGATGAACGTGTTGGGCGTGCGCAACATGACGGCCTATGCCGTGGTGGCGATCGGCGGGCTTTGGATGGCCTTCACCCTCTCCGGGGTGCATGCCACCGTGGCCGGGGTGCTCGCGGCCTTCACCATACCGGCACGGGCCAAAATGGGCAGCGAAGGCTATGTGCGGCGGATCCGCGCCCTGGCCGATGAATACGAACGCACCGAGGAAACGCCCAACTCGTTGGTGACCGGGGAGCAGTTGCAGATCATCACCCGCGTGAAGCGCTGTGCCGCCTATGCGGAAACCCCTGCCCAGCGATTGGAGCAGACCTTGCATCCTTGGGTCGGTTTCTTCATCCTGCCCTTGTTCGCCTTGGCCAACGCGGGCATTGTGCTACCGGAGTCACTGACCGAGGCGGCCGGGCACCCGGTTACCTTGGGCGTGCTGTTGGGCTTGGTGCTGGGCAAGCCCATCGGCCTGTTCGGGGTGTCGTGGTTGTTCGTGCGGTTGGGGTTGGGGAAGCTGGGTGCCGGGGTGGGCTGGCGCCACATGGCCGCCATCTCCGTGTTGGGTGGGCTGGGTTTCACCATGGCCATCTTCATCAGCGAGCTGGCCTTTGAGTCCGAGGTACTGCGTGCCGATGCCAAATTGGGCATTCTTTTCGCATCCGTTACGGCTGGCATTGCGGGCACGGCGCTGTTTCTTATGGGCCGGCGGCCCCGATGACGGAGGCCGCTCCCGGTGGGTTGGAAAAAAGTTGTGAACAAACCGTAGGCCGCCGCTGAACCGTGTGAAATTCGTCATTCCAAACAAATGGAATGAAGATGAAAACACGCCTACTTCTCTCATCCTTGGCCGTGGCAGCGGTGTTAGCCCCGGCCTGTGCCCAAATCCCCAACGGGAGCTTTGAAAATTGGACCACACCCACGGGTGCGACCTATGAGGATCCCGTGGGCTGGATCACGTTCAACGGCCTGGCCGCCCTGTTTCCCGGCATGGGGCTTTCCTGTGAGAAGGGTACGCCGGGTGCGGTGGGCAGCTACTATGCCACGGTCACCACAAGGGAATCCACCGGTATTGGGGTCCTTCAGGGCATCGTCACCTTGGGCGACATCACCACCGGCCGCACGGGTTTCGCGTACACCTCCCGGCCCGCCACGTTCACCGGCCAGTGGCAGTACAACATCCAACCCAATGATTCCGGCATGGTGGCGGTGATCCTCACCAAATGGAACGCCGTGACCCAGGAAGGCGAAGTGGTGGGCGGTGCCGTGGCCCCGGCGTTGGGCAGCATCGCGGGCTGGCAGCCGATCAACGTGCCGTTCGAATATGAAAGCAGCACCACCCCGGACAGCGCCTTTGTGGTGGTCGCCGCCAGCATGAACGCACCGGTGACAGGCAGCTTCATCAAGGTGGACGGCCTCGCCATGTCGGGCATTTCCACGGGCATTGCCGAACAGGAAGCAGCGCTTCTGCAAGTGTTCCCTTCGCCGGCAACGGACCGCTTGAACCTGCGTAGCGGAACCGCCATGAACTGGGCCAGCATCATCGACATCACCGGAAGGCCGGTGCTGTACAAAGCAGTGGAGGGCACCGGGATCGACCTGAATGTTTCCGGCCTCAAGCCGGGCCGCTACATGGTGCAAGTGGAGCTGGCCGGAGGCAAGCGGATGGTACGCTCCTTCGTCAAGGAGTGAGCTTGGGCTGTGTGCATGCATCAAGGGGCTGCCTCCATCGGGGGCGGCCCTTTTTCATTGTGGCGGCCTTTGCGGGCCAGGCTTTCGGCGAATGGTGGCGCGTCGGGTGGCCCAGGGCCCTCCGGGGACATGCACAGTGCCATCCTCCGGCAAACATTCCCGCGTTTTCATGGAAAGAGTGGCGATGGCCGAGGGGGTGCGCCCCACCCGAATGCAGAAGACAGCGTCCGTACCGGTTTTACCGCCCGCAGGCCATGGCCAAGGCGATGAACTCCTCCACGGAAAGTTCCTCGGCCCGCTTCCGGGCGTAAGCCGCAGGTACGCCACCGGCCAATGGTGCAAAGCCCTTCAGCGCATTGTGCAATGTCTTGCGCCGCTGCCCGAAGGCGGTCTTCACCAAGGTGGCCAACAACTTTTCATCCACTGGCAGGGAAGCCCGGCCGTTGCGCCGCATGCGGATCACCGCGCTGCGCACCTTGGGCGGGGGAATGAAGGCATCAGGTTCCACGATGAACAAATGTTCCACGCTGTACCAGAGCTGCGCCAGCACGCTGGTGATGCCGTAAATGCGGCTACCAGGCCCTGCGCAAAGGCGGTCGGCCACCTCCTTCTGGAACATGCCCACCACTTCGGGCACCCGGTCGCGGTTTTCCAGCACCTTGAAGATGATCTGCGTGCTGATGTTGTAAGGGAAATTGCCGATGATGGCCAGGGGTGGTGCGGCCAATTGCGTGAGGTCCATTTGCAGGAGGTCGCCGTGCACCACGTTCAGTTGCGGCCATTTGGCGTGGAGGTGGGCCACGGATTCACCGTCCAGCTCGATGCACGTCAGGTCAATGTCGGTGAGCCCCGCCAAGTGCGTGGTGAGGGCGCCGGTGCCCGGCCCCACTTCCAGCACGTTGCGGTAGCCACCATGCAGGGTGAGGCTGGCGGCGATGCGCGCGGCGGCCTCCTCATCGCGGAGGAAATGCTGGCCCAGGTGCTTCTTGGCACGAACGAAGGTCATGCGGTGTGGAGCACCTCCAGCAGGGTACGGAAGGCCACGGCCTTTACGCCGTAATATTTCTCGGACTCGGCCCGCATGCGTTCGGAGTGGTGGGCGATGTACTTGTCATACTCGGCCATGTCCTTGCAGGTGTACTGCACGGCATAGGTGGCGCCCGAGTCGCCCTCGCTGAGCACGCGGCAGATGCGGGCCTCCTGGAAGTGGCCCGTGCGCATCATGTCCGGCAGGTGGGTGTTGCGCATCCAGGCGAGCCACATTTCGTGCACCTCGCTGTCCACGTTGACGGTTACGTTGTAAATGATCATGGGGCGGTAGGGCCGAGGAGGAATTTCTGCTCGGGCGTGTCCAGGTTGTCGTGGTCGCCGCGCAGTTTGCGGTAGCGCTCGCGCGCCTCTGCGGTGAAGATGCTCCCGCTCTGTTCGAACAGGAGTTTTTCGTACCACTTCATGGCCTGCTCCTTGTCGTTGAGCTTGGTTTCGTACAGTTTGCCGAGGTCGAACATGGCGTTGTCCACCAAGATTTCGTTGGGGTGCAGCTCCACCACCTTTTCCAGGTAACCGGCGGCCCCGGCGTAGTCGTGTTGGGCGTAGGCGATGCGGAACCGTTCATAAAGCACGTCGTCTGCGAGGTTGCTCATCGGAAACCGGGCGGTGAGCGTGTCCAACGCGGCCAAGGCTTCACCGTACTTGTGCTGCACGGTGAGGAGCTGGGCTTGGGCGAAGAGGCTGAGCGCGGGGCTCACGGTGTCCACGCCGAGGTTGTCGGTGATCAGCAGGGAGAGCTCCATGGCGTCGTTGGCGATCAGCTTGCTGGTACTGGCCTTCAGCACGTCCAGCTGGGCCTTGGCCCAGAGGAAATCACCGGTGTAGAAGCTCACCTTGGCGTTGCGCAGGCGTGCCTCATGGCCCAGCACGTCCTGTTTGAAGTCGAGGTCCACCTGGGAGAAAAGCAGCGAGGCATCCCAGATCTGGCCGTCCAGCAGGAGGATGTCGCCGAGCTGCAGTTTCAGCCCGGCTTGTTCCTTGCGCCCCAGGCCGGGCAGGTTGATCGCGTCGCGCAGGAGCTCCTCGGCACCGGCGGCATCCTGGATGTAATAGGCCTTCAACGAGGCCAGTCCGGTGATGAGCTTAACGTTGGCGGCCGTCTTGCCCAATTCGGCCAAGGTGGTTTCGTAGGCCTGTTGCAGCTGTGCCAATTCCTCGGGCCCCGGGTTGGAGGCGGCCCGTATCCGGGCGTCCATGGCGCCCACCAGCCCGATCTTGGCTGCGGTGTACCACGGCTGGCCGTTGCCCATGGCCGCGACGTATTCGTAGCATTTGGCGGCCGTGGTCCAGTCCTGGTTGTTTACCGCGATGTCGCCCAAGGCCATCAGGCGCTGGCCGCCCTCGTTGAAGCGCTTGTCCATGGCCCGGCTCTGCACAAAGGCGCTGGTGAGGTCCTTGCGCTGGATGTACAGCCAGATGAGCATTTCCTGGAAGAGCGTTTTGTCCGGCTGCTTCTGGATGCGGCGCAGCAGTTCGGTGCGCAGGAGGTCCGACCGGTCATCGGCGGCGGTGAAGTCCACGAAGCGGGCTAATCCGTTCTGCACTGCTTGCAGGTAGGCGGGGTTCACCTGTAGCAAGTCCAGGTAGTCGCCCACCATGCCGGGCACATCGCCCTTGGCCGCGCGGAGGTTGGCGGTTTCATAAAAGAAATCGGTGCCTCCCTTGAGCATTTTGCGGCCCTTTTCATAGGTCTCCAAGGCAAGGTCCAGTTCATTGTTCCGGCTGAAGGCATTGGCCAGGTTGCGGATGGCGCCCTGGTCCGGCCGCAGTTCCTTGATCGCTTTGTTGAACTGCTGCCCGGCCTTGGTGGTGTCGCCCTGCAGCTTGAGCACCATGCCCAGGTCCACGAGGTATTGCGGGTCGCCACCCTGCTTGCGCATGCGTTCCTTGGCGAGTTTTTCGGCCTGCCCGAATTCCTTCAGCCCGATGTAGGCCTTGAGCAATTGCTCGTAGTACAGGTTGGAGGGCTGGCGGTCGTAGAGCTTTTCCAGGTAGAGCACGGCCTTGTCGTACTGCCCCTGCCGCAGGTATTCCGCCGCGAGCTGTTCATCGGTGCCGGGCTGGGCCATCAGGGCGGCTTGCACGCCGAAGACGGTCAGGAACAACAGGGCGAGCGGGCGGAGCAGGCGGTTCATCGGGAAGGTCATGGCCGCAGCAGGCTGTCGATGGCGGCCCGCCACGCTTTCCGGTCGCGCACCAAGGTTTGCGTACGGGCGTTGAGGCTGTCCAAGTTTTGCCGGAGGAAGACGTTCCAACGCTTTTCGGCCTCCAGTGCTTCCGAACGTTTGCGGCTGTTCATCAGGCCCAGTTCCATGTCGTGGCGGAGGTCATGCAGGCGCGTGGCCGCGCTGTCCATGCGGGCGCGCAGGCCGCTGCGTTGCGCCAGCAGTTCGGGCAGGCGCTCGGCCATGGTGCGGTGGTAATTGCCGAGCACTTCGGCCTCATGCGGCGAAAGGGTGTCCTTGAAGCGCTGTTCGATCGCCGTGCGTTCCACCGCGAACAGGGCCGCCATGTGGCGCAGGGCCGCCGTGTCCGTCACATCGATTTCGGCGATCATGCTGTCGGTCTGCCGGGTCAATTGCATGGTGAGGGCCAACTGCGCCGGGTCGGGGTCGGTGGTGCAGCCGGTGGTGATGCATGTTGCCAACAACGTGCCGATGGCCGCCGCCGGTATGGGGTGCATCATTTTTTCACGATCATGGCGAAGCCGGTATACGGTTCCAGGGCCTTGGGGATGCGGATGCCGCCGGGCGTTTGGTTGTTCTCCAGCAGGGCGGCCACGATGCGGGCCAGGGCCAAGGCACTGCCGTTGAGGGTGTGGGCCAGGTGCGGCTTCTTGTCGGTACCGCGGTAGCGCAGCTTCAGGCGGTTGCTTTGGTAGGTTTCGAAGTTGCTGATCGAGCTCACCTCCAGCCAGCGGCCCTGGGCTGCGGCATACACTTCCATGTCGTAGGTGATGGCGCTGGTGAAGCCCATGTCGCCGCCGCAGAGCAACAGTTGCCGGTAGGGGAGTTCCAGTGCGTCCAACAGGCCCTTCACGTGGTCCACCATTTCATCCAGTGCGGCGTTGCTGTCCGCAGGTGCTTCAATGCGCACGATCTCCACCTTGTCGAACTGGTGCACGCGGTTGAGGCCGCGCACATCCTTGCCGTAGCTCCCCGCTTCGCGGCGGAAGCAGGGCGTATGGCCCACGCGTTTGATGGGCAGTTGCGCCGCTTCCACGATGGTGTCGCGGAACAGGTTGGTGATGGGCACCTCGGCCGTGGGGATCAGGTACAGGTCGTCCGCCGTGGCGTGGTACATCTGGCCTTCCTTGTCGGGCAGTTGGCCGGTGGCGAAGGCGCTGTCGGCGTTCACCATCAACGGCGGCATCACTTCGGCATAGCCTGCGGCTATGGCGCGGTCCAGAAAGAAGGCGATCAGTGCGCGCTGCAGTTTGGCACCCTGGCCGTGGTACACGGGGAAGCCGGCCCCGGTGAGCTTCACGCCGTCCTCCAGGCTGAAGAGGCCGTATTCGGCGCCCAGGTCCCAGTGCGGCTTGGCGCCGGCAGGCAGCTCCGGAATGTTGCCCTGCTGCATTACCGTCACATTGTCCTCCGGCGTTTTCCCACTGGGGACGCGCTCCTGCGGCGTATTGGGGATGGTCCACAGATGCTCGTCCAGCGCCTTTTCCGCAGTGGCCAATGCCTCTTTTAGCCCGGTGATGGTTTCTTTCAGCGCAGCGGACCTGGCCTTGGCGGCTTCCGCCTCCTCCCGCTTGCCAGCCTTCATCAGCTCGCCAACGGCACGGGCCTGGTCGTTCATGGCCGCCAACTCGTTGTCCAATGCCTGCTGTGCCGTGCGGCGCTGCCCGTCCAGCTCGGCGGCATGGGCCAGCAACCCCTCCGCATCAATGTTCCGCTTGGCCAATCGCTTGCGGGCTTCGTCGGGGTGGTTGCGCAGGTAGGCGGTCTCCAGCATGGGTTTGGTTCGATTGAACGTGCGAAGGTAAGCCGGGGTGCGGGGTTCGATGGGCAAAGCGCCCCACGCACCCTCGCCCCCCATGTCATTAGGTGAAGGGAGCATTTATCAACGGATCATGTTCCGCGGACTTCCAGCCTGCGAAGTTGTCGTTCCACAGGCTGGAAGCCTATGCTACAACAGTGCTCTCCCTCCCTTAACCTAATGACATTGCCCTGCCCCCTTTCCATCCCCACCTGTAACCCCGACCCTACCTTTGCATCCAACCCCCCACATGGCCATTGTACACATCACCCGCCGCGAGCGCTTCAGTGCCGCCCATCGCCTCGGCAACCCCGCTTGGGGTGACGAAAAGAACTTGGAGGTCTTCGGTAAATGCTCCAACCCGAACTGGCATGGCCACAATTACGAGTTGTGGGTGACGGTGAAGGCCGCAGTGAACAAGGAAACCGGCTTTGTGGTTAACCTGAAGCAGTTGAGCCACCTGATGCACGTGCATGTGATCGACGTGGTGGACCACAAGAACCTGGACCTGGATGTGCCATTCATGAAGGGTGTTGGGAGCACCACGGAAAACTTGGCAGTGGCGATCTGGCAGCAGCTCGAAGGGCCGGTGAAGCAGATCGGCGGGCAATTGCACTGTGTGAAAGTGCAGGAAACGGAGAACAACAGCGTGGAATACTACGGAGCATAACAGATGAAGGAGAACTTGAAATCCGCGGGGGCGCACAGCCGCTTGGTATCGCAGGAAGTGGATATCCAAGCGCCCATGGACGGGTACCAACGGATCGACAAATTCGATCCCGAGGCGGTGAAGCGGTTGAGCGCCCATTACAAGGAAGTACTGAAGGAGATCGGGGAGGACCCGGAACGGGAAGGATTGCTGAAAACCCCGGAACGGGTGGCCAAAAGCATGCAGTTCCTCACCCATGGCTATGAGATGGACCCGGCGGAGATCCTGCGCAGCGCGATGTTCAAGGAGGAGTACAGCCAGATGGTGCTGGTGAAGGACATCGAGGTGTACAGCATGTGCGAGCACCACATGCTGCCCTTCTTCGGCAAGGCGCACGTGGCCTATATCCCGGACGGACATATTGTCGGGTTGAGCAAGATTCCCCGGGTAGTGGACGCCTTTGCACGCCGCTTGCAGGTGCAGGAGCGTTTGACGAACGAGATCAGGGACTGCATCCAGGAAACATTGAAGCCCATGGGGGTAGCCGTA
This sequence comes from Flavobacteriales bacterium, assembly GCA_023957375.1. Taxonomy (GTDB): domain Bacteria; phylum Bacteroidota; class Bacteroidia; order Flavobacteriales_F; family PHOS-HE28; genus PHOS-HE28. The sequence continues at coordinate 105,940 of JAMLHB010000003.1, read as the reverse complement.
GTGATCGAAGCGTCGCATCTTTGCATGCAGATGCGGGGGATCCAAAAACAGAACAGCGTCACCACCACCTCGGCATTCACCGGCATCTTCCTGCGGGACCACCGCACCCGTGAAGAGTTCATCAAACTCGTCGCCTCCAAGCTCCACTGAACAAACAACAATCACGCACCCACATGTTCCGAAGTTCCCTGTCCAACCTCGCGCCCGAGAGCCCGTTGCAGCATACCATCGTGGCCAACCCCGATGACGTGCGCGCCTTTCTGGCCAAGGTCTTTACCTACATGACCATGGCGCTGGCCATCAGCGGGGGGGTAGCCTACTGGTTCGGGCATGACATGAGCCTGATCGGCCGCTTGATCGACTTCACCACCGGCAAGATGACCATCCTGGGCTGGGTGGTGATGTTGGCACCGCTCGCACTTGTCTTTGTGATGGGCGGCATGGTGAACCGCCTCAGCGGTAGCGCGCTACTGGCCGTGTTCGTGGCCTACTCGGCGCTAACCGGCGCCAGCCTGTCGTTCATCTTCCTGGCCTATACCAGCGCCTCCATCGCCACGGTGTTCTTCGTTACGGCGGCCGTTTTCGGCTTGATGGCCGTGGCCGGCTACACCACCAAGACGGACCTCACCAAACTGGGCAGTATCCTCTTCATCGGCCTGATCGGCATCGTGATCGCCTCCCTGGTGAACATGTTCCTGAAGAATGACGGCATGAGCTACGTGATCAGCATCCTCAGCGTGATCATTTTCACCGGCCTCACCGCCTACGACATGCAGCGCCTGAAGAACCTCGGGGGCACCATGATCGGCGGTACCGAGATGGCGCAGAAAATGGCCCTGATGGGGGCGCTCAGCCTCTACCTGGATTTCCTCAACCTTTTCCTGGCCCTGCTGCGCCTGTTCGGCAACAGGAAGTGATCGCATCCTTCCACGGGAAGGGTGGATCGGTCGCTGCGGCCTTTCCACCCTTCGTTGTTCCCGGTGCGGCGATTGCCTGCACTCCCTATTTTCACAGCCGCAATACCTGCACCCATGAACGCTTACGTCTTCCCCGGCCAAGGCAGCCAGTTCCCCGGCATGGGGAAGGACCTGTACGAGAACGACGCCAATGCGCGCGTCTTCTTCGAACATGCCAACAACATCCTCGGCTTCAACATCACTGACGTGATGTTCAACGGCACCGAGGAAGACCTCAAGCAGACCAAGGTAACGCAACCGGCCATCTTCCTGCACAGCGTGATCAAGGCCAAAACCATGGGCGATGCCTTCCAGCCCGACATGGTGGCGGGACACTCGTTGGGCGAGTTCAGTGCACTGGTGGCCGCCGGGGCCATGGAATTCAGCGATGGCTTGAAGCTGGTGGCCGCGCGTGCCAATGCCATGCAGAAAGCCTGCGAGATGCAGCCGGGCACCATGGCTGCCATCCTCGGGATGGAAGATGAAAAAGTGGGGGAGATCTGCGCGGATGTGGAAGGCATTGTGGTGCCGGCCAACTACAATTGCCCCGGACAATTGGTGATCAGTGGCACCCTGGAGGCCGTGAATGCCGCCTGCGAAGCGCTGAAGGCCGCCGGTGCCAAGCGCGCCCTGCTGCTGCCCGTGGGCGGGGCCTTCCACAGCCCGCTGATGGAGCCGGCCCGCGCCGAACTGGCCACCGCCATCGCCTATACGCCCATTCACGACCCGCGCTGCCCCGTGTTCCAGAACGTGGACGCCACCGGCCGCAAAGACCCCGCCCGCATCAAGGCCAACCTCATCGCGCAGCTCACCGCGCCCGTGCGCTGGACGCAAAGCATGCGCAACATGCTGGGCGCCGGCGCCCTCAACGTGATCGAGTGCGGGCCAGGGAACGTGCTGCAAGGGCTGTTCAAGAAGGTGAGCAAAGAGGTGGTGACGAGCGCGGCGTAGGTTTCCGGCTCCTCCATCCCGCAACACGCAGCCTCTGCCTTTCCTAGCGGGAACCTTAGTTGGCCGTGAGTCATCGCCTTCCCGATTCCTTCCCGGATCTCCCCGGTACTTTCGCGCCGATGAAGGTGCTGCTGGTGGAAGATGAGCCGCAACTCGCCGAGGTGATCGCGCGCTCGCTGGTGCGCGAACACTTTATGGTGGAGGTGGCGCGCACCAAGGCCGAAGCGCTGCTCAAGGTGGCCGACCATACGTACGACCTCATCCTGCTGGACATCATGCTGCCCGGCGGCAGCGGTCTGGAGGTGCTGCGCGCCCTGAAGGAAAGCGGCAAGCAGGGCAACGTCATCATCATCTCCGCCAAGGATTCGCTGGACGACAAGCTCGCCGGGCTGGACCTCGGCGCGGACGACTACCTCACCAAGCCCTTCCACATCGCCGAGCTCAATGCCCGCGTGCGCTCGGTGCTGCGGCGCAAGCAGTTCGGCGGAAGCAAGGCGATCACCGCCGCCAACGTGGAACTGCATCCAGAGGACCGCACCGTACAGGTGGCCGGCCAACCGCTGGCGCTCAACCGCAAGGAGTTCGACCTGCTGCTCTACCTGCTGCTCAACAAGGACCGCTTGGTGACGCGCTCCTCGCTGGCCGAGCACGTCTGGGGAGACCATGCCGATGAAGGCGACGACCTCGACTTCATCTACGCACAGGTGAAGAACCTGCGAAGGAAGTTGAAACAGGGCGATGCAGCCGTGGAAGTACAGGCGGTGTACGGCATCGGATACCGATTGGTGGAAACATGAAGCTGCTCAATTACCCGCTGTGGTCTTTATCCACACTCCCGCAGTGGTCTTCCGCAGGAGGCCCGGCGGCAACGCAACTTCACCGCATTGATCATGCGCGTCGCTGCTGAATGAAACTCCTCAACCGCTCCCTGCTGCACGTCTCCCTGGCCCTGCTGCTGGTGCTGGCGCTGTGGGCCGTGGCCTTCTTCTTCCTGATGCGCGAAGCTGTGCGCGACAGCATCGACGAAGGCCTGGATGACCAGGAGGAAGTCATCACCCACCGCCTGAAGACCGACAGCGCGCTGCTCCACGTGCGCGACCTCGGGCTGTACGGCTTCGCCATCGAACCCGCGGAAGGGAAGGAGAAGAAGCGGTACGTGGACACGCTGCTGTACGTGCCCAGCGAAGGCGAGGTGGAACGTGTTCGGCTGCGTACCGGAACGTTCAAGTACAAAGACCAATTCCACAAGATCCAGGTATACACCAGCACAGTGGAAGAAGACGACCTCGTGGAGCGCCTGGCCATCGCGCTCATCGCCCTGTATGTGGTGTTGCTGCTCACCATCGTGTGGGTGAACAACGTGGTGCTGCGGCGGCTGTGGAAGCCCTTCCATGCCATGCTCGCACAGTTGAAGACCTTCCGCTTGGGCACCGCGCAGGAACTTCCGCCCGTGCCCACGCGCACCAGCGAGTTCAACGAGCTGCATGCCGCCGCCAACGGGCTGGTGCGCCGCGCCGCCGAAGCTTATGCCGACCAACGCGCCTTCACCGCCAACGCCGCACATGAACTCCAAACGCCGTTAGCCATCGCCATCAACAAACTGGAGCTGCTGGCCGAGCAGGGTGGGAACGAGGAGGAGCGCATGCAGGCGTTGGGTGAAACGATCGCCGTGCTGGAGCGCCTCACCCGCCTGAACAAATCGCTGCTGCTGCTGGCGCGGATCGAGAACCGCCAGTTCCCCGATGAGCGGGAGGTCTCCTTCGCCGCCATCGCCAAGGAAGTGGTGGAGGAGTTCACCGACCTGGCCGAACACCGCTCCGTGGCCCTGCACTTCGAAGCATCCGGCGACCTGGTGCGTTCCATGGATCCCGCGCTGGCCCGTACCCTGCTCACCAACCTGCTCAAGAACGCCATCGTCCACAACGAACGAGGTGGCAGCGTCACGGTGCAGGTGGAACAAGACCGCCTCACCGTGCGAAACACCGGCGACAAGCCATTGGATGCGGCGCGCATCTTCACCCGCTTCTACAAGGAAACCACCGCTGATGGCGGCACCGGTCTTGGACTGGCCATCGCCAGGGCCATCGCGGAACTGTACGGGATGAAGTTGGAATACCGGTTCGACGGTGGGCATTGCTTCATGCTCTCATAGCACCCTCAGCGGCCTCCCGAAGAGGACCCCGCGGACGGCGAACTCTGCGACACCTTGATGGAACCCGGCTCAAACGGACAAAGCGCCTCCTTCCACAAGGTGCTCGGCACCGGTGATGTATGAGGATTCGTCAGAGGCGAGGAACACGATCAGGTTGGACACTTCGTGCAATTCACCAAAGCGCTTCATCGGAATCGTTGCGGCAAATGCATCAAGTGCGGCCTTGTCCTGTCCGGCCAGCAGGGGTGTCCAAATGGCACCGGGATGCACCGAATTCACCCGGATCTTTTTAGTGGCGTACTCCACAGCCGCTGCCTTGGTGAGACCGCGCACGGCGAACTTCGCTGCCGTATATGCGGGATTCGGAGCCTGGTGTACAAAGCCCGCCACCGACGAAATGTTGATGATGGAGCCGCCGCCCGCCTCCAACATGCCGGGGATCACCGCGCGCATGCCGTAGAACACGCCGTGTTGGTCCACGGCGATCGTTTTAAGGTAGGCCTCATCGCTCATTTCCGCTGTCGGCACCGGTGGGCCGCTCACTCCTGCGTTGTTCACCAGCACGTTGACCGTGCCGAACTTGGCCTTGGTCTCCTTTACCACGCGGCTCCAGGAAGCTGGGTCCGTCACGTCCAACGCCATGAAAACAGCATTTTCGCCGAGCTCCTTGGCGAGCGTTTCCCCCAGTTCCTTGGCCATATCGGCCACCACCACCTTCGCTCCTTGTTCCACGCACGCACGGGCATGGGATGCGCCCATGCCTTGTGCTGCACCAGTTACTATCACGATCTTCCCGTTCAATCTGTTCATGGCTTGTTGTTGTTCGGTTTGGTTCGAAAATACATTGAAATCACGTACTGTCTTTTTGGGAAAGCTGGAACGTACGGAGCGGCATGGGTGGTTTGGGAAGGGACTTCAACGCAGTCCCGTCATCCGCCTTCACCTGCGGCGTACATTATCCTTTGTATTTCCCGATTCCGATCATCGGCTATATCGTCTTGCCCGTTTCGGAATCAGCAATCCCCAATACGCGCTCGGCTATTTGCCGGGTGGGTGCCTACTTATGCCTCCGGCCCGCCTCATCGTACCAAGTCCTCCATCCTGTACATCCGGTCCTATGAATTTATCCTGTATCCATTCCCAATTCTTTCCCGATCCGCTGCTTCTCTTTGCCCCGAAACCAATACGGAAAAACACCATGAAGACCCCAAGCATCCTGTCCGCCGCCTTCGCCGCCGTAGCCCTGCTCGCAGGCACCGCCCTCCACGCGCAAAAGCTCACCGCCGCGCAGCTGCCCGCACCTGTCACCACCGCCTTCGCCCAAGCCTTCCCCAAGGCCATGGACATCGAGTGGAAGCAGAAAGGCGAGCAATACAAGGTGGAGTTCGAGACGGGCCTCTTCCGCGACGACCACGAAGCTTGGTACGATGCCAGCGGAAAGCTGCTGCGCCATGAGGAAGAAGTCTCCGCCAGCGACCTGCCCGAGGCCGTGAAAGCCGCCATCGCCAAGGAATTCCCCGGCTATCGCACGGATGATGTGAAGCGCATCGAAGCCGACGGCGCCACCACCTGGATTGTGGAGCTGCAGAACGGCCCGGAAGAGTGGAAGGTGGCCTACGACGCCGCGGGCGTGCAATTGCGCAAGCAGGCCGATTGAGCCCGAAGTTTGCGCTGATGCACATTCTCTGGCGCGAACGTCCGCGCTCGTGCTCATTTTTGGCGCGAGCGTCCACGCTCGTGCCCTGAAGCCCCTCAATTCCCCATGCCACACCTCAAGCACATCATCACTGGCGCAGTGCTCCTCTGCGGCATTGCCGCCGCCGCGCAACCCGCCTCCGAAGCGGCCTACGCCCGCCTCGTGCACGAACGCTGCCCCGGTGCCGACATCGTGAAGGTGCAGCGCGCTGCCTTCGACCTGCTGGAGGTGGACTACTTCTGCCAGGGCAAGAAGGTGGAGCTGGGCATCCACGACGGCAAGGTGGTGTACGAGGAACGCGAAGGCACGCCGGCACCGGAGGTGATGGACCGCATCCGCAAGAAGCTGGACAAGCAATACCCCGGCTGGCTGCTGGACGAGACCAGCCTGATCACCGCCAACGACAGCACCTTCATCAAGGTGGAGGTGGTGATGGACGGCGTGGAGCACAACCTCTACTACACCACCGAAGGCAAAAAGTACGACCCGCGCGGCCTGATGGCCTCGGACGGCTGGAGCGCGAAGGACCTCGCTGCCATGATGCCGCCGGACGAACCCTACGACCTGCTGCGGCCCGACAGCAGTTGGACGCTGCCCGCGCTCCTGCGCGAGGTCTCCGGCATCGCCATGGCCGGGCCGCACAGCGTGTACTGCGTGCAGGACGAACTGGGCGCCGTCTTCGAGTACGACCTGCAAACCGATGCCATCACCCGTGTGCTGCGCTTCACCGACGTGGGCGACTTCGAGGGCGTGGCCGCGCACGACGACCGCATCACCGTGCTGCGCAGCGACGGCAAGCTCTTCACGCTGGACCGCAAGAGCGGTGCGTTGATCGGTGACCGCCAGCTCAGTGTGCCATCGCTCAACTACGAAGGCCTCTTCGCCCTGCCCGACGGCAGCCTGCTGCTGGCCAGCAAGGAGGCGCCCGTGGTGGGCCACGGCGACCTGCGCCCCATACACTTGGTGAAAGGGGATGCGGTTTCCGTTTACCGCGAACTGAACACCAGCGATGTGTCCGCCACCTTCGCCAAGCAGTGGCCCGCGCTGGCCAAGGGCCCCGTGCGCTTCAGCCCCAGCGCCGTGGCCGTGCATCCGCACACCGGCCAACTCTTCGTGCTAAGCGCCGATGAACGTCTGCTCGCCATCTACGGCGATTCGTTGGAGCGCGTGACCCCCTTGCCCGCAGCGGATTTCTACAAGCCCGAGGGCCTTGCCTTCCTGCCCAACGGCGACCTGCTCATCAGCAGCGAGGGTGACAAGAAGGGGCTGGTGCCGGCGAGCATTTTGAGGTTCAAGTGGAAGGGGAGGTAGGGGGCGGAAACGGAGGCCAGTATGTAGAAAGGAGTTCAGTTGGCCCGTCGTACCATTTGTATCACGTGCTTCACGGCCTACCTTTGAGTGTAGGATCATGAGCAATGGCCTTCAAATCGGACAAGCCGGGTATCAGTTATGCGCAGGTCGCGGAGCTTGTGCTGAGCCTCTCCACCAAGGACCAGATCAAGCTGGCCGAAGACTTGCGCCTTGCCGGATTGAAGGCCAAGTGGGAGGAGATTCTTACGGCATTCCAGCCGAACTCCATAAGCGAACGGGAGATCGTGCGGGCCTGCAAGGAAGTGCGCCGTGAACTTTGGGAGGAACGCCGCGATGCCAACCCTCCGCGTCGTCGTTGATCCCAATGTGCTGGTCAGCTTGTTGATCGGCACACGCATCAAGGGCCTTGACCGGTTGTTCCGCGACAAAGCGTTCACCGTCATTCTGGACGACATGCTGCTGGATGAGCTTGATCAAGTGGCTAGGCGTTCCAAGTTCCGCAAGTAGTTCCCGGTGAAGAAAGTGGATGAACTCGTCTATGTACTTGAGTTGAACGCGGAGATCCACGCGGCCGCCACCTCGATCGAGGCCGTGTCCCGGGATGCGGCGGATGATTACCTGCTGTTCCTGTGCAAACGGACCAAGGCGGACGTGCTGCTCAGTGGCGATGAGGACCTGCTTGTGTTGGGGAAACATGGCCGCACCCGGATCATGGGCGTACGGGCATTCATGGAGGAGTACATGCAGTGATCTGTAGCACTGCGCCACCGATCACCGGCCATGCGGTATTTTGCGGGGCTGATGGCCCCCCTCGCCCCCGAACAACAGGCCCGCGAACGCATCGATGCCATGCTCGTCGCGTCCGGCTGGGTGGTGCAGGACATCAAGGCCATGAACGTGGGCGCCGCAACCGGTGTGGCCGTGCGCGAATACCCCACCGATACCGGCCCGGCGGACTACATCCTCTTTGTGCACCGCAAGCCCGTGGGCGTGGTGGAAGCGAAGAAGGCCGACCAAGGCGAGAAGCTCACCGTGCACGAGGATCAGGCCGAAGGCTATGCGACGGCCAAGCTCAAGTGGACCATCGGGGATGCCGCCTTGCCCTTTTGCTACCTCAGCACCGGGGCCATCACCAAGCATTGGGACATGCGCGACCCCAAGCCACGGGCACGTGAGGTGTTCAGCTTCCACCGGCCGGAGATCCTGGTGGAGTGGCTGAAGGAGCCCAGCCTCCGCACGCGGCTCACGCAGTATCCACCGTTGGACACCACAGGCCTGCGCGATTGCCAAGTGAACGCCATCACCAATCTGGAGCAAAGCCTTGCCAATGCCAAACCGCGCGCCTTGGTGCAGATGGCCACCGGCAGCGGCAAGACCTTCACGGCCATCACAAGCGCGTACCGCTCGCTGAAGCCGCCCGTGCGCGTGAAGCGCATCCTCTTTCTGGTGGATACCAAGAACCTGGGCAAGCAGGCCGAGCAGGAGTTCCAGAGCTTCACGCCCAACGACGACCGCCGCAAGTTCACCGAGCTCTATGCCGTGCAGCGGCTCAGCAGCAATTTCATCGACCCCGGCGCGCAGGTATGCATCAGCACCATCCAGCGCATGTACTCCATCCTTCAAGGGGAACCCTTGGACGAGAGCGCCGAGGAAGAACCCGGTAGCGAAGTGGAACGCGTGCTCGGCAAGCAGCCGCCCGCGCCGGTGGCCTACAATGCCGCCTATCCGCCCGAGTTCTTCGACCTCATCATCATCGACGAGTGCCATCGCAGCATCTACAACCTGTGGCGGCAGGTGCTGGAGTATTTCGATGCCTTCCTGGTCGGCCTCACCGCCACGCCGGACAGCCGCACCTACGCCTTCTTCAACAAGAATGTGGTGAGCGAGTACACCCACGAACGCGCCGTGGCCGATGGCGTGAACGTGGGCTGCGACCTCTACCTGATCGAAACGGCCATCTCACAAGCCGGGGCCACCATCAAGGCCCAAGAGCAATTCGGGCAACGCGACCGCTTGACCCGATCGCGCCGCTGGGAACAGAGCGATGAGGACGTGAGCTATACCAACAAGCAGCTGGACCGCGATGTGGTGAACCCCGACCAGATCCGCACCATCATACGCGCCTTCAAGCAGGCCGTGGAGCAGGAGATCTACCCCGAGCGTGAGGAGCTGCCCAAGACCTTGATCTTCGCCAAGAGCGACAGCCATGCGGACGACATCATCCAGATCGTGCGCGAGGAGTTCAACGAAGGCAACGACTTCTGCAAAAAGGTGACCTACAAGAGCGAGGACGACCCGGACACCGTGCTCGCCAACTTCCGCAATGCCTACAACCCGCGCGTGGCCGTTACCGTGGACATGATCGCCACCGGCACCGATGTGAAGCCCTTGGAGCTGCTGCTTTTCATGCGCGATGTGAAGAGCCGCAACTACTACGAGCAGATGAAGGGCCGCGGCACCCGCACCTTCGATGCCGATAACCTGCGGAAGGTGACACCCAGCGCCGCCACCAACAAGACCCACTTCGTGATCGTGGATGCCGTGGGCGTGAGCAAGAGCCTCAAGACGAGCACCCAACCGCTGGAAGCGAAGAAGGGCGTGCTGCTGAAGGACCTGATGCTGGCGGTACACATGGGCGCGCACGACGACGACACCCTCTGCTCCCTGGCCAACCGCCTCACGCGGATGGAGAAGCAGATCAGCCCGAAGGAGAAGGCCGAGTTCGCGCAACGCAGCGGCGGGCGCAGCATCCAGCAGGTGGTGGGCGCCCTGCTCGCGGCCAACGATCCCGAGACCGCCGCCAGTACCGGCAAGGCACCGGAACAGTTGGCGAAGGAAGCCACCGTGGTCTTCGACGATGCCGCGTTCCGCGAATACGTGGATAACGTGCGCCGCAAGTACGAGCAGATCATCGACACCGCCAACACGGACCAAGTGACCTTCGCGGGCTTCAGCGCCGAGGCCACCGACAAGGCACAGGAGACCGTGAGCCACTTCCGCGAATTCCTGAAGGAGCACCGCAATACCCTCACCGCCCTGCAGATCTATTACAGCCAACCCTACCGCCGCAAGGAACTCACCTTCGCCATGGTGCAGGAAGTGGCCGAAGCGCTACAACGGCCGCCTTACAACCTCACGCACGAACGTGTGTGGGCCGCCTACGAGCGGGCCATGGAACTAAAGACCGAAGGGAGCCAGCAACGCTTGCTCACCGACCTCGTGTCGCTTATCCGTTTCGAGCTGAAGGTGGACGATGTGCTGCGCCCCTACGCCGACACCGTGCGGAAGAACTTCCAGGAGTGGGTCTTCCGCAAGCAGGCGGGCAACGTGAAGTTCTCCGAGGAGCAAATGGATTGGCTGCGGAGGCTGCGCGACTTCATCGCCGAGAGCGTCCACCTGGAGCGCGACGACCTGGAGCTGGGTACCCTCGGCCAGCAAGGCGGCTTGGCGCGCATGCACCAGCTTTTCGGGGCGGAGATGGATGGGGTGATCGAGGAGTTGAATGAAACGTTGGCGGCGTGATGGAAGCGATGGTTGAGACACTTCACGAAATGCAACCATTCGCAAAGCTTGTGGACTTGCAGAGCGATGCAGGACGGAAGTTGAAGCAGAAGGAATACTTGACCGAAGGAATACTGCCAGTGGTTGATCAGGGAGCCACACTGATCGGCGGATACACCGATGACGAGAGTCTCCGATACACAGGCCCGCTCCCGGTGGTTGTGTTTGGGGACCACACAAGGAACTTCAAACTGATCGACTTTCCCTTCGCCGTTGGTGCAGATGGCGTGAAGCTGCTTGCGCCAAAGGAGGGGGTGGATGCCAGCTACCTCTACTACATGTTGCTTGCCGTCGAACTGCCGAACCGAGGCTACAGTCGGCACTTGCAATTTCTGAAGAAGACAGAACTCCCTCTCGCCCCCCTCCCCGAACAGCGGCGGATCGTGGAAGCGATCGAGCTGCAGCTGGGGCGGTTAGATGCGGCGGTGGCCCGCCTGCATGCGGCCAAGGCCAAATTGAAACGGTACAAGCAGGCGGTGTTGAAGGCGGCGTACACGGGGCAACTATGGACCGAGGGGGCTGACATGAGTGATGAAGCCCCCTTGCCTGAAGGTTGGCGATGGGGCACGCTTGGCGACTTTGTGAAGATCCGTAACGGTTATGCTTTCAAGAGCACAGACTATCTGGACGAAGGTGTGCTGCTCATTCGGCAGTCGAACCTTGGTGGTGAGGAAGTCACGACTGAAGGAGCCAAGTATTTGCCTCCATCATACCTGGAGGCACACAAGGACTTTCAGGTGCATAAGGGAGACATCCTTATTGGCATGTCTGGATCTATTGGCAAGCTCTGCACCTATGACCTGAACGAACCGGCCCTGCAGAACCAACGGACAGGTCTGCTCCAGTTCAAAGACCCGAAGCAGAAGCCTTGGGTGTGGAACTACCTACCGATGCTTGAACAGTCTCTGCTGAAGCAGGGGAAAGGCGTTGCCGTGTTGAACATCAGTGCCAAGCAGATCGAGGCGAGCCCAATGCCGATTCCACCCGTCGTAGTGCAATCCCGCATCATCGACGAAGTGGAGCATCGCATCGCCACCATTGCAGAAACGGAAGCCACCCTCGACGCGCAGCTGCAGCAGGCGGTGCGGTTGCGGCAGGCGGTGTTGAAGCGGGCATTTGAGGGGAGGTTGGTTTGAACCTTTTGCAGCCATGCCCCTGATACGAGAATACGGCCTAACACTCATTCACTGGAGTGATGCGGCAGATGAAAGGATATGGAGGGCATTATCCTCGCATATCATTGAACGGTTCGGAAGCGGTCCATTCGCTCGCACAGACGAAGTTGTGCCGATTTTCTTTGAGGCACTGAAGTGGATGCTTGGTCAGTTTCGAGATAAGACTGCGTCTGAGCTCTCTTCAGGGTTCTACAAGACACTAGTAGGCCTTTACGAGAATACGGTTCCTCTTATTGAACACGTCAGCGATGGCTCAGGATTCGAGAATATCTCCATCGACGACTTCACCCAGAATAGAAGTTCCCTGCGGCTACTCATCGAGCGAGCATGTGAACTCGAACTTGTACGCACAAGTGACGAAACCCCCATTTCGGCCCGACGGATGGAGAAGATTGAGGAACTGCTTGTCATCGGGAAGTGGGCCTTCACCTTCTCGGAGTTGATTGCGATGGATAAACTCCTTGGAGAAGGCTATGAGGTCCATGTCGCCGATGGGCTCATTCGACTGGAGGAACCGATGCGGTTCGGACAGGTTCTGAAGCACATTAAACAGCAGGTGCAGCGCCTGATGTCCCAAGCCTTAGTCGATACCAGTGGGGCCCAGGACCTCAAGGTCGCATTGAAGGACTGCCTGGGAGTCGAGTACGACAGGAATGCTGGACTCGTACCAGCATACAAGACAATCCACTCCAGCGGCTTCCCAATCCTACAGGACGTCAAGTACGATGAACTGATCGAGCGTTTCGCGGAACAGTCTGGTTTCCCTCTTGAGGGAACAAAGACCTTCTATGCTGGTTTGACTCTTTCAATCACGAGCAAGGAGAGCCTTGAGAACATCATCTACAAGCCGCACTCGAACAAGAGGTACATGAACAGACCAGTCCTCAAGTGGTCCATTAATGGTGAGCCGAGGGCGATAGTAGGACCTCAGAAATGGGCCGAGAGTATAGTGCTTGCAATAACCAACGCCGTACAATGGGCCACGATAGCTGATGAGTGGAAGGCCAATAAGTGCTTGAGCACTTTCGTACTACGAAAGAGTGATGAGCACGACAAGCTTCTTGAGGAGCCAGTGGAACAGTTGCTCAAGGATCACGGTGTGAAGTACTCTCGGAATGTCACTCGGTTGCGTGCGGCCAAGGGTGCGGGCACTAGCGTCGATGAAGCGGGACTCGGAGAAATAGACTTTCTCTATCTCAATGAAGTGACGAAAACGCTCTGTGTCGTTGATTGCAAGTACCATCGACGGCATAGTAACATGGTAGGATTCTCAGGGGATTACTCCAAGTTCGTCAAGGACTATGAGCCCAAGTTGAAGCGGAAGGTTGATTGGTATCAGAAGAATATGCTTCTCGTTCAAGAACACTTCGCCCAGGTGTACCCAGACAACCCTATAGACCTATCAAAATACAAGGTGGACGGTTTTTTCATAGTGAATAATCCGACGTACTATTCCTTCAACGGGTCATACCGGGCGCATTCCATTCAAGAGTTCCGGGAGTTGATGGATGGCACCCTTAAGGATGCCATATTCTACATCGAGGACGGTGACAGCGTTGCCATCATTCAACGACCATACTTCCAGAAACCGATACAGCTCGACTTGAGTGGTCTTGACCTAGATGAAACACCAAACACCAAATGACCGACATACAGCCCTTCGAGCAGCTTCATTCTGATGAACGGGAACGGATTCTTCAGAACCGAATCTCGACTAGACTAACAGCTCTGCGAACCACGCTCGGGTTCGAAGACCTCGGCAAGGACTCGGCGGTCATCGACCCAACCCAAGATTTTGAGGCGCCACCGATTTTTATGGATGAGAAGCATCTTGCTCAGATCCTCGTGTATTCACCACCGACGCATGCTGGCCGCTGGATTCGGACCCTTGTTCGTATCTACCTCGCATGGGGTAGGGTGCACTACCGGCAACTTGAACAAGACAAGTTCCTCGTTACCGTGACCTTTCCACCTATCCCGGCCGCAGGCGCTGCTGACGAATAGGCCATGCAAGCCGAGTAATACACCATCCAGCAACCCCATATCCACCCATGACCCAACCCTTCAGCGTAAAGATCTTTCTGGTGGATGGCGATCCGGCGGGCATCAAGACCGTGGAGAAGACCAACTGGTCCGGTGCGGGGCTGGTGTTTCCGCAAACGCTCTTTGCGGAGGCCCGCAAGCGGCCAGAGCTGCAACGCACCGGCGTGTACATCTTGGTCGGCCCCGGTGAGAGTGTGCAGTTGCCCAAGGTCTACATCGGTGAAGGCGACCCGATCTTGCCACGCCTGCAACAGCACGAGAGCAAGAAGGATTGGTGGACCCATGCGGTGGCCTTTACCAGCAAGGACCAGAATTTGAACAAAGCGCACATCCAGCACTTGGAGGCCCGGCTTGTGGGGCTGGCCGCCAGTGCCAAGCGCTGCCAATTGGACAACGGCAACACCCCCAGCATTCCAAGCCTTAGCGAAGCGGACCGCGCCGATGCGGAACGCTTCTTGGAGGACATTCTGCTGTGCCTGCCCATACTCGGCTATGGCTTCTTTGAGCGCGCACCGGTTGCCAAAACCAAGACACGCCGCTATCTGCTCACCGCAAAGGGCCTGCGCGCCGAAGGCTATGAGAGTTCGGAAGGCTTTGTGGTGGCGAAGGGTTCGCAGGTCGCTAGGAATGAGCGGCCTTCCATCCACGGCTACCTGAAAGAGCTGCGCGCGGCCTTGATCAAGGAAGGGGTGTTGCAAGCGACCGGCTCGTTCTACACGCTCACGCAGGACTACACCTTCGCCAGCCCGAGCACGGCGGCAGGCGTAGTGGTGGGCGGTGCTGCCAATGGCCGGGAGCTTTGGAAGACCAAGGAGGGGATGACGTTGAAAAAGGTTCAGGAGGGCACTATAGCGGACATGCAGTAGTTGTGCGGATCGCACATTTGCGGCACACGGGATATAGTGTCCAGTGTGAAGCTCATGCCGCTTTGACTTCCACTAGTTGCGATACAATGCACTAGATATCAGGCATTTGATATTGCGTATTAGATAGTGTAATTACTTTTACACTAACTTCGACGCATGGCTTGGGAATTCTATGGACGCAATGAGGAACTCGAGCAACTCGATCAGATCCTTGACCGTTGGCGTTGGGCTTTTGTAAGGATTTCCGGTCGTCGCCGGATCGGCAAGACCGCTTTGATCCGGGAGGCGTTAGGCCGTCATAAGGACCGCAAGTCCTTCTATGTGCAGATCCCCGATTCGGAACCGGCAGGCGTACTTTCCGCTGTTCATGGGTTTATGGACACCTTCAACCTGGACCGGAAAAAGCCGGGCAGCCTGTTGGAATTCGCTCAGTTGATCCGCGAACTGGCAGAGGACGGATACATCATTGTGCTGGACGAGTTCCAGTATTTCCATAGGAAAGCGTTGAGTGAGTTCCCGAGCTTTCTGCAAGCAGTGGTCGATGCCTGCCAAGCAAATTCACCGGTAGCCCGGGGCTGCTTGATCGTACTGGGTTCCATCCATGCTGAAATGACGGCATTGCTGGAGGACCAGCGCGCCCCCTTGTTCAATCGCTTGACGGACCGTATTGATCTGGGCCATCTGGATATCGGCTCGGTACTGGAGATCTTGCGGGCGCATGGGCAGGGCACTCCGGAAGAGCTTCTTTTCTATTGGAATCTCTTTGAGGGTGTCCCCAAGTTCTATCGGGACTGCTACGAGCAGGAGGTGTTGGGCAAGGACCGTCAGTCCGTGCTTCGGCGGATGTTCTTCGAAAGCTCATCGCCTTTGCGCAATGAAGCGGAGAACTGGTTCCTGCATGAGCTGCGCGGGCGCTATAACATGGTACTTCAGTTCATTGCGGAGCACCCGGGTTGCACCAACGGGGAGATCGAGTCGCGTTTGCGGGAACTGGACAGCGGCCAAGCCAAACAAGTGGGTGGCTATCTGGTGAACCTTACGGGTAGCTACCGGATGGTGGAACGTCGGCTACCGATCTTCGCCAAGGCCAACTCACGGTCCGGCCGCTACTATATCTCGGACAATTTTCTGCGGAGTTGGTTGGCCGCTTTAGCCAAACCGGTGGCATCCGTGCAATTCCGTCCAATGGACGCACTGATCGCACAAGCCGATGAACGATTGAAATTGGCTGAGGGCTTCGGCTTGGAAAGACTTGCCGCCACCCTGTATGAGGAGCGCAGCCGCAAAGGACTTCCTGGCTTCGCCTTGACAGATCGCATTGCCGGTTATTGGGACAAAGGCGGGGTGGAGCTCGATCTGGTCGCACTTAACACGGACGAAGGTATGATCCGCTTTGGTTCATGTAAGCGCGACCCGGCCAAGAACAGCTTGGGCGAACTTGGCAAATTCGATGGACACATTGCCCGCTTCCTGGATGCAAAAGCCCGATATGCGGGATGGTCCAAGGAGCGCACGGCCATTACGGTGCGCCACTCGGATGCCTCCAAACAAGTTGCTTCACAAGCAGGCTACTTGGCCGAGGACCTGCTCTCGCTCACTGCTGGATTGTAAGCCCATGACCTCTACCGCCATCGTCAACAAAGTCTGGAACTTCTGCCACACCCTGCGCGATGATGGCGTGGGCTACGGCGACTACCTGGAGCAGCTCACTTACCTGCTGTTCCTGAAGATGGCCGATGAGTACAGCAAGCCGCCGTACAACCGGGACACGCACATCCCCGCCAACTTCAACTGGGAGAGCCTGCGCAACAAGAGCGGCGCCGAGCTGGAGAGCCACTACGTGCAGCTGCTGGACGCGCTGGGCAAGAAGACCGGTATGCTGGGCGACATCTTCGTGAAGAGCCAGAACAAGATCACCGACCCCGCCAAGCTGCACAAGCTGATCCAACTGATCGACGGCGAGAGCTGGGTGCTGCTTGGCGCAGACGTGAAGGGCGACATCTACGAGGGCCTCTTGCAGAAGAACGCCGAAGACACCAAGAGCGGTGCGGGCCAATACTTCACGCCGCGCGCCTTGATCCGGGCCATGGTGGAATGCGTGCGCCCCGAGCCGATGAAGACCATCGCCGACCCGGCCTGCGGCACCGGCGGCTTCTTCCTGGCCGCCAGCGACTACCTCACGGCCACGCACAAGCTGAACAAGGAGCAGCTGAAGTTCCTGAAGTACGAGACCTTCCACGGCTGGGAGATCGTGGCGAGCACCGCCCGGCTTTGCCTGATGAACCTGTTCCTCCACAACGTGGGGGACATGGACCACGAGAGCCCCATCCTGCGCGACGATAGCTTGCGCACCACACCCGCCACCAACTTCGACTATGTGCTCACCAACCCACCCTTCGGCAAGAAGAGCAGCACCACGGTAACGAACGATAAGGGCGAAGAGAAGCGCGAGGCGCTCACGTACAACCGTCAGGACTTCTGGGCCACCACCAGCAACAAGCAGCTCAACTTCGTGCAGCACATCCGCAGCATCCTGAAGCCCGGCGGCAGCGCCGCCGTGGTGTTGCCGGACAACGTGCTCTTTGAAGGCGGCGCCGGGGAAACGGTGCGCAAAGAGCTGATGCGCAGCACCGAGCTGCACACCATACTGCGGCTGCCCACGGGCATCTTCTACGCGCAAGGCGTAAAGGCCAACGTGCTCTTCTTCGAGAACAAGCCCGCAAGCAAGACCGCCCACACCAAGGAGGTCTGGATCTACGACTACCGCACCAACGTGAAGCACACGCTGAAGACCAACCCACTGGCCTACGAGGACCTGAAGGACTTCATTGCATGCTACGCTCCGGCGGACCGGTACAAGCGGAAGGAAACGTGGAGCAGCAAGTCGCCCGAGGGACGCTGGCGCAAATACAGCTATGAGGAGATCATGGCCCGCGACAAGGCCAGCCTGGACATCTTCTGGCTGAAGGACGACAGCCTGGAGGATAGTGCGAACTTACCCGATCCAGGAGTGCTTGCAGCAGAGATCGTGGAGGATCTGGAAGCGGCCTTGGAGCAGTTCAAGCTGATCGCGGAGGACTTGAAGTAAGCTCGTTCTGAAATGCGCTGGCGGTTCCCGCTCACTCCACCTTCGCCACCACCCGCAACCGTCTGCTGAACACCTCCCTTCCATTGGCCAGCACCTTCACCGTATAGCGCTGCGGCGGGCGGTAGCCCAGGTCGTAGGTGAAGACGGATTGTTTCAACGCAGCGTAGCGGTGCTCCTCCACCACCAGCTTCTGCTCGTCCAGGATGCGCACGGTGACGGCGGCGGTGTCGTTCGCGAAGTAGTCCAGCACGGTGCGGCCCGTGGTGCGCGCAGGGAACAATCCGATCACCGGCACCGTGTCGATGGGCGATGGTGCACCTTCCTGCACCAGGAACCCGTAGCCCAGCCCGTCCCCGCAGTCGCTCTCGAAGGCCTTGATGCAGCGGCCCTGCATGTCCAGCAGGCGCAAGGTGCCGCGCCCGCCAGCCGTGTTGTACCAGAATTCCAGCCCGTCCCCGGCAGTGTCGGTAAGCTGCAAGGCATAGCGGCCCGGTTGCAGGTGCAGCGTGTCGCTGTAGAGGGTGTCCGCGCGAAGGCTGCCCAAGGGGTGGTCCAGCAATGTGCGGCCTTCGGCATTGGTAAGCACCAACGCGTTCTGCTCGGGCTGTTTGTTGGTGCGCAGTTGCACGATCAGGTCCGGACCGTACACGGGCGGTGCGGGGAAACGCAGCTCTCTCCGGTTGTCCTTGGGCCATGCATCGGCCTTGCCGTTCGGCTTCGTCACTTCCGCGAAGAAGTGGTTCATGCCGGGCTTCATGTCGATGATGCCGGGGAGGTCCACCTCCGCCGTGGCGCCGGGTGCGAGTTCACCTGCCCAACGGAAGGTGCGCGCCGTGAAGCCTTGCGTGCCATACTTCACGGTGACCGTGTACAACGGGCTGCTCCCCAGGTTCCTGATGCGGATGCGCGCGGTGTTGCCTTGTGGCCGCGTGGCCGCGAACGGCTGGTCTGCATGCGGCTCTATCAGCGCCTCCAGCGCCACATCGTTCCGCGCTTGGAACGGCCCGAGCAGGATGGCATACGCGGTGATGCTTTCCTCCGCCGTGCTGCTGTCCACGGCATACGGCTCCATGTCGATGTCCACCGTGGCTTGGGGGGCACCTTGCTTCAAGGGCACATCCACGATGTCCGGTTGGTTCAGCGATCCCGGGCACCAATTGGCACGGTCGAAGATCCAGGTGCCGGCCTGGGGCTGCACGGGGTTGCAGCCGCAATCCTTCCAGAGTTTGTGGGTGTTCACCGTGTCGCCGTCCACGATCACGTAGCGCTGCTTGGCGCAGAACTCGCCGCAGCCGTCCTGCGGGTTCATGCCATGGCCGGTCTGCAGCATGCGGATGCGCAGCGTGCTCGCTCCATCGGGCATATCCACCGTGCGCGGCGGCAGGTCGGCCTCGATGCTGCGCGCCTTGTTGCCGTAAGCGAAACCGCCGGCATAGAGCGGCACCACGGCCAGCACGGGCTGGGCGGGCTTGCCGAAGATGAACTCAAAATCCAGCGTCACCGCCCATCCGCGGTCGGTGTTGGGCTCGTAGCCGCCGTGCTCGTAGATCACCATGCAGCTGTCGCTCAGCAGGCTGCGCAGGTCGGTGAGGTCGGTGGTCCAGCTGAAGTGCCAGTCCTTGCTGAAGCCGCCGCCGTAGGGCGTAAGCATACGGCTCACCTCGAAGGTGTCGGCCGTGCCGATGCGGTGTACCAGGATGCGGTCCAGGTAGTCCCAGTCGGCGCAGCGCATCGTGTCCGGGCAACCGAAGGTGAGGTGGAGCAGCACTTGCCGCACTTCCGTTCTGGCGGAAGGAAAGACCACGTTCGCCGGGTATTGGTGTACGCCCCGGTGGGGGTCGGTGACCACCGGGGTGCGGCGGTGGGAAACCACATGGAAGGTGTCCTGCGCGAAGAGCCCCAAAGCGAAGCACGGCAGTACGAGGAGCAAGAGGGAGCGCATGCGGCAAACTTCGGAACGGAACGGGATTGTCCGCGCCATGTGCCGCGGTCGGGATACAGGAAGACCGTCGCTACCGGCCAGTGATCGTGTTCCGTTCACGCAAAGGCCAGCTCCGGATGCTCGAACGGATCGCTGGCTTTTTTGAAGCTGGCGCTCGGCTTTTTGCCGAGTGCGTTCCTTGAACTAAAGTGCCCGCTGACGCCACAGCCAATTCGCCCCTCCTTGGATATTCCTCAATCCTCCAAGTACCCGAACTTCCCCTGGTTGAAGTCCTCGATCGCCTGGCGGATGTCCGCCTCGGTGTTCATCACGAACGGGCCGTAGGCTGCGATGGGCTCATTGATCGGCTCACCGCTCAGCACCAGCACCACCGCTTGTTCCGTGGCTTCCAGCAGGATCTTGCCCGGTGCATTGCCCATCAGCACGAAGTGGTCCGTGGGCACTTGTTCGGTGCCGTTCACGCGGATGCTGCCTTCGATCACCAGCAGCGCGGTGTTGTAGTGCGCGGGGAATTCCAGCTCCGCTTTTCCACCTTTGTTCAGGCGCGCGTTGTACAGGTGTACAGGTGTGAACGTGGTGGCCGGACCTTGCGTGCCCTGGTAGTTGCCGGCGATCACCTCCATGCTGCCGCCGTTGTCCGGCAGCGCATGCTGCGCCATCCTGGCGTGTGTGATGGCCTGGTACTTCGGGGTGCTCATCTTGTCCTTTGCGGGCAGGTTCACCCAAAGCTGCACCATCTGGAAAATGCCGCCGGACTTGCTGAATTCCTCCTCGTGGTACTCCTTGTGCAGCACGCCGGAAGCGGCGGTCATCCATTGTACGTCGCCCTCACCGATCACGCCGCCGCCGCCGCTGCTGTCATGGTGCGCCACGCGGCCTTTGTAGGCGATGGTCACCGTTTCGAAGCCGCGGTGCGGATGCACGCCCACACCGCGCGGCGTAGTGCCTGCCGGCACGTCCCACTTGCTGTTGTAGTCCATCACCAGGAACGGGCTCATGCGCTGCATGCCCACGGTGGCGGGCAGAAAGCCGTGTACGCGGAAGCCATCGCCCACCATGTGCGCGCGGGGCGGTGCGATCACGCGCTCGATGGGGCGGTAGTCCGTGGCGGTCATTGGTTCGTTGGTAGCAGTGTTCTTCAGGGTGTCTGTTGTCATCGTGTTCACGCTTTGCTCCTGCGTGGTGCAAAGGTCCGGCGCAGGATGCAGCGGTGCATTGATGTATGGTAGGAAATGGGAAGAGGTGAAGAAGAGAGGAAGTGAATTGGAGATGCGTGGCGCTCACTCTTCCTTTCCTCATCACTTCTTCGCTGCCCTCCCCTTGAAATTCCGCTCCGCCAATTCTCTCCGCACCCGGCTCAACGATTCCGGCGTGATGCCGAGGTAGCTGGCGATCATCTTTTGCGGCACCCGCAGCAGCAGGTCCGGGTACATGCGGATGAAGGTCTGGTAGCGCTCATCGGCGCGCGCCCCCAGCAACAGCGCGACGCGGTCCTGGATATGGCGGATGTGGTTGTGCAGCAGGGTGGTGTTGTAGCTGCGGAATTTTTCACTGGCGGAGGAGAGGGCATCGAAGAAGTCCTGCCCGATCAGCACCACGGCGCTGTCCTCGATGGCATCGATGCGCAGCTTGGAAGGCTCATTGAAGTACATGCTGCCCCGGTCTGAGGCGAACCAGCCTTCGGGCGCGAACTGCACGATGTGCTCGTTGCCATCGCTGTCCAGGGTGGCCACGCGCAGGAGGCCCTTGGTCACATGGAAGGCATCCTTGCAAACGGACCCGGTCTCCAGCAACACATCGCCCTTGTTGAATTGTGCGGTGCGCAGCAGGTGCGCGGCCCGGTCGAATTCATCGCCATGGATGCCTGAGCCCTGCATGATGTGCTCTTTGAAGGCTGCAAGAATGATTTCATCCGGATGAGGCAGGGAAGTTGGGCCTTGCATGCCTTCGAAGTTACAGGCCGGCCGGGAAAGTTCAGGCACCGGGCGGCACGGCGATGGGTTCGTACTCCTCCAACTTCCGCACGTCCGTTAGGTAGCCGATCCGGAAACTCTCATTCACAGGGCTGGTGCTGAAGGTACCGGAGGCAGCGACCGATCCGGGATGGATCACCGGGTAGCGATCGTCGAATTTCCGGATAAACGTGCTGACGCGGCCACGGAAAATCACATGGAAGATGTCCTGCGCGAAGAGCCCCAAAGCGAAGCACGGTAGTACGAGGAGCAAGAGGGAGCGCATCCGGAAAACTTCGGAACGGAACGGGATCGTCCGTGCCATGTGCCGCTGTCGGGATACAGGAAGGTCGTTGCTACCCGCCAGTGATCGTGTTCCGTTCACGCAAACGCCAGCTCCGGGTACTCGAACGGATCGCTCGCCTTACCCTGATCGCTGCCCGCCGCCTTGCCTAAGAGCGGCCGCACCGTGTGCGCTTCCATCTCCGCTTCGGGAAATGGCAGCACAAGCTGCTTGATGCGCTCCGCATCGCGTTCATCGGCGATGGGCCGCAGCCATTCATCCTCCAGCTCCGCTGGAAGGATCAAGGGCATGCGCGGCCCGTCCAGCTTGGGGTTGTTGTGGATTTTCGCCATCAGTGCATTGCCCGCCGTGGTGACGATGGAGAAGGTGCGTTGTGCAATCCCGCTTGCCGGGTCGCGCCATTCCTCCCACAAACCCGCCAGCGCAAAAGCCTCGCGCCCTTTCACGTGGATGAACCACGGGTAGGTGCGCTTCATGAAGTGCTGGTGCTCGTAGAAGCCATTCACGAAGATCAGGCAGCGCTTGTCCATCGCCGATTTCCGGAAGGCGGGCTTGTCGAAGATTGTTTCACCGCGCGCGTTCAGCGTTTGCACGCGCAGCTTCCTGGCCTGCGCCTCATCCTTGGTCCACGCCGGGATCAACCCCCAGGTGAGCAGTTGCGGGCGGTACGGCTCCGCATCAGTAAATCCCACCAGTGCAGGGTGCTCGAAGGCACTCACGTACACGCGGCCCGCCAAGCCGGGCAGTTCCTCCAGCTCCGTGCGCAACTGCTCGGCAATGGCCTTGTCGCCATCGTGAACGGCACGTTTCAAGGCTGCGGTCTTCAGGCTTTTGGCGCTGTAGCACATGGAACGAAAGTATGCCTGCGGCGCTTGGATCTTTTTCACATTGGAACCTGAAACAAAATCCCACCGCACCTGTTCCCCTTTTGAACGACCAAAACCAACAACCACATGGCACTGATGAAGTATCGTGGACCGGTGGACGAAGCGTTCCCGGTCGACCGCTTGGCCAGCGAGATTTTCGGCTCCAACATCGCACACCTGTTAGGCAGCGACGGACTCTCGATCCACACGCCCCGCGTGAATATCACCGAACGGACCAAGGACTACCGCCTGGAAATGGAGGCACCTGGTTTCGACAAGAAGGACCTGAAGGTGGACCTGCAGGAGGATACGCTCACCATCCGTGGCGAACATGCCACCGAAGAGCGGAAAGAGGAGGAGCGCTACACGCGCAAGGAGTTCAGCCGCGCCTCCTTTGAACGCAGCTTCATGCTACCCAACACCGCGGACGCCGCCAAGGTGGCTGCGGACTATGCCAATGGCGTGCTCACGCTCACCATCCCCAAGCGCGAGGAGAGCAAGCCGAAGTCGCGCCAGATCAGCATTAAGTGACATGGTGGAGGGAAGGCCGGGGTACCGCCAACAGGAGGCGCCCCGGCCACCACCACAAAATGACGGAAAGATGGATGCGCACGCAATGGTGAAATGGGCCATGCTGGCAAGCGTGCTGGCCATGGGATCAGCGGCCTGCAACGCCCAGAATGAAAGGCCAAGGGCCGGTCACGCCCAACCCCAGGCCCAAGCACTGGCTGCGGACACGCCCCAAGTGAATGTGCGCGTGAACAAGGTGTACGACGATCAGGGCAACCTGGTCCGGTATGATTCCACCTACACCAGCGTTTACAACGGCATGGGTGGCGACAGCTTGCGCATGGACAGTCTGATGCAGCAGTTCATGGGCCAATTCAACAGGCCGGACGGCATGGGCATGATGGGGCCCGGCATGAACAACCTGTTCTTCAACGACAGCCTGCTGGGCTTTGATTTCTTCCACAACGACTTCTTCCGCAAGCGCATGGAACTGAACCAGCGCTACATGCAGGACATGATGCAGCGGATGGACTCGTTGAAGAACCAATTTTTCATTGAGCCGCCCCCTTCATCGCAGCAGGGTCACGCCGGAACGCTTTAGCCATCGCCCTCCGTTTGCTGACTTTCCAAGCGGGAGTTTCACGTGCCCCCTCTTCCTCTCTTCCTCTCTTCCTCCCTTCCTCTCTTCCTCTCTTCCTCTCTTCCTCTCTTCCTCCCTTCCTCCCTTCCTCCCATCTTTGCCCCATGCGCATCATCGTGGCCGGTGCCGGGGCAGCAGGCTTCTTCGCGGCCATAAGTGCCAAAGCGCATCACCCGGCGGACGAGGTGATCCTGTTGGAAAAGACCGACAAGCTGCTCGCCAAGGTGCGCATCAGCGGCGGCGGGCGCTGCAACGTCACGCATAACCAGCACCACATCCGCAAGCTTGCGGCGAGTTATCCGCGCGGGGAGCGCTTCCTGCGGAAAGCGTTTGAAAGGTTCAGCGTGAAGGACACGATGGCCTGGTTTGCGCAACGCGGCGTGCAACTGAAGGCGGAAGCGGATGGACGCATGTTCCCTGTTTCCGACAGCTCGGAAACCATCATTGATTGTTTGATGAATGAGGCGGAGCGCTGCGGCGTGCGCATCATGCGGCAGTCCGGCGTGCAGGCGGTGGAACGGTTGTCCTCCGGGGCCTTTCAGTTGAAGATGGAACGCGGCGGGATGCTGGAGGGGGACCGCCTGATCATCACCACCGGTGGCCATCCCAAGCCGGAAGGCTACGCCTGGTTGAAAGCGCTGGGCCACACCATCGTTCCGCCGGTTCCGTCGCTGTTCACCTTCAACATGCCCGGGGAGCCAGTGCGTGGGCTGATGGGCGTGGTGGCCGATCCGGCGCGGTTGCGCATCATCGGCACGGACCTGGAAAGCAACGGCCCGCTACTGGTCACCCATTGGGGCATGAGCGGCCCTGCCGTGCTGAAGCTCAGTGCCTGGGGCGCACGCGCCATCCATGGCTTGGGCTATCGATTCACCCTGCAATTGCATTGGCTCGGCGGAACAGGGGAGGAGGAGGTGCGTGCCGCTTTGTCCGCCGAAAACATGCAACGCAAGCAGGCCCGCAACGCCAACCCGTTCCAACTGCCGCACCGCCTCTGGGAGTTCTTGTTGGCCAAAGCCGGCATTCCTGCGGAGAAACCGTGGAGCGAGGTGGGCAAAAAGGACCGCAACCGCTTGGTGGACCTGCTCACCAACGATCGCTACACCGTGGCCGGCAAGACCACCTTCAAGGAGGAGTTTGTCACCGCAGGCGGAGTTGCCTTGGAAGAAGTGGACCCCCAAACCATGCAGAGCTGCGTGGTACCGGGCTTGTATTTTGCCGGTGAGGTGCTGGACATCGACGGTATCACTGGAGGTTTCAACTTCCAGGCCGCATGGACCACGGGTTTCCTTGCAGGCCGCTTGTGCTGAAGGGCACCCTAAAAAAAGACCCCCGGTGCTGCCGGGGGTCTGGCGATGCCTGGAAAGCCGCCGTTTAGAACACCACCTTCTGGCGGCGGATCCGCGTACGGTACTGCTTGTTCTTCGCACGGAACTTGAACAGCTTGTAGTGCAATTGCACCTTCAGGAACAAGTAGGCGTCGTTGTGGTCTTTGTAGCCGCGCTGCTGCCCGGTGTGGGTTTGACCCGGAACCACGCCCAAGCTGGGGTCCGACAGGTAGGCGGACAGCAAACCGAAGTTCTCCTTCAGCGCTTCCTTGTCGTAGTATTCGCCGCTCACATCATCAATGTAGTCGGTGAAAGTCTTGGTGTACTGCAGCTCCAGCCCAAGGGTCATGGTCTTGTTCAACGCCCTGCGAACGCCAAGGCCCATGGGCACGCAAAATTGGGTGAGCTCGTATTCCTCGGGTCCGTTGGCCAAGCCCTGCCCCTCCGTGTGCAGCGGCTTCAACTCCACCCAGGCACCGTCAAACTGCGTCTTGGGGTTGAAATGGAATCCGCCCACCCCGAGGAAGAAGTACAGCCCGGTACGGCTGGGTGCCATGCCTTTCACGCCGCGCAGGTCGTACAGGTGCCCGGGCACTTCCTGGAAGGGGTGCCATTCAAGGCAAATCTGGCCTTCGATGATCGTGGACTTGAAGCTCAGGTTGCGGTTGTTGCGGAACAACTCCTCGGTGAGGTTGTCGTTGCCCGCCAACACGCCGTAGGTGCCGTTGGCCCGGATCGAGATCCGTTGGGCGAGGTAGTAGCGGTAGCCCAGGCTGAACGCAGGCTTGGTCTGGCTGAACTCCAAGTCCCAGACAAAAGGCGACCCGATCTGGTTGCGGCCACCCAGCTCACCCAGGAAATTGCTGATCCCCAAGCCCACCGCGATCTCGTTCCGGTGCGTCTTCCAGTAGTTGGACGAACGGAAGTACTGGGCTTCCGCCGCTGGGGCCAAAGCCAAGCCCAACAACAGGGCCGCTGACGGGAGGAGCTGCTTGGTGTTCACTTCCGATGAAGATCTGTGCCAAATATAGAAGAAGACGTGCACCCGGGGCCTGAAAAATAGGTCCGCACCTTAAACGTAGCAACTACGGCCTGGTTGCCTCCGTGCCGGGCCGGGAAATGCCGAGCACGGTACAGGCGGCCACAACGCCCGCGCAGACAGAGACATTGAGCGAGTGCTTCGAGCCCCCTTGCGGCACCACCACAGCCCCGTCGCACAGGCCCACCACCTCATCCGACACACCGTGCAGTTCGTTGCCCAGCACCAGAGCGATGCCGCGCACAAGGTCCGGACTCCAAGCGGTGATCGGTACGGCCAGTACCGTCTGTTCAACCGCCCACACCTCCCAGCCTTCCGCCTTGAGCAGCTGCACCGCCTCCAACGTGGTGGCATGGTGCTTCCAGGGCACGGAAAGCGTGGCGCCCAGTGCGGTTTTCTCGATCTCGCGGTGCGGGGGCAGAGGCGTGAACCCGCACAGGTCGATCCCCTCCAGGGCAAAGGCATCCGCCGTGCGGAAGATGGATCCCACGTTGTGCCGGCTGCGGACATCGTCCAGCACAAAACGCAGGCGGCGCTTGGCCATGGCCTTGTATCCGGCTGCATCCACGCGGCCCAATTCGTCCATGGTCAGTTTGCGGTCGGCGGCCATTGTTGAAAAGGAGGGGAAAATCAGGGTGCAAAGGACGCAAATTGAAAGGTACCTTTCGGGCTGCCCGGAACCGATCGCGATCTTCGCGCCCCATGACCAAGGCCTCCCCCGCCGAAACCCCCTTGATGAAGCAGTACATGCACATCAAGGCCCAGCACCCCGATGCGCTGCTGCTGTTCCGCGTGGGCGACTTCTACGAAACCTTCCTCCAGGATGCCGTCACTACGGCGGCCGTGCTGGGCATCACGCTCACCAAGCGCAACAACGGCGCGGGCGAAATCGAACTGGCCGGCTTCCCCTTCCACGCCCTGGACAACTACCTGCCCAAGCTGGTGCGCGCCGGGCACCGCGTGGCCATCTGCGACCAGCTGGAAGACCCCAAGACGGCCAAGACCATCGTAAAGCGCGGGGTCACCGAAGTGGCCACGCCCGGGGTGTCCTTCTCCGACGGGGTGGTGGACGGCCGCAGCAACAACTGGCTGGCGGCCATCTGCGGCGAGGGTGAACGCTATGGTATGGCCTTCTTAGACATCACCACCGGGGAGTTCCTGGCAGGCGAGGGCGACCTCGCCGCCGTGGGCAAGGCGCTGGAAACGCACGGCCCGAGCGAATTGCTGTATGCCCGCGGGGCCAAGCAGGAACTCATTGCCGAAGCGGCCTCCCGATGGAACGGTTTCGCCCTGGAGCCGTGGGCCTTCACCGATGATTTCGCGCGGGAGCGCCTGCTGCGCCAGTTCAACACCGCCGGGTTGAAGGGTTTCGGCATCGAAGACCTGCCCTTGGCACAGCGCGCCGCCGGTGCGGTGCTGCACTACCTTGGGGAAACCCGGCACGACCGCCTGGGCCACATCAACCGCATCGCCAAGCTGGCCAGCGAGGGCCAGGTGTGGCTGGACCGTTTCACCGCGCGCAACCTGGAGCTCGTGGCACCGGTGAATGAAGGCGGCCGCACGCTGCTGGCCGCCATGGACCGCTGCCAAACGCCCATGGGCGCGCGCCTGCTGAAGCGCTGGTTGCTGGCGCCGCTGGTGGACCAGGAAGCCATCGCGGCCCGGCTGGACCAAGTGGAGGCATTGGTGGTGAACGCTGGTTTGCGCGATGCCCTTTCCGAAGATCTTTCCGCCGTGGGCGACCTGGAGCGGCTGTCGGCCAAGGCTGCCGTGGGCCGGATCAATCCGCGGGAGTTGCTCCAACTGGCCCGTGCGCTGCGCGCTGCGGAGCAGGCACGCCTCAAGCTGGAACAGGACGGGGGCGTGCTGTCGGTCGCGGCACACGGTTGGAAGGTGCCATTGGAACTGGCGGCACACCTGGAGGCCAGCATCGAGGAGGAAGCACCCGTGAACGTGCAGAAGGGAGGCGTGCTGCGCCGGGGAACGAACGAAGACCTGGATGAACTGCGGCACGTGACCTCCCACGCCAAGGAACTGCTCATGGACGTGCAGCAGCGCGAGGCGAAGAACACGGGTATCACCTCCCTGAAGGTGGGCTACAACAACGTCTTCGGCTATTACCTGGAAGTGCGCCACACCCATCGCGAAAAGGTGCCGCCGGAGTGGGTGCGCAAACAAACGCTCACCGGTGCGGAGCGCTACATCACCGATGAACTGAAGGCACTGGAGGAGCGCATCCTCAGCGCCGAGGAGCGCATCCTGGTGCTGGAAGCCGAATTGTACGAACAAGTGGTGCAGGATGTGTGCAAGGAGATCGGCGCGCTGCAAGCCTTGGCCGCTGCGGTGGCCCGGCTGGACGTGCTTCGCGGCTTCGCCATCAATGCGGCCGAATGGAAGTACACGCGCCCCGGCATCAATGCGGGCAACGTGCTGCGCATCCGGGATGGCCGCCACCCCGTGATCGAACAGCAACTGCCGCCCGGCGAGCCTTACGTGGCCAACGACCTCACCCTCGATCCCGCACAGGCCCAACTGCTGGTGATCACCGGGCCCAACATGAGCGGCAAATCCGCGCTGCTGCGCCAAACCGCGCTGATCGTGCTCATGGCCCAGTGCGGCAGTTTCGTGCCTGCCCGCGAAGCCGACATCGGCTTGGTGGACCGCATCTTCACCCGCGTGGGCGCCAGCGACAACCTGAGCACCGGCGAGAGCACCTTCATGGTGGAGATGAACGAAACGGCCAGCATCCTCAACAACCTCAGCGCGCGCAGCCTGCTGCTGATGGACGAGATCGGACGCGGCACCAGTACCTACGACGGCATCTCCATCGCGTGGTCCATCGCCGAGTTCCTGCACGAGCATCCGCTGCGGCCCAAAACATTGTTCGCCACGCACTACCACGAGCTGAACGACATGGCGGAAACCTTCCCGCGCATCCGCAACGCCAACGTGGCCGTGCGCGAGGCCGACGGCAAGGTGCTCTTCCTGCGCAAGCTGGTGCCCGGCGGCAGTGACCGCAGCTTCGGCATCCACGTGGCCCGCATGGCCGGCATGCCCCGCTCGGTGGTGGAGCGCGCCGAGCGCGTGCTGAAGCATCTGGAACAGGCCCACGCCGGAAACCTGGGCGAGGCCCCCGGGGAAGGTGCACGGCCTTCACAAGGCCCCACGGTCCCCAAGCCACCAGTGGCAGGCATCGGCCGCGAGCCGCAGCTCAGCTTCTTCCAGCTCGATGATCCCGCGCTGGAGGCCATCCGCGATGAGCTCCAGGAAGTGGACATCAACAACCTCACCCCGGTGGAGGCGCTGATGAAGCTCAGCGAGATCAAGCGCATGGCGGGAGCGGGGAAGGCCAAGTTGAAGAAGGTATAGTCAGCCGCAGTCTTGGCTACTGCGGGGCTAAGAGCTTCCAACCTTCCCGGTTGACGGCCGGGGGAATCTGGACTGCTGTTCAGGCAAGATCGTGCAAGAGCCTGGGTCATGGTCACGATGGCTTTCGGTTTGAAGCGATGGGCAACTGCGTTTATGGGGCGAAAGGCTTTCCTTTGCCCCCCACCGCCCGGGTGGTGGAATGGTAGACACGAGGGACTTAAAATCCCTTGGCCCGCAAGGGCCGTGCGGGTTCAAGTCCCGCCCCGGGCACCACCTTCGGCGCATGCCGCCAGGCATGCACCCGGCTCAAAACCCGGTACCATGGCCAGGAAGCTGTTGCTGAACGAGCATGTGATCCTCACCCTGATCATCATCAATGCGTTGGTGGTCTTCCTCCTGGGCTTTCCACAAGTTCCGCATGCCGTGCAGGAACGCCTCCTGCTTCTGGACCATGCGATCACCCTCTGTTTCGTGCTGGAAATGGCCTTTAAGTTGCAGCGCGATTCCACACGCGGTTTTTTCAAGGACCCGTGGAACCGTTTCGATTTCGTGGTCATCGCCCTTTCCCTGCCGTCATTGGCCGAATGGTTCACCGATGCCCACCTGGGTGCCTACGGATTTATTGTGGCATTGCGCACCGTGCGGGTGGCCAAGCTGGTCCGGTCGGTGCGTTTTTTGCCCAACATCGACAAGCTGATCAAGGGGATGCACCGGGCGGTACGGGCCTCCTTCCTGGTCTTCGTGGTTTTCGCCATTGCGCTGTTCATCGTGGCCTTGCTCAGCCAACGACTTTTCGGTGCCCTTGCCCCCGCTTATTTCGGTGATCCGCTGCGGGCCCTCTACTCGGTGTTCAAGGTCTTCACCGTGGAGGGCTGGTTCGAGGTCCCGGACCAGGTGGCGGCGCAGCTGCCCCCTGTCTTGGCATACCTGGCCCGCGGCTATTTCGCCACCATCCTGTTGGCCGGGGGCATCATCGGCCTCTCCTTGGTCAATTCCATTTTCGTGGATGCCATGGTGGAGGACAATACGGATGAATTGGAGGCCAAGGTGGACGTGCTCACCGGGGAGGTCCGTGCACTGCGCAGGGAATTGGACGAACGCCACCGGGCCGCCCAGGGTGGTGGTGCGTGAAGAACCGGCCCGAACCGTTGCCCATGAGAACACGCATGGCCCCCACGCCCAGCGGCTTGCTGCACATCGGCAACGGAGCGGCTTTTGTGCTGGCCTGGCAGTTGGCGCGGGAAGCACGCGGCAAGCTGCTGTTGCGCATCGACGACCTGGATTCCGGGCGCACCCGCCCGGAATATGTGCAGGACATCTTTGATACGCTGGCTTGGTTGGGCATCGATTGGGACGAGGGGCCTCGCGATGCGTCGGAATTGGCCGGGGAATGGTCGCAGCACAGGCGTTTGGCGGACTATCACAAGCTGCTGGGCACGCTGCGCAGCGGTGGCCATTTGTATGCTTGCGGTTGTTCGCGCAGCCAAATAATCGGCCGCGGGGCGGGGATGGAGTACGACGGCCATTGCCGCAACCTGGGATCGGACCTGGACGCACCGGATGTGGCCTGGCGCCTTCGCTTGCCGGAGGCCGGCACCGTGGCCCTGCGGGAATGGCCCACTGGCGCGGTGAGGTGGCTGGCGTTGGACCAGCCTGACCCCGTGCTGCGGCAGCGCAACGGGCAGCCCGCCTACCAAGTGGCTTCCCTGGCCGATGACGTCCGCTTCGGCATCGACCTTGTTGTGCGCGGCAGCGACCTGCTGCCCTCCACGGCGGTGCAGTGCCACATGGCGGAGCTGCTGGGCCTGGGGAAATTCAACCAAGCGCTCTTCCTCCACCACCCCTTGGTGTTGGACGAAGCGGGGCACAAAAGGTCCAAGTCGCACGGTGCGGGTTCGCTCAGGGCTGCGCGCGAAGCGGGGATGGACCCGCGGGAAGTGCACCGCTTGGCCGGGGTGCTGCTGCAGGAAGCATGGCACGCAAGCACCGCGTCAGGTGCCGGTGGTGAAGGGCAGTAGCTCCTGTGGCCTTGCACGGACCCGGCCCCGGTTGCGGACCACCACGCCCAAGGCCTCCAATTGCGCCAGGTCGCGCTGCAGGGTTTTAGGATTCAACCGGGCATAATCATGGGCCAGGTCGGGCGTCAAGCGGGCCACATGGGCGGTGGGCACCGTGCCATGCGCCCCCGTCAACGCTTTGGCCAGGCGCCACAGGCGCTCCCCGGCCGGGGAACCGTCCGGGTCCACCCGGTGGCGCAGACCATCTTCGGCCAAGATCCGGTGCTGGGCGCCGACCACCTTGGCTACCAAGTCTTTCACGCCTTCGGCAAAGCCGCGCGCCAAGTAGGCCAGAAAAGGTGACACGTCCCCGGTGGGTGTGGCGGCCTGGGCCACTTGGCGGTGGTATTCGCCGTTGGTGGCGGCGGCGTGGATGGACATGCAGTGCGCCGCTGCCGCAGGGATGCCTGCGTTCAGCAGCAACTGGAACTCGACCATGCGGGCGGTGCGGCCGTTGCCCTCGGCGAACGGGGCGGCCCATAACAGGTACAAATGGGTGATCGCGGCGCGGAGGATCGCCAAGGGCAACCGCTCTTCCCCGTGGTGGGGCTCGAACAGGGCGCCGGACGTCCAAGCGCCCAACCGATCGAGCAGCCCGGGGATTTCCTCCGGGGCAACCCCGGTTCTGTGGCGGCAATCGCGTACGGTGCGGAACTCCCCCGGCTGGGCGGCGGAACCGGCAGGCAACTCCTTCATCAGCTGGGCGTGCAGTACCTGCAAGGCCCAAGGTCCGGTGTCCAGATCGCCTGCCTTGGTACGGGCCTCGGTCCATTCCACCGCCTTCAGCAGGTTGCGCACTTCCCGCTCGAGGAACAGTTGGGAAGGGGGCAGGTGCAAGCTGCCCTCCAACAGGCGGTCCACTTGCTCGGTACCCAAGGTATTGCCATCCAACGAGGCGTTGGCCACCACCCCGCGCAACCTGGCCACATGGTTCACCAAGGCCGCTTCCGGGGTCGGCAAGGCCAATTGCCGCAGGGTGGTGCAGGCCATGGAGGCCTCTCCCAGCAGGATCCACACCGGATAAGGCAGGTCGCGCGGGT
Organism: Flavobacteriales bacterium; assembly: GCA_023957375.1. GTDB lineage: Bacteria > Bacteroidota > Bacteroidia > Flavobacteriales_F > PHOS-HE28 > PHOS-HE28. The sequence continues at coordinate 73,094 of JAMLHB010000003.1, read as the reverse complement.
TGAACCGGAACGAGATCCAAGGATGTGTCTGCTCATAAGTCCTCATCGATGTCCCAAAAATGAGGCATCGTAAATCACTGGCTACGAATAAGTAAAATGAAAAATCAACAGTTGAATGTCCATGGCCATGTCGGCAACAATGTCCAAGCAGCGGCACAGCGGCAAATCGGTTGCGGCCAGGGCGGAAAATGAAGTGGTCAATCGTTGGGTCAACGACTCAGCCCGCCAGGATCAATGCCATCAGGCTGATGAACAAGGCTAAGCCGCCCAGGATCATGCCCGCCATGGCAAAGCCTTTTCCGCGTTCTTCCCGGTCACGGCACTGGCGGCTGGCGATCAAGCCCAAGGCGAAGGCTAGGGCACCCCCGATCAATAGCAGGGGGGTGCTCCGCATGAGCGCAGCTGCCACCACAACACCTATCGCAACGGGGGCGGCGGCAACGGCTTTGACGTTCCAGCGACGGTCTTCCAAGGCGTAGTAATCCACCGAATCCACCGCAGACCGCGGGACCCGCCATTCGATTTCGGGGAACTGCGTGCTGATGGGGCGGAAGCGGGGACGGAACGTGCCTTGCCGCTCAGAGGCAGTGGTGGGCACCTCGCGCGGCAGAGCGGCTGTAACGTCTTGCTGTGGACCGGCCAGCGGTACTTCACGGGCCATGGCCCTGCGCTCAAATCGCCCCACGGGTACCCGAACGGATGGATCGACGATGCCCTGCTTCCGGAGCCATCCGTAACGGGGCGCCTGCCGGGGTCGTTCGGCAAGTTTGCGTGATGCGTTTCCACAGCCCAGGAACAAACCTGCGACCACGGCTGCAAGTAGGAGGATGCGGCGATGCACGGCGAAAGCTATGCACCCTGCCGCCGTGGCTGCGCCGTTGTGGATAAGTGGTGATAACTGCCACCGTGACCTGGTTTGGGCGCGGCCAGCCGGGCTGAGCGATCTTTGGCCCATGCAGCGGTGCGGATGGCTCCTCTTGTTGATGGCAGTGGCCGCGCACCCTGGCGCCTGGGCCCAAGCTGGGGTTACCACTTTCGGTCTCCAGTTCAAACCGGTGATACCCTTTGGCTTCTTTGAACCGCTGACCACCTTTCAACGGCCGCATGTGAACGCCACCTTGGAGCTCAACGGCGGGCAGGCCTTTGGCATGCTGGTGCGCACCGGTCTCACCAAGTCCATTTCCCTGGAAGTGGGCCTGGACCAGATCACCCGGCGCTACCAGTTCACCATGGCCAATGACACGGCGGGGTACAACGACTCGGGGAGCTTGCGCTACGTGGGCTATGAACTGCCCGTGGCCTGCTTGGTGTACATCCGCTTGGGCGAACGTGCCTGGATGAACAATGCCATCGGCGCCAGCATCGACTTTTATCCCAGCGACGCCCACAAGGAACTGCCTTCCGCACAAGCCTATTTGTTCCGGCGCAATTGGGCCCAGATCGGCGTGGTGGGCAACATCGGCGTGGAGTACCGCACGGAGAAATCGGGCTATTTCTACCTCGGTGCCACCTTCCACCGCCCGTTCGGTGATATGGCCCAGGCGGATGCCACATGGCTGGACCGCTACGCAGGATACCGGCCCTACCAGATGAGCACCATGCTGAGCGGCAGTTACCTCACGGTGGACGTGCGCTACTTTTTCCATGAGGACCCGGACAAGGTGCGGTTGAGGAAGGCCAAGGGGCGCTGAGCGAAAGGCCGCAAGCACCACCTTTGCACCATGGAAACCTATCGCAGCGAGCGGACCTTGGCCTGGGCGGCGGCCATCCTTATGCTGGCGGTGGCCTTGGGGGCTTTCGGCGCCCATGGCATCCGCGGCAAGGTGGACCCGCAAGCTTGGCAGAATTGGGGCACGGCCGCCCAATACCAGTTTTTCCACGGCTTGGCCCTGCTGGGCTTGGTAGCCTTGGAAAACCGGCTGCCCGCCCGCGTACTGGGCTTTGTGCGGATCCTTTTCCTGCTGGGGATCCTGTGCTTTTGCGGTTCGCTGTACCTGCTGGCCGCCAGGGACCTGCTCGGCATCCAAAGCTGGACGAGGGCGTTGGGCCCCATCACCCCGCTTGGGGGGCTGATGTTCATTACCGGTTGGGGCGCCTTGCTGGCCGGGGCCTTCCGCAAGCAACCGCGCTGACACCGGTCAGGCGCGTTGCGGGGCAGGACCGTACATTTGCGCCTCCAAAAGCGAACAAACGACCATGAACGATTTCGGACTAAAACCGAAGAACGCCGACCTTTCCAAGATCGGCTTGGGCAACTTGGGCGACATCTATTGGAACCTTGAGCCGGCCGAACTGGTGGAGCACACCATTGAAAATGGGCAGGGCATGCTGGCCGACAGCGGCGCGTTGGCGGTGGATACGGGCGAATTCACCGGGCGCAGCCCCAAGGACAAGTTTTGCGTGAGGGACAAGACCACCAGCGGCACGGTGTGGTGGGGGGACATCAACATCCCTATGGAGCCGGACACCTTTGAGCGGCTGCGCCAGCGCATGGCGGCATACATGAAGGGGCGCGAAGCCTACGTGCACGATGCTTACGCCTGCGCCGATACCGCCTTCAGGCTCAAGCTGCGCTTAGTGGCCGAACTGCCTTGGGAGGCGCTTTTCGCGAACAACATGTTCCTGCGGCCATCCAAGGATGAACTGGGGGCCTTTGAACCCGAATGGCACATTCTGTGCGCGCCGGGCTTCACCGCCGACTGTGCGATCGACGGTACGCGGCAGCACAACTTCGCGGCGGTGGACTTCACCCGGAAGATGATCTTGATCGGAGGCACGGCCTACACCGGCGAGATCAAGAAGGGCATTTTCAGCGTGCTGAACTACATTCTTCCCCAGGACCGCAACGTGCTGAGCATGCACTGCTCGGCCAACATCGGCAAGGCGGGGGACACCGCCGTGTTCTTTGGATTGAGCGGCACGGGGAAGACCACCCTGAGCGCCGACCCCCAGCGGCAGCTGATCGGTGATGATGAACACGGCTGGAGCGAGAACGGCGTGTTCAACTTCGAGGGTGGGTGCTATGCCAAGGTGATCGACCTCAGCAAGGAGAAGGAACCCGATATCTGGGAGGCCGTGAAATTCGGTGCCCTGCTGGAGAATGTCACCTTTTATGAAGGGAGCAGCAAAGTGGACTTCAGCGACGGCAGCAAAACGGAGAACACCCGGGTCAGCTACCCCTTGGAGCATATTGCGAACCATGCCGTGCCAAGCACGGGCGGCCACCCCAAGAACATCTTCTTCCTGACCTGCGACGCCTACGGCGTGCTGCCCCCCATCAGCCGTCTGGACGCCGGGCAGGCCATGTACTGGTTCCTCAGCGGCTACACGGCCAAGGTGGCCGGCACCGAGGCCGGTATCACTGAACCGAAGACGGTTTTCAGCGCCTGCTTCGGGGCGCCCTTCCTGCCCCTGCACCCCACCAAGTATGCCGACATGCTGGGCGAACGGATGAAAAAGCACAACGTCCATGTGTGGCTGGTGAACACGGGTTGGAGCGGCGGCGCCTACGGCACTGGTGAGCGCATGAAGCTCAAGTATACCCGCACCATGATCACTGCTGCCCTCCACGGCGAATTGGACCAGGTGGCCTATCGCCAACACCCGGTGTTCGGCGTGAACATGCCCGTCAGTTGCCCCAATGTGCCAGCGGAGATCCTCGACCCGCGCAATACATGGAAGGACAAGCAGGCCTATGACGCCCAGGCGGACAAGCTGGCCGCCGCATTCCGGGCGAACTTCAACAAGTACCGGGACAACGCCAGCGCGGAGATCGTGGCGGCCGAACCCGGAAACCAGGTGAAAGCCTGATCATTCCGGCCCGGAGTTTGAATGCTTGCACCAAGATGTGCGGGTATCACTAACTTTCGTCTTGTTGAAGGGAAACTGGCCATGTGGAGGAGAGCGATCGGGTTGTTGACGTGCGCGTTGCCCCTGTGGGCAAGCCTTGCAGCCCAGTACGGGCCGCTGGAGCGCGTGGTCTATCCGGACGACCTGCGGGATGACTTGGCGATCATGCGCCAAACATTGGAGCAAGCCCACCCGGACCCGTACCGGTACCGGGTGAAAACCGAATTGGACATGCTGTTCGATGCCATCGCAGCCTCCATGGACACACCCATGACGGCGGAAGGATTCATCCGGGCAGGCCTGCCGGTGTTGAAAGCCATCGGCGATGCGGGCACAAACCTGGAACCTCCCCTGGGGGTGCAGGACCTGTATGCGCACACCGTTCCCTTGATCCCGATCACCGTGCGGGTGATCGGCGGACGGGTTTATTTGGATGAGGAGCTCAAGGGGTTCCGCAGCCTGCCCACGGCCTGCGAAGTGGTGCGGATCAACGGCCGACCAGCTACGGAGATCTTGGCCCTGCTGCGCGGAGCCCAAGTGCCCGAGGGGGCTGACACCACCCTGCTGGACCGGAGGATCGAACGGAACTTCCCCGCCATGTACCACCGCCATGTGGAGGCCGGGAACAAGTTTGAAGTGGATTACCGCACTACGGACGGCACCCGGGGCACCCAGGACGTCTTTGCCATGACCATGGACGAGATGCGCCAGGTGTACAAGCCCAAGGGCATCGACCTTCAGGCTTGGCGCATGGAGGAACTGCCCGATATCCGCTGTGCCTGGCTGACCCTTTCATCGTTCGAAGAAGCGGACCTGGCCGCGCAGCGGATCAATCCGGAGCGCTTCCTCAACTCCGTAATGGGCGCCTTGCGCAAGTCGGGGGCCACCAGCTTGGTCATCGACGTGCGCGGGGCACATGGGCAGGACCCCGGCATGGCCGAACAGGTGTTCGGCCTCATTGCCCAACGGACGTACAGGGTGCTGCAATCCATGTCCATCCGCAGCGGGCGTGTGCCCGATTCCTACCGCTATGCCGTGCCAGCCCCGGAGTTTTTTGCCTCAGTGGACGGCATGTACATGCCCGAGGCCAATGGGCGCAGGGTGCTCAAGGCGGAAGATCCGCGCCTGAAGCCGCTCAAACCCTTGGAAAAGGCGTTCGCGGGCAAAGTGTACGTGTTGTGTGACGGGATGACCACCGGGGCGGCAGCCGCCTTTGTGATGCTGGCCAAGCGCACCGGAAGGGCGCGTACCGTGGGTGAGGAGACAGGTAGCAATGCCTCCAGCTTCTGCGGTGGGCGCACCATTGAGGTGACGCTGCCGCACACGGGCTGCGTGCTGCGCGTGCCACTGACCCGCTTTGTGCCGGAAGGAAGCCCCGAAGGTGCGGCGAACAGGGGCGAGATGCCCAGCTATGCCGTACCCCAAAGGGCGGTGGACCTGGCCCACGGCAAGGATTCGGTACGGGATGCCCTGTTGAGGCTCATCGAAGAGATGCAATGAGGAGCGTTCTCCGCTCCGCTACTTGGGCCCTTGCCGGACCGGCCCTGGTTGCTTTGTGGGCCGGTTGTGCCGCAACGCCCCGTACGGGAGGCTGGCCGGGATGGGAACAACTGCCTTTGCAGCATGCCGAATACTTTCAACTGTGGAAGAACGGCGACGCACGCCTGTTGCTCACCTTCGGGCCCGGGGGCACCAGCGACACCACGGGCCTGTTCGTCCTTGCGACGGCCAATGCACCCGCAGCCGTGCCGCACGGGGCGGCGGTGTTGCGGCAACCGTTGGAACGCGTGGCGCTTTGGAGCACCACGCACGCCTCGTTCATCACCGCTTTGGGAAGCGCGGATGCCATCGTGGGTTGTGCCTACACCGGGCGCTTGCGCGACTCGCTGGTGGCGGCGCGTGCCCGGGCGGGGAAAGTGGCGGAGATCGCCACCGCCGACGGTTTGGACCGTGAGCGGCTGATGCTCCTTTCCCCGGAAGCGCTGTTCACCTATCCGTACGGTACCGAGGCCAAGGGCCCTGCCCTGGGCGCTGTTCTCCCGATCTCCATCGCCGAATACTTGGAGCCCCATCCTCTGGGCCGTGCGGAATGGGTGCGGGCGTTCGGGGTGCTGCTCGGCAAAGAGGAGCAGGCCGTGCAGTTGTTCAACGGCATCACCGAACGCTACGGCGCCGCCAGGTCGTCCGTCCCGCAAGATGGCGGGGGGCCGTACGTGTTCTTCGGAAGTGCGTGGCAGGGCACCTGGTCAGTGCCGGCGGGCAACAGTTACATGGCCCATTTGATCGCCGATGCCGGCGGCCGTTACCTGTTCGCGGACCGTGATGCCGAAGGCAACATGGACGTGGACCTGGAAACGGTGATCAACAAGGGGGGCAAGGCGGACCGGTGGGGGCGTGTCCTGGAATTGGACCATCCGGCCACCGTTTCCGATGTGGCGGGCGGCGACGCCAGGATCCTTTCCCTGCCGGCCCTGCGGAACGGCGGAGCGTTTTACGGCAACAGCACCGAGAGCGACCTGTTCGGCCAGGCGGGACTGGAGCCGGACGTGGTACTGTTGGACCTGATCGGCATTTTCAGGCCCTCGCTGCGGGACGGCCGCAAACCAGTGTACTTCAAGCCGGTTCAGTAGGGAATGCCCGTGCGGTTGTAGCTCTTGGCCAGTAGCCATGCCGGCCCCACCAGCAGGAACTGCACGTCCTTCAGGAAGCTGGGCTTCCTGCCCTCCACCCGGTGGCCGAGGAACTGTGCGGTCCAAGCCCCGGCAAACAGCACGCTACAGATGGCCCAAAGCGGCCAGGGTGCATGGAAGCGCAGTTCGCCGATCAACCATTCGCACAACACGATGAACAGCCCCATGCCGATGGCCAGGCCCACGGAGAGGCTAGCATAGTACAGCAGCACGGCCGCCAGCACCAGGTCGATCACCTGAACGGTGCCGTATACGCTGGCATCCATGCCCGGCACGGCATGCAGCAGGCCGAGGGTGGAGAAAAAAATCACCGGCACCGCGATCCAGTGCACCCGCAGGTTCAACGGGTTGCGGTGGCTTTGGGCGTACTCCTCAAACAGGCGCAGGGCGCGGCGGGTGGGCATTGCTGGTGGTGTTGTGTGCTGCAAGGTAGCCGTCCGCCGCATGCCATGCGGGCTGTCCGGTTTTCACAAGTAGCGCTCGCGGATCACCCGCAGGTGGTGTTCGGAGTGCCCCGCGATCACCCAGCCCACGGCGGGTACGGTGGAGCGCCGGCCCAGCACGGTACCGCTTTGCGCCAAGGCTTGGTCGTCCAAGCCGTCAAACAGCTCCACGGTGGAGCTCCGCACGGCCTTCAGCTCGCGGAGCACGTCCTCCACCTTGCGAATGCCGGTACGCGCCTCGGCCTGGTATGCATCTTCGTTCATGTCGGCCAGGTCGGCTTTTTCGCCGCGCGCGAAGGCAAAGGCACGGAAGCTGAACGCCCGCTCGATGTCGATGATGTGCTGGAAGCTTTCCTTGATGGTCCATTTTCCGGGTGCATAGCGGTATTCCCACTTGTCGCCCACCCGGGCAATGATCCGTTGTTCTTCCTCGGTGGCGTGCCGGAAGGCCTCGGCCAGTGTGTTGCCCACCGCTTCGTCCACGTAGGTCTGGTGTCCTCTCGGATAGTCGCCCTCCTTGGGCCGTCCTATTGTTTTCATGCCCGCGAAGGTACGAAATGCGCAGGGGCACGGGGTTTCGCTTTACCGGGCCAAGCGCTTGATCTCCACCGCCTCGGCTTCAGGGGCGCCCACTATCTCCTTCAGCAGGGTGAACCATCCGCGGAAGCTCTTCCACCAATTTTGACGGGTGCAGTACGGGTCTTCCAAGGCGATCACGCCCACCATCACGTCGGGACCGCAGGCCTGGCGGAACAAGTTGCGCGAGCGGCGGGCATGCACGCCGCTGGTGGCCACGTCGAAGGCTGTAATTCCGTCCCTGCGGGCCAGTTCCCCAAAGGCATGGGCGTTGCCCCAGCTGCGGCTGTGCGGTTTGCCATACGCGGGCACTGCTGTGACCCGGTCCGGGGGCAGCCCCATGCCGATCAGTTCGCTGCGGGCCGAATGGGCATAGGTGGGCCATGCTTCGGTGGGCAGCGAACCGGGATGCGTGAACCGGGAGGAAGACTGGAGGTAGTTCACGTTCATGCCGTCCACGGTGAACGAACGGATGAACAGGGCAGGACCGGGGGCGCCGGGCTTTTCCCATGCGGCAAAGCGGAACTGCACCACGGGGCGCTTGCATTGCGCCGTGAACCTGCGCGGGTCCAGGGCGACTGCGGCGTTGAGCAGGGTATCGCCGCCGGCCATCAGAACGAACCCTGCGCCTGCGTTGCCCACTACCTCCAGCTCAATGGGGCCCTGTGCGGAGTCGTGCATCACGATGTCAATGCCGTCGCCATACCCCATCAGGTAGGCGAAAGGCCGTACCGAGCCGGTGGTATAGATCTGCCCGTAGCCGCTGTCCACCGCCAGTTTCGCAGCTTCCTGCATGGCGCCGGGATCCATCCAGCCTTCCACCACCAGCACTTGGGCGCCGCTTGGCTCCGTGATGGCCAGGAAGGGGAAGGCGAAAGGCACGATGGATGCCAGCGCAACAATGGGCAGGGCTATAACCCACCATACGAACCGCATGCGCTTTTTCATCAACCAACCTCCAAGGCTTGGGCTAAACCGAGCAGCTCGGCCCGCGCCCTTCCATCGCCGGCCACTAGGGACTGCAAGGCTCCGGCGCGGCAGGCTTCCACGGCTTCCGGTACGCGGTCCAGTGAGGCCAACAACAGGGCCAACTGGTAATAGCAGGCCAGGTATTTGGGGTGCTCGGCGATCAAGGCTTCCAGCTCTGCCATGGCACCTTCGGTGTTACCGGCCCGTTTGCTCTCCATGGCAATGGCATAGCGTAGGAATTGATCGCCCGGCTCTTCGACGAGCATGGCACGGAGCTGGGCAAGGCGGCTGTTGGCCATGGTGTAAGGACGGCAATTTACAGGACTGCCATCACCCAAGCGCGGAATGAACGGTGGTGATGAGGGCATCTGCGGCAGCGGGTGAAAGGCGTTGCCAGGCCGGATCCCTGCGGATCCACGTCAACTGCCGCTTGGCATAGTTGCGCGTGTGCTGCTTAATCCGTTCAATGGCCTCTTCGCGGCCGGTCTTCCCGTCGAAGTGCTCGAAGAATTCGCGGTAGCCCACGGTGCGCAAGGCATTGAGGTCGCGGTAGGGCAGGAGGGAACGCGCTTCTTCCTCCAGGCCGTCGGCGACCATGCGGTCCACGCGGGCATCGATGCGGGCGTAGAGTTCCTCGCGCGGCAGGTCCAGGGCGATGCGCACGATGCGCAGGTCCTCGCGCTGGCGCGGGCCGATGCGCTGGGCGCTGTACGGCCTGCCGCTGGCCATGCACACCTCCAAGGCGCGGATCACGCGGTGCGGATTTTGGCGATCGATGACCCCGGAGATCGCCGGGTCCAAGCGGTCCAGTTCTTTCAAAAGGTCGTGCAGGCCCTGTTGCTGAAAGCGGTGTTGGAGCCGTTCGCGCACGGCGTGGTCCACCCGTGGCATGGGATCCAGCCCGTTGGTGAGCGCATCCAAGTAGAGGCCGCTGCCGCCCACCAGCACCGCGATGCCGTGTTGCTTCAAGATCTCTTGCAGCACGGGTTCCGCCTGCCGCGCGAATTCACCGGCGCTCCACGTTTCCTTCAGTTCCAAGTGGCCAAGGAAGTGGTGCTTTACCCCCAGCAATTCTTCTTCCGCAGGCCGTGCGGTGCCGATGCGCATGGCGCGGTAGAACTGGCGTGAATCGCCGCTGATGACCTCCGCGCCGAAGTGCTTCGCCAAGGTGGCGGCCACGTGCGTTTTACCGCTGGCCGTGGGGCCGCCGATCACCACCAGCAGGCCCTCGCCGCTCATCGGTATTCGTCGCCCAAGTCGTCGATGCTGCCGCCGTAGTGCTCGTCTTCGTCATCCTCATCATACGGGTCGTCACCATCGTGCGAACCGTTGAACTCCTCTTCTTCCAGGTCCATGCCGAGCAGGGCGTTGCGCGATCGTTCGCTGGGGGCCTTGCCCACGCTCATGGCCACGCGCGGATAGGTGAGCGCGGGATCGGGGTCGCCCGTGCCGATGCGTTCCACTAAGAACATCCACATGGTGAGGAAATCGTAGGCATATACGAAGCGCTGGTCCGCGTCGCGGATGTGGTCGCCCACTTCCACTTCATGCATCATCAACGGCATCTTGCCTTCCTCGGCGAAGCCCATGTCCGCCAAGGGGATCTCAATGCCCTTGTTCCATTCCGCATCGCTCACGTAGAAGCAGGCCATTTCATCGCTGGTGAAGCCGAAAGCCTCCTTGATGGCCCGGTGGAATTCCAAAAAGGATTGGCCCGAACCGATCTCGATGTCGCGAAATGCTTCGCTGGCGTCGTCGATCAGTACACGGAAACGGTAGATGAGCATGGCTGTGGATGAAGTGCGAAAGTAGCCTGAGATAGGGGTGAATCCCAGTTGTCCGTTGTTAGGGCGTAGTTCGTGGTTGGTGGTGTGAGCACTCCGAACGCCGAACTACGAACTACTCCCCGGCCCCTCCATCCCATTCACCACCGTCAGCCCCAACTTCTTCCCCTCCTCCAGCATCAACGGCCAAGCGGCGGCGCGGTCGTTGTGGATCCTGCCGTCGAGGATCGCGTCCTTGATCACCGTCTTGATGTCGCCGATGGCCTTGCAGGGCGGGATGTTGAAGGCGCCCATGATGTCCTCGCCGGTGATGGGCGGCTGGAAGTTGCGCACACGGTCTTTTTCCTCCACTTCCTTCAGCTTTTCCAGCACCAGCTCGTAGTTGGCTAAGTAGCGCTTCTTGCGGGCCTCGTTCTTGCTGGTGATGTCCGCCTTGCAGAGGATCATCAGCGCGTCGATGTCGTCGCCGGCATCGAAGAGCAGGCGGCGCACGGCGCTGTCGGTGACTTCCTCCTTGGTGAGGGCGATGGGGCGCAGGTGCAGGGCCACCAGCTTTTTCACGAAGCGCATCTGCTCGTCTAAGGGCAGCTTCATGCGGCGGAAGATGCCGGGCACCATGCGCGCGCCCTTGTCCTCATGCCCGTGGAAGGTCCAGCCGCGGCCCTGCTCGAAGCGTTTGGTGCGCGGCTTGGCGATGTCGTGCAGCACGGCGGCCCAGCGCAGCCACAGGTCGTCGCTGTGCTTGGCCACGTTGTCCAGCACCTGGATGGTGTGGTAGAAGTTGTCTTTGTGCCCGATGCCGAATTTTTCCTCCGCGCCCAGCAGGTCGACCATTTCGGGGAAGAAGCGCACCAGCAGGCCGCTGTCTAAGAGCAGCTTGAAGCCGATGCTGGGCACCGGTGCCCCGATGATCTTGTTCAGCTCGGTGTGGATGCGCTCGGCACTGATGATGTCCAAGCGTTCGGCATTCCGCTGGATGGCCTCGAAGGTGGGCGCATCGATGAAGAAGCCCAACTGCGTGGCGAAGCGGATGGCACGGAGCATGCGCAGCGGATCGTCGCTGAAGGTAATGTCCGGTGCCAGCGGGGTGCGGATGATGCCGCGCTCTAGGTCGTGCACGCCGTAGAACGGGTCGACCAGCTGCCCGCGGTCTTCCGCGTTGAGTGGGATGGCCAAGGCATTGATGGTGAAGTCGCGCCGCTCCTGGTCGTCGCGGATGGTGCCGGGCACCACCTCCGGCTTGCGGCTGTTGCGGCTGTAACTCTCCTTGCGCGCCCCCACGAATTCAACTTGCACGTCGCCCAGCATGAACATGGCCGTGCCGAAATTCTTGAAGACATGCACGTGGCCCGCATTCAATTCCTGCGCCACGGCCTGGGCATACGCAATGCCGTCGGCTTCGCATACGATGTCGATGTCCTTGCAAGGCTTGCCCAACAGCAGGTCGCGCACATAACCGCCAATGGTGTACGCCTTCACGCCCATGCGTTCGGCCACCTTCGCGGCCGCCACAAAGAGCGGTTGGTCCAGCACGCCGTGCAGGCGGGAAGCGTCTACGGTGTATGAGGTGTCGCGGGCCATTGAACGGGGCGCGAAAATAGGGCGGGTGAAATAGTTGGAAGAGGGTAAACTTGCTGACTGAACGCAGCAGGATTCAAGGCCGGAACAATTGTACACCATGGACCAATTCATGCAAGCCGCCATTGACGAGGCGCGCAAGGGCCTTGCCGAAGGCGGCATTCCCATCGGCTCCGCGCTGGTCAAGGACGGCAAGCTCATTGCCACGGGCCGCAACAAGCGGGTGCAGGAGCGCAACCCCATTCTGCACGGCGAAATGGACTGCCTGAACAATGCGGGCCGCATCGGCAGCTACCGCAACACGGTGATCTATTCCACCTTGATGCCGTGCTATATGTGCGCAGGCACCATCGTGCAGTTCAAGATCCCCAAGGTCATTGTGGGCGAAAGCCGCACTTTTCCCGGTGCCCGTAGGTTCATGGAGGAACACGGCGTGGAAGTGGTGGACCTGGACCTGCCGGAATGCGTGCGGATGATGGAAGCCTTCATCGCCGCAAAACCGGAGTTGTGGAATGAGGATATTGGCGAGTAGTTGTCGGTTGCCAGTTGTCCGTTGTCAGGCGGACGTACCGTCTAACACCTAACAACGGACAACGGACAACTGACAACTGACAACTGGCAACCGACAACTGACAACTGACAATCCATCCCTCACCTCTTCACCGGTATCGGGATCGTCACCAAGTTGCTCGGTTCCTCATGCCCATTGTGGCAGGTGATGCAGGTGACCTCGAATTGCGACTGTAGGTAGTTGTCCTTGAAGTTGCCTTCCACGGCAAAGTATTGCTTGTTCATCTCGGCCACCATCTTCATCATAGCGATGGTGGTTTGCTTGTGTTCGGTGTCTGCGGCCCAATCCATCTTGCTGGGATCGGTTGCGGAACTGGCATGGCAGTCGCCGCAGTTCATGCCCGTGGCCACCTCGAAGCTGTGCATCACCTGCATCAGCTCGTCGTGGCTGATGTCCTTGGGCAGCACCTTCAGGTTGTTTTCATGTTCGCCTTGTACGGTAGGTGCAGGGCGGAATGCGAAGGAGCAGAAGGCCACGCCCCCCCCGATCAAAGCCATAACTAGGATCTTCCTGTTCATTGGTGGATTGTTTTTTTACGGTTGCGTGCCGTCCAGTAGGTGCGCAAGGTAGCCATGGTGCGCACCCATGCGCTATTGGAACTCGGAACCGGGATGGTACCGCTTCACCAAATGCAGCGTGTTCACGTCCGTGTGGTGCATCTCCTTGCCACCCAATGCGGCCAGTTTCATCACAATGTCCGATGAGTGGGTGAAGGTGCCGTCCGCATTGAACTTGAACACGCTGGTGAAGCTCATCAGCTGTGCGCGCTCCATGAGGTACTTGTTCTGCAGGATGCCGTAGCTGGGGTCGCCGGGCATGGCCTTGAAGTGGATCATCTTGTCGCGGGCTTTTGCCGTGGCGCCCGCCTGGATGGCAATGCCACGCCCAAAGACCACGGTGCGCAGTACCTGTTCATTCTTCTTGTCCCACAGCAGGAAGCCGATTTCGTCATGGAAGGGGTCCATGCCTTCTTCACCATGGCGCCATGCGGTGTCCTTGTAAGTCAATCCTTCCAAGGTCTGCTGCCCGTTCTCCTGGATGGGAATGGGCTTGAACCATGCCTTTTCGAAGTAGGAGGTTTTGGTCGTCACATCGTCCTTGTTGTGGTAGGAGAGGTCGATGCCCACGTTCCCTTCCCATTCGCCTACAAGCGGCGTCAGCGGCCCCAATTTCTGGGGCCCGAGGATCTCTTCTTTTGCCATGATGATCGAAGTTGGTTGAATAAGGATGGATGCATCGTCCGCCAATAAAGCTGCGGTACATCGGGATTGAAACATACGAACTTGCATAAAGTTCACCTGCATCCGGCCAAGTCGATTTCGCAGCCGTTCGCCAGTGTCCTGCTACGGCATCGGGGCGGCCAGCTGGGTTGGTAGGACCTCCAACGCACATTTGAAATGCCCCTCGGGACATGCCTTGTGCCCGTGCAGGCCGCAAGGGCGGCAGTAGAGGGTTTCCTCGCGTTGCACGATCCGCCCGTTGGGGCGCAGCGGCCCGAAGCCGAAAGCGGGCACCGTGCTGCAGAAGATCGCTGTCACCGGCGCATTCATCGCGCTGGCGATGTGCAGCGGCGCACTGTCGTTCACGTAGTTCATGATGGCGCCTTCCATTAACGCCGCAGTGGCCAACAGGCTCAGTTTGCCGGCCAACACTTCTCCGCGCCCGGCTTCCTTAGCGATGTGATCACACAGCGTTACGTCACCCGGCGCGCCGATCAGTAGTACGCGCTGTTCCGGTGGCAGCAGCTGGATCAGCTCGATCCATTTCCCTGCGGGCCATTGCTTGGTGTACCACACCGATGCCGGTGCGATGGTGATGTATTGCTGCTCCCTCAGGGTCCTCGTTCCCGATTGCTCCCTCAGGGTCTCCGCCCCCGATCGCTCCCTCAGGGTCTCCGCTTCGGGACCCTGAGGAGGGATGTCCGCAGGGTCCTCTCCGAGAGACCCTGCGGGAGTTCGGGTAGGTTGCTCCCTCAGGGCCTCCGCCTCGGGACCCTGAGGCCCCAGTAGCCCTGCCACCTGTGCCCGGTCCGCCTCCGAAGGGTACAACCTTGGCAACGGCCTTTTTCCATCGGTGAGGTGTTCGATCAGCACATTCAACCGGTCCATCTCATGCACACCGGTGCCGGCGGCCTTTCCGCGCAGCACGCGCCAATCCGGGATCTCGTGCTTCACCCGGCGCGAGAAGAACAAGCTCAATGGATTCTTATCGTAACCAACCGTCTCCTTCCCTCCGGAAAGAACCGCCATCAGCCCGGTGCTGAAGAAGCGTTGCGCGTTGATCACATGGTCGTACCGCTGGCGGCGGAATGCGTGCACCAGTCGGAAGAGGTCGCGGTTCTTGCCTTGGCTCTTGTCCCAAACGTGCAGCTTGCGCAGGAAGGGATGACCCTTGAACAACCCGTCGTTGCCCTTGCGCACCACCAGGTCAATGGCGGCATCCGGGTACCACGCATGCAGCTTCTCCGCCAAGCCGGTGGCCAGCACGGCATCGCCGAGGAAGGCGGTTTGGATGATCAGGAACTGCTTGGGCACGAGGAGGACTTGCGGGATGCAAAGATGCGTGGCGGAGGGTAACTGCGGGGGTGGGGAGTATGGATGAGGTGCTTACCTCCTGTACCTCCTCGCCGGGTTGCGGGTTGTTCGGTTGCGGGCTGCGGGTTTCGCCTCCTCGCATTGCTACAGCGCGGCTTTGCGCTGCAACGTACGCCCGCGGAACATGCGGAACACGACCGGGAACACCAACAGGATGAAGAAGGTGGCCGTGACCAGCCCGCCGATGATCACCACGGCCAAAGGCTTTTGGGCCTCGCTGCCGATGCCGGTGCTGGTGGCAGCAGGAAGGAGGCCCAAGCTGGCCATCAAGGCGGTCATCACCACCGGGCGTATGCGCTTCTTCACGCCGTCGATGATGCTGTTGTCCAGCCCCATTTTCAACGAGAGGTTTTCGTTGAACTCATTCACGAGGATCACGCCGTTCTGCACGCAGATGCCGAAGAGCGCGATGAAGCCCACGCCGGCGCTGATGCCGAAGTTGATGCCCGTGAGGTGCAGCGCCAGGATGCCGCCGATGAGGGCGAAGGGCACGTTGACCAGTACCAGGCCCGCATTGCGCACATCGCCGAAGGTGATGAAGAGGATCACGAAGATGATGCCGAGGCTGATGGGCACCACTTGGGCCAAGCGTTTGGTGGCGCGCACTTGGTTCTCGAACTCGCCGGTCCAGGTGAGGGTGTATCCGCGCGGCAGTTTCACGTGTTCGTCTACGTTGGCGCGCGCTTCCGCAATGGTGCTGCCGAGGTCGCGGTCGCGCACGGTGAACTTCACGCCGATGAAGCGGTTGTTGTTGTCGCGGTAGATGAAGGCGGGCCCTGTGGTGGTGGTCACGGTGGCGATCTCGCTCAAGGCGATGTGGTTGCCGCCCAAGGTGGGCACCAGGATGGCCTTGATCTCGTCCACGCCTTGGCGGTATTCCAGCGGGAAGCGCACGCGGATGTCGAATTTGCGTTCGCCCTCGTACATCACGTTGGCGGTTTTCCCGCCGATGGCCATTTCGATCACGGCCTGTGCGTCGGCGGTGCTTACGCCGTAGAGAGCCATCTTGGTATCGCTCAGGCGGATCTGCAGTTCGGGCTGGCCCACGTTGCGCAAGATGCCGGGGTCCTTGATGCCCTCCACAGGGTGGATCTGGTCGAAGATGAGGTCGGCCAAGGGGTCCAGCACGGGCAGCTCCGGGCCGAAGATCTTCACCGCGTTGTTGGCGTTCATGCCGGCCACGGCCTCGGCCACGTTGTCGATGATGGGCTGCGAGTAGTTGAAGTTGATGCCTTGGAAGTTCTTCAGTTCAGCATCCATTTCATTGATCAGCGCATCGCGCTTCAGCCCCCTTCGCCATTCCTTCAGCGGCTTCAGGTTCACCTGCATCTGCACGTAGTAGAAGCCGCTGGGGTCGGTGCCGTCGTTGCTGCGCCCGGTCTGGCTCAGCACGCCGGTCACTTCGGGGAAGGTGTTGAGCGTTTCGCGCAGCGTATGCACCATTTTCACGGTTTCCGGCAGGCTCATGCTCATGGGCATCTTGGCTTCCACCCACAAGGCGCCTTCATTCAGTTCAGGCAGGAATTCGGTACCCATCCAGTTCAGCGATGCCAGGGAAAGGGCGAGTGCGATCAGTGAAACGGAGAGTGCCGTGCGCGGCCTGCGGTAGGTTCGCTCGAAGCCCTTGAAAGCCCACTTATCGAAGAAGCGGGCGATGAAGCTGTGCTTTTCGCGCACGTTCCTCTTCAGCAGGGCGGCCATCAGCACGGGCACCAAGGTGAGGGTGAAGATCAGGGCGCCCACCAAGGCGAAGCCGAGCGTCCAGGCGAGCGGGGCGAACATTTTGCCTTCCACCTTCTCGAAGGCGAAAATGGGCAGCAGCGCGGCGATGATGATGAGCTTGCTGAAGAAGACGGCCACGCCCATGCGGGTGCTGGTGCGCTTGATCAGGCCCAGTTTGCCCATGCGGTTGAACTTCTCCATGCCCACACGGCGCGCCAGGTTGTCCAGCGCCACGAAGACGCCCTCCACCATCACCACGGCCCCGTCTATGATGATGCCGAAGTCGATGGCGCCCAAGGAGATCAGGTTGGCGCTCATGCCTTTCATCCGCAGCATTAGGAAGGCGAAGAGCAGCGAGAGCGGGATGACGATGGAGACGATGACCGTGGTGCGCCAATCGGCCATGAACAGCAGCACGATGAGGGTGACCAGCACGATGCCTTCCAGCAGGTTGTGCATCACCGTGCCGGTGGTGTATTCCATCAGTTTGTCGCGGTCGTAGAAGGTCACCATCTTCACGTCCGCCGGCAGGATGTGCTCGTTCAGCAGGGCGATCTTTTCCTTCACGGCGGCCAGTACGGTGCTGGGGTTTTCGCCCTTTCGCATCACCACGATGCCTTCCACCACGTCATCGTCTCCGTTCAGGCCCACCTGCCCCACTCGCGGCAAGTCGGCCACGCGCACCTGTGCCACGTTCTTCACCAGCACGGGCACGCCGTCTCGGGCCTCAATGATGATGTTCCCGATGTCCTCGATGCTGGTGAGCAGGCCGATGCCGCGCACCACGAAGGCCTGGCCGTTCTTTTCGATCACGTCGCCGCCCACGTTCACGTTGCTGTGGGTAACGGCCTCGTACACTTCCAGGGGGGTAAGGTCGTATTGCATCAGCCTGCCGGGGTCGGCCTCGATCTCGTAGATCTTCTCGCGGCCGCCGAAGTCCACCACATCAGCCACGCCGGGCACTTGGCGGAGGTGCCGGTCGATCACCCAGTTCTGGAGGGTGAGCAGGTCGCGTGAATCACGCTTGCTGCTTTGCAGGGTGTATCGGAAGATCTCGCCGGTGGGTCCGTAGGGCGGTTGCACATCGGGTTCCACGCCATCGGGCAGTTCCACGCTTCCGAGCAGGTTGTTCACTTGCTGGCGGGCGAAGAAGTCCTCCACGCCGTCGTCGAAGATCACCGTGATCACGCTCAGGCCGAACATGCTCATGGAGCGCACGTGGGTCTTGCGCTGCACGCTGTTCATGGCCACTTCCAAGGGCACGCTCACAAAGAGCTCCACCTCCTGGGCGCTGCGGCCGGGCCACTGGGTTACCACCACGATCTGCGTGTTGGTGACGTCCGGGAACGCATCAATGGGCGTGTTCCTGAAGCTGATGACGCCCGCTATGATGAGCACGCCCACCCAGAAGTAGGTGAAAAAGCGGTTCTTCAGCGAGAAGGAGATGATGGAGCGGATGAAGCTCATCGGTCGTTCAGGGCATCATAGATGAAGAGCTGTTCCTTGGAGATCACCACCTCGCCCGGCTTCAGGCCCCCGGCCACCCAGCTGGTGCCGCCCAAGCTGTGGGCAATGGAGATGCGGCGCGTGTCGATGTTCTTGCGGTCCTTGAACACCATTACTTGCTCGCGGTTGTTGTCGCTGATCACGGCGCTGGCGGGAATGGCGGGGAGGGTGTCGTTGTCCTGGTAGGTGAGGCGCACATGGGCGATCATTTCCGGTTTCAGCAGCACTTCGGGATTCGGTAGCGTAATGCGGATGCGCATGGTGCGGGTGCGCGGGTCCAGCATGTTCATGATCTTGTCCACTTGGCCGCTGAACACCTTGCCGGGGTAGCTCAGGGTGGATACCTCGGCGGGCATGCCCTCCTTCACCCGTGCGATGTCGCTTTCATACACATCGGCCAGTACCCAGATGCTGCCCAGCTCGGCAATGGTGAAAATGGCTTCATGGTGGTCGCTGGGCAGGGTTTCGTCGCGCACCACGTCCTTCTCGATCACATAGCCGCTGATGGGCGCGGTAACGATGTACTGCGAGCCTGCCTGGAACTGGTAGATGGAGAACACCTCCTGCATGTCCTTGAGCCGCGCGCGCGCTTTTTCCACGTCGTACCGGGCCTCTACGAGCTTTCGCTCGCTGAGTAGCTGCGAGTTGAAGAGTTCCTGCTTGGTGGCGAGGTTCTTGTCGGCCACCTCCATGTCGCTTTGCGCCTCGATCAGTTTGCGTTCCAGCTTGGCCACTTCGCTGCTGCGGATCACGGCCAGTGTTTGGCCCTTGGCCACATGGTCGCCCAATTCCACGCGCACATCGGCCACTTGGCCGCCCACGATCGGATACACGCGTGCCAAACGCCCCTCGTCCGGTGCGATGCGGGCATTGAGCTCCACGCTGTTCTCCACGGGGAGCATGCGCACGGTGTCCAACCCGATGCGGGCGAACATGGTGTCGCTCAGGGTGAAGGCGTTGGCATCGGCATCGGGGAGGGCCTCGGGGGCACAGCCGCCCAACAGCATGGCCGCCGCAAGAAAGGCAAG
Source organism: Flavobacteriales bacterium (assembly GCA_023957375.1). Lineage (GTDB taxonomy): Bacteria > Bacteroidota > Bacteroidia > Flavobacteriales_F > PHOS-HE28 > PHOS-HE28. Next base: position 53,784 of record JAMLHB010000003.1, on the reverse strand, counting down.
GAGGATCATGGCGTGGCCGTTGGCTGCGGTGTTGCGTTGTTCACGGGCCATCGCCACTGCCTGTTCAGCGCCCGAACAGGTTGCGGCCAGTGGCATATTCAAGTTCTTCATAGGCGTTTTGCAGGTCTGCCATCAGCTGGTTGAGGTCGATGATGGTGCTGTTGTAGGATTCGAAGAGGTCGGTGAATTCGATGAGCTTGATGTTGTTGCGCACGTAGTTGTCCACCAAGCTCTCGCTGAGCTGGTCTAATTGCGCGTCCAATCCGGGATTTGTGGCATCCAGTTGCTCTTGCAGCACGCGGATGTGCTCCAAGGCGTACAGCACTTCGTTGCGCACATCGAGTTGTGTTTGCCGCAATGTGGCCTCCGCGTGTTTTCCTGCTGCCTCGGCCCAGCGGATGCGCCCTTGGTTTCGGTCGAACAGGGGCACGGAGAAGCCGATGGTAACGGCGGTCTGCCGCGGATGGAGGTCGCCCACTTGGTTGTATTGCGCACCGAGCGCCAGGTCGGGCACGGCCATGCGACGTTGGAGTTTGAGGTCAAGCGCAGCGGCTTCCTGTGCGGCTTGTGCGGCCACCGCTGCGTGGCGCTGTTGCACGGCCATCGACACCAATGTGTCCGGTGGCAATGGAATGGCCGTGGGCAGCTGCAGCTCGGCGGCGGTGGGGGAGGCGATCACGGTGCCGGTCTCGGCAAGCATCGCGCGCAGGTCCTGCTGATCCCGGTTGAGCTGGCGCAGCAGCTGGATGCGTTGGGCGTTCAGCGCGAAGAAGGCGGTACGCAGGCGGGTGACCTGCTTGAGGGAAACGTTGCCCTTGTCGTACTGTCCGCCGTAGGCCTCCTGCAGTTGCTTCAGCAGTTGCAGTTGCGAGGCAATGGCGTCCACGCTGCGCTGCGTATAGTACTGCCGGTACAAGGTGCTGTGCAGCTTCAGCCGCAGTGCCGCGGCCAGTTCGGCATATTGGGCTTCGGTGATGCGCTTTCCGTTTTCGGCTGCGCGCACGGCCAAGGAGCGCTGCCCGGCAATGCGGAAGAGTTGCTCCACGGCCAGTATCTTCTGCCCGCCGGCACCGGCGTGAATGAAGGGTTCACCCGTGCGGCCCACCACCCATTCACTGCTGAACTGCGGGTTGTGGAAGAGGCGTGCCTGGATGCGTTCCGCCTCGGCCTTGTCGATCTCCGCCTGTTGGGCCACCAATGCCAAGGAGCGCGCGGCCAATAGGCTGTCGGCCTGCCGGAGGGTGACGCGCAACGTATCCTCAGCTTGCAAGGACAACCACGGCAATAGAATGGCGCACAGCACCGGCAGAAGGACCCGCATGGTGCAAAGGCCGCCTTTTTGGCTTAAGGCTTCCTTGGAGGTGAGCTTAAAAGTTGCTTAAACCGCCACTGGAAGTGCGATGGTGAAGCGATGCGCATCGTTGTATGCATAGTTGAGGGAGCCTCCGGCCTGCTCGGCGATCTGCTTCACAATGGAGAGGCCCAACCCGTTGCCGGGCACGTGCTGGTTTTCCGCATGGCGGAAGAAAGGTTGGAACAGCCGGTCGTCCGGCAAAGGCCGGGCGCCGGCATTGACGAATTGCGCCTTCAAGCGGCCGGCCATGGGTTGCAGATGGATGGCAACGGAAGCGTCGGACGCGTAAAGCGCGGCATTGGCGAGCAGGTTGCGCAGGGCGGTGCGCAACAATAGGGGATTGATCACCACGGTGAGTTGTGCCCCGGACTTGATCGCACTGCCGATATCCACCGTGGCTTGCAACGCGGGGTGCGCGGCCTTCACCTCGGCAATGGCGGCGAAGAGGGCTTCATCAAGCCGTACCGGTTCCTTGGCCACGGGCATGCCGCTTTGCAATTGCTCCAGCAGTAGCAACGAGTCTATCAGTTGGCCTTGCTCGGCAATGTCGGTTTGCAGGCGTTGAAGGGTCGTTCCGGTACTGGCGCTTGCATGGGGTTCGGCCAACGCTTCTTCCACCAAGGCGTTCATGCGTGCCAAAGGGGTGCGCAATTCGTGGCTGGCGTTGGTGACGAAGGCCTTTTGCAGTTCGAATGACCGCCTCAGACGCGCAAGCATGGCGTTGTATCCCATGGCCAAGCGGTCTATTTCACCCTTGGTGCCCCGCACGGGGAGATGTTGGTCCAAGCGGTGTATATCGATATGGTCGATGGCGTGGTTGAGCTTTTCCAGCGGGCGGAAGGCCAAGCCGATGAAGAAGTAGCCTGCGCCGAAGATGAAGAGGGAGCCCAGTGCCAGTGCCACGAACAGGGTGTTGAGCAAATTTCGCAGTTCAATACGCCCGTATTTGTCGAAGGCCGAGGCGAGCGCCACATAGTCGGCGTTGCTTTCCGTGTAGTGAACGCCCACCACCTCGTCGCCGTCCGCATCCCTCCATTGCAGTTCCTTGCGGCGGCGTATGCTGTCCAGCAGGGCGCGGGTGTACGGGATGGGCTCGTCGTCCAGGCTGCTGTAAATGAGTTCGTCCCGGTCGTTGAACAGCAATACCTTCTCGTCATACATGCGGTGGATGCTGTTGCGGTCAAGCACGCGCAGCAAGTCGCGGTCGGCGGCCTTCACCTCATTGAGCAGTCCGGCGGTGCGGAAGCACTGGGTGCGCAAGCGCTCGAAGAATTCGTGCTGGCGCGAACGGGAGTGCGAGTAGTAGATGCTGCCCAAGGTGCCCACCAACAGCACCATGGAGAAACTGGCGAAGAGCAGCGAAAGGCGAACGCGGGTGGTCATGCCGGGTGGTCGTCCAGGGCGTAACCGAACCCGTGCTTGGTGTGGATCAGCGGTTGCTCATGGCCCTTGTCCACCTTGCTGCGCAGAAAGCTGATGTACACCTCGATGGTGTTGTTGGAAACGCCGTAGGCATTGTCCCACACCTGCTCGGCGAGGTCGTCCTTGCTCAGCACGCGGCCCTTGTTGCGGGCGAGGCAGGCGAGCAGATGGAATTCCTTGGGTGTGAGTTCGATCGCTTGGCCCGCGCGTTCCACGGTCTTGCGTTGCAGGTCGATCCGCAGGTCGGCTACTTCAATGTGCTCCACTTCCAGCGGATGGCTCTCGGCACGTTTCAGGAACACCTTCACCTTGGCGAGCAGTTCCTGGAAATGGACAGGCTTTACCAGATAGTCGTCCGCGCCGAGCTGGAAAGCATTCAGCTTGCTGTCCATGTCGCCGAATGCCGTGAGGATGATGACCGGTGTGTTCCGGTCGCGGCAACGGATCTCCTCGGTCAACTTGAAGCCATCCACTTCTGGCAGGCTCAGGTCCAGCAGCACCAGATGGAACCTGCTGTTGCGGATGGCACGCTGGGCCATTTTGCCGTCGAATACCGGAAGGGTGGCATACCCCGCCTCCTCCAACTGCCTGCACAGCGAGCGGTATAGGCGGGGGTCATCCTCCACCACCAGGATGGTGCGATCGGTTGTGGCTGGCATTTTTCTTCCTTTAGGGTGGTTGTTCGTTGTCAGTTGCTCGTTGTAAGGGTGGGGCGCCAGAAACAGACAACCGACAACCGACAACCGACAACCGACAACTGACAACTGACAACTGACAACTGACAACCGATCACACGGCCACATCGAACTCCCGCAACACCTCGTTCAGGCTCGTTTTCCGGTCCGTGCTTTCCTTGCGCTGCCCGATGATCAATGCACAGGGCACGCCGTACTCCCCGGCGGGGAAACGCTTGGGCACGGTGCCGGGGATCACCACGCTGCGCGGCGGCACGTAGCCCTTCATCTCCTTGGGTTCCGGCCCGGCCACGTCGATGATGCGCGTGCTGGCGGTAAGTACCACGTTGGCGCCCAGTACCGCCTCGCGGCCCACATGCACGCCCTCCACCACAATGGCGCGGCTGCCGATGAAGGCGCCGTCGCCGATGATCACCGGCGCGGCCTGCACGGGTTCCAGCACGCCACCGATGCCCACGCCGCCGCTCAGGTGCACGCCCTTGCCGATCTGGGCGCAACTGCCCACCGTGGCCCAAGTATCCACCATGCTGCCCTCGTCCACGTAGGCGCCGATGTTCACATAGCTCGGCATCAGGATCACGCCGGGGGCCAGGTAGCTTCCATGCCGTGCGATGGCGTGGGGCACCACGCGCACGCCCAGCTTCGCATAGTCATGCTTCAGGGGGATCTTGTCGTGCCATTCCAGCGGGCCTGCTTCCAATACCTCCATCTTGCGGATGGGGAAATAGAGCAGCACGGCCTTTTTCACCCATTCGTTCACTTTCCACGCACCGTCATTCCGGGCTTGACCCGGAATCCCGTCGGTTGGTTCCGCCACGCGCAGCTCCCCGCGGTCCAGCTGGCCCACCACGGTTTCAATGGCGCGGATCACCTCGGGGTCCTTCAACAGGGAGCGGTCTGCCCACGCCTTTTCGATCAGTTCCTGCATGGGGCAAAGTTGGCCATGATACGGGACCGGGCATTGAAGTACAACATGGCGGCTAGCGGCCCCGGGTTAGCGACGCAGATATTCCCCTGTGCTAAGAATGGGAAGCAGAGAGCCTTTGAAGTCACGTTTGTTACGTGTGATGATCACATGCATCCCATGCTCCGCGGCCGTGAAGTACTGGATGGCATCCTCAAGGTCCTTCCAGTCTGATGCCAATGAAAGTTTCAGGACCTTCGCATCCAAGGGAAGAACATCCAATACGATCATAAGCTTGGACAATACCTGGCGTGCCTCCATCTGCAGATGCCGTGCGAGCATGAAATGGGTGTTTGCGACCGTTAGCGATGAGATGAACAATTTCAACTCCCCGCGATCACCCATGGAGAATAGTTGTTGTGCTTCCTTGAAGAATGGCTTGCGTTCCTGTAGGAGGTCCAAGACAACGTTGGTGTCCACGAAGACTTTCTCCATCAGGAATACTTGTTCGCCAAGTGATCGAACCGAGCGTCCTTTTCACGCTCCTCATCTTGTGCAGGCATGACACCGGTCAGGCTCTTCACCAAGGGGGTGATCGCCGATTTGTTCTTGTTTGGCTGGACAAGGGACCGGAGGTAGTTCTCGATCAATTTCGATAGACTGGTCCCCGTCTCCTTCGCGAGAACCTTGGCGTTTTCAATCACACCCTTATCGATGTTCAAGGTCAGCTTGGTATTCATCTTCAAGGATTACGTGCGAATGTAATAAAAACATACGTAATTCAGCTTGAATGGTTTGCGGAGGTTGCCCATCATCAGGATCTCGCCGCTACTCCCTGTATCCGAGCCTTTGTCCAGGTGCTCCAACACGCCCTAAATGGCGCGGATCACCTCGGGGTCCTTCAACAGGGAGCGGTCTGCCCACGCTTGTTCGATCAGTTCCTGCATGGGGCAAAGGTGGGGAGGAAAGAGGGAGGCGGTCTGCTTGTTGCCGGGTACCTCCTACTGCAGCCCCCCCAATTCCAGCGCCAGCTGCGTGAGGTCCTGCTTGATCAATTTGATCGAGGATTCCAGCTGGTCGTACATATTGGCGCGGTTGTACAACTGGTCGGTGTCGTAGCGGCCGCCATTCCCGAAATACAGCTCCTGATGGCTTGCCTGTTCCTTGGGCTTCAACCGTTCGACCTGTCCGAACCCCTTCCATTGGTCGATGATCTTGGTGCGCAAGGAGACGCTGGCCTGGTCGCCCGGATCCCGGTAATTCAGATAGTACCAAACAAAGGGCGGGAAGACGCGGGATGTCTGTGGCCCTTCCCAGATGTCACTGAGTGCGTTGCGCGGATGCTGCACGTTCACTTTGCGGTCGTTGAGCAGGATCATGGCACCCAGTGCCGCTTCGGCGATGCCCGCCGCCAAGCCGGCCCGGTCGGCTTGCTTGCCGTCCAGGATGATGGGTGTCATGGAGCCGAACGCGCCCACGGCGATCGCGGCCACGGTCAGTCGCGTTTCCGCCGTTCGGGACCGAGCCGTAAGGTAATCGGCGATCTGTGAGATGCGCTCCTCCTCGCAGTCGAGTTCGGCTGTCACGGACGAGATCTCCAAGGATGCCAGATCGATGCGTTGCGTGATGGTGTGGGAAAGTTCGAGCAGCTCCACCTTCTGCTCCAGGCTGGGGATGGCCCGTTGTTTTTGCTTCAAGCGGGTGTATTCACCCAGCAGGTCCAGGACGCCGATGCTGTTCGCCACGTTGAGGCTTGCCTTGCTGAAGTGCCCGGTGAGCAGCGGCTCCACGGCCACTTCATGAAGGGCGACGGGCAGGTCGCCGGCCGCATATTGATGATCCGCTTGCAGGTTGCAATTGATCTTGCGGTCCGCACCGGGTTGCAGGCTCTTTGGGCTGGAGCAGGAGGCCAGGATGACGAGGGCCAGGCCGGCCGCTGCACGAGGGCTGCGCTTGCACCGGATGGGCAAGGAGCGGGAGGGAAGGATGCTCATTCGGCCGAACGCTGCATGAGGTTTGCGCGGGCGAAAATAACCCCGTGGATTGCCGTCGGGAGTGTTATGAAGGCCCGGTGCCACGAGTTGCGGCCTGTTGGTGGTGGATGATGATCGCGGTGGACACCAGCGTATTCGGGATGGTGATCCGTTGCTTGCCGTCCATGGACGTGAGCACGGTTTCATGGATGTTGATCTCCACCACTTTCCCCTTGGAGCCATTGATCTCGATGATGTCGTTCAGCCGGTAGGACCGGCGCATGACCAGGTAGATGCCCGAGATGATGTTGCCCAGCACCTGCTGGGAGGCGAACCCGATGATCAGGGTGGATGCCCCCGCACTGACGAGCAAGGTGTGGGCATAGGTGGCGGAAATGGGCAGGGTGAGCAAGGCCCAGCCGATGCCCACCAGGTAGATGGTGAGCGTGACCAGGTCGCGGATGAATTTGTACACGGTAAGGTCGGCCTCCGCTGCGGCCAGCTTCCGCTCAATGCGCCTGCGCATGAGCCAGCGCACGGCGGATGCCAATGTGAAGGTGGCCAGGATGAAGAAGCCGAGCGTGGCGAGGCTTTCCGTGTCACTCAGGATGATCCGTGCCTTGTGCATGGGGCGGTAACTAGGAGTTGCCTGTTCCGGCGAAGCCAAGGTAAATGCCGTTCCGGCTGCTGCCAATGCAGGGCGGCGGGCACACCGTTCACGCGGCGCCCGGCGCCTCCACGAAGTACATGTCGAGCTCGCCCTTGTTCTTGGCTTGGATCTTTCCGCGGTGGGTGCACTGGAACCGGTCCTTCACCAGGGCGTACGTCCTTTCGCTGATGTTGATCTTGCCGGGCTCGGAGTTCTGCTCCATGCGCGCGGCGATGTTCACCGTGTCGCCCCAGATGTCGTAGGCGTACTTGTGGGTGCCCACGATGCCTGCCACCACGGGCCCGGTGTGTATGCCGATGCGCATTTCGAAGGGCGTTTCGCCGCGTGCCTGCTTCTCCTGCTTGCGCTGGAGCATGTAGTCGCGGATCTCCAGGGCGGCGCTCACCATGTCGGTGGCGTGGGTGTAGTTGCTCACGGGCAGCCCGCCGGCGCAGAGGTAGGCATCCCCGATGGTCTTGATTTTTTCGATGCCGTGCCGCAGCATGATGCGGTCGAAGGCGCTGAAGCAGGTATGGATCTCGTCCACCAGCAGTTCCGCGCTCACCTGGTCGCTCACGGTGGTGAAGTCCTTGAAGTCGGTGAGCATGACGGTGGCCATGGTGTAGGCCTTGGCCTTCGCGGTGCCCGATGCCTTGATCTCCTGCACGACGGATTTCGGGAAGATGTTGAGCAGGAGCCGGTCACTGCGCTCCTTTTCCTCTTCTGCGCGGCGTTTCTCCTTCTTGGTCCTGTTGCGCTGGCGGTACACCACCGCGGCAAAGAGCAGCATGGCGCCGAAGCCCCCGACGAAACTGTTGCGCACCAGCTTCTGCTTTTTCAGTTCAGCCTCTGCAAGGGCCTTGGCCTCGGCTTCCTTCTTTTCGAAGTCGTACTGCATGCGCAGCTCGGTGGTTTTGGAGCGGTTTTCGGCTTTCTGCAAGCTGTCGCGCGCGGCGATGTGCAGCTTATAGTGCCCAAGGGCTTCACGGAAGTTGCCCTGCGTGCTGTCCATTTCGGCAAGGTCCAGCAAGGCGCCGGCCGCATAGCGGTAACTGCCGATTTCCTTGGATAGGGCCAGGACCTTTTGGTAGTTGTCCCGGGCCTGGGCGTATTCCTTCCGTACCTGATGGATGGCCCCGATCATTTGGTAAGCTTGGCATTTGCCTTCATTGCTTTCCAATTGATCGTAGAGGCCCAATGCCTTTTTGGTGTATTCCATGGCATCCTCATATAATTCCAGGTGCCAATAAGTGAATCCGATTGCGCTGTAGGAGAACGCAAGGGAAGAGGTGCTCCCGCTTTCCTGCACGGCATCGAGGGCGGCGAAATGGTGCTCCAAGGCCTTGGTGTAATCCCCCTCCAGGGCATACCCCTGCCCTGCCGAACTGTGGATGTCCGGAATGATGGATCGATTGCCGGCCTCCTCGGCCAACGCCAGGGCTTGGGTGAAATGCCCTTGGGATGCCCGGTAATCGCCGACCTCGGCCAGCATGGAGCCCAGCTTCATGTGGATCCTCGCTTGATGGCTCTTATTCCCGGTCGACTCGAAAATGCGCAAGGCCGCGAGATGCTCTTGGGTGGCCTCCGGGAATTTCCCCAGCGCTTGGTACACGAACCCGATGTTGTTGTGGGTTTCGGCCACATGCTCCGGAAGCCCAAGCCCCTCCCGGACCTGCAGCGCCTTGCCCAGGTACTCCATGGCCCGGGAATAATCCCCTTTTAAGCCAAGCGCCGCGCCAATTGCGTTGTAGGCATTCCCTTCACCCCGCTTGAACCCGATTTGTTTTGACAATTCCAGGTACCGTTCGGCATACGCCATGGCCTGATCGGGGTCATTGGCCCAGGTGGCCTCGAACAAACTGTGAAGGATCAGCGCGGCCGAGGTGTCATACAGCGAAGGATGCAATATCCCCAACTCCTTTTTCATGGCCCAATGCCGGTCGAGCAGTGCATTCAACGAATCGATGTCCCGTTGGTCCTGCCCCGATGCCGCGCAGGTGAGGAAAATCGCCGGGACAAGGGCAAATAGGGGCTTCATCGGGCGCGGGCCGGGTGCAACGGGCGTGGCTGTGAACGCAAGCCAACGAACAAACATAGGCTGCGCCCGTGTACCAAACCGTTCCATGCCACCTTTGCCCCATGCGCATCCTCGCCATCGACTTCGGCCTCAAGCGTACCGGCTTGGCGGTGACGGATCCCGCAGGCATCATCGCCTCTGCGCTGGACACCGTGCCGACCGTTGAACTGATGGATCACCTGAAGCGCTACGTGGCCAAGGAACCGGTGGAAGGCTTCGTGGTGGGCCTGCCGGTGAACCTGTACGGCACCCCCACGGACGTGACGGCCAATGTGCAGTTGTTCGTGGCTGAGCTGAAGAAGCAATTCCCAGGGCAATGGGTGGAAACCGCCGATGAGCGCTTCACCAGCAGCATCGCGCAGCAGGCCATGATCGCCAGCGGTGTTGGTAAGAAGGCCCGGCGCGACAAAGGCACGCTGGATCGCATCAGCGCGGTGTTGATCCTGCAGGGGTGGATGGAAAAGAGGAGGACATAGTTCGTGGTCCGTAGGGAAGAGTGCCTGCACGCATGGCCCCGCCTGCACCCTGCGAACTACGCCCTGCGCGCTATGCCCTCCCCCAATACCTTTGCGCCCCCAACCATGATCCTCCCCATCCGCGCCTATGGCGACCCCATACTGAAGAAGGTCGCTGCCGACATTGAACCCGGACATCCGGACCTCAAGCAACTGATCGCCGACATGTACGAAACCATGTACGCCGCCAGTGGCGTAGGTTTGGCCGCACCGCAGGTGGGCGAAAGCATCCGCCTCTTTGTGGTGGACTGCTCGCCTTTTGCCGAAGATGAGGACGGCAACCCCACGGAAGATGCACACCTGAAGGACTTCAAGAAGGTCTTCATCAACCCCTACATCGTGGAGGAGGAAGGGGAGGAGTGGGCCTTCGAGGAAGGCTGCCTCAGCATTCCTGGCATCCGCGAGGACGTGGAGCGCCAGCCGAAGATCGTGATGCAGTATATGGACGAGGACTTCAAGGAGCACGAAGAGACCTTCGAGGGCTATGCCGCCCGCGTGCTGCAACACGAGCACGACCACCTGGACGGCATCCTTTTCACCGAGCTGCTGCCGCCGCTGCGCAAGCGCATGCTGAAAGGCAAGCTGCGCGACATCAGCCACGGCAAAACCGACGCGAAGTACAAAATGAGGTTTGCCCCCGTGAAATGAACAGGGCGTTGGCCCTTCACCACCTGTCGTTTTGGAAAAAGTTCAAGCAAAATCACAATCGACCACGATGCACACGTTGAAATGGACCCTGTTCATGTTGTGGGCCGCCTTGATGGTGGCTTGCAGTGGAGGAGACAAGCCCAAGGCGGATGAAACCCGTCAGGAGGCCACCGTGAGGATCCGTGCCATGGAGGATTCGCTGTATGCCAAGCCCGGGGTGGACCGCAAGGGAGCCCAGGCGCTGCTGGACGTGTACCTGCTCTACGCACAACGTTATCCCCTGGATTCGCTGACGCCTGAGTATATTTTCCGGGGGGCCAGCATACGCAGCACCTTGGGCGACCCGAACGGGTCGATCGCACTGTACGACCGCATCATCCGCGATTCACCCGGGTGGAGCAAGATCGCCGACACCTACTACCTCAAGGCCTTCACCATCGACAATGGCCTGCAGCAAAAAGGCGAGGCCGAAAAGGCCTACAAGGAAGTGATCCGCAGGTTCCCGGAGCACCGCTTTGCGAAGGATGCTGAACAGATGATCCAGAACCTCCAGTACACGGACGAGGAACTGATCCAGCGGTTTGAAGCGATGAACGCGGACAGTGCACAAGCCCATGACCTGCCGTAACAGGATGGAAAGCCAAGTGCAGGTGGCGCCCGCCGCGGAGTTGTTGTCCGGGATGAGGGCGGCCATGGATGCAGGTGCCTATCGCGTCCTGTTCGATCGGTTGGTGGCGGAGCACCGTACCACCGGCCCCGACCAAAGCGATGAGATGCTGGCCTACACCAAGTTGAACTTGGCGCGAACGGTGCGCAACGAAAAGACGGTGAGGCTGCTTCCCGAGGTACAAGAGGTGCTGGGCCGGCTGCCCGAAATGAACTGGTTAGTGATCACCGAGCCGTGGTGCGGGGATAGCTCGCAGGTGGCGCCCGTGTTGCACTTGATGGCTGCCGCCGCCCCGAACGTGCATTTCGGCCTGCTGCTCCGGGACGATCACTTGGCCTTGATGGACCGCTACCTGACCGGCGGCAGCCGCAGCATTCCCAAGTTGATCGCCTTCGACAGGAAGGGGAGTGAGCTCTTCACCTGGGGCCCACGCCCGGCCGCTGCCCACCAGATCGTGCTGGCCAACAAGGCCTTGCCGGCGGAACGGCAATTGCCCAAGGAAGAACTGTATGCCCAGGTGCACGCCTGGTACGCCGCCGACAAGGGGTATAGTGTTCAGCGTGAATTGCTCGTGCTGCTGCGTGCGTTGACCTGACCGTACCGGGCCGATCGCGCGGTACCACGGGTTCCGCACCACTCGCCGGCCGGCTGCTGCGCGGCTATCCCTCCACGTGCCTCAGATACGCACCAGCGCCCGCAACATGCCCACCAGGTTGGGCATGGGCACTGCTGGCAGCACGGATGCCGACCGCTCTTCCGAAGCGCCCTTTTCATGGCGCTCCGTGGAGGCATGCTTCACCTGCTTGGTGATGGCAATGGAGGCCACGGTGTACTGGCCGTCGGCCAAGCTCTGCACCGCGCTCACCAACTGGCCGTCATCCACCTTGGCCGGATCGTAGGTCACCTTGGCATGGCCCGTTTCCGAGCCGTCGGTGTATTCCACCTCGGCCTGGGTAACGCCCGGCACCTTGGCCAAGGCCCCCTTGATCATGTTCCCGCACATCATGGAGCAGCTCATGCCCCCGATGGTCAGGTCGGCCGTGGCCATGGGTTGCCCATCGGTGATCACCACTTCCTGCACGGTGCGCTCCGCTGCATAGGAACCCGCATCAGGTGTGGGCCCTTGGCTGCAAGCGGCAAACAGGAGGATGGACAGAACGGATATCGGGGTTTTCATCGGATGGAGGTATGGTACAAAGGTAGCTTGCCGGGGCAATTGCGCCTCTACCTTCGGCCCGCATCGCCATGCATGGAACGCAGCACCGCCATCCATAGGACCAAGTGGTTGTTGCTCGCCATTTTGTCCCTGGTCTGGGGCAGTTCCTTTATCCTGATGAAGCGCGGGCTGTTCCAGGGCGGGGCGCCTGCACTTTCACCCATGCAGCTGGCCAGCGCGCGCCTGTTCATCGCCTGGTTGGTGCTACTGCCGCTGCTCTTCCGCCACGCACACTGGTTTATCGGCCATTGGAAACCGCTGCTGGGCACGGCCCTGCTGGGCAACGGCATTCCCGCGTTCCTGTTCGCCTTGGCGCAAAGCCGCATTGACAGCTCCCTGGCGGGCATGCTCAACAGCCTCTCACCGCTCTTTACGCTCTTGGTGGGCGTGCTGCTGTTCGGCGTACGCTTCCGCGCGGCCAACTTCCTTGGCGTGTTGCTGGGCCTGGCGGGGGCCTTGGGCACCATCGCCTTCCGGCAGGGCGGCGGGGCTGCGGCCTGGAGCATGTACGCCATCCTGCCCATCGTGGGCGCGGTGTGCTACGGGTTCAGCGGAAACATCGTGAAGCACGGCCTGTACATGGTGCCCGCCACGGCCATCTCCGTGCTGGCCATCAGCATGGTGGGGCCGCTAGGCCTCGTCGGCATTTTCGCATCGGACCTGCCGCACACCTTGGCCACGGTGCCGCATGCTTGGAGGGCCTTGGGCTTTGTGGCCATCTTGGCGGCGCTGGGTACAGGTATGTCGCTCATCCTCTGGAACCAGTTGATCAAGCTCACCTCCGCCGTGTGGGCGGCCTCCGTCACCTACCTCATGCCCGTGGTGGCCATCGGCTGGGGCCTGTTCGATGGCGAAAGCGTGGCCCCGATGCAATTGGCCATGGTGGGCCTGATCCTGCTGGGCGTGTACTTGGTGAACAAAGGCACCTCGGCAGCAGGCTGAAGGTGGGGAAGAGGCACGCGAAGCATACAGGCTGGCGGGGAAGAGGCACGCGAAGCCGCGAAGGTTCCATCCAGGGAAGGTGGAGTATTTCACACGAATCAAGGAGTACTCCTTCGCGCCTTCGCGGCTTCGCGTGAGGCATCGTATTTGCCAAGTGCCTGCCACAAGCGTTCTTGGAGTACCCCCTTCGCGCCTTCGCGGCTTCGCGTGAGGCATCGTATTTGCCAAGTGCCTGCCACAAGCGTTCTTGGAGTACCCCCTTCGCGGCTTCGCGTAAGTTATCCATACTTTGCGTGATCTGTTCATCCCGTTGGTGGCAACTCCCCCATCTTTGCCAAACCATGTACCGAAACCAGAAAGTAGTTGTGGTGCTCCCCGCCTACAAGGCCCAGCACACCCTGAAGCAGACCTACGACGAAATCCCGTTCGACATCGTGGATGAGGTGGTGCTCGTGGACGACAACAGCCCTGACAACACCGTGGAGGAGGCCAAGCGCATCGGCATTCGCCACATCGTGGTGCATGAGGTGAACAAGGGTTACGGCGGCAACCAGAAGAGCTGCTACAACAAGGCCCTGGAACTGGACGCCGACATCGTGGTGATGCTGCACCCCGACTACCAGTACACCCCCAAGCTCATTACGGCCATGGTGGCGGTGATCGGCGATGGGGTCTATCCCGTGGTCTTCGGCTCGCGCATCTTAGGCGGCGGTGCGCTCAAGGGCGGCATGCCATTGTACAAATACATCGCCAACCGCCTGCTCACCCTCACCCAGAACATGCTGATGGGCGAGAAGCTCAGCGAGTACCACACCGGCTACCGCGCTTACAGCGCCGATGTGCTGCGCAAGTGCGAATACCACCGCTGCTCCGACGATTTCGTGTTCGACAACCAGATGATCGGCCAGATCTTCTGGAACCGCTTCGCCATTGCGGAAGTGACTTGCCCCACCAAGTACTTCGATGAGGCCAGCAGCATCAACTTCAGCCGCAGCATGAAGTATGGCTTCGGCGTGCTGAACGTGAGCTGGCGGTACTTTTTGGCACGGACAGGATTGATGGGGTGGGGGCTGTTGGGGAAGCGGTGAAGGGATGTACATGGCCAAGTGTGGTCGTTGTTGAAAACTCCGTATTCCGCGTATGCGGAAAGAGGGTACCTTGCACTTTTGCAACATTATGGCGGCCGAAATACAAAGGGGAACCGACAATTTTCGGGTATCGCTTTCGCCGACAAACAAGCAGGTAAAAGAAATAGAACAGTGGTTGCGTTCGGAGAAGGAAAAAACTGGAGGCGGATTTTATTGTAATTGGAACATTATTAAATCTTCGTTTGATAACAACGAGTTGGTGACAATCTCACTCAACAATAGAACTATTGGGTTTGCAACTTGGCGACGAACTACAGGCAAGACAGCAAGAATTGAGATAGCGAAGGTGAAGCATACTCATCGCGAGAAAGGAATTGGTAAAAAATTGACTGGTTTTGTACTCGATTTTCTGAAAGACAGCGGAGTTTGTGTTGTTGATTTGCAATGCTCTCCAAGCGATTCAGAGCCTTTTTGGAAGCGATTGGGTTTTGTAGAGTTTCCTGACCCGCCCGAGAATTATAACCTCAACTCCGACGACAACAAGGAGCTCTATTTAATCTTGACAGAACATTTGCAGACAAGTTTAACTCAACTTGCAGATGAAACAATTGAACTATGGAATTACCAGCGATACAAAAAAGATGACAATACTCCACCGACTTACATATGGAATGTAAAGCTTATTGAGCGAACGAGAAGATTATTAAGGCCAATTATTCATCCGGCCCACTATGATTGGCGACTGCGTTGGAGAATTGATGGGAAGATAATTTATGATGGTAAAGTTAAACGCTTCAAACCTGGAATTGATTTTCGGAAATATATCATTATTGACGAGCTTGCTCTTTGACCCCATCTCTGACGCGAGCGTCCACGCTCGTGTCCTAATGCCAGCCCGCAGCGGAAAGGCAACGCGTTTTACGCCGCTACCTTCGGCACTGCATGAAGGCCCTTTACCTTCGCTCAGTGTCCCCATCTCTGACGCGAGCGTCCACGCTCGTGTCCTAATGTCGGCCCGCTACGGAAAGGCAAGGCGGTCTACGCCGGTACCTTCGGCACCGCATGAAGGCTCTTTACCTTCGCTCAGTGTCTCCGTTTCTGGACCCTGCGCACCAAAACATTACGGGTTGATATTGGCGTAGCTTCACCGCGGCATCGCGCAAACTGCGGGGTCTCGATGCGAAGACCTTGCGGGAGGATTAGGGTCTCGAAGCGAAGTACCTGCACGAGGATCAAACGGACAGAAGAAAGTAGCCCGCCAAAAGAATGAACTGTGCGAACTGCGCCAAGGAGGTGAACGCCAAGTTTTGCCCCAATTGCGGGCAAGCAGCGGAAGTAAAGCGGATCGATGGGCACTACCTGCTCCATGAGGTCCAGCATGTGCTGCATTTGGAACGGGGGATCTTGTACACCGTAAGGGAGATGCTGGCCAGGCCGGGCAAAAGCATCCGGGATTACCTGTTGGTGAACAGGAACCGATTGGTGAAGCCCATCCTCTTCATCATCGTGACCTCACTGTTCTACTCCGTGGTGAACCACTATTTTCACATCGAAGCAGAATACGGGAATTTCCAACCACCCGTGAAATCGGCGGTGTTTACGGTTTGGGCGTGGATACAGGGCCATTACGGGTATGCCAATATCATCATGGGGATATTCATCGCACTCTGGACGAAGCTGTTCTTTCGCAAGCACCCCTTCAACCTCTACGAGATCTTGGTGCTCCTGTGCTTTGTCATGGGCATGGGCATGCTTGTTTTGTCATTCCTTGCCATCGCCCAGGAATTGCTCAGCATCAACTTGGTGATGTTCGGTTCGGTGGTGGTGCTTGCCTATATCACGTGGGCGGTCGGGCAGTTTTATGGGCAAGGCAAGCTGTTGAACTACCTGAAGGCATTCCTTGCGTACATCCTGGGCATGATCTCCTTTGCCATAGCGATTACATTGGTGGGTATTGGCGTTGACTTGATCTCCAAGCAGTAAGACCATGAAGCGAAAGAAGCGTCTGGACGTGTTGCTGCTGATCCTGGCGGCCCCGATCGGGTTTACGCTCTATAAACACACGGACTTCAAGAACTTCACGTTCGAGAAGCCTTACATCGATACCTTGTACTTGATCACGTTTTGTGCGCTGTTGTTTTTCGCTCTCAAGAAGAAGGACAAAGAACCGGAGTGGTAGCGCTGACCACGCTGAATCCATCCCATCTCTGACGCGAGCGTCCACGCTCGTGTCCTAATGCCGGCCCGCTGCGGAAAGGCAACGCGTTTTACGCCGCTACCTTCGGCACCGCATGAAGGGCCTGTCCAACCGCAGCATCTCGTGGCTGATCGCCTTGTTGGCGTTGCTGCTCTTTGTGCCCGGCTTGGGTGCGGTACACCTGTTCGATTGGGACGAGATCAACTTCGCGGAGATCGCGCGGGAGATGCTGGCCACGCACAACTGGCTGCAGCCGCAGATCGGCTATGTGCCGTTCTATGAGAAGCCGCCGCTCTTTATGTGGATGCAGGCGCTCAGCATGTCGGTGTTTGGCGTGGGCGAGTTTGCGGCGCGCCTGCCCAACGCGTTGTGCGGCGTGGCCACGCTGTTGGTGCTGTTCCGCATCGGCACGCGGCTGCGCAACCGCAGCTTCGGGCTGCTCTGGGTGCTGGCCTATATCGGCTCCATCCTGCCAAACCTCTACTTCCGCAGCGGCATCATCGATCCCTGGTTCAACTTCTTCATCTTCCTCGGCTTCCTGGGGTTCATCCGCAGCACCGACACACCGGCCAGCGCGGGTCTTTCAGCCCGGAGGAAGAACCTTTCCGCAGCCATGGCCGGGCTTTGGATGGGGCTGGCCGTGCTCACCAAAGGGCCGGTGGGCGTGCTGATCCCCGCGCTGTGCGCGCTGGTGTACTGGGTGTGGAACCGGTTCCGCCTCTACGTTTCCATCCCGCGCGTGCTGTTGATGCTGGGCGTGCTGCTGTTAGTGCCCGGCCTGTGGTTCGGCGCGGACCTGCTGCGCAACGGCCCCGTGTTCTTCACCGCCTTCTTCTGGCGGCAGGTGGCCATGCTCAGCACCGAGGATGCCGGCCACGGCGGCTTCTTCGGCTACCATTTCGTGGTGCTGCTCATCGGCTGCTTCCCCGCATCGGTCTTTGCCCTGCAGGAGATAGTCAGGGGAACTAGCTCCATCAAGGTCTCGCGCAGCGGACCTTGTATGCACCCTTTGCCTCAGGGTCCCCTTCGGGAGACCGCTGAGGGAGCTAATCAACAACGGACAACGGACAACTACCGCAAGTGGCTCCTCATCCTTTTCTGGGTCGTGTTCATCCTCTTCAGCATCGTCAAGACCAAGATCGTCCACTACAGCAGCCTGTGCTACTTCCCGCTCACCTTCCTCGCGGCGCTGCAATTGGAGCGGCTATGGAACGGCGGGAGGGCCACGCTGTGGTCGCGGCTGCTGATGGGCGGTATCGGCACGCTCTTCGCGCTGGTCACGTTGGTGTTGCCGTTCATCGGCATGCACCCGGAATGGATCATTCCGTTGTTGAAGAGCGACCCCTTCGCGCAAGGCAACTTGATGGCGGAAGTGCATTGGAGCGGCTGGGAAGCGTTGGCGGGCGTGTGGATGTGCGTGGTGCTCTATCTGGGCCACCGCTTCTTCGCCAAACGCGAATACCGCAGCGGCATCGTGGCGGTGTTCGGCGGCACGGCGCTGTTCGTCACCATCACGCTGTACTATTTCATCAACCGCATCGAAGGGTATTCGCAGCGTGCGGCCGTGGAATTCTTCCAGCAGCGGCAGGGCGAAACCTGCTACGTGATGACCAAGGGCTACAAGAGCTACGCGCAGTGGTTCTACACGCGCATGCCGCCCATCACCGACTCCCGCGTGCAGAGCGAAAATTGGCTGCTCACCGGCAACGTGGGCAGGCCAGTGTACGTCATGTGCAAGGTGACCAGCGCGGAAGAAGTGGCGGCCATCCCCGGATTGCAGGAGCTATACCGCAAGAACGGGTTTGTGTTTTTCGGGAGGAACGCTCCGTGAAGCAGGTTGAAGGGGCCGTGCAGGTCCGGTAGTTTCGGCTGCCGTTGTGTTTTTGGCTGATCGGGTCGGCGCCTGCGGTTATTGATCATCCTATTTGAAAGGACATGGAAGCGCGGATTTGTCCTTTTAGAAGGGGCAGAAATGCTGTTGGCCATTGAAGGAAGCAGAGGTGCTGGTGGCGCGTTGATCACTGCATTGGAAGGGTGTACTGCCGACCGGTTTGGGATCCGTTGGTGTGCGACCCTTTCAGGGTCGTACGGCATTATTTCTTTTTGCAACGTTGTGCGACCCCTCCGGGGTCACTTGGGGTGATGGTGATCGTGGCCTCGAAGTGGGTCACACAACATTGAACCCGTATCCAGCGCGGCATTCGATCCGGAAAGGATCATTCGGCATTCGCTGGCATGACCGCATAGACGTGGGCGCATGGACACGACCAAGGGATGCGCCCGCTTCATCCGCTACCTTTCCCCCAAACCCGAAGCACGTGGACACAGACGACCTCTCCTTCATCCTGAACCACCTTGGCGAAGACCGCGTGGCTGGCTTCCACGCGGTGGTGCCGCCGGTGGTGCAGAGCGGCAACTTCACCTACCCCACGGTGGAAGCACTGCGCAACGCCATGCGCAACGAGTTCGACGTGCCGCTGTACACCCGCGGTGCGAACCCCACGGTGGCCGTGGTGCGCAGGAAGCTGGCCGCGTTGGAACACGCGGAAGATGCCTTGCTCTTCGGCAGCGGCAGCGCGGCCATCGCGGCGGGGGTGCTCAGCTTCGTGAAGGCAGGCGACCACATCGTGTGCGTGCGAAAGCCCTACAGCTGGACCACCAAGTTGCTCAACGAACTGCTGGAACGCTTCGGCGTGACACACACCTACGTGGACGGCACCGATGCGGAGCACTTCCGCCGCGCCGTTACGCCAAGCACGCGGCTCTTCATCCTGGAAAGCCCGAACTCCATCACCTTCGAGCTGCAGGACCTGCGCGCCGTGGCGGCCATCGCCAAGGAGCACGGCATCCTCACGGTATGCGACAACAGCTATAGCAGTCCGCTGTTCCAGAACCCGATCGACCTGGGCATCGACCTGGTGGCGCACAGTGGAACGAAGTACCTGAACGGCCACAGCGACGTGGTGTGCGGGGTGCTGGCCGGAAGCCGTGAACACATCCGCCAAGTGATGGCCAAGGAATTCATGACCTTGGGGGCGATCCCTTCGCCGCACGATGCATGGCTGTTGATGCGCGGCCTGCGGACGCTGGAGCTCCGCATGCACCGCAGTGCCGACAGTGCGGAACAGGTGGCCAAGTTCCTGGAGGCGCACCCCAAGGTGGCGCAAGTGAACTGGCCGTTTCTGGACGGCTTTCCGCAACAGGCTTTGGCCAAGCGGCAGATGAAGCGCTGCGCAGGTCTGATGAGCATTCGTGTAGAGGCCCCTGACATCGCCGGGGTGGAGCGCTTCTGCAACGCCTTGAAACGCTTCCTGATGGCGGTGAGCTGGGGCGGCTACGAATCGCTGCAGTTCCCCACGGCAGCCACCATGGATCCCCAGGCCCCACAAGGTGAACTGCCCTGGGACTTGGTGCGGATCTACGTGGGCTTGGAAGACCCGCAACTGCTGATCGCCGATCTGGAGCAGGCGCTGGCGCGGATCTAAACCCGGCACCACGCACTGCACCCTGCGCCCTGCCAACAGGGCAACGTGCGCAGTTCGTAGTTCGTGGGGAGGAATACGTCCAGAAGGACCATCAACCATGCCCTGCGAACTACGCCCTACGCCCTACGCCCTACGAACCAGACCCTGCGCCCTTTCCACCGGCAACTTGCAACGGACAACTGCTCTTTTCCTACTTTCCCCGCATCAATCCTCACATGGCCAACGACCTCTTCCGAAAGAAATCCGTGGAACGCATCCTGCGGGAGCACGAAGCGCGGGAGGCGGACGGGCATCCGGCCATGAAGCGCACGCTCACCGTACGCGACCTCACGCTGATGGGCGTGGCGGCGGTGATCGGTGCAGGCATCTTCAGCACCGTGGGCGCGGCGGCTTACGAGGGCGGTCCGGGCGTGGTGTTCCTGTTCATCATCACCGCGGCTGTGTGCGGCTTCACGGCGCTGTGCTACGCGGAATTCGCCGGGCGCGTGCCGGTGAGCGGCAGCGCGTACACTTACAGCTACGTCAGTTTTGGCGAGGTGGTGGCCTGGGTGATCGGCTGGGCGCTGATCCTGGAATACGCCATCGGCAACGTGGTGGTGGCCATTTCGTGGAGCAGCTATTTCACCAACATCCTCGCGGCCTTTGGGCTGCACCTGCCGCCGTGGTTAGCCACCGATCCGTTGGGCGCGAAGGAAGCTTTCGAGCATGCCAAGCAGTTGGGGCAGCCCACGGAAGCCCTGGCCTGGGCCTCCGCGCCGGTGGTGGGCGGCTGGCGCGTGATCATGAACATCCCGGCATTGCTGATCACCGTGCTGATCACCGCCGTGGTGTACGTGGGCATCAAGGAAAGCAAGCGCGTGGCCAACGGCATGGTGATCCTGAAGCTGGTGCTGCTGGCGGCAGTGGCGCTGGTGGGGCTGTGGTACATCAACGGCGCCAACTACGTGCCCTTCCTGCCCAACGGCATGGGCGGTGTGTTGAAAGGTGTCAGTGCGGTGTTCTTCGCCTACATCGGATTTGACGCCATCAGCACCACGGCGGAGGAGTGCAAGGACCCGCAGCGCGACCTGCCCCGCAGCATGATCTGGTCCTTAGTGATCTGCACGGTGATCTACTGCGTTACCGCCTTGGTGCTCACCGGCATGGTGCCCTACACCGATTTCAAGGGCGTGATGGACCCGCTGGCCTACGTGTTCAACAAGGTGGGCCTGGGCGGCTTCGGCTTTGTGGTGAGCATCGGCGCCGTGCTGGCGGCCACCAGCGTGCTGCTCGTTTTCCAACTGGGCCAGCCGCGCATCTGGATGAGCATGAGCCGCGACGGGCTGCTGCCGCCGCGCTTCGGCCACCTGCACCGCAAGTACGGAACGCCCGCGTTCGCCACAGTGGTCACCGGTGTGCTGGTGGGCATCCCCGCGCTGCTGGCGCCCAGCGGCATCATCACGGACCTCACTTCCATCGGCACGCTGTTCGCGTTCACCCTGGTGTGCGCCGGCGTGCTGCTGCTGCCGCGCTTGGATGCCCGTGATGCCAGCGGGCGCAAGCGTTTCCGCATCCCGTTCATCCCCGGCAAGTACTTCATACCCGCCATCGTGCTGGCCTACCTGCTGCTGGACCGCGTGCGGATCACCAACGCCTTCACCAGCCTGCACTTAGATCGCCAAGCCATACTCCTTGCCGCGTTCACCCTCTTCGCCATAGGCACCGCCGTGCAAGCCTTCCGGCGTAACTACTCGCTGATCCCCTGCATCGGCATGCTCAGCTGCGCCTACCTGATGATCGAGATCCCCGCCAAGAGCTGGGCCGTCTTCTTCGGGTGGATGGCGCTGGGGCTGGCCGTGTATTTTGCTTATGGGAGGAGGAATAGCCGGTTGGCGGGGGAGTGAAAGGGGTGGGGCAGTTCTCAGTGATCAGTTTTCGGTTGTCAGTTGTCAGTTGTCGGTTGTCAGTGGTCGGAGGCTGGTCGCAGAAAGCCTGACAACAGACAACTGACAACTGCGAACCACGCCTTGACAACCACGAACCACGCCCTGCGAACCCGGAACTATCCCCACCTTTGCGCCCCGCATGGCCTTCCTCTATCCGAATTTCCTCTGGGCGCTCACCGCGCTGGCCATCCCGGTCATCATCCACCTCTTCCAGCTCCGGCGCTTCAAGCGCATCGAATTCCCCAACGTGCAGTTCCTGCAGGAGGTGACGCAGCAGACGCGCTCACGCAAGAAAGTGCGCCACTGGTTGGTGTTACTCGCGCGGCTGTTGGCCTTGGCGAGCATCGTACTGGCCTTTGCGCAGCCGTACTTCCGCAGCAAGAACGGTGCGGTGGTGGCCGGTCAGCGCGCGGTAAGCCTTTATCTGGACGATAGCTGGAGCATGGACGGCCAGAACGGCGCGGGCCGCCTGCTGGACCAGGCCCGCACCGACGCGCAAGATGTGGTGATGGCCTACAAGCCCACGGACCGCTTCCAGGTGCTCACCAACCGCTTCGAAGGCCGACAGCAGATGCTGCTGGGCCGCGATGAAGCGCTGGCGGCCGCCGGCCAGGTGGAGGTGGGGCCGTACTCCCGCCCGCTTTCCCAAGTGATGGAGCGGCAGCGTGAAGCCCTTGCGCGCAGCGAGGCACCGGTGAAGAAGGCGTTCTTGTTCACGGACCTGCAGCGGGCGGTGACCGACGTGGAGCAATGGAGCAACGACAGTGCGGTGCAAACGGTGATCGTGCCGTTGGAAGCGGCCAGTGCGGACAACCTGGCCATTGATTCCGTATGGTTTGGCAATCCAGTGCGGCGCATGGGCCAAGTGGAACAACTGAATGTACGCGTACGGAACTACGGCAGCTTGGCACTGCACAACGTGCCGCTCAAACTTGGCATCGACGGGCGGCAGCGGGCGATGGCCACCTTCGGTATCGGGCCTGGAGCCCAGGTGGACACCGTGCTCAATTTCACCAACGACAGTCCCGGGTTCCATACCGGCACGGTGGAGATCGACGACCGGCCCATCACCTTCGACAACGTGATGCACATCGCTTACCGCACCACCGGGAAGCTGCACGTCCTGCTCTTGGGTGGCGGGGATCCGGCGAGCGACAAAGACATCGAGGCGGTGTTCCGGGGCGATAGTGCCTATGCTTTTTCCACCCAACCATACCGGCAGGTGGACCTGGCCTCCTTGGCCTCGCAGGACTTGGTGGTGCTCAATGGCCTGCCGGACCTGTCCAGCGGGCTGGCCGGCGCGGTTCGGGAATTCGCGGAGGGCGGGGGCAGTGTGGCCATTTTCCCGGCTGACCGCGTGGATGAACCGTCCTATCGGGGAGCGTTGTCGCAGTTTAGCGCCGGGATGGGCGTGCGCGACACCGCCGCCATGCGGGTGGAGCGTATCGACCTGCGCGCGCCGTTCTACCGCGATGTGTTCAACAGCATGCCTGCCAACGTGGACCTGCCCTTGGTGCGCACGCGCTATGCGATCACGCCGGGCCCGGCGGCGGAGGTGCTGTTGCGGCTACAGTCCGGTAGCGCCTTTCTAAGCGCGGTGCCCATCGGCAAGGGAAGGGCCTATTTGTGTGCCGCGCCCCTTGGAGCCGCCGGAGGCAATTTCAGTGGCCATGCCTTGTTTGTCACTTCCCTGTTGCGCATGGCCGAACTGGCCAGGCCCGCAGGTGCCCTGTACCACATCATCGGCGGGGAAGCGGTGGTAACATTGGAGGGCGTGGACCTTCCGGGGGAGGCACCACCCCAGTTGAAGGGTGCTGGTGGCATGGCCCTGATCCCCGAAGTGCGCCGCACCCTCGGCGGCATCTCCATAGTGCTGCACGATGAGGATATCGCCCCCGGCACCTATGCCCTCACCGCAGGCAGCGATACGGCCGCCCTCCTCGCGCTCAATTTGCCCCGAAAGGAGGGTGACCTCGGCGCCTATTCGCCGGAGCAACTGAAGGAGGAGCTGGCCAAGCACGGCATCACCTCCATTACCCTGTTGGACAAGACCGGCAACGAGCTTGCAGCCGATCTGAAATCGCTTGACCAGGGCACCAAGCTTTGGAAGTGGTTCATTGCGGCGGCGCTCCTGTTCCTTATGTTGGAGGTCCTTTTGATCCGCACCAGCCGATGAACGACCTGCTCTTCCGCCAAGTGGCGATCACCGATCCCGGTGGGCCGCTGCACGATACGGTGGCCGACCTGCACTTTTCCGAAGGCCGCCTATTGAGGGCCGGGGCCAAGTTGCCCAAGGGCGATGCCGAAGTGATCGCGGTGGAAGGCCTGCACGCCTCGCCCGGATGGGTGGACCTGCGCGCCCACTTCTGCGATCCCGGCGAAGAATACAAGGAGGATGTGCGGAGCGGCTTGGATGCCGCGGCCGCCGGAGGCTATACGGCCGTGGCCGTGCTGCCAGGCACCTCGCCTCCGGTGGACCAGCGCGCCACGGTGGAATATCTGCTGCGCAAGAGCCAGGGCCACGCGGTGCGCCTGCTTCCGTTGGGCACCCTCACCAAAGGCGGGAAGGGGGAACAGCTGGCCGAACTGTACGACATGCAGCAGGCTGGCGCGGTGGGCTTCACCGACGATCTGCACCCGGTGCGCAATGCCCGCCTGATGCTGTTGGCCCTGCAGTACGCGCACAACTTCAATGGCCTGGTCATGGCCATGCCGCAAGACCCCGACCTCATGCGGGATGGGCAGATGCATGAAGGCGTGATGAGCACGCGCTTGGGCCTGCGGGGCATGCCTGCCATGGCCGAGCCCGTCCGCCTGGCCCGCGACCTGCAGTTGCTGGAGTACACGGGTTCGCGTCTGCACGTGGAAGCGGTGAGCACTGCCGAAGGCGTGGCGTTGATCAGGGAGGCCAAGGCGCGCAAACTGCGCGTTACGGCCAGCGTTTGTGCCCACCACCTGCTGTTGGACGACGGCGTGCTGCGCGGCTTCGACAGCCATTACAAGGTGATGCCGCCCTTCCGCAGCCCGGAGCACATCGAAGCCCTGCGCGAAGGCGTGAAGGACGGCACCATCGACAGCATCGTCAGCGACCACCGGCCGGAGGATGTGGAGCACAAAAAGCTGGAGTTCGGCCACGCTGCCTTCGGCATCATCGGACTGGAAACCGCCTATGCCGTGGCCAACACCGCCTTGCAGGGGCGCATGACTGGCCGCCGCATCGTGGAACGCTTTTGCCATGGTCCGCGGGCCGTGTTGGGCCTGCCCGTGCCGCACATCGCCGAAGGTGAAATGGCCGAGTTAACGCTTTTTGCACCGGCGCATCAATGGCAGTTCTCTAATTCGGACATCGTCAGCCGCTCACACAACACGCCTTTCCTTGGCCACCGCTTCACGGGCAAGGCCATGGGTATTGTGGCGAACGGGCAGATGCGGTGGGGACATGGTTCGTAGGTGGCAGGTATCAGTTCATAGTTGTCAGGTCCGAGTTTCCTGTTGTCACTTGTAGATGACATCCACTGACAACGGGCAACTGACAACCGCCGCCCGTACTTTCGCGCCCCATGTCCACTGTGAATGATCGATCCCTGAAACCCGTGGTGGCCTGGCTGATCACCGGCTGCGTGATGATCGCCATGATGGTGACGATAGGCGGGATCACGCGGCTCACCGGCAGCGGCCTCAGCATCACCGAATGGAAGCCGATCATGGGCGCCCTGCCGCCGATGAACGAGGCCCAATGGCACGAGGCTTTTGAAAAGTACCAGCAGATCCCCCAGTACAGGGAAGTGAACAGCGGGATGGAGCTGGGGGAGTTCAAGCAGATCTTTTTCTGGGAATACATCCACCGCAATTGGGGCCGGTTGATGGGCATCGTGTTCATCGTGCCGTTCCTGTGGTTCATGCGCAAGGGCATGCTGAAGGGCTGGTTGATGGTGCGCGGCATTTGGATCCTTGTCGGGGGCGGGCTGGTGGGCGCCCTGGGCTGGTTCATGGTGGCCAGTGGGCTGGAGGAACTGAGCAGCGTAAGCCACTACCGCTTAGCGATCCACTTGGTGGCGGCGTTCACCATCTACTGCGTGGTGCTGTGGACGGTGTTCGACGTCAAGCAGGAACGGCATGGTTTCCGGAGCGATGGCACCCCTGCGGGCAAATGGTCGCGTTGGTTGCTGGTACTGGTGCTGGTGCAGATCGTGTACGGGGCCTTCGTGGCCGGGCTGCATGCCGGGCCCGTCTCCAACACGTGGCCCATGATGAACGACGAGTTCATGCCCAAGGCCGTGTTCGCATACGACAGCCTGTGGAAGAACCTGACCCATAACCAGGTGGCGGTCCATTTCATCCACCGCAATTTCGCCTGGGTGGTGGCCGCGGCGATCACTTGGTTCGGCTACGCCAACCGGAAGAACGCGTCGCTTCACGGCGGCGACCGCTGGTTGTTCGGCGCGGTGTTCCTGCAAATGACCTTGGGCGTGTTCGCGGTGCTGACGCGGGTCTGGGTCTCGGCGGGCGTCCTGCACCAGTTCGGGGCCGTACTGCTGCTAACGGCGCTGATCAATGTGCTCCACCGCACCGGCAGGCCCGTTCCACTGCAGGGTGGCGGCCATGCGCCGGATGTCGCTGCGGATGCGGCCGGTCACCGGGGCCAGTGAATCGGCGTTTGGCCGCACGTCGAAATAGAGCGCACCGTAAAGGAAGTTACTGGTGCTGTCCGTGAGGTAGAACACCAGCGGGCTGGCCACGTTGCCTTCCACGTCGAACAGGGTGCCGAAGACGCGGGCACTGTCGCGCAGGACCTCCTCGGTACGGATCCGGCTGGCCATGGCCTGGTGCTTCTCCTTGAACTCATGCGCATCATGGACCAGCTCGGGCAGGTCGTTCTGAATGCGGCGCCAGGTCATGTGCACCACGGCGCGTTGCCCCGGGAAAACGAGGTCCGCCCAACAAGTTGTGCCCATGCCTGCTACTTGGCCTGGCCCCGTGCCGGTGGTCAAGCGGGCATAGCTGGGAATGGTGGCGGCAAACGGGCATGGCGCAGCGGCATGGTGGGCGCTGTCGGGTGGCAGGTCGATGCGGAAGTAGCCGTGCGGCTTGGGAATGGGGTCGCTGGTGCAGTTGGCCAGGAGCATTTGCAGGAGCAGTAGGCAGAGAGCAGCGGGTAGTAGGCGGGTGGCAGCGGGCAGTAGTGCGCGCATGCTCCGGGCTGCCGCCTGCCGCCTGCCACCTGCCAATTCCTTAGGCTCCTTCATTCCTGAAATGGACCTTCACGCGGCGCACGCGCTTGTTGTCGGCGCTTTCCACGGTGAAGTCGAAATTGTGCAGGGTCACGCGCTCGCCTTTCTGCGGAATGCGTCCGGTGAGCTCCAGTACGAACCCTCCCAGGGTTTCGCTTTCGCCCTTGTGTTCCTCGAAAAGCTTGCCATCGATGCCTAAGATGCGGTACATGTCGGTGAGCGGCGCGCGCCCCTCGAACACGTATGTGTGGTCGTCCAGTTTGCTGTAGATCAGGTCCACGTCGTCATACTCGTCCGTGATGTCTCCCACGATCTCCTCGATCACGTCTTCCAAGGTAATGATGCCGCAGGTGCCTCCGTACTCGTCCACCACCACGGCCAAGTGCACATGCTTGCGCTGGAATTCCTGGAGCAGCTCGTCCAACTTCTTGTTTTCGGGCACGAACAAGGCGGGGCGGAGCAGGGTGTTCCATTCGTAGTCCGCTGCGTCGATGTGGGGCAGCACATCCTTGATGTACAGCACGCCCACCACGCGGTCCATGGTGTCTTCATACACCGGCACGCGCGAGAATCCGCTGCCAACGATGGCCTCCAGCAGTTCCTTGAAGGAGATGTCCTTGCTGAAGGCGGTCACCTCGGTGCGGGGCCGCATCACTTGGCGTGCCTCGATGTTGCCGAACTTGACGATGCCTTTGAGGATGCGCTGCTCTTCTTCGGTGGTGCTGGCGTCGTTGGTGAGCTCCAAGGCGTGGCCCAGCGTGTCCGCATCCACCTCCGTGGACCGTTTTCTGTAGCGTTTCTCAATGAAGGCGGTGGAACCCATCAGCGGTTTGGTGACCGGGGTCCAGAAGGACCGCATGAGCAGCACCGGTGCACTGAAGAACTGGGCCACCCGCATGGGGTGGCTGGTGGCGTACACCTTGGGCAGCACCTCGCCGAGCAGGAGGATCAGGGCGGTAACGGCCACCACTTGCAGCAGGAAGACCCACTGGGCACTTAAGGAGAGCAGGTTGATCATGCGGGCCACCAGGACGGTGGAGAGCACGGTGATGCCCACGTTGGCGAAGTTGTTCGTCACCAAGATGGTGGCCAACAGGCGGCGTGGCTGGGCCAGCAGTTCCAATACCCGCCCTCCGCTGGGCCCGCCGCGTTCCTTGAGGTCGCGCAGGTGGGTGGCGTTCAGGGAGAATAGCGCCACTTCGCTGGCGGAGGTCATGGCGGACAGCAGCAGCAGGACCATGATCCCGCCGCATGCGGCCCACACCGTTGGGTCGAAACTTCCCATCAGGCAGCTGGCTGGTGGGGATCGGCCGTGGGGGGAAGGCCAACCTGTAAGGCAGGCACCCACGGCCCAAGATGTCGGCTACTTCGGTCCAAAGCTCAGAAGGGCAGGTCGTCTACTTCTCCACTGGGCGGCTCCATGGCCGGCTCGGGCACGGGTGCCGCAGGTTGGGCCTGCGGGCGCGCGGAGGCTTGCTGGGTAGCATCGGCGCTGCCTACAGGCTTGTCCAGCATGGTCAGGTTGTCCGCTTGCACTTCGGTGGTATAGCGCTCGATCCCGTCCTTTTCCCATTTCCGGGTGCGCAGCTTTCCTTCCACATACACTTTGCTGCCCTTCCGCACATACTTCTCCACCACTTCGGCCAAACCACGCCAGACCACCACGCGGTGCCACTCGGTCTGCTCGCGTTTTTCACCCGTTTGGCGGTCCCTGAAGGTTTCGCTGGTGGCCAAGTTGAAGTTGGCCACGGTAACATCGTTCTGCAGGTGGCGCACTTCGGGGTCGGCGCCAAGGTTGCCGATCAAGATCACTTTGTTCACGCCGCTCATGGTATGGGTGGTTGGGACAGCGAAGATAGCGCACCGCCCGGTGGCTACCGGGTGCCGGGGTCATTTTGCCGGGGTGCAGGCCGCCGCGAAGAGCCGCTGGAAGGCGGGCAGGTCTGCGAATTCCGCTTCCAGGATGGGGCTTTGTGCCCGGTCCAAGGCAAGCTGGAACGTTTTACAAGCTCCGGCATCCGGTGCAGTGCTCTTCAGCAGGTGGTCCATGATCGCCAATGCAGCATTTACCAACACTTTCCGGGCATCGGCGGCGGTGCCGCAGCAGGGCAGGGCAGGTGCGTTGGTGGTGGCCTCCAGCACGGGTCTGAGCGCGGCTGCGGTTGCGGCGTCCCGCCGGGTGATGAACGCATCGATCAATGCCGTGGACCGGCGGGCGCCTTCGGGGTCTGGCACGGCGGCATCGGCCAAGCCGGTGAGGGGCGTGTGCGTGGTGTGCTTGGCCAGCTGGTGGCGCTTGTAGCCCTGCACGGGCGCCATCACGTCCACCAAGCCTTTCAAGCCGGCCACGTCATCGCTGCCGGCCATCAGGCGCAGCAGTTCCAGTTGGGCGCTTTTGTGCCGCAGGCCGATGGCGTCGAGCTGTTTGGAGACAGCCTCCATGCGCCGGTACATGTCGGGCACATCCTTTACGGAGGCCGGGCTCCACAGGCGTTCCGCCACTGCGGCGGCGCGCGGCCAGATCCGCGTATCCACGTTGCGGGCGTCCACCAGTTCGGCCCACATGGTGGCCTCGCCGCCCAGCACGTGCTTGCGTTCCTCCGCGTTCAGCGGGCTGTCCGGGGGGAGCGGGTCGTTGAGGTAGTGGAATTCCGCGCTTTGGCACAGGTCGATGTACCAGCCGTTGCTCAGGATGGCATCCCGCCCGGCATGCGCCGCGCTCACCAGCCCTTCCTTGCCGCGCCAGCTTTGGATGGTGACATCCTGGGGCAAGGCAGGGGCGCTTCCCGCCGGCACATCGCCGATCTCGTCCCAGCCCATCATGCGCTTGCCGTGTTTTTTCAGGATCGCGTAAAGCCGCTGGTTGAAATAGGCCTGCAGGGCGTGGTTGTCCGGCAGGTTGTGGGCTTTCATGAAGGCCTGGATGGCGGGGTTGGCATCCCACTGCTTGCCGTTGTTCTCATCGCCGCCGATGTGCAAGTACGGGTCGGGGAAGAGCGCGGCCATCTCACCCAGGAAGCGGTCCAGCAGGGCGTACGTAGCTTCATTGGTTGGGTCGAACACGGCATCCAGCACACCGTAGCGCGTGTCGGGCTGGTAGGTGCCGGGCGCGCTGGCCAGTTCGGGGTGGCTGGCAAACCAGCTGGTGGCGTGGCCGGGCAGGTCGAACTCGGGCACCACGCGGATGCCGCGCAGGTCCGCTTCGCGGATGATCTTGCGGATGTCTTCCTGGCTGAGGTACTGGCCGTTGCTGCCTTTTTCGTGGAGTTCCGGCAGCAGTTTGCTTTCGATGCGGAAGCCTTGGTCCTCGGTGAGGTGCAGATGCAGCACGTTCATCTTCACCAGCTCCATGCCGTCCAGTTGGCGCAGGATCACATCCAAGGGCATGAAGTGGCGGCAGGGATCGATCAGCAGGCCGCGCCAGGTGAAGCGCGGGTCATCGGTGATGCGCAACGAGGGGAATCCCCAGCCCGCGTCATCCCTGCGGAAACATTGGTACAGGGTGGCCAGTGCGTGCAGCACACCGATGTCCGTAGGGGCTTGTACAGTGATTCCCGTGCTGTCTATCGCCAGTGCGTAGCTGCCGTCCACGTCCGGGGTGCGCAAGTCGGCCACGCGTTCGTAACGGATGAGCACCGGCATTCCGTTCCGGCTGTCGCCCATGGCGGCGGGCCCGGCCTTTTCCGCCAGTCGCATGGACCAGCGTTCCAATCCCCGGGTGGTGCGTTCACTTGCCGGCCCGTCCACCCGCGGTTGCAACGGGGCGCTGAACGTGAGCTGGCCGGTCCGGTGTTCCACTTGCGCGGGCCATGGCATTAGCGCAAATTCCTGGGCGATGGCAGGCAAGGGTGCAAGCAGGAGGCATAACCAAAGATTTCGCATTCGGCCAAGGTATGCTTGGGGTAGTTGCCGTGGGGCGGCGACATACGGTCCTGTGGCTGTTGCGGTTTCCGGCAGCGGCTCATTCACAGAACAGTTTTACCGCGCCGAGCACACCCCGCTCGCCAAGTACTTCAACAAAGTACACCCCGGCGGGCAGCCCGTTGCGCTCAAGCGTATGGGTGGAACCGGCCATGCGCCAGGTCGTCCGGCGTACCTCGCGGCCCAAGGCATCCCGCCACACCACGCTTTTTGGACTGTCATTACCGCGATAGAACAAGGTAGCTTGGTCGGCCATTGGATTGGGCCGAATGCCGACCTCGGTATGAAAGGTGGTCAACTGGCCAATTCCGGTGATCAGGGGTGTGCTATCCACATAGCGCTTGCACGGGGATGGGAACCCTCCCGGTACAGGCATACCCGCGAAGGCATAGTAGGTCCAGCCCGAGAATGGACCCGGATCGGGGATCGCGATCTCGAACATGTGTTGGAAATTGAGTATCAGGTCTGCGGGGCGGTAGGGCCGACGGATCAATATTTTCCCATAGGGTGTAGTGGCAAATTGAATTCCGTACCGGGTGTCATACCGCAGGGTATCGCCCGAAACGCCATTGATCAATGAGCTTGAAGAAGTGATCAGGCTGTCCCATGGTGCACCAAGGGGATACCGAACGATCCTTGAGTTGTTCATGGTGGACAACGTGTCAATATGCCCAACAACCATGTACGACCCGCCCAGGCTGAAATCCACGCCTTGCAGGAGGGCTTGCAGCAATCCCGCAGGCCCCGCATTGCCATCGTAATAGAGCGCTCCGACCTCCGCCTCCATTTGCAGCTCGCCGGTGGCCCGGTTGAACCGGAAGAGTTCCACCTTGCTGGTGTCGATGGATGGGCCGTTTTTGATGGCCGCCACCAGGTCGCCCTGAAAATTGAAATTCATCTGCCCGTACCGGTCAATGTTTTCCTTCGGTGAGGTGTCTGGCAGGTAGCTCGTGCCAACGTGGGAAATGACCGGGGCCGGGTCAAGGCCCGCAGCGGTGAGGTGGAATGCACGGAATGCATCGCCTGACTCGTCATGTTGCAGGATCCAATAGCCTGTTTCGGTGGAATCGGTGGTGGCCGTAAGCTTGGCGGTGGCATGCTCCAAGTACCAGGTCGTGCCCCCCAGCACAGTGCCGGCCCCATTGTTTGCGCCCAGGTCCACTTGCACAAATCCGGCACGGGAACCGGGTGGCCGTTCATTGATGAAGACCCCGTATTGGTCGGCTTGTCCAGGTAGGGGCAGGATCAAATAACTGGCGGCGGGCACGTTCCAGCCAAGTTCGGCCGCACTACCCCCGGCGACTGTTTCAAAGAGCGCATTGCGGATGCCGAAATCATCGGCCAGCAGAGCGAATTGCCCCGTGGTATCGCTGATGGATGCATTCCGCAGGGAAACCGTGTCGGCCATGGGAAAGGCAAGGATGGTGTCCGGCTCGAAATGCAGCCAAATGCCCGGTGCAAAGATCCAGTTGGAATTGCGGGCCTGTGCAGCCAATTGGCTTGAGGTCTGCACGAAGAGGCAGGCGAGCAGCAGCCCGTAGCCGGGCCGAATGCCGGTCTTCCTTAGAAACATGTCAGCCTGAAAGTTGGAGGTGTGCCTTGCGTATTGACCCGCACGGAAAATCCGTTCCCAGCGCAGTAAACCGGCGCGCTCGTTTGGTTGAACATGCCCGATGGACTGCAATGCCAGGAATAGATCGGCGTGCTGGCCGTTGCCGGGAAATAGAAGTCGAGTTGGACAATGATCTTTCCCGGAGGTGGTGTGATCGACCCTGGGGAGTTGGCGTGGTCCACGGATACGGTAGCACCAAGCGAGGATGGTCCAAGAAGGCAGCCCGAGGCATAGGAGGACACGATCTTTACAGGGCACAGGCAATCTGTATAAAAAGAGATGGTTTGGGCCGTTGTGTGTTGCACGAGCGCCAAGCTGCATACAAGCGCCAATACAGGCGCGATGCCGGATGGAAAGGAGGACCTCATGTTCTTGCGGGATCGAGGCACTCCCAAATGTACGCGCTTTGATCCGGTTCGAGGCGATGGCAGCCAGGGCTATCGCCTCTTGCGCGCCCTGCGGTCGCGGCTCTCCCGAATTCTTAACCACGGATGAACGCTGATGCACACTGATAAATACGCGATGTGGAACGTGAGCCACGCTTTTGCGTCCGATAACCGGAGACGTTCGCGATCCGTGTCCCCCCGGCAGGCACCGGGGCGTGTGGCCCCGGTATTCACCGGGGCGTGGTTCGCCCTAGTATTGGATAAGCGCCGCCAGGCGCAGAATTAAGAGGCGATAGCCCTGCGATGGCAGCCGGAGCATCAGATCGTGCATCACGATTGCTCATCCATCCACTTTTCCATCAGCTTTGGAAGGGCGAGGTCGCGTACGCTTTCCAGTGGCAGCAGGCGCCAAGGAGCAGGGATGGTGAATGTCTTTGAAGGAATTGCGCGCCAAAAGGTGGCATGAATAACCTGATGGCTGAGCACATGGGCCGGCCGTTCACTGCCGGCGATGATCTTCCATCCCGGGCCGAATGTTTTGTTCAAGGTGGTCAGCATGGCGTGTCGCTTCAAAGGCCGTTCACTTTCGATCAGCGGCAATTCAAACAAGCCCTGCCAGATGTCGCCCGGCCCCCGTTGTTGCATATACAGCCCGTTCGGGGTGCTGATGTGCAGGTAGTTGAAGTAGCGGTTGCGCGTCTTGGTCCGGCCCGCCTTCACGGGCAGTTCGCTTGTGGTGCCCGTGGAAAAGGCCACGCACTTGGACTGCAGCGGGCATCGATCGCACAGCGGATTGCGCGGCACACACACGGTGGCGCCTAATTCCATCACCGCCTGGTTGTGGTCGCCGGGGTGCGCCGGGTCCAGCAGTTCGGTGGCCAGCGCCTTGAACTGCCTGCGGCCCTCAGTGGAATCGATGGGCGTTCCGATGCCGGCGAAGCGCGCGAGCACGCGGTACACATTGCCGTCCACCACGGCATCGGGCTTGCCGAAGCAGATGGATGCGATAGCGGAGGCGGTGTAGTCACCGACTCCTTTGAGCTCGACCAGCTCTGCATGAGTCGTGGGGAACCGGCCGCCATGCCCATGCACCACCTGCCGTGCGGCCGCCAGCAGGTTCCGCGCCCGGCTGTAGTAGCCCAAGCCCTGCCATTGTTTCAGCACCTGCTCCTCGCTGGCCCCGGCCAGGTCCACCACGCTTGGCCAGCGTTGCAGGAAGCGCTGGTAGTAGGCCAGCCCCTGGTCCACACGGGTTTGCTGCAGGATCACCTCGCTGAGCCAGATGCGGTAGGGATCCTTGGTTTCCCGCCAAGGCAGAGGCCGGTGCCCGGCCCGGTACCACGGCACCAATTGGCGGCTGAACCAAGAAGGGGTTGACATACAGGGACAAAGATGCAACCCGCTGCGTGGCCGGATCGAAGGAAGCACTATCTTCGCAGCCCCAAAAACAGGAGACGTGCAATGACGAAGGCGGAACTGGTCGCGAACATCAGCAAGCGTACAGGCATTGAGCGCAGCGTGGTGCTGGCCACCGTGGAAGCGTTCATGGATGAGGTGAAGAACAACCTGGAAGCTGGCGAGAACGTGCACCTCCGGGGCTTCGGCAGCTTTTTGGTGAAGCACCGGGCGCAAAAGACCGGCCGCATCCTGAAGAACAACACGTCGATCATCATCCCGGCGCACGACATCCCCTCGTTCAAGCCGGCGGACGTGTTCGTGGACAAGGTGAAGAACCGCGGCAAGCGGACCGTTTGATGAGCCTTCAACGCCGGCATTGGATGATGATCGCCGCCGCCGTGGTGGTGTTGGTGCTGTTGGCGCTGGCGCCGCGCACGCCCGGCGGCCAAGCGGAGAAGAACGCGGCACAGGCACAGCAGAGCGAACAGGCGGAACCCCAGCGCGAGGGCCCCGTGAGCTCGGACCCCAAGGTGTCCGCCATCCTGGGTGAACTGGCCTCAGGCGGGCCGCCCATGCAGGTGATCGTAAAGCTGCGCGACCTGGCCGATGCGGAACCGGAAAACGTGGAAGCCCAGTACCACATGGGCCTTTTCAGCTGGCAGACCAACCAGTACGACAAGGCCATGGAGCGCTTCCGGAAAGTGATCGAACTGGACCCTAAGGGCCACCCGGATGCTTACGCCTACCTCGGGCAGGCCTACGCCACCTTGGACAGCACGGACAAGGCCATCGCGGTACTGGAGACGTACAAGACCCTCGTGGCCGATACCGCCTTGGTGAACGGGGCGGAGCGGTACATTCAAGACCTAAGGAACAAGCAACAACATTGAGCACACATGCCCAGCGGTAAGAAAAGAAAGCGGCACAAAATGGCCACGCACAAGCGCAAAAAGCGCCTGCGCAAGAACCGCCACAAGAAGAAGAACCGGTAGGCCTTGAAGGCCCGGCCCTCCCGTGCCCGCAATATGCAACGGGCCCGGGGTGTGTGCGTGCAGTGATCCTGCGCCCGGCAGGGCGCGTCACCTTACCTTCTTTTTCAACGTGAGCGTAGACCTGATCATCCGTTCCCAAGGGAGCGAAGTGGCCATCGCCGTATTGCGCGACAAGCTCCTCATGGAGTTGCACCGCGAGCGGACCGAGCGTGGCTTTGCCGTGGGCGACATTTACTTGGCCAAGGTCCGAAAGGTGGCGCCAGGGCTCAATGCCGCCTTCGTGGACGTGGGCCATGAAAAGGATGCCTTCCTGCATTACTACGACCTGGGGCCGCAGTACCGCAACAGCTACAAGTTTGCCAAGGGAGCGGTGAGCGGCACGGTGAAAACTTCCCTGCTGGACGACTGGAAGATCGATCCCGACATCCCCAAGGAGGGTAAGCTGCCCGATGTGCTCAGCGCCAGCCAGAGCATCCTGGTGCAGATCGCCAAGGAGCCCATCAGCACCAAAGGCCCGCGCCTCACTGCCGAAGTGACCCTGCCGGGCCGCTACATGGTGCTGGTACCCTTTACCAACCGGGTGCACATCAGCAGCCGCCTCACCGACGAGGCCGAGCGCAAGCGCCTCAAAGCCCTCCTGCAGGAGATCCGCCCGAAGAACTTCGGCATCATCATCCGCACCAATGCCGAGGGCCGCCGCACCGAGGACCTGGAGGCCGACCTGAAGCACTTGCTGCAGCGCTGGGACCAGATGTTCCGCAACCTGCGCAACGCCATGCCCCCCAAGCAGGTGCTCGGCGAAGTGGACCGCACCAGCGCGGTGCTGCGCGATGTGCTCAACAAGGAGTTCACCAGCATCATCGTGGACGACGAACAGGTGTTGGAGGAAGTGCGCCAGACCTTGGAACGCACCGCACCGGACCGCGTGGGCATTGTGAAACTGTACAAGGGCAAGCTGGACATCTTCGACAACTTCGGGATCAACAAGCAGATCAAACAAGCTTTCGGCAGGCAGGTCATGCTGCCCAGCGGAGCCTATCTCATCATCGAGAAGACGGAGGCCATGCACGTCATCGACGTGAACAGCGGCAGCCGCAAGGGCGGGCGCAACGACCAGGAGACCAACGCCTTAGCCATCAACGTGGAGGCTGCCAAGGAGATCGCACGCCTGCTGCGCCTGCGCGACATGGGCGGCATCATCTGCGTGGATTTCATCGACCTGTATGAGCCGGAGAACCGCCGCACCCTCCACAAGGCGCTCAAGGACGCCATGGAGGACGACAAGGCCAAGCACAACGTGCTTCCGCCAAGCAAGTTCGGAGTGATCGAAATGACGCGCCAGCGCGTGCGTCCCGAAACCGAGATCGATACCAGCGAAGCTTGCCCCACCTGCGGCGGCACCGGAGAGGTGAGCGCCCCCGTGCTCATCGTGGACGAGATCGAGAACGCCCTCAACTACCTGTTATCAGAGAAGGACATGGGCGGCCTCAGTCTGCACGTGCATCCCTTCGTTGCCTCCTACTTCACAAAGGGGCTGCCCAGCATCCAGCACAAGTGGTGGTGGCGCTGGAAGAAATGGGTGAAGGTGGTGCCACAAGGTTCCAGCCGCTACCTCGAGTTCCATGTCTTTGATGGCGAGGGCAAGGAGGTGGCGGTGTAGGGGGAGGTCGGAGATACTGCCTTTGTCCGATGTCTTATGTCCTATGCGCGATTGCGTACCGCATAGGACATAAGACATCGGACAAATCAAACCTTTGCCTCCGTTATTTGTGATCTACCGTGGCCATGCCTCCAACCATGTTGACCGCGTTGCTCTCCAAAGCCCGCGCCTACTGCGCCCGCCAAGAACGCGCCCAACAGGAAGTGCGCGACAAGCTCTATGCCTGGGGCAGCCACAAGGAAGATGTGGAACAGGTCATTGCGCAGCTCATTAGTGAGGGCTTCCTCAACGAGGCGCGCTTCGCGGAGCACTACGCCGTGAGCAAGAGCCGCCAGAAGGGATGGGGGCGCAGGAAGATAGAGCTGGCGCTGAAGGCCAAAGGAGTTTCGGCAAGCTGCATCACCTCAGGCTTAAAGGCCATCGATGGGGAGGAGGAAAGCGAACAACTGAAATTGGCCGTGGCCAAGTGCTGGGAGCGCACCCAGGAAACCGACCCATGGATCCGCCGTGAGAAGGTGGTGCGGTATTTTGTGGGGAAGGGGTTCCCACGCGAGCAGGTGGAGAGGGTGATTGAGGCGGACGGAACGAATATTCGCTTCAATCCAGGATTCTGAGCTTCTTCACCACCGGACCTTTAGCTTTTGTTACTGTAGCCACCTCGATCTTCATCCCCTGGATGAGCTCATTCGCGGATACCACATCGTGTGGGATATAAGCTTCGGAGCCATCCGTGCTCGCACTGAAAAATCCATACCCTTGCGGGTGGATGAATGTAATCACGCCCGGAATCATTTGGATGTTTTCGGCCTCTTGGGAATCAACCACCCATAATTTCTTGTTGTCTTCTATGTTTGGATGAGCCTCAGCATACGCTTTGTACCACACCAACACATCCAGTAGTTCGAAAGTAAGGCTGTACAATAGATAGGGTGTTTTTATCCATTCACGATATGCATTGAGCTTGCCCTTGATCGGGTCTTCGCTGTGGCTGAATGCATTGGTGACATTGAGGATATGGTGTATGTGTTGCCCGACCAGTTCCGGCGCGTGGCGCTTGGTACATTTCACATTGAGCTTTTCTACGGGATGTCCACTAAGGAACAAGGAACATGCAGTAAGATTCACCCTGTTCTTCTCAATGCACTTCTCATGCACGAGCCCAAGACCATGGGCGGAGCGGAACATCGATTCAAGGCAGCTGCGTAAATGCTTGGGGTAATCTTCATCAAGCGTGCTGTTTCCGAACAGGTTCCGAAGTATGGCGTTGATGTGGTTCTTTGAGTCAGGGGTCAATTTTGCTGTGTCACAAGCTTGCAAGGCATCTTTGAATTTCATCTTCACCCTGTATGCGGGAAGATCTTCAATGATGCCTTTGAGGTAGTCCAGGACCGGTTGCCCGCCATCTGCCTTATCGAAGACCTGGATATGCTGGTCCACCACGTTCCTTATATCCTCTGCATAGCCGGTCCAGACGCAAAATGGTTTCCACCAATGGTTTGTCCCGTTCAATTCCTGGATGCGGCCGGTCGTTCGGCTCAAGCCTTGAAATTGTTGGTTGGGATCCAGTCTGCCATCCACGATCACCGCATCGATATCCCAATATTCTCGCCGCAGGAACTCCAAGCACTCGTCAACGTGGCGATCGGGTTCATGCAAGATCTCAATTTCCTGCGCCTGCGCGAGTGCGCGGAACTGTTCTTGTGGTTCGTCATCGATCAGTAGAATCTTCATGTCCATTGATTTTATTCAACCTGTCGCAGGTGGAGGAAGAAGCCGACGGAAAGCGGTGGACTTATGTCATCAATAGCAGGAAACGTTCCATTTGCCATTTCCAGTTCACCGCCCATGCCCTTTGCCCATTTGCGTGCCAAGTACAGGCCAAGGCCTTCACCTTTGCTTTGTTTGGAGCGCCTTCCTTGCTTGGTCAATTCGTCAAAGCTCTGCTCAAAGGCTTTGCCGTTATTGCCAATGAAAAGCGGTATGCTGCCTGGCTCGCCCCAGTCTTGGTCCCATTCATCCATGCGGTCCAGAACGATGCACAATTCCCTGCCCGCTACCTTGCCATGGCCGATCGCATTTAACACCAGGTTGGTGATCAGTTGCTCCAGCTTTTGCCGATCGGCCCATACCTGGGCAGGGCCACCCCGGTATTCCAACCGGACATCGGGATCTTTAAAACCGCCGATCACATTGTTCAGGACATCCGACAGCTCCACTGCTGTTAGGGAATAGTGCTCATTGGTGAAGCATTTTTCCTGATCGGTGAGTAGGCCTTTCATCTTTTCAAAGTAATGATCGAGGGTGGAAAGGGTGCCCTCCAAGCGGCCATGCGTATCCGTGGCTAATGCCGTCCATGCATCAGGCTTCTTCATTTGCCCTTTCAGGAGTGAAATGCTGTCCCTGACGCGGCCGGTCATGTTGCCCAGATCATGGCGGTAGGCTTTGTAGGCTTCCTCGGCATCGGCCAAGGCACGGGTACGCTCCACGCGCTGCAGCTCACGAATGATGTAACCCAGGTTCAGCTTGCACTGCTCAGGGTCCTCGTTGCGCAACAGGATGTTGTCCACCACGTTGGCGACCCAATCGTCCGATACACCTTCCGTCTCGGACATGGGGAGAAGCCCCCATGAACGTTTGAGGCCCTCCACTTTCCGAAGTTGGGCTTCAATCGATGGGATCCGGATGTATGCATCGGGGTAGCCCCATTGGGGCTTATAGGTCCTGATCTTCTCCATCTGTTGTTCCATGTATCGTTCAGCCAATTCGTGTCGAACGTATTCCGGCAAGGCCATGTCCTTCCGCAGCGCCTTGATCACACCTTCGCGTGTAATGTCTCCATTGGCATCAACTGTGACTCCGATCGAAAAGTCCATGATACTTCCAACTTCCTTGAATTGCTTCAATTCCTCCCATGGGAAAGAACTGCTTATCACTGAAAATGGATGATAACAATATGCTATAGCGAGTCGGCAGTTGGGATCGGTTAGAATGATGTCATTCGTGATCAACGTACAGGCGCCTTTGCGATCCCGTGCTGCCATTTGGAGGGACATCCTGAAGGCGAACGTTTTCAGACCATCCAACTTACGGACTATTGGATCGTCGGGATTGGTTATGTTCATGTTGTTGGTTCCACCTCCGAACAATACCAGGCCCTTTGCATCCTCCCACTTGTTGTTGTCCAATACGAACATGCCGAGGTCGGACATCTGCTTTCCTACCTGCGGGAGTGTCAACATGCAATCCAAGAGATCCCGCTCCACCATTTCCCTGCGCACCTTATCCCACTCAGCGTTTATTTCATGGAAACAAGCTATTGGAGCGATCAGGAAAAGTCGCCGGTGTCCGGGTTGGGTAGCAGTGCGTAAGAACTCCTTGGCATAGAGCAGGGCTTTCTTAGCGTCCACCGGGCAGGTCACTACTGAAGTGCCCGGGGTGGATGGGAGAGGGATGGCGCCCTGCCCGTTTCTGACATGGAGGTCATGCTCGATACCCTGTGCCGACAGCATAAGCCGTAGTCCATCCCGTTCATCCGCATCGGCACAATAACCGGTGACCCGGATGTCCCGCAGCACAAGAGACCGATGGTGCAAAAAGGCAGGTGCGGCAAATTGCGCATCCGGAAAAAAGAACTCCCGACCAGGTGCACGCAGTTGTATCCAGTGGTCATACGGGAACTCGTCGGTGGTAAGTCGAAGCGAACTGATTTCCTTTTTCAACGTAATTGCGCGCCGCCCTTCGACCTTTTTGGCGTGGGCAAACTGCCACCACTCATCCCCAATGGAAAAAGAATGTTCCCCCGTGAAGCCTACGCCTGGGCTCAGTGCGCTAATGAGCCGGCCAAGGTCCCGGATCCGTAATTCGGACCAGGCTGCAATCCCCAGCCGTTCGGGAAGGTTGGGCGCACCGGCAATTTCACCGATCGTGCGTAAGAGCTGCGCGAGCGACTCATGGTGAAGGCCAGCCATAAGGAGCTGGCGCATGGAATCGGTTGATGGGTGGTCCGGGTGTGTCTGCAAGAACCGGCTGATGCTGAGCACGGCAGCGGCGGCGAGGCGCTGATATCCGAACGATCGACTCCAATTGCTCCAGAATAGGGCACCTCGAAAGTCATTACGCAGAACCAAGGCTTCGTTCAATCCGCTAAACCAGATCTTCCCCTGCTCATTCAAGTAGCCTTTCTGATTGGCCCATGCCAGCACGTCTGAAGCGGAACATGGATCGTCCGTGCTCCCTTCAATGCGCAGGCGATCGGCAATGGCCTCCGCAGTCATTGCGCGATTGGCCCCTAACAGGACCAAGGTTGCTGCCGTGCCGATATTCCTTGCCGGATAGACCCCGTCCGTATGTGCATCTTCACTCATGGTCTTTGCTCTTTTGGTAACGGCATTGAGCTGCCTTCGCATGGTCTGCCATGGATGCCCTGAGCGTGGGTGGCTTTAGCACTTCCACATCACTTCCGAAGGAAAGGATCAACGCCACTAGTTCATGGTTCAATTTCACCTGCAACTTCACCCGAACACCCGCCTCATCCCGTGAGATCACTTTTTGCGACCCATGCAGAGGTTTCGTCTCGATGTAGGGCCATAACGATCCACCGACCAGAAGTTCCACGTTTTCCACGGACCCTTCCGGCACTGTAACTCCCACCACGTCTTCAAAGTATTCGGAGAAATCGATGGCGCTGTTGGGTAGGAATTCCCCTTGCACCGGGCGAAGCGATTGGATCCGGTCCAGCGCCAAATTGGTGAGCCGCCCCAGGAGTTCATTCCAGCCAAGAATAAACCACCGGTTGTTGTACTGCTTCAGGTAATATGGATGGAAACGGAGAGAAGTTGGGGCAGGATGCTTAAAGCTCTGGTATTCCACAGCCAAGACCTGCTTTCCCAGAATGAAGTGAAAGAGTGGGGTGATCTGCTCACTTCCCTTCAAATAGGGGTTCTCCTCGAACTCGATGACATGCGCCGCACCTTGCCGCAATCCGAATCCGGCCTCCAATCGGACCATGAGCTCATTCACCCATTGGAACTGGGGCATGCCCTTGAAGCGGCCCATGGTGAGCAACGCTTCCTTGAGCAGGGCGGCTTCATCCACGTTGATCGGCTGCTTGTTGATGGAAAAACCAGGTTCTGCGTAACGGTACCAGGTCCGATTGTTTTCCTCCTTGATCCGTTCAAGCGGGATGGACCACCCTTGGGCGCTTTCCATATACTTGATGTCCTCGAAGAGCTGCCTGCGGGAAATGCCCTTTGCGTTGCTGTCATACTCGAATAGGGCTTCGTTGCATGCCTCCAACAGATCATCCAAGAAGTATTGCCTGCCGCGACTTGCAAAGCAGCGGTCCAAGGTTTGGTAGCGGATCAGGGCGTGCTTATTGACAGGCATGGCAACAACTGGTTCAGCCAAGGTAGAAGGGATGCACTTGGCACTGGATAAGCTGGGGTGTCCGGGCGTTCCTTGTTGACATAAGTTCAACCTTGGTATGCTTCTGTTATGGCCTGCAACCGTGCCCGGGAGCGGAGTTCTTCCACGGACATCGCAGCGCTCCGGGCATTGAATTGCTCCTGTTTGTGCGCCAACAGCCTCACCTGCTCGCAATGCATGTGGTTCGCCGCTTCGATGCCTTGCTCGTACGCCGTTGTGGGAAAGCCGTACTTCACCACCAGCGGGGATAGTTCCACAAGGATCAAGAGCAAGGTGAGCAGTAGATAAACGATCCGCACCAAGGGGTCCGTGGCAATATAGTTCTTCATGGCGTGGATGCGGTCAAATAGACCTGTGGCGCGTTGTGCTTGGGCCAATGTGGATGTCCTTGCCAGTTGTTCAGCAGCGATCTTTTGGGACAGCAGGTCCGCGCGTTGCTGTGCATCAGCAAGTGCCCCCTTTCGATCATGCACCAGTCGCTCCTTTGAACGGGCTACCGCTCCTGCACCATAGCGGCCGGTACCACCGGTGCCATCCAACTCTTTGAGCCAGGCTGCCTCAGCTGCAGCCAGCTCTTGGCGGGCATGTTCAACTACCAAGGCGAGATCATTTTGCTTGTCAGCATAACCCATGGCAAGTGAACTCGCCATCTCGGCTTGTGCCTCCCTGTGCATGCCCACAACCGTCTGATCGATCTCAGCTCGTAGAATGTACAGGTCAAGGCCAATGCCACCGAGGAAGGACATCAATAGTGCAAGTGCTATCCGGGAGACAACAATGCCCCAGTGCTTCCCACTGCTGAGCAGTACCATGCGATCCACCAAGAAGACCACCGCGCTCATTGAAGCTCCGAGCGCGAGGGCGGGGAATGGTTTCATGCCGAATGCATTCATGCCAAGGTTGAAACCAATGAAGAACCACAATCC
The DNA here is from genome assembly GCA_023957375.1 of Flavobacteriales bacterium. Lineage (GTDB taxonomy): Bacteria > Bacteroidota > Bacteroidia > Flavobacteriales_F > PHOS-HE28 > PHOS-HE28. Next base: position 10,477 of record JAMLHB010000003.1, on the reverse strand, counting down.
CGTTACCAACAGAAGGCCACTTCCCATGGCAATCACCTTCCTTCGGGAGACCGGGCCGTGCTTGGCAACTGTCGCGTAACGGTCGCCTGTGAGGATGGAGAAGAAGTGCAGCATGGTCATCCCTGGTATTTTAGGATGAAGTTCATGGATTCCAAGTATTCCCGATATCCCTGTCGGAATCCGGCTTCATACGTGGTTGTCGGGAGGTCGGCAAGACCTGAGTTGCCCACGACCAGCATCTGCTGTTCGTTCAGCCGATAGCGATCCCGTTCCATTTGGTCGCGATTGGCCTGAAGGTCAAGAAGTAAATTGGCGCTGCCGGTGTCCTGGATCTTTCGGATCTCCACGTCCAACAGGTCAACAAATCGACCGATCCGATTCACCTCCTGCTCCAGAGCACAGCGAATTTCGGCTTTGATCCGCTCTATCCCTTGGCCACAAATCGTCATGTCATGATAGGTGAACCCATCCAAGCGACCCGCTTCTCGGTGGTCAGTGCTGGCCAATTCCTCCAATCGGGTGAGGGTCCGCATGGATTCCTTGGTGGGGCTGGGTGGTTCCCGGTCAATAAAAAGTTCCTGTTCCACGAGGGTTGTGGTGGGATTCGCCAAATCAACTGGTGCTACAGCCACCTTAGTGGCGGTGTCCTTTTCTGCTCTTTGGAAGATACGGCTCATGAAGCTCATGGCAACAGGGGGTTTAAAGATCATTTAACTGTGAAGCAGGGGACGTGATGAACGTGGTGACCTTGTTTGTGGCAATTGTTGCACAGCGTGATCAGGTATTGATCCGCATAGCACCATGGCGCGACTTTGTATCCGGTTTTTGGGCATTTGTGATATTGCCGATGATGAACTTGAAGGTGGTCCCTTGATCCACAGTTGCGGCAAGCTCCTCCATCGCGTTGTATGATCGCTTTGCGCTTGATGATCCACTCGTCTCGTCCAAGGAGTTCATTGTAGGTGGCCTTCAGGATCCGCATATCTCGAAATTGGCTTCGGGCACAAAGCAAATAGGCCGCAGTGCAGCCTATCTTCACCGATGAACTCTTTACTTGGAATATGCCTTCTGGTTGCCCAGCAGTGGTGCCTTCCCGTGGCCAAACGCTGGGCGCGCACCAAGGAAATCCCACTCGCCCGCGTTTGCAACGCGGGCGAAGATCAAGGCGCTTGCAGCGCGCTCATCGCAACAATGGCCTGGCGGACCGTGAGGCTGGATCAGGGTTGATCGTTGCAAACGACCGGGGTGATGCGCCCGCGTTGCAAACGCGGGCGAGCGTGATCGCGTTACCTCACCAGCGTGATATGGCCAATGGCCGTCTGCGCATCCTGGTAGGGAAACTGGTATTCGGCCTTGTACACGTACACGCCGATGGGCGAGGGCACACCGCCGTAGGTGCCGTCCCACGCATCATGCGGATCGGTGGTGGAGAAGATGAGTTCGCCCCAGCGGTTGAAGATCATCAGCTTGTACGGATCAGGGGTGCAATCACCGGCCCAGTTCCACATGTCGTTCTTGTCGTCCTTGTCCGGTGTGAAGGAGTTGGGAAACCACAGGTGGCAGCTCTGTGAGCAGTCCTCGACGTGTACGATGTGCTCCACGGTGACCACGCCGCAACTGAGCGTGGCTTGCAGGGTGACGGGCACGTCCTGGCCCGCCTCAAAATGCACTTCGGGGTTCAGCTCCGTGGAAGCAGTTGCAGCACCGCCAAAATCCCAGTGTACGGCTTGCACGGTGGAATCCGCGATCAGCGTGAACTGCGCAGGTTCCTGCAAGCAAAGCGCATCCGTTTGGAAGTCCGCTTCGCAGAGGCAATCCATGTTGGTGATGATGGCGTTTGCCACGTCACTGCATCCCGCAGCGTTCGTGGCCGTTACGGCATACACCCCCGCCGCATGCACGGAATCAGGGTTGGCCACGGGCACGCCGTTCAATGTGAAGGCCGTGCTGAGCCCGTCCGTTGGGAACAAGGTGCCCAAATTCACCGTTTGCCAGGGGCACAGCGTGAAGGGTTGGTCCTCGCCAAGGGAAGGGTTCGGATTGACCGTGAGCACCACTTTGGCCGTATCGGTGCATGCCCCATTGGAAACTACCAGCTGGTACATGCCCGGCAGCGCCACGCCAGATGCGTATGTCACCAGCGCGCTCCCCTGGGTCCACGTGGCGGAAAGCCCTGTGGTGGGGTACAAGGTGGCCAGGTCGATCATGCTGTCCGCGCAGATGGTCAAGGCCATGTCCGCGCCGAGGTCCGGCGCAGGCACAAAGGCCAGGTCCACGGTGGCCGTTGCGGAGCATCCTTCCGATGAAGTGACGGTGAGCAAATAGCTTCCCGCATTGGTTACCGCTGCCGGATCCGGAACGGGCGTGCCGTTGACCGTCCATACGGCAACATGCGGGGCGGTATCGTAGAGGCTGCCCAAGTTCACGGGATGGCCGGTGCACGCGGTGATGGATTGGTCGGCGCCCAACACCGGGTCCGGGTTGATCGTCACAGCTACTTGGGCCGTGTCGCTGCAGCCAGCGGCATTGGTGGCCACCAATGTGTAAAGCCCGGTGGCGCCAACGGCAGTGGGGTCAGGTACTGCCGCACCGGACAGTGTCCATGCCGTGGTAAGACCTGCCGGGTTGAAGCTCGCTGTCAGGTCCACAGTGTTGCCTTCGCAGGTTGCTTGCGCTGCATCCGGCCCGAGCACCGGGGCTGCGGCAGAAACAAGGGTCACCTGTGCAGTGTCTGAACATCCGGAACCGTTCGTGGCTACCAAGGTGTAAAGGCCAGCCGTATCCACGGCTGTGGGGTCTGGAACAGTTGCATTGTTCAAGGTCCATGCGGAGGAAAGGCCGGTTGTTGTGAACAGCGCTGCAAGGTCAACGGTTGCATTGCTGCACAGCGTGGCTGCTTGATCGGCGCCCAAGGCCACGGCGGGCAGCGCGTTCAGCACCACCTCAGCCGTATCGGCGCAGCCCGATGCCGCCGTTGCGACCAAGGTGTAGGTGCCTGGGTTGCTTGCTGCAGTAGGCGCAGGAATGGAGGTGCCCCCGAAGAACCACGTTTCCGTGGCCCCGGAAGTGGGGAACAAGGTGGTGAGGTCCGTGCTTGATCCGTTGCAAATGTTTAGCGATTGATCGGCGCCCAAAAAATCACTTCCATTAGCAAGGGTGACCAAGGCCGTGTCGTTGCAACCGTTCGCGTTCTGCCCGATCACTTGGTACACGCCGGCATTGGTAGCGGAGACGGCTGTGGAAGCTGGGATTGGGGATCCGTTAAAGCTCCAAGTCAAGGTTAAGTCCGTCACCTGGAAGAGGGCGGCAAGATTCACCGGAACGGAAAGGTCGCATTGCACCACGGATTGGTCCGGGCCAAGCGGATCTGCAGGGTATGAATTGATGATGAAGTTCTGATCCCAGTGAGAGCCGACGACGCCATACGTCCCAGGGGTGGTCACGGCATTCGGGTTTGGTGGATCAGGGGTCCCTAATACACCACCAATATATACACTCTCCCAATAATACCCCAGAATATCCACACTTCCGCCCGGACAGAGGTAGACTGTAACATCCGGCAAATGAACCCATGGGTTGCCAATGTTGTAGCCAAACCCCATGCCAGCTCCTCCAGTGGGCCCACCACCGCCACCGCCACCACCACCGAAAGAGCCAGGTACCCAATCTCCGTCTGGGCCGGTACCCCCATTGGCGCAAGCCGTGTCAATCACCGTCAGGGTCCAGATACCGTCCCCGCTCCAACCAGCGAAGTAGTTGCCTAGGTCAGAGCCGCCTTGGGGCAGGAAACTGCCCGTAAAGGGTGCTGTTCCAGTGGTGATGTTCTGCCAGCCGTTGAAGTGGGTGTCCGTGTAGTTCTGCCCGCCCGCCCCATTGAACTGCGAAAGCAGCAGCACGAAGCCGTTGGGTGAGGTTAAAAAGATCTGCAGGGTTTGCGGGTGGTTGGTGGTGATGTTCAGCCACACATCACTCAGGTAGTAGCCGTCGGAGAAGCTGCCCGGATACACCAGCGCGCCAATGCCGCTTACCGTGGCCGTGAAGTAGGTGGTGTCGCACAGCGGAATGGGGCCGCTGGTGAAATTGAAGTTCTGGGCCAAGGAAATCCGCGGAACAGTTGCCAATGGCAATGCCAACAGGAACAGGCGTATTTTCCGAAGCATGGCGTGAAGACTTGAACAATTCAGGTCCGGAAAGGCGAAATATCACCGATACGAAAGAATGACGTGTTGCGGGCCATTAGGTTGCCTGGGATTCCTGCCCGCATTTATCAACTTTCTGCTCCTTCGGGAAGAATCGGTGAAGATCAAGGCCCGGAAGCCTGATCTGAGATTTGTGTGGCACTTTTCAGGCGGTGGAGCCTGATGTCCGTCACGATGTGCACACTGGCTCCGGTCCGTACCTTCGCGGCCCGAAAACGGCCGGCCCCGCACCCATGATCACCATCGAAAAGGTCAACGACCTCCAGGAGCGCTTAGAAGCCCTGAAAGGCTACCTGGACATTGAGGAGAAACGCGGCCGCATCAAGGAAGAGGAGAAGTACACACTGGACCCCGACTTCTGGAACGACCAGAAGAAGGCCCAAGGGGTGATGCATAAGATCCGCGAGTTGAAGCGTTGGGTGGAACTGTACGAGAACGTGAAGCGGGAGGTGGATGATGCAGAGGTGACCTACGAGTTCTTCAAGGCGAAGGAGGCCAGCGAAAAGGAACTGGAGGCTCAGTTCAAGAAGGCCGAGGACGCTTTGGAGGAGCTTGAGTTCAAGAACATGCTGAGCGCCGAGGAGGATCCCTTGAGCGCCGTGGTGCAGATCACCAGCGGGGCGGGTGGCACGGAGAGCAACGACTGGGCCTTGATGCTGTTGCGCATGTACCGCATGTGGGCCGAGAAGGAAGGCTACCAGGTGAAGATCCTCGACTACCAGGACGGCGACTCGGCCGGCATCAAACAGGCCACCATGGAAGTGGGCGGCGAGTTCGCCTTCGGCATGCTGAAGGGGGAGAACGGCGTGCATCGCCTGGTGCGCATCAGCCCCTTCGACAGCAATGCGCGGCGGCACACCAGCTTCGTCAGCGTGTACGTGTTCCCCCTGGTGGACGAGAGCATCGAGATCGACATCAACCCGGCGGACATCACCTGGGACACCTTCCGCAGTGGCGGCGCCGGCGGCCAGAACGTGAACAAGGTGGAGACCGGCGTGCGCCTGCGCCACGCGCCCACGGGCATCATCATCGAGAACACTGAGACGCGCAGCCAGTTGGACAACAAGAACAAGGCGTTGCAGTTGCTCAAGAGCCAGCTGTATGAGGCGGAACTTGAGCGCAGGCGCAGCAAGCGCAGCGAGATCGAGGCGGGCAAGAAGAAGATCGAATGGGGCAGCCAGATCCGTAATTACGTGCTGCAGCCCTACAAATTGGTGAAGGACGTGCGCACCGAGCATGAGACCAGCAGCGTGGACGATGTGCTCAATGGCGAGATCGATGAATTCCTGAAGGCGTACTTAATGCAGCACGGGCAGAGCCAGAAAGCGTGATGCAATGTGCCAAAATGCCAATTTGCCAATGTGCCAATGCAACGCGGAACAACGATGATCGGGTCATTGGCGAATTGAATTTTGGCGAATTGGCGAATTGAGTCATTGGCAAATTGAAATGGAAACCTACACCATCTACCACAACACCCGCTGCAACAAGAGCCGCTGCGCACTGGAGCTGCTGAAGGAGAACGGCATTGAGCCGGAAGTGGTACACTACCTGAAGGATGCGCCTTCCGTGGAAGAACTGGAGAAGCTGGTGATGAAACTGGGCCTCCCGGCGGAACAATTGGTGCGCAAGAGCGAGGTGCTCTTCAAGGAGAAGTACAAAGGGCTGCAACTGAACGAACACGAATGGATCCGTGTTATGCATGAAAATCCCCAACTGATCGAAAGACCCATCGTGGTGAGAGGCCACAAAGCCGTGATCGGCAGGCCCATGGAAAACGTACAGGAACTGATCGACAATAAGTAAGGGCGCAGGATCCTGCGCCCCAACAACATGGAATATCGCATCGAGAAAGACACCATGGGCGAGGTGAAGGTCCCCGCCGACAAGTACTGGGGCGCGCAGACCGAGCGCAGCCGCAACAACTTCAAGATCGGCCCACCAGCCAGCATGCCCGGGGAGATCATCCACGCCTTCGCCTACCTGAAGAAGGCCGCGGCCTTGGCCAACACCGAGCTGGGCAAGCTGCCGCAGGGGAAGTGCGACCTCATCGCCAAGGTGTGCGATGAGATCCTGGAGCATAAGCTGGACGACCAGTTCCCGCTGGTGATCTGGCAGACCGGCAGCGGCACCCAGAGCAACATGAACGTGAACGAGGTGGTGGCCAACCGCGCGCACGTGCTGCAGGGCGGCAAGCTCACCGACAAGGAGAAGGTGCTTGGTGCCAACGACGACGTGAACAAGAGCCAGAGCAGCAACGACACCTTCCCCACGGCCATGCACATCGCGGCCTACACCGCCACGGTGAAGGTCACGTTGCCGGGCCTGCGCAAGTTGCGCGACACCTTGGCCAAGAAGAGCAGCGACTTCAAGGACATCGTGAAGACCGGTCGTACGCACTTCATGGATGCCACGCCCCTTACGCTGGGCCAGGAGATCAGCGGTTATGTGCAGCAGATAGACAACGGCATCCGCGCGGTGGAGAACGCGCTGGAGATGGTGCGGCAACTGGCCCTGGGCGGCACCGCCGTGGGCACCGGCCTCAATGCGCCCGCAGGCTACAGCGTGCTGGTGGCAAAGAAGATCGCCGAGCTCACCGGTTTGCCGTTCATCACCGCGCCCAACAAGTTCGAGGCGCTGGCCGCACACGATGCCATGGTGGAACTGAGCGGCGCCTTCAAGCGCTTAGCTGTTTCACTGAACAAGATCGGCAATGATGTGCGCATGCTCAGCAGCGGACCGCGCAGCGGCATCGGCGAGATCATCATCCCGGACAACGAACCCGGCAGCTCCATCATGCCCGGCAAGGTGAATCCCACCCAGCCCGAGGCGCTCACCATGGTGTGCGCCCAGGTGATCGGCAACGACGTGGCGGCCTCCATCGGCGGCATGCAGGGCCAGTTCGAGCTCAACGTCTTCAAGCCGGTGATCGCGGCCAACGTGCTGCAAAGCGCCCGGTTGCTGGGCGATGCCTGCGTGAGCTTCAACGACCACTGCGCCGAGGGCATCCAGCCCAACAAGCCCGTGCTCAAACAGCACTTGGAGAACTCGCTCATGCTGGTCACCGCGCTCAACACGCACATCGGCTATTACAAGAGCGCCGAGATCGCCAACAAGGCGCACCGCGAGGGCACCACGCTTAAGCAAGCCGCATTGACCCTGGGTTATGTGAGCGCCGAAGATTTCGACAAGTGGGTGGACCCGGCGAAGATGGTGAGCGGGGGGTAGGCTGACCGGGACGCTCTGTTGGAGTACTTCCAAACCCTGCAACTTGGAATGGACGTGGATGGACGCCGATCGGCGTCCATCCACGTCCATTCCAAGTTGCAGGGTTTGGAAGTACTCCAACAGAGCGTCCCGGTCAGCCTACCCCCCGCTCACCATCTTCGCCGGGTCCACCCACTTGTCGAAATCTTCGGCGCTCACATAACCCAGGGTCAATGCGGCTTGCTTAAGCGTGGTGCCCTCGCGGTGCGCCTTGTTGGCGATCTCGGCGCTCTTGTAATAGCCGATGTGCGTGTTGAGCGCGGTGACCAGCATGAGCGAGTTCTCCAAGTGCTGTTTGAGCACGGGCTTGTTGGGCTGGATGCCCTCGGCGCAGTGGTCGTTGAAGCTCACGCAGGCATCGCCCAGCAACCGGGCGCTTTGCAGCACGTTGGCCGCGATCACCGGCTTGAAGACGTTGAGCTCGAACTGGCCCTGCATGCCGCCGATGGAGGCCGCCACGTCGTTGCCGATCACCTGGGCGCACACCATGGTGAGCGCCTCGGGCTGGGTGGGATTCACCTTGCCGGGCATGATGGAGCTGCCGGGTTCGTTGTCCGGGATGATGATCTCGCCGATGCCGCTGCGCGGTCCGCTGCTGAGCATGCGCACATCATTGCCGATCTTGTTCAGTGAAACAGCTAAGCGCTTGAAGGCGCCGCTCAGTTCCACCATGGCATCGTGTGCGGCCAGCGCCTCGAACTTGTTGGGCGCGGTGATGAACGGCAAACCGGTGAGCTCGGCGATCTTCTTTGCCACCAGCACGCTGTAGCCTGCGGGCGCATTGAGGCCGGTGCCCACGGCGGTGCCGCCCAGGGCCAGTTGCCGCACCATCTCCAGCGCGTTCTCCACCGCGCGGATGCCGTTGTCTATCTGCTGCACATAACCGCTGATCTCCTGGCCCAGCGTAAGGGGCGTGGCATCCATGAAGTGCGTACGACCGGTCTTCACGATGTCCTTGAAGTCGCTGCTCTTCTTGGCCAAGGTGTCGCGCAACTTGCGCAGGCCCGGCAACGTGACCTTCACCGTGGCGGTGTAGGCCGCGATGTGCATGGCCGTGGGGAAGGTGTCGTTGCTGCTCTGGCTCTTGTTCACGTCGTCGTTGGCACCAAGCACCTTCTCCTTGTCGGTGAGCTTGCCGCCCTGCAGCACGTGCGCGCGGTTGGCCACCACCTCGTTCACGTTCATGTTGCTCTGGGTGCCGCTGCCGGTCTGCCAGATCACCAGCGGGAACTGGTCGTCCAGCTTATGCTCCAGGATCTCATCGCACACCTTGGCGATGAGGTCGCACTTCCCCTGCGGCAGCTTGCCCAGCTCGGTGTTGGCCAAGGCCGCGGCCTTCTTCAGGTAGGCGAAGGCGTGGATGATCTCCCCGGGCATGCTGGCTGGTGGGCCGATCTTGAAGTTGTTGCGGCTGCGCTCGGTCTGCGCGCCCCAGTACTTGTCGGCGGGGACCTTCACCTCGCCCATGGTGTCTTTCTCGATGCGATATTCCATGTTGTTGGGGCGCAGGATCCTGCGCCCTTACTTATTGTCGATCAGTTCCTGTACGTTTTCCATGGGCCTGCCGATCACGGCTTTGTGGCCTCTCACCACGATGGGTCTTTCGATCAGTTGGGGATTTTCATGCATAACACGGATCCATTCGTGTTCGTTCAGTTGCAGCCCTTTGTACTTCTCCTTGAAGAGCACCTCGCTCTTGCGCACCAATTGTTCCGCCGGGAGGCCCAGTTTCATCACCAGCTTCTCCAGTTCTTCCACGGAAGGCGCATCCTTCAGGTAGTGTACCACTTCCGGCTCAATGCCGTTCTCCTTCAGCAGCTCCAGTGCGCAGCGGCTCTTGTTGCAGCGGGTGTTGTGGTAGATGGTGTAGGTTTCCATTTCAATTTGCCAATGACTCAATTCGCCAATTCGCCAAAATTCAATTCGCCAATGACCCGATCATCGTTGTTCCGCGTTGCATTGGCACATTGGCAAATTGGCATTTTGGCACATTGCATCACGCTTTCTGGCTCTGCCCGTGCTGCATTAAGTACGCCTTCAGGAATTCATCGATCTCGCCATTGAGCACATCGTCCACGCTGCTGGTCTCATGCTCGGTGCGCACGTCCTTCACCAATTTGTAGGGCTGCAGCACGTAATTACGGATCTGGCTGCCCCATTCGATCTTCTTCTTGCCCGCCTCGATCTCGCTGCGCTTGCTGCGCCTGCGCTCAAGTTCCGCCTCATACAGCTGGCTCTTGAGCAACTGCAACGCCTTGTTCTTGTTGTCCAACTGGCTGCGCGTCTCAGTGTTCTCGATGATGATGCCCGTGGGCGCGTGGCGCAGGCGCACGCCGGTCTCCACCTTGTTCACGTTCTGGCCGCCGGCGCCGCCACTGCGGAAGGTGTCCCAGGTGATGTCCGCCGGGTTGATGTCGATCTCGATGCTCTCGTCCACCAGGGGGAACACGTACACGCTGACGAAGCTGGTGTGCCGCCGCGCATTGCTGTCGAAGGGGCTGATGCGCACCAGGCGATGCACGCCGTTCTCCCCCTTCAGCATGCCGAAGGCGAACTCGCCGCCCACTTCCATGGTGGCCTGTTTGATGCCGGCCGAGTCGCCGTCCTGGTAGTCGAGGATCTTCACCTGGTAGCCTTCCTTCTCGGCCCACATGCGGTACATGCGCAACAGCATCAAGGCCCAGTCGTTGCTCTCCGTGCCACCCGCCCCGCTGGTGATCTGCACCACGGCGCTCAAGGGATCCTCCTCGGCGCTCAGCATGTTCTTGAACTCAAGCTCCTCCAAAGCGTCCTCGGCCTTCTTGAACTGAGCCTCCAGTTCCTTTTCGCTGGCCTCCTTCGCCTTGAAGAACTCGTAGGTCACCTCTGCATCATCCACCTCCCGCTTCACGTTCTCGTACAGTTCCACCCAACGCTTCAACTCGCGGATCTTATGCATCACCCCTTGGGCCTTCTTCTGGTCGTTCCAGAAGTCGGGGTCCAGTGTGTACTTCTCCTCTTCCTTGATGCGG
>JAMLHB010000002.1 GCA_023957375.1 Flavobacteriales bacterium | reverse complement strand
CCACCCCCCCCCCCCCCCCCCGGGGGGGGGGGGGCCTTGGGGGCCCCCCCCCGCCACGGCTGCCCAGTAGCCGTTCGACCTGGACCCCAGCTTCCGCCTGCCCGTGGATGAGATCAACATCAACTCCGTGCTCCAACGGCCTGATGGCAAGCTCATCATCTCCGGGCAGCTCCGGTTTCCCGGGGTGGACGCGGCATTCCTGGGCGGAGGAGTGCTGAACATGGATGGAACGGTGGAGACATACCTCACGCCAGATGGCCATTACTACTTATTGGGTGGCCGGATGACACCTTGGGGTGATGGATTCTACGTTGGCCGCTCTGGAATGCGATACCATTGGGATGGAACCTTGGACACAACATGGCAACCAACAGGGGTCATTTTAGTTCAGGATGGAGACTATCAACTTTTCCCGGACGGGCGGGTGTTGGTCACCGGCTATGGCAACGTTTACGGTGTTCCCTCACTGCCTGAGGGGCCTTACGCCGGCTTTTGGCTCCGCAGCGATGGCCACGTGGATACCACCCGCACGCCCATCTCCGCCGAAAGCCCCATTTTCACCATCCGCCAAATGCCCGATGGCAAGTTCATGTGTACCGGAGGCGGGGGCTTCGTGCAGGGCCACCCCTCGCCAACCATCTTCCGCCTCAACCCCGATGGAAGCTTGGACACCACCTTCAACGCTCCTTACCTCGAATTGGGCATGGGACTGGATTATCTGCCCGTGAATGATGGAAAGGTGTTGGCCTCCGGATGGTTCAAGTTCATCGGCTCACCCGATACGCTCAGCTTGATCCGCCTGATGCCGGATGGCTCATTGGACCCAACGTTCCATGCGCCTTACTGCGAGGTAACGTACAATACGCATACCTTCCCGATCATAGGACAAACAAAACTATTGGGCAATGACCAATTGATCGTTATGGGCTGCTTTGATCGCATCAATGGTCAAGCTAAAGGCGGTATAGCAATGCTGGATACCGCAGGCAATCTGTTGGACGGTTATTTTGAAGGAGTTGGTTGCGGCGGTTGTGAGGGACCCACATCCTACAATCGAGTAATCGAGGGTATGATGGACGCCTCTGACGGATCTTTCTACATCTACGGCGCTTACCATGGTTACGATGATGGTACCGGCACCGATGGTAGCAACCAGCGGCTTATTAGTCGGTTGTACGGCCTTAACATGGGTATCCAGGAGCAGCACGATGGCCAAGTGGCACCGCTGCAAATAGCCCCCAACCCCAGTGCCGGGCAAACGGTGCTTTCGGTGGGCACGCCGCCGCAAAAGGGAACACTCACCATCCACGATGCCAGCGGGCGTGTGGTGTGGCAGGAACCTTGGCCTGCAGGGGCGTACACGCACACACTGCGGGCCGGGGCATCGGCACCGGGCACGTACGTGGTGCGGGTGGTTTCTTCAGATGCAGCTACCGCAGGGTCCGCTGCGCGAGACCCTGCTGGAGGGTATGTGGGGCAGTTGGTGGTACTGCCGTGAGGAAGACATTTGCCCTCACACCCCGTTCCTTAGCAATTCGCTACCGCAGCCGGAGACGCAGGCACGAAAAATGCACCAAGGGCTACCTTGCTTGTGCACTGAAAACGCACGCATCATGATCGGATCAAACTCAAATCGCAAGTTGGCCAGCTACCATGCCGACACCCTGGTAGAGCAGTTGGAACTGATCCTGCTGCCATGAACAACACAACGAAGAGTGGATGCGAGTGGAACAGCATGATGGCCGGATGTGTGTGGGCGCAGGGCTCCTGAGGTAGCCTTCGCATGGCTGGGGCTACTGAAAGCGGGAGGCCCGGCGGTAGGAAAATGGCGGGTCGTATTAGAGCACCGTCACTGCGAGGAGGCCCTGCGACGAAGCAGTCCATCCACAAGGGTGCCCTGATGGATTGCTTCGGCCTAGACGGCCTCGCAATGACGGGTTGGGATAAGAGTATCGTCACTGCGAGGAGGCTTTGCGACGAAGCAGTCCATGGCGAGAGTGACCAGATGGATTGCTTCGGCCGAAGCGGCCTCGCAATGACGGGTTGGATAGGAGCGTCGTCACTGCGAGGAGGCTTTGCGACGAAGCAGTCCATGGCGAGAGTGCCCAGAAGGATTGCTCCCCCCCACAAGGCCGGGACCCGCGACGGCCTCGCAATGACGGGTTGGATAGGAGCGTCGTCACTGCGAGCCGGCTTTGCGGCGCAGCAGTCCAGGCAAGGGGTGCCCAGATGGATTGCTTCCCGGCACAAGGCCGGGACCCGCGACGGCCTCGCAATGACGGGTTGGATAAACACGCAAGGTGAGCGCAGGTGCCCCGAGGTAGCCTTCGCATGGCTGGGGCTACTGAAAGCGGGAGGCCCGGCGGCAGGAGAGGGTTTTGCTTAACTTGAACCCGGAATATGCCGTAGGATTTCTACTACGGCCCGAAATCGCTGCGGCAGCGTACGTTACACCGGCTTTCTGCTCGTCAGAAAAGCTTGGGCTATTCCTTCTCGGTTAAAGCCGCGCTGCCGTTGTGATTTCAATCATCGCAACGAATCCTACTGCATAATCCGGGTTGAACAGTACGTTTGGGACGTCAAAGCCACTTACAGTGAAATTACTTGAATTCATAACCAGCCGCGTTTTTCATTACAGGGTTGCTCAAGGATGGTCTATCATATCGGCCGGTCTGATCTCCTCCAACACCTCTGCCCAAATCATTGAAGTTGGGACGGATTGCCCATGCGAGATCAGCGTCCTGGCATACTCGTGGGCTGATCCCAGCAATCCGGATATTGGGACATTATCTGCCAGCTCTTGGTATTACGCGAATTTGGGCAGCACAGATGAACTCTTGAAGATTACGTTCACGATCAGTACCGATCCGGGTATGTTTCTTTCGTGGGGCTACAACGTACCCCCCGAATTACCATTCAGTCAAACCTATGGTCCAGTGGAGTGTGACGGGGAGCTGTCCTGCATCAACCTGCAGGGCGGAAGGGCATATGTGGGTGCTGATCCGCCATATGAGTATCAATTCAAGGTGACCTGCGGCCCGCCACTTCAAGTTGGGATTGGACAATTCGTTTGCCCATGAACCATCTGCAAAGCCGTGGCCGTGCCACTCTCTTCAGGACCGTGCTCGTAACTTCATTCATGAGCGCACTGTTTACGGTGCAAGCGCAGAAACGCAACTTCAACTGGGTGTTCGCTAGCGGGGTTTGGCTACAGTTTACCCATGATACGATCGTATCCGTGCCCCTGGCGGACACGGTCTCCCTGCGCAATGCCTCCATCAGTGACACGGAGGGGCAGTTCCGCTTGTTGGCCGATGACTTCGGGATCCGCAATGCCCTGTTCCAACTGGTGCAGGGGGGCGGGGCTGCTGAATTGGGTTGGAACGTGCCGGCGGCGAACTACCTGATCCTCCCGATCCCCGGGCCTGGTGAGCGGTATGCGGTTTTCATCATTGAAGAGCCGCCCAATGCAAGAGCGGGATGGGTGGAAGTCGACCTTTCCGGCGGAAGTGCCGGGGTTGTAGTGGGCAACACCACATGGTTCATGCAGCATGTCACGGCAAAATTGACGGCCACCACCACTTTGGACGAGAACGGTTACTGGGTGTTGCTGCATGGGGAAGCGGACGATGCCTTCCACGCCTTCCATCTCGGGCCTTCGGGTTTTGACACGGTGCCGGTGATCTCGCATCAGGGCACTGTGTACTTGCCCTCCGCACCGGAACGGAACATGGACCGGTACGGAAAGATGAATTTCAGTTTCCAAGGGGACCGTCTTGCAGTGGTCAAGAACGATACCTCCTTGGATACCAACAAAGTGGAGATCTTTGATTTTGACCGGGCCACTGGTGCGCTGGTCCATTGGGCGGACATCCGGTTGCAGGATTATGGTGGGGATTCCGCCTCGATGGCGGTCATGATGTACCCGCACCTGCTGAATGTTGACTTCGACCTGACGGGCCGCTACCTCTACGCGGAGAACCGCATGCCTGGCATAACGCTGGGCAGATGCTTCCAATTTGACCTGGAATGGGGCCCGGTGGACCTGGTCTATAGCCGAATGGGCTTCGTGGCATTACAGGATGAGGAAGGCCGCTATGACAATCAATACGGCTCCCTCATGGCCATGGCACCTGCGGGCTGGGTCCATGCGTTCGGGCCCTTGGGCTTGCCGCAATCAGGTACCGTGATCTTCCGGCAGCCCATTTTTCCTGAGAATTACGCCCAGCCCCTCATGACCCAAACGATACAGCAGGTCTATCTGCCATGGCAATCCGTGGATGTCTTTCCCGAACTGCTTCTTTTCGGCTACCAGCTCAGGCACTTGCAGGGCACCCCAGCGCTCGGCGGCTTCCCCTCGCCCTGCAAGCGGTACACGGATAGCTCCCCGCTACCGGTGCAGCTAACGGAAATGGCACCGGTCCAAATGATCGGCGTATGGCCAAATCCTATGGCCAGTAGGGCGGTATTGAGTTTCGATCAGTCGGTGCCAAGTGCAGCTCTTCAGCCCGAGCAGGTTATCTGGAGGGACCTGCTGGGGCGCGAGCTGGGCCGCTCCGTGGTGAAGCGGCTGGGCCCCTCATTCGCCCTGGAGCGGGGCAACATCCCAGCCGGGCTTTACCTGGTTGAGGTGCAGGCCAAGGATTTTTTCTTGGGAACCGTGAAGGTGGTGTGCGAGTAGCCTTATACCCCGGCCCCCGCCGCGCTTGAGGTGGTGCGGTGGATCAGGACAGGTGGCGGCCAATGCATTGCTGAACGACACCATGAAGAGCGGATGTGAACGGACTAGCATGATGGCCGGGACATGCCAGCAGCCGAACGTGGGCGCAGGGTCCGCTGCACGCCTTCGCGCAGACGCTTCGGCCTGCGCAGCGCAAGACCCTGCGGGAGGAAAGATGGGCCGCCGGCACTCCTGTTAGGCCGACCACCAACGCAGGGTAGTGATCAGTGCTGCACCATGAGCTTCAAACGGCCGTTCACGTGGGACGCAAGAGAGGCGATCAGCAGGCAGGTATAGAATGTACGCATCGGGGTTGATTTTTATGCTTTTGTGGAGGCAGCAAGTATAAGAGCATGGCCTGTGAGTGGCTGCACCTGGTTCAATGGATCGCCATAGGTGATCATGGGCGTGATCATCCTGGATCGTCTGTTTCTCCACACAGATGCGTTCATCCCAAGCCCGCAAACCGCATGCGGCTCAGCACCTTCTGCAGGCAGCGCAGCACCACTGCCCCCGCCAAGGCGTGCAGGCCTCCCGCTGCCATGGCCGTGCGCAGTTGGTGCTCGGTCAGGTCCACGCGGTTCACCACCAGTCCGAAGGCATGCGCCCCCTCCCGTTCCCGCTCCGCAAGCAAGGTCAGCACCCGAGCGCGTAATTCCTCGAATGCCCCTTCCCCCACCGCCGGCACCGGAAGCTCCTCATCCCGCAGGTCCTTGCGCAGCTGAAGCACGGTACGCTGCAACACCACCGCCTCGTCCAAGCGCTTGAGCAGGCCTTCACCGTCCGGTTTCGACACTCCTTCGTTCATCTTCGGCCAACAACGGCCAAAGGTGGGAAGAGCTTGGCACTATTTTCGCCGGTGCCGATCGCCACCCGCCAACCATGGCCTGCGGTGGAACCTTTTCAACCTCAACCGCACACGAACCGCATGCGCAATTTCCTCCTCTTCGCCGCCCTGTCCGTTTCCAGCGCCAGCATGGCCCAGTACGGCAGCTTCGACAAGAAGGCCGTGGCTACCGCCAAGGCATCCTCCACCTTGGTGCTCCGCGATGCCAAGGACAGCCCGTACAACCGCGCGCTGATGGACGCCGTGAAGGCCGACTGGCGCTTTACCGCAAACCCCGACTTCGGCACCACCACCGACCTGGCCACCGCACCCATCGACCCCACCAAGACCTACCTGATGAAGGTGCGCAAGGCCGACAAGGAGAAGCACACGGCCACCTTTCTGGCCCTGGTACAGGGTTGGAAAATGAAGAAGGGCGAAATGCTCAACGTGGAGGATGACGCGGTGACCAACCTGCCCGCCGAACAGGAGATCGCTTCCATCCTGATCGATGCCAAGCAGATGGACAACGGTGGCGCCGCCATGTTGAACGTGTACCTGAAGGCCCTGCAGGACTTCCTGAAACAAGTGGAGAACGGAAAGATCACCGACAAGGCCACCGCCGACCGCCTGTACGCCAGCCGCAACCGCTTCATCAAGGAGCAGGAGCTGTGGCTGGCCAAGGAGCAATTGGACAAGAGCCTGCCCGATCTGGCGGCGATCAAGGAAACATACACGCACGAGGTGAAGCTGATGGACTACCCGCAGCTGATGGCCGCCGCAACCAAGGGCCAATCCGGGGTGTGCATCGCCGATGTGGTGATCACCGGTGAATACAAGACCAAGTGGTGCTTCCGGCGCGTGTTCAACGCCAGCACGGGTGAATTGATGTACCAACGGGACGAGGCCGCCTTGTTCGACAAGAAGATGGGCTTCATCCAGGAAGATTTCCGCGTGCTGGAGCAATCACGCTGAGGCCATTTGCCAATGAATGAAATTTGCCAATAAACCCCTTTGGCGAATTGGCAAATTAATCAATTGGAAAAGGTTCCGATCACCGGCGACAGTGGTTTGGTGGGCACGGCGCTCGCGCAGCTTCTTCTGCCGGAAGGATATGAGCCTCGGCATTTGGACCTGGAAGCGCGGCACAACGCTGTGGTGTCCGTATTCCGCTGGCAAGCGGCAACCCAACAACGGAAGAACCTCAAGATCTTGATGCGGACAGCGACCCCCGCCCCATATTCAAACGTACCCCCCCATTCCTGCCCAACTGGTTGGAAATGACCGGCCTATCCGCTTGTTTTGTTATGGTAACTTACGTGGAATGTGCCATGGAAACCGTGGTAGCCTCAACAAAAAGCCAGGACCGTTGACGGCTCCGATGACTGCGCGCCTGTTCCTGGCAGCCCTGCTGGCCTTCTCGGGCACGCATGCAAGGGCCCAAGGGGAAATGGTTTCCACGGTGGGAACCGAATTCTGGCTGGGCTTCATGGCCAACGCAGGCGACGACCCGAAGATCCAACTTTTCATTTCCAGCAACACAAGCACATCGGGGACGGTCCAGGTGCCCTACACCGCCTACAGCCAGGCCTTCACCGTGGCTGCCAATGCCGTTACCACCATCGACCTGCCCCTGAACCTGCGGCTCACGGGTTCCGAGATCCCTGAGCACAAGGCCATTCTCGTACAAACCGAGGACCCCGTTTCACTCTACGCGCTCAATTGGGCGATGAACAGCGCGGATGCCACCGCGATCCTTCCAACCAAGGCGCTGGGCAGCGAATACCGGGTTCAGGCCTACAAGGGCCAGGCCTTTGGCGCACCCTCGCAACTCCTGATCGTTTCCACGCAGGACGGCACCCGCGTGGAGGTGACCCCCAAGGCCAATACCGTGCAAGGCCACGCCAACGGGGTTCCGTTCATTGTTGAATTGGACAGCGCGGAAACCTATCAGATCCAATCCACGGGTGGAAGCAATGGCGACTTGACCGGAACATGGGTCCGGGGCACGGCAGAGAGCGGAGGGTGCCGGCCGTTCGCCGTGTTCGGTGGTGCCCTCTGCTCCTACATCCCCTCATCCTGCCCTGCCTGCGACCACCTGTTCGACCAGTCCCTGCCGGTGAAGGGCTGGGGAATGAAGTATTACACGGTGCCATGGGCCGGCCCCGAGGTGTACACCTACCGCGTACTGGCCAATACCGATGGCACCACCTACACGATCGATGGCGCCCCGCAACCCGTGCTGAACGCCGGCCAATCGGCCGAATGGAACAACGTGGCCGCACCCAAGGTGATCGAAAGCAATGTGCCGATCAGCGTGGCACAAATGATCCAGGGCCAATCCTGCTCAGGCAATAACATCGGCGACCCCGCCCTGCTGTCGCTCAACTCCATCGATCAACGGATCGCCGAGGTGAACTTCACCACCATCATTTCACCCCAGATCACCTCGCACTCCGTGAGCATCGTGGTGGAAACAGCCAGTGCGGGCCAGGTGCTGCTGGATGGCGCCTTGCTGTCCGCCTCCGCGTTCACGCCCTATGCAGCAGACCCCTCCTTCAGCTATACCAGGGTGGCCCTCAACCCCGGCAACCATCGGGTCGCCTGTTCCACCGGCGTGATCGTATACGTGTACGGCATGGGGTCGCAACACGAGACCTATGCGTACAGTGCCGGTGCGTACATGCCCACGGACCAGCCCGTGGTGGACACGGTGCTCTGCGGGCTCGATGGCTCGGGGATGGTCACCTTGCTTGCCGATCCGGAAATGAGCGAGCCTTGGTGGTCCATCGAGGGCACATCACAGGACACGCTGTACGAGGGTGCCGTGTACACCTTCGCGCCACCGGCGAGCAACGTTTACGTGGTAAGTGGTACCGAGAACCTCAGCTCATGTCCCCTGGAGCGCACCTTCAGCATTGAACTGGACACTCCGCCCGCCCTCACGCTTTCCGCGGGTGCCGCCAATAGCTGCGCCAATGTGCCAATACCCTTGTCGGTAACGGCGGACCCGCCGGGGTTGTACAACTACAGTTGGTCGCCGCAAACCCTTTTTGACGACCCCACCAGCCCAACACCCGCGATCACGCCCGAACAGAGCGGCTGGTACTACGTGAACGTGAGTTCGCTCACCGGCTGTGCCGAGGCCACGGACAGCATCCATGTGACGGTGCTGCCCGGGCGGATCGTACGGCATGAAGCCCAGGTGGATGAGCCATCCATCTGCTTCGGCGACACGGCCCACCTTTCGGTGGAGATGCTACAGGCCATTGCTTCCGATCAGTTCGACCCCCAGGCGGATGCCTCGCTTTGGGCGCAGATCACCGGCGGCGAACCCGCTGTGGCATGCGGTTCCGTGAATGGCAATGCCTTGTACTTCAATGGCCCTCCCCCATCGCGGCAAGCCCAGACCACCGACCTGGATGTTTCCTCCGGCGGGATCATCCGGTTCCAGCTCAAGCTGGGAAGCGGTTCGGCACCTTGTGAAGGGATGGGCGCCACCGGGTATATCCAGGTCTCTTTCAGTACGAACGGTGGTGGCAACTGGACCTCCTTCCATACCTGCTACGCCTACCAATACGAGAATTGGGGACTGGTGGAACTGCCCATCCCCGCCATGGCGCAAACGGCCAGCACGCGCTTCCGCTGGGCACAACCCACTTTCGCCGGGCAGGGCCAGGACAATTGGGCCATGGACAATGTGGTGGTCGCCGTGAAGAACGTGCAGGATGTGGCCCATGCCTGGTCGCCGGCCGCCTTGGTAGGGAGCCCATCGGCCATGTCCACCCCGGCGTGGCCGAACGGGCCTGGTTGGTTCCAGGTCACCACCACGGACCTGCTATCGGGTTGCACCTACGCGGACAGCGTGTTCGTGACCATTGAAAACCCGGGGAACGTATCCGCCGGGCCCGATACCACCGTGTGCGATGCCCTGGGCCTTCCCTTGCATGTGGTGCACGATCTTGGCCCGGCCACCGTGCAATGGGGGCCGCCCGGCTTCTTGAGCGGCGCCAACACCACCAGCCCGATCGTGCAACACGACAGCACCATGACCTATTGGGTCACCGTGACGGGCGGGGTGGGCTGCCCCGGATGGGATACCGTGCAGGTGATCGTCCCCTTCTCGCAGTTGGAGACCGTTGTGGACACCAGCCTATGCCAGGGTGGCACGATCCTGCTGGACCCCGGCGTTCCGCAAGCAACGCACGCGTGGAGCACGGGTGCAACAACGCCAAGCATCGCCGTAAGCGCGGAAGGCACCTATACCTGCACCCTGACCGATCCGGGTGCCGCATGCACCCATCAAGTGGCTTACCAAGTTGCCATCCACCAGCCGCCGACGGTGGACCTGGGTGCCGATACCGCCCTGTGCGCCGGTGAAAGCCTCACGCTGAACGCGGGCACATCCGGCCCGGGCATCCTGTGGAGCACGGGCGCCACCGGCAGTTCCATCACCGTGGGAAGCACCGGCACATACAGTGTATCGGTAACGGACCAGCATGCCTGCACGGCCACCGATACCATAGAGATCATCTTCCATCCGCTCCCCTTGTTCAGCCTTCACGACACCGCTGCCTGCATCAGCGACACCGTGCTGCTGGATGCCGGCAACGCGGGGAGCACCTACCTGTGGATGCCGGGTGGTGCGAGCACACAAGAGATCACTGTGCACGGCATGGGCGGAACGTACTCCGTAGTGGTCTCTACGCCCGAAAACTGCGTGGACAGCGCATCCGTGAACATCGGCTTCATCCCGTTCCCCGTGGTGGACCTCGGGCCCGATACGGCCTTGTGCGACCTCGAGGTACTTACGTTGAACGCCGGGTGCGACACCTGTGCCGTGTGGTGGAGCACCGGATCCACGGCGCAGCAGATCACGGTCACGGAAACCACGGACATCCGCCTGGAAGTGGACAATGGATACTGCATGACGAAGGATAGCCTCTTGGCCACCTTCCATCCGTTGCCCGATGAGCTGCCCGCACATAGCCTCACCCACTGCTTCCAGTTGCCACCGACCATCCTGGACCTGGACGCCGGAAATCCGGGAAGCTCCTTCGCTTGGCAACCGGGCGGCGACACCTCGCGCGTATTGCCGATCCATGCGCCCGGGGTGTATTCCGTGGTGATCACCAACCAGGAGAACTGCACGATCCACGAGGAGATCACCGTGAAGGAATTCTGCCCGGGCACGATCTTCATGCCCAACACCTTCACCCCGGACGGCGACGGGATCAATGACGTGCTTCTGCCTTTGGGCAACAACCTCGCTTTCGTGGAACTGTACATCTTCGACCGCTGGGGACAGGTGATCGCGCACGGAACCGGGAACGATGCGCAGTGGGACGGCATGGCCAAAAACGAGCCCTGCCCGATCGGTGTTTATGCGTGGCAGCTGAACTACCGCTTTTACATGGACCCCGACGATGCCGTGATCGGCATGAGGCAGCGTGCAAGGGGGCATGTGACCTTGCTGCGGTGAGGTGGTTTTTTAGTTGTCAGTCGTTGGTTGGTCGTGGGCCCAACCAGCAACCAACTACTAATTTCACCCCATGCCCACCATTCTCATCACCGGTGGCAGCGGGTTGATCGGCACGCGGCTTACGCAATTGCTGGTGGGGCATGGACATAACGTGCGGCACCTGAGCCGAAGCAAGCGGACAGATGCACCGGTACCGGTATTCACGTGGAGCATCGAACGCGGTGAGGTGGACCCGCAGGCACTGGAAGGCGTGGACCACATCATCCACCTCAGCGGGGCCAGCATCGCCGGTGGGCGGTGGACGGCCGCCCGGATGCGTGTGTTGTACGACAGCCGCGTGAAGGCCGCCGAGGTGCTGCTGGCCGCAGCGGAGCGGTTTGGCCGCTTCCCGGGTTCCTTCATCAGCGCCAGCGGGATCAACTATTACGGCGCTGTCACCAGCGAACACGTCTTCAGCGAAGACGATCCGCCCGCGGATGATGCCATCGGCACACTGGCGCAGGCGTGGGAGCACGCGGCCGACCGCTGGGCCCCGCATTGTCGCGTAGTGAAGCTGCGCACACCGATGGTGCTGGCCAAGCAGGGTGGCGCCTGGCCGAAGCTCTCCGCCACGGCGCGGCGGGGGCTGGCGGCACCGCTGGGCAGCGGCAGGCAATGGATCACCTGGGTGCACCTGGACGACATTGCACGGGCCTACGCCCATGCCGTTACGCATGCGGGGATGCACGGCACGTACAACGTGGCGGCGACGGAACAGCTGAGCAACCGCGACTTCACCCGCCAAATGGCGAAGGCCCTGCACAAACCGGCCTTCCTGCCGGGCGTACCTGCCGTGTTCCTGCGATTGGCCTTGGGGCAGCTCAGCGATGTGCTGTTGAAAGGCTCCCGGGTCAGCAACGAAAAGCTCTTGGGCAGCGGGTTCCGGTTCAGGTATCCCACGCTTGGTGCGGCGTTGGGTGAACTGGCCGGTTGACCAAGTTCTCCTACCCGGAATATGCAGCAGGATTTCTACTACGGCCCGAAATCACTGCGGCAGCGTACGCTTCGCCGGTTTTCCCCTCGCCACAATAGCTTGTGCTATTCCTTCTCGGTGAAATCCGCGCTGCCATTGTGATTTCGACCCTCGCAACGAACCCTGCTGCATAATCCGGGTCCTACGATCCGCTGGAGCTTCGGCGAACAAAGTACATCTCCATTTCCCCCTTGCCCTTGGCCTGTATTCTTCCGCGGGGAGTAAAATTAAATGCTGGGGTTGTCAGTTGTTGGTTGTCAGTTGTCCGTGTTCCGCCCTGACAACTGACAACTGACAACTGCGGACTGACAACGGTGTCTTTCACCAACGCGTATGTCGCACCACTGATGTTCACCTGGCCTACTTCTCCGGAGGACTCCATGCGCGAAGCCGTGTTCACCGTATCGCCCCAGATGTCGTACTGGAATTTCTTCACCCCCACGATGCCCGCCACCACCGGGCCCGTGTGGATGCCCACCCGCATGCGGAACACGGGAAGTCCTTGTGCGGTGCGCTTCTGCGCCAACTCCTCCATGAACTCCTGCATCTCCAACGCGGCATGCACCACATCCGCCGGGCTGCCTTTGGCGGGGTCGGGCAGGCCCCCGGCCGCCATGTACGAGTCGCCGATGGTCTTGATCTTCTCCATGCCCCACTTGTCCATCAAGCCGTCGAAATGCTTGAAGCAGGTGTCCAGCTCGTTCACCAGCTGCTCCGGTGAAAGTTTTTCGCTCATCTGGGTAAACCCGCGGAAATCCGTGAAGAGCACCGTGGCCTGGTCAAAGTGCTTCGCTTCCGCTGCACCGGTGTTCTTCAGTTCCTCGGCCACCTCGTGCGGCAGGATGTTGTGCAGCAGGTCATCACTGCGCTCCTTCTCCGACTGCAGTTCCGCCGTGCGCTCCTGCACTTCCAGGTCCAGCTCATCGCGCTGGCGCGTCACCAGCCGCGTGTGGTGCGCCGAACGGATGGAGAGGTAAATGGCCACGCTGATCGGAACGGCCACGAAGGAGCAGTAGCTCGCCAGCACTGAAAGCCAGTTGGCGAGGCCAAAACCGGCAAATCCACCCAGCACCCCCAGTGCGAACGTGAGCAAGCTGGCCGCCACCGCACCAACGCCCACCCAGCGTTCGTAACCCTTGGTGCGCCACAGCTTGATGCCCAAGCGCACTTCTTCAATGGCAAACCACACCACTACAAACACGCCAATGAGCGCCAGGATGCCCAGCAGGAAATAAAAGGCCAACTGCCGTGCCGAGTTCTCGGTGTAGCTGAACGAAACCCATTTGCCGGGATCCGCTGTTCCGTCCATCGCCAACACCATGATGCCCCCAACGGTGATCACCGCGATGCCGGCACTATACAACCACGTGCGCTTCCGGCTCAATTCACCCCGCAGTTCCGCCAGCACCATGATCAACAAGTACATGCCCCAAGGCACCGTGATCAACCGCATGATCTCCAGCACGCGCGCCGTATCGGGCAGCCAGCCCAGCACACCCATGGACCCGCCCAGCACGCAGATGGTGTCCGCTACCGAACACAGGGACAACGCGGCAAGCAACAGCCATCCTTTGCGCTTCTGCTCAGACCAGCCCTGCACCAAGGCCATCAGCAGGATGAGGACATTGATCCCGATGAACAGCCCGTAGTTCATCACGATGCTGTTCAAATGATAGCCGCTATCCGCCGCATGGATGCTCACCTCCAAGCCGGTCTGCGCAAGGGTTGCGCCCGGGGTAGTTTCCAGGCGCAGGGCCAGCACCTCATCCCGGCCATCGCACAGCAGGGCCACTGGTACGGTGTACCGCGGCACGGAATCATGCCGCGCCCAGGCAAGGTCGCCGGGCGCGGCCGCCTGAACCAGCTTCTTGCCGTTCAGGTACATGGTGAATGCGGCATTCACATGCACGTTCACCAGCATGGGCCAGCCTTTGACCTCTTTGTCTGCCTTCAGGTGGTAACGCACCCAATGCACGGTGGCGCCGGCCACCACGCTGTCTTCCGTGGCCGAGGCGGAAGCCCAAGCGGTGTCCACGTAGTTGCGCAGTGCATATTGGGCGCTGTCGCCAATGCGGTGCCGTTGTTCCCGGCCCCTGGAGAGCGTGATGCCGGGCACTTCAAAGCCTTGTCCCGCTACGCTTGTTTTCCCGTTCCACAACTGCTCGGGGTTGATGATCACCGCTCCGGTACGCCCTTCCGCAGGCGGCACTTCACTTCCTTGGCCATACAAGCCCAAGGCGCATGACCCGAGCACCAGCACGCCTACTGTGCGCAACCAGCTCCGCATGGTGGAAATGTAGCAACCGGAGTGGATCCCTGGTGCGGGGGTGCCCAAGCGGGGGAGGTCGGGAAGTGTGGGGGCGGGTGCGTCACCGGGTACGTCCCATCAGCAGCGTGACCAGTTGGCGCAATGGTTTCTTGCGATCGGCAGGTGCCGATACTTCACCCAGGGCATTCATCGCCCATTCCTCTTCCTGCTGCACCGTGCGTTCCGCTTCCGTGCGCACGCCCAGTTCCTCCAACACCTTCAGCATGCGCGGCACATCCCGTCCTTCCCCTGGTTTGGCCAATTCATCCTGAAGTTCCCGACGCCCATGCGCTTCGCCCAGCTCCAACCCGCGAATGAGCAGAAAGGTCTTCTTGCCCGCGCGCAGGTCGCCGCCCTGCTGCTTGCCCGTGGCAGCGGGATCACCGAAGGCATCCAGCAGGTCGTCGCGCAGTTGGAAGGCCAGCCCGAGGTGTTCCCCGAATGCCGCAATGCGCTCTTGGTCCACTGCCCCGGCACCGGCGAGGCACGCCCCGATCTGCAGGGACCCGGCCAGCAGCATGGCGGTCTTCAGGCGGATCATGGCACGATATTCCGAAACGGAAACTTGTTCGCGCCGCTCGTACTCCATATCCAACTGCTGGCCCTCGCATACCGCCAAGGCGTGCTTGCTGAAGATGGCGGCCACCTGTGGATGCTTGCCCATCAACTGGTAGGCTTTCACCAGCATGGCGTCGCCGCTTAGAATGGCCGTGTTCACATCCCACTTTTCATGCACGGTGGCATGGCCCCGGCGCAGCGGCGCGGCATCCATGATGTCATCGTGCATCAGGGTGAAGTTGTGGAAGAGCTCGATGCCGAGGGCTTCATCCAAGGCATCTTCCGCACGGCCTCCAAAGAGTTCGCAGGCCATCAGCACCAGCATGGGGCGGACGCGCTTTGCCGGGAGGCCCATCAGGTAGGCCATGGGCGCGTAGAGGTTGCCCTGCGGGAGCTTCTGCGACCACTCTGCGATGCGTGCTTCGATGCGGGTTTGGTGGGTCATGTCTGTAGTTGTCAGTTGCCGGTTGTCGGTTGTTAGGGCACACTGACAACTAACAACTGACAACCAACAACTAGCCTTCAATCAACTTCAACAAATACGTCCCGTACCCGCTCTTCACCAAGGGCATGGCCAGCTCCTTCAATTGCGCCGCATGGATATAACCCCTTTTGAAGGCCACCTCCTCGATGCAGCCGATCCGCAGTCCCTGACGTTCCTCGATCACTTGCACGTACTGGCCGGCCTGCATCAGGCTGCGGAACGTGCCCGTGTCTAACCATGCGGTTCCGCGGTCCAGGACTTCCACCTTCAGGCGGCCCTGGCGCAGGTATTCCTTGTTCACGTCGGTGATCTCGTACTCGCCGCGTGCGCTGGGCTTCAGGTCACGGGCGATGTCCAGTACGCTGTTGTCGTAGAAGTACAGCCCTGGCACGGCATAGTTGCTCTTGGGCTTGGCCGGCTTTTCCTCGATGCTCACCACGCGGTTGTCCGCATCGAACTCCACCACGCCATAGCGCTCCGGATCGCTGACATGATAGGCGAAGACCAGCCCCCCCTGCGGGTCGGTGTGCAGGCCCAGCATGCGGCCCAGGCCGCGACCGTAGAAAATGTTGTCGCCCAAGATCAATGCCACCTTGTCCTTCCCGACAAAATCGCGCCCGATGACGAAGGCCTGCGCCAAACCGTTGGGCACTTCCTGCACGGCATAGGTGAAGGAACATCCCAAGCTCTTCCCGTCACCCAGTAATTTGCGGAAGTGCGGCAGGTCGTGCGGGGTGCTGATGATCAGGATCTCGTTGATGCCGGCCGCCATGAGCGTGCTCAGCGGATAATAGATCATGGGCTTGTCGTACACGGGCATGAGCTGCTTGCTCACGGCCAGTGTAAGGGGGTGTAAGCGGGTGCCGCTTCCGCCGGCGAGGATGATGCCTTTCATTCCACGGGTTTGGTTTCGGGTCGATGGTGTTCCACGGTGAGCGCGTCCAGGGCGATGTCCTCCTCCTCGTCCAACAACTGGAGCATGGGCTCATTGAACGCCTTGGACATGATGCGCTTGTTGAGCGAGCGCACCAGGGCAGGCAACACCAGCAGGTTGGTGAGCATGGCCACCAGCAGGGTGATGGTGGTGAGCAGGCCCAAGGCTTGGATGCCGCCGAAGCGCGAGAAGGCGAACATGCAGAAGCCCGCCACGAGCACGACGCTGGTGTAGATGATGCCCACGCTCACCTCGCGCACCGCATGGTCCACGCTTTGGTTGAGGTCGCCGCCGCTGAGCTTCACTTCCAGCCGGTAGCGGGCCAGGAAGAAAATGGCATTGTCCACCGCAATGCCCAAGGCGATGCCAAAGACGAGCATGGTGCTCGGCTTGATGGGGATGTGCAGGAAGCCCATCAGGCCGGCCGTGACGATCAGTGGCACCACGTTGGGGATCAGCGCCACAATGAGGATCCGCACCGAGTTGAACAACAGGGCCATGAGCACCACAATGATGACGATGGCCCAGAACAGGCTGCTGATGAGGTTGCTCACCAAGTAGCTGCTGCCCTTGAGGAACACCACGCTGGTGCCGGTGAAGGTCACTTTGTACCGGTCTGCGGGAAAGATGCTGTCGGTTTGTGCGCGCAGTTTCTTCAATAGCACGTCCATGCGGGTGGTGCCCACATCGGCCATTTGCACGGTGAGGCGTGTGGCACCGCGGGTGCTGTCCAGGAACGCCTTGCCCATGTTGGCGCTGCCCTTGCCGTCGCCGCTGCCGATGTTTTCGATGTAGGGCAGCATGAAGCGCTTGTCCGTGCCGGTGAGCAGGCCGTACCGGTCCGGGTCGCCGCCATAGAAGGCCTGCCGCATGAACTTCACGGCATTCACGATGCTGAGCGGTTTGCTGAACTCGGGATAGGTGGCCAGCGTGTCGGTCAGCCGGTCCATGCGTTTCAGGGTGGCGTCCTTCAACGCGCCTCCTTTCTTTCCGGTATCCACCACCACCTCCAAGGGCATTACGCCGTGGAAGTTGCGTTCGAAGAAATGCAGGTCGGCCAGCACGGGGTTGTCCGCCGGCAGGTCGTCCACAATGCGGCTTTCGTCCTTGAGCCGCAGCATGCCGAAGCAGGCCGCCACGGTAACCAGCAGCGTGGCGCCGTAGATGGCCGGCCGCCTGCGCTGGGAAAGGGATGCGATGGTGTTCACGGTGCGGTCCAGCCACCGGCGGTCCAAATGGGCCAGGTGCCTCGGCTTGGACACGGGCATGTAGCTGAGGATGATGGGCACCAAGGTGATCCCCAGCACGAAGATGGACATGATGCCGATGGTGGCGATCAGGCCGAATTCCACCAGCGCGGCGCTGTAGGTGATGCAGAAGGCAGCGAAGCCCGCGGCCTTGGTGGCGTTGGTGATGAAGCAGGCCGCGCCCACGCGGCTGATCATGCGTTGAAGGGCCTTGATCTTGTTGCGGTGCTGCACGTAATCGTGGTGGTAGGCGTTCACCAGGAACACGCAGTTGGGCACCCCCACCACGATCAGCAGCGGGGCGATCACCGATTGCAGGATGGTGATCTGGAAGCCCAGCAGCCCCATGCTGCCAAAGGCCCACACCACGCCGATGGCCACCACGCCGAGGCAGATGAGCATGACGCGCCACGACCGGTAGAACAGCAGCAGCAAGGCCGCACAGATCAGCGTGCTCAGCGCCACGAACCGCGGCATCTCGCCCTTCACCAACTGGGTATTCTTCACACGCAGCCACGGCAGCCCGCTGGCATGCACCGGCAGGCCCGTTTCCCGGCTGAACTGGTCCAGCCGCGCCTCCAGGGCGTTGATCACCTTGGTGCGCCCCTCGGAGTTGAAGAGCTTGGGATTGACGAAGACCATCATCAAGGCGGCCTTGGTGCTGTCGTTGTACAATAACCCCCTATAGAACGGCAGTGACCGGATGCGCGCCTTGAGCGAATCCATTTGCGCCTGCGTGCCCGGCAGGCGGGCCATCACGGGCTTCAGCTCAAACTTCTGCACGCTGTCGTTGCGCACCAGCGTGTACAGGTGGGCTTCGCTGAACACGCTGTCGATGCCGTTGATCTGCCTGGCTTCCCGCCCCAACCGGTACCAGGCCGCGAAATTGGCCGGGGTGTACAGGCTGTCCCCCTGGGTGCCTACCACGATCACGTTGCCGTCCGCGCTGAACGTTTTCAGAAAGCCTTGGTACTCGGCATAGGCGGGGTCGCTTTCGGGAAGCAGGCCGCCATGCTTGTAGCTCATCTCCACCTTGGTGGCCTGGAAACCAAAGAAGGCAGTGAGCACTGCCACGGCGATGAGGATCCCCGTTCGATTGCGCAATACGCGTCCGGCCAGCCAAGCCCACATGGTGAAGGTTCAATGCCCTCGCCGTGCGGAGGAAGAAACGCGGGCAAGGCGCGCAAAGGTGCGAAAAAGCCCGTTGTGGACGGGAGGATTTTTGGGCTGGATGGCGGGATGGACGGGATACGCGTTCAACATCCTTTGGACAGGATGAACAGGATGGACAGGATAATCCTCAGCACTCCGGCGGGGGTATTGGCGGAACTGCGGGTGGATGGGATCAGAACGCAAACCCCACGGCCAGCTTCACCGCCAAATTGTCCTTGAAATCCGGGAAGGCGTATGGGCCGTACCGGTAGAAAGCGCCCACGCCAAGGCTGCTGAAGCCCGACTGCAGTAGGTTTTCGATCAACAGCCCGCTTTCCAGGAAGGGCTCGCGCAGCGGGGTGAAGGAAAGACCCTCGTGATGTTCCGGGTGCGTGAGACCGCCCAAGGCTGCGCTGCCCACGATCGCCGGGCGCGGGCGGAAGTGCTTGCCTTTTACCAATAAGTTGCCGAAGCTGTGCTTGAGGTGCAACGCCGCGTAGTGGTCCGCCAGGAATTCGTTGGGCCGCATGGTCTCGAACACATTGGCACTGGCCACGGGCAGGCGCCGGTTCCAGGTTCCGCGCAGGTTGTACAGAAAGGCCATCGGTGCCTGTTCACCGGCGATGCCGCCCATCAGCTTCAGTGAAAGCTCGCCCAGTAATCGGATCTTGAACGATTTCTCCACCAGGACATCCATGCGCCAGGTGTCCCACTCCCCTTCCCACAGGCCCTTTTGGGCCTTCATGGCATGCACATACACCACCGGGAACTTAGTGCCCAGGGAGACCTCGCCGGTGGGCAGGCGGGCCAGTTTCTCCCGGAAGGCCCACCGCACGTCCAAGGTCCAGGCGCCGGAGAGGAAATCGTTCCGCTTCAAGGTGATGCCATCCTCCACGGGCAGCGCGTAGCCGTAGCCGATGTCGTTCACCCGCAACGCCCGCTCGGTGCCGGCCCACAATTTCAGGGAGCTGCCCACCCGGAACAGGAACTTGCCGGAGAAGCGCTCAATGCGGTCCATGCGGTCCACGAACAGCATGCGGTAGCTCTCATTGGTGAGCAGAGGGGCCTTGCGCTCGAACGCCACCCCACCGGTTTCGGCCACATCGTTTTCATAGGCCAGGCGCAGGTGCAGGTCGCGTCCATGCCACGGTTTGATGGTCAGGTCGCCGCCATACTTCCAGTGCTGGTCTCCGAAACCGTATGCGAAATACCCGCCAAGGGAGGCGTAGCGTGTAACCCTGTCGTTGGTGGCCAGTCCTGCGCCCAGGCGGAAGCCCTCATACCGGTTGTAGGCCATCAGCTGGTCCAGCCGCAGGTCCACGGGGCCGATGGGCCAACGCCCCGAGGCAAGGGCGGTGAAGAATTTCACTTTCTTGTCCAGGTTCCCGGCCTCGCCGAGGCTGTCGATCATTTCGTAGGTGCGCAGGTCCTTCGTGCCTAACGGATCGATGCGCAGGCTGTCCCAGTAGGCTTCGCTCTTGCGCAGGCCGAGCCGGTCCACGACGATCTCCGGCCCGCGCACCTCCTTGCGCGGGATGTCCGGGTCCAGCTGGATGTCCTTCAGGTAGGTGCGCCCCTCGCCCACCACGTTCAGGCCGTTCACGCTGAGGTTGCTCAGGTAGATGAACGTGTTGAGCTGCACGGGGAACCAGGCGCTATCGCCCTGCGCCAATGGCAGGCGCTGGTGCTGCTGCTGGAAGCGGATGCTCATCCCCTGCTTCTCCATCGGCTCGGCGGTCACGTTCTGCACCGCGTAGCCGTTGGTGTTGATGTACAGCAAGCCCTTCAGGCCCTCGAACTTGGTGCCGCTGCGCGGCCGGTAGCTGATCACGTACACACTGTCACGGCCCTGGTACAGCGTGTCCTCCAGCACGAAGAGGTATTTGCCCGTACTGCCGGGTCCGATCGGGCCGAGGTAGTTCTTGTCGCCGATGCCGATCTGTGGGGAATAGATGCTGAAGGTCTCGGTTTGTGCGGCCAAGGCCATCATGCCCGGGTCCTTCAGTCCGCTCACCCGCATGGCCAGCACGGTTTCCTTGGCCGCGGCCGGCGGGATAAAGCTCTTTTTTGTGGCGCTCTCGATCAAGAAGAGGTGTTGCCGCTCCAACATCCGCAGGAACTTTGCCCCGGCGGTATCCTGCCGGGCGGTATCCCCCAAGGTCGCGGTGGTGTCCGGTTCGGCCGCGCTGCTTCCGGCCGGGCGGCCCGAAGGCAGGCTGTCACTGGCCAGGTCGAAGACGGTTTTGCCGTAACTGGTGTAGCGGTAGCTGCGGCTGCGCAGGCCGTCGTTCACCTTGCGGTTGGCGTAGGCCCTGCGGATGATGCGGTTCGCGGGATTCTCCGTGTAGGTGATCCGCACGGCCTGCAGCTCGGTGGTGCTGCTCTTCAGCAATACGGTCACCGGCTTGCCGTCGCTGATAGTCACCGAGGCCGGTTCGTAGCCCACGTAGCTGGCGCGCAATGTCACCGGCCATGCGGACACCTGCAGTTTGAAGCGCCCATCGATGTCCGAGGTGGTGCCCTGGCGGCTGCCCTCGATCACGAACGGAACGAACGCCAACGGCTCCTTGGTGGCCGCATCCAGCACGCGGCCGGAGACCACCACTTGGGCGGGAATGGTGGATGCCGACAGAAGCAGTACGCAGAGTACCAATGACCTCATGCAACGGTTTCCGTTAGGACGGGCAAGATGGGGAAAAGTAACGGGAGGGGTTGGAATGTGCGCGTTAATAGCGCAGGGCAAACGCATCTTATCATGCACGTTGATGTGCTGTGCGACCCACTCCGGGGTCGGTACCTCCCGGGTACGATTGCGACACTGTGTGACCCCGTTCGGGGTCACGTTCATAACACTCCCCTTGACCCCGAAGCGGGTCATACAACGTTGAATCCTCTCGACAAAGCGTGGCTCGACCCCGGAGTGGGTCGCACATCTTCTCGCTTCCTCACCAAGGATTTAGATGCGTTTGCCCTGGTTAATAGCGTGCCTCGATCTTCGCCCGCGTTGCAAATACGGACGAGTGTGTGCCTGAATTTGTGAGCAAATGCCAGCTCCAAGCAGCGAAAAATCCCCTTACCTTGTCTAAACCTTAGCAACACCCTCCGCCATGCGCCACTTAATTCTCCTCCTCGCCTTGGCCCTCGACTGCACCACCAGCGCCCAACCCACTTGGCGCTTCCACTTGGCCTTTGAGGATGGCACGGGAGCGAGGGATACCATCTGGTTTGTCTGGGATACGACGGCGACTCAAGGATGGGATTTGGGCGACGTGGATTATCAATTAGGCGAAGGTGCATGTACAATGGATTTGGATGCGTTCAATGTATGGCTCATGAACTGGGATGGGGACTCAACAAAGACAAATGCATTCCCGTATAGTCTCTTCCCTTGGATGGGCGGTGGCGAGGTTGAAATCCGTGCGTTCAACTACCAATACCCGGTAACCATCCGCTGGGACCGGTCCTTGTTGCATGCTTCATTTCTCCCGAATCCGGACACGATCAACTATGCTGCATTGGGTGGGAACTATTTCTGGTGGATGGGGAATATGGATTTTCCGGAACCGGCTTTTAGCATTTTGGAAGAGGATAGTGTAGTTGCCGTCGAAGACTATGGTGACATCTTGTTCCCTACGCACCTCACCATTACGCACCTGGTTCAAACGATAGGGATCCATGAAGACCGATCAGCACAGCTTTACATACGCCAATGGAACGGGCAACTGGAAGTGCGCCTGTCCGGCCAAACATCCGGTCAACTGGAAGTTGTGGATGTGATGGGCCGCCTCATCCATGGGCCACACAGCTTCTCCAACGTGGCCATGGTACCGATCCAGAGCTGGCCTGATGGACCCTACTTCGTTCGGTTGCGATCCAATTCAAACTACATCCACAATGGCAAATTCATTAAGTCGGGTCCTTAGTCTATGTGCGCTGTAACCACCTGGGCTTCCGCACAGTGCGTTGTGGAGGATTCGATCAACGATCCATTGGGTGGTGGTTCCCGAAGCGACCTGTATGAGAGCCGGTTTGGATGGGCCCTGCCTACGTCGGGAACAATACGTGCTTTGGTCGTCCTGGTCGAGATGAAGTATCATCCGGACTCCACCCATTTGGACCCTCATCTCGACGGAACGGATAGCTGGCCCGCCCATGCCTTGCCCAATTGGGTAAACAACTCGGACCCAACACAAAACCTATTGGACCCCGTGCCAGCGGGTGTAGGACAGCCCCAAGCCATGCTTACCAGGCTTTTGCACGATGCTTCGTCCGGTAACCTGACCTTGTTGGGCGACTACCTGCTCGCACCGA
This sequence comes from Flavobacteriales bacterium, assembly GCA_023957375.1. GTDB lineage: Bacteria > Bacteroidota > Bacteroidia > Flavobacteriales_F > PHOS-HE28 > PHOS-HE28. The sequence continues at coordinate 1,194,092 of JAMLHB010000002.1, read as the reverse complement.
CAAATGGAGGAGTGTTCCAGTTGAACACCTCCACCGGCGCTCGGCTGTGCCGAGTGCCCTCTTTCACATTGGCCTCCGGCCGCTTCATCGCTCATCATAAAACATCTTCAACCGGCCTTCCGCATGGGCACTGCTGTGGGCGTAGTGCTCCGGCAAGGTAACAAGGCCTTCCGCAACCGGATGAAGACGAAAGTAGCAGGAGCCCGCCAGAGGCGGATCAGTGGCCGGGCACTCGGGACGCACAGGCCACCCACAAGCCGGACCCGAGCGCCGGGATACCGCTATGGCCGCGCGCGGGCATCCGAGCGCGAGTTGGGAGGATTTAGATGCGTTTGCCCTGGTTAATAGCGTGCCTCGATCTTCGCCCGCGTTGCAAATGCGGACGAGTGTGTGCCTGAATTTGTGAGCAAATGCCAGCTCCAAGCAGCGAAAAATCCCCTTACCTTGTCCAAACCTTAGCAACCACTCCTGCCATGCGCCACTTGATCCTCCTGCTCGCTTTGGCCCTGGCCTGCACCACCACCGCCCAACCCACATGGCGCTTCCACTTGGCTTTTGAAGATGGTACGGGTGCGAGGGATACGATATGGATGATTTATGACACCTCGGCAACTGTAGGTTCCGATTTTCAACCTCAGGTAGATTATGCTCTTGGAGAGGGTGACGCTCAGCTTGACTATACCCGGTTCAATGTGTTCACATGGAACTGGGATGGAGACTCCACAAAGATTCATGCATATCCATATACTGAATTCCCCAACTTCGATGGGACGATCATCGATGCGATCAACTGGACCCCGCCCATGACCATCACCTGGGATACCAGCCTATTCCACGCGCCATACCTGCCGTACGACCAAGGCCATATTGGCCTCGCCGTCATGAACGGGCTCGCCTTTTCCCAATTCAATGATGGCACTTTGGACTTCGGCATGCTCAGCATGTTGATCCGGGATAGCGTCCAGATCGATTTCCTATCGGAGTACCTGTTCGCATTCGCCGTGTATTTCGATGCCGTGGACGATATTGCGGTAGCGGAGCACGATTCCGGAAGGACAACGCTGCGGGTTTGGCCTAACCCTGCCCATGCCGTAGTGCATATCGAATCGCCTGGCAGCAGGGTACAGGAACTCTTTATTTCGGACGTGGCCGGCCGCCAACTTCTTGAGCTGGCGTACCCAGGCACAACAGGACCGCTGGATGTATCTACGCTCGGGCCCGGCACCTATTTCATCACCCTACGGACCAACCAAAACCAACGCTACCATGCCACACTCCAAAAGATTCCTTAGCACTGCCTTGGTCGGCTGCATCGGGCTGACTGCGGCATTGGGTCAAGCATGCCAGTTCGTGGACCCGCCAGCGCCGCAGCAGATGCTTGGTGGTGGGAGCGGAACATATGCCAGTTGGAATGGCTGGTATATGCCCACCAACGGCATGGTCCGGATCCTGGTGGTGCCCGTGGAGGTAAATTATGCCAATCCCATCTACGACCCCACCCCGCCGGGTGGTACTGCCGGTTGGCCCGCGCACCAGATGCCCACTTGGGCGGACAACCCCGACTCCTCCGAAAACCTCTTTGACTGGGATGTGCCAACAGGGCCAGCGTCGGGTTTGTTCACCCGCTACTATCAGCAAGCCTCTTCCGGCAATTTCATCGCCTTGGGCGATTATTTGCAAGCCCCTTCCAATCACGGTGTCTTCCAAGTCTACACCCCGGACAGCGTCGTGTCCCTTGGGGATGTATTTGCCGCAGTTGACAGCGCCTTGGGCAATACCATCAGCACGGCGCATGGCTACAACTCCATAAATGATTTCGACCGATGGACGATCGGCAGCTACAACGACCCCCTTACTGGCCCTGGACTTCCCAAACTTCATCCAAGCACGGAAACCCCCAGGAAGTTTGACCACGTGATGATCATTTGGCGAAATAGGCGCGGCAACAATGGAACCGGTTTCGCCAGTTCAAATCCCATCGGGCTTTCCATACTTGGTTATGGCATGAATTCGTACAGCAGTTTTGGAGCCTATGACAGGGTGCCGATCACCATTACCCGGCACGAGTTTGCCCACCTCTTGTATGGCAGCAATAATTTCCATACGGCTGGCGGTGGGAAGGATGTTAATGGAAGCCAGTATTTCATCGCACAAAGCAGCGGCTGGAGCAACTTGGGGCTTTGGAATGGATCCCTGCTTTCCTGGAACGGCTGGGACCGCCAGCGCATGGGCTGGAAGGCGGCGGGCTCCGTCTACGAAATAGCAGCCCGCAATGCCGCGAACACGGCCTTTGTGAACGGTGACCTGGATGCTTCCCTGCCCTCACAGGCAGGCACCTACACACTCCGCGATTTCGTGCAAACCGGCGATGCCATCCGCATCAAGCTGCCCTTCACCGACCCCACCAGCGAGTATCCCGAGTTCCTTTGGGTGGAAAACCACCAAGGCATCAACGTCAACTTGAACCCATTTGATAAATGGAACCATGAACCGGACCCAGGGGGTTGCATCCAAGGCATCGTGCCAGGCCTACAGATGTACCTGCAGATCGACAAAGAGGTACGGGAATCCAGCTCTTATAATGCAGTTTATGGTGGCCCCGGGGATTACCTCAGGCCCCTTGATGCCAGTGGGCACTACGACATCCACTTCAATGCCGCGGTCGACACCACGTATTGTGTCTGTTGGGAATGTCCGAAATATCCATTCGTACGTGGGCAAAAGAACCCCTTCACGGGTTCGGCGGATCGCCATTTTGTTGCCTTGGACCTGAATGCGAATGTTGTGCTATCCTATGCGGACCACCGATTGAATGACATGGAGGATGTGAACGGAGCCATTTACGACCGACTTTACACGTTGGGCAATGCGCGCCAGGTCTTCACCCCCGGCGGCAACCGCAAGGTGGGCGTGGGCACCAACCCAAGCAGCGCCACCATGATGAACAGTGTTGGGTATAACAATGATGTTACACCGAACAAAAACCTCCGCCGCATCTACCTCAACGGCGTTTCGGTGGAGCTGGACACGATGTATGCGGATGGGTCCATTCAAGTGCAGGTGCGTTTCGACGATGTGGACGTAACCAACGATGCGCGCTGGTGCGCGGACGAGATCCAATTGAACCCGGTGGCCACCAGCACCGGATATTCTCTCAACGTAACGGCAGGGAACACCATCACCCTGGACCGCGGCACCACCGCCACCCGGCGCGATGCACCGCAGCCCTATAACGGCCAACAAGTATTCACCAGCCCCACCCTGATGCGCTGCCCGGCCAACACCTGGCTGAACCTGGCGCCCGGAGGCGGTTTTGTGGTGGACAACGGCAGCACGTTGAGGCTGGAAAGCGGCAGCCGCATGGACGTGGGCAACGGGGCGGTGCTGCGCGTAAAGCGCGGCGGCAAGCTGGAACTGATGGGCGGCTCGGTGCTGAACGTGCTGCCCGGCGGGCAGGTGATCATTGAGGAGGACGTGGTGAACGGCAACGACGGACGCTTGGTGTACTACCCCAATGCGCGCATCAACATGGAGGCGGCCAACAGCGTGCTGGAGATCGCGGGCATGCTGGACATCCAGGCCAATGCCACCTTTACGCCTGCGCGCAACGGTGACCCCAGCACCACCTACGGCTTGGTGAAGTTCACCAGCACGGACAACCCCAGCACCAATGTGACCGCCGGGGCGAACACACGCTTCATCCTGCAAAGCACGGGTGCCGGCAACCGCATTTTGCACGTGGAGCAGGAAAGCCTGTACGGCCCGGCATCGTTGGTGGAGTTCAAACTGGCCAATGCCAAGGCCACCTTGGCGTCCAATGCGCGCATCGTGCCGCCCGTGGCCGCAGCGGCCACCATCAGCTTCACCAACGCCACGGTGACCAGCACCACCGGGGTGCGCAACACCCACCGGGGGGTGCGGCTGAACGGGCAGCCCTTGGTGTACCTCCACGGCAGCACCTTCAGCAAAGGGGCTTACGGCGTATACAGCTACAACACCACCTTGGGGAACTACATCTCGGCCGACCAGTGCAATTTCCTCGACTGCAACACCGGCATGTATGTCCATGACAAGGGGATCATCGCCACCGGCTGCGCGTTCGATAATTGCAATGATGGGCTGATCGCCGTGCAAATGGCACACACCTCCTACCTGTATGATTGCAGTGCCCGGAGAAACTCGGGCACGGGCGTAAGCTTCCAAGGAAGCTCCACCCTGAACGTTTGGAACCCCGCCTTCAACTACAATGCGATCGGGCTCTCCGTTGGGGAGGCCAGGGCCGTGGTGGCGTGCGGCTCAGTGGGCCTGAACAAGCGCTACGGCTTCAAGGTCCACCATGGCGGCACCCTGCACATGGACGACAACCACAGCGGGCACGACCCCGTTACCGCCGTGAAAAACGGAACGACCATCTGGTGCCAGCTGGCCAACAACGTGTACTTGGACCTGGGCTACAACAGCCTAAAGCCCATGGTCGCCGGCATGCAGAAAAGCCTTTATGGAACCTTCCTGTGCCAGCCTTACGGCATCCCGCAACAAGCGCGCAAGAACAATTGGAACGGCACGGTGGGCACACCCCTCACCAGCGCGGACTATTCCATCACCACTTGCGGGGCGCCGCTGCAATTCGTTGACCCCTCCAGCAGTCCCGAGTTCACCTGCGGGCAGGTGCCGCTTGCGGTCCCAGGTGGAAGCAGCGAGATTTCCGGTGCGCCGTTGCCCGGCCTGATGGACGACTGCGCCGGGTGTGCGGTGGTATTGGGCGCTGATTCCTTGCCGGTGGCGTTGAACGTAGCCAGCCTGGAAGCCTTGGAGCTGGGCTACAACGACAGCCTGCCCAACAATGAACTGCTGGCCATGGACGCTTTCCATGCCCTGCTGGCCAACCCGTTGCCGGAACCGAACGACCAGGAGAAATTCCTGCTTGGGTACGGCCATAGCCTGATGTTGGAGAGCTATGGCGATGCGCTGGAAAAAGGACAGCTCAGCACGGCCACGGACAATGCCGTACTGGACAGCTATTGGGGCATGATGACCGCTATGGAGGACGCCCGCATCGGCGCTGCGGCGGAGGGACAGGACGACTTCATCTTCTACACGCGCTTGGAACGCGCCCAGATCACCCGCGCCGCCGGCAAGTACGACGATGCCATCGCGCAAATGCAAGCCATCCCCCAACCGGTCGATACAGGGGAGCAAGCGCTGCTGTCCACCATTCTGTGCTACACCCAAACGGAACGTTCCGTGCTCGACGGCACCTACACGTGGGACGATGTGGAGGCGGCCATGCTGCAATGCACCGGCCATGGAGGGCCGAAAATGATGATGCAACCCGTGGCGGAAGGGCCGGATGCTTCCCCAACGGCGCAGCCTGCTTTACAACCCAACCCCGCCACATCGGAAGTGCTGGTGCAGGGCTTTGCTGATGAGGATTGCACCTTGCGCGTGCTGGACATCACCGGGCGCGTGGTGGTACAGGAGCTGCGGTTTACCGGCAAGACATGGCTACCGCTCGCCGACGTTCAGCCGGGCACGTATGTGTGCCTGATCACCACTTCCAAGGCGCGCCTTTGGCAAGGGAAATTAGTGGTGGGGAGGTAAGGGCGATGCCCACCCGTGCCCCGGATGGACGTAACGGGCATGCGTGCAACTTCCCGCCATGTACCCGGATCAAACACCAACCACGTCCCATGATCGAACCCGCCGGGATACCTTGCACCCATGCTTCCCGCACTCCGCGATGCACGGCTGTGGGCACGCCCGATGACGGCGCGGCGCATGCGCAATGCCTACCGCATCTGGCACAGCTTCCGCCAAGCGAAGAAAACGCGCCACCCCATCATCCGGGGCCTGCCCTTCAGCATCAGCATGGAGCCCACCACCGCCTGCAACCTGCGCTGCCCGGAGTGCCCGAGCGGTCTGCGGGCCTTCACCCGCCCCACGGGCAACCTGAAGAACGAGCTGTTCATGCGGGTGATCGATGAGCTCTCCAAGGACCTGTGGGCGCTCACCTTCTACTTCCAGGGCGAACCGTTCATCAACCCCAAATTCCTGGAAATGGTGAACTACGCGCACCGCAAGGGGCTGTACACCAACACCAGCACCAATGGCCATTTCCTTACGGAAGCCAAGGCGGAGGAAACCGTGCGCAGTGGCCTTTCGCGGTTGATCATCAGCATGGATGGCACCAACCAGGAGACCTATTCCGCTTACCGGAGGGAAGGGAACCTCGCCAAGGTGATCGAAGGTGCCGAACGGGTGGTGAAGTGGAAGAAGAAGCTGAAGAGCCGCACGCCGCACATCGTGTTCCAGTTCCTGGTGGTGCGGCCCAACGAACACCAGGTCCCGGAGGCGCGCAAGCTGGCGAGGAAGATCGGCGTGGACGACTTGTGGCTGAAGACGGCCCAGATCTATGACCCGCACGATGACCACCCGCTGATCCCCTTGCAGGACAAGTATTCACGCTACAAACGCAACGCGAACGGCGTGTGGGAAGTGAAGCACCGGTTGGACAACGAATGCTGGAAGATGTGGCACAGCTGCGTGGTCACCTGGGACGGCAAGGTGGTGCCGTGCTGCTTCGACAAGGATGCCAAGTGGGTGATGGGCGACCTGAACGAACTGAGCTTCCGGGAGATCTGGAACGGCCCGGTGTACAACGCGTTCCGCCGCCGCCTGTTCAACGACCGCAGCTCGATCGACATGTGCCGGAACTGCACGGAGGGGTGCCCGGTTTGGGCGTAACCGCCCCGGGATCACCAGGCTGGTACCGGCAGGATCATTTCATCATGGCAAACCATGGTGCCAGAAGGTCTTCGGCATTATTTTTCACGGCTGCATGGCACGCCGCATGGCCGGCAACCTCCAGTTTGGAATTCGCGTCAACCTTCCAACAATTGCTCCGTAGAACGGCCATTCCCAACAGAAAAACCGGCATCAATGATCCAGGCCCCCTTCCTCAAGTGGCTCCACGAAGTTGAACTCAGCGACATCCCCACCGTGGGCGGCAAGAACGCCAGCCTGGGGGAGATGATCCAGAACCTCGGCAAACTGGGCGTAAGCGTGCCCGGCGGCTTTGTGGTCACCGTGGCCAGCTATGAGGCCTTCATCCAGCACAACGACCTGGGCCAGAAGATCCGCGACATCGTGGCCGGGCTGGACGCGAACGACGTGGAGAACATCCGCCGCACCGGCCTGGCCGTGCGCACCCTGATCAAGAACGGCAAATTCCCCGAGGAGATCTGGAAGGGCATCATGGCCCGCTATGACGAGCTCTCGCAACAACACGGGCAGGAGGCCACCGACGTGGCCGTGCGCTCCAGCGCCACGGCCGAAGACCTGCCGGACGCCAGCTTCGCCGGCCAGCAGGAAACCTATCTCAACATCCGCGGCCACCAGGACCTGATCAGCGCGGTGCGCAATTGCTTCGCTTCGCTCTTCACGGACCGCGCCATCGTCTACCGTGAGCGCCTAGGCTACGACCACTTCCAGGTGGGCCTGAGCGTGGGCGTGCAGAAGATGGTGCGCTCCGACGTGGGCAGCAGCGGCGTGGCGTTCAGCATAGACACCGAGAGCGGTTTCAAGGACGTGGTGCTCATCAACGGCAGCTACGGATTGGGCGAAATGGTGGTGCAGGGCAGCGTGAGCCCGGACGAGTTCATCGTGTTCAAACCCGCACTGGCCGAGGGATACAGCAGCATCATTGAGAAGAAGCTCGGCAACAAGGACCGCAAGATGATCTACGGCGTGGACCCCTCCAAGCCCGTGATGACCGTGCCGGTGGAACGGCCCCTGCGCAATCGGTTCTGCATCAGCGACGAACATGTGCTGGAGATCGCGCGCAACGTAAGTGCCATTGAAAAGTATTACAGCGACAAGAAAGGCCACTGGTGCCCCATGGACGTGGAATGGGCCGTGGACGGCCTGAGCGGCAAGCTCTTCGTGGTGCAGGCCCGCCCGGAAACCATCCACAGCCGCAAGGCCGGCGACCGCGTGGTGGAATACAAGGTGGAGCACGGCCCGAACGATCCGAAAACCGTGGTCACCGGCATCGCCATCGGCGACCGGGTGGGCGCGGGCAAGGTGCGCATCCTGTACAGCCTGGACGGCCGCGGCGGCAGCACCGACGGCAAGGATTTCCAGCCGGGCGACGTGCTGGTGACCGATATGACCGACCCGGACTGGGAGCCGATCATGAAGAAGGCCAGCGCCATCATCACCAACAAGGGCGGCCGCACCTGCCACGCCGCCATCGTAGCGCGCGAAATGGGCGTGCCCGCCATTGTGGGCTGCGGCGACGCCACCGACAAACTGGAAACGGGCATGGAGATCACCGCCAGTTGCTGCGAAGGTGACAAGGGCATCGTGTACGCGGGCATCATCCCCTTCCGCGTGGAGGAAACCCTGCTGGCCGACCTGCCCGAAACACGCACCCCCATCATGCTCAACGTGGCCAGCCCGGACCTGGCCTTCAAGTTCGCCAACCTGCCCAACGCCGGCGTGGGCCTGGCCCGCGAGGAGTTCATCATCAACAACTACATCCAAGCGCACCCCTTGGCGCTGCTGCAGCACAAAGAGCTTGGCGACACCAACCTCAGCGGCAAGATCAGCTACCTGATCAACGGCTACGAGGATGAGGAAACCTTCTTCGTGAAGCGGCTCAGCTACGGCATCGCCCGCATCGCGGCGGCCTTCCACCCCAACAAAGTGATCGTGCGCTTCAGCGATTTCAAGAGCAACGAGTACAAAAACCTGCTGGGCGGGGAGCATTTCGAACCCGACGAGGAGAACCCCATGATCGGCTGGCGCGGTGCTTCGCGCTATTACAGCGAGGCCTACAAGGAAGCCTTCGGGCTGGAATGCAAGGCCATCCGCCGCGTACGTGAAAAAATGGGCCTGAAGAACGTGGTGGTGATGATCCCCTTCTGCCGCACGGTGGAGGAGCTGAAGAAGGTGGGCTCGGTGATGAAGGCGTATGGCCTGGAGCGCGGCAAGGAAGGGCTGGAACTGTTCCTGATGGCCGAGATCCCCAGCAACATCATCCTGGCCGAGGAGTTCAGCCAATACATCGACGGCTTTTCCATCGGTAGCAACGACCTCACCCAGCTCACCCTGGGCCTGGACCGCGACAGCGCGCTGGTGAGCCACATCTACGACGAGCGCAACGAGGCCGTGAAGAGCATGCTGCGCATGCTGATCCAAACAGCCAAGAAGACCAAGACCAAGGTGGGCATCTGCGGCCAAGGCCCCAGCGACTTCCCGGACTTTGCGCAGTTCCTGGTGGAATTAGGCATCGATTCCATCAGTGTGACCCCGGACAGCCTGCTGAAAACCAAGCGCGCCATTGCCGAGGTGGAAGCCAAGCTGGGCGGCAAACGGGAGAAGGCGGGAATGGCCAAGTGAACGCCACATCAAGCCCGGGCCGACAGTTGGTCCACCAATGCGCGCACTTCCGCTGCATCCGCATCCGCGCCTGCTGTCCGCTGCGTGATCGCCGAACTGTGGAACTCGCGTGCCTCCGTGATCCGCGCCAGTTCCGCGATGTTGCCCGAGCGCACGCCCCCGCCCGGCATTACCGTGATGCGGCCGCCCGCCTGATGGACCAATTGCTGCAACACCCGCGCACCGGCCATGGCATCGGCCGCCAGGCCGGAGGTGAGCACCCGCACGCAGCCCGCATCCACCAAGACCTCCAGCGCTTCCGCCGCATCAGGTACGCCGTCGAACACCTTGTGGCAGGCCACGGCCATCGGGCCGGCAAGGTCCACCACGCGCCGCATGGCTTGGCTATCCAAGCGGCCATCGCGCAGCTGCATGCCGGTCACAATGCCCGGGCAGCCCAACTCCCCGCACAGCAGGATCGACCGGTGGATCTGTGCCAGCTCATCATTCGTGTACATGAAATCGCCGCCGCGCGGCCGCACCATCGGGAACACGGGAATGCCCAGATCCAGGGCCGCGATGATCGTTTCCTTGCCCGGCGTGGTGCCCCCGACCTCGGAGCCCGAGCACAGTTCCACGCGCTGTGCGCCTTCACGAAGGGCTGTGGCGCATGAGGCCAAGGAGTTGGCACACACCTCCAGGAGCATCTCAGAAAATGTGCTTGGCCGCCACCAGTTCCTCCCGCGATCCGCTCTTTACGGCGTAGGTGAAGCCCTCCTGCATGGCATACGCCCCGATGGCACCGTCACGGCGCAAGGCCAGAAAGCCCACTTGAATGGACTTGGCGTAGGCGGGATCACGGCGCACGGCACGCTCCAATGCGGCCTTGCAGGCTTCTTCCGGCGCGAAACCCTGGCGCATCAGTTCCACCACCGTGTGGCTTCCGGCAATACGGACCACCTCCTCACCTACGCCCGTGCTGGTGGCAGCGCCCACTTCGTTGTCCACAAAGAGACCAGCTCCAATAATGGGTGAATCGCCCACACGGCCGTGCAGCTTATAGGCCATACCGCTGGTGGTGCAGGCGCCCGCCAGGTCGCCCGTGGCATCCAGCGCCAATATGCCGATGGTGTCGTGGTCCTTGGCGTTGCCCGGTGTGCTGTTCTCAATGTTGCGCACCGGCGCGTAGTGCGCCGTTTTCAGCCACTCCTCCCATTCCATGCGGCTTTGTTCGGTCAGCAGTTCCTGCTTTTCAAAGCCATTGGCCAAGGCGAATTGAAGCGCGCCATCACCCACCAGCATCACGTGCGGGGTCTTCTCCATCACCGCGCGGGCCACGGAAACCGCATGCATCACCTGCTCCAGCGCCGCCACCGAGCCGCAGCGCCCCTTGGCATCCATGATGCAGGCATCCAGCGTAACACGGCCATCCCGATCGGGCCGCCCGCCGTAGCCCACGCTCTGGTTGCCGGGATCGGCCTCGGGCACCCTCGCTCCGGCTTCCACGGCGTCCAAGGCGCTGCCACTGCCCACCAGCACGCCCCAGGCACTGGCGTTGGCCGCTTTGCCAAAATCCCAGGTGGAGATCACCACGGGCGCATTCAACTTCCGCGCGGGAAGCGAAGGTCCCTCTTTGTCCGCTGCGGCCGTGGCACAACCGGCGAGGGCTGCTGCGGATGAAAGCGCTGAAAGACGCAGAAAATCCCTTCGGTCGACCATATTCCCGCAATTGGGCACAAAATGTACGGGTTGCGGCCGACCCCCAATGCCCGGGGTGTAGCCCTTATACGGTCATGATCTCCTTTTCCTTGGTGGCGATCAGCTCATCCACCTTCTTGTTCCACCTGCCGGTGATCTTCTCCACCTCGCCTTCGGCACCTTTGGCCGCATCCTCCGGCAGTCCGTCCTTTTGGGCCTTCTTGATGGCCTCCATCGCCTTCTGGCGCGCCCCGCGGATGCTTACCCGTGCATTCTCGCCCTCGCGGTTGGCCATCTTCACCAGTTCCCTGCGCCGCTCTTCGGTGAGCATGGGCACGGCGATGATCACGTGCTCGCCGTTGTTGCTGGGGTTGAAGCCCAAGTTGGCGGCCATGATCGCCTTCTCGATCGGGTCGATCATCTTCTTCTCCCACGGCTGGATCATGATCGTGCGCGCATCCGGCGTGTTGATGTTGCTCACCTGGCTCAGCGGCACCTCACTGCCGTAGTAATCCACGCGCACGCCTTCCAGCATCGCCGGATTGGCGCGGCCGGCGCGGATCTTCACCAGTTCCTTGTCCAAGTGGTCAACCGCCTTGCGGTCCAGGTCCTCGCATTGCGCGATCAGGGAGGCTACGTCGCTCATGTTCTTCGGAAAGAGGCGCGAAGGTACCGGTTGTAGGAGAATGCGGTTGTTAGTTGTTAGCTGGCAATTGCCAGGGGCAGGGAGAACGCCTGACAACAGGCAACTAACTACGGACAACTTCCCAGATCAAAATTCCACCAACGTCCCCAACGGCTCCCCGCTCACCAGCTTCTGCAAGTTGCCCGGCTTGTTCATGTCGAACACAATGATCGGCAGCTTGTTTTCGCGGCACAGGGTGAAGGCGGTCATGTCCATCACGGCGAGGCCTTTTTCATAAACCTCCTCGAAGGAAATACGGTCGTAGCGTGTGGCCTTGGGGTCTTTTTCGGGGTCGGCGGAATAGATGCCATCCACGCGGGTGCCCTTGAGGATCACGTCGGCCTCGATCTCAATGGCGCGCAGGCTGGCGGCACTGTCCGTGGTGAAGTACGGGTTGCCGGTGCCCGCGCCGAAGATCACAATTCGGCCTTTCTCCAGGTGGCGCACGGCGCGGCGGCGGATGAACGGCTCGGCGATCTGCTCCATCTTGATGGCGCTGAGCAGGCGCGTCTTCTGCCCCGCGCTTTCCAGCGCGCTTTGCAGGGCCAGGCTGTTGATCATGGTGGCCAGCATGCCCATGTGGTCGCCCTGCACCCGATCAATGCCGTTGGCGGCCGCCTGGATACCGCGGTAGATATTGCCTCCGCCCACCACAATGGCCACCTCCACGCCTGCCCGCGATACCGCCACGATCTCTTCCGCATATTGCTTCAGCCGCTTGCTGCAGATGCCATAAGCCTGCTCGCCCATCAGGCTTTCGCCGGAGAGCTTCAACAAGATGCGCTTGAACTTCCGGGGAGGGGCTGGCTGGCTCATCGGGCGCGAAAATAGGGCAAGGTCTATCACCTGTCCTTCACCGCCAGCTCACCGCACCAGCACATACCGGTACCGCAAATCCAGCTTCCGCCCGTCCAAGACATCCAACATTTCCTCCTGATCCGCAAGGGATACAGCGTTGCATTCACCGGGTTGGCCCCCAGGCCCCTTCTCCATCCTGAGCGAAGCCGAAGGAGGAGAAGGGGGGAGCGCAGGTGCATTAGTCCCATCAAGGTCTCGCGCAGCGGACCTTGACGCAGGGAGCGTTCCTCCTGCATGGTTCCCTTCGGGAGACCTTGAGGGGGCATTAGTGCATCCGTGTTGCAAACACTGGCGCGTTGCATAGACGTGCCTTTGAACAAAGAACGGCCCCGGTTGCCCGGAGCCGTTCCCTTGCATTGTCTGCCTTTTGGCTTACGCCAGTGCATGGCGCTTGAAGCCGGTGACCTTCAGGTCCTTGTCGGCCTTTTGCACATACTGCTCCACGTTCATCTTGTTGTCCTTGATGAACTCCTGGGCCAGCAGGGTGCTCTCTTTGAAGAACTTGTTCAGGCGGCCCTGGGCGATTTTCTCGGCCATTTCGGCGGGCTTACCCTCCTGGATGGCGAGTTCCTTGCCGATCTCCAACTCCTTCTCGATCACTTCCTGCGGGGTGCTGCTCTTGTCTAAGGCGATGGGCGCCATGGCTGCGGCCTGCATGGCCACGTCCTTGGCCACTTGTTCGTGCCCAGCCTTGTTCAGGCCCACCATGCTGGCCACGCGGTTGCCCGGGTGGTTGTAGGCGTATACGTACTCGGCGTTGAGGGTGCCGCAGTAGTTCACGTCGATCTTCTCACCGATCACGCCGGTCTGCTCGGTGAGCTTCTCAGCCACGGTGAGGCCGTTGCCGAAGGGCAGCGCCTTCAGCGCCTCCGCGTCGGTGGCCATGTGCTGCAGTGCGATGTCGGTGATGGTCTCGGCCATCTTCCCGAAGTCGGCATTCTTGGCCACGAAGTCGGTTTCGCAGTTCACGCTCACCAACACGCCTTTCTTGGCGTCTGCAGTGGTCTTGGCCAACACCAGACCCTCCGAGGCGGCGCGGTCGGCGCGGTTGGCGGCCACCTTCTGGCCTTTCTTGCGCAGCAGGTCAATGGCGGCATCGAAGTCGCCATTGGCCTCGGTAAGGGCCTTCTTGCAATCCATCATGCCCGCGCCGGTCATCTGGCGCAGCTTGTTCACATCAGAGGCTGTAATGGCCATGGTCGTACTCATGCTGATTTGTTGTCATTAAAAACTCTCCTGCCCCTTGGGGCTTCCGCGATCAGGCTTCCGGCTCGCCGGGAGCGGCATCGGCAGCCACAGGCTCTCCGTCCGCCGGTTCGGCGTTGGCCTTGGCCGCTGCAGACTTTCCGGCGGCGGCTTCCGCGCTTTCCTCCTCGGCATCCTCATCGGGCGTGGCGGTGCCGCTGTCCTTGTCGCGCTTGCGCTCTTCCAGACCTTCCCTGACCGCAGCCACCATGGTGTCCACGATCAGTTCAATGCTCTTGGTGGCATCGTCATTGGCGGGAATGGGGAAATCGACCAAGGTGGGGTCGCTGTTGGTGTCCACCATGGCAAAGGTGGGGATGCCCAGCTTGCGGGCTTCTGCCAAGGCGATGTGCTCCTTCACGATGTCCACGATGAACAGGGCGCTGGGCAGTCGGGTGAGGTCGGCAATGCTGCCGAGGTTTTTTTCCAGCTTTTCGCGCTGGCGGCTCACTTGCAGGCGCTCACGCTTGCTCATGTTGTCGAAGGTGCCATCGACCTTCATGCGGTCGATGTTGGACATCTTCTTGATGGCCCGGCGGATGGTGCCGAAGTTGGTGAGCATCCCACCGCTCCACCGCTCGGTGACGTACGGCATGCCGACGGGCTTCACCTTGTCGGCAACAATATCCTTGGCCTGCTTCTTCGTGGCCACGAACAGCACCTTCTTGCCGCTTCTGGCCACTTGCCGCAGGGCGTTGGAGGCTTCCTCGAGCTTGACGGCGGTTTTGTTGAGGTCGATGACGTGGATCCCCTTCTTCTCGGCGAAGATGTAGGGGGCCATGTTGGGGTTCCACTTGCGGCGCAGGTGGCCGAAGTGCACTCCTGCGTCAAGCAGGGTATTGAAATCGATGCGTGCCATGGAGGACTTTGTTGTTTGGGTTCACTTTCCTTTTTCCCGTTGTGCAGGCATTCGGCGCGGTAGCCGGTCCGATGACCATCGGACTCCCGGGTCTGGCCGAATTGGATGCTGAACCCCGGAAGGCCAGGGTCCCCAACAAGCGCGGGAGATCAACGCTTGCTGAACTGGCTAAGTTTGCGCGCCTTGCGGCGGCCGTATTTCTTGCGTTCTACTTCGCGCGGGTTCCGCGTCATCAGTTCCTCGGCCTTGAGGAGGGGCTTGTGGGCTTCATCCACTTCCACCAAGGCGCGGGCAATGCCCAAGCGCACGGCTTCCACCTGGCCGGTAATGCCGCCACCGTTCACGTTGATAGTGGCGTCGTACTTCCCTTCAGTGCCGGTGAGCTTGAAGGGTTGCAACATTTTGAACTGCTGGGTGAGGATGGGGAAGTACTCCTTCCCGTCCACGCCGTTGACGATGACAGTGCCGTTGCCTTCGTTGAGGACGACGCGTGCCACGGAGGTTTTGCGGCGGCCAAGGCTGATGATGGGCTCCATGCTCACTTGATGGTGTTAAGGTCGATCTTGCGGGGTTGCTGGGCGCTGTGCTTGTGCTCGGTGCCCACCACCACGTGGAGGTTGCCGAACTGCGCACGGCCCAGGCGGGTCTTGGGCAGCATGCCGCGCACGGCGTGCTCCAGCAGGGCTTCGGGCTTGCGCGCCAGCAGCTTGCCGGCCGGCTCCCGCCGCTGGCCGCCAGGGTACATGCTGTAGCGCTGGTATTCCTTGTCGGCCATTTTGTTGCCGGTAAGGCGCACCTTTTCGGCGTTCACCACGATCACATGGTCGCCGGTGTCCACGTGGGAGGTGAAGGTTGGCTTGTGCTTTCCGCGCACCAGCATGGCGATCTTGCTGGCGACGCGGCCGATGACCTCGTTCTCGGCATCCACCAGAAGCCATTCCTTCTGCGTGGAGGCCGCGTTGGCCATGGATGTGGTATGGGTCGTGGATGCCACGGTCGTGGGGGTATTAGATGAGATGTTCCCTACTTAGGGGGCGCGAAGGTAATGCCATCTTCGTGAAAACCAACAATGCGTTGTTGAAGGAACCTGAAATAAGGCTGCCCTAGCCGACCGCGGCGGCCGGTTGCCCGTCAGGGAGTTCCGCTTCCCCGCCCCCGTTGCTGGGCCACGTTGGCCGGCTTGCCGTATTCGGGCACCAAATAAGCCAAGTCGCTGAACCTGCCCAGCAGGAAGTGCCGATGGGCGCACCGGGCCAAGCCGTTCACCCCGGGCCGGATGCCTTGCTGGTGCTCGATCCAAGGGGCCGCTTGCCACAACTGGGCGGCCTTGTCCGCCCCATCCCCGAACACCACGGTGGGTCCCCCGCCTTTCCGAGTTTCGCACCAGGCCATGTCCAGCACCAAGGGAGCCGTGGCTCCACCGGGTTCCCCGGCAGGGGAAAAGGGCCGCGTGTACACCTCCATCCGCCGCGCGTCCACCATGGGCATCAACACCGCCCCTTCCTCAGGTGGACCGGCGGCAAGCTTCTCGGCTACCAGCACCTCCAAGGTGCCCATGCCGATCAGCGGCTTGTCCAAGGCGAAGCAGAGTCCCTTGGCCGCGGACAGGCCAATGCGCAGGCCGGTATAGGAGCCGGGCCCGGTGCCTACGGCCACGGCATCCAGGTCCTCCAGTTTGTGCCCGCCGTCCTGCATGACTTCGGCAAGAAAGACGTTCAGCCTTTCCGCATGGGAAAGCGCCTTGGTGGCGTCCTCCCGCCAGGCTATCGGGCGGCCGTCCATGGCAAGCACCACCGCCAGGTGGGGCGTGGCGGTATCAAAGGAAAGCACCAGTGCCATGGTCAGAGCGCCACCGGCAGCCCTTGGAGGATGTCCAGGGCCTTCTCCGCCATGAGGTAGCTGTACTTGGCATTGATCAGCTGCGAAGTGCTGTTCTGCAGACGGGCCTTGGCGACATTGAGGTCCGTGACAGTGATGGCACGCTGGGCATAGCGTTCATTGGCCATGCGCACCGATTCCTCGGCAGCGTCCACGGCGAGCTTGGCGCTGATGTATTGGCGGTAGGCCCCGCGCTGGGCCGTCAATGCGTTTTGCACGTCCACTTGCAGGGCGTTGTGCCGCTTGTCCAAATTGGTCTTGGCTTGTTCGTATTGGATGCGGGCCCTGTCCACCGTGTACTTGTTGGCCATGTTGTTGAAGATGGGCACGCTGAGGGTAAAGCCCACGGATTCGTTCAGGTTGTCGTTCAGCTGTTGGGAAAGTGATTTGACCCGGGTGTTCTGCGTGTAGTTCGGCGCATACACGGCCTCGCCGCCCTGTGTGGCCCCGATCAGGTATTGGCCGTTCGGTACCGGCGCGCCCACGGCTTCGTAATTCCTTCCCGAATAACCCGTGCCCAACGATGCATTGAAGGACAGGGACGGCAAGGCGTTGGAGCGCGCAACGGCGATGCCGCGGTCCGCGCTTTGCAGGCTTAGTTCCGCTTGGGCATAGGCCGGATTGGAGGCTATCACCTTGGCCAGTACCTCCGGCACGGTGGCCGTAGGCTCGGCAATGGCCAGCTCGCCAATGGACGGTGCCGCTATCCGGAAGGAGGCGATCTCCTCCGGTCCCAGGAACATCAGTTGTGCCAGGGTGAGCCTGGCCTTGTCGGCCTGTATCTCCAGGTTCTCCACCGTGTATTGGTCCTGAGCCAGCTGGGCTTGGATGTCCAGCAGGTCTGCCCGGGCCAAGCGCCCGGCTTCGTACAAGGCTTGGGTGGTGGTTTCCTGGTCCTTGGTGGCTTGTGCCTGCGTTTCGGCGGCAACAACCTGTTCATTCAGCCCGGCGAGGTCCAAGAAGGCCCGTACCACGGCGATGCTGACGTCGTTGCGCGCGGCTTCCAACCCTTTCTCCGCAGCGTGCTGGTCAAGGGCCGTCTGCTTCAGTGTATGCTGCTTGCGCAAGCCTTGGAAGAGCGCCACATCGCTGCTGAGGTAGAAGTTGTTGGTGCGCACCCGGTCCGTGGCGAAGGTGTTGGTGTACTGGTCGATGGTTTTCCCCCAATTATAGCCATGCGTAGCCGCGCCGTTGAGGTTGGGCAGGAAGGACCAGTAGGCCTGTTCATGGGCCCTGTCCGCCAGGTCGGCCTCCAAACCGGCATTGCGCAAGTCCAAGTTTCTTTCTTGGGCCCGTTGCAGGCATTGCTCCAACGACCATGGCTGTTGCCCGGCCGCAGCAACGGCAAGGGTGGTGGAAAGGAATAACAGGGCGGGCCGCATCCGGTGTGGCAGAGCTTGGGCTTGCCGCACAAAACTAAGGGCGGCCCCACGTGGGCCTTGGATCAATGGGATGGGCGGCCTGATGCGGGGCCGGATGGCGTGGCAAGCTCATCGTAGCTGGTGATGCGTACCTCTACCCGCCGGTTCGCATCGCTCTCTGCCTTGTTTTTGGGGTTCGGATACAGCATCTCGCTGTTCCCCAACCCGACGTAGCCCATCCGGGCCGGGTCCACATCGTTCACCAGCAGGAAGTTGAACACGGTTTGGGCGCGCTCGGCGCTCAACTCCACCAGTTCGGTGTTCAGGCTCTTTTTCACCGAGGGGCCGTTCACATGCCCTTGGATCTCGATCCGGGCCGTGGCGTTCTGTTCCATGAAGTGCAGCAGCATGTACAGCGACCCTTCGGAGTTGCGCATCACCTTGCTGTCGTTGCCAACGAAGCGGATATCGTCCAGAGCCACCTTTGCACCGGGGGCGATGGGCATGAGCTTCAATTGCACCTTCACCTCGGTATCGCCACTGGCCTTCACACGTTCCGAGAGGAACATGTACCCCTTCCGCAGGCAATTGATCCGCAGGTTGCGGTAGTTGTCCATTTTGAACTCATATCGGCTCGCTCCCTTAGCCTGCACGATGGAGTCGAACACCATGCCCTCCACCGAAAGCGAAGCCTCCAATGGTGCACCCGTAACCCCATCAGCCACCTCCACCACCAAGGTCTGCGGCAGCTCCTTCACCGGGGGCAGGGGCGGCGGCGGGTCGTAATGGAAATGGACGGTAAAGCCCGCTCTGGGCCGTTGGGGATAATCCACCAGCAAGTAGTAGAGGTCGCCCTCTTCCACGTCAATGGCCCGGCTGTAGGAGCTGCCCACCCCGGAGCGCACGTAATCCTCCGTGGCATCCTTGCTCAATCCGCACATGGAGTTCATGGCCGGATCATTGCGTGAAATGTTGCTGCGGACCGGCTCCACCTCCTTGGTGGGGATCTTTCGGCAAACATCAGGGATGTTGCCCGGGAAAAGCAGAAAATCGATATCGTCCGCCGGGTCGCTCGGGATGATGTCAAAGGTGAGCGTCGTTTTCGCGGGTGAGCGGAACAGGAACCATGCGGAATGGTGCTCACGCTCAAGCCACTTCAGGTCGGCTGGCGGATTCTCCTTCACCTCCAGCACATTGCCAAAGCCGCGCCCGGGGCGCTCACACACCACGATGGAGTCCTTGATGTGGATGGCGTCCAAACAATCACCTGGGTCTGCGGGGCGGGATTGGCTCCACGCCATCGATGCAGGCCACGCCACAGCAATGATCACGAGTTGAATTTCGAATATCCTTCGCACCGGGGGGAGATTTGGCTCCCTTCCTACGCAGGCGTGTAGCTGAGGTTACTCCCCAGCCAATGCTCCATCCATTCCGTGGTCTGCCCCTTGCGCCGCGCCAGATCCCCGATCTGGTCCTTCCCCACCCGGCCCACGCCGAAGTACTTGCTGCGCGGATGGGCGAAGTACCAGCCGCTCACCGCAGCCGTGGGGTACATGGCCAGGCCCTCGGTGAGCTCGATGCCCGTATGCTTGGTGGCGTCCAGCAGGCGGAAGATCTCCGGCTTCTCGGTGTGGTCCGGGCAAGCGGGATAGCCGGCGGCCGGCCGCACGCCTTCGTACTTTTCCTTGATGAGCTCTTCGTTACTGAGTGCCTCGGTGTGCGCGTAGCCCCACAGTTCCTTGCGCACCGTTTCGTGCATCTTCTCGGCAAAGGCCTCGGCCAAGCGATCGCCCAAGGCCTTGCACATGATGGCCCCGTAATCGTCGCCGGCTGCTTCCAGCTCCTGCGCCTTCTCCTCCACGCCATGGCCCGTGGTGACGGCAAAGGCCCCGATCCAGTCCGGCACGCCGCTGCCCTTTGGCGCGATGAAATCCGCATTGCCCGTGTAGGGCACGCCCGGTGCCTTTTTCGATTGCTGGCGCAGGGTGTGGAAGGTGCCGATCACCTCTTTGCGCTTTTCATCCTTGTACACCTCGATGTCGTCGCCGATGGCGTTGGCCGGCCAGATGCCCACCACGCCGTGTGCGGTGAACCAGCGCTCCTTCACGATGCGGTCCAGCAGCTTCACGGCATCGGCGTGGAGCTTGGAGGCTTCGGCGCCCACCACGGGGTCGGTGAGGATCTTCGGATACTTGCCCGCCAACTCCCACGCCTGGAAGAAGGGCGTCCAGTCGAGGTATGGTATCAGGTCCGCGAGCGGGAAGTTGCGGAACGTGAAGAGGCCGGTGCTGCGCGGTGCCACCGGCGGCTCGGCTTCCCAGTCGATGCTGAAGTGCTTTTCGCGCGCTTCGGCGATGGGGATGATCTCCTTTTCGCGCTGCGAATTGGCGTAGTGCTCGCGCACGGTCTCGTACTCCTCCGCGATGCGCTTCACGTAGGCATCGTGCGTGGCGGGACTGAGCAGCTCGCTCACGGCGGGCACGCAGCGGCTGGCATCGATGATGTGGACCACGGGCTTGCTGTAATGCGGCGCGATGCGTACGGCGGTATGCACGCGGCTGGTGGTGGCGCCGCCGATCAGCAGCGGCAGCTCAAAGCCTTCGCGCTCCATGTCCTTGGCCACGCTGGCCATCTCATCCAGCGAGGGCGTGATCAATCCGCTGAGGCCGATCACGTCCACCTTCATTTCGCGCGCGGTCTTCAGGATGGTGGCGCTGTGGACCATCACGCCGAGGTCGATCACCTGCCAGCCGTTGCAGGCCAGGATCACGCCCACGATGTTCTTGCCGATGTCATGCACGTCCCCCTTCACGGTGGCCAACAGCACCTTCTTTGGGCCGTCGTCCCGCGTGGTTTGTATGGGCACACCGAAGCTGTCCTTCAACACCTCCGTTTCCGCGGGGTTGTTCTTCTTGTAATCCTCCAGGAACGGCTCCAAGTAGGCCACGGCCTTCTTCATCACGCGGGCGCTCTTCACCACCTGCGGCAGGAACATTTTCCCCGCCCCGAAGAGGTCGCCCACCACGGTCATGCCGGCCATCAGCGGCCCTTCGATCACCTTCACGGGGTCCAGCAGGCTCTTGCGCGATTCCTCGGTGTCCTCCTCGATGAAGTCGGTGATGCCGTGCACCAGTGCGTGGCGCAGGCGCTCGTTCACGGGTTCCTTGCGCCAGGCGAGGTCCTGCACCTTGGCCTGCTTGCCGTCGCCCCGGTAGCTTTCCGCGAGCGTCACCAAGCGTTCGGTGGCATCGGGCCGGCGGTCGAAGAGTACGTCCTCCACGTGTTCCAGCAGTTCCTTGGGGATCTCGTCGTACACGCCGATCTGCCCTGCGTTCACGATGCCCATGTCCATGCCGGCCTGGATGGCGTGGTAGAGGAAGGCCGTGTGCATGGCCTCGCGCACGGGCTCGTTGCCGCGGAAGCTGAAGCTGATGTTGCTCACGCCGCCGCTCACCAGCACGCCCGGCAGGTTTTCCTTGATCCACTTCACCGCAGCGATGTAGTCGATGGCGTAGCGCGCGTGCTCGGTCATGCCCGTGGCCACGGTGAGGATGTTGGGGTCGATGATGATGTCGTGCGGGGCGAAGCCCACCTGCTGCGTGAGCAGGTCGTATACGCGTTGCGCGATGGCAATGCGCCGTTCGTAGCTGTCGGCCTGGCCGGTCTCGTCGAAGCACATCACCACGGCGGCGGCGCCGAGGCGCTTCACGGTGCGGGCATGGTGCAGGAATTCGGCCTCCCCTTCCTTCAGGCTGATGCTGTTGGCGATGCCCTTGCCCTGCAGGCATTTCAGGCCGGTCTCGATCACGGCGAACTTGCTGCTGTCCACCATCACGGGCACGCGGGCGATGTCGGGCTCGGCGGCGATGAGGTTGAGGAAGGTGCGCATGGCCTGCACGCCGTCGATGAGGCCCTCGTCGAGGTTCACGTCGATCATCTGCGCGCCGTTCTCCACCTGCTGGCGGGCCACGCGCACGGCCTCGGCGTAGTTGCCGTCCTTGATCAAGCGCCGGAATTGCGCGCTGCCGGTGACGTTGGTGCGCTCACCGATGTTGATGAAGTTGGAACCCGCGAAGATGCGGAGGGGCTCCAGGCCGGAGTACGTGGGGATGCTCATGAGTGGCGGTGGAGATTCCCCGATGATGCGGTGTTCGCACTGGATGCATCTGTCGCGTCGACCCAATGGGTCGACTGTACAGATGGCGGATTCTGCTGTACAGATGCTGGGAATGGCCGTGGTTTGAAATTCTTTGCTTCGGTAGCCAGCGCCGCGATATGCTCCGGCGTCGTCCCGCAGCAGCCGCCCACGATGTTCACCAAGCCGTCGCGCATGAACTCGCCCACGAGCTTGGCCGTGACCTCCGGCGTTTCGCGGTACTCGCCCATTTGGTCGGGCAGGCCGGCGTTGGGGTACACGCTCACGAGACATGGTGCCTGCTCGGCGAGCACCTGCAGGTAGGGCCGCATCTGGGCCGCGCCCAGCGCGCAGTTCAGGCCGATGCTGAAGAGCGGCACGTGGCCCATACTGATCAGGAAGGCATCCACCGTCTGGCCGCTGAGGGTGCGCCCGCTGGCGTCGGTGATGGTGACGCTGCACATCAGCGGCAGGCGGGTGCCCCGCTTGTCGAAGACCTCCTCAATGGCGTAGAAGGCGGCCTTGGCGTTGAGCGTGTCGAAGATGGTCTCCACCAGCAGCAGGTCCACGCCGCCTTCCATCAACGCATCCACTTGTTCGGTGTAGGCGGTCACGAGTTCATCGAAGCTCACAGCCCGGAAGCCAGGGTCATTCACATCCGGACTGAGCGAGGCCGTGCGGTTGGTGGGGCCGATGGATCCAGCCACGAAGCGCGGTTTTGTCGGGTCCTTTGCCGTGAACTTCTCGCACGCGGCCTTAGCTAATTGCGCCGAGCGCAGGTTGATCTCACGCACCAAATGCTCACACTTGTGCTCGGCCTGCGCGATGCTGGTTCCGCTGAAGGTGTTGGTTTCGATGATGTCCGCACCGGCCTCCAGGTATTGCTCGTGGATGCGCGTGATGGCCTCGGGCCGCGAGAGCGAGAGCAGGTCGTTGTTGCCTTGCAGCAGAACAGGGTGGTGCTCCATGCCCTTCGGATGGAAGTCCTCCTCCTGCAGCGTGAGGCGCTGGATCATGGTGCCCATGGCGCCGTCCAGGATGAGGATGCGTTGTTGTGCGATGCGTTCGAGGTCGGTCATTGCGTACTCGTATTTGCGTGCTTCCCGGTCGCTTGATGCGTGAGGAAGAGAAGAAGCAAAGAGGCGAGGAAGTCTGCTTCCTCACTTCTTCTCCTCATCACCTCTTCACGCATTTCCAGAAAAACAAAAAACCCCACCCGATGGTCCGGATGAGGTGCAATGCTTCGCAAAGAAGCACAGGACTCGATCACGGCTCATCTTCTTGTTGTTGCCTGCCGATGTCCTGAGCGGAGCCGAAGGACGAGGCGGAGCAACATCAACTGGATTTGGCACCTGGCGCGATCGCCACGATGGTTGCCAAGGCTTCACAGGGCCAGTCCCTCCGCCTTTCTGGATAAGCTCAATTGGAAAGAACGAGGCGCAAAGATAGGCCGACGGGAGTTCGGTGGGCCTGAAGGTGTTTTGGACAGGATGGGCAGGATGAACAGGATGGATCCAAAGTGTCAAGCCTACTACAAGCGGCCTTCTTCGCGTTCATCCTGTTATCCTGTCAAACAGATGGCAGCCAACCGTGCGGCAACGTGGTGGATCACTCGATGTGCCGGTCGAACTTTGGCATGATCCGCTTCATGTATTCATCGAACAGGGGCACGGTGAAGGCAGTGTCGCCGTGGCTTGGGCTCCAGATCATCCCCTTCGCGATCAGCTGCGCCCGGCGCGGACCCAATGCGGAAACTTCCTTCTTCAGCAAGTTGGAAATATCACCGGACCGGTGCGGCCCGGGACCCAGTTCGGCCATGGCGCGCAGGTAGACCTTTTCAGCCGGGGTGAGGCGGTCGAAGCGGACACGGAAGAAGCTTTCATCCAAGGCGGTGAGGGCGCTGACCGTGGCCTCCTGTACATCCTTTTTCGTGATGGGTGAAGCCTTTGCCACCTCCCACGCATGCTTGCCCCATTCCTGGAGGAAGTAGGGATAGCAGTGGGTTTCCTTGATGATGGCGGCCAAGGCGTCCACATTGATCTTCGCACCTTCATCCTCGATCGGTTTCCTGATCGCCAATTCAGCGGCCTCTTTGTCCAGCGGGCCGATTTCCGGGTAGTCGAACAAGCGCTCCGCATACGATTTGGCACTTCCCATATGGCCGCGCAATTGCGGCAGGCCCGCGCCGACCAGCATCACGGGCAATTGGCGCTGTGCGGCGCGGTGCAATGCGGTGATCAACGCTGCCAGTTCCGGCTCGGCCACATATTGCAGTTCATCAATGAACATCGCCAGGGCGGTGCCTCCCTTCCTGGCCGCTTCCCCGGCCACCTCCAGCAATGCGGGCAGGTCATGCTCCAGGTCGCCGTTATCCGCAAGGCCCGGCTCCTCTTCCGTGTCGAAAGCGATCTCGATGTCCTGGTACTTCACCTTGAGCGCACGTGCGAAACCGGCCAGGCCGCGCAGCGCGCGCTGTGCAATGTCCTTCGCTTGCTTGTTGCGCGATAGCTGCAAGAGCGCCAACCGAAGCTGGGGCGCCAGGATGGCCGGCAGTGAGCGGTTCTCCGGCGCTTCGATGCGTAAGGTGTGGATCCCGGTCGCTTCGGCATTGTCGCGCATGCGGTCCAGCAGCACGGTCTTTCCCACGCCGCGCAAGCCCACCATCAACACGCTTTTGGACGGCCTGCCCTTGCGCACGCGTTCCACGGCCACGCGCACGGTTTCCAGCAAGGCATCGCGGCCAGCCAGCTCGGGCGGCGGCGTGCCGGCACCGGGAGCAAAGGGGTTCCGCACGGCATCCATGGTGCAAATATATCGAAATTAGCCAAATTATGCCGCCAGCATAATATCGCTAATCTCCATCAATTTCATTTCCGACCTTACCGGGAAGCGGTATCCCCAAGGAGGTTCGGCGGATCCGATCGTATCGAAATTAGGAATGTTATGCCGCCAGCATAATATCCCGAATTTCAGTATAAATGCCGTTGGGGGTTTGGGTCAGAAGGATAGCACGGTCAACAAAACCAATGCCACCGCGGGTAACACCCCGATCAGCCATCGCGCACCCGCGGTCTCCCGGCGGAAGTAGGCATGGACCGCCTCGCTCATGGCCGAGAAGCCAAGCACCATGAACAGCAGCGCAGTGGCATGGAGCATAATGCCCGTCTCTGCCACCACGGTGTACGTAAACCACAACCCGATCAGCACGGCGAAAAACCATTGTGGGAGTAATGGACAAAACGAATGGTCTTTTTGAGACGTTGAGTCCAAGTGGACAAAACGAATGGTCGGTTTTTCAACAGCTGTGACAGGGTTGTGAGGCATTCCCCAACTTCGCATGTCGGGCCAAACGGAAGCAGGCTCTGCTGGAGAGCAACCTGCCAGGGATAGCCCGATGACCGAGAAATGATCGGAAGGGAGCGGGAACCTTATGGTTGCCCGTTCCCATTTCGAGGTCCGCATGCCTTAAAAAACTCATCGATGAACTTGCGTTTCCGGGTCGCAGACAGGCCATTGTGGTTGCGCAGTTTGTTCTTCAGGCCGGCGAACATGCCATCGATAGCGTTGGTGGTGTTCGGGATGCCCGACCCAGGGTGGTCGTACCAAGTGAATAGCCATGGCAGGTTCCGTCGTAGGCTCAGGTACGCGCTGCGCAGCCTGCGGTGGGTGTAGCGTGACCGCCCGGTGGCGGCCTCCACGCTGCGTTCAGCGAGGAACGTTGCCCAGCGTTCGTGCCATTGTTCAAGCCCGCCTACGAAGCTCTCCTTGTCGGTCTTGGTGAGGAGTTGGACCAGGGTCCTCAACTCCTGGGCGGCCAGTAGCTTGGGCTTCCTGGTCAAGTAGCGGGTGATGATCGCCACCTGATGGAACTGGCACATCTGAGCGGGCATTCCGGAGCACAACTGCAGCAGTCCTCTTCGACCATCGCAGACGACTGCCTTTATAGCGATGCCCAAGTCGCGCAAGTGAGCCAAGCCCTCAGCGTACAGCTGATTGGTCTCGTACTTCACGTAGCGCCAATGGAGCACCTGGCTGCTGAGGGCATCACGGAACACCATTACCCCAAAGCTCCGGCCGAAGTAGGTCGTGTCCATGAGGATCACTGCATCACTGGGCTGCGGCAGCTCCTGCTCGGCACCCTCGTACCGGTCAAGCTTGCGCTGAATGGTCCGGACCGAACAGCCATGCTTGGCCGCGAGCTGTTCGTAGGTCTGCTTCCCTGACTGATACTCCCACCACAACTCCTTCGCGCTTACCCGGTATCCACCCCTGAACTGCTTGCCGCAGCTATGGCATCTAAAGCGCTGAACCTTCCTTACAACCCCGTATTTCTGGGTGTGGCGCGAACCGCAGTGGGGGCAGTTTTTTTGTTCATGACCTTTGAATCGCCCCTAACCTATGCTAGGCTAAGCTTTCCGAAGGATGGACCATTCGTTTTGTCCATTAACCCCCATTGTGCGGAAAAGGCCATGGCACGAAGGAGCACCGCACCAGTGGGATCCGTTGAGGCCCGGCAATTCACCACGATGAAGAGGTCCGCCGCAGCGAGTCCTTCCAGCCATACGGGAACCACTTGCCTTGTAGCCAACAAGCCGATCCAGCCTAACAGCATCAGCATCGCCACCGACCATGCGATCCTCCGGACGGATGGTTCGTAGAGGCGTGGGAAGGTGTTCATGACGTGCCCGGTCAAGTTTCGTAGATCAACAGGGCCAGCTCATCCTTCAACCGCGCCACTTCCGCTGCAGTTCCACGGGATCTTCCTTCAGCTTCAGCACGCCCACATACTTGTACACATCCACTTCCTTCCGTCGCTTCGGTTTGGATGCGTGAAGATTATCCAACAGCGCTTTGATCCGTTGCCGGGACATGCCCCGTTTGATGACGACGACCATTGTCC
This sequence comes from Flavobacteriales bacterium, assembly GCA_023957375.1. Classification (GTDB taxonomy): domain Bacteria; phylum Bacteroidota; class Bacteroidia; order Flavobacteriales_F; family PHOS-HE28; genus PHOS-HE28. The sequence goes on along the minus strand of JAMLHB010000002.1, from coordinate 1,167,092 downwards.
AAAGATAGGGTTCCACCGAGGGGAACTCACGCGAAGACGCGAAGGCGTGAAGACGCGAAACACTAACTGGGCGGCGGCTCACGCGAAGGCGCGAAGACGCGAAGAATGCCCATGACTTTGGATGCCGGAGTTTAGACACAATGATCATGCTTTGACGCGCTGGCCTATTTTCGCTTTCATGACCATGGAAAAAGACCCGGACAGGCTCTCGGCCATGGTGGTGGACACCGCGTTCCACATCCACGATGAACTCGGGCCCGGATTGCTGGAATCCGTATACGCCTCGGTGCTGGCACGTGCCTTGCAACGACAAGGATTAAAGGTGGAGCGGGAAAAGACCGTGGTTTTCGAGTTCGATGGGGTGCAATTCAATGACGGCCTTCGAATTGACCTATTGGTGAACGATGTGCTGGTGGTGGAACTAAAATCCGTTGAGCAACTGGCGGCCGTACACTTCAAGCAGCTGCTCACCTATCTCCGGTTGATGCATCTGCCCTTGGGCCTGTTGATCAACTTCGGCGCCGCAACATTTAAGGAAGGATGCCGACGCGTGGTGAACAATCACCATCCCTCCGGGAATTCCCGATTGCGCATCAATAAAGGAACAGCTTGATTGCCATCCCCCTATTCCTTCACGTGAGCATCCCTCTTCGCGGCTTCGCATGAGACTCTTTTTTCGCGCCTTCGCGGCTTCGCGTGAGCCTCCTTCTTCGCGACTTCGCGGCTTCGCGTGCCCCCCTTCGCGGCTTCGCGTGAGATATCAGTGACTACCTCCCCCCGATGTACTTCCCCAACCACCCGAACACGGTATCGTGCCAGAGCAGTGAGTTCTGCGGCTTCAACACCCAGTGGTTCTCATCGGGGAAGCGCAGGAATTCCGAAGGGATGCCTTTGGCCTGGCAGGCGGTGAACACGCCGATGCCCTGCGAGAGCGGGATGCGGTAGTCCTTGTCGGAGTGGATCACCAGCATGGGCACGCTCCAATCCTTGGCGTGCATCATGGGGTTGAACTTGTCATACACGGCGGGATCCTTGAACACATCGCTGCCAATCTCCCAGTTGTCGAACCAGAGTTCCTCGGTGCTGTAGCCCATGGCGCGGTTGTCGAACACACCGTTGTGCGAGACTAGGCATTTGAAGGCGCTTTGCCAGTTGCCCGCGATCCAGTTCACCATGTAGCCGCCATAGCTGGCGCCCAAGGCTGCGGCGCGGCTGCCGTCCAGGAACGGATAGGTCTTTTGCGCATACGCCCAGCCTTTTTGCAGGTCCTCCAGCGGACGGTCGCCCCAGTGCTGGCTGATGGCATCGGTGAAGGCCTGGCCGTAGCCCGTGCTGCCGTGGAAGTCGATCATCACCACGGCGTAGCCCGTGCCGGCGTAGGTCTGCGGGTTCCAGCGGAAGCTCCACGATTCGCCGAAGCTACCCTGCGGCCCGCCATGGATCAGGAAGGCCACCGGGTACTTCTTCCCTTCCACGTAATTGGCCGGCTTGATCACGTAGCCATGCACGGTCTCGTTGTTCCAGCCGGGGAAACTGAACTGCTCATACTGCCCGAAGGCCATCGCTTCGAGGTTCTTGTTGATGGCGGTGAGGGTGGTGGCGCCGTCGTCGATCAGCTTGGCCTTGGGCTTGGCGGCGAAAAGCTGCGAAGGGCTGTTCAGGCCGCTCTTCAGGAACACGAAGCCCTTGGGTGTTTGGAAGAAGGCATCGATGTGGCCGTCCTTGCTGAGGGGTGTCACCTTGCCGGTCTTCACCTCCACTTGGAAAAGCCTGGTGCGGCCCACATCGCCGGCCACCACGTACAGGCTCTTGCCATCCGCACTCCACTTCATGGCATCCGCGCTGCGGTCCCAGTCGGCGGCGAGCGTGGCGACCTTCCCGGTGGCCACATCGCGCAACTTGATCCAGAAACGGTCGGCCTCGAAGCCAGGGCGCTTCATGGCCTTGTAAGCAAGCGTCCTTCCATCGGGCGAAGGCAGCGGAGTGGCATCCCACGCCGGGTTGTCCGCCGTAAGGTTGGTGGGCGATCCACCGTTCACAGGCACACGGTAGATATCGAAGTTGGTGCTCCACGGTTCGGTGGTCCCGGCCACGCGCACGCTGAAGTACACCGTCTTGGAATCCGGGCTGATGTTGAAGTCCTCCGCGCCACCCCAAGGCTTCGAGGGCACGTCGCCATCGAAGCCGTCCATGAGCGCCACAGGAATTGCGCTGCCCTCAAGCGGCAAGTAGAACAGGTGGTTGCGCGTGCCATCGGCCCAGGTGTCCCAGTGGCGGATGAAGAGCTTGTCGTACACCATGCCGGTGGCCTTGCTCGCTTTGCGCTCGTCGAATTTCTCCACGGTGCAGGCGATCTCATCGCCTTTGCACTCGGGAAAAACTGCGAGGGCGAACACCACGCCCTTGCCGTCCGGCGTGATGCGGTAGGCTTGGATGTCCAGCGGCAATGTGGTGACCTGCGCGGCGAGTTCGCCCTTGGCATCGGTCTTCCACAGTTGGTTGATGCCATCGCTTCCGCGTGACGAAAGGAAGTAGAGCGTCTTGCCGTCGGGGCTCCACTGCGCATCGCTGGCGCCGCCTTCACTGATGGCGAACTTCACTTCGGGCGTAGCCGGTTTGGTAAGGTCTTTCAGCCACAAGGTGCTTACGCCTTTGTTGGCGGCCATGTCGGTGGCGCGCACGTTGAAGGTGGCGTACTGGCCGCCGGCATTGACATCGAGGCCGCTGATGCGGTCCAGCAGCAGCATGTCCTGGTAGGTGAAGGGCTTCATGGGTTGGGCGGTGGCGGTTGCGCTGGAAAGCAACAGGGTAAGGCCGATGGTGGATGGAAACGCAAGGTGCTTCATGGTCTTGGCGGGGGCTGGAATGGGAAGGGGTGCAAAGTACTAAGTGCATCAAGGTGCGCCGATCATATCCTCAAGGTCCGCTTTGCGAGAACTTGAGGAAGCTTCGTGCTCCATCGCTGAAGCTATGGCGCAAGCGACCAAAGCGCTTCGCGACGGCGCAGTCGGCGGTAACCGTGTGAAACCCCGATGGAACTCAACGGGCTGATCCCGATTTCCCTATTTTTACATCATCAGCCAACCACCATGTACCGCTTCATCTCGCTGGCCTGCATCATTGCCATGGTCATTTCCTCCTGCCGGAAAGATGAACACATCGGTGGCGGCGGCATCCTGTTGGGAACACCGCTTCAACTTTCGGTGGACAGCCTTTGCGTGCAGGCGCCGAACGTGTTCACCCCGAACGGGGATGGCATTGATGAGAAGTACTGGGTGCAGTGCCGCAATGCGGTGGCCTTCGATATGACCATCCGAAATTCCTCGGACAGCGTGGTCTTCCATTCCACCGATCAAGATCAGCATTGGGAAGGCATCGACCATACAGTGAATGACTCCCTGCCCAGCGCCGGGGCTTACCATGTTTCCGTGGAGGCCACGGGTACTTCCGGTGCGCAGCTTTCAGGAAGTTCCACCGTGTATGTCGTTTTGGAACTGAACACGCCGTGCTTCAGTTCGCTGGTACCACCCGTATTCGGTGACCAGTTCGATCCGCGCATTTGCGGTCCGGTGTACCCCACGAACGATGCGGTCTGCGTGCAGTAGGTCCCCTGACCCCCGATCGGCCCGATCGTTGGTAGCGTGATCGGCTACTTCCCCTTACTGCCGCTCTTCTTTGCTTTCGCCTTCTTCACCTTGGGCGTAAGCACATGCTCCAGCGAAAGCTTCACCCACTTCTCCAAGGACTTTTTGTTTCCAACGGCTTCCGCGTCCAGAAAGAGGAAACCCTTGGTATCGCCCTTGCCCATGGTGATCGGCTTCGCCCCCGGCCATTCGTTCACTTCCGCATGCCTTTCGGCGTTGAAGCGTACCATGAAGTCGCCCTTGTTGGTGATGCCCTCGCACATGTTGCCGCGCACCATGAAGGCCATGCCGCCGAACATTTTCACGGGATCGGCCTGCACACCTTGTGCCGTCAGCACATCGGCGATGCGGTTTTCGAAGAGGGGGTCGTGGGCCATGGGAGGTTGGCTTCAGACGCTGATTTTCCGGGATTGTATTCCGTAAAAAACATGTTTTTCCCGGAATACGTTCCGTGTTTATTGACCCAAAGGATCAGGGGGTCCTGCGGGAGACCGCTGATGGAGCAACCAAAACATCAGGGTCCCCTGCGGGAGGCCGCTGATGGAGCAACCTCACGGCGCCAGCGCCAACCACCCGCGCACCTGCTCCAGCAGTTCCAGCACTACGCGCGGGTCGTTCTCCGTCACCAGCTTCAGGCGGTGCTCCTTGAAGTTAGGCAAGCCCTTGAAGTAGTTGGAATAGTGGCGGCGCATTTCCACGATGCCTTCGTGCTCGCCTTTCCACAGCAGGCTGCGTTCCAAGTGCTCGCGGGCGGCGTCCACGCGGTCATCGATCGTGGGCAGCGGCAAGTGTTCGCCGGTGGCGAAGAAGTGTTTGATCTGGTTGAAGATCCACGGCGCACCGATGCTGGCCCGGCCGATCATGATGCCGTCCACGCCGTAGCGGTTGCGGTACTCTAAGGCTTTCTCCGGGCTGTTGATGTCGCCGTTGCCGAAGATGGGGATGTGGATGCGCGGGTTGTTCTTCACCTCGCCGATGAGCGTCCAATCCGCTTCGCCCTTGTACAACTGCGCCCGTGTGCGGCCGTGGATGCTCAGCGCTTGTATGCCGATGTCCTGCAGGCGTTCCGCCACCTCCATGATGTTCTTGGTGTGATCGTTCCAGCCCAAACGTGTCTTTACCGTCACGGGCAACTTCACGGCTTTGACCACCTTTTCGGTGAGGCGCACCATCTTGTCCACGTCCTGTAGCAGGCAGGCCCCCGCGCCTTTGTCCACCACTTTCTTCACCGGGCAGCCGTAGTTGATGTCGATGAGCTCCGGCCCGGCCTGCTCGGCGATGCGCGCGGCTTCCTCCATCGCATCCTCGCTGCCACCGAAGAGCTGGATGCCCACGGGCCGCTCCTCGGGGAAGATGTCCAACTTCTTCAAGCCCTTGGCGGCCTGGCGGATCAGCCCTTCGCTGCTGATGAACTCGGTGTACATCAGGTCAGCGCCGTGCTTCTTGCAGAGCGCGCGGAACGGCGGATCGCTCACGTCTTCCATGGGGGCGAGGAGGAGCGGGAAGTCCGGGAGTTCTATGGGGCCGATGCGGGGCATGGGGCGATTGCAAAAGTATGGGGTGCAAGGGGCGGGTTCAATGGACGTTGATGGACGCGAATTCGCGTCCATTGGGGTCTATTGGAAGTCCATTGAATTTGAATTGGATTGCGCGAGGCGCACCATCCCTGAGGGGGGTGGCTTCAACGCTGCGGCCGCTGCGCGGCCACGGATAAATGCCAAAGGCCGGATGCTTCGAGCAAGCTCGGCATCCGAATCCTCGGAGGGATTGCCCGAGGCGGGCTTTCCCTGAAGGGGGAGGGATTGCGCGAGGCGCGCCATCCCTGGGGGGGGGTGGCTTCAACGCTGCGGCCGCTGCGCGGCCACGGATAAATGCCAAAGGCCGGATGCTTCGAGCAAGCTCGGCATCCGGCCTTTGGCATTTATCGCCCGCTTCGCGGGCAGCGTTGGCGGAGAAGGAGGGATTCGAACCCCCGTTACCCTTTCAGGTAAACACACTTTCCAGGCGTGCGCCTTAAACCACTCGGCCACTTCTCCAATGTGCCGCATCCGGGGGATGCGGGCCGCGAATGTAATACCTCCATCCCCTACCGAACCGACAGTTCGCCGCACAAGGGCTGTTCCATCATTCGGGCCACTTCTTCCGGCCCCAGGCCCCGCCCCAGCAGAAACATCAACTTGGTGATGGCCGCCTCGGTGGTGAGGTCGTGGCCGCTTGCCACGCCCATGTCCATCAGGGCACGGCTGGTCTGGTAGCGGCCCTGTTCCACGCGGCCGCCCACGCATTGGGTGACGTTCACCAGCACGATGCCGCGCTTGCGGGCTTCGCGCAGCACCTCCAGGAACTCCTTGTCCATGGGGCCGTTGCCGCTGCCGAAGGTCTCCAGTACCACGGCCTTGAGGCCGGGATCGCGCAGCAGCGCTTCAGCCCAGGCCGTGCGGATTCCAGGGAACAGCCGCATCACGCCCACGCCGTTGTCCATTTGACCATGTACCTTGAACGGCCCGCTGCAATGGCGCAGCAACGCAGCCCTGTCGTAGCGGATGTGCGTGCCCGCTTCGGCCAGTACCGGCCAATTGGGCGAGCGGAAAGCCTCGAAGCGCTCGGCATGCACCTTCACGGTGCGGTTGCCGCGGTACAGGCTGTATTCAAAGTACACGGCCACTTCGCTCACCAGCGGCACACCGTTTTCCTTCGCGGCGGCGACCTCAATGGCGGTGATCAGGTTCTCCTTGCCGTCCGTGCGGATGGTGCCCAGCGGGAGTTGGCTCCCGGTCAGGACCACCGGCTTGGACAGGTTCTCCAGCAGGAAGCTGAGGGCGCTGGCGGTGTAAGCCATGGTATCGCTGCCGTGCAGGATCACGAACCCATCATGGGCTTCGTAATGCTCCCCGATGATGGCCGCCATGCGCAGCCAATGCTCCGGATGCATGTCGCTGCTGTCGATCGGCGTGCCGAAGGATACGGTTCCCAGTTCCACGCCCATGCGCACCAGTTCGGGCACCTGTTCCTCCAAGTGGTCCAGGTCCACGGCCATCAAGGCGCCGGTGCGGGCATCGGCCACCATGCCAATGGTGCCGCCGGTGTAGATCAAGAGGACTTTGGGGCGGCTCATTCCTCGAAGAGCTGCTCGGCGTTGGCCGTGGTGATGCGGGCCACTTCCTTCACGGGCAGGCCTACCGCGGCGGCCAAGGCTTCAGCGATGTGCGGGATGTAGCTACTCTCGTTACGCTTGCCGCGGTAGGGCACCGGAGCCAGGTAGGGTGAATCGGTTTCCAGCACACAGTGCGCGGCGCCCACCAGGGCCATGGTTTCCGCAAGGCCGCTCTTGGGGTAGGTGATCACCCCGCCGATGCCCAGTTTGAAGCCGCCAAGTCCGATCACGCGCCGTGCTTCCTCTTCCGTGCCCGTGAAGCAATGGAACACGCCGGTAAGATGCTCGTTGTTCTCCTCCTCCACAATGGCCATTACTTCCTCAAAGCTCTCGCGGCAATGGATCACCACGGGCAGGGCCAGGTCTTTCGCCCACCGCACTTGCCGCCGGAAAACATCCTTCTGTTGTTCGATCCAGGTCTTGTCCCAGTGCAGGTCGATGCCGATCTCGCCCACGGCCCAGTAACGCCCCGTGCCCAGCAGGCGCTCCACCTCGGCCAGGTCGCGGTTGGGATCTTCTCCAACGGAACACGGATGCAGGCCCATCATGGGGAAGCAGGTATCCGGGTGCTCGTCGCACATCGTGTGCAGTGCTTCCACGCTGGTGATGTCGATGTTCGGCAGGAACAGTTTGTGAACGCCGGCATCCAGCGCCCGCCGCACCATTTCGTTGCGGTCCTGGTCGAACTGTTTGTGGTAGAGGTGTGTGTGCGTGTCGATGTACATGCGCTGAAAACACGGTCGTGCAAAGTACTGCAAAGGTGCGGCTTTCATGAAAGTACGACAAGGCGGCCAGTACCTTTGCGCCCGCTTGCATGAAGATCCTGGTCATCCGCTTCAGTTCCATCGGCGACATCATTCTCACCTCGCCGGTGTTGCGATGCCTCAAGCAGCAAGTTCCGGGGGCGGAGGTCCACTTCCTCACCAAGGACGCCTTTCGCGAACTGGTTGCGCATTCCCCCTATGTGGACCACGTGCATGTTCTGAAGGACGACCTTGGCGCAACGATCAGGGTGTTGAAGCAAGAGCGGTTCGACCTGGTGGTGGACCTGCACCACAACCTGCGCACCCTGCGGGTGAAACTCGCCTTAGGTGCACGGGCGAAGAGCTTCGCGAAGCTAAATTGGGAGAAGTGGCTGCTGGTCAACTTCAAGGTAGATAAACTGCCTCGCATCCACATTGTGGATCGCTACTTGGCCACCGTAGCGCACCTGGGCGTGAAGAACGACGGCCTGGGGCTGGACTTGTTCATTCCGTCGGAAAAGGAAATAGCGCCCTCCGCCTTGCCCGCCACGCACCGCAACGGTTACATCGCCTTGTGCATCGGTGCCGGGCACTTCACCAAGCGGCTGCCCCGGCACAAGCTGATCGCGCTGGCGAAAAAGCTCAGCGGACCCGTGGTGGTCATCGGCGGGCCCGATGACAAGATCGTTGGCCGCGCCATTGCCAATGCCGTGGGTGCACGCGCCTATGATGCCACCGGTAAGTATGACCTGCTGGGCTCCGCTTCCTTGATCCGGCAAGCCAACAGTGTGATCGCCCATGACAGCGGGGCCATGCACGTGGCAAGTGCGTTCAGGAAGAACCTGGTGAGCGTGTGGGGCAACACCGTGCCCGAATTCGGCATGGGACCTTACATCCCGCAGCATCCGGAACGGGTGCACATCAGCGAGGTGAAAGGCCTGGATTGCCGTCCTTGCTCCAAGATCGGGTTCGACCGCTGCCCCAAGGGCCACTTCCGCTGCATGGAAAACCAGGACCTGGAACAGATCGCCGAGTGGACGCGTGCAGGCCGGCCCCAAGCAGCCGCCTCAGGGGAAAATTGAGCGCAGCTCCGTGGCTTCTTCCGGCTTCATCTTGCCGGCCAGCACCAACCGCAGTTGCCTGCGGCGCAAGGCACCTTGGTAACGCTCCTTTTCCTCATCCGTTACCGGGATCACCGCTGGAACCTCCGTCGGCTTGCCGTCCGCACCCACGGCCACGAAGGTGTAGATCGCGCTGTTGCACTTGGTGAGCTTGCGCGAGACTTGGTTCTCCGTCCACACGTCCGCCCAAACCTCCATGCTGGTGCGGAAGGTGCGGCTGACATGCGACTTGATGATCACCAGGTCGCCCAGCTTGATGGGAACGTCGAAGCTGACGTTGTTCACCGCTGCGGTAACGCATATCCGGTTGGCATGCCGCCCGGCGCTGATGGCGCAGTTCATGTCCAGCCATTTCAGCAATTGCCCGCCAAAGAGGTGGCCCAGGGTGTTGGTGTCGTTGGGCAGGACCATGTTGGTGGTCTCCACATAACTGAGGGTGGTAGGTTTGGCTTCCATGTGTCGCTTTCGCTGCGCGAAGGTACCTCCGACCGGCCGTGCCATTCGGTGGCCCGCCAGGTTCCTCAGGGGCCATCAGGTCTAACGCGCCCTGCCGGCGCGGCTTCCAATAGGATTCAAACCACGGATGGACACCGATGAACACGGATCACGGACCCACCTGCCAAGCAAACTAACCTTCCCTATCCGTGTTCCCCCGGCAGGCACCGGGGCGTGTGGACCCGTGGTTCAAGGCAGTGTGTGGATGGGCCGCCAGGCGCATGGATTAAGACCCGATAGCCTTGCCAGGTTCCTATCTTTCACCCATGCTTCCCCATTGGTACCCGGCCCTGTTGGCCCTGCACTTGGTGTTCATGGTCACCTTTTTCACGGGGACCTTCTGGTTGCTGAGGTTGTTCATCCTGCACCGACAAGCCCAAGGGAAGGCTGAGCCCGCACGTACCATCCTCATGGCGCAATACATGGCTTCCGGCAGGCAACTGCTCTACATGGTCGCCTGGCCTTCCCTGCTGTTGATGATCCTCTTCGGGGGCTGGATGCTGTGGCTGCAACCGTCGCTGTTGGCGGAATCCTGGATGCAGGTGAAGTTGGAACTCACCGTGCTGGTGTTCGCCTACCACCTGATGGACCAGCAGATCTACCGCAAACTGCGTGGCAATGGGCGCGCATGGGGGTTGTTCGCGCTGACGTTGTGGGCGCAATTGGCCGTGCTGCTGCTGGTGCTGGTCGTCTTCCTCTCCACCTTCAAGGCCGTGCAGTGGTACTTGGCGCTGATCGGCCTGCTGATGCTGGTGGTGGCCGGCTATGCCGCCGCCAAGGCACGCAGCTCCAAGGTCCCTGCCCCTCCCGGCCCGGGCGATCCAGGGGTGGGCGGATGATCCGTGCTCAGCGCTTCACCAGGTCGTAAAAGAGTACGCGCCCGTCGTCCGTGCCGGTGATGAACTGCCCCCCGTGGAACAGGCATGGTGCACGGTGGTGCTGGTCCTTGTTCTCCGGGTAGGCCAGGCTTTGCACGGCATTGCCGTCGGCATCAATGAACACCACCTCACCATTCTTCCCGGCACGGGCCGTGATGCCGTCATGTTCCGCTTCAGCCTGCTGGTAGAAGCGGTCGAACTCCGAGTTCCCCTTCTTCAATCCGAGCCCACGCGTGCGGATGGCGTCGGGGATCCAGCGGTGCTTGGCGAGCATTTTGTCCTGCTTGCCGTTCTTCACATCCCATACCTCGCGCGTTCCCGCGAACCCGATCAGCACAACGTACTCGCCGTTCTCATTGAAGGCCGCATGGTACACCACGCCGCTTCCGTCCTCATCATACGGAAAGGCCACCACGCGTTTGCCGCTCGCGATATCGTACAACTGGGCGCCGCGTGCCGTGCCCACCAGGATCCGATCCCCCTTCGGCGCAATGGCCACGCACGTGACCTCTGCTTTGCCGGTGTTGATCGTTCGTGCCGGAGGTGTGAGCACCACCTGTGCGTTGCTGAATGCGGACAACCCTGCAATGGCCGCGATCAAGATCGTCGTTCTCATGGTTCGTGATGAATAAATACCGGTGCCCGCCCAGCAAGCAGCATGCCACTTGGCCATCGGGTTCACTTGGCCAATAGCCATGCTTCCGGTGCGATCTCCTTGCGCACGGCGGCCAATGCCTCCAAGGCCATGGCCCGCTGCGGATAGCTGCCGTACGCCACGCGGTACAGTCCGCCCTTGCGGTCGATCAGGGCGGCGGCAAAGCCCTTGGCCTGCAGTTCCGCCACAAAACGATCCGCGTTCTCCTTCTCCAGGAAGCAGCCGCCGATGATGTGGAACCGCGCACTTGGCGAGGGTGTGGCCACCGCCGTGCTCTCGGGTACGGCCTTCGATGGCGCCTGGCCCAGGTTCACCGCCACCAAGGGCGCATCCGGGCCGGCAATGGGCAATTGCTGCACACCCTGTCCGTCGTTTGGCGGTGACCAAACCAGGGCATCCCAGGGCGCCATGGCCATGGCGGGTGCTTCAGGCATGCGGTAACGGGCCAGGTCCGTGCCCCGGAACAGATCGAAACTTTCCGCAACCGGTCCTGCCTTGGGGGAGAGGCCGATCACATACCAAGTGGCGGCGGTAACGGCAATGGCGGCCATGGCGGCGGCGGCCAAGTACCAAGCCCTGTTCCTTCCCTCTCCCACGGGTTCCTTTTCCGCGGCCGGCACGGCACTCGGGGCGGGCACCACGGTGATGGGCACGGGGACGGCTTCCACGGATCTGAGGCCGAACGCATCCTTGAGGAAATTGACCCGGCGGTCGGGCTCAAACTGGAGGTTGCCTTCCGCATCGCGGAAAAAGGTGCCCACGCGCTGGAGTTCCAGCCGGCCGTCTTGTTCGAGCTGGCGCCACCACCGGCGCCGCTCCTCCTCCACCCTGGCCTTGGCCGTGTTGAAGTCCGTTCCCTCGCGCCGCATCACCAGGTCCTCCAGCAAGCCGTCCTGGCGCACCAGCTTGCGATTGAAGCTGAGGTCTTTTGACGGGGGATGGACCAGGCGCCGCTGAAGGTCCAAGCGCGCAGGCCGGTAGTGCGTAAGGAAGCCGCCGAAATCGGGTACGACCACACAGTCGTGCTCAATAAGCAGGTCGTGGAGGTAACGCTCAATGGCCATCGGCAGGGTCAAAACTAAGCCATTGGCAGCAGGGCCGGCCTCCGGTGTTGAAAGTCCTTCACCCTTCCCGGGCAATTCGTTGGCGGGCCCGTTCCAGGTCCTGTTCGGTGTCGATGCAGAAGGATGGATGGCTGGTGATCCCCACCCGCACGGCGATCCCATTTTCAAGCCAGCGCAGTTGTTCCAATGATTCGGCCAGCTCCAGCGGCGATGGGGGCAGCTGCACGATCTGTTCCAACACCTCCGTCGTGTAGGCATACAGGCCCACGTGCTTCAGAAAGCGGAATTGGCCATGCCTGGGCCCGGCCGCTGGGTGCCGCAGGAAGGGGATCGCGGCCCGGCTGAAGTAGAGCGCGTTCATGTTCCGGTCCACGGTGATGAGCACCTCGCCGGGGTCGTTCAGGTCCCTGTCATCGGCAACCACCTGCGCCAGGGTGGCAATGGCTGTTCCGGGCGCCTTGAGGACCCCGGCCAGCTCATCGATCTGCGCGGGTGCGATGAAGGGTTCGTCACCCTGGATGTTCACCACGCCGTCAAATGCAGCCCCCCCGGCCTTGGTGCATGCCTCCCAGCAGCGGTCCGTGCCACTGGGGTGCCCGAGCGAAGTAAGCACCGCACGCCCGCCAATGGCCGCCACGTGGTCCGCGATGCGTGCATCATCGGTGGCCACCACCACCTCGGCCAAGGTGCGGCTTTGCCGGGCCTGCTCCAGCACGCGCTGCACCATGCTTTTGCCCCCGATGTCCACCAAGGGCTTGCCCGGCAGGCGCGTGCTGGAGTAGCGGGCGGGGATCACGCCGAGGATGCGCATCGGGGTCAAATGGACAGGGCCAATTGCAGCCGGTAGCTGCGTGGCGCTTCAATGGCCATGGGCCGGATGGCATACACCTCGTTGGTGAGGTTGGCTACCAGGAAGGAAACCTTCACCTGCGGCGTCAAGGCGAACCCGAGGCGCGCATCGGTGATCCAATCGCCCGTGGTGTGGTCGGCCATCCATTGCTTCACGCCCACGTTGCCGAGCTGGCCCATCTGTTCGATCTGGATGAAAGCCTCGTCGATGTTGCGCACGTGGCTGTTGTACCGCACACTGATGCCAGGGCTAAATCGTTTCCATGTGGCACCCACATCGCACCGGAAGAGATCTTGGACGCGGAACTTCAGGATGTCGTTGTCGGGGTCGGAGCTGGTGCTCAGGTAGCTGATGTGCTGCACGGCGCCGGTGGTGGTGACGGTTTGCGCGTATGCCTCGTTCGGCGTGGTGCTGATGGGCAGGGTGTGGGTGTAGCCCAGCAGGAACTGGACCTCCACGGCGCCCACTTTGCCTTTGCCGGCCACCTCAAACTCGGTTCCGGTGATGCGCGCCTTGCCGGTGTTGACGCTCTTGAAGCCGAACCCGAACAGGTTGGCCATGCTGCGGTCGGCGCCCCATTGCCCGAAGGTGAACTCCACGTAGCGGTCGAAATCCTGCCGAAAGGCCACCATGTCCACATAACCGGTAACACCACCGACCTTGAAGCCCTGCTTGATGCCCGCCTCCATGTTCACGCTGGCTTCCGGCTGAAGTTCCGGGTTGGGATAGATGTGCAAGGCACCCACCGAAGTGGTGATGTAGCGCTCACCGATGGTGGGAAAGCGGAAGCCCTGGCCATAGCTGGCCCGCAGAAAAGTGCCTTCCCACACTTGGTAGGTGGCCCCTGCGCGCAGCACCGGTTCCGCCTGCTCCAGCTCATTCACCTTGAACCGCTCGTAGCGCACGCCGGCGCTCAACATCAGGCGGTCCATCAGCTTCTTGTCCACTTGCAGGTATACCGCGGCATTGGTGGCCGTGTTTTCCCCGTTGGCCTCCGGATTGCCGCTGTACAGCTCGGCATGGCTGGCCACTTGCTGGCCCACCAGGCCGGCGGTAATGGTGGTGGGGCCGAAAAGCTCCACCTGCTGCTGCCATTGGTATTCGCCGTACAGCAGATCGTTGCCATTGCTTTGGTTGGTGCTGTTGTCGAACTGCTGGCGGAACCACCTGCCCCGCAGGCTGTGCCGCGTGCCCTTGGGGCCGGTGTAATGCACAAAGGGGTCCAAATAGAATTGCGTGCCCACGGTGTTCGTGGTGGTGTTGGGCATCGGCCGGTACAGGCCCTGGTTCAAGTTGTCCCACAGGAACACGCTGGTGCTGTGGCTGCGCATGGCGTTGCCATTGATGCCGTAGTTCAGTCCCTTTACCTTCCGATCGCGCCACCGCGTGGCGAAGTTGAAGCGGATGCGGTGGTCGTAGCCGCCCGTGCCCAACTCGTAGGGGTGCTTGGCCAAACTGTCGGGTGCCATGCGTTCGGGCCCGATGTAGCCTTGGTCGCCATAGGCGTTGGCGGCCAGCACCAGATCAAACTGTTTGAACCTCTCGGCATGCAGGAAACCGGCCCCGGTGGTGAGCGGCGGACTGGGGCCCCACCACTTGGCGTCGGGATTGCCAGGGGTATCATAAACGCCGGCGAAAAGCGTGGCGCGGGTCCGTGGTTCATCCCCGGGCCAGCCCGTGCGCACATTGATCACACCGCTGAGCGCCGCACTGCCGTACAGCACGCTGCTGGCACCCTTGATCACCTCGATCTGCTCCACGTCCTCAATGGGCAGGAAGGTCCAATTCGGCCGTCCGATGTCGCCGCTAAGGACCGGCAATCCGTCGGCCAGCAGCATCACGCGGCTGCCGGCACCGTAGCTGAACCCGCTGCCCGACCGGATCTGCGGGTCGTCGTCCACTACCACCACACCGGGTACCTGGTCCAGGGCCTCGGCCAAGTTCACCGTGCCTTTGTCCCGAATGATGGACGCAGGCAGCACGCTCAGGCTCTGGGTCACTTCGCCCACACGCTGCTCGAACTTGCTCGCGCTCACCACCACCATGTCCAGCTGGGAGGTGGAAGGCGCCATGGGAATGTCCAACTCCACTTCGCCGCCGGGGGGCACCGTTACTTGCAGCCGCTTCTCCGTGAAACCGATGGCCCGTGCCACCACCGCATACTGGCCCGCTGGCAAGTTGATCGCATAGCGGCCACTGTCATCCGCAACGGCGGAGCGCAGGTTGCCGAAAGCGATGCTTGCTCCGGGCACTGCACCACTGCCGTCGGTTGCGGAAACCGTGCCGTGCACCTTTCCGGTCACCTCCGTGGTTTGGCCCTGCCCCGCACATGCCATCAGTGCAAAGGCCCATGCCGTTATGATCCTCATCCCGCGTATTTTGGGCCGAAAGCCTTGACGGCGAAAGTAGCGATCGCCGCCAGCCCGCAATGGAGGACCTGCAGTGGACATACCGCATCGCCCTGTCGATGCTCAAGGGCATCGGGCCGGTGAACGCCCGCAACCTGGTGGCCTGGTGCGGCGGGGTGGAGGCCCTGTTCACGGACCCCGCCGTGCGGCGATCATTGGACAAGGTGCCGGGGATCGGGCCCGTGTTGGCCGCCTCCATCAAGAACGCAAGCGTGGTCAAGGCTGCGGAAAAGGAACTGGCGTATGTGCGCAAGCACGGGCTGCGCATGGTGTTTTACTTGGATGCGGACTACCCGCGCCGCCTGGTACACTGCCCCGATGCACCGGTACTGCTCTTTGTCAAGGGCAATGCGGACCTGGACCCCGCCCGTTCGATCTCCATCGTGGGCACGCGCACCCCAACGGAGCACGGCAAGCGGCTGTGCGAAGAACTGGTGGAGGGCTTGGCCGAAAGCGGGGCCGCGATCATCAGCGGTCTGGCCTACGGCATCGACATCATCGCCCACCGCACTGCCCTGCGCAGCGCCCTGCCCACCGTCGCCTGCGTGGCCCATGGGCTCGACAAGCTCTACCCCGGCGAACACGCCGCCACGGCCAAGGAGATCTGCGGGCACGGCGCCTTGCTGAGCGAACTGCCCAGCGGCTCCCCGTTCGCCCCGGGCAACTTCCCCGCCCGCAACCGCGTGATCGCGGGCCTGAGCGACTGCACCGTGGTGGTGGAAAGCGGGCCGAAGGGAGGATCGCTGATCACCGCCGGCATCGCCAACAGTTACGACCGCGAGGTGATGGCCTTCCCCGGCCGCCCCACCGATGAGCGCAGCATCGGCTGCAACCGCCTGATCCAACGCAGTGAGGCCCACTTGGTAACCCATGCCCGCGATGTGCTGAAGCTGATGGAATGGGATGCCGAGGCCCGGAAGAAAAAGCCCGTTCAAGCCTCCCTGTTCACCAGCCTGATGCCCGATGAACAAGCCTTGGTGGACGTGATCCGCGCCCAGGGCAAGATCGACATCGACACGCTTTGCTTCCGTAGTAAAATGCCGCAGCACAAGGCGGCTGCGCTACTGCTCAACCTGGAGTTCAACGGGGTGGTGCGCAGCCTGCCGGGGAAGGTGTACGCGCTCAGTTGAGCACTTGCCCTTCCACAATGCAGCAAGCCGGAAGGGGACAACGCCGCTCTCACTCACGCACCAACCGGCCCGAGTAGAGCAGGCCGGTCGCGTCGTGCAGCTGCAGCAGGTATAGGCCGGGCGCCACGTCGTCCAGGTCAACGGCGGCATGGTCCGACCCTGCCGGCACCAGCCCGGCTTGCACCATGCGGCCCGAAAGGTCGCTGAGCGTGAGCGATGCATGGTGTGTCAGCGGGTTCCGCCAGTAAAGCTCACTCCTGGTGCCCGCCGGGTTGGGGTGGAGCATGGCGGCGGTAAGCACACGCTGCGCCATCCCGGTTCCTTGGTCCAGGTCAAAGCCGATGTCCTGCAGGGTATCCCACGTTTCACCGCTGGGGTTCGTTGTTGAGGAGGACATGATCTTCCTGCCGGACGTTCCCGAAACAGCGTATGTGCCGAAGGAGGTGTTTGCCGATGTCTCAAAACGGATATCCACCACCAGGGATTGCGTGGGGTCGAAAAGGAAAGGCGTGTCCAGGTCAATGCTGAACCAATTGCCCGATTGCCCCGGCGCAATGGCGACCGATGACGCGTCCAGCACGGATTGGAACCCCGTGAGGAAAGTGGTGCCCACCAAGCTCGTGGCCGATGTTTGCAATAGGCCGATCTCCACATCGCCCAAAGTGTTGCCGTTAGCTATGCCTGATGTTCCATAGCGGTAGTAAAGCCGTACAATGTTGCCGACGACGGCCCCGGAAAGCTCACCGGGGGCATACAGGCATTGTGTGTGCCGCGCATAGTTGGTGCTCCCCAGCAGGAAGGTGCTGCTTGAGGTACCGCAGCATTTCTGCACCTCTTGCGTGTAAGTACTGCCGGAAAGGCATGCCGCCAGCAGAAAGAATATTGTTCGTTTCATCTTCGGTACGTATTCGTTTGTCCAACCCATCCCCTTGGACGATATTGGACCGAAGATAGGAAGCACCACGGTAAATAGCGCGGAGCCCTCGGGGCTATCGTGCGTTGGGTGCCCTGTGAGCGCTGGTTTGGTCGATATCAACCACGGATCCACGCGGATGGGCCCAAACCGGAACTTTGATCTTTGATCGGATGTCATGTTGGGCACCTATGTATTCATCCGTGCCCATCCGCGTGGATCCGTGGTTGAATTTCAGCGGCATGCCGCTGCCGGGCGCCAATTCCATCAACCGGTTAAGCCGCGATTGCCCTGCGTAGGCCTCAATCGATGCTGAAGTAGTCTGCGCCCTGATAGCGCCCTGTGGCCTCCTTCTCCAATTGCATCAAGATGTCGTTGGCCAAGCTGCTGGCGCCGAAGCGGAACCAATGCGGGTGCAGCCACTCGGGGCCCAGCTCCTCCTTCACCATCATCAGGTAGTGCAGGGCTTCTTTGCTGGTGCGTATCCCGCCCGCCGGCTTCATGGCGATCATCTCCCCGGTCTTCAGGAAGTGGTCGCGGATGGCGTGCAGCATCACCAGCGTAATGGGCATGGTGGCGGCGGGGCTGATCTTGCCCGTGCTGGTCTTGATGAAATCCGCGCCTGCCGCAATGGCGATATCGCTGGCCAAGCGAACCTTGTCGTAAGTGCCCAGTTCGCCCGTTTCCAGGATCACCTTCAGCCGCGCCGTGCCGCAGGCCTCCTTCACCGCCGCGATCTCATCATGCACGAAGCCGTATTCGCCGGAATGGAACTTGCCCCGGCTGATCACCATGTCGATCTCATCCGCCCCTTCGGCCACCGCGAACTTCGTGTCGGCGATCTTCACCGCCTTGGGTGCCTGCCCGCTCGGGAAGGCCGTGGCCACGGAGGCCACCTTCACCCCGCTGGTGCCCAACGCCTGCTTGGCCGTCTTCACCAGCGTGGGGTATACACACACCGCCGCCACGGTGGGCAGGCCCGGCAACTGGTCGTGCAGGTGCACGGCCTTGTAACAGAGCTGCTTCACCTTGCCGGGTGTGTCCTGGCCCTCCAACGTGGTCAGGTCGATCATCGAAAGCGCGAGCTTCATCCCCTCCACCTTCGCCTCCTTCTTGATGCTGCGGGTCTTGATGCGGGCCACGCGTTCCTCAATGCCCACCTGGTCCACGGCAGGCATGCGATCCATTGCCACCATGCCCTTGCGGGCCTTTGTTTCCACCATCAGTGCCATGATATGCACAAAGATAACCGTCGCCGGGGCGGCGCTGCCATGCGTCAGGAAACGCCCTGCCTGCAAGGCGTACCTTCGCAGCCCGCAATGGCACCGCACACAGGGCACATCCATCCCGTATCGCACCGGCTGCTGCAGCGCACCGACAAGGAAGCGTTACTGGGCCAACGCGGCTGCGTGGTGTGGATGACCGGCCTGAGCGGCAGTGGCAAAAGCACCATCGCCATCGCCCTGGAGCGCATGCTGCACGAGGCAGGCCGTTACACGGTTGTGCTTGATGGCGACAATGTCCGCGCCGGGATCAACAGCAACCTGGGCTTCAGCGATGCCGACCGCACGGAGAACATCCGCCGCATCGCCGAGGTGGCCAAGCTGTTCCTGCAGAACGGCGCCGTAGTGGTCTGCTGCTTCGTAAGTCCCACCATGGCCATCCGCGAGCAGGCCCGAATGATCATCGGCCCGGCCGACTTCATCGAAGTGTTCGTGGACACCCCGGTGGAGGAGTGCGAACGGCGCGACGTGAAGGGGCTGTACGCCAAGGCCCGGGCAGGTGAGATCAAGGACTTTACCGGCATCAGCGCACCATTTGAGGCACCTCCCTTGCCCGAGGTGCGCCTGCACACCCTGGGCCGCAGCGCCGATGATGCCGCCGACGAACTGATGAACCGCCTTTTGGCCCGCACCAAACTGCACGCATGACCATGCATTCCTACCGATTGACCCACCTGAAGGAGCTTGAAAGCGAGAGCATGCACATCCTCCGCGAGGTGGCCTCCCAGTTCGACCACCCGGCGCTGCTGTTCAGTGGCGGCAAGGACAGCATCGTGTGCTTCCATCTGGCCCGCAAGGCCTTCTTCCCCGCCAAGGTACCCTTTCCCCTGCTGCACGTGGACACCGGGCACAACTTCACCGAAACCATCGAGTTCCGCGACCGGCTTGTGGAAAAATACGGCGTGGAACTGCTGGTGGGCAGCGTGCAAAAGAGCATCGACGAGGGCAAAGTGCAAGAGGAAACAGGCTTTTACGCCAGCCGCAACAAACTGCAGATCAACACGCTGCTGGAGGCCATCGAAACGCACAAGATCGATTGTGCCATAGGCGGCGCCCGGCGTGATGAGGAGAAAGCGCGGGCCAAGGAGCGCGTGTTCAGCCACCGCGACGAATTCGGCCAGTGGGACCCCAAGAACCAACGGCCCGAGCTGTGGAACCTGTACAACGGCCGAAAACGCCCCGGTGAACATTTCCGCGCCTTCCCGATCAGCAATTGGACCGAGATGGATGTGTGGCAGTACATCCTCTTGGAAGGAATCGACATCCCCAGCATCTACTTCAGCCATGAGCGCGAGGTGTTCCTGCGCGACGGGGTGATCTACGCCAACTCGCCCTTCATGCACCTGAAGCCGGACGAACAGCCGTTCACCAAACGTGTGCGCTTCCGCACCATCGGCGACATGAGCTGCACGGGCGCCGTGGACTCACCCGCCGCCACCTTGGAGGAGATCATCAACGAAGTAGCCTCCACGCGCACCACCGAGCGCGGCAGCCGCATGGACGACAAGCGCAGCGAGGCCGCCATGGAGGACCGGAAAAAGGAAGGTTATTTCTGATGACCGTGGATCGAACGAGCTGGTCGCCATCTTCACTTCACCGGTCAAGCGATGACCTCCGTTCAGCTCCTTTCAGCTTTCAGCTTTCCCCTTTCATATTTCTATTAAAATGGAAACTAAAGGATACCTCAACATGGACCTGCTCCGTTTTACAACGGCAGGCAATGTGGACGACGGCAAAAGCACCCTGATCGGGCGCTTGCTGTACGACAGCCGCGCGATCTTCGACGACCAGATGGAGGCCGTGGAGCGCGCCAGCGCCAAACGCGGCAACGGCGAGGTGGACCTGAGCTTGCTCACCGATGGCCTGCGCGCCGAGCGCGAACAAGGCATCACCATCGATGTGGCTTACCGCTACTTCGCCACGCCCCGGCGCAAATTCATCATCGCCGATACGCCGGGGCACATCCAGTACACCCGCAACATGGTCACCGGTGCCAGCACCGCCAACCTGGCCATCATCCTGGTGGACGCGCGCAAGGGCATGCAGGAGCAGACCAGCCGCCATGCCTTCATCGCCTCCCTGCTCGGCATCCCCCACGTGGTGTTCTGCATCAACAAGATGGACCTGGTGGACTACGACGAGGCCGTGTTCCTGGACATCAAGCAGCAGTTGGAGGATTTCAGCAGCAAACTCGATGCGCGCGACCTCAATTTCATCCCCATCAGCGCCTTGAAGGGCGACAACGTAGTGCAGCGAAGCACCCGCATGGACTGGTACCAGGGCACCACCCTGATGTACCTGCTGGAGCACATCCACATCGCGGGCGACCTGAACCACATCGACCGGCGCTTCCCCGTGCAAACGGTGATCCGCCCCATGACCGACGAGTGGCACGATTTCCGAGGCTTCGCCGGGCAGATCGCCGGGGGCATCTTCCGCACCGGCGAAACGGTGCAGGTGCTGCCCAGCGGGTTCCAAAGCACCATCAAGTCCATCCACTTGGGCGAGCACGAGGTGCAGGAAGCCTTCGCGCCGCAAAGCGTAGTGATGACCCTGGCCGATGAGATCGACATCAGCCGGGGGGACATGATCAGCGGCACCAACAACCTGCCCCAAACCTCCCAGGACGTGGATGTGATGATCTGCTGGCTGAACCAGCGCCCCTTGCAGCCCGGCGGCAAATATGCCCTGAAGCACACCACCCGCGACGCACGCTGCATGGTGAAGGAGGTGGCCTACAAGATGGACATCAACTCCCTGCGCCGCCTAGAGGGGGACAAGGCCATCGGCATGAACGACATCGGCCGGGTGAAGCTGCGCACGACCGTACCCCTGCACTTCGACCTCTACACGCGCAACCGCAACACGGGCAGCCTGATCCTGATCGACGAGGCCACCAACGAAACGGTGGCGGCCGGCATGGTGGTTTAGGCCGGCCTGCGGTGCCGCCAACGCAACAAGGCCAGGCCGGACAATGCGCCTGCCGTGTCCGCCAACAGGTCCAGCAGGTCCGCGTGCCGGCCCAGGCCCATCTGTTCCTGCAGTACTTCCACCACCGCGCCGAACAGCACCGCCAGCAATAGCGCCCACCAATAAGGAGCAGTGGCCATGGGCCAAGGCCCGCGCGCAGCCAAAGCCGCGCCCAGCAGCACACCCTGCACGCCGAACAGGAAGGCGTGCACCCACTTGTCCAAATATACCTGGGCGGCCCAGCCCACCTGGGGCATGTCCCCGGCGGGGATCAGCGTGAGCACCAGTACCAGCACGGCCCATAAGGCAGCCCACAGACCGGCACGGCGCAAGATCCCGTCCAACATCCGGCAAGGCGTTGCCTTACCCGAGCGACTCCTGGTATTGCGCCGCGGTCAGCAGGCCTTCCAGCTCCTGGCCGTCCTTGATCTCGGCCCGCACCAACCAACCGGCACCGTACGGGTCTTTGTTCACCAACGAGGGGTCGTCCGCCAAGGCCGGGTTCACCTCCACCACCTTGCCGCTCACCGGCATGAACAAGTCGCTCACGGTTTTCACCGCCTCGATGGTGCCGAAAACGGCTTCCTGCGCCACATCCTCACCTTCCGTGTTGATGTCCACGAACACAATGTCGCCCAGTTCGCTTTGGGCGTGGTCGGTGATGCCGATCACGGCCACGTTGCCTTCCACACGGACCCACTCGTGGTCCTTGCTGTATTTCAGTTCCGCAGGGATGTTCATTGGTAGCTGGTTGAAAACGGTTGGATGATGAGTTGCCGCAAAGATGCCCTTTATTGGGTCAAGGTGAAGCGCAGGCTGATGCCCAAGTTGGTATTGGCGCTGGGGAAGGAGGTGCTGATCACCGGTTTGTTGATCACCTTCTCGTAGAAGGCACGCACGCTCAGCCGCTGGTCGATCACGTAATCCGCGCTCGTTTTGATCGAGATGATATCCTGCCCGGCGGTCACCTGGTTCTGGCCCTCCTCCATCTTGCGGATCACCGTGTTGTTCTGGCGCCAGCTCAGGTCCACCCGCAGGTTCAAGTCGCTCTGCGGGGTCTTTCCGCCCAGCTGGAAGGGGAATTTCACATTCTTGAAGCGGTAGCCGCTGCCGATCACGTATTCCTTGCCTCGCACTTCGGTGAGCTGATAGTTGGTGAGCCCCAAGCTGAGGTTGCGGTCGCGGTTGTACTCGAACTTGGCGATCAGGCTGTTCTGCAGGGTGGCGTCGAAGTTGATGAAGGGGTGCATCACCTCGCTGATGGTGACCGTGGAGATCTGCCGCTCCGGCAGGAAGTTGCCGCCCGCGTCCAGTACGCTGCCGCCCGGTTCGTACAGCAGGTTGGTCTGGTAACCGCCGATGTTGAAGGTGCTGCGGTAGCTGTGCTTGATGGAGAACGTGCGGAAGAGCTTCTTGAAGAATTCGATCTTGGTGAGGCCGTCATAGGTAAGGTCCCAGTTGGGCAGGGGCACCATCTTGAAGGGGTTCAACTTCACCTTGTCCGGGTTCTTGCCCGAATAAGCGGCCAAAAAGGCGGGGATCACCACCTCTTGGCTGAGCCCGCCGTACCCGCTCCAGTAGGCACTGTCGGTGGGGCTGCTACGCCCGTCACCCTGGCCCAACCGCTGGCTGATCACCTGGCGCGCATCCAGCATGTGCTGGAAGATGGCGTTCACGAAGTTCTCGTCGTCGCGGCTGAAGGTGGTGGCCCAGTTGATGGTGCTGACGCTGAAGTTGCCGAAATCCTGCGGACTGTCGTTCACGTAGCGGCCTTCCGCTTCGTTCCAGCGGAAGAAGGAACTGCGGTTCTCGCTTTGGTTGCGCGTGGCCATCAGCTCCACCCGCATGCCGTTGAAGGGTTCCAATGACAGGCGCCCGTTGATGGTTTCGGTGCGGGTGTTGGTATAGGGGTTGAAGATGCTGGGTGTTTGCACTAACCAGCCCTTGCCTGCGGCCTCGCTGGCGAAATCGCGCACGAAATTGCCGCTCAAGTCCTGGTTCTGTTCGCCCAGGATGAAGCCGAACCCGGGTGCACCGAATCCTTGGTGCATGCCGATCACGTTGGTGCCCATGCGCCAGCCCGGCAGCAGGATGCCGCTGTTTTGGCTGTATGTGAAGGTGCCCGTACGGATGGTCATCAGCACGCGGGCCAGCCCTTCGAGCGGATTGATCTTCAGCCCCGTTTTCGCAGCGTCATCCTGGGCCTTGTCCCCACCTCCGGGACGTTTGGCAGGCGTCCGAGACCTGCTCCTGGCCTTGTCGTTGATCTTCTTGAAGTACTTCACCTTGTTGTACAGGCTGACGAAGTTGAACTGCCCGGTGAGGTTGATGTTGCGCGAGTTCTGGATGGTGTTGCCGATGCTGTCCTGGGTCAGGGGCGCACGGTCCCATTTGTATCCGGCACCATAGGTGGCGTTGGCGGTGATCCAGTCGGTGAGGGGCAGCTTGTCCAAGGGAAGGGTATAGGTGAAGTTCACCATGTGGTCGTACGTGGTGGTTTCACCGAAGCGCTTGATGCTGGTGAGCACGCTGTCCTTCCAGATGCGGTACTGGTCCCGGTCGTCGGCGTTCACGCGCCCGGGCGGCTCGCCGATGATGGAGTTGTTGTTGGCGTTGAAGTCCATCTTCAAGCTCTTGGTGAGCTCGTAGCGGAAGCCGTACTGGTTGGACCAGTTGAAGGTTTTGTTGTAGGTGGGCGCTGGCGGCAGGCTCTGGATGTCGGGGTTGGGCCGGATCAGGCGCTCGAGGTAACTGCGGTCGATGGAGGTGCGCGCGGTCAGCTGCTTGAACCCGAAGTTGAAGTTGAAATCCTTCACTAAGCGCATCCATTTGCTGGTGCCGATGAACGACAGGTTTTCGAAGGGTTTCACCGGCCTCGGCTTGGGGTTGTGCTGGTAGTTGAGCGAGCCGCGGTAGGTGCGGGTGTTTTCATATTGCGTGTTCACGTCATGGAACTCCTGGTCGCTGTAGGCATAGGAGAGGCTGAAGTTGGACACGTCGTAGAAATGCTCGGTGGCCTTCCCCGGCGCCTTGTCCTTGCGCACATTGGTGAGGTTGATGCTGCGCCGCCGCGTGTAGGTGCGCAGTTCCTTCAGGCGCTGCTTTTTTTCCTCGCGGGTGAGGGCCCGGGTGGCATCGTTCCATTCGATGTCCGGGTTGAGCGGGTCGTACTGGGGGTTGATGATCTGCTCGTTGTAGCCTAAGTACATGGGCACCTTCACGCCGCTCTTCTCGGGAAGGAACTTGCTCATTTCCAGGTTGGCGCTCACATCAATGCCGTAGCGCGTGTCGCGCTGCCGCTCGCTCACGCGCTTGTCGATGCCGCCCCAACCGGGGGTGCTGTAGTTGCCTGCCACGCTCAGGGTGCCCAGGTCGGCCAGGGTGGTGTTCACGCGGGCCAGGGCCGCCCATCCGCCCCGCTGGTCGAAATCGGTGAGGCGCAGCTCGTTCACCCACACCTCCACGCACTTGGCCGTGCCGTCATCCGGTGCCCACGGGTTGGCCTGGTCGCCATCGCGCTTGGGGTTGCGGATGCCGATCATGATGGTGTTCATCTGGCTGAGGTTGGGGTTGCCCACCACGGTGATGCGCCGGTCGCCCTCCATTTGCACAAAGCGCTGGGTAACGGGGAAGCCGGCCTGGTTCCGTTGGATCTTCACGTCGTTCAGGCGGGCGAACTCCACCACTAAGTTGTTCGCCTCGGGCCACACGTTGTAGGGGTCGTTGTTGTAAAAGGCAGAGGGCACGGCGGGCACCTCGTATTCGTAATAGTTCTGGGCATAATCGTTGCCCAAGCGGATGAAGACGCTCACGTCCCCGTATGCCATGGGGCGGTCCGGATCGGCCGACTCCGCATGGATGTACATGCGCAGCTTCTTGTAGCTGCGGATGTCGAAGCTCACGTTGCGGTAAGCTGCCCGTGCATCCCCGTCGCGCAGTCCGCAGGTGCTCAACTCCAGCGATTGCTCGTTCAGGCTGCGCAGGTTGGCGCTGGCGATGTCCGTTTCCTGGTTGATGCCCGGCGGCAGCACGTAGTTGATGGGGATGCGGTTGCCGTTCTCTTCAATGTTCACCGCCGCCACGTCGAAGGTGGTCTGCTCCGGGTCGCCGCCGATGCCCTCTCCCGGGGTGTCCAGGCTTTGGGCGTACTTGCGCCATTCGCCCCGCACGAAATCCAGGCGGGCAAAGCGCAGCACCACCGGTTGCGACCAGCCGTGGAGGAACATGCGCATGAAGCGGATCGAGCGGAAATCCTGGATGCCGTTGACGCGCTTTTCGGGTTGGCGCACGGGTATCTTGAACTGGTACCAGTACACTTCCTTGCCCGAGGGGCTGCGGCCCAGCACGCGATCGGTGATGAAGTTGCGGCCCACGGCCATTTCCGCCGGGCGCAGCTTGACGCGGTACTGGAAGTAGCTCTCGCTTTCGCTCAGGTTCTGGTCCTGGTTGAGGTCTTCGGTGGTGGGCAGGGTGGTGGCCTGCATCGGGAAGTTCTCCGGGCTGTCCTCGTCGGTGACCGAGTTGCCCTCCAGGCCGTTGAAGCGCTTGTATCGGTCGAGGATGGAGCGGGGCGGGCTGTCGTAATGGCTGCCGCGGAAATACAGGTAATCATCGCCCGAGGGATCGCCTTGCCAACGGCCCCGGGCACCGGGGCTCAACTGGTTCAGGTAGCTCTCCTGGAAGAAGGATTGCTCGTTCAATCCGGGCTGGAAGGCATTCGCGTCGTTGTTGGCCAGGCCGTCCATGCCCACGTCCTGGTAGCGGTAGGTGTTCTGGTCGGTGATGGCGAAGGCGTTCACCACGCTTTGGGTGGTGGGCACCACGCCCCAGGCGGTTTGGTCAGTGGTGGCGGCCAGGTCGCTCGGGCTCTTGGGCAAGCCGTTCTCGAAGCTCTTGCGCCCGTCGCGCAGCACGTCCTCGCTGAGGTTGCCCAAGTTGATGTACAGGTCCCCGCCGGTGGTGTTGCCGGCGTCCACGTTGCTGGCCGGTTCGCCGTTGGCGTTGCTCACCGCCGGATCGAAGGGGTCCATCATCCAGAACTGGATGGTTTCGATGTTGCTGGCCTCGAAGTCCGTGGTGGTGATCTTGCGCTCGATGCCCGCCCAGCTGGACTCGGGGTCCTGCAGGTTGCCGTTATCGTCCAGGTTGGTCACGTAGTTGTACGGGCCGCGCTCGTTGGGATAGTAGGCCAGGTCCAGCACGGGGATGTTGCTGGGGGTGCCGGTGGCCAGCTGGCGGTTGGGGAACACTTCCTTTTCCAGCACCTCGCGCGAGCGGTTGTCCGTGTCGGACCCGTCCGGCAACGGTGGCTTCAGACTGTTGTTGTTGAAGAAGAGCGGGTCCACCACATACCAGGATAGCAGGGCCCGCCTGAATCCGGTGCGCAGGTCGTTGATGTATTCACCCTCGGGGAACAGGTCGCCGACCTGGCCTTGGGGCGTGGCCGCCAGGAACCATTGGCTCTGGGTGCGCATGTCGATGTTGCTTACGCTGCCCTCGAAATCATCGATGTAGCTGGTGCCCCCCTTTCCGATGGCCTTGCTGTGGCCGGGGATCAGGTAGGCTGCCTCGGCGCTGGCATCCAGCGAGCTGGTTTCCTTGGTGTTGTAGAACGGCAGTTTGTCCACCAAGCGGGTGATCAGCCCGCTTTCCTTCTTCCAGTTGGCGTCCAGGCCCATGATCGTGTTGGCGATGGGCTCGTCGCCCACGTTCACTTTCTGGGTCAGCGGGCGTTCGTACAGGTTCATCACCGTGCCGCCCAGCACCAGGTCTTTGTTCACCTTGTAGTCAAAGCGCGCACCCGCCAGGGTTTTGGTCTGTATGCTGAAGAGGGTGTTGCTTTCCAAGCTCACGTTGATCGGGGTGCCGCTTTCCAGGATGCCCTGGTTGAGGATCTTCACCCGGCCCAGGTTGTAGTCCACGGTGTAGTCCTGGTTTTCCACCAAGCGCACGCCGCCGGCGGTCACGCTCACCGAACCCTGGGGGATGTTCACCGAGTTGAGGCTGATCACGTCGCTGCTGGCGCTCTTGAAGCTGCCTTTGAGCTTGAAGCGGTTGAGCTCGGGGAGGTTTTCCGCCGCCGTCTTGGTGCTGTCGTACAGCTGTTGGAAGACAATGTTCTTGCGCACCAGGGTATCCTGAAAAGGTTGGCCGGGGTTGGGCCCGATGAGCTGCCGGTTGAGGTAGCTGCCGAAGGGTTCCAGCACGGGGAAGAAGATGCGCCCGTTCTGGGAATTGATGGTGCCGCCGGTGGTGGCCGCATTGTCCACCCAATCAAACCAGCCGTCCGGGTTTGGCGCCCCCTGCATGTCCAAGCGGTCCAGCCCCAGGGCCTGCTGCAGCGGGATCTGGTCGATGGGCACACGCGGGATGTAGTTGAGGTCCACCCCGGTGGTGGGATTGTTGTACAGCAGGTCCAGACGGAAATCCTGCGGGTTCACCTGGAAGGCGCCCAAGGAATAAACGTTCTTCATCATCAGGTCCCACAGCGGCGCGCGCGGATCGGTGATGGTGGATTTCAGCAGGCGCACCATCAGCGCCTTGGGCGGCGCAATGCCGTCCGTGCTGAATTCGCCCACTTGGAAGGTTTGCCCCTGGTAGGTGTACTGGAAGGCCACGGCCAATACCTCGTCGTTGTTCAGGTTCTGGTTCAGGCCAATGAAGCCCAAGCGCTCGTTCAGGGTGTATTCGCTTGGTGTAAGCAAGCGCGCGCTCTCCAGCTTTTCGAAGTTGCGGCTGGCCTGCATGCCCAGCACCTGCAACGCGGGCCCGGCCGAGGTGAAGGAGCGGATGCCCGCATTGTTGGCCACCAGGTTGTACAGGCCGTTGGCGCTGTTGCCCGGCAGGGTTCCGGCACCGTCCGTCAGGATGCCGGAAGCCGCCAAGTTGGCGCTCACCCGGTTGGCTGCCACGCTGGCCGCGCTGGCATCTTCGCCCAGATCGGTGAAGGCCACGATGTTCCGGTTGTTGGTGTAGTCGCTGCGTGTGTTGGTCACCCACACCTCCACGCGCGTCACCTGGATGCCGCTGTTCACCGTGGGCAGGGTACGCAGGGCGTTCTCGTAGTTGTCCCGGAAGAAGTAACTGAGGAAGTAGTATTTGTTGGCTTCGTACTGGTCCGCCTTGATCTCGAAGGTGGTGGTTTGCGCCCCCCCGGCCACGGCGATGTTCTTGCGCTGCCCCTTCTCCTGGCTGAAGATGGCCGTGGCCGTCAGCCTGCCGAAGCGCAGTTCGGTCTTCAGGCCGAACAGGCTCTGGCTGCCTTGGATCAACTGGCCGGTGAGCGGCAGGCTCACGTTGCCCGCTTCCAGCTTCTGGATGATGTCGTCCTCCTCCCCGGCGAAGTTGAGCTTCACCTGGTTCTCGAAGTCGAAGGTGGCCTCGGTGTTGTAACTGGTGTTGATCTTCAGCTTGGTGCCGATGTTGCCCACTAAGTTGAGCTGGATCTTCTGGTCGAAGTTGAAGGTGGTGATCTTGCGCTGGTCCACCGGTATGCGCGGATTGTCGGTCTTGCTGGTGTTGAGCCCGAAGATCACCTCGGCGCTTCCCTGTGGCCGTATGTCGATGTTGCACCCCCCGAAGATCCGGCAGAAGGCCTCGCTGCGCACTTGGATGGTGGGGATCAATCCCTTGGCGGCCCGCTCGCTCTCCTCCTGGTTCTTCTCGGTCCAGTAGGTCTGCATGGCCTTCTCCATGTCGTAGTTCATGTACTCTTCCAAGGACATGCTCTGCGGCGGTCGGTAATCGATGTTCTCGCCCATGCGGCTGCGCAGGATGTACTGCCCGGTGGCCGGGTCGTACACCACATCGTTGGTCACATTGCCAGGGGTGCCCAGGTCAATGGTGCCCGTGTTCTGGTCGCCTGTGGCCGGCGGGTCGGTAATGGGGTAGTGCAGGTCGATCTGCGGACTGTCCACCTGCATGATCACCGCAAGGCCGTCAAGGGCCAGCGCCCCCTGGATACCAACCCCCAGCAGCAGCACGGCGGACAGGCAGCGCAACAAATGCGGGGATCGCTTCAGGGGCGTCATGGTGGTGGCCGGCTCCGGGTCAGTTGCTCTTCAGTACCAGGCGGATCAATTCCTCCACCCCTGGCGGTTCGTCCTTGCGCTCCTCCAACACCCGCTGCAGGGCCCGCTCGGCCTTCATCCGGTCGGAACCCAAGGAGATCAATGCCGACAACGCTTCCGCCTTCAGGGTATTGCTCCCGCCGGGGGCGGTGGCAAGGCGTTTCTCCAAGGGGTCTATGGCCAATTTGCCCGACAGCTCCTGCACAATGCGTTGGGCCAGCTTGGGGCCCACACCCTTGGCGCCCTTCAGCACCCTTTCATCACCGGACATGATCGCCGAGCGCAGATCGTCCGCACTGCGCGTGCCCACAATGGCCAGGCCAATGGTGGTGCTCACGCCGGCCACGGTGATCAATTGGCGGAACAGGTGCCGCTCCACAGTGTCCAGGAAGCCGAACAGCTTGTGCTCGCTCTGTCCGCTGCGCACATCCACGCTCACCGTATAGTGCACCCAAAACCGGCAAGGCCCTTTGGCTGGTAGGCGCGTAAAGGTATCCGGGGTGATGTACGCCAAGTACCCCACCCCGCCGCACTCCACCACCACATGGTCGGGTGAGCGCTCCAGAAGCTCGCCGCGCAGGCTATCGATCATGCATATCAACCCGCTGCATGGAAGGCAACGGGTGCTTGGGTACGGGTGAAGCTATGCGCAAGGGGGTTTGGCGAAAAGGGCTGCAAAGTAAGCCGTAGACCCGAACTGCGGCGGATACCCGTACAAGGCCCATCTTTACGCCTGTGCGCATCGTCTTTTTCACCGGGGCGGGGATCAGTGCCGAAAGCGGGCTGAACACCTTTCGCGACAGCGGCGGGCTGTGGGAGCAGCACCGCATGGAGGACGTGGCCACCCCGGAGGCCTTCGCCCGCAACCCCGGGCTGGTGCTGCGGTTCTACAACGAACGGCGCCTACAAGTGCTGCAAGCCAGGCCCAATGCGGCACACCAGGCCATAGCTGCCATAGAACACATCGCGGAGGTGCAGGTGGTGACCCAGAACGTGGACGACCTGCACGAACGTGCCGGCAGCACCCGCGTGCTGCACTTGCACGGCGAGATCCTCAAAGCCCGCAGCACGCTGGACCCCGGCCTGGTTGTGCCGCTCAAGGAAGCCGAATTGGAGCTGGGCGACCGTTGCCCATTGGGTTCCCAATTACGGCCGCACATCGTGTGGTTCGGTGAGGAGGTGCCCCAGATGGAGGAGGCTGCCCGCGTAGTGGCCGCTGCCGACGTGTTAGTGGTGGTGGGCAGCTCGCTGCAGGTTTGGCCCGCCGCCGGCCTGGTGCATGCCGCCCCGCCCCACGCACGGATCCATGTGGTGGACCCACGGGCCGAAGAGTTACCGCACAGCCTTCACGTACGGTATTGGAGCGAAAAGGCCAGCACGGGCGTACCCATGCTGGCCGATCTGTTGAGGCGGGAATTGGCTTAGCGCACCACCACCACGCGTTTGGTGGCCATGGCCTTGCCGTTGCGCTCCAGCACGGCGAACCAAACGCCGGCCTCCAGCTCGCCGATCATCGTCCGGCCCTGCACGCCTGAAAGGTTCCGCACCAGCTTGCGCTCCCCCAACAAGTTGTAGACCGCAAGGCGGTCGGAAGCGAAGGCGGAGGAAAGGTCATAACTGACAGTGATGTTGCCGTCCACGGCCGGGTTGGGATAAACGCTGAAGCTGCGCACGGCCGCAACCTCAGCCACGCCGGCCCCTTCACCCGAGTTGAACACAAAATCCACCCAAGTACTGTCGTTTTCCGAGGAGGTGTCGTACCACACATAGCGGAAGGTGGCTGTTCCCGTGAATCCTTCGGGCATATAGTAGGCATGAAACCCGTTGGCCACCTCTCCGGCATCCATGGAAATCGGGTCGGCACCCACCCACAGGGGCCATACCCCGGCCAGTTGCTCGCCGTAACACAGGTCCCAGCAGAAATAGTTCTTCGTGCCGTGCGCCACATCCAGTTCATAGCGCTTCACATTCACCTCGCGGAACATGCCGCTGGTGTTCTCCGCGCTAAGCCCCATGCCCATCGCCTGGCCCACCGGCACGTTCCCGTTGACCGTGATCGTGGTTCCGTTCACCACTTGGCCTTCCGCGTTGGTAACGGTCACCGGCACTGTTTGTGCCCCGGCCGCCAGGGTCATTAACCCCGAAACCAGGAGGAGGTGCGTACGTGTTTTCATCATGTTTCCTTTTTTGCTCACCTATGCCACAAAGATAGCGCCACGAGCCAGCCCGCTCCATGGTTCCGGCCCCGGTTGCACCAGGGCGGGAATCCAAGGAAGCCCGGCATTTCGATGCACCAGAACCCAATGCTGGGTACTTTTGATTATGGCGGGACAAACAGGTAAACACCGCATCGGCAAACACCCGAACAAATCACCCCTCAACAGAACACCGCAATGAAGAAACCCATACTCATGGCCGCCTTTGCGGCAGCACTCAGCGGACCGGCCCTAGCCCAGATAACCGATCATTCCATCTGTCCGGACTGGACCGGCACGGACCTTAACGGCCACAGCCATAACCTGTACAGCTACCTCGATTCCGGCTACACCGTGTTCATCGACGTAAGCGCAACCTGGTGCGGCCCCTGCTGGAGCTTCCACAGTACGCACGCCTTGGCGAACCTTTATAACCAGTACGGGCCAGGTACTGCGGAAAACAAGGTGCGCGTATTCTTTATCGAAGGGCAACAGGGCAACACCACCGATCAGCTCCTTGGGATTTCCAATCCTTCAAATGCCTGCCAATCTACTCAAGCCAGTGTCTATTACGGCGGCTGCACACAGGGAAATTGGACGACTGGAACCCCTTACCCGATTATTGACAACGCAGACATCGCCGACTTGCTGCAGATCAGCTACTTCCCCACCTTGTACAAGGTCTGCCCCAACCGGGTGATCACCGAAGAGAAAAATGGGAACAACTGGCCCACGGCAGCAAGCATGTGGGCGTCCGTAGGTTCCTGCCAACAGGCCATGAGCGGCACTGACGCCACGTTGCTGAGCCCCCTGAGCAATCCGCAAGGTTGTGCCGGCAGCAGTGTAGGAGTGTCGGCACGCCTGCAGAACGTGGGCACGCAAACGCTCACCAATGCCACCATCGAAGCCCGTGTCGGGTCCACCGTGCTGGGCTCCACCAACTGGACCGGCTCGCTGGACACGTATGAGGTGGCCAACGTCGATGTAGCCACCTTCACCCCCACCGGCAATACCAACGTCACCCTGCAGATCACCACCCCGGACGGCAATGCGGGCAACAACAGCACGGTCCAACCCGTGAAGGCCAGCACCGTGACGGCCTACACACAGGTAACCTTCAAGCTGAAAACCGATAACTATGGGACCGAAACCCGGTGGAAACTTTTCAATGGCAATGGTACCATGGTGTACCAAGGCGGCCCCTATGCCAACGGCAACCAGCCCGAGAACGTGTACGAATGGTCCCTTTCAAACCAGGAATGCTATCGCTTGGAAGTGCATGACTCTTACGGCGATGGTTTCTGCTGCTCCTATGGCAACGGATACTACAAGCTGATCTCCAATGGCCAAACCGTGATCCAGGGCGGCAGCTTCGGCGACGTCGACATCAAGCACTTCACCACCGATGTTTCAATCGGCATGGGTGAAAACACGCTTGACCGCAGCCTGGCCATCTTCCCCAACCCCACCACCGGCTTAGTGAACGTGGAATACAACCTCGACCAAGCCACCCTGATCAATGTGGTGGTGACCGACCTGGTAGGCAAGGTGGTGATGAGCACTGACCTGCGGAACACCGGCGGAGAACAGCGCCAAACCCTTGACCTCGGCGAGCTCAGCAATGGCCTGTACCTGCTGAAGCTGGATGCGGGCAAGTACCAGGCCACCCGCACCATGACCATCAATAAGTAACCCTTGGCCACATGGGGAAACGGCCGATGGACCCGCTTGGTCCATCGGCCGTTTCTTTGGCCCGTAGTTTGAAGCGAAGCCCTGAAATTCAAGATCCAGCCCCCCCCACCGCGCAGCCATTCAACCTTCCCCATGAAAAAGACCTTCCTTTCCCTCGCGCTCCTGCTCCCCTTCCTGCTCTCCGCACAAAGCGGCAAATTGCCGGCCGTTACCGTGCAGAACATCAACGGACAGAAAGTGTCCACCGCTTCATGGGACAACGGCGGCAAGCCCATGATCATCAACTTCTGGGCTACTTGGTGCGCCCCGTGCAAGCGCGAACTCAATGCCATCAACGACCTGTACCCCGACTGGCAGAAGGAAACCGGCGTGAAGCTCATGGCCGTAAGCATCGACGACCCCCGCAGCATGAGCCGTGTAAAACCCTACGTGAACGGCCAAGCGTGGGACTATGAGGTCTTCCTCGACCCCAACGGCGACCTGAAGCGTGCACTCAACGTCAACAACATCCCCCATACCTTTCTGGTCGACGGCAAGGGCAACATCGTATGGCAGCACAACAACTACGAGCCCGGCGATGAGAACCAGCTGTACCAGCAGGTGAAGAAGCTGGTGGGCAAGTAATACCAACGTGACAATCAGATCAGCCCTATGGATGATCCGAACGTCTACAGTGGTATATGCCGTGTGTACAAACAAGTGGTCGGATCAGGCGAACCCGAGATTGGAGCTTATCGTTTGCCACATACGGCATAACAAGCCCGAATCCCGCCGTCTTCGCGAAGGCTTGTGCATTTGACAAGCCCGAAGCGATCCCCGGATGCCCGCGCTCGGCTATTTGCCGAGTGCGCTCCGTCCTAAGGCCTCCGGCCTGTCTGTGGGCCTACTGGCCCATCCACCGACCGAAGGTGCCTACACAGTAGCAGACCTGGGGCAGACTTGCGGCCAGAAAATCACCGTTAGGGTTCCCATCCATTGGCCGGATCAGACGCACTGTCACACCCTACTTCACCGGCGATCGCTACTTTCACGCGGCCACCACGGCCTATCCTTATGAACGAAACACTACCGGGAGTCGCACGTCACATCGCCGCCGCTGCCGCATTGGCCTGTTCGCAATTGCTGTTGGCCCAGGGCGGCCAGGTCCACGGCAACTTCAGCATGGACGGCCAGCTCTACAACGATGATGAGCAGATCGGCGCCGTGAAACCGCCGGCCGACTTCGGCCTCAACTCCTGGACCAACCTCAACTACCGCAGCGGCAACGGCATTTTCGATGCCGGCATCCGCCTGGAAAGCTACGAGCCCGCCCTGCTGGGCTATCCGGCCGGCGCGGCCTACAAGGGCTCCGGCCTCGGCTACCGCTACGCCACCTTCCGCAAGGACGGATTGGAGGTGACCGCAGGCAACTTCTACGAACAGTTCGGGCAGGGCCTGGCCTTCCGGACATACGAGGAACGCTCCTTAGGCGTGGACAACGCCATGGACGGGCTGCGCGTGAAGTTCAGCCCGGACACCGGCATCTACCTCAAAGGCATCATCGGCACCCAGCGTCTGGCGTTCGACAAGGGCACCACACAGGGCATCGGCATTGTGCGCGGCATCGACGGGGAAATCGCTTTGGTGGAAGCCTTCCCCACGGTATTTCCCAAGCTGGCGGAGCGGGGAAACAACCTCACCATCGGCGGTTCGTTCGTCAGCAAATTCCAGCCCGACCAAGACCCACTGCTGGAACTTCCGGAAAACGTGGGCCTCTGGGCCGCCCGCGCGCACTACACCAACGCCAATTGGGACCTGTACAGCGAATATGCCTACAAGATCAACGACCCCAACGGCAGCAACAGCAACATCTACAAGCCCGGCCAGGCCCTGATGGCCACGGCCTCCTACAGCACCAAAGGGCTGGGCATCAGCGCCGGGGCGCACACCTACGACAACATGGCGTACCAAAGCGACCGGGGCGCGCCGAGCTTGTTCGACCTGAACATCAACTACCTGCCCACCCTGGCCAAGCAGCACACCTACAACCTGCCCGCCACGCTCTATCCCTACGCCACCCAGCCCAACGGCGAAGTGGCCTACTCCGGCGAGGTGTTCTACAAATTAAAGCGCGGCAGCAAGCTGGGGGGCAAATACGGCACCAAGATCACCGCCAACTGGAGCGGCGCCTGGAGCCTGGACACCACCCGCCTGCCCAATGACACCGTACACCTCATGGGCTACAAGACCAACTTCTTCGCCATGGGCAAGCACCAATACTTCAGCGACTTCAACGTGGAGCTGCGCAAAAAACTCAGCGCCGATTGGGAATTGGCCCTCACCTACCTGAACTTGGTGTACGACATCGAGACCGTGCAGGGCAAGGCCGGCAAGCCGGTGATCTACGCCGACATGTTCATCCTGGAAGGCCTCTACAACTTCAACGACCGCAATTCCGTGCGCTTCGAGCTGCAACAGCTCACCACCAAGCAGGACCACGGCGACTGGGCCACGGCACTGGCCGAATTCACCTTCAGCCCCCATTGGTTCCTGGCCGTCATGGACCAATACAACTACGGCAATGCGGATGCCGACCAGCGCACCCACTACCCCATTGGCAGCGTGGGTTACATCCGTGGCGGCTCCCGGTTCACGTTCAGCTACGGGCGCCAGCGCGCGGGCATTTTTTGCGTGGGCGGCGTGTGCCGCGTGGTGCCCGCAGCCAATGGCCTCACTGCTTCCATCACCACAACCTTCTGAGCCATGCGTTTCCCCCTCACTTCACTCGTGCTGCTCACAGCCCTCGCCAGTTGCGACATTGTGGACTTGCCC
Organism: Flavobacteriales bacterium; assembly: GCA_023957375.1. Taxonomy (GTDB): domain Bacteria; phylum Bacteroidota; class Bacteroidia; order Flavobacteriales_F; family PHOS-HE28; genus PHOS-HE28. Next base: position 1,131,017 of record JAMLHB010000002.1, on the reverse strand, counting down.
AAAGATGGCTTGGCCACACCTATTCCCCCCGGTAGCGGTACGGTGACACGCCGGGTACTCCTCGAGGACTGCACGGGGCATCTGTGTACCTTCTGCCCTGAGGCGGCCGTTATTGCAGAAGGATTGAAAGGCGTGTATGGCGACCGGATGGTGATCGTGGCTGTTCACATGAGCTCAACCTTCGCCGCACCCCAGGCACCGGTCGGTGACGGGATCTATGACACGGATTTCCGGACGGAAGCGGGAAATGCATACGAGCAACAATTCCTGGTTAACGGCTTGCCCAAGGGCTTGATCAACCGGACGCCTTTCAACAACAGCATGGCCATTAGCCGAAGCAGTTGGAGCAGTGCCGTGGCGCAATTGATCGACCAACCGGCCACCATTGACCTGTGGGTTGATTCCCTTGCTTTCAACAGTGGGTCGAATGCGATCACGGCCACTGTAAAGGCCGCGGTCCTGACCGCGCTGCCCGCAGCGCAGAACCTTACCCTCTACCTCACGGAAGACCATATCATCGATTGGCAGAAGGATGGAACCCTGCCCCTTGGTCAACAAGATATCCCCGATTATGAATTCAACCATGTGCTGCGCGGAGCGCTGAACAGCCCATGGGGGGAGGCTTTTATCCCCGCCAATGCCCAACCGGGCGACACCTTGGAAACCACGTTCACCTATCCATTGCCCGGCAATGTGCTGGTGCCGGGCAATTGCTCACTTGTTGCCTACGCATACAACAACGCCGGAGCGCAACGGTACGAGGTGCAGCAGGTGGCGGAGCGCAAGTTCACCCCTTGAGGAAAAGAATTCCGAAGCCCCGGCATACCGATCGGCGCGACGCGACGTTCGTTCCTCCAATGGGCGCATCGATCCCACAAGTACACAGTTCACTTTCCGCTGCCAGCCCGTTGCACAACCAACCCGGATCTTCGTACCTTCATCCCATCGGACCTGCAAGCCGTTGACAAACTGGAACCACCGCCATGAAGGAAAACGGAAGGAAGATGCTGGAGCTGAGCCAACAAGTGCTCCAGAAAGTAAGCTTCGACCCCCGCCTGTTCCGCAAGGAACTGGGAAAGGCCGCCCGATGGCTGGGCAGCAAAGACCAATTGCTGCTGAAGGCGTGGTGCTTGGCCACCTTCGGCCACATGTACAAGGACGTGATCTTGGAGGTGTTCCAGCACTCCATCCGCACCTGACCGGCCCACGCCGTTAGTTGCGCTTCAAGTACCGCACGTTCCGCATCAGGCCCGCGTACTTCGTGCGTTTCACCGGGCTGCCGAAGAAGAGCTTGTCGAAGCGTTCCTCCGTCAGTTCGTCCCATTCGGCTGCGGGAAGTTCCATCAGTTCGGGCCTGGGGTTGAAGTCCGGCTCCGTATGGGGCGTGCTGAACTTGTTCCATGGGCACACCTGCTGGCAGATGTCGCAGCCGAAGGCCCAATTCCTGAAGTTTCCGGAATCGTCCGGGATGGCCCCCTTCAGTTCGATGGTGTAGTAGCTGATGCACTTGCTGGCATTGATGCCATAGAGCTCGATGGCCTCCGTGGGGCAGGCATCGATGCAGCGCCTGCACGTGCCGCAATGGTCCGTAGCCGGGGCATCGGGCGCCAACTCCAGGTCCAGGATGATCTCCGCCAGAAAGAAGTAGGAGCCTTGCCCCTTGCGGATGATCAGGCTGTGCTTGCCGCGCCAGCCGATGCCCGCGCGCTCGGCCCATGCTTTCTCCAGCACCGGCGCGCTGTCCGTAAAGCAACGCATCTCCACCTGGCCGTACGTTTCCGTGATGAACTGCATCAGCGGCTTCATGCGCTGCTTGATCACCTTGTGGTAATCGCGGCCGTAGGCGTAGGTGCTGATCTTCGGCGCGGCGGGGTCCGTTTGCTTGCCCGGAGTGTAATAGTTGTAGGCCAAGCTGATCACGGTTTTGGCGCCGGGCACTAACTGGCGCGGATCCGTGCGCAGGTCGAAGTTGCGCGCCAACCAGTCCATTTGGCCGTGCTTGCCCGCGTGCAGCCACTGCTCCAGGCGGCTGGCATCGCCGGCCAGGAAATCCGCCGTGGCGATGCCACAGGCCAGAAAGCCCAGCTCCAAGGCTTTCGCCTTGATGCGTTCGGAGCGTTCCTTCGGATCACCCATTTTCACGGTGCGGGCAAGCACGGCCTGCCATCATCGGCCGCCCCTATTCAAACAGACTTCCGGGCTTGGCCTGGGGCGCTTTTCCCAGGTGCTTGTACGCCAGTTCGGTGGCCTGCCGCCCGCGCGGGGTGCGCATGATGTAGCCTTCCATGATCAGGAAGGGTTCGTACACCTCCTCGATGGTGCCGCTCTCCTCGCCCACGGCGGTGGCCACGGTGTTCAGGCCCACCGGGCCTCCGCCGAATTTCTCGATGATGCACAGCAGGATCCGGTTGTCCATTTCATCCAAGCCATGGGCATCCACGTTCAGCGCTTTGAGGGCGTGTTTGGCAATGGCCATGTCGATACTGCCATTGCCTTGGATCTGGGCAAAGTCGCGAACACGGCGCAGCAGCGCATTGGCGATGCGCGGGGTGCCGCGGCTGCGGCGGGCGATCTCATGCGCGGCCTGTTCCTCAATGGGAACGTGCAGCAGGCCGGCAGAGCGTTTCAGAATGCCCGTCAGCGTGTCCGCATCGTAGTAGTCCAAGCGGCTGTTGATGCCGAAGCGCGCCCGCAGCGGGGCGGTGAGCAGGCCACTCCGGGTGGTGGCGCCCACCAAGGTGAACGGATTGAGGTTGATCTGCACCGTGCGCGCGTTCGGGCCGGTGTCGATCACCAGGTCGATCCGGTAGTCCTCCATGGCGCTGTAGAGGTATTCCTCCACCATGGGGCTGAGCCGGTGGATCTCATCGATGAAGAGCAGGTCGTTGGGTTCCAGGTTGGTGAGCAGGCCGGCCAGGTCGGCAGGCTTGTCCAGCACGGGCCCGCTGGTGGTGCGCATGCCCACGCCCATTTCCTGCGCGATGATGCCGGCCAAGGTGGTTTTGCCCAATCCCGGCGGCCCGTGCAGCAACACATGGTCCAAGGCTTCGCCACGCTGCTTGGCGGCCTGCACGAACACCTTCAGGTTGTTCGTCACCGCGCGCTGGCCGGCGAATTCCTCGAATTTGCGGGGCCTGAGCACCTGCTCCATCTCCTTGTCGGAAGCGGAGCGCTGCTCTTGGCGCAGATCAAATGGTTCGGGCATGGGGACGGCCAAAGTTAAGATGCCCCTTCATCGCTTGTGGTCGCGCCACAGATCGCCAATGAAGACCTTCATCCCCAGGAGATAGATAGGTGCGGTAAGACTCTCGCCCACGTCGGTTTTAACCAGCACTAAGCGGTATCCCCAGCCCGCATGCAGGCCGAAGTACCGGAGAAACCGGTACTGGATGGTCATGGCCGGCTCGTAGGCCAGCAAGAAGGAGCGCTGCAACACCGTGCGGCGCCCATCGGTGCCGCTGTGTACCAACGACACGCTACCGATGCCTATCTGCACCGGGATGCGGGCTTCCCACGGGCCGCGCTGGAAGAAGGCATACTCCACATACGGCGTGAGGTAGGCCATGCGCAGATGCACCGGCGCCAGGCCCAAGCCGTCCACTTGGGCTTCATGCTCCACCCGGCTCCCCAAAAAGGACCAGCCCAATCCGTACTGGAAACGCCCCGCATGCTCCAGGCCTGCCTTCACCCCGATCAACCTGACACTGCTGTTGCTGATGAACGATCCGCGCGTATCCAGCTTGGCAACGAAGCGGGGCGGTTGCCTGGTAAAGAGCGCCAAGCTGTCCAGCAGCTGGGCCTGTGCCGGCATGGCGCCGAGGGTCATGGCCACTAAGGCCACCACGCTTCGCAGCCCGTTGAACGGCAAAGCCCGCATGCGGGCTGCGGGCTTTGCCGACGACCTCGATGAGCCAAGGTCCATGGTTATGGGGCCGGATCAATTGCCTTCGTCCTCCTCGCCTTCCTCCAAAGGGACGGTCTGTGGCACAAAGTCGTCGGGCTTGCCCGGCTTGCTGTAATCGTAGGGCCAGCGGTGCACCACGGGCAGGGGGCCGGGCCAATTGCCGTGGACGTGCTCCACCGGGGCGGTCCATTCCAAGGTGTTGCTGTGCCACGGGTTCTCCACGGCCTTTTGGCCGTACCATATGCTGTGGAAGAAGTTGTACGTGAAGATGATCTGCATCAGGCCGCCCATGCAGGCAAATACGGTGATCATCACGTTGAGGTCCATGAAATGGCCCTGGAACATGGGGAACTCCGTGTACTCGTAGTACCGGCGCGGCCCGCCTCCGATGCCCACGTAGTGCATGGGGATGAACACGCCGTATGCCGCGATCATGGTTCCCCAAAAGTGCCAATACCCGAGCTTGGTGTTCATCATGCGCCCGTACATGCGCGGGAACCAGTGGTACACGGCCGCCATCATGGCGAAGATGGCGCTAACGCCCATCACCATGTGGAAGTGGGCCACCACGAAATAGGTGTCGTGCACTTGGATGTCCAAGGCCGCGTTGGCCACGATGATGCCGGTGAGGCCGCCCACGATGAAGGTGGAGACCATGCCGATGCTGAAGAGCATGGCCGGGGAGAAGATGATGTTGCCGCGCCACAATGTGGTGATGTAGTTGAACACCTTGATGGAACTGGGCACGGCGATCAGCATGGTGGTGAAGGAGAACACCGCGCCGAGGAAGGGGTTCATGCCGGTGATGAACATGTGGTGCGCCCACACTAAGAAGCTCATGAAGGAGATGGCCATCAGCGAGCCGATCATGGCCCGGTAGCCGAAGATGGGCTTGCGGCTCATGGTGGAAATGATCTCCGAGCTGATGCCGAAGGCAGGCAGGATCACGATGTACACTTCCGGGTGCCCGAGGAACCAGAACAGGTGCTCATAGAGGATCGGGCTTCCGCCCATGTTGTCCAAGGCTTCCCCGGCGATGTAGATCTCGCTGAGGTAGAAGCTGGTGCCCAACATGCGGTCCATGATCAGCAGCACCACGGCGCTTACCAGCACCGGGAAGGCCAGCACGCCCACGATGGCCGTCAGGAACAGGCCCCACACGGTCAGTGGCAGGCGCGTCATGCGCATGCCCTTGGTGCGCAGGTTGAGCACGGTGGCGATGTAGTTGAGGCTGCCCATGAGCGAGCCGATGATGAACAGCACCATGCTGAAGAGCCACAGGGTCATTCCCGTGCCGGAGCCTGGTATGGCCTGGGGCAGCACGCTCAGGGGCGGGTACACCGTCCAGCCGCCCGCTGCCGGGCCGCTTTCCACGAACAGGGAGGAGAGCATCATCACGGATGCGGCCATAAAGAACCACGCCGAAAGCATGTTCAGGAAACCGCTGGCCATGTCGCGCGCGCCGATCTGCAAGGGGATCAGCAGGTTGGCAAAAGTGCCCGAAAGGCCGCCGGTGAGCACGAAGAAGAGCATGATGGTGCCGTGGATCGTCACCAAGCCCAGGAACATGGAGGGGCTCAGCACGCCATTGGGGGCCCATTTGTCGCCCAGGAAGAAATGCGTGAAGGCGAAGCTCTCGCCGGGGTAGGCGATCTGCAGGCGGAACATGATGGACATGATCATCGCAACCCATGCCATCACGATGGCCGTGATCAGGAATTGCTTGCTGATCATTTTATGGTCGTGCGAGAAGATGTACTTCGATACGAAGCTTTGCTTGTGCTGGTGAAGGTCCGCGTGGGCGTGGCCGCTGTTGTCGGCTGCCTGCGGATGGACTACGGCGCTCATGATCTCGGTTCAATTATTTGTTCGTGCCCGGTTCGGTCTGGGCTGCGGATTCTTCCTTGGTGCCCGCCGCAGGTTCCGCGACCTGTGCCGTGGCGGCGCCGGGCTTCTCAAAAACCGGAAGTACGATGTTCCACACCTTGAAGGCTCCGGAGGTTTCCACGGTCAGCGGTGACTGCATGTTGTAGTGGGAGATGCCGCACACCTTGTTGCACATCAGGATGTAGTCGAACTCGGAATTGTTGGTGATCACCCGCATGCTGTCGGTGGTGATCGTTGGCTTGATGTTGATCCGCGTGGTCATGCCCGGCACGGTGTTCATCTGGGCGCGCAGGTGCGGCAGGTAGGCGCTGTGGATCACGTCCTGGCTGCGGAACAACAGCTCCACATCCGTGTCCACCGGCAGGTGGAACTCCTTGGTCACCTTGTCGTCGGCACCGTGCAGGTACGTGCTGTTGTCGCCATTGTCCTTGATGTCCTGCTCCATCAGCGCCTGCAGCCCCAGCAATCGCTCCACCATCCGGTTCAGGTGCGCCACATCCTTGTCCTTCTCCTTCAACAGGTCCTCGGGCAGCACATGGGCCTGTGCGTCGCGGTCCGCCGTTGCCTTGGCCGCTTCTTCCTTCAGGCCGGCCAGCCGGGCGGCAAGCGCCTTGCGCGTTACAATGCCCAACGGATTTTCAGCGTTGATCAGCCGGTAGTCCGTGGCCCCAAGCTTACCGTCCTTGCCTGCATAGCGGAACGTCCAATCGAACTGCTTGGAATACACCTCCACCTGCATGGTGCCGGGTGCCGGGGCCGCCGTGATCCGGTTCCACACGATGATCCCGTAGATGATGGTGGCCACCAGCACCACCGTTGGAACCACCGTCCACACCATCTCCAGCTTATTGTTGTGCGGGTACCAGAAGGCGCGCTTGCCATCGCGGTGGTAATACCGGCCGGCGAAGTAGAACAGCGCAATGTTGGTGAGGAAGAACACGATGCCCAACAGCCACCAGTTGTAGGTGTACATGTTGTCGATCCACACGCCTTGTTCACTGGCCGCAGTGGGCAGGAACACGTCGCTGTATGCGTAGGGGAGCCATACGAACAAGATCAGGTAAACCGCCCCGAACAGCCACATCAGCCGGCCCTGGAGCCAATTGGTGCGCTCGGTAATGTGCTCCTGGCGGCTTCCGCGCAGTTCGTTGGTGAGGTCGGCCACGCGGCTCAGGCGGAACACCACCATGAGCCCCAACACCAGTACCGCAAGTATCAACAACGTCATCATCACTGTTCTGTTATGCCCGGCTTTTTCCCGGTATTAAATATGGTGGTGCACACTTTCCTCCAGGAACGGATGGGCCACCACCGTGAGGGGTGCCTTGGCGAAGGCGGCCAGCACAATGCGGGTGAAAACCCCAAGGAAGGCCAGGAAGAACCCGACTTCCAGGATGCCGATCCCCGTGAAATGCGGGCCTAAGGAACCCGGCATGATCATCTGCACCGTATCCAGCCAATGGCCGATAAAGATAATGAGGCTCACCCCGAGCAGGTATTTGGGCGAACGCTTCGAGTCGCGGCTCATCAGCAAAAGCATCGGCAGGGCGAAGTTGATGAAGAACATCACCCAGGTCAGCCACGGATGGTCGTTCAGGCGCGCCACGTAATAGGAGGATTCCTCCGGAATGTTCGAGTACCAGATCAGCAGGTACTGCTCGAAGTACAGGTAGCTCCACAGGAAGCTCACCGCAAAGACCCACTTGCCCATGTCCTGCAGGTGGTTGGCGTTCACTTGGGGCAAATAGCCCTTGCCCTTGAGGTACAACACCAGGATCATTGCGGTGATCATGCCGCCGGCCCACATGCCGCCGAACACGTACCAGCCGAAGAGGGCGCTCTTCCAATGCACGTCAATGCTCATGATCCAATCCCAGGCCAACACCGAACTGAAGAAGGCGAAGAGCACGATGAACAGCACGCTGCGCCGGTAGTTCTTCCAGTGCGAGGCGACCAGCGCCTCCCCCGTCTCCTTGTCCATCCGCAGGCTGTGCGCACGGAACCAGCGGGCGAAGAGCACAAAGGTGCCCAGGATCAGGATGGCGCGCACCCAGAAGAAGGGCTTGTTCAGGTAACTGGTGAGCTTGTTGATGTGCCCGTCAAAGTGCACCGCATCGGCGGCGTCCACGGTGCGCGCATCCATCCAGGGCCACATGTGGTGCAAGCCCATGGTGCCCGCCACCAGGACGACCAGCACCGTGAGGGCACCCCATGGCACGTACATGGCAATGCCTTCATACACCCGCTTCACCAGCACCGTCCACGCCGTTTCGGTCACGTGGTTGAGCGCATAGAAAAACAGGGTGCCCAAGGCGATGAAGAAGAAGAACAAGGCGTTGGCGTAAAAGGCGGCCCACGTGTACTGCTTATGCCCGGTGTGGTCGCCCATCAGGCCGATGGCCGCCATTACCAAGCCGATGACGATCAGTACCAAGGTGATCGTGCTGGCCCGTTTGCTGATGGTAAAGTTCATGGCTGCTGGTTTGGTCACTGGGCTTGGGCGGTTGCCGCCGCTGTTTCCATGGCTGTTTGTTCACCGGGCATCTTGCCGCCATTCTGCAGGTACTTCACGTACTGCACCACCAACCAGCGCTCCTTGTGGTTGAGCTGGCTGGCATGACTGCCCATGGCAATGTTGCGCCCGTAGGTAATGGCGTGGAAGATCTGGCCCTCGGGCAAGTTCTTCAGCTGGTTCCCGTCGTATGCCGGGGGCGGGGGATAGTTGCCCTTGGCCACCACCGTGCCATCTCCTTGGCCCTTGGCCCCGTGGCACTGGATGCAGAACACGTCGTAGATCTTCTTGCCCTGTTCCACAGTGGCTTCGGTCATGGGAATAGGGCTATGCGCCTCCTTGCCCGCCTGGTCGTAGCCTTCAGGTGTGTTCGGATAGGGGAAGGGGAAATTGAAGGCGGCATCGGCCTCTTGGTCCGCAAAGGGAATGGTGCCCTCCACCGGCAGGCGGGCACTGGAGGTGGCGCGTTGCGCCCGGGCCAAGCTGTCGCCGAAGTAGTAGGGGTCCTGGCCGTAGTCCACATAGGCCTCAATGGCCGGGCTGCGGTACATGTCCGGCATGTATTCCAGGCCGGGGCTGTCGGCGTTGCTGCTGCATCCCGCAGCCAAGGCCGCACCGGCAATGGCGACAAGGAAGACTGGATCAAGCTTCATGCTCCTCATGCTCCAAATTGGCGTTCATTGATCTCGAACACGTCGGTTTCGCGCAGCATGCCGGTGATGCCCTCCGCCGTGTGGGCGTGGTTGTCCGCAGTGCGCAGCTCAATGATGAACTTGTCATTGGTGCTGCGCGGGTCGGGGTTGCGGGCGGGCATGCCGGGCAGCGTCTTGTTGCGGATCAGGTAGGTGATGGCCATGCCATGCGCGGCGCACAGCACCGTAAACTCGAACAACACCGGTACGAAGGCGGCCACGTTCTGGTAGAAGAACTGGTTGGGCTTGCCGCCGATGTTCATCGGCCAGTCGTAGATGGCCATCCACCAGGTGCCCAACAGGGCCAGCGAAAGGCCGAAGATGCCGAACATGAAGGATACGATGCCCATGCGGGTCCGCTTGAGCCCGATGATGGGGTCGATGCCGTGGATGGGAAACGGGCTGAACACGTCGCGTACCTGCACGCCGGCGGTCACCAGCTTGCGCGCAGCGCTCTTCAGCAGCTCCGGGTCCTCATATACCGCATAGATGACTTTGTTGGCCATTGCGTCAGTGCTGTGATTTGGGTAACACGTCCCCCTTGTAGCTCTCGCCGCTGGATTTCAGGATGCTCTTGAGCTCGTTCAGGGCCAAAACCGGGAAGTAGCGGGCAAAGAGGAGGTAGAGGGTGAAGAAGATGCCGATGGTGCCCACAAAGGTGCCCACGTCCACCCAGGAGGGGTAAAACATCGTCCAGCCGCTGGGCATGTAATCGCGGTGTAGGCACAGCACGATGATGTCGAAGCGCTCGAACCACATGCCCACGTTGATGAAGATGGAAATGACCCACGACCAGAAGAAGCTGGTGCGCACTTTCTTGAACCACAGCGTGGCGGGGATGAGGATGTTGCAGAGCATCAACGCCCAGAAGGCCCACCAGTACTGGCCGGTGGCGGCCCCCACGGACATGTAGGTGTAGTATTCGTATTCCACGCCACTGTACCAGCCCATGAAGAATTCGGTGGCGTAGGCCACGGCCACAATGCCACCGGTGACGATGATCACGATGTTCATGTACTCCACGTGCTTGCGCGTCACGTAGGCCTCCAGGTTGAACGCCTTGCGCATGATGCCCAGCAGGGTTTGCACCATGGCGAAGCCGGAGAAGATGGCACCGGCAACGAAGTAGGGCGGGTAGATGGTGCTGTGCCATCCGGGCACCAGCGAGGTGGCGAAGTCCATGGACACCACCGAGTGCACCGAGAACACCAGCGGGGTGGCCAGGCCGGCCAGCACCAAGCTTACTTCCTCAAACCGCTGCCAAGCCTTTGCGTTCCCCGTCCAGCCGAAGGAGAGCACCGAGTACATGGTCTTTTGCCATTTCAGCTTCACATGGTCGCGCAGGGTGGCGAAATCGGGGATCAGGCCGATGTACCAGTACACCACCGATACCGAAAAGTAGGTGGAGATGGCGAACACGTCCCACAGCAGGGCCGAGTTGAAGTTCACCCAAAGGGAACCGAACTGGTTGGGCAGGGGGAACACGAAATAGGCCAGCCAAATGCGGCCCATGTGGATCATGGGGAACACGGCGGCCATCATCACGGCGAAAATGGTCATGGCCTCGGCCGAGCGGTTGACGGCCATGCGCCATTTTTGGCGGAACAGCAGCAGCACCGCGCTAATGAGCGTGCCGGCGTGGCCGATGCCCACCCACCACACGAAGTTGGTGATGTCCCAGGCCCAGTTGATGGTCTTGTTCAAGCCCCAGGTGCCGATGCCCTTGCTGATCAGGTAGGTGATGCAGGCCACGCCGTACAGGGCGATGATCGCCGCGAGGGTGGTGAGCACGTACCAGGTGCGCGAGGCCTTGTTCTCGATCGGCGCGGTCACATCGGTGGTGATGTCACCGTAGGTCCTGTGGCCCAGGATGAGCGGAGGTCTGATCGCTGCTTCTTGATGCATCTTGCCGTATTCTCTTAGGCTTGGTGGTTATCCTCCTCGGCGGTGTTGCGCACCTTCACGAGATAGTTGACGTTGGGGTCCGTGCCGATCTCTTCGAGCATGCGGTAGCCGCGCGGGTTGTCGCGTCCGGCCCGCACCTTGCTCGTGGTGTCGTTCAGGTCGCCGAAGGTGATGGCGCCGTACCCGCAGGCAGCCGAGCACGCGGTTTGGATGTCGCCGTCCTTGACCGGGGTGCCGGCCTTCTTGGCCTCGAGCTTGCCGGCCTGGATGCGCTGCACGCACAAGGTGCACTTCTCCATCACGCCGCGGCTGCGCACCACCACGTCCGGGTTGAGCACCATGCGGCCCAGCTCGTCCCACGCGGGGTTCACCTGGGCGAAATCCTCGGTCACGTAGTTGAACCAGTTGAACCGGCGCACTTTGTAGGGGCAGTTGTTCGCGCAATAGCGCGTGCCGATGCAGCGGTTGTAGGCCATCATGTTCAACCCCTCGTCGCTGTGCGTGGTGGCGGCCACCGGGCACACCGTTTCGCAGGGCGCATGGTTGCAGTGCTGGCACATCATCGGGATGAAGATCACCGAGGGGTCCGCCGCAGGCCGTTCCATGGCCGCCAGCTTGCCCGCCCAGCTCATGCCCGGGGTGTCTTCGTGCGTATCGCTGGTGTAGTAGCGGTCGATCCGCATCCAGTGCATTTCACGGCTGCGCCTCACTTCGTCCTTGCCCACCACCGAGATGTTGTTCTCGCTGTTGCACGCCGTAATGCAGGCCCCGCACCCGATGCAGGCATTGAGGTCGATGCTCATGCCCCAGCGGTGACCCACCTCCTCCACCGGGTGGTCCGCCCACAGGGTCAGCGAGGTGGCCGGCACTTTGTCCAGGGCATTGACCTCCCCGTCCTGGTTCACGTCCTCATGCACCGCCAGGGTGTGCGGCGGGTTGTAGGTCTCCGGCTCGTTCAGCGCCCACACCGTGAAGGTGGTTTCCTTGACAATGCTGCCGCGCTCCATACCCGTCATTTGGGTTTGGGTAAGGGCGATGGCGTAGGTTTTGTCCGTGGGTTCCACGGTGGCCGACACGGCTTCGTAGTTGATGAAGTTGCCTCGGAGCGAGGTCCAGGGATAGGCGTTCTGCCCCACGGGTGCAGGGCTGCCGTCCGGGTTGCGCAAGCAGGCGGCGCGGCCCACGCGTTCGCCGTTCGCGCCCCGACCATAGCCCAATGCCACGGCGATGGTCTTGGGGGCCTGGCCCGGGCTGAGCACCGCAGGAAGTTCCATGGCCACGCCGTTCACGGTCACCTTCAGCACGTTGGCCGGGCTTTCTTGGCCGATGTACAACTGCTTGAATGATTTGCCGGTGAGCGCACTGAGGTCTTCGGGGCGGATGCACACGTAGTTGTCCCAGGTTGCCTTGGTGATCGGGTCGGGCAGTTCCTGCAGCCAAGGATTGTTGGCATGAATACCGCTGGCCAGGGCCTCCGAGGTGTACAATTCCAGCTCCCATTCACCGGCACCCTTGGTGGCTTCCAGTGCGGCCTGTGCAGCCACGCCCAGATCGGCCGTGAAGGCAGTGGGCTCCGCGGCGGCCGTGGTGCCTTGGTACACGCCGTCGTGCAGGCTTTGTTCCCAAGGGGCGGACATGGTGCCCTTGCACACGGTTTGCACAAAGGAGCGCCAATCGCTGTCCACGCCGCTCCATTTCAGCAGGCTTTGGCCCCACTGGCGGGTGTCGAACAAGGGCCGGATGGTGGGCTGGGCCAAGGCGAAGGCACCGGCCTTGGCCTGGTGGTCTCCCCAGCTTTCCAACCAGTGGTGGTCGGGGGCGATCCAGTTGCACAGCGAGGCGGTTTCATCCGCATGGCTACTGAAGCTCACGCTGATCCCGGCTTTCTTCAATCCGGCCTTGAACTCCTCCGCGTTCGGCAGGGTGTAGGCCGGGTTGGCACCGGCGATGAGGATGGCGCCCACCTCGCCGGCATTGAGGTCCTTGACCAACTGGGCCATGGCGGCATCATTGCCCCGGAAAAAGGGCGAGGCATTGCGGATGTCGATGGTGCTGCCGTAGTTGCCCAGCATGCTGTTGATGCTGTTGACCAAGATCTGCGCTCCTTCTTCGTTCAGTCCGCACACCACCAAACTCTTTCCCCGGGCCGCCACCAATTCCTTGGCGCATTGGGCCACGGCGGCGGCGGCGGCTTCGGGCAGATCGGCCTTGCCTGCGCTGCTTCCGCCGGTGGCGGCGGCAATGGCGTTGTGCAGGGCCACCACCACGTGGGGTGCCTGGCTGGGTTTCACGGCCACGCGGCGGTCGGCATTGGCGCCGGTCATGCTCATGCGGGCTTCGAACTGCCAGTGGCGGCTCATGGGCCGGGCGGCAGTGGCTTCTTCCGGCTTGCGGCGGCTGGCATATTGCCAGGTGTTCTCCGTGGTGCTTCCCCAGTTGCTCAGGAAATCAGCGCCAATGCCCACCAGCACGTCGGCCTTGCCGAGGTCCAGGCCAGGGAAGGCCCACTTTCCGAAAGTCTTCAAGTTGGCGCTGGCGGTGGCCGCATAACTCACGGCATCGTACTGCACATGCTCCACTCCTCCCCCCACGCTGGCGCTCACGGCAGGGTCGTTGCTGATGTTCAGCCCGTGCTTGGCCTTGAACACGTCGATGGCGGCCTGGATGCTGGGGCTGATCACCGTGTTGCTGAGCAGCACGATGCGCTTGCCGCCCGCACTGACCTTGGCCAGCCCATCACCAATTGCCTTGTCCGCATCGGCCCAGGTCTTTTGCACGGGCTTCCCGTCGGCCACCTGCATGGGCCCGGCCAACCGCTCACTGTCATACAGTGAAAGCACGCTGCTGTTGATGCGCGCATTCACGGCGGACCGCCCGGAGGCCGGGTCGCGGTTGATCCCGAAGCGGGGGTTGCCGGTGATGTGGATGGGCCTGCCTTCGCGGGTTTTCACCAGCACGCTGGCAAAGTCCTCGCCGTCGTAATAGGTGCTGGCATACCAGTTGGCCACCCCGGGGGTGATCTCCTCGGGTTTGTTCACATAGGGGATGCTCTTGATCACCGGTGCCTCACAGGCCGCCAAGGTGGCCGCGCCCACGGAGAAGCCCAGGAATTTCAGGAAATCGCGGCGGCTGGTGGTGCTGCCTGCAATGCCGCCGTCGGCCAACACCTGGTCCAAGGGCATCGGTTCATTGAACTCGTGCGCATTGGCCGGGGCGGGCGGGGCGGCGGGATCCAGTTCGGACAGGTCCTGCCAGTACTGCTTCTTGTTCGACATCTGTATAGGCTGATCGATCTTAATAATGGCACTTGGCGCACTCGAAGCCGCCGAGTTCACGAACCGTGACCTTCTCGTCTTCCAAGTACTTGCGCAGCTCGCGCTGTCCCATCGGGGTTTCGGTCAGGCGCCGGTGGATCTCCTGGTAGTAGCCGTTGTCGGTACCCGTCAGCGCCACTTCCTTGGTGTTGTGGCAATCCAGGCACCATACCATGGTCAGCGGGCTCCACTGCTCCACCTGGTCCATCTTGGTATCCACCGGCCCATGGCACTCCTGGCACTCCAGCTTGCCCACTTTCACGTGCTGCGAGTGGTTGAAATACACGTGGTCGGGCAAGTTGTGCACCTTGTTCCATACAATGGGTTTCTGCGGCCCGGTGTACTTCATGGCTTCCGGGTCCCAACCTACAGCCTCATAGATCTTGGCGATCTCGGCCGTACCGGTCTTGGGTCCTTCGCTCACCGCCTGGTGGCAGTTCATGCACACATTGGCGCTGGGGATGCCGGCATGCCTGCTTTTCTCGGCACTGCTGTGGCAGTATTGGCAGTTGATGGCCAAGTTGTCCTTGCCCGCGTGTAGCGTATGGTCGAAAGCGATCGGCTGGCTCGGCTTGTAATGGGCCACCTTGTCCCCACCATACACGCCGATGTTGAACATGAAGTTCCACAGCAACACGAGCGCCCATACCACGAACAGCAGCACGACCACGGAGGCCCAGCCTTTGTTGCGCCCGGCCCAGCGCTTGATCCGGCCCCAGGTACCCAACCGGGGTTCCGCAGGCAGGCCCTCCTTCTCACGAACGGCGTCGGAGAGCTGGCGGCTTACACCGCCTAAGGAGAGCAGTACGACCAACAGCACCAGCGCGGTAACTAAGAGCCATTCCCACGTGTTGGAGGGTTGCTCGGCCGCGGCCGCAGGGGCTTCCGCCACCTTTTTGCCACCTGCCGGGGCGAAGTTGTCCGCGTAGTACAGCACCGCGTCGATCTCCTCATTGCTCAGAGCCTGGGGGGGCATCACGATCTTGTTGTGCTCCTCGAAGATTTGCTTGGCGTGCGCATTGCCGGACTTGATGTAGCCCTGGCTGTCCTTGATCCACTCGTGCACGTCGCCCTTGCCGTCCCAGCGTTCCTTGGCGCCCTTCACGGCAGGGCCGGTCATGTCCTTGTCGGGCTTGTGGCAGCTGCCGCAATTGGCCTTGAACAGCTTCTCGCCGTTGTCGTAAACCGCTTGGTCCACCTGTGCGGACGCGCTCACGCCGCTCAGCAGGAAAACAAGGATGGCCAGTGGGGCACAAAGCCCGATCGAACGCTTAAAAAGCCTGCATGCAAAGGACATTCCGGACAATTTTGAGTACGGATCCAGGCGGATCTACGCCGGGCAAAAGTAGCCGCGAAGCGATACGGCGCTACCCATTGCACCAACGGCTGGCGCGGAACCCTCTTATTTAGATTACTTCCAAATAAGGGCGCGGTCCGTGCAACCCGCACCATTATTGGCCATTCCACTGTCACGGGGGTGTCATTTGATCCCCTTGGCAAGCCGCCCAAGTCCATGCGGGAACGATGCGCCTGCGGCATAGCACACTACTTGCGATGCAGGCACCGGACCTACATTTGGCCTCCCTCCATGCGTGCCATTGCCTTCCTCGCCTGCTTAGTTGCAGGGGCAGCCTTTGCCCAGCAAGATGGTCATTCCACCGTTCCGCTCCCGCAGGTTCCACGGGCCACGGCCACCATCCTGCCCGGCAGTGCGGTGCAGGACACGGCGCGGTTCTCCCCTGGGGAAGTGAAGGTGCTTGAAAGCGCACGGATCAAAGCGCTGATGGCCGAATACACGGCGACGAAGCGGCCGTTGAAGGGCTATCGCGTGCAGATCTTCCTGGGCGACCGGGGCCAAGCTGAAAATACCCGGAGGGCATTCCTGCTGCAGCATCCGGACATTCCGGCCTACCTCAGCTACCTGGCCCCCAACTTCCGGGTGCGGGTGGGCGACCTGCGCGATCGGGTGGGCGCGGAGATCCTGCGCGGTTCCCTGAAGGCCGAATTTCCCGGCCTGTACGTGGTGCCCGACAACATTGAGCCGCCCGCCATAGTGGCGCCAGGCCCGCTGCCTCCGGCCAAGCCGTAATACCTTTTCGCAATAAGGGGCCGTAAAGATGCGCAGCTATTTTTTCGCAGGGCGATACGAGGAGGGCGTTGCGTAGCGGTGTCTACGGAATGACCACATCGGAGAAGACATGCGGAAAAAGAGCAAGTAGATCGGATGGGGCTTTATTGCGAAAGGGTATGATCCCTGCGGTGCCCGCAAAGTCCGCTGTGGCGGCACCGCCTGCGTCACTCCTCCAAGGTCCGCTTCACCTCCACCATCTCGAAGGCTTCCACGTGGTCGCCTACCTTGATGTCGTTGAAGTTCTTGATGCTGAGGCCGCACTCGTAGCCGTGGGTGACCTCCTTCACGTCGTCCTTGAACCGTTTGAGGTCGCTGAGTTCGCCGGTGTAAACCACGATGCTGTCGCGGATCAGGCGAATGCGGCTGTTGCGGGTGATCTTCCCGTCCAGCACATAGCAGCCCGCCACGGTGCCCACCTTGCTGATGCGGAACGTTTCGCGCACTTCGGCCGTGCCGGTCACGTTCTCCTCCTCCTTGGGGGCGAGCATGCCCTCCATGGCCTGTTTGAGCTCTTCGATCGCGTCGTAGATGATCGAATAGAGGCGGATCTCGATCTCTTCCTGCTCGGCCAGCTTGCGCGCGCCCACGGTGGGCCGCACTTGGAAGCCGACGATGATGGCGTTGGACGCGGAGGCCAACAGCACGTCGCTTTCGGCGATGGGGCCCACCGCCTTGTGGATCACGTCCACCTTGATGCTTTCGGTGCTCAGCTTGAGCAGTGAATCGGTCAGCGCTTCCACCGAGCCGTCCACGTCGCCCTTCACAATGATGTTGAGCTCCTTGAAATCGCCGATCGCCAGGCGGCGGCCGATCTCGTCCAGGGTGATGTGCTTGCGCGTGCGGATGCCCTGCTCGCGCTGCAGTTGTTGGCGGCGGGTGGCCACTTGCCGGGCTTCGCGCTCGTCCTCCATCACGTAAAAGCGGTCGCCTGCGTTGGGGGCACCGTCCAGGCCCAGGATGGATACCGGCACGGAAGGGCCGGCCTCCTGCACCGATTGGCCCCGTTCGTTGAACATGTTGCGCACCCGGCCGCTGTGCTGGCCCACCAGGATCACGTCGCCCTTGTGCAGGGTGCCGCCCTCCACCAGCAGGGTGGTCACATACCCGCGGCCCACCTCCAAGGTGCTTTCGATCACGGCCCCGGCGCCCCGCTTGCTCGGGTCGGCTTTCAGCTCCAGCAGGTCAGCCTCCAGCAATACTTTTTCCAGCAACTGCTCGATGCCCACGCCTTTTTTCGCGCTGATCTCCTGGGTCTGGTACTTGCCGCCCCATTCCTCCACCAGGATGTTCATTTGGCTGAGCTGCTCCCGGATCTTGTCCGCATTGGCCTGCGGCTTGTCGATCTTGTTGAACGCGAACACCATGGGCACGCCGGCAGCTTGTGCGTGGTTGATGGCCTCCCGCGTTTGGGGCATCACGCTGTCGTCCGCTGCGATCACGATGATGGCAATGTCGGTGATCTTGGCACCGCGTGCGCGCATGGCCGTGAAGGCCTCGTGGCCCGGAGTGTCCAGGAAGGTGATGCGGCGGCCGTTGTCTATGGCCACGCTGTAGGCACCGATGTGCTGGGTGATGCCCCCGGCCTCACCGGCGATGACGTTGGCCTTGCGGATGTGGTCCAGCAGCGAGGTTTTGCCGTGGTCCACGTGGCCCATCACGGTGACAATGGGGGCACGCGGCACCATCCGCGCGGGATCATCGGGTTCTTCCACGGTTTCATCCTGCACGTCCATGCCCACGAACTCCACCTTGAACCCATACTCGTCGGCGATCACCGACAAGGTTTCGGCATCCAAGCGCTGGTTGATGCTCACCATCATGCCCAGCGAGAAGCACGCCTTGATGATGTCGGTGACGGGCACGTCCATCATGGAGGCCAGCTCGCTGGCCGTTACAAACTCGGTCACTTTCAGGGTGCGCCCGGCCAATTGGCGCGCTTGGATCTCCTCCTCGCGCCGCTGGAAGCGCTCATGGCGCTTGTCGACCTTCCGCTTGGCCGCACGGCTCTTGCCGCCCCCGCCGGTCAGGCGGGCCAAGGTCTCGCTCACCTTGCGCTTCACGGCGTTCTCGTCCAGTTCACCCGGCTGTCCGGCCGCCTTGTGCTGTTGCTGCTGCACCACGCGGCGTACGTTCACCGGGCCGGATTTCACAATGCGCTTGCGGCGGCCCCGCTCACCGTCCTTGTCGGCGGGCTTGCGCTCCCGTTCCTTGGGCAATTCAATGTGGCCGATGGTTTTCGGGCCGGCCAGCTTCTCCACGTTCACGCGGATGGTTTCCGGCTCGGGTGCCTTGGCCACGGGCTCGGGCTTCTTCACTTCGGGTACTGGTGGCGCGGGGGGCGGCGCTGCCTCCGGGGCCTTGGCCGTTTTGGCGGGCTTGGGTGCCTTGCGCGCCTCCAGGTCGATCTTGCCCAGGGTCTTCACCCCCGGCACCCGCTTGGGTGCAGCCTTCACTTCTTCCACCGTGGCCGCAGGGGGGGCTGGAGTTTCCGCAATTTTCAGGTCCTCCGCGGTTTTTTTCCCGTCCTCCTTCGGTTCAGGGGCCTTTTCGGCGGCGGGCACCACCTCTTGCTGCGGTTCGGCGGCAGGGGGTGGCGGCACCTCTTCGGCGGGCACCGTTGGTTCCGGAACACTGGGCAGGACAACAGCCTCGCGCTCCTGCCGCTCCTGGATCACTTGTTTGCTCGCTGCCTTTTCGGCCTTGTCCTGGCCGAACTCCTTTTCCAGCAAGGCATACAGCTCACCAGGGATCTTGGTGTTCGGGGAGGCTTCCACCACATGCCCTTTACCGGCAAGAAACTCCACCACGGTATGGACGCCGAGGTTGAAGTCGCGCGTCACCTTGCTCAGCCTTACCGCCTTTCCCGCCGTTTCCGTCATTCGCCTGTTTCGTTTACACGTATTCGCCCACACGCCTTACTTGGCCAACTCCGATTTGAGGATCTTCAGCACTTCGATCACCGTCTCATCCTCCAGGTCGGTGCGTTTGGCCAATTCATCGGGCGCCACCTCCAGCACTGCGCGCGCGGTGTCGCAACCGATGCCCTTGAGCGCATCGATGATCCACGGTTCGATCTCGTCGCGGAACTCGTCGAGGTCCACATCGTCGGTTACTTCATCGCTGTCCCGGTAGACATCGATGTCGTAGCCGGTCAAACGCCCGGCCAGCTTGATGTTGTGGCCGCCCTTGCCAATGGCCAGGGCCACCTGGTCGGGCTTCATGTACACTTCGGCGCGCTTGTTCGCCTCGTCCAGCTTGATCTCGCCCACCTTGGCGGGGCTCAGGGCCCGCTGGATCAGCAGTTGTTCATTGGCCGTCCAATTGATCACGTCGATGTTCTCGTTGCGCAGCTCGCGCACGATGCCGTGGATGCGGCTGCCTTTCATGCCCACGCAGGCTCCCACCGGATCGATGCGGTCATCGTAGCTTTCCACGGCCACCTTGGCCCGCTCACCGGGCTCGCGCACGATGCGCTTGACGGTGATCAGACCGTCGGCCACCTCGGGCACTTCCTGCTCGAACAACTTCTCCAGGAATTCCGGTGCGGTGCGGGACAGCAGCACCACCGGGCTGTTGTTGCGCATGTCCACCTTCCACACCACGGCGCGCACCGTGTCGCCTTTTTTGAAGAAATCCGTCTTGATCTGCTGGTCTTTGGGCATGATCAGCTCGTTGCCCTCATCGTCCAGCACCAACGTTTCGCGCTTCCACACCTGGTACACCTCGCCGGTGATGATCTCGCCTACCCGCTCCTTGTACTTGGTGTAGATGTGGTCCTTCTCCAGTTCCATGATGCGGCCCTGCAAGTTCTGCTTCAGCGCAAGGATGTTGCGACGGCCAAAATCGGCGATCTTCACTTCTTGGCTCACCTCCTCGCCCACCTCAAAGTCGGGCTCGATCTGCAGCGCTTCGCCCAGCGCGATCTGCCGCCCTTCGTCCTCCACTTCACCGTCGGGCACAATTTCCCGGTTCAACCAGATCTCCAGGTCGCCCTTGTCCGGGTTGATGATGATGTCGAAGCTGGCCTCTTCGCCGTACTTACGCTTCACCACGCCCCGGAACACGTCTTCCAGGATGCCCATCATGGTCACCCGGTCAATGTTCTTCAGGTCCTTGAATTCCCCGAAGGATTCGATGAGGTTCACTGTGCTCATTGCACTGCTCAATTGAGTTTGATCGTTGCCTGTGTTCCCTTGATGGCGGTGAAGGGGATCACCGTGATGTCTTCCGATAGCTTGGGCTTGCGCCCCCTGATCTTGGCGGCTTCCAGGATGCGGACGCCCAGCCCTTGCGGGCCATGGGATTCCAGCACGCCTTCCACCTGCGTTCCGTCGGTCAGCAGCACCTCCACCAGCTTGCCGAAGTGCTTGCGGTACTGCCGCTCCACCTTGAAGGGCCGACCTACACCGGGGCTTCCCACCTGCAGCTCCACATCGTCCAGCGCCTCACCGAACTCCTCCCGCAGGCCTTTGTTGATGGCACTGAGCTCGGCCAAGGTGATCGGGGCTTCCTCCCCGTCCACTTCCACCACGGCTTTGCCGCCGGGGCGCACCTCGGCCGTCACCACGAAGTGGGCCGACCCCTCCAGCCTGCGCTCCAGGGCCTGTTCCAATTGCCGCGACGTGATCATTGTTTTTTTTACCGTCAGGATGGGGAACAAAAAAGAGGGGCGGCCCCCTCTTCCTCACTCTCACCGCTTCCGAACGGCGGCAAAGGTAGTGCAAGTGGACAAACCGCCAATGGCTTTAAGAAAATACCATCCCGGCGCTCGGCTGTCTGCCGAGTGCCTGCTCTTTCGCGGCCACTGGCCATTGCAGCTCTTTGCATGGCACCAGCACGAAGCGCGTTCGCAAATACTTGCCGAAGATGGCAGGAGCCCGCCGGAGGCGGATCAAGGGCCGGGCACTCGGGCCGCACAGGCCACCCACAGGCCGGACCCGAGCGCCGGGATCCTGCCATGGTCGCGCGCGGACACCCGAGCGCGGGTTGGGAAGTTTCCACCGTGTGATTAATCGCAGGCTACTCATCACGGACACGAGCGTGGATGTTTACTTGAGGTTTGGGGTAGTTTCTTAAAATTCCCAACACTCTTCACTTATACTATTACAAGTACATCCAATCTTCAACATTTTACCGATTTTTTCTCCTTGATTAAATCCTCTTGCTACTTTGCAACGCGCCCCAAGTGTAATTGAAATCCTTCGGGTGTCCGTTTCTATAATTATAGAGTATGTCTTTCCTGGCCCGTTATTAATAACGTAGTAGGTACTAAAATCTCCAACCTCCAATACATACAATTCACCGCAATTATTTCTTGTCAAAAGTCGCGGTGACAAATTCGTTGCGTTTTGAAATTCATAGAAATATTTTAGGCTAACCTGATCACCGCTTCCACCACATCCGGTTAAAGTGGACGAATAATTTTTATATGCCTCAAGCTTTTTCTTTAGACTCTTTAATTCTTGATTGCCGCTGTTCTTTCTGTATAATTCGTCTACTTCGTCAATTAAGTACTCAATCTTATTTAGGTATGCATTGCAGTTCCCTTCTGAAATATAGCCGACAAATTGATTCTGAAGATTACTCAATTTTGACTCAATGTTCGATGTCTGTCCAAAGGACTTCACCTGAGACATGAGTAAAATACTTATGGCATAAATTAATTTCATCAATTTCCATCAACATTTATTCCATTATCTTCAGCTACTTTTTTACCCTCAACTCACGCAAGTATCCACGCTCGTGTGAGATCGATTGCAGGCTGCTTTTCACGCACACGAGCGTGGACGCTCGCGTGAGGGTTGGGAAATGGTACGTCATTGGTTCACCCTTGATCATTTTCAGATGCCAATGTAGCATCAAATCGTACGAATGGTGCCCGGTCACGAAAAAATTCTTCCGCCCCTACCTTCACGCCCCGCATGTCCCTGCACACCCCATCCACCAACGGCAACGAAGACAAACGCCTGTTCCTGCTGGACGCCTACGCGCTGATCTTCCGCGCCTACTTCAGCTTCATCCGTGCCCCGCGCATCAACAGCAAGCGCCTTAACACCAGCGCGGCCTTCGGCTTTACGCTCACCCTGCTGGACCTGATCAAGCGCGAAAAGCCCACGCACTTAGCCGTGGTGTTTGATGTGGGCGCGCCCGCCGCCCGGCTGGAAGTACACCCCGAATACAAGGCCAACCGCGATGAGACGCCCGATGACATCCGAAGCAACGTGCCTTATATCCGCCGCATCATCGAGGCCTTCAACATCCCCGTGCTGGGCAGCCCCGGCTACGAGGCCGATGATGTGATCGGCACGCTGGCCAAACAGGCCGAAAAGGAAGGGTACACCACCTACATGGTGACGCCCGACAAGGATTTCGGGCAGTTGGTGAGCGACCAGGTGCTGATGTACAAGCCCGGCAAGAGCGGTGCGCCGCCGGAGGTGCTGGGGCCCAAGGAAATTTGCGAGCGCTGGGGGCTGGAGCGCACCGACCAGGTGCGGGACATCCTGGGGCTGATGGGCGATGCGGTGGACAACATCCCGGGCATCCCGGGCATTGGCGAAAAGACGGCCATGAAATTGGTGCAGCAGTTTGGCAGCTTGGAGGGCGTGCTGGAGGGCGTGGAGCAGCTCAAGGGCAAGCAGAAGGAGAACGTGATCGCCTTTGCCCAGCAAGGGCGCATGAGCAAGCAGTTGGCCACGATCATCACCGATGCGCCCGTGGAACTGGACCACGAGGCCCTGCACCTGGACCCGCCCGATGAGGCGAAGGTGCGCGAGGTGTTCGAGGAGCTGGAGTTCCGCACCCTGCTGAAGACGGTGCTGGGCGGGGAGCCGGAAGCGGCGCCCGCGCCGGTGCGGCTGAAAGTGACACCGAAGCAGCAGCCGGATTTGTTCAGTGGGGGCGATGCAGATTCTGAAATGGATCGCTTCGCAGAGCCTCGCGATGACGGTGGGATGGGTGACCTGAGCACGGTGCCGCACGACTACCGCGTGGCGGCCACGGCGGAGGAACAGGAAGCCTTGGCGAAGGAATTGGCGGGCCTGGGAAAATTCTGCTTCGACACGGAAACGGATGCGCTGGACCTGCAACAGGCCGAGCTGGTGGGGCTTTCCTTCAGCTGGAAGGCGCATACGGGCTGGTACGTGCCGGTGCCCGCCGGGCGTGCGGCCGCGCAGCAGGTGCTGGAACGGTTCCGCCAGCCGCTGGAAGACGTGCGGATCACCAAGGTGGGCCAGAACATCAAGTACGACATGCGCGTGCTGGACCGCTACGGTGTGCGCATCGCCGGGAAGCAGTTCGATACCATGCTGGCGCATTTCCTGCTGGAATCGGACCTGCGGCACGGCATGGACTACATGGCCGAAACGCTGCTCCACTACCGGCCGCAGCCCATCACCGAGCTGATCGGCCCCGCCGGGAAGAAACAGAAGACCATGCGCGACGTGCCGGTGGAGCGCGTGGCCGAATACGCCGCCGAGGATGCCGACATCACTTGGCAGCTGTACGAACTGCTCGCGCCCAAGCTGAAGGAGAAGGACCAGGAAAAACTCTTCGGCGAGGTGGAAATGCCCCTGGTGCGGGTGCTGGCCGACATGGAGGGCGAGGGCATCCGCTTGGACACGGATGCCTTGAACGCCTTCAGCGCGGAGCTGGGCGAGGCGATCCTGGCCTTGCAGGAAAAGATCATCGCGGCCTGCGGCGTGCCATTCAACATCGACTCGCCCAAGCAGCTCGGCGATGTGCTCTTTGAGACACTGAAGCTGGGCGGGGAAAAGCCCAAGAAGACGCGCACGGGCCAGTACCAGACCAGCGAGGACATCCTGAGCGCCATGGCCCATGAGCACCCGGCCATCCCGATGATCTTGGACTACCGCAGCCTGCGCAAATTGAAAAGCACCTACGTGGACACGCTGCCGCTGGCGGTGGACCCCGCCGACGGGCGCGTACACACCAACTACCGGCAGGCCGTGGCCAGCACCGGCCGCCTGAGCAGCGACGAGCCCAACCTGCAGAACATCCCCATCCGCACCGAGAAAGGGCGCGAGATCCGCAAGGCCTTCGTGCCGCGCGACGCACACTACGGCCTGCTGAGCGCGGACTATTCGCAGATCGAGCTGCGCATCATCGCCCACATGAGCGGCGACCCGAACATGCAGGAGGCCTTCCGGCAGGGGCTGGACATCCATGCGGCCACGGCAGCCCAGGTGTTCCACGTGCCCATCGGCGAGGTGACGCGCGAGCAGCGCAGCCGCGCCAAGGCCGTCAACTTCGGCATCGCTTACGGGCAGGGCGCTTTCGGCCTTAGCCAAAACCTGGGCATCCCGCGCGCCGAGGCGCAGGAGATCATCACCGGCTACTTCGCGCAGTTCCCCGGCGTGAAAGGCTACATGGATGAGACCATCGCCTTCTGCCGGCAACACGGCTATGTGCAAACCCTGATGGGCCGACGGCGTTACCTGCCGGACGTGCTCAGCGGCAACAACACCGTGCGGGCCGCGGCGGAGCGCGTGGCCATCAACGCGCCCATGCAGGGCACCGCGGCGGACATCATCAAGGTGGCGATGATCCAGATCCACGCTTGGCTGGAACGCGAAAAGCTCCGCAGCAAGCTGCTCTTGCAGGTGCATGACGAACTGGTGTTCGACTGCCACTTGGAGGAGGAACCTGCCATACGCAAACACGTAAAAGCCCTGATGGAAGGAGCCATGAAGCTGGACGTTCCGCTCGTTGTTGACATGAACGTGGGGAAAAACTGGCTGGAGGCGCACTGAAGCCATGGGCCCGAAAGGGCACCTTTACCCCGATACATCCCAGAAGACCGATACATGATGCGCGCCCATTACCTGTTTTACTCCTTCACCATCGCCCTGCTTTTTGCCGCATGCGGCGGCGGTGACCAACCCGTCACGCAGGAACTGAACGTCCCAGCCTTGGATTCCGCGGACATCATCCGTTCGGAGCGCACCCGGAGCATCTTTTACAACATCCCCTCCCCCATGGAGACCGCCGGGCTGCTGAAATCGGCGGGGGCAGTGTACGACCGGGACATTTTGAACGACGTGAAAAACGTGGACAACTACACTGCGGCCAGCAAGCAGGCGCTCAATTTGGGGATCTACGGCGCAGACCTGAGCTACGCCAGCGTGTACAACAACACCCAGGAGAGCATGCTCTACACCAGCTGTGCGCAAAAGCTGGCCAAGAAGCTCGATGTCACCAACGCCTTCAACCAAGCGGTGGTAGACCGGTTGGAGAAGAACCGCAACAGCCGCGACTCCCTGCTGAACATCATCAGCGAGACCTATTGGCAGGTGGACGCCTACCTGAAGGAAAATGGCAGGGACAACATCAGTGCCCTGATGGTGGCCGGCGGCTGGGTGGAAGGCCTGTACATCGCCACCCAAGTGGCCAAACAACACAATACCCCGGAACTTCGCCAACGGATAGCCGAACAACGCATTCCCCTGGACGACCTGGTTGGACTGGTGAAGACCTACGGCCCCGACGACCCGGCCATTGCTTCCGCGCTGAAGGACCTCGAACGCCTTCAGGCCCTGTTCGCCAATGTGGTAACCCCATCGGGCAACAGCACCATCACCCAAGAGGACGGTGTGGCCTTGATCGGCGGTACCGCACCCCCGGCCTCCCTTTCCGACGAACAATTGAGCGCCATCACGGAGGCCACTTTCGCCATCCGTTCCAGCTATATCAACTAAATCCGGCCATGAAGCTTTTACATACCTTCCTCGGTGCATTGCTCATTGCCGCACTGCCCTCCGTTGCCCATGCCCAGTGCCGCAGTTTTGCCAAGAACAAGTGCATGCCGGCCATGGCCCCGTACAAGTTCAACGAAACCTTCAACGCCGCCCAACTGGCACCGGGCGAGGATGCCCAAGTGGACCTTACGTTCTACAGCGGCCAGGAATACCGCCTATTGGTGTGCGCGCATCCGATCTTGGGCCATGTGAACTGGCAACTGGCCGACGGGGCGGGCAATGTCCTGTTCAACAGCACGCCCGACGCGCCCAAGGACAGTTTTGATTTCAAGGTGGCCACCACGCAGAAACTTTCCGTGCTCATCAGCGTGCCAAAAGGCGACCAAGGCGGCACCAACATGCTTACCGTGGGGTGCGTGGCCATTCTGTTGGGCTACAAGTAGCCGTGCCCGGGCGTGGCCTGCACCGGTGGCGAACGGAAGACCTGCTGGGCTGAACGCTATTCCTTGGTGAGCTTGCCTACCTGCACACGGCCTGCCTGCTGTACGCGGATAAAGTAGAGGCCTGCTGGCAGGCCTGCCAAGTCCACGGTCCAACGGACTTCGCCCACTGGTTGCATGCCTGCGGCAATTTCCCGAACCGGGCGGCCCAACAAATCCACCAGGTCGGCTTTCACGGAGCCCGCAGTTGCCAGGAAGGCGCCGATTTCAACTACGTCCTTGGCCGGATTGGGCACCACGGAGAGGGTTGAACCCTGGACCGTTCCTTGTTCCGCAATGCCTACGGCCCCGTCGATGTTGATGTCGTCTATCCACAGGTTGTTCCCGCCCCCGCTCTGGAAAACGAACTTGACGCGCAGGTCGCTCACCGCGTAGGTGCCGCTTATCGGCGGAGTTTCACTGTAGCCCCACTGGTCGGGGCCGCTTGGAACGAACGAGGACCCTGTGTTCGGCGCGGTCTTCAGGTTGTCCCCGCCCAAGGCGCGGCGCATGCTCCATGTTTGGCCGCAATCACGGCTGATGTACACGTACAGGGCGTCGTTGTTGCTGTCGTTCCGCTTTGCGAACGCATAACGGAAGCTGATCACTGCCGGGGAGGAGGCGGCAACGTTCACGGTGTTGCTGATCAAGTTGAACGTTCTCCCCGAATTGGAGTTGTTGTTGGGCACCATCAGGCTGTGCGGGCCGGTGTACCCCGCCGAGGATGAAACTTGGAATCCTGCGCCAATGTCGGCCTGGGGCGTCCAAATGGTGGAGGCCAAGCCGCCGCTTCCCTCGAAGCTTTCAGACAGGGGAAGTTGCGCCCCGTCGGAGGGCAGTACCGTGATGTACTGCTCCTCGGTTTCGGTCATGCTTTCCGAACCGTCCCCGACGGTCAGGCTCACACTGTAGGTACCCGGCTCCGCATACGTGACGGTCGTAGTGGCGGTGCTGGCCGCAGCAGGTGTCCCTCCCGCAAAGCTCCAAGACCATTCGGTCACGCCATTGTAGCTCGCATCCGTGAAGTTGATGCTTTGCCCGGCACAGATCGTCCGCATGTTGCTCGTGAACTCCACTTCGCAGATCTGCGGCTCGGCATTCACGCCGGTCAATGCCAGGTTGGCGGGGCTCCACAAGTTGCTGCGCGAGGCAACATTGCTGTTCAGGGCGGCGTGTACGCGCGTCTTCTGCCCGTTGGTGAACATCTTGGAGCAGTACGAGTATTCCATGAAGTTCTCCACGTTGTCCACGGTTGATCCGCAACTGGCGCCGCGCAGATTACAGCTGGTCCATCCCTTGGTATTGGGCGTGTCCGACACGTTGTCATCCATGTCGCAATTGGAGGGCAGGCCGGGGTCGTTGGAATCGCCCCAGCAGTGCTTGAGGTTCAACCAATGGCCCGCCTCGTGACTGAGCGTGTGCGACCTTTCAATGCTGCTGGTGCCGATGGCGCCCACATAGGAATGCAGGACCACAATGCCATCCGCAGCCTCACCCCACTGGCCCGTTACGGAGGACGGGTACATGGAGTAGCCCGCTGCACCCTGTGCGCTGGCGGCCACCCAGATGTTCAGGTAGCGGTTGCGCGGCCATTGGATCAGGTTCTTCATGTTCTGGTCACCGGCGTTGGTGAGCGTGCTCACCGTGCGCGTGATGCCATTGGTGCAATTACCGTTCGGGTCCAATTGGGCCAGTTTGAAAGTGACCTCCATGTCCGCCACGCGGTCCAGGAACTCGGGCTGCACCTGGTCCCAGTCGGGCGTGAGCTTGTTGAAATCCTCGTTCATCACGCGCACCGCATCGCGCACCTGCTCGTCGCTGATGTTCTCCGGTCCGTTGACATGGATAATGTGGAACACCACCGGAATGATGTACGTGTTTTCGTCACGCGAGGGATGTTGGGCCCAATCCCGGGTGAACTGCTCCAGGTCTTGTTGTGCTTGGTCGATCTGCTGCAACCGGTCCGGGTGGCCCTCCACCAGGGAGCCCATGCGGTGAAGTTCATTGGCCCCGCAAACGAACGGCACCTCTTGTTGGGCCTTCACGGACAGGGTGGACAGAAGCCATGCAGCGGTCAACAGGAAAGAAAACTTGCGCAACATTCGGGATTTCTTCATTTGAGCGGTTCGGGAATTCCAAAGATACTGGCTCCGGCCTTGGCCCATGGGCTTCCCTTGCATGAAAGCACTTTACCCTTGGGTTCCAAACGCGGCACCGGTCCACTTCATCCCAGGGCCGATGCCAGGTCATCCAGCAGGTCCTGCGCATCTTCCACGCCCACGCTCAGTCGGATCAGGGAATCCGTGACACCGGTGCGTTCGCGCTCCTCCCGGGGAATACTGGCATGCGTCATGCTGGCGGGATGGCCCATCAGGGATTCCACGCCGCCTAAGGATTCTGCAAGGGAGAACAGCTTGCACGTACTGAGGAACCGCATGGCGTCGGCCATGTTGTCCCCCTTGATGGTAAAGCTCATCATCCCCCCATAGTCACGCATTTGCCGCTTGGCCACGGCGTGGTTGGGGTGGTTCTCCAACCCCGGCCAGTACACCTTGCCCACCTTGGGATGCTTGGAAAGGAATTCGGCCACGGCCCTCCCGTTGCTGCAATGCCGCTCCATCCGCAGGTGAAGCGTCTTCAGCCCGCGCAACACCAGAAAGCAGTCTTGCGGGCCGGGCGTGGCGCCGCAACTGTTCTGGATGAAAGCGAGCCGCTCTGCCAGTTCATCGTCGTTCACCACCAACGCCCCCATCACCACGTCGCTGTGGCCGCCGAGGAACTTGGTGACCGAGTGCATCACCAGGTCGGCGCCCAGGTTCAGCGGGTTTTGCAGGTAGGGTGAAGCAAAGGTGTTGTCCACGGCCAACAGGATGTTCTTGCCCTTGGTGAGCTTGGCGATGGCGGCAATGTCCACAACGCGCATCGTGGGGTTGGTGGGCGTTTCCACCCACACCAGTTTGGTCTTGGGCGTAATGGCGGCAACCACGTTGGCTGCATCAGACATGTCAATGAACTTGAACTTCACCCCGAAAGGCTCGAAGACCTTGGTGAAGAGGCGATAGGTGCCGCCGTACAGGTCATTGGTGCTCACCACCTCATCGCCAGGCTTGAGGAGCTTCACTACCGCATCGATGCTGGCCATGCCCGTGGCGAAGCACAAGCCGTGCCTGCCGTTCTCCAGTGCCGCCAACGCCTTCTGCAGCGCCGTGCGGGTGGGGTTGTGCGTGCGGCTGTACTCGTAGCCTTTATGATGGCCGGGCGAGGCCTGCACGTACGTGCTGGTTTGGAAGATGGGCGTCATGATGGCGCCGGTGGACGGGTCGGGCTCCACGCCGGCGTGGATGCACTTGGTGGAAAACTTCATGAGTGTGATGAGGGAATGAGGGCGCGAAGGTAGATGGGCGCCGTGCTATGCGTTGTACCGTCCCTATGGCTTCCACCTTGGAACGCGGCGGATCCCCCCATTCCCGAACCTTGCTGCCGGTACCGGGTGGCCCGAATGCCCCCGCCTTGTCCTCCTGTTGGTCCGTTGACCACGCCAACCAAGGCAAGGAGGTCGTTCACTTCTCCTTTTTCCGGTGCTTCACCTTCCGCGTGTAGTTCTTTTTGCTCTTCTCCACCTTCTCGCGGAAGCGGCCGTCCAGCGCGCCCTGTTCCTTGCGCTCTTCACGCACGGCCGACCGCTCGATCTTGAGCAGTTCCTCTTTGGCGATGCGCTTTTTGGCCATGGCACGGCAAAGTTGGGCATGCAGCCTCATGGATGCACGGTTGAACCAGGAATATGCAGGAGGACTTCTACTACGGCCCGAAATCGCTGCGGCAGCAGGCGCTTCGCTGGTTTTCCTTTCGTCAGAACAGCTTGGGCTATTCCTCCTCCATGAAATCCTTGCTGCCATTGCGCTTTCGGCCCTCGCAACGAATCCTGCTGCATCATCCGGGTTGAAGCGCTGATGATCTCAGGGGAAGGATCCATCCGTCCGACATGGGCAATGCACGGGGCGGAATTTTTTGTAAACAACCTGGCCAAAACAGGGTATTGCGCTCTTAGTTTTCGGATCAAAACCAACGTAACATGAAGAAGTTCCTCAAGGCCATCGGCGTGCTGTTGCTCGTTGTGGCGTTGGTCATCGTGGGCGGCGTCACCTACATCACCCAGGCCCTGCCCAACATCCCGGAACCCAAGGACCTGAATGTTGAGGTAACCCCTGGGCGTGTAGCCCGTGGGCAGTACTTGGCCAACCATGTAACGGTATGCATGGACTGCCACAGCACCCGCGACTGGAACAAATTCTCCGGGCCGCTGACCCCGGGCACTTTGGGCAAGGGCGGCGAAGTTTTTGACCAATCGATGAATTTTCCGGGGCGTTTCGTGTCGAAGAACCTGACCCCGTTCCACCTGAAAAACTGGAGCGATGGGGAGCTCTACCGGGCGATCACCAGCGGGGTGAGCAAGGATGAACACCCCTTTTTCCCGGTGATGCCCTACCTCTACTACAACAAGCTGGCTTCTGAGGATGTGTACAGCATCATTGCCTATTTGCGCACCCTGCCTTCCATCGAAAGCCATACGGAGACCTCACAAGCCGATTTCCCGATGAACATCATCCTCCACACCATCCCCAAGCCTGCCGACCCAATGGCCTTGCCCAAACCCACCGACCCGGAATACGGTGCCTACATGGCGAACGCCTCCGGCTGCAGGGAGTGCCATACAAAGATGGAGAAAGGCAAGGCCGTGGGCCAACCCTTTGCGGGAGGCTTTGAGTTCCGCTTCCCCAACGGGTCCATTGTGCGCTCCGCCAACATCACCCCGGACAAAGCCACCGGCATCGGTGCCTGGGACCGCGACACGTTCATCCGCAAATTCAAGCAGTTCGGCGACAGCACGTATACGCCACAGAAGGTGAACTGGGAGGAGAGGGACTTTCAGACCACGATGCCCTGGACGATGTATGGGGGCATGACCGAGCAAGACCTCGGTGCCATCTACGACTACCTGCACGCGCTGAAGCCCGTGGCCAACAAGGTGCAATATTGGTCGCCGGCAGAGTAACCCCTTCATCCCGGGTGCGCAGCCTGCCGTGGGGGCACTGCCCGCATGCAACCGTGCGCCAGCCACGACATGCGGAGCTGCACATTACGGTCCTGCCCGCACCACGCGCAGCACGCGGCTCCCCTCCGGACCGGCCAGGACCAGGTAATAGGTCCCTGGTTGTTCCGGCAACCGGCAGCGCCATGCCGACGCTTGGCGTTCCGCCAATAGCGGCACCATCCTTCCTTGTGCATCGTAGGCCTTGATGGTCGTACTGGTTGGCGCGTGAACCACAACCACGCCGTTCCGCGTGGGGTTCGGGTAGGCCCGCACGTCTTGCGGAATGTTGGTGGCCACGCCTGTGCTGAGCACCATCAGGCTGTCAGCCGCAACCAGCTCGGGCGTGTTGTCGGCCGTGGTAAACAGGGCTTGGAAGGGGTCGATGTAAGTGCCGTGATGGGCAAACATCTCCTGGTTCCACCGGGGCGGCACCTGCTGGAACCACACGCTGGCTTTCACCTGAACGGTGCCGCCATACCCGTTCACCGGGATGTGGTAATGCACAATGTCGCCACCGTTGCCTTCCACGCCGTTCCCATCGTGGTTGAAATCAGGGTCGTTGAGGGCCAGGCCGGCGATGGCCGTGGTGTCCTGGCTGGGATGCGAAACACGGTATCCGATCGGCACCAGGCGATTGTCCTTCAAGCGATGCACGGCACGCAGCAAGGTGGTGGTGACATCGTAGTTCACGTCCCCCATCACGAACTCGTAGATCTGCACCTGGTCCCCCTGTGTGATCACGTTGTGGTGCGGTTCATAGGGCAGGTCGTTGCCCACCACTTCATAGGTGCCGTCCCAGTGTCCGCTTTGGAAGAGCGTGTCGCCGTTTTCGGTAAGGGCAAGCACCCGAACGAAGGCGCGGCGGTTGGGGAAGCCGCCGGGGAACTTGTGGCCGATGAGGTTGGTGAGGGCTACGTCCACGAACAAGGTGTCATCCGTGCGGCTGTTCGCCTCCACGGCCATCGACAGGGTGGTTTGCCGCAGGCGGAGGCTGCGTGCAATGGTGCTGTCGAACTGTGCCGGGGTGGCCGGAATGCCCAAGCTGTCGATCAAGCCCTTCATCATGTTCAACATAAAGACGCCACCGCCAGTGAGGTGGTGCTTGCCAAAGGGCGACTGTCCCTGCAAGTAGATATACTCCGATGCCAAGACCACTGAATCTTGGATGCGGGGCATGTGGCAACTGCGGCAGTTCTGCTCAGTTCCGTAGTATACGGAGTTCACATACTCCTGCCACAGGGTCTGCTCGAAGAAGGAGGTGCCCGTGGGGTTGCCCTGCAGGTCCACAGGCTGGTTGATGGCCGTGTGGCAACCCGCGCACACGCGTCCGTCCAAGATGTGGCCGCCCTGGTCGGGCGTATAATTGACGAAGTACTGCATGATCGCCGGGTTGATCTGCTCCTGGGTGTAAGGTCCCCACACGCGTGCGCTGTCGAATTGGAGGTTCCCGGAGAAAAAGTGGCCGGCCGCAACGGGGTTTTGCATGTGGCACGCCAGGCAGCTCACCCCATCCTGCGCAAAAACACTGGTGTCCAACTTGGCCATGGTAAAGGGCGGATTGCCCAGCATCTGCTCCTCGAACACAGCCAGTGGCGCATGGCACCTGAGGCACGTATGCTCGATCTGCTCCTTGATCGCCGGGTTCACCAGGCCCTCGTGCTCCATTTTGGCCAAGAAGAAGGGATCGCGTGCGCTGAGCGCCATCATGGTACTGCGCCAGTCGTCCACCACGTTCACGTCCTCCTCGCCCGCCATCATCGCATGGCCCATATCGTCGTGCCCGTGGCATCCCGAGCAACGGCCGGCGGTTACGAAATAGGTGCCGAACTGCACGGTAAGCCCGTCGCTCATCTCGCGCACGAACATCAGCTCCAACGGGCTGTGCGGCCCCTTTACCGGCGTGGTGGCCGTTGTCCAGCCCGCCAACAGCAGCACCAAGGCCAACAGTCCGGCCATTACGCGGATCCTTCCGGGAAGCGGGCGACGACTTGCCATTTTCGTGCAAGTTATACGCATCGGCCGCCCGAAAGGGTCTTCAAACGGCAATACTTTCCAGCACACCAAGGTGAACGGTTCCGCGTTCCATGCGCAAGCCCGTCCTTGGCCATCTCTATTTTTGACCGCATGCACGCCGCTCCCCCGTTCCGCCTCTTCCCCGCCTTTCTTTCCGGCCTGTGCCTGCCAACCATGGGTGCCTGCCTCCTGGCCTTGGCCCCGATCGCGGGCCATGCCCAAGGCGTTCAACCCTATGTGGACCATTGGGACAGTTTGAAGACCGTGAAGAAGAGCGAGGGCCTGATGGTGAACGGGCGCGAGTGGGGGGAGTGGAAGTATTGGAACAGCGCTGGGCAGCTCACCGAAGTTTCCGATTTCAAGAGCGGACAGCGTGATGGCCATGTGGTGATCTATTACGACAATGGCCAGGTGCAGCATGATGGGTGGATCCACCGTGGCGAGCAGGACAGCTTGATGCGGAGCTTTTACCAAAGCGGCCAATTGATGGAGGAGGGCAACTACCGCACGGGCAAAAAGCACGGGCCCTGGAATTATTACTACCCCGACGGTCGAAAGATGCTTTCCGAGGTTTGCGACAAGGGCATTTGCCTGGCCCTGGATGCTTGGGACCGCGACAGCACGCAAACCCTCAAAAAGGGCGAAGGCTTCACCCACACCTACCATCCAAGTGGCGACACGGCCGAGGTAAGCCATTACCACCTCGGTGCATTAAGCGGCGTGCAACGCACGTATTGGCCCGCCGGGAACCTGAAATCCGAAGGTCATTGGACCGGTGGGGTAAAACACGGGCAATGGGACCATTGGACCTCCGGGAATGCCCATGAAACAAGGGAAAACTGGAGCTTGGGCAAATTGTACGGGCCTTTCATCAAGTGGTTCTCCGATGGACGGGTGAACGTGGAGGGGTTCTACGCCAAGGGACTGAAAGACAGCACTTGGACCTGGTACGACCGGGCTGGCGCCCGCGATATGCTGGGCAGTTTCAAGTCCGGCGAGCAGGACGGCCTGTGGAAATATTGGTACCCCAACGGCCAGCTCAGTGCCACCGGATTATTCCGCAACGGCAAGCAGCAGGATGAGTGGGTCTATTACTACGAAGGGGGGCAGAACTGGAAACGAGGCAAGTGGGAGCAGGGTGAAAAAAGCGGCCTGTGGACCACCTGGTTCGAGAGCGGGCAAAAGCTGCAGGAAGGCA
This sequence comes from Flavobacteriales bacterium, assembly GCA_023957375.1. Lineage (GTDB taxonomy): Bacteria > Bacteroidota > Bacteroidia > Flavobacteriales_F > PHOS-HE28 > PHOS-HE28. The sequence goes on along the minus strand of JAMLHB010000002.1, from coordinate 1,096,177 downwards.
GTTATGTGAACGGCAAGGAAGAAGGTGGCTGGAACAGTTGGTACCAGAACGGGCAGCAGAAGGACAAGGGCTCCTTCAAGCAGGGGCGGATGGACGGCATCTGGCAGGGCTGGTTGCCCAACGGCCAAGAGGACTACATGGCCACTTGGAAGAACAACGCGAAGAACGGGCCTTGGAAAAGCTGGTATGAGAACGGAAAGTTGAAGGAGGAGGGCAGTTTTGCGGAAGGCCAGCGGAGCGGGCGATGGACGGAATACGACGCCCATGGCATGATCACCAGCCAAGGCTTGTACGCCAAGGGTACGCCCACCGGGCCATGGACCTACTACGGAAAAGGAGGGGCGAAAGAGCGCGAACAGACGTTCCTCAACGGCGCGCCCGAAGGCAAGTGCACGGTGTACGACAGCAGGGGCCGCGTGGTGCAGGAAATGAACTACAAGGCCGGCAGGCTGCACGGTGCCATGATCCGTTTCGATAGCACCGGCAAGGTGGTCTCCAGAGTGGAGTATGAGAATGGCACGATCAAGCGTTCCCCGCCCCCTTCCGTGCCCCGGGGGCGCCGCTGAGCGGAACGGCCGGGACGTGAAAAAGCCCCGGTTAGTTAACCGGGGCCGATCCACCTGTTGGTTTAGAGCCCCTTCAAGAGGGAAGCTCACATGCGTTCAACGGTAGCCGTTGATGTAAGCGTTTGCGATCAGCTCGCTTTCCCTTACCAGCCCATGCACGATCTCCCGGATCAGCTCATCCAGCTGATGGTCGGAGTACCGGTGCAGGTCGTTGTACACATGCGACTTGCGCTTGCTGCTCTTGATGAAGGCTATTTTGTCCTTCTTCGTCATGTGCCCTTCAACGGCGCTTCGCCGCAAAAGGATCCACTCCGCCGGAATTTATTTTTCCGCACTGCGGCCAAGCCCGGCATCAGCCTGCAAAACGCGCCCGCGGATCAGCATGGTACGAAGCTGCGCTGCCTAAGCACGACCAACAGGCGCAGGGCGTGCAGGTAGCGCTCCAGGTTGCCGGCCAACAGCATGCGGGTGGCCACTCCCTCCAGTTTCCGGGTGCGATCCTTGTTCGGTTCCATGGCTTTCCTGTTTGGGTACTTGTTGGGCAGGGTATGGCCAAAGCCTTGCCACAACGACCAACCCCGCATAGCGGCTGCCTGCCGGGTGCCCGGGAGCGGATGGAACCGCTTATTTTCGCCCCGATGCAAGGCCGTCCCTACTTGGTTGGCGTGGCTGGTGGGAGCGGATCGGGCAAGACCACCCTGGTTCGCGCACTCCGCGAGTTGTTGCCTCCGGAAAGTACGTGCATCGTTTCGCAAGATGATTACTACCTGCCTTTGGACCGCCAAACCAAGGACCCAAGCGGCCGGGTGAACTTTGACTTGCCCGGTGCATTGGACCTGGACCTGTTGGCTGATGACCTGCGCTGCCTGTCCTTAGGGGAACCCGTGTACCGCAAGGAATACGCCTTTGAGCAGCCCGGAGTGCAGGAACGGTGGATGGAGGTCTGGCCGGCACCGGTGATCTTGGTGGAAGGGCTTTTCCTGTTGCACCATGAGGCCTTGCGCGAGCTGCTTGACCTGAAAGTGTTCGTGGAGGCAAGCGCCGAGGCACAACTGCAGCGGAGGATCAAGCGCGACGAGCGGGAGCGCAGCTATGGCCGCGAGGAGGTGCTGTACAAATGGGAACACCACGTGATGCCGGCATACCGCCAGTACCTGCTTCCCTATCGCCACCTCTGCGACCTGCTCGTGGTGAATGAAACCCGGCACGATCGTGCCCTTGCCGTGCTCTGCGACCACCTCGGCGCGAGGGCCGGCGTGGCGGACCGCATCGTATTGGGGGCATCGTCCACCCTGCACTATTCGGCATACAATCCGTTCTGCCGGATGTAGGCCAGCACAGGGGGGGCCAGCAGGTCTTCCACAGGTTTCCAGCCCCGTAAGCGAACCCGGACCACCGTGGAGGACATGGTCATCTGCGGGGCTTCGGGCATCAGGGTCACCGATGGATGGTACAGCAGGTCCGCCTGGGCCAAATGCTCTTCAAGGCCCGGCCTTGGATACACCAGCACCGGGGTCTTTTCCAACATCGCCAGGGCATCCTTCCACTTGTGCAGTTCAGCCAGGTTATCGCTGCCGATGATCAGGGAGAACTCGTCCCTGGGCCAGCGTTCACGCATGAAGGCCAGGGTGTCGGCCGTGTAGTTGGGCTTGGGAAGGTTCAATTCCAACCCGCTGGCGCTAATGCCTTCCAAGCCCTGCACGGCCAAATGCACCATGGCCAACCGGTGTTTCTCGGGGCTCAATTTGCGGTGCTGCTTGAACGGGTTTTGCGGGGTGACCACCAGCCACACCTGGTCCAAGCCCGCATGTTCACGTACGTACCGGGCCAATTGAACATGGCCCAAGTGGGGCGGGTCGAATGAACCGAACAGGCAACCGATCTTCATGCCGACAGGAAAGCGTTTACCACTTCATGGGCCTCCTCGCAGGCCCGTTGCATGTCGTCGTTCAATAGGATGCGGTCGTAGCGGGTGCTGTAGGCCAGCTCCTGCCCTGCCTTGTCCATCCGCGTGCGGAGCGTCTCGGCCGTTTCGGTGCCGCGCAACAGCAATCGCTCCTCCAGGGCTTCGATCGTGGGCGGCGAAACGAAGATGGACAGCGCCTGCTCCCCGAAGATCTCCTTCAGCCGCAGGCCTCCCACCACGTCCACGTCAAAAATGGGGGCACGGCCATTGGCCCAAATGCGTTCGATCTCCGCCCGTAGCGTGCCGTAATAGCGCCCGGGGTACACCTCCTCCCATTCCACAAAAGCACCGGCGCCGATCCGCTGCCTGAACTCCGCAGTGGTGATGAAGAAGTAATCGCGACCGTCCTGCTCATGGTCGCGCTTGGGCCGATTGGTGGCACTGATGGAAAAATCAAGTCCGAGGCCACAACCCAGCAAATACCGCACAATGGTGGTCTTTCCCGCTCCGGAAGGTGCGGAAACAATGATGCATTTGCCCGGGGTTCCTGTGCCCATGCTCACAGCACGTTCAACACCTGCTCCTTGATCTTTTCCAGTTCATCCTTCATCAATACCACCCGCTGCTGCATCTCCGCGTCATTGCTCTTGGAGCCCAGCGTGTTGATCTCCCGCCCCATCTCCTGGGCTATGAACCCGAGTTTGCGGCCCTGTCCTTCCTCCTGCTCCATGGTTTGGATGAAGTAGCTGCAATGCGCGGCCAATCGCAGTTTTTCCTCGGTCACGTCGAGCTTCTCCAAGTAATAGATCATTTCCTGCTCGAGGCGATCGCGGTCCACCTTGGTGCCCAATTCCTCCAATTTGGCCTGTATCCGTGCGCGTGTCCGTTCCACGCGCCCGCCGTCCATGGCCTCCACCTCGCTGAGCAGCGCGGTGATGTTGCGCACACGCCCGCCCAATTCCAATCCCAGTTTTTCGCCTTCGGCGGCACGGAATGCATCAAAACGCGACCACGCCTCCCCGCAAAGGGCAACGATCGGGGGCCAATCGGCCGGGTCCGCCTCTTCCCGTGCGGTGCCCACCACATCGGGCATGCGCAGCACCACGCCCAGCAGATCGGTGGAAGCCTGCGGGTCCAACCCTGCCGCCAATTCCCTTAGCTCCTTGTAATAGGCCTGCACCACGCCGGCATTGAATGTGGTGCGCTTCCCGTTGGAGGCACCCTCTGTGCTGATGGCCAGCTCGGCCTTCCCGCGGACCACCCGGGTGGTGGCCAGTTGGCGCAGTTCGGGTTCCTTCTCGCGCCACTGCACGGGCAGTTTCACCAGCAAGTCCAGTTGTTTGCTGTTCAAGGACCGGACCTCAACGGTCACTTTCTTATCGCGTACGTAGCCTTCGGCCCGGCCGAAACCGGTCATGGATAGCAGCATGGGGGCGCAAAGGTAGCCGCGTGCCCCATGGGGCATGCACCACTGAAGCTTCAGGCAGCACGCGGGGCCTCCTTCCTGCCCACAAGCCACACCCCGGCGAAAACGGCTCCGGCCGCCAGCGCCTGCAGCCATCCCAAGCCCAAGCTTCCGGGCAACAGGAACCAGGCAGCCCCAATGGCAAGAACCGGCTGCAGGTAAATGAAGGTGCCCGCCAAGCTGGGCTGTACCGCACGCAGTGCCCACGTGTTCATCAAGTAGGCCGCGAAAGTCACCATCACCACTACAAAGGCAAGGCCCCAGGCGTCGGCTGCGGCCAAGCCGGTCCAATCCACTTCGGCGGCACCCTGCCAACCGAAAGGCACCACCAGGATGCTGCCTACGAGAAAGCACCAGCTCATCACCGTCAGGGCGGAGTATTTGGACATCAACGGCTTCACCATCACCAGGAAGACGGCATAGGAGGACGCGTTGACGAGGATGAAGAAATCGCCCAGCAACGAAGCGCCGCCACCCCCCTGCCCGCCGGATAGCACAAGGATCAGCGCACCGGCCGCGCCCGACATCACGCCCATGGCCTTGCCCCGTGTGATCCGCTCGCCGATGAGCAGGCCGCTGAGCACCAATACCAGAATGGGCGTGGCCACCATGATGATGCTGGCATGCACGGGGGAAGTGCGCGCCAGCCCATGGAAGAACATCAACTGGTTGACGGCCACGCCCGAGATGCCGCAAAGCACCAGGCGTTTGGCGTCCGACCATGCCACACGCTCCGGCCGGAAGATCCGCACGGACCAGAACAACACACCCGCACCGCACACGCGCAGCAGGATGAAGCCCGAGGGGTCGATCACCCGCGGCATCAATCCTTTGGCCACCACATAATTGAGCCCGTACAGCAGGTTGACCAGAAACAGGGCGGCAAGTGCACTGGTGCGGCGGTTCATTCCCGGAAACGATCGGCGGGGCCAATGGTACGCCAATGCACGCGACCGGTGGTTTGCACCGTACTGGCTCACGGCCTGGGGGCAGGCGCTACGGCCTGTTGGCCATCCGCGTGTCCGTTGCCCGACCGCCTGCGCCCCAGGGCTATCGCCTCTTGCGCGCCCTGCGGTCGCGACTTTCCCGAATTCTCAACCACGGATGAACACCGATGAACACGGATAAATGCGCGATGCAGGAAGTGGGCCACGGCTTTGCGTCCGATACTTGGAGAGGCTCGCGATCCGTGTCCATCAGTGTGGATCCGTGGTTCGCCCAAGTATTGAATAAGCGCCGCCAGGCGCAGCATTAAGAGGCGATAGCCCTGCCTGCGCCCCGGTCTTCGATCCGGTTTGCGTACTTTGCCCCGGCATACGGCACCGTGGCAACCATGTCCGATCGCTCATCCGTGCAAGACCCCACATTGCTTGACCGACCCGCGGCACCGGCGTTGCGTGCCTCGGGCCGGGTGGAGGCCGTTCACATCCGGCGGCGCTCACGAAAACACCCGGAACTGTTGCTGTTCAAGGGCACGCCTGCCTCGAAGCACAGCGTGGCCAAGAGCCTCGTGGCTACTGTGGTCGGCCCGGGGGAGCCCCTACCACCACCGTGGATCGACATGGAAAAGGGCCGGATCCACCTGTTCTATTCCGATGCGGACCACCGCGACCTGGTGGCCTTGCGGGAGGACCCGGCCTCGCAGGTCTGCTATTTGTGGATCAGCGCGGACGGCCTTCAAAGCCATGCATGGCTGCTGCGCACACGGTGAAGTGCAGGCACTACGCTGTTCGGACCCCTCATACCCTTTCGCAATAAAGCCCCATCCGATCCCGCTTTGGCGGGATAGGTCCTACTTGCTCTTCCCGCAAGCGGGATGAAGCATTTTTCCGCATGGCTTCTCCGATGAGGTCATTCCGTAAACACTGGCGTCCGGGACAACATCCCAACGCCGGCTGTGACACCCTCCGGGGTCGGCGCGCACACGGGCCTGTTAGTCTATAAGCTTTGACCCCTCCGGGGTCAGGCCCCTTTGTTGACGCTGGGTTCTTGACCCTGGAGGGGTCGCAGCTTGTCGCATCTGCCCACCACACGGTATTCGACCCCGGAGGGTGTCGCAGCCGATGTTCCTGACACGGGGAGCTTCGTTGCACGCCCCATCCATTTCCATACAGGGCAGGGCGTTCCGACCTATGCCGATGCTTATCCCGGACACCAATGATTCCGTAAACACCGCTACGAAACGCCCTCCTCGTATCGCCCTGCGAAAAAATAGCTGCGCATCTTTGGACGGCCTCTTGTTGCGAAAGGGTATAACCGCCGCACTGTTCCCAGGCCGGGGCAGTTCCTGCTTCAGCGTGAACCCAATGGGCGGTCGATCGGGCTTGGTGGAGGCAGCGCCAAGGATGCATCCCTCATGCGGGCCAATTGTTGCGGTGTGGCCTTCTTCAGGATGTCGTTGAACAGCAGGCGCTCCTCGAAGCGGACGTGCGCCTCGAGTTCTTCCTCCAGCAGGGAGACGGCCACCATCGGGTCCATGTTCCCGTTGATCAGGCGCCGCAGGCGCCGGTGCTCGGCCAAGGCTTTGCGCACGGCCGGGTGATCGCGGCCAAGGACGGGGAAAACAACCTCCTCCTCAAAATGGAACCGGGGCTCCAACTGCTTCCTTAGAAAGTGGCGGCAATAACGCTGGATCCGCGATGATGCCACATTTTCATCGATCGCCTCCCTGATCTTCCGGCACAGGCGTACGGTATCGTGGTGCGCGTGGCCGATCTGTTGCAATCCCGGTGCCCTGTCAGTTGGCCGCATGTGCCAAACGCTTCTCCAGTTCTATGGCGCGCGGGAACATGATGTTGTTCTCCAGGTGGATGTGCAGGTGCAGGTCAGCCTCGAACTCCCTCAGCATGCGGAAGGCGGTGGTGTAGGTGGTGCATCCATCGGCCGGAGGCGTGAAGTTGTTGCTCAACGCGTTCATGCGTTCGAACCGCTCGCCCTCGTCGTTGTGGTCCTCCATCATGGCCTTCACCGGGCTTTCCACGGTGCCGAAGCGCGGTGCCTTGAACGGTTCGCCAGAGCGTTCGCTCTTGGCCAGGTTGCGCACGAACGGAAAGAGGATCAACTCCTCCTTCTTCATGTGCATGGCCATGGCGCCGATGCAGGTATTGAACTCTTCGTTAATGGCGAAGAGCTCCGGGTGCCGGTCACCGTGCACCTTGCAAAGCTTGTCCAAGTATTGCTTCAATATCGGCCCGCGCTCTTCCACATACCTGTGGTGCACGGTCTCCACATGGTCAGCCAATCGGTCCAAGGGCCACGTACGCACATCATTTCCGGAACTGACATCGCGGCCGATCACTTTAATGATCTCATCGGCCAGCTTGGCCTGGTCTATGTTCTTCCTTTCGCAGACATCCTGCACGGAGTACCCGCCCTTGCAGCAAAAATCGATGCCGTATTTAGTGAATACGGATGCCGTCCGATAATCCTCGGCGACAATGGACCCTACGGTCCTTTCAGGTGTGATCTTCATGTTGGATGATTTGAAATTGACGGCCGATGAAGTGGCCGAGATTTAGCAGAAACCCCGTCGAAGGCTGCGAAAAAGGCCAAGGTGGTGTTCTTCCGAGACCAGCCTTCCGAGGAGCCCACGGTCGCATGATGGCATCTCCAAAGCATCATCAGCAAACCGGCGTTGGGCCCCTTTGGGCATGTTCCCCCAACCTGTATTGGAACATCTGCGCCATCATCATGGAACGCTGCTTAGCTTCTTCGGCCCTGGTACCGGTAAAGAGGTCATCCAAGGTTCTGTGGAAGAGTTGCAACCAGCGCTCGAAGTGGGCCTTTTCCAACGGCAGTACGGTATGTGGCGGGAACGGTGCCCCGTGGTAGGTGTGCTGGCCCAATAGGATGGTCTGCCAAAAGCCGCACAGCTTGTTCAAGTGCTCCGGCCAGTGATCCCCGATGGTGTTGTTGAAAATCGGGCCGATCAATTCGTCCTGCCGGGCGCGGCCGTAGAAGGTGTCCACCAAGAGGCGAATGTCGGCAATGGTGATGATCTCCTTTTGTTGAACGGTGGCGCCTTCACCGCCTGTGGCTTCATTCATGTCCTACGGTCCGGCGGCCTTGCCAGGCCACTCTCGGGTTTGCACCCGCAAGGTATGCGGCTCCCAACGCCCAGCCACTGACAACCGTCACGTTTGGCGTGGGGCTACCCTGGGAACAGTGGCCGGACGGAATGCCGATGACCATGTTTCCTTGCACGGCCCCTGGTATACGTAGATTCCACAACCCGAGCCCTCGCAGGCAACGAAGATCGGATTTGCCCTGTCTTTGGTTTATACGCCCATTCGTTTTACTTGCACAGTGCTGCATTTCCACACAGCACCTTACGCTGAACACCAAGCAATCATGAACCGCACGCACCTGCACGCATCGATGGGCCTATGGGCCAGCTTATGTATGAGCATGGTGCAAGCACAGCAATGGTGCCCACCGGGAGCGGAATGGCATTATAATTATTCGGATGTGGGGGGGACAGAGGGATATGAATTGATCACCTTTCAAGAAGACACGCTGATCAACTCCATTCCAGCCCAGAAAATGACCCGGACACTGTTCGGCTGGAACATTCCATTTCAATCACCCGTGAGTGTCACCTATCCTCCGTTGTATACCGCCTACACGTCTGATTGCGTGAAACTTTGGCTCGACAATGAGTTTGATACGCTTTGGTACTTCGGGGCTATCCCGGGCGCAACATGGCAATTGCCGTTCCCTGGCACGAATGATCCATACTCGATCTTGGTCACCGATACCGGTTCCACCTTGATTGATGGAGTGTTATTGCGTTGGCTTGCCATCGAAGTCCCTGAAGTGGATGGAATATCCGTCATGAACGACACCCTTATTGAACGAATTGGCTCCCTTAACCTCCCTGTGCTGCCTTGGTTATATTATCAACTCGACATGAACACAGGGCCGTTAAGATGTTACGCTGACAACGAGATCGGACTGTCCACAAACGTGTCTGTGCCGTGCGACTATACCCTCAGTGCAAATCAGCTCACCGAAAATCGCACCCCGATATCCATCGTCATGAAAACCGGTCTAATGACAGTTGCCCATATCCCTTCCGGCTCACGATCCGCGTTGCAATTATTCAATGTTTTAGGAACGTGCGTGCTTCATGCTCCCCTATTGGGGGAATCTGCAGACCTTGACCTGAGCATGCTGGCCGCAGGACCATGCATCTGCAAAATCGTGGATCATACCGGCCGCCCATTGCTAACGGAGAAATTTGTTAAGCTGTAAACCATTGCGCCTCACACCCCATACACCCTTGGTTAAACAAAACGCCTCCTACCCCATGAAGAACGCAAACTCCCTTTCCAACACGCTATGCCGCATCGGCACTTGTGCGGCACTCACATTTGCAATGACCATCCCTGCCTGGGCACAGAACATAGCCTGCCAGACAGCGGATGGACCTATACCAGAGATGATGGGCGGCAGTGGTGGCAGTGGCGGCAGTTGCGTAGATGCAAGCCCATACTCTGGGGCCAATAACACCGACTATATCCCACTCGCAACCGATGACATCCTTACAGTTCGGGTGATCATCCATGTGATGCAAAAATCCAATCCGGCCGATCCTCAGAATTTTCGAAGTGATATCCCCGCGCACATGGATTTTTTGAATGCCATCTTAGATGGCATTCCCGGATCCAATCCGCCATCCGTAAACAAAATATACGGCGAAGTGGCCGACCAAATTTTTAATGGAGTTGTAACTACAGCGGTGGTAGGCGATACCCGTGTTCGATTTTCCGTCCAAGACATTTTGTTCCACAAAGATGACGTTGGTTGGAGCAATAATGGAAGTTTCTGCGCCTATACAAGCAATTACTGCTTTGATAACTATGCAGTAGAACCCTGTAAATATCTGAACGTGTTCATTATCGGTAGAACAAGTGGCACCTATTTTACCACAGCAGGTTGTGGTCCAGCAGAAGATATGTTATCCTACGACTACACCTGCGTCATGTTACAGAACGTATATAAGATGTACTTGGATTTACCACCCGGCGATCCTTGGCCAGCAGGACCGTTAGGAGGGGACCCTTGGTATTTCAATGCGCTGACGGCCCACGAAATGGGACATACACTTGGTTTTCAACATTCGTGGTTAACATGCTCACAGTTCACCGACCTGCCATGCCCTCATTATAGTAGCTGGTGCAGTCCAACCTCCGATGTGACCCCTACATAGCCCCACAGCCCATGTCTCAACAATACCATGGGGTATAGTTCCGATAAAATGAACTGGACGCCGGAGCAGATCGGGCATATGCATCAAATGCTGGCGGGTACATTTAGAAGTGGCTGGCTGACCGCCGATACGCGCGATCCCGCTTTGGACAAGACGATCACCGCCGATGAGACGTGGAATTGGGCGAAGGTGGTCGGCGGGAACGTGACGGTGCAACCAGGGGCCACCTTGACGATCAAGTGCCGGGTGGGCATGCCGGGTGATGGAAAGATCATCGTGAAACAGGGCGCGCGCTTGATCGTCGATGGTGGATACATCACCACTACCGGTTGCGCCGGCTTCTGGCCCGGCATCGAAGTATGGGGCGACAATGTCCACAACCAATCCGGCTCCCCCATCCCCACCTACCAGGGCATGCTGGTGCTGAAGAACGGCGCGGTGATTGAGCATGCCCGGAACATCACCATGCAACAACCCGGCGTGTACGGGACTTTTGGCGGGATCATCCAAGCTACGAACACCACCTTCCTCAACTGTCACCGGTCTGCGGAATTCCTGGCTTACCAGAACACCACGGCCGGTGGCCAGCCCACCGCCAACCGAAGTCTATTCAAATACTGCGACTTCATCTTGGATGACAACTACCGCGGAGTGGGTGATTTCTCCACGCACATCAGCATGTGGCAGGTGGACGGCATCAGGATCAGCGGTTGCCATTTCAAGAACCTGCAGACCGGGGTCACGGAGAGCTACAAGCTGGGCCGCGGCATCACGAGCATTGATGCACATTACATGATCTCCGGCGCGTGCTCATCTGGTTATTTCCCTTGCCCACCCGCGCACTTAACCCGCAGCACATTCGAAGGGCTGGACCACGGTATCGAGGCCTCCGTCTCTTCCACGGACCGCACCTTCTCGGTCACCGATTGCGATTTCACCGACAACGTGATCGGGATTTACAGCAACAGCGTGAACAGCTTCCACGTGTTCAAGAGCAATTTCACAGGAGGAGGTCGAGATGTAGAACCTGTGTTCGGAACGCCAGATTACGATATCGTGAATGTAGGCGGGCACCATGGCATCTACTCCACTGGCGGCCATGGCTTTCGCATTGAAGGGAACCATTTCACCCGAACAGCGGATGCGGCCAATCTGTTCACCGGTACGCGGATCAATTTCAGCGGAGAGTACAACAGCCAGGTGTACAAGAACACCGCCGAGAACACGAACCAGGCTTTCGTCGGAGAAGGAAAGTGCATGGACCCGGCCCAAGCCGCCTATGTGGGCCTGCAATTCCTCTGCAACAGCAACAACAATCCCGGCGGAACCGACATCTTCGACCGGAAGTTGACCGGAAACCCATACAGCAACAATCACAGCATCCGCACCCAGCAAGGTTCCTCGTCCACACCCGCCGGGAACATCTTCACGCAGGAGACCACGCCCATGGACGAGAGCGATTTCAAGAACAACACGGACTGGGTACTGAACTACTGGCACAACGATGGCTCCAACCCCGCAGCCAAGCCGCTGGACTATACTCCTGGATGGGTGGGCATCACCTACACCACGCACTCCAACGGATGCCCCTCGCACCTTGATGGGCGGGTGCCCCAGCACTATACCGAGGTGCAGATGAACGAGGTGCGCGGGCAATTCGCCGCAGCGAAAACAGCCTACGTGAACACGGCCTACGTGTACAACGCACTGCTGGACGGCGGCAACACGGATGCGCTGATCGATGAGGTGCAAATGACCTGGCCGGCCGATGCCTGGCCATTGCACGACCAATTGATGGCCAAATCGCCGTACCTCTCCACGGAGGTCTTGCGCGAGGCAGTGATCAAGAACATCATGCCGCAGGCCATGCTGCTGGAGGTGCTGTTAGCCAACCCGGACGGGACGAAGAAGGAAGGCCTCATCAAATGGCTGCAATATGATTCGCCGTACCCGTTGCCGCAATACATGATCGACCTGATCGTGGGCTCGTGGAATCAGAAGACCTTCCGCACCCAGCTGGAAAGCGACATGGGGCAGCACCACGCGGACATGAGCTTCGCGGCGGACGAGCTGATCGGTGAATGGAAAAACGACACCTTGGGCATCCGCACGGACAGCATCCTTGTCCGCTGGCAGCAGGTGCCCAGCCTCGGGGCGCGCTACAGCGAGGCCCTCACCCGCTTAGAGCGCGGGGAGTACGACCAGGCCAAGGACTTGATGCTCGGGCTGGGCGCGCTGTATAAGTTGAGCGATGACCAAGCAAAGGAGCGCGATGATGCCGTGGCCTACATCAATCTTCTCGCAAGTTTTCACAGGGCAGGCCATGGCCTGATGCACCTGGACAGCACGGAACTGGCCAGTTTGCGGAACATCGCTTCGACGGGATGCGAGCGGCCCGCGTTCTGGGCGCAAAACATCCTCTGCTTCGGCTACAAGGAATGCGATACCCCCTGCACCGGTGAGGGTGCCACGCAGAAGATGCTGCAGCTGCCCAAGCCTACCGTGCCCACTACCGCTCCGAGCCCCCTGGCTGTTTACCCGAACCCGGCTATCGCCTACGTTACCCTTGCCTACAAGCTCGCGGATGCGCCGAAGGATGCGGTGCTGGTACTGCGCGGCGTGGACGGGCGGGAGCTGAAGCGCATGCCCCTCTCCACGCAGCAGGGCCAGCAACTGCTGGACACGCGGAGCTACGCCCCAGGCACCTACAGCGTGGAACTGCTGAACGACGGCGGGCGCATTGCCACGGAACGCTTAGTACTCAAGCCATGAAAGTCCTGACCCTCGCGCTGCTGGCCGCAATGACGGCCAGCAGCGGCGGAGCGCAGGTGCCGCTTACCTTGGACACTTCGTTCCGTTGCACGCGCTTCTTGAACAATGGTTTGATTGCCTTGCTGCCCTTGGAAGATGGGAGTGTATTAGCATCCGGATGGTATGTACGGATTGATGGTTCCAACATCCCTTACTCTTTTTTCCGCATCCTGCCTAACGGTGATCTGGACGAATCTTGGACTTCGAATTGGGGCTACGGAGATATCCTCACCTCCGGGGATTATTATTATTTGACGATCAATGGATTTCCGGCCCGGTACTTCCGCACGACCGGAACGTTAGACCAGGGTTTTCTTCCCATTACAGAGAATTATCCCCATCCTGGGCTAGTGACCTACAATGGCGGTGATGTGTACGTGCAACCGGACGGCATGGTGCTTTGCACCGGGGACCATCGTGTTGCCGAACAATGGGGGATCAATGCACCGGGCTGGTATTCGCTGCTGCGCGTGGACACGAACGGCATACTGGACAGTACCTACCAATGGCGGAAAACGGACGGGGTGATCTGGACCCTTGTGCCCACCACGCAGGGCCGCCTCTTGGTCAGCGGTGTATACAACACCTACGAGGGGCAGCCCGAGGGGCGGATCCTGCGCATCTGGCCGGACGGCAGCTTGGACACCACCTTCCACACGAATATCATCAAGGGCTATGCGACCTGCCTAGTGGAACAGCCCAACGGCCGCATCCTCGCCGGAGGGCAGTTCGTTTTCCCCAATGAACCCGACACCCTTCACTTGATCCGGCTGATGCCGGATGGAGCATTGGACACCACCTTCAACAACCATACTCAGTATAGCCATGTGCCGCCGCTTTCCTTCGGGGATTTCGCGTTCAGCGTGAATGCCCTACTACCCTTGGGCGATGGCCGGATCATGGTTGGTGGGGACTTCACACACATCGCCGGACAATTGCGGCGAGGCATCGCCCTGCTGGACAGCACGGGGCACTTGCTCACCACAGCCTTCACTGGGCAGGGCTGCGGCCTCTGGCATGATTTCAACAGCACCTACCTGTACAGTGGCCTAACGGATATTAAGCAAGCACCGGACGGCAGCATTTTCGTGTGCGGCTTCTTCAAAGGCTTTGATGACGGCACGGTGAGCGATACCAGCATGACCTTCATTGCCAAGCTGCATGGCCTAAGTGTTGGCATCCATGAGGCGGAGCGGCCTGTGCGCCAGGTGCAGTTGTGGCCAAACCCGGGAACAGATGTGCTGCACATCGAAACAGGCACCACGGGCCATATGGACGTGCAGGTGCGCGATGCCATGGGCCGGGCGGTGCTGGCGGCCTCGGGTACGGGCGTGCTGAAGCTAAGCAGCGCAGCACTCTCACCGGGCGTCTACTTGATTGAAGTGGATAGCGGCGGAGAAAGACGAACCGTGAAATGGATGAAACAATGAAGAAGTTCCTTGCCCTCCTGCCGATTTTTTGGATAGGTGCCGCCCAAGCGGTACTTGCGCAATCCTGGTGTCCGCCGGGCGCGGAGTGGAGCCACGAATCCTACAGTGTGGACTGGAGCACCGGGGATACATACGTTGGTGTTGTGATCAGTCGCTTTTCCGGTGATACCATAGTGGATGGGCAAGAAACCCAACGGATTCGCGCAACTTCTTATATCCATGAGGAGGCAACGCCGGATTCCACAATTATTTCCCCATTCATCGCAGACTTCCACATGCGCCAAATGGATGGCGTGGTATACCTGCTCCACCCTTCACCATACGAATTCGACACCGTCATGTGGTTCACTGCCTCCCCGGGAGACCATTGGTCATGGCCGGGGCAAGAAACGGGAGCGGTTGGAACGACGGAATTTGTTGTGGTGGACACCGGTTCCGTTCAGATCGATGGCTTGAACCTGCGCCGATTGATCGTGCATCTGCTTGGCCATCCATTTGTCGGCCAAGTTGACACCTTGGGGACAGACACCTTGATTGAGCGAATAGGGTTCAATTACTTCTATCTGATCCCCGACTATTCCCTTTGGGTTTCCATTGATGGCCCCCTCGAGGGCTTGCGTTGCTACCGGGACAATGACATCACATACACGACCGCACCGGCTACGCCATGCGGCTTCAGCACCAGCATAAATGAACAGGTAAGGCCGACGGGGATCCAGGTTTTCCCCAACCCCGGGGCGGAGGTATTGCATGTCGAAACCGAGGCAAGGGACTTGACGACCGTGCGTGTATTTGATGGCATGGGCCGGGCGGTTTTGATCGCATCAAACCCTAACGGCTCCTTCGTGTTGAACAGCAGTGGCCTTGCTTCAGGCATCTACCTTGTTGAGCTGAATGGCATAGCGGGTCGACGAACCGTGAAATGGATGAAACAATAAAGTGCCGCCATCAGCTCCCTCCGCTATAGACATTGAACCGGTCTTCGCTTAAAAAGCCGACCAGGGTAAGCCCGGTCTCGCGGGCCAGCCGAACAGCGAGCGATGAAGGTGCGCCCAAGGCGGCCATCAAGGGAATGCCCGCCATGGCACACTTCTGCACCAGCTCAAACCCGGCACGGCCACTGACCAACAGCATGCGGTCCGAGGCCGGTGGCAACTGCGGGCCTTCCGCCCGGCCCGGGGCATCTGCCATCAACATGGCGCCCACCACCTTGTCAACGGCATTGTGCCGGCCTACGCCTTCACGCAGGATCAATAAGCTGCCCTGGCGGTCAAAGAGCGCTGCCGCATGAATGCCGCCAGTGTGCCTGAAGACGGTCTGGACGTTGCGCATGCGTTCCGGCAGTGCAGTGATCACCTCCGGATCAACCGCCCCGAACGGCGTGAGCGGTCTCAACCCTTGTGCCCGTACCGCATCAATGCTCGACTTGCCGCAAACTCCGCAACTACTGGACATGTAGAAGCTCCGTTGCCACCGGGAGGGGTCCACCTCCACCGAAGGATGCAGTTCGGCGCGGACCACGTTGCCCCGCTCCTCTTCCTTCACGTCTTCACAATGCACTACACGGAGCACATCCTCCCGGCCGTGGATGATCCCCTCCGTGAACAGGAAGCCCAAGGCCAATTCCTCGTCGTTGCCCGGCGTGCGCATGGTCACGCTCAATCGCGTTTCCCGACGGTCTTCCAAGGGTCCATGGCCCAGGCGGATCTCCAGTGGTTCCTCGGCGGCCAAAACATCTTCCGCAACCTCCAGACCGCCGCCCAGGTACCGCCGGGTCCAAACCGCCTCTACGGGTGCTCTCATGGCCTGCTTGCCGGTGTGGCCCCGCTTCCCTTGCTGATGCCCGGGTCATTCCCCGGGGGCTGAACGGGGCCACCAAAGTACGGCGTTCAGCATGATGGCCCAGCCGTGTTCAGGCGGCCCATGCGCGTGTTGTTGTCTTTCGCCAAGTGCCCCCATGGCACATGCGCACGGTGAACCGAATTATCTTGCCTGCCGTTGCACCGTTCCCGGAATGGAAAAGCGAGGTTTGGTCCTGCGTTGGACCATTGTGATCGGCGTGGTTGCCTGCTTTATGGTCGACCTTCACCTGACCCGGCACTACGGAGGAATTGACCTGCGCGACAAGGTGGTGGGCAGCTGTTCCTTGATGGAGGGGCGATCGCTCTATTACAACCCCTGGCGGCCAGGTGACCCGGAACGACTTGCGGACCCCATGCTACCACCCGGAACAGCCATGACGCGCTATACCGGTACTCCGTTCCAAGCGTTGTTAATGGCTCCGGTAGCCGCCCTTCCCTTCGGTGAGGGCCGGATGGCCTGGTTGGTCATCCAGTACGCACTACTGATCGGATCCGTGTTGTTCACGGCCCGGGCATTCGGCAGGGATGACCCCGCCCGACAAGCGGTGGTGGCCGCCGTGGTGCTATTGCTGTTCGTTGCCTGCCAGTCATGGCGGTTGCACGTGGAACGAGGCCAAGTGTACGTATTGCCCATGGCCGTTTTGGCCCTCCTGTTCGTTGCATTGAAAGCGCGGCGCGAGGTCGCAACCGGGGTCCTGATCGCCGTTCTGGTATTGATCAAGCCCACCAATGCCATCATCGCCGCGCCCCTGCTGCTGGCGGCCACCTGGCGCACCTGGGCAGGCGCTGCGGGCTTCACGGCATTGATGGCAGGCACCTTCGCCCTGTTGGGCGGCGGGTTGCGCGCCTGGGCTGAATACTTCGCGGCCATGCGGACCTGGAACAGCCTTCCCGATCCGAGCGAACCGCCGGTGGTGGAAGGGGCGAATTACACGTATCCGTCCGTGATCGAGGGGATGGCCGGGCTGGATGCCCACCATGCGATGGAATTTGAAAATGGTTCGATACCTGCCATCCTGCATGTGCTCGGCCTGGACATTCCCGCCTGGACGCCATGGGCGCTGCTTGTTGCGCTCCTCTTAGGCATCGTGCTGGTGGCGGGCCGCCGGTTACGGCGCTTGCCTGCATGGGACCTGCTGCTGTTGGGCTTTTGCTGCTGGGTCCTGTTCATGCTGTTCCTCCGGGTGCCCAGCTTCGATTACCAAGTGGTGGTGTGGGCCGCCCCGCTGGTGGTGCTGTTGCTAAGCCACGGCAAGCAGCCCTTGGCCTGGAACGTGCTGGCCTTGGCCGCAGCGGCCCTGTTGCTGGGTGCCTTGTCGCTGTTGCCGGTGAATGTGCTGCTGGCCGAGGCGATTATGCTGGGCCTGGTGGGGCAGGTTCTTTGGAAGGGTCTTCGGGCACCTTCCCGGCCGCTCGTTCAGGCGGAGTAACGGCGCGCAGGGACCGTACATCAGCGCGATCGTCCCGCAGTGCGCCGCCAACAGCTTTCCAAGTGGTCGTCCACTAAGCCGCAGGCTTGCATGAACGCGTAAACGATGGTGGTTCCCGTGAACTTGAAGCCGTGTTTCACCAGATCCCGGCTAAGGGCGTCACTGAGCGGTGTACTGGCCGGCACCTGGCCGGGGTGCATCCAACGGTTCACCACGGTTTTGTAGCCTACATGTTTCCATAGGAACCGGTCGAAGGACCCCGGGCCATCCTCCATGATCTTCAGCCAAGCCCGGGCATTGGTGATGGAGGCGTTGATCTTTGCGCGGTTGCGGATGATGCCCGGATCGTTCATCAGGCGCTCGACGTCCTTCGCGCCATAGCGTGCGATGCGGGCCACGTCCCAGTTGTGGTAGGCCTTGCGGTAACCTTCACTGCGGACCAGAATGGTGTACCAGCTCAGGCCGGCCTGTGCACCGTCCAGCACCAGTTTCGCAAACAACTTGCGGTCGTCGTGCTCCGGTACGCCCCACACTTCGTCGTGGTAGCGCATGTACGTTTCGTCCTTCAGGCACCACGGGCAGCGCACCTTGTTCCCATTCGGCATCGCGCAAAGTTGGTGCGTGGCGCCACACGGAAGCGCCTCCCCTCCCCCGCCTTGGTACCTTTGTGCCTGCCATGCCCCTGCTAACGGACCGCTTCGCACGCACGCACCGCAGCCTGCGGATCAGCATTGTGGACAAGTGCGACCTGCGCTGTACCTATTGCATGCCCGAGGAGCAGCATTTCCTGCACCGCGACAAGCTGATGACGCGTGGGGAGATCCGCACGCTGGCCGCCCTCTTTGTCGGGGAATACGGAATTACCAAGGTCCGCCTCACCGGCGGTGAGCCGTTGATGCGCCCGGACGTGGTGGAGATCGTGCGCGACATGGCCGCCTTGCCGGTAAAACTGGGGCTCTCCACCAACGGCATGCGCCTGCACCTGTTCGCCGAGAAACTGAAGGAAGCCGGACTGCAGCACCTCAACATCAGCTTGGACACGTTCGATGCGGAACGCTTCCGCCAGCTCTCGCGCAGGGACGGTCACGGCCGCATCCTCGCGAACATCGAACAAGCCCTCGAACTGGGGTTCCATGTGAAGCTGAACATGGTGGTGATGCGCGGCATCAACGACGACGAGCTGCTGCGCTTTGTGGGGCTCACGCAACACCGCAACGTGCACGTGCGCTTCATCGAGTTCATGCCCTTTGCCGGGAACAAGTGGGGCCGTGAACGGGTGTACACCTACGCGGAAATGCTCGGCCGCATCGGCAGCGTACATGCGGTTGAAAAGCTGGACGACGATCCGCACAGTACGGCCAAGGCTTACCGGGTAAAAGGTTGGAAGGGCACTTTCGCGGTGATCAGCACGGTGACAGAGCCGTTCTGCGGCAGCTGCGACCGCCTGCGCCTTACGGCGGAAGGCAAGATGCGCAACTGCCTCTTTGCCCGCGAGGAAACAGACCTGCTCACGGCCTTGCGCAACGGCGATGACCTGGCCCCGCTGGTCCAAGCCAACGTTTGGGCCAAGCACAAGATGCTGGGCGGGCTCCCTGCGTTCCAGCCCGACACGCAGCAGGAGGTGTTGCACGGCCTGAGCACGCGGCCCATGGTGAGCATCGGCGGGTAACCATTCCATAGGACCGCGCGGAACACCACCGCACACAGCCGGGTTTTACGCCCCCGACGCGCTAACGACTTGCGCACCTTTTCCGCCTCCCGCGTGTTGGCCAAAGGCACCGTGCACGCCCGTGCGAGCACACTGCCATAAATTCACCGCCATGCGCAAGACGTTCTATTTGGTGAGCCTTGGGGTCGCAGTTCTGATCTGTGCCGCAAGTTGGTTCAACCCAGCGTTCCTCTGGGCGTTCGTGGTGGTAGGCCCCTTGTTTTTGTTAGGTGTGTGGAACCTGGTGCAGAAACGGCATACCATCCTGCGAAACTTCCCTTTGCTAGGCTACTTCCGGTATGCCTTCGAGGGCATCTCGCCCGAGATCCAGCAGTATTTCATCGAACGCCATACCGACGGACGGCCCTTCAGCCGCCAGCAGCGCTCCTTGGTATACCAACGTGCCAAGAACGTGATGGATACCGTGCCCTTCGGCACCCAGCTGGACATCAATGCGGCAAACTACGAGGGCATCCGCCACACCATTTACCCGAAAGAGGTGCCCGCCGATCCACCCCGCGTAAAGATCGGCGGCGCTCTTTGCAAGAAGCCCTACATGGCCTCCTTGTTGAACATCTCCGCCATGAGCTTCGGAGCTTTGAGCGACCGCGCAGTGTTGGCCTTGAACACCGGGGCGCGCAAGGGGGGATTCTACCACAACACGGGTGAGGGCGGATTGAGCGACCACCACCTGAAACCAGGCGGCGACCTGGTGTGGCAGATCGGCACCGGTTACTTCGGCTGCCGGGATGAGCATGGTGATTTCGACCCCGAGCTGTTCCGTACCAAGGTGACCCAGCACCACCAAGTGCGCATGATCGAACTGAAGCTCTCCCAAGGCGCCAAGCCGGGCCATGGCGGGGTGCTTCCGGCGGTGAAGAACACGCCCGAGATCGCCCGCATCCGCCATATTGAACCGCATACCACCGTGCTTTCGCCCCCGGGCCACAGCGCGTTCAGCGATGCCCGCGGGCTGCTGGAGTTCATCACCAAGCTGCGCGAGCTCAGCGGTGGGCTTCCGGTGGGGTTCAAGCTGTGCATCGGGCGCACCGATGAGTTCACCGAGATCTGTGCGTTGATGGCCGAAACTGGCATGCGCCCGGATTTCATCACCGTGGACGGCGCCGAAGGAGGCACCGGCGCGTCACCGCTGGAATTCACGGACAGTGTGGGCATGCCCATCGAGCCCGCCCTGATGTTCGTGCGCCGCACCCTGGAGCGCTACGGGCTGCACGGGGAGGTGAAGATCATCGCCAGCGGAAAAGTGGTTACCGCAGCCCGCCTGATGAAGATGCTGGCTTTGGGTGCCGACCTGTGCAACAGTGCCCGCGGCTTCATGTTCTCCCTGGGATGCATCCAAGCGTTGCGATGCAACACCAACACCTGCCCCACGGGCATCACCACGCACGACCGCTCCCTGGTGCGCGGCATCGTGGTGCCCGAGAAAAGTGAGCGTGTGTTCAACTTCCACCGCAACACCCTGCTCACCCTGATGGAGTTGTTGGCGGCCTGCGGACTGGACCACGTGGAAGACGTGGGCATGGACCACCTGATGCGCGGCGACGAATTCGTGGCATTGGCCAACCGCTATTTCCCCGACGGCTTGGGGCAAGTGATGCACGCCTCTCCCGGCGGCACGCGATAGGGGGAATACGGGATCAATCGAAGCGCGAACGATCCACCTCGGGGTCCAGCGGTTTACCGTCCATCAGATGCTCCAGCAGGTGCGCGGCGCACCAAGGTGCCAGCATCACACCACGCGTGCCCATGCCGTTGAACAGGACCGTATGTGGCCCAGTTTTCCCGAGCAGGGGTCGGCGGTCGCGCACGGCCGGGCGCACCCCGGCGTGCTGTGCCACCACCTCCACCGGCGCATCCACCGTGGCCCACAATTGCTCCAACAGCGCCGTGCGCGCCTCTTGGGTCGGTCCTTCCCACAGGTCCGTCCACTTGAACGTGGCGCCCACACGAAAAAGCCCGTCGGCCACGGGTTGCAGGCCCGCCTTGCCATGGATCATGCGGCCGAGGCGAAGGCCCGGGATGCGCACGGTCAGCGTTTCGCCCTTCACTGGCAACAATCCCTGGGCTGTGGAGAAGGACCCCGTGCACTCCACCAACCAGCGGCCGTGCACCTCGCCGACGCGTATTCCGCCCGGCTCCGTGCGGATATCGGTCGGCCTTACTTCCCTTTCCGCCAACCGGCCTTCCAGGGCCAAGCTGCTCCGGTGCGCTTCCAACAGCAGCGGTATGTCCAACCACCCGGCATGGGTAACGGTTCCGTACCCGTGGGGAGCGCGCAAGGGCGATGCATCCACCTCGGGTTCGGGTTGGCAGGTGATGAATGGGGCGGTGGCCGGGTCTGCCATGGCGCGCTTCCACTGCCGCACGTCGTTTGCCGTGGGGAAGAGCTTCACTAACGGGGTGGGATGCCAGCATGAAATACCGAGATGCCGTTCCCAATCGGCGTAAAACGTGCGCATGGCGGTCATCAACTCTGTTGCGCGCCAAACGGGCACGTCACGCCGCAACACCACCGGATTGACCAGGCCGGCGGCCGCCATGGAGGCGTTTCCCTCACGCTTTTGGTCGAATACATGCACGGACAATCCCCGCATCCGGCAGGTTTCGGCGAATACCGCCCCGGCGATGCCGTGGCCCAGAATGAGCACATCGTATTGCACGTTGCAAAGGTGGTTCAACGCGGCACCCCGAACGGAAGTCGGGCTATGCGGCCAGCAACAGGCGCATCCGCTGCAGCAGGTCGTCCGGATCGAACGGTTTGTGCAACAAGTCGTTGGCCCCGGCCCCCATCACGATCTCCCGCAGGTGTGGCAGCTCTTGGGCCGTGATGACGAGCACCGGGGTGTTGTTTCCCCTGGCGCGCAGCTCTTCCACCAGGGCAAGGCCGTCCACATGCGGAAGACCGAGGTCGATCAACAGCAGGTCGGCGGGTTCGTCCTCGATCATGCGCCCCAGTTCGCGGCCGTCGCAGAGCGTGGTGACGCGCCAATGGGAATCCATGGCACAAAAGGCAATGGCACGGCGTACCAAGGCATCGTCCTCAACAACCATCACGTGTGGCATGGCGGAAGCTTTGGATGTTCCTACGCACAGCACGCTTGAACGGTTGCACCGGCCGCCTCCCTCCCTTGGCAAGCGTACAGGGCCGGGGGCCGCAGGATGTGCGGTACCGGTTACAGCTTTCCCGTGATCAGCTTCACCAGATCGTGCCCGTTCACCGCAATGATCACGGTGAGCAGGAACACCATCCCGGCCAGTTGGGCGTATTCCAGCACTTTGGGATTGGCTGGTTTGCGCGCCACGGCCTCATAGAGCAGGAACATCACGTGGCCGCCGTCCAAAGCCGGAATGGGCAGGATGTTCAGCACGGCCAGTGCCAAGGACAGGAATGCGGTCATCTCCCAGAACCGCTGCCACACCCATTGCGGCCCATAGGCCTTGCTCATGGCGATCAGTCCGCCCATCTGCTTCATGCCCGCCTTGCTGCCCAGCAGCTTGAAGGAGGAAACGTTATCCTTCAGGCGCTGCCACCCGTAGCTGATGCCTGCGGGGATGCTGGCAAAGAAGCCGTATTCCTCCTTGGCGAAAGTGAAATAGTCCGCCGGTGGCTTGGGCATCAAGCCCACGATGCCATCAGCGTCCACCTTCACCGGTATGCGCACTTGGTGCCCTTCGCGCAGGAGCGTCACTTCCACCTGGCGGTCCTTCTTGTCCTTCACCTCCTCCACAAAGTCCTGGAAGTACCGGGCCGGCCGGCCATTGACGGCAATGATGCGGTCGCCCTTGCGGAAGCTGCCGGTTCCCTCGGCATTGTGGCCTGGAAGCACCGAATCCACATAGAAGGGGAACCGCACGCTGAAAAGTGACTTGTCGTTGCTCTCCAAGATGCGCTCCTGGATGTCCGCGCTCAACTCGATGGTTTTCTTCTCCGGTTTTCCATCGGGGCCTTCGCGCTCCACGGTCACGTGTTTCGCCCCGTCGATCAAGATGGCCAAGGAAGCATCCCCGAGGGTTTGGGGCTCCTTGCCATCAAGGTCCAAGATCTTGTCACCGTCCTGGAAGCCTTCGCTTTTCATCAGCGCGCTGGGCGCCACGCCGTAGGTAAGATTCTTCACCGGCAGGTATTCCCGCCCCCATGTGAACATCACCATGGCATAGATGGCAAAGGCCAGCAATACGTTCACGGTCACCCCGCCCACCATCACGATCAAGCGCTGCCACACGGGTTTTGCGCGGAACTCCCACGGCTCGGGCGGCCGCTGCATGCGTTCCTTTTGTTCCGCATCCAGGCTTTCGTCCACCATGCCGGCGATCTTCACATAACCACCGAAGGGCAGGCAGCCGATGCCATACACGGTTTGGCCGATCTTTTTCTTCACCAGCGCGTAGGGTGCGTCGAAAAACAGGAAGAACTTGTCCACCCGCATACCGAAGAGCTTGGCGGGCAGGAAGTGGCCAAATTCGTGCAGGGCCACCAGGATGGACAAGCCCACGATGAGCTGGCCGGCGTAGATCAGTGTCTCCATGCGGGGTGTTTCAACGCCTCGCGGGCGGTGCGGCGGGTTTCAGCATCGGTGGCTTCCAGGTCGGCAAGACCCGGTGAAGGTACAAAGGTGGCTTTGGCCAAGCATTCCCCCACCATGTCGCTCATTTCCAAAAAGCCGATGCGCTCCTCTAAAAAAGCCTCTACCGCCACCTCGTTGGCCGCGTTCAGCACGCACGGGGTGTTGCCGCCGCGCCGCATGGCCTCCAAGGCCAAGCGCAGATTGGGAAAAGCTTCCGTGTCCGGTGGCTCGAAGGTGAGCTGGCCGTATTGGGCAAAATCGAACCGCGGCCAGTCCGTGGGCAGCCTGTGCGGATAGGTCAGGGCGTATTGGATGGGCAGTTTCATGCTGGGCAGGCCCAGTTGCGCTTTCAGGCTGCCGTCCTGAAACTGCACCAGGCTGTGGATGATGCTTTGGGCATGCACCACGATATCCACCTGGTGGGGAGCCAGGCCGAAGAGCCATTTGGCCTCAATGGCCTCCAGGCCTTTGTTCATCAGGCTGGCGCTATCGATGGTGACCTTGGCGCCCATGGCCCAGTTGGGGTGCTTCAGGGCCTCGGCCTTGGTTACCTTGGCCATCTGTGTTCGGCTCCAACCCCGGAAGGGGCCACCGCTGGCCGTGAGGGTGACCTTTTCGATCGGGTTGCCCCATTCCCCCGCCATACACTGGAAAATGGCCGAGTGTTCACTGTCCACCGGATAGATGTTCACGCCCTTTTCCCGTGCCCGCTGCGTCACCAGCTCCCCGGCCACCACCAAGGTTTCCTTGTTGGCCAAGGCGATGGGTTTTCCGGCTTCTATGGCCGCCAGCGTAGGGCGCAGGCCCGAAAAACCCACCATGGCGGTGAGCACCAGGTCGATGCTTTCCATCTGCACCGCCTGTTCAATGGCCTTCGCGCCTGCATACACCTTCACCCCCAGCGGGAACAGGGCGTCGCGTACTTCGCCGTGGCGGCCTTCATCACCGATCACCACGGCATTGGGCTTGAACTCCTTCGCCTGCTCGATCAGCAAGGCCGCGTTGCGCCCCGCCACCAACAGGTCGGCCTGCAAGTAGCCGGGTTGTTCCCGGATCACCTCCAGGGCTTGCGTGCCGATGGAACCGGTGCTGCCAAGAATGGCAATGCGTTTGGGGAGCGGGGTGGACTGGGGCACGGCCGAAAGTCAAAGGTGCAAAGGTCGAGGTTAAGCCGGGATTTTATGGATCGCGCCCAGGGCTATCGCGTCTTAATAGGAACAATTCGTGGTTGATCGATCTTTTTGCAAGGTCTTGATCCCCAGCTTTATGCATTGGTTCTTGCGGCAAAACACCGCACATGACCCTGTTCACGCACTTCGAGGAACTTCAAGACCCACGCATTGACCGCACCAAGCACTATGAGCTGCAGTCGCTGATCTTCCTGACCATTTCGGCTGTGGTAGCCGACTGTGAGCACTATACGGAGATCGCCGATTTTGGTGATGAGCGGTTGAGTTGGCTCCAAAGCCATGGCCACTTTCTTGATGGCCGTACTCCGTCCCATGACATCTTGGGCAACCTCTTTCGCCGCATGGATCCAATTGCCTTCCGGACTTGCTTCATGCAATGGACTTCGGCGGTTTGCGGCAGTACGGATGGCGCGCTGGTGAGCATAGACGGAAAGACCTTGCGGCGCAGCCATGACCACCGTAATGGAAAGAAGGCGATCCATGTGATCAGTGCGTGGAGCAGCAGCAACCAAGTGGTCCTTGCACAGATGAAAGTGGATGACAAGAGCAACGAGATCACGGCCATCCCGGAATTGTTGGCCCTGTTGGACCTCAAGGGAGCCGCGGTGAGCATTGATGCCATGGGCTGCCAGACCGAGATCGCGGAAGGGATATTGGACCGGGGCGGGGAGTACCTGCTGGGTGCCAAGGGCAATCAGAGCGAGCTGATGGAGGAAGTTGAAATGTGCTTCGTGCACAACGCTCCTTCATCGGTGGATGAGCAATGGGACAAGGGACATGGCCGCATCGAATCGCGCACATGTGCCGTGATTGACTCTCCGGACCTGCAGGACCGATTCCCCCGTTGGGCCGGGCTCAAGAGCCTTGTGCGCATTGTCTCAACAAGAGAGGAGGTCACTACCGGCAAACGCAGCGAAGAGATACGGTTCTACATCTCCAGCCTACAAGCAGATGCCGCCAGGTTCAACAGCCTGGTACGCCAGCACTGGGGTGTTGAGAATCAAGTGCATTGGGTACTTGACGTGACCTTCGACGAGGATGGCTCGTGCATCCGAAAGGACCATGGAAGCCAGAACATGGCGGCAATCCGAAGGATTGCTCTGACCATCTGCCGCACATTTACTGGCGACAAGAAGTCAACAAGCCGTAGGCGTAAGTCTGCCGCAAGAAGCGATGCTCAATTGGATGCGCTTCTTGGATTTAAGACGCGATAGCCCTGGGATCGCGCCGTGCTGCTGCGCGCTTTAACCGGTCATTGATGGCCGCACCAAGCCCTTCTTGCGGGAAAATCTCCGCCACGATCAACTCGGCAGCACCGGCATCCAATCGGCGCAGGGCGGCAAAGAGATGGCGGGCGGCCTCGGCCAAGTCCCCCTGCGGGGACAGCACTTCCAGGGCATGTACCGCATACCTGTTGCGGAAGGTGATCGCACCGATGCGCTTGCCGGCATGCTCCAGCATCAGCTCCGCAATATTGCCGATATGCACCGGTTTGCGCGGTGCATAGTGGCTTTCCAGCATGCCGGGCGATGCGGGCAGCACGCTTCGCGAGGCGCGGCCCACCGTGCCGATCACCGCTTCGACCTCCTCCACGGGCAGGCCGCCCGGGCGGTAGAGCACCCAGTGCCGCAATTGCGCATCCCAACCAATGATGGTGCTTTCCACGCCCACAGTGCAGGGGCCGCCGTCGAGGATGTAGGGCACCTTGCCACCGAGCTGGTCGGCCACATGCTGCGCGGTGGTGGGGCTGATGTAGCCGAAGGGATTGGCGCTGGGCGCGGCCAAGGGAAATTCCAAGGAGCGCAGCAAGGCCAAGGTCATTGGATGCGCCGGTGTGCGCACGGCCACGGTGTCCAACCCGCTGGTCACCAGGTCGGGCACGTGTTTGGCCTTGGGCAGCACCAGGGTGAGGGGGCCGGGCCAGAACCGGGCCATCAAGGCTTCGGCCTGCCGACGCATGTCCTCGCCCAAACCCCGCAGGTCGGCCACTTCCATGGCTTGTTCCGGGCCGTGCACATGCACGATCAGCGGGTCGAATGCAGGCCTTTGCTTGGCTTGGAAGATCTTCAGCACCGCCTCCGGGTTGTAGGCGTTCGCAGCCAAGCCGTACACGGTCTCGGTGGGGATGGCCACCAAGTCTCCTTGCCCCAGCAGCTCCGCTGCCTGCTTCGTATTGCTGCCAATGGGCATGTTGCAAAGATCGCTACCAGCCGTTCTATCCGGGGAAGGTGAGCGTGAAGGTGGTGCCCTCGCCCACGGTGCTTTCCACATTCATGTGCACGCCGTGTGCATTGAGGATGGTGCGCGCGCTGGTGAGCCCCAGCCCCATGCCGCCGCTGTGGCCCGAATAGAAGGCTTGGAACAAGCGTTGGATATTCTCTTCGGGAATGCCCTTGCCGTTGTCGGTAATGCTGGCATGCACGCGGCCCCGCTGCAACCATGCTTTGAGCAAGAGCTGCCCCTTGCCTTCCTCCATGGCTTCTATGGCGTTGACGCACAAGTTGGTGAGGGCCACGCCCAGCAAGTCGGGGTCGGCCATGATGCGGGGCAGTGCAGGGTCCACCTCCACCCTGGCCCTCATGTGCTGCAGGTCCAACCGGTCCTGGACGGATGCTACGGCCGCTTCCAGCAGGTCGGCCATGTTGCAAGGCTGCCGGTCCAATTCGTGCGGCCGTGAGGATTCCAGCAGGTCGGAGATCAGCTTGCTGATGCGCAGGATGTTCCTGCGCAGAATGTCGGTGAACGGCGTGGTCTCATCCCGTACTTCCCCGGGCAGTTCCTCGGTCAGCTGCTCCAGAGCCATGCGCAGGTTGGTGAGGGGGTTCCGCACCTCATGGGCGATGGTGCGTGCGATACCACCGGTGATGGCCAAGCGGTCGGCCTCGGCCAACAGGTCCTGTGCTCTTCGCGCCTCCGACACGTCGGTGATGGTAACCACAAACCCGTCCAACAGGCGCAGGGCGTGCAGGTGCACCCATGCTCCTTGGCGCAGTGCTGATTGGCGGGTGTTTTCAAAGGGCGTCCCGGTCTCCACCACTTCCAGAAAGGCGTCGTAAAGTCCATCTTCAGCCATCTCCGGCAGCTCCCGCAAGAGGCGCTTGCCGATCATGGGCTCGTGCGTGCGTGAATAGACCCGCTCACTTTCCCGGTTGGCCAGGAGCCACTCAAAATCCACCACTTCACCGTTGGCATCGCGGATACTGCGGAAAGCCATGATGGCACTGGGCGAGCTGTCCAGCACCCGTTTGAGCGAGCGTTCGGCAAATTCGCGGGTGCGCATTTCCCGGTTGAGCTGGTCCACTTTCCGCTGGATCTCGGCCTCGGCCCCCTCCGCCTTGGCCAAGGCGCGAAAGAGCCGCCAGAACAGCAGGGCCGTGGCCAGGATGGCCATCACGGAGAAGATGAGCAGCATCAACGGGGTATCCGGTTGCAGGCTACGCTCCATGGTCAAGTTCCGGTCCCTCATGGATTCCACCGCCAACACAAGCCCGGCGTGTTCGACCCTGATCCGCTCCATCAGCTCCTGCGATCGGTGGACGCGGTCCTCCTCGCTTCCTTGCAACCCCGGCAGGGAGCCGCGCTCCGAAAGAAACTGGTCCTGGATCATCTTCAGCATCTGCCGCGACAGGTCCTGGATATGTGACAGGTCCTTGGTGGTGGTGCCGGTGTGCTGAAGCGAATCCAACTGGCGCATACTGGCCTCCACGGCAGGCTGCGCCAAGCGAAAGGGCCTTGCCAAGACGGTGTCGTGGGTGAGCATATAGCCCTGCACGCCGATCTGGGCGTCCTTCAGGCCGGAAACCATGGCCTCCAGCGCATTGAGCATGGCATTGCTGTCGCGGATGGTCTTGTTGGCGACCGTATACCTGTTGAAGGTGGCGATGGTGGCCAACAGGAACAGGATCAACAGGGCCAGCGTAAATGCATAGAGCGCACGCAGCATCCGCCGCTCCCGGCCACCCTGGGTCAGTTGCTCACCGGTACGGAACATGGGGAACAACCGCCAAGGCGACTTTCACGCATACCGGTGGCGGGTCGCCGGAAAAGAGCATTGTAGGGGGGGTGGGCGGCAGGGGGGAGGAAGGAGACGGGATGGAATGGGATGGAGCACACCGCCATATCCCATCCCGCATGCCTGCATGGCCATTGGCCCCCAATGCCCCGCTTCCCATCCTCGTCAAATCTCGATCCCGAAGGATTTCAGCTTGTTGTACAGCGTTTTGCGGTCGATGTTGAGCATTTCGGCCGTACGGGATTTATTGAACCCATTGCGTTCCAACGCTTTCAAGATCGCTTGCTTTTCCGCTGTGTGGGAAACGCCCCGCAATCCTTCCTCGGTCTGGATTTCCGCAAGCATGCCCTGCTGAATGCCGGAAGGGGCCGGTGCACCCGCGATCACCTCGGCAGGCAGTGCATTTAGTTGAACGGTTCCACCCGGGGTAAGCAGTACTGCGCGCTTCACCACATTGCCCAGTTCGCGCAAGTTGCCCGGCCAGGCATGGACCATCAGCCGCGCCTCCACGGCAGCGTCAAATCCTTCCACATGGCGGCTTAACTGCTGATTTGCTTTTTTCAGGAAGTGGTGGGCGAACACCATGATGTCCTTGGGCCGTTCGCGCAGGGGCAGCAGGTCCAAGGTAAACTCGTTGATCCGGTGCAGCAGGTCTTCGCGGAAGCGTCCTTCGGACACGGCCACGTGCAGGTTTTCGTTGGTGGCCGCCAGCACGCGCACGTCTACCTCGATGTCTTTCTCATCGCCCACCCGCTTGATGCGCCGCTCCTGCAGCACGCGCAACAGCTTCACCTGGTTCTCGTACGTGACGTTGCCGATCTCATCCAGGAACAAGGTGCCTCCATTGGCCTGCTCAAAGCTTCCGCGCTTATCTCCCAAGGCACCGGTGAAGGCCCCTTTTACATGCCCGAACAGCTCGCTGCCGGCCAGTTCCTTCGGAAGTGCACCGCAATCCACGGCTATGAACACCTTGCCCGCCCGGCCGCTTTGCCGGTGCAGCTCGCGGGCCACGTATTCCTTCCCGGTGCCTGTTTCCCCAGTGATCAGCACGGTCATGTCCGTTGGGGCCACCAAGGCGATGTGCCCGGCGAGCAATTCGGCCTGCGGGCCGGTGCCCTGCACATACTCCGCGGTTGGCACACCCTCCGCAGGCTGTTTGCGCCCAGCTGCGGCGGGTGCGGCGGGGACGGCCTTGTTGAGCGCCTCCTTGATCCGCATCAAGATCTCGTCCGGATACAATGGTTTGCCTACGTAGTCATAAGCCCCTTTGCGCATCAGGTTCACGGCCGTGCGAACATCCGAATAACCGGTGATGATGATCACCGCCGTATCCCGGGAAACCGATTTGATGTGCAGGAGCATCTCCTCACTGTCGGTATCGGGCAGGCGATGGTCGCAAAGCACCAACTCATAGTGGTTCCTTTTCAGGAGGTCCTTGGCGGTGGATCCGCGCAGGGCCGTGTCCACTTGGTACCCTTGCTTTTCCAAGAACCTGGAGAGCAGGGTGCAGATGTCGGCGTCATCGTCTATTACGAGCAGGTGGGGTGCTGGCATGCGGTGGCTTCTTGGTCAGTCGGTGGTGATACCGAGGGACTGAAGACCGCCTAAGAT
The DNA here is from genome assembly GCA_023957375.1 of Flavobacteriales bacterium. Classification (GTDB taxonomy): domain Bacteria; phylum Bacteroidota; class Bacteroidia; order Flavobacteriales_F; family PHOS-HE28; genus PHOS-HE28. Next base: position 1,065,389 of record JAMLHB010000002.1, on the reverse strand, counting down.
ACTGCTCTTGTCAAAGGGCTTCGCAATGAACAGGTCCGCTCCCCTGCCTGCGGCATTTTCCTTTTCGGCATCCACGGCACTGATGGCGATCACTTGGGCGCCGGGTTGGCGTTGTCGTATCTCTCCGATCAATTGGTAGCCTTTGCCGTCCGGCAGGTGGATGTCCAAGAACACCGCGCTGTACGATCCCTTCCCCAACCGTTCACGCCCTTGGGCAAGCGAATGGGCCAAATCGCAGATGATGCCCTTCCGCTTCAGCATGTTCTTCATCAGAAAGCATATCTCCGGCTCATCGTCTATCAATAGCACGGTCATTATTTCCTTTCGTGAGTTAATGCAGTGTTTTATGCTGCCCAATGGTCCATTGTGGCACGTACCCGGTTCACGGCTCTTGGGGAAGCAAATAACGGACCTTAACACCTTGGCACGCATTCGCGGGTGCCGGTTGTGGATTTCCGGACGGGTCTGGGCAATGTTTTCCTCAGTTCAGGAAACAATTCACCGGGTCCACGGGGCCCCTGGCTTCTATCGCCTTGCCCCATTTGTTGGGCCATGCCTCGCGAAGACCTGCTTCCCGACAGGCAACTCACGGATCCTTTGCACCACCTTTCCTAAGCCATAGGCCGAAGAACAAGCCCTGAACACGTCATGGCAACCGGGTCTGGCGTCTGCGCCTGACGGCACATGCAGGTCTTTAACAAACCACGGATTCACACGGACCTACACGGATGATGAAGGCTGTTTGCGGCTGAACGTGTGCGGGCGGCGGTGAAGTTCTTGCGTTTCCCATTACGGTATGTGTGGGGGTCAAAGCGTGCAAAGGTGCAGGGGATGCAGGTTTCGTCCTCACACTCCTGCACGCACTACCATTGGGCGGACCTTTTCATTGTCAAACCCACAGTAGGACAACCCATCTGTGTGGATCTGTGTGAATCCGTGGTTGGAATTTGGGTGGATGCCATACCCGCAGGACGCGCCAGACCCGATTGCCCTGCGAACATCTCCAAGCCAATTCATTCCCAGCTTAACTTTGTGGGTTCCAATCGCCAATGGTCTTCCATTTTCGACCATGGTGGCAGAGTTTACGAACAAGCCAGGCATCCATCTCATTATCAACAGGATAGCCAGATTGTTCCACGTGAAACACACGTCATGAAGGAGGAAGTTGACATTGTGGTGGTGGGTGGTGGCCATGCCGGTTGTGAAGCTGCGGCCGCCGCGGCCGACATGGGCAGTTCCGTCCTGTTGATCACCATGAACATGGGCGTGATCGCACAGATGAGCTGCAACCCGGCCATGGGTGGTGTGGGGAAGGGCCAGATTGTGCGGGAAATCGATGCTTTAGGTGGTTGGTCGGGCATTGTTAGCGACCTCAGTACGGTGCAGTTCCGAATGCTGAACAAGAGCAAAGGACCAGCCATGTGGAGCCCGCGAAGCCAGAATGACCGCAACCTTTTCGCCCAAACCTGGCGCGAAAAACTGGAGGGCATCCCGAATGTCCACTTTCGGCAAGACACGGTCACCGGCATTGAAGTACGGACCGACAGCAATGGTAAAGCATGCATCAGTGGGGTGCGCACTGGTTTAGGGGGCATCATCCATTGCAGGGCGGTGATCCTCACGAACGGCACCTTCCTGAGTGCGGTGATGCACATCGGAGAGAATCAATTCGGCGGCGGCAGGGCCGGTGAAAAAGCCGCCCATGGCATCACCGGGCAACTCACTGAACTGGGCTTTACCTCGGGCCGAATGAAGACCGGCACACCCCCCAGGGTGGATGGTCGCAGCATCGACTACTCCGTGTTGGAGGAACAGAAGGGGGATGAGCATCCGGCTAAATTCAGCTACTCGGACGTAACTCGACCTACCACCAAACAACTGAGCTGCTGGATCACATACACCAGTGAAGAAGTGCACGATATCCTGCGTACCGGATTCGACCGCAGCCCGATGTTCAGTGGGCGAATCCAAGGGCAGGGCCCGCGCTACTGCCCCAGCATTGAGGACAAGATCAACCGCTTCGCCGACAAGGACAGCCACCAAATTTTTGTGGAGCCCGAGGGCTGGAACACCGTGGAAACCTACATCAACGGTTTCAGCACCAGCCTGCCCGAAGAGGTGCAGGTCGCCGCACTTCGCAAGCTGCCGGGTTTTGCCAATGCGCGCATCTTCCGGCCGGGCTATGCCGTGGAGTATGATTATTTCCCCCCTACGCAGGTGCGCCACACCCTGGAGACCAAGTTGGTGGACGGCCTCTACTTTGCCGGGCAGATCAATGGCACCACCGGCTACGAAGAGGCAGCTTGTCAAGGTCTGATGGCGGGCATCAACGCCCACCTGAAACTGGTGGAAAAGGAGCCGTTCGTGCTTGCCCGGGACCAAGCCTACATCGGTGTATTGATCGACGACCTGATCACCAAGGGCACGGAGGAACCCTACCGCATGTTCACCAGCCGGGCGGAATTCCGCATCCTTTTAAGGCAAGACAATGCGGATCAGCGGCTCACCCCTCTATCGCACGCCATTGGGCTGGCCAGCAACCAGCGCATGTTACGCTTAGAGCGCAAAGCCCTTCACATCAAGGCCTTATCAAAACTGATCCGTACGGAGGGTGCTGCGCCGGAAGTCGTAAATCCGGTGATTGTTCCACGTGGAACAGAAGCCATCCGTCAGCGCGTAAAACTGAACACCCTCCTCCTTCGCCCCCAGCTCAACTACACCGATATTGAAACCCTTTCGCCTCCTGTGGCGAAAATGGCAGCTGGCTTTGATCACCTCAAGGAGGAGGTCTGTGAACAGGTGGAAGTTCAACTCAAATATGAAGGCTATATCCAAAAAGAGCGCGACATGGTCCAGCGTGTCTCCCATCTGGAAAATGTACCCTTGCCCGCTGATCTACCCTACGCCCAACTCAACTCACTCTCCACCGAGGCACGTCAAAAGCTTCGCGAAGTTCAACCCCGAACTTTGGGCCAAGCCGCACGGATCAGCGGCATTTCACCCGCGGACATCAGTGTTTTGATGGTTTACCTTGGCCGCTAACACTGGATCGTTCCACGTGGAACACCGACATGGAAACAGTGCCCCATTGCCCCGTTTGCGGAGGAACCCAGCTCCGAGTTGAACTCACCCCGGAGGACCATACCGTCACGCACGAACACTTCCCGATCCAGGCGTGCTCCCGGTGCGGGTTTTTCTTCACCTCGCCGCGGCCGGGCCCAGACCAAATCGGACGCTACTACCTTTCCCGGAACTATATCTCCCACTCAGAGAAAGCCCATGGATTCAAAGACCGTATCTACCATTGGGTCCGCCGCCGTGCCATAAGGAACAAGCACCTTCTGATCGCAAAGTACCAGCCCCACGGCCGCGCATTGGACGTCGGATGTGGCACCGGCGACTTCCTCACCTACCTCAAAGCCCAAGGATACCAAACTTACGGGGTGGAACTGAGCCCTGTGGCTAGAAATATCGCCCACACCAAAGGGCTCACTTCTGTTGCCGACCTTGAGGAAGTGCCGCTCACGCAACCCTTCAACCTGGTTACGTTGTGGCACGTTCTGGAACATGTGTCGAACCCACGCTCGACTTTGAAACAAATCCATGAGCGCATGGCCGAGGGAGCCCTGCTCGTAGTTGCCGTACCCGACCATGAAAGCTGGGACCGACAGCACTACGGTCCTCTTTGGGCAGCGTGGGATGTCCCTCGTCACCTGTCCCATTTCCGCCGACAGGATATCACCAAGCTTCTTTCAGAAACTGGATTCAACCTCATTGAAATCCGCCCCATGTGGTTCGATGCGCCTTACGTCTCCATGCTCAGTGAACAATACCGTGGCGCTAACTCTTTCAGTTCTTTTTGGAAAGGTTTACTGGTGGGGGCTTGGTCCAATTTGATAGCGCTGACTACCAAACGCCCCACTTCAAGTTCGTTATACCTCGCCTCTAAAGGCAAAAACCACCAGGAAGGGCAAAAACCCTCGATTTAAGCCCATCGACAACACTTTTGGATATGGGCATCCAACCACTCTTCGATAGTCTCGCAAACTCAAATTACACACCTCATTTTACCCGCCTGATTATCAACTCATTACACAATTACTCATCAAATCAGATAGGGAAACGCACTCTTTCTGCGTCCGTGTGTTCCATCCCTGATACACCTTCTAAGGGTTCATGGAGCACCTTCCACTCCATGCTCCTTTGAGGCTGTACCTTTGCACCCCGAAAAAATCAAGCTTTCTTAAGATGAACACGCTCACTGCCCCCTCACGCATTGCGGACCTGTTAAAGCAATGGAACATAACGGAAGACCATTCCGGCGTTTCCACCGGCAAGCAGTGGTTGAAAGGTGAGGGTGAGCGCTTAGTCTCCTCCTCACCGGTGGACGGTTCGGAGATCGGTACGGTACGCGGAGCATCGCGCCCCGAGTACGACCAGGCCGTGAAAACAGCACAGCAGGCCTTTCTGGAATGGCGCACATGGCCGGCCCCGAAGCGTGGCGAGGTGGTTCGGCAGTTTGCCGAAGAACTGCGCAAGCACAAAGCCGAATTGGGCAAACTGGTGAGCTATGAAATGGGCAAGAGCTACCAAGAGGGCTTGGGCGAAGTGCAGGAAATGATCGACATCTGCGATTTCGCTGTGGGCCTCTCGCGCCAACTGCACGGCTTGACCATGCACAGTGAGCGGCCCGAGCACCGCATGTACGAGCAATGGCACCCGCTGGGACCGGTAGCCATCATCACGGCATTCAACTTCCCGGTCGCTGTTTGGTCGTGGAACACGGCATTGGCTTGGGTATGTGGCGACGTCACCATTTGGAAACCCAGTGAAAAGGTGCCGTTGTGCAGCTTGGCCTGCCAAGCCATCGTTTCCGAGGTACTCGCGCGCAACCAAGCGCCGGAAGGGGTGAGCACCCTCATCAATGGCGGACGCGAAGTAGGGGAGTGGTTGGCCCACGATGAACGCATCCCATTGGTCAGCGCCACGGGCAGCACCCGCATGGGCAAGGCGGTGGGTGCCGCCGTGGGTCAACGATTGGGCCGTGCCCTGTTGGAGCTCGGTGGCAACAATGCCATCATTGTTTCCGACAAGGCCGACCTGGACATCGCGCTGCATGCCTCGCTCTTCGGTGCCGTGGGCACCGCCGGCCAGCGTTGCACCACTACCCGTCGGCTGATCATCCACGACAAGGTGTACAAGACCTTCACCGACAAGTTGGTGAAAGCCTATGGCCAACTGCGCATCGGCGACCCATTGGACGAGCACAACCACGTGGGGCCGTTGATCGACAGGGCCGCCGTGGACCTGTACACCAAGGCACTCGCCACCATCAAGGAACAAGGAGGCAACATGTTGGTGGAAGGAGGGGTGCTCAGTGGCGCCCAATATGGAAGCGGCTGCTACGTGAAGCCGGCCATTGCCGAAGTAACACCGGAGATGGACATCGTCAAGCAGGAGACGTTCGCCCCGATCCTGTACCTGATCCGTTACAACGGTGACGTGGCCGACGCCATTGCCACGCAGAACAATGTGAAACAGGGGCTTTCTTCGTCCATCATGACCACCGACATGCGTGAAATGGAGCGTTTCCTAAGCGTGGGTGGCAGCGACTGTGGCATTGCCAACGTGAACATCGGCACCAGCGGTGCGGAGATTGGTGGTGCCTTTGGCGGCGAGAAAGAGACCGGCGGCGGTCGCGAGAGCGGTTCCGATGCGTGGAAAACGTACATGCGTCGGCAAACGAACACGATCAATTACGGTACTACCGTGCCCTTGGCCCAAGGAATCAAATTCGACCTGTGATCGGCACGGGCCCGGTTGCCGTGCACCGGATAGGAATCGTGCAATCGCGATTTGCGGGGCGATCCGCGGGACACGTCTGCGCTAAGTTCGCAGCGTTCACCACGGTTGATGCGACTTGGTATCCTTTTGTTCATTTTGCTGGTTGTTGCGGCTTGCAAGCAGCCCCATCCTGCCCCGGATGCGGAAAAGCCAATGCTGGCCACCGGTGCTTGGCGCATGGTGCTGGACTTGGACAGCACAAGTGCGGAACTGGCGCTGCCGTTCGAGTTCGACTTACAGCGGAGCCGGGACCGATGGCACATCACCATCCACAACCGGGATGAAGCCATCCCCGTGGACTCCATTGCGGTGCGCGGGGATAGCATTCGTTTCCGCATGCCCTTTTTCGATTCGGAATTCCGCGGTACCATCCATGATAGCACCTATTTCCAAGGGCGCTGGTACAACTTCCTGAAGGGGCCGGACTACAGCATCCCCTTCACCGCCAGGTTTGGTGAGGGACCCCGGTTCACGAAATCGGCGGCTCCACCTTCCGTGGATATTTCCGGGGATTGGGAAGTCCACTTCCTGGATGATGACGGAAACGAACCAGCCATCGGCATTTTCGCAGTGGACGGAGCCCGCGTGCGGGGGAGCTTCGCCACGGAAACCGGTGATCTACGCTTTCTGGACGGTACCGCCACTACGGATTCGCTGTTCCTGTCCACCTTCAACGGATTCCAAGCCTATCTCTTCCGCGCCGCATTGCGCAACGATAGCCTGATCGGTGAGTTCCGAAGCGGCCACCGCTGGAAACAATCCTGGTACGGGGTGCGCAACCCATCGTTTACCCTGGCGAACGATGAGACCCTCACCACCCTCGATCCCCGGCATCCGGTAGCCTTCTCCTTGCCGGACACGCAGGGCAGGATACATGCCCTTACCGACGAAGTGTACCAAGGGAAAGCCGTGGTGGTGGAGATCATGGGCACCTGGTGTCCCAATTGCTTGGACCAAAGCCGCTTGATGGGCGAACTGTACGCCAAATACCAAAAGGACGGGTTGGAAGCCGTGGCACTCAGCTTTGAGCGTTACGCCGACCCGAAGCAGGCTTTGGCCGCCATTGAGCGGTTCAGGGAAAGGCTGGGGATCCCATACGAAATTCTGTATGGCGGTATGGCGCAGCGGGATTCCGTGGCCCGGCAACTGCCCTTCATCAGCCAATTGAAAGGGTATCCCACCACCTTGCTGATCGCACGCGACGGCACGGTGCGGCACATCTACACGGGCATCTACGGCCCCGGTACCGGGGCGCGCTACCTGCGTTTCAAGGAGCGTCTGGAAAACGCCATTGTGGAGTTGCTGCGCGAACCGTCCGCCGGTTGAAGCCGCCGTCACTTCCCGCCTTCAGGCCCGTCCTTCGCCAACCGTGTTTCACTGTTTGCCAGCACCCATGCGGTGTGGAACACCAACAAGGTGCGCTGGCGAAGCAAGTCGAAGCGGATCTTGTCCACTTCGTCGTAAGGGCCGTGGTAATCCGCGTGCACGCCATTGAAGAAGAAGGCAATGGGCACACCGTGCTTGGCGAAGTTGTAGTGGTCGCTGCGGTAGTAGAACCGGTTGGGGTCGTCCGCGGCATCGAAGGTGTAGTCCAGGTGCAAATTGGCCAATGCGTCGTTTTCCCGCTCGATGATGTTGCCCAGCTCGTTGCTGATGCGACGGCTGCCGATCACATATACATAGGAGGAGCTATCCCCGTATACCGTGTCTGTGCGGCCGATCATGTCGATGTTCAGGTCGGCTACCGTACTGTCCAGCGGGAACACGGGATGATCCGTATACCACCGGGAGCCGAGCAAACCTTTTTCCTCTCCGCTTACCGTCATGAAGAGCATGCTGCGACGCGGGCCGTGTCCTTCGGCCTTGGCTTTTGCGAATGCCTCGGCCATGCCCAGAACCGCCACGGTGCCCGAACCGTCGTCGTCGGCCCCGTTGTACACTTCTCCATCGATCACGCCCACATGGTCGTAGTGCGCCGTCACCACCACCAGTTCATCCTTCTTGTCGCTGCCGCTGATGAAGCCCAGCACATTCTCTCCCGTGGCCGGGCCATTGCGCGACGCATAGGTGAACCGTACCGGGACTTTGATGATCAGGCGTTTTTTGCCAGCCGTGGCCGCAGCTTTTTTCAAGGAGACCTTGCCATGGTCCAATATGGCTTGTGCGAGCTCGGGCGTGATCAAGATCACTTGCACCCCAGCGCCACCGGACCTTGGGCGGGAACCGTTGTCCGTTGCCAGCCTCATGTGTTCGCGCGTGATGAAGGATCCACGCTGTTCCATGATGGTGCGGGCCTGCTCATGCACCATCAACAGCACCTTGGTTCCCGTATTGGCCAAGGCTTCCATGGCCTGTGCCGCCATGGCATGCGGGTCATCCTGCGTTTGGCGGTCCTGCAACAACATCACCACCTGGCTTGCACCCCCCAGCTTGGCCCCTCCCAACGACACCGGTGCCAATACCATCACCTCCGCCACATCCAGATTACTGCGCAAGCTCTCGGTGAAATAGGCGTAATCCTGCAGGAAGGTGTACGACCGGCCGGCCACTGCCATGGACAACCCTCCCGTGCGGATGACTTCCACGGGAAACAACTGCCGGTATCCGTCGGCCTCCAAACCGCGCCCGGTGGCACCGGGCACCGGGGGAATGCCATAGCTGCGGAACTGTTCCAGGATGTAGTGAGCCGCGAGGCGTTGTCCTTCCGTACCGGTCTCGCGGCCCATAAAGGAATCACTGGCCAATATCTCCAGGCGCGCCTGGAGATCGGCCTGGGTGATGGTGTTCGCATAATGCCGCGCCAAGCTGTCCGTTTGGGCGTGCACAGGGACAACGGCAGCCAGCAGCATGCCCGTTGCCAGCGCCCTTGCCTTTCCGTTCAGCATACCTTGCTTATTCAATGGCATCCACGCGCCGCTGGTGGCGGCCACCCTCGAACGAGGCGGCCAGAAACCCGTCCACAATGGCTTCCGCTTCCTTCATGCCAACAAAACGCGCGGGCAAGGCCAGCACGTTGGCATTGTTGTGCTGCCGCGCCAACATGGCCACCTCCGGGTTCCAAGCTAGGGCGGAGCGGATGCCGTGGTGCTTGTTCGCCGTGATGTTCACCCCGTTACCGCTGCCGCAGATCACAATACCCAGGTCGGCCGTCTTCCCCGATACATCCTCCGCCACCGCATGGGCGTAACCCGGGTAGTCCGTGCTTTCCGCAGTGTGCGTACCATGGTCCTGGACAACAACACCTTTGGCACGAAGATGGCTGATGATCTGCTGCTTCAGCGCAAAACCCGCATGGTCACTACCTATTGCAATGCGCATCGGCCAAAGGTAACGGCGCGTGCTGGATCCAACATTCTGCCTGTTCATAAGCGAGTTGTCCCGTGCATAACTATCGAAGGCTTTTTTTGGAGTTTCACACCGGAGCACTGCATGGCCAAAACTTCCACATTTCCAAGTATCGGTCCCGGCGTCTTATCCACGGCGCGGTCAACATCGAACGCGGGCAAATGAGCAGGCCGCCTCATCCACGATCAGCCCGCAGGCACGTTGTGCACGATCGTTCATCGGCATGGTGCTTTGTGCGCTATCTTCACACGGCCGCAGCAATCCACCCCTGCACGGCGCTGTGCATATCATGTTGATCGCTTGCAACAAGTCGAAACCGGCGGCAAAGGACCCCCTTGTTCATCAACAAGATGAACAGCCTATACTATACCATCATTCTCTTTTTAAAAAAGTATTGATAATACTGATGTGTGCATCGTGGAGCGGTACCTGGGCACAGGTGGAGACCGGGTTCAAACAGTACTTTTACCCCGATGGGAGGGTTAGCAGTGAAGGATCGCTCTTGGACGGCAAACCGGAAGGGCTTTGGCGCACCTACTACGAAGATGGCATGCTCAAGAGCCAGGGAAGCCGCGTTCAACACCAGCTGGACGGAACATGGTCCTTTTACGGCCCTGATGGTGAGCTGACCAGCACGATCCAGTATGCGCATGGCCACAAGGACGGCGCGCAGCGCAAGTATGCGCCGGACAGTATCCTGGTAAGCGAGGAACACTTCGAACAGGATGTGAAAAATGGGCCCAGCCGCACGTTCCATCCGGATGGAAGCGTGGCGAGCGTGGTGAATTTCGAGCAAGGCAAAGAGGAGGGCAAGGCCTACGTTTATGGCGAAGATGGACGGCCCATCACCATTACCGATTGGCGCGCAGGGGTGCTTCAGCGCAGGCGCGAGATCAACCGGTATGATGAGGGCCATTTGCGCCAAGGCCCCTGGCAAGGCTACTACCCCAATGGAAACCTGAAGTGGGAGGGAAGCTTCGTGGATGACAGGCGGCAGGGCATCTTCAAGGAGTATGACAAGCAGGGGAACCTGCTCGAATTGGCCAAGTATGACCAGGACCAGTTGCTGCCGGATGCCCAGGAAACGGTATTGCTCACCCTGCGCAATACCTACCATTCCAATGGCACAGTGTCCAGCATCGGCAGCTATACCAAAGGTGGCCGCAAGGAAGGGCTTTTCAGGGATTTTGATGCAAGCGGAAAGCCGGTGGATGCTTCCATCTACCGGGACGACCGGATAGTGGCCACTGGTGCAGTAAGCGAGGCCGGCGCCATGAACGGCCCTTGGACGGAATACTACGCAACCGGGGAAAAAAGGGCGGAAGGCTCTTATGTGGAAGGAAGGAAGGAAGGGTTGTGGACCTTCTACCACCGCGGCGGGGAGGTGGAACAGAAGGGCAATTACCGGGAAGGCTTACCGCAAGGCGAGTGGAGATGGTTTTACCCAACAGGCCAGCTGCACCGGGAGGAACACTACCGGAAAGGCAGGGAGGATGGCACATCCGTGGAATACGCAGCGGACGGGACAGTGATCTTACAAGGGCAATACATCGACGGGTTGAAGGATGGTGAGTGGGCCTACCATGTGAACGGCCACACCGACAAGGGTGCATACAGGGATGGCCTGCGCAGTGGGCCTTGGGCCAGTACGTACGACAACGGCCGCAAATACTTCACCGGCTCCTTTGTGGCCGGTGCGCGGGATGGAAAGCAAAAATGGTATTGGCCGAACGGAAGGTTGAAGTTGGAAGGAAAATACATCGCGGGCCTGGAACAGGGCGATTTCAACTATTTCAACGAGGATGGAACACTTCTGCTCACTATCCGTTACAAGGACGGCAGCGAAATGAAGTTGAACGACGCAAAACTGCCGCCCCCCTACGAGCCGGCGGGATCGGTGCCATGAACAACCCCCAAGTGCACGATCCGCAGCCAGGAGGCACGCGGCATGGTGGAACGGGTGAGCCGGAGCATTCCGGCCGGCAGGTACCTGCCGGGCACCGGTACGATGATTTGTTCACCAGCGAGCTGCTTGGGCTTTTCCGTACTACGCTCACTGGACGCATCCTGGATTGCAACCAGGCTTTGGCCAACTTGCTGGGCTATGCCAGTGCGGAAGAGTTGATGGCCGTGCCCGCTGGGCGCTTGTATGTTGATGCCGATGAGCGCCAACGGTATTTGGAAGAGCTCTTGGAGCACAAGAAGCTGGACGATTACGAGATTCTCCTGAAGCACCGTAGCGGCCGACAGGTGCACGTGCTGGAAAAGGTGATCTTGCACGAGGCACCCGGAAAAGCATCGGTCATTGAAGGAGTGGTGATCGATATTAGCGCCTTGCGCCGGTCTGAACAGGAGCAGCGGATCTTGGCTGACAACTACAGACAACTTGCTGAACAGCTCAGGGACGGCATCCTCATGGTACAGGACGGCAAGGTGGTGTATGCCAACCCCGCCGCAGAGGCCATGGCAGGCGGCATGGCCCTGCTGGGTGCCAACCTCATGGACCTGGTGGCGGCTGATCAACGGGAGGCTTTCAAACAACTGTTGGACGGGTTGGTCGAAGGGGGTTCATCCGCTACCATGCCCATTGGCTTTGGCCAGACAGGCCGAACACCTCTTTTGGCGCATGCACTGGGGGGGGTCTACATGAAAAAGCCCGCTTTCCGGATCAGCCTGCAGGATGTAGAGGCCGAACGGAGCCTGATGCAGGAACGCCTGCGTGCCACCTTGGCCGAGGAGATGAACGCCTCGCTCCGGAAGGAGATCGAGGAGCACCAGCGTACGCAGGAAGCCTTGGAGCAAAGCAGGCGCTTGTCCAAAAGCCTGATCGATAGCTCGCTGGACATGATCGTAGCGGTGGATTCCGCAGGGATCATTTCCGAATTCAATCCTGCGGCCACCATCAAGTTCGGCTATGAACAGGAAGAGGTCATCGGAAAGCCTTCGCGGCTGCTGTACGCCGACCCGATGGATTACGACCGGGTGCAGCGGGAGATGGACCGTTATGGCGCCTATGCGGGCGAGGTGCGCAACATCACCAAGGATGGCCGCGAGTTCACCAGCTTCGTGGCGGCGTCGCGCCTGCGCGACGAGGAGGGAAGGTCCCTGGGAAGCATGGGCGTGAGCAGGGATGTGACACAGGCAAAGAAGGACCGGGAGACCTTGCGCCTTAGCGAAGAGCGCTACCGCGACCTGGTGGACAATGCCACGGACCTGATTCAAAGCACGGACCTGGATGGCAGGTTCACCTTCGTGAACAAGGCGTGGATGAATGCCTTGGGCTATTCGGAGGAAGACTTGAAGTCCTTACGGGTAGTTGACCTGATGGCGGACCAAGGGACGGCGGAAAAGGTGCGGAACTGGTACCGGGAAACAGACCGCCAAAAAGTACCGCAGCGATGGAAAGCCCACTATTTGGCCAAGGATAGGCGGAAGATCTTGGTGGAAGGCATCTCAACCGTGCGCGTTGAGCACGGCAAGCCGGTGGGTGTGCGGAGCATCATTCGCGACATTACCGCCGCACACGAGGCCCAGGTCAAATTGTTCAAGCATGCCGCCAAGGAAAAGGCCTTGTTCGAAAGCAGCGACCATATGTTCTGGACGGTGGACCGCCGCATCGCCCTCACCAGCTTCAACAAGGGGTATCATAACATGATCGTGCGGCTGCACGGCAAGGCACCACAGATCAATTTGGACCCGAACAAGCCGCGCGAGCTTTTTGCACCCACCGAGTACCACGATTTCTGGAAAGGGAAATACGAAGAGGCCTTTGCGGGAAACAAAGTCCAGTTTGAAACAAGATTGACCGATACCAGCGGTAAACGCGTGTTCAACCAGATCCACCTTAGCCCCGTGCTGGATGCCAATGGCCAAGTGGAGGAGGTGTTCGGGATCGGTTTGGAGGTAACGGCGGAACGCGAGGCCGAGCTGCGGGCACAGGAGCAATCAGCCAGGCTGAAGGCCATCTTCGAAAGCAGTGCCGACGTGATGATCTGGAGCATGGATCGCGAGTTCCGGATCACCGCATGCAACGAGCATTTCAGGCAGGTGGGCGAAATCAGCTTCGGCAGGCAGATCAATGTCGGCGACAATCTCAGGGAGACTTTCCTGGGCGAGGTGCCGTCCGACCTGGATCGGAAGCTTCTGAAGATGTACAACGGCGCCTTCAAAGGGACCCCCCGCCACCATGAAAACGTGATGAAGCTCGCCGACGGCTCCGAGATCTGGATTGAATTCTTCATCAGCCCCATTTACAGCGACGGGGCCATCCACGAGATCAGCTGCCTGGCGCACGACGTAACGCAGAAAAAGAAGAACGAACAGAACCTGATCGCAAACCTTCGTGAGAAGGAAGTCCTGCTCAAGGAGGTGCACCACCGCGTGAAGAACAACCTGCAGATCATCAGCAGCATCTTCAACCTGCAGCGTGCACACGTAGAGGACGAGCCACGGTGCAGGGAACTGGTGCGTGAAAGCCAAGGGCGCATCCAAAGCATGGCCTTCATTCACGAGAGCCTGTACCAGAGCCGCAACTTCGCCCAAGTGGACCTGGCCAACTACCTCGAGCGCCTGTGCACCAACCTGATGATGAGCTTCTCGCTCGGCGGGCGCATCCAGCTGCACACCCAACTGGAGCCGCTGATGCTGGACCTGGACCGGGCCATACCATGCGGACTGGTGCTGAATGAACTGGTGAGCAATGCCCTCAAGCATGCCTTCCCCGATGGCCGCGAGGGTCGGGTTGACCTTACGCTGCACAAGGAAAACGAGCTTGTTCGCATCACCCTATCGGACGACGGCGCGGGCTTTCCGGCCGGGTACACCGAGGGGCGCGATTGCCGGTTGGGCATGGAGCTGGTGCAGGTGCTGATGAACCAATTGGGCGGAACCATTTCAAGATCAACGGCACCGGAAACAACGGAACTTCCTATTTGATTACTTTTGAACATACCTGAGCGAGCACCATGGCGCAGATCAACGTACTGGTAGTGGAGGACGAGAGCATCGTCAGCAAGGACATCCAGCAAAGCCTGAAGAAGCTGGGCTACAACGTGGTGGGCGCAGCCGCCACCGGTGAAGCTGCCGTGTCCCTGGCCTTGGAGGCCAAGCCCGACATCATCCTCATGGACATCATGCTCAAGGGGGAGATGAACGGCATTGAGGCCGCCACCCGCATACGCGCCGAGGCCAACATCCCGGTGATCTTCCTCACCGCCTACGCCGACGAAAGCACATTGAGCAAGGCCAAGGTCACCCAGCCCTACGGGTACATCATCAAGCCGTTCAAGGAGATCGATATCCACACCACGATCGAAATGGCCCTGTACAAGCACAAGAAAGAGGCCGAGGTGCTGAAGGAACGGGATATGCTGTTCAACCTGGTGGAAGGCCAAGGGGGAAACAAGGACCTGCTTTTTGTGAAGAGCAACAGCCGCATGGTGAAATTGCGGATGAGCGACATTTACTTCATTGAGGCGCTGAAGGACTACGTGGTGATCAACACACTGAACACCCGATACACCATCCACAGCACCATGAAGGACATCGAGGCCAAGCTGCCCCAGAACGAGTTCATGCGGGTGCACCGCTCCTTCATCGTGCGCATTGACAAGATCACCGCCATTGAGCAGCCCAACCTGATCCTGGAGAATGACAAGAAGATCGTTCCCATCGGCGGCAGCTACAAGGATGACTTGGCCAAGCGCCTGAATCTGGTGTAAGTAGTTTCCGGTGCAAAGGACACAGCTTGCGCCGGTTCGGACCCCCGTGGTCCAATGCGGTTCATTTTTTGCGTTGGTTCGTCCACGTCACCCAGAACGCCACCCCTGCGCCTATGGCGAAGGGCACAAATAGCCGCACGCCAACCCGGTGGTGGATGAAAGCAGCCAATAACTGAAAAGCTGCGAGAACAGCAAGGAATGCGAAGAGGAGGCGCTTGGAGGGCATCCGGTGGAGGTTTGCAGTTCTACCGCCCCTTCTTTCCCTTGCCACTTTTTTCCTTCCTGGCCTTTTTGGAGCCGGTTCCCTTTGCGCTGCGGAAACCCTTGCGGCGGCCGTGGCCGTCGGAAGCCGGGTAGGGCCGGGTTTCATCCCATAAGCCCCGGCCCCTTGAGGATGGTTGCATGGGAATTCCCACTTCATCCACCAAGGAAAAATCCACGGTGCGTTTCTCCATGTCCACGCTGCGCACCATCACCTGCAGCTCGTCGCCCAAACGGAAGCGGCGGCCGGTGCGCTGGCCCACCACGGTGTACTGTTCCTGTATGAAGGAGTAGTGGTCGCCGGGCAGGTCGCGCAGGGCGATCATGCCCTCGCACTTGTTCTCCGCCAGCTCCACGTACATGCCCCAGGACGTAAGCCCGCTGACGATGCCCGCGAACGTCTGCCCCAAGCGCTGCAGCATGTATTCCGCCTGTTTGAACCGGATGCTGGCGCGCTCGGCGTCGGCGGCCCGCTTTTCCATCTGCGAGCTGTGGACGCAGCTTAGTTCCAGCGCTTGTTTGTTCAGGGCCTTTCCGCCGGCCAGGTAATGGGCCATGGCGCGGTGCACCATCAGGTCCGGGTAGCGGCGGATGGGACTGGTAAAGTGCGTGTAATCGCGGAAGGCCAGGCCGTAATGGCCGATGTTGTCCGTACTGTAAATGGCCTTGCTCATGGAGCGGATGGTGAGCTGCTTGAGGATGTTCTCCTCCTCGCTCCCCTTGATCTTGTGCATGAGCGCGTTGATGGCCTTGGGCAGGTCTTCCGGTCGCCCGTCGGTCTTCAGCTCGTGGCCAAAGCTCTTGGCCAGCATGCGCAGTTGCTGCACCTTTTCCGGGTCGGGCAGGTCGTGGATGCGGTACACGAACGGTGGAGCGCCACCCTTGCGGCGGCTGATGGAGGCGGCCACCTGCTTGTTGGCCAACAGCATGAATTCCTCAATGAGCCAATTGGCGGGCCCCATCACCTTTTCATACACCTCCAAGGGGCGGCCTTGGTCGTCCAGGCGGAATTTCACCTCGTTGCCGCCTACCTCCAAGGCGCCGTTGTCCATGCGGTCCTTGCGCAACACTTTGGAGAGTTCGTAGAGGGTGAGCACCTCTTCCTTGAATTCCCCCTCACCGCCGTCGATCAAGGCTTGGGCTTCGTGGTAGGCGAAGCGCTGGTCGCTGCGCATGATGGTGCGCCCGAACCACTCGGCGTGGACGCGGGCCTTGCCATCCAGTTCGAAAATGGCGCTGAAGCTCAGTTTGTCCTCGTGCGGGTTGAGCGAGCAGAGGTTGTTGCTGAGGCGCTCCGGCAACATGGGCACCACGCGGTCCACCAAGTACACACTGGTGGCGCGGGCGGCGGCTTCCTTGTCCACGGGGCTGCCGGGCCGCACATAATGGCTCACGTCGGCGATGTGGATGCCTACTTCCCAACGGCCGTTGGGAAGTTTGCGCACGCTGAGGGCATCGTCCAGGTCTTTGGCATCCGCCGGGTCGATGGTGAGGGTGGTGATGCCGCGCACGTCGCGGCGCTGGGTGATCTCTGCCTGGTTGATCCCGGCGGGAATGGCCTCGGCGGCTTCTTCCACGGCCTGGGGGAATTCCGCGGGCAGGTCGAATTCGGCAAGTATGGCGTGGATCTCCACTTCGTGCTCACCGGCCTTGCCCAACACCTTCTCCACGCTGCAGCGCGGCATTTCGCGGGGGTTGGTCCACTCGGCCATTTCGGCCACCACCTTTTCACCCGCTGCCGCTCCGTGGAGGCTCTCTTGCGGGATCAGCAGCGGGCGGTTCATTTTCTGGTCGTCCGCGCGGAGCACGTATTGCTGCCCCTGCTTTTCCACCTTGCCCACAAAGCGGGTGCGCCGGCGTTCAAGCACCTGCAGCACCTTGCCCTCGGGCCGGCTGCGGCCGTGCTGCACGCGGATCAGCACCTTGTCCCCGTGGAGCGCCGTGCCCACCGCGTGTTCGGGGATGTAAACATCCTCCCCCCCCGTGCCTAAGCGGGCATAGCCGGCCCCGCTGGCGATAATGTCCAGCAGGGCCTCCATGCCGCCGCCTTTGCCTTCGGGTGGCCGGCTTCCGCCGGCCACGTAGCGCCCGCGTTTGGCCGTCTCCACCTTGCCCTTCGCCATCAGGCCGCCGAGGACTTCCTGGAGCAGGTCGCGCTCCCGCTTGTCCAAGCCCAGCTTCAGCATCAGTTGCTGGGCGGTGATGCCGGTGGGCCCGGCCTCCCGGACCAGCGCCAGGAGGTCGTTCGCGGCGGGGCCTTCCGCGCGGCGCAGCTTGTTCTTCCTGCTCATGGGGCGCGAAGTTGGCAAGAATTGCGGGGGTGCCGGGGAATGGCCCGCCCGGACGGGCCGAAAAAGATCCCATCCACGATCGTTGATAACCGGCGGACGATCATTACATTTGCGGCCCTTTTGCGGGGCTGAGACCCCCAATGGAATGGAGCTGCAGGCAAACGACAGGGCAAAGATCTTCGGTGGCACCGCCACGCGGGAGTTGGCCGCGCGCATTGCGGCGGAGCGCGGGCAGAAGCTTGGCGAGGTGACCGTAAGCCGTTTCAGCGACGGCGAATTCCAGCCCAGCTACGAGGAAACCGTGCGCGGCAGCGTGGTCTTCATCGTGCAGAGCACCATGCCGCCCAGTGACAACCTGTTCGAGTTGCTGATGATGGTGGATGCTGCCAAACGGGCCAGTGCCCAGCGCATCGTAGCCGTAATGCCCTATTTCGGGTTTGCCCGTCAGGACCGCAAAGACAAGCCCCGGGTGAGCATCGGCGCCAAATTAGTGGCTAACATGCTCACCGCCGCAGGCGTGGACCGCATCATGACCATGGACCTGCACGCGGACCAGATCCAGGGCTTCTTCGAGGTGCCCGTGGACCACCTCTTTGCCAGCAGCATCTTCCTGCCCCATATCCAAGGCCTCCGCCTGCCCAACCTGTTGATGGCCGCACCCGACACCGGCGGAACGAAACGGGCCAATGCCTATGCCAAGCACCTGGGCGTGGACATGGCCATCTGCTACAAGCAGCGCAAGGTGGCCAACAAGGTGGACAGCATGACCGTGATCGGCGACGTGGCAGGCAAGGACGTGGTGCTGATCGACGACATGGTGGACACCGCCGGCACCCTCACCAAGGCTGCCGCCATGATGATGGAGCAGGGCGCAAGCAGCGTGCGTGCCATGTGCACCCATGCCGTGCTCAGCGGCCCGGCCTTCGAGCGGATCCAGGAAAGCGCGCTCGAGGAGCTCATCGTCACCGATACCATACCGATCGCCCAGGCAAAACTGCAGGCAACACCCAAGATCAAGCAACTGTCCGTGGCGCAGTTGTTCGCCGATGTCATCCGGCGCGTGCAACAGCACGAAAGCATCAGCAGCCACTTCATCATCGCATAACAACAGAGGCAAATGAAGAACGTCGAACTCATCGGCACGCGGCGCGAAGCCAAAGGCTCCAGCGGGGCCAAGATCGTCCGCCGCAACAAGCAGGTCCCCTGCGTCCTGTACGGAGGCAATGGCATTGTCCATTTCAGCGTGGATGAACCCGCACTGAACAAGATCATCCACTCCCCCTTGGCACACCGCGTGGAATTGGACATTGAAGGGGAAAAGCACACGGCCATTGTACAGGACAAGCAGTTCCAGCCGGTGACCGATGCCGTGATCCACTGCGACTTCATGGAAGTGCAGCCCGGCAAGGACATCAGCCTGGGCCTGGTTGTACGCCTGAAGGGGCAAAGCGCCGGGGTGCGCAAGGGCGGCAAGCTCAACCAAAGCATCCGTAAGTTGCAGGTCCGGGGCAAGGCTGAATCCATGCCCGACCTGATCGAGCTGGACGTGACCACCCTGGACGTGGGCAAGAGCATCCATGTGGGCGACATCAAGCTGCCGGGCGTCATCGTGCTGGGCAAGCCCGGTGATGTGGTGGCCAGCGTGAAAATGGCCAAGAAGGAGGCCGAGGTTGCCACCGCCACCGCCACCGCCGCGGCACCTGCTGCCGCACCTGCTGCACCCGCTGCTGCGGAAAAGGCCGCACCCGCGAAGAAGTGACCTTCGGGCCTGCGCCCTTGACCCTCCATACGCAAGCCCCGCCCCGAGCGGGGCTTGTACTTTCGCGGCCCCAGCATGAAATACCTTGTCACAGGCTTGGGCAATCCAGGCCCTGAATATGCCAATTCCAGGCACAACATCGGGTTCCTGACCGTGGAGGCGCTCGCCCGCTTCTTTGAAACCGGATTCGTGCAGGAGCGCTATGCCGATGTGGCCCGGTTCAGGCACAAGGGCCGCGCCTTCACCCTGATCAAGCCGCAAACCTTCATGAACCTCAGTGGCAAGGCTGTGCGCTACTGGATGGAAAAGGAGGGCGTGGCGGCCGACGGGGTGCTGGTCATCACGGACGACCTGGCCCTGCCTTTTGGCAAGATCCGGTTGCGTGCCGGGGGAGGAGCCGGGGGGCATAACGGCCTTGCCAACATCATTGAATTGCTGGGCACCGAAGCCTTCCCCAGGCTGCGCTTCGGCATCGGGCACGAATTTGCCAAGGGCAAGCAAGTGAACTACGTGCTGGGAGAATGGAGCCCGCAGGAACAGGAAACCTTGGCGGACCACATCGAAAAGGCGGGCAAGGCCGTGTTGCAGTTCGGTCTGATCGGCATTGAGCGGGCCATGAACACCTGCAATCAAAAATGAGGGTACGGCAATCTGCCTGGCAGTGGTGATTTTTACGGAAACCGTTACATCACCGGTACCGCGCATGCTAATTTCACCGCGTCGGTCCGAACAAAAACCAACACATCCGGATGGTATCGAGAAAAGTGGAACAGGCGCTCAATGCGCAGGTGGCCAAGGAGGCCATCAGCAGCCAGATCTACCTGGCCATGGCCTCTTGGGCCGAAGTGCAGGGCTTGGAGGGCATTGCTGCCTTCCTATACAGCCACAGCGACGAGGAGCGCATGCACACCCTGAAGCTCATGCACTACATCAATGAGCGGGGGGGTCATGCCGTGGTACCCGCGTTGCCGAAGCCTCCCGCCGGGATGAAGAACATCATGGACGTGTTCAAGAGCATTCTCCAGCAGGAGATCGAAGTGAGCGCGGACATCAACGCCATCGTGGACCTGTGCCTGAAGGAGAAGGATTACACCACCCACAACTTCATGCAGTGGTACGTGGCCGAGCAGATCGAGGAGGAGCGGTTGGCTCGCACCCTGCTGGACAAGCTCAACCTCATTGGCAATGACAAGGCCGGGCTGTACCTCTTTGACCGCGACCTGATGGGCGGCAAGGGCCAAGGTGCCAAGTCCCAGTAGGCCAGGCGGTCCACGGACCTCCCTTTGCAGGCCCGAAAAACCTCGGGGCCCTCCGTCATGCACACGGCCTTGTGGATAGACGGGCTGGCGAGGAACGCGCACCATGGAGGGGCGGCCTACCTTGGCGTGCCGGAAGAATGGATCAATACTTCCCCCGCCCATTCGGAGGCCCCGACAACATGCGAAGGGGCCGCCATCCCCTGCTTGCCCTGGCCACGGGAGGCCTGCTTTTGCTGCTGGCCGCGGTACTCGGGGGCGCCGCACAGCAGCGCGAGCCGGACAAGGACACCACGGCCATGATCCAGGCCAGTTACATCTACAACATTGCCAAGCTGGTCCAGTGGCGCGATCCCGCCATGCGGAACGGGCCCTTCGTGATCGGGGTGATGGGCAGCGACAACCTGTACCAGGAACTGGTGAACAAGTACGCCAACCGCTCCATCGGCAAACAGCCCATCGAAGTGCGCAAGCTCCCTGAGCTGCCGGAGGTGGACCGCTGCCACATCCTCTTCGTACCCGGGATCGACCGGGCGCTGCTGCCCGGGATACTCAAGCAGCCCAATGCACGGTCCACCTTGGTGGTCACCGATTTTCCCGATGCCCTCAACCACGGAGCGGTTGTGAACTTCCTGGCGGCGCGCAACACGTTGAAGTACGAGTTGAGCATGGCCAACGCGGACAAGCACCGGATCGATGTGGGGCTTACCTTGAGACAACTGGCCGATAAAGTGGTGGAATGACCATGAAGCGCACCCTCTCCATAGTTGTCGGCACCGTGCTGCTCGCCACGGGCGCACTGGCCCAGGGCGACATGCTGGCCCGTGTCAACCAAGCCTATCGCGCCGGGGACCTGAAAACCGCGCGGAGCTTGGCGGACGAGGCCGCGAAGGACCCGGCCCTGGCAAGCACTGCCGAACTGTGGGTGCTCCGCGGGTTCATTTACAAGGACCTCTACAAGGAAACCGCAGGGGAACAAGCAGCCACCCTGCGCGACGAGGCCTTGGCCAGCCTGTACACCGCGAACCAGCAGGACCATGAACGCCAGTTTGCCGCCAGCAGCGTGCCGGCGTACTGGTTCCTTGCCAAGACCATCTACAACGACGTGGCCCGCGCCTTGGGCGAACTGCAACCCGAACGTGCCATCGGGCTCTACGCCAAGTACGGCGAAGCCGTGAGAAGAATGGCGCCGGACACTGTGCTTACCGCGCAGGACGTGGAGTACTGGAACGCGCTTGGAACCGTGTACGTGAAGCTCTTTGCCGAAGACCGCACCCAGTTCAAGTGGTACGACAAGGCCGTGGCCGTATACATGCACGTGCTGCAACTGGACAGTTCCAACTACGGCGCCAATTACAACCTGGCCACGCTCTTTTACAACCGGGGCGTGTACAACATCCAGCGCATCTCCGCCGACAATGACATCCCCAGCCTGCAGCAGATCCAGGAGGCCAGCCGCGAATTTTTCAGCCAAGCCTTGCCCTACATGCTGAAGGCGCACCGCATGAGGCCCGCCCGGCCCGAAACCATCCTGGGCCTGGAGGGTATCCATTACAGCCTGCAGGATGAGGAGCAGAGCCGGCATTACCGCCATCTCTACGAGGAACTCAGGCACGACGAGCTGAAGGGAAAGGACAAGTGATCGCCATCCATGAAGATCCGGATGACCATCGGGCGCCGCATCGGAATGGGCTTTGGCCTGTTCATCTTCTTCGCCTTGGTGGTGGTGGTGCTCACCAACCGCACCATTGAGCGCAGCCGGTCCATCAACACGCAGATCAACAGCGTTTACGGACCCTCGGTGGATGCCTTGGTGCGCTTGCGCAACCTGGTGGTCAACGCGCGCACCCTGGTGAAGCACTGGGCCCTGGTGGAGAGCATCCCCGATGCACCGGAGAAAACCGCCCTGGTCAAGCTCACCTCCAACGACCTGCCCGCCCTGCTGGACCGCATCGACACGTTGCAAGAAGCCTGGGACAAGGACGAGGTGGCGCTCATGTCGCGCACCTTCCACGATATGAGCGGGCTCTTCGCCCTGCACGACAGCGTGAAGCACATGCTGCCCACCTTTGAGAGCTACAAGGACCCCGTGGCCTATTTCAACGCACGCGACCTCGCCGAGGAAGGAGGGGCATTGGACGTGCAGACCGATAAGGTGCTGGCCGACCTCGATGCACTGCTGGACGGGCAGGGGCGCAAGCGCGAGGCCTTGCGGGACGGCATGATCCGCAGCCTGAATTCGCTGCGCTTCTTCGTGCTGTACCTGGGTTCGGCCCTGGTGATCATCGGTACGGTGATCGCCATCCTGATGGTCAAGGGCATCGTGGGGCCAGTGAGGCGCCTGCGTGCGGTGCTGCTCCAGCTGGGCCGCGGCGTGTTCCCGCGCACGAAGATCAATGCCCGCAACGATGAGATCGGCGACATGTCCAAGGCGCTGAGCGGATTGGTGGACGGGCTGAAACGCACCACCGACTTCTCCCATGCCTTGGCAGCGGGAAATTTCAAAGCGGAGTACCAGCCGCTGAGCAACGAGGACGTGCTGGGCCACGCCCTGCTGATGATGCGCAAGGAACTGGGCGAGCGCGAGCGGGTGCTCGAGGAAAAGGTCAGGGAGCGTACCGAGGAAACCGTGCGGCAAAAAGATGAGGTGGAACGCCAAAGTCGGCGTGTGGTGGAGTTGTACAAGAACGTAACCGACAGCATCCGCTACGCCAAACGACTGCAGGAATCCATCCTGCCGTCGGACCAGCGCCTGTCCGAACTGCTACCGGGCAGTTTCGTGCTGTACCGCCCCAAGGACATCGTCAGCGGTGATTTCTATTGGGTGGAAGCCATCGGCGGGAAGGTGGTCTTTGCAGCCGTGGATTGCACCGGCCACGGCGTACCTGGTGCATTCATGAGCATAGTGGGCCACAATGCGTTAAACCAGGTGGTGAAGGAACGCGGCGTCACCGTGCCCCATGAAGCCATGGACCAGCTTAACCGCATTGCGTTCGACACCCTGCACAAGGACCGGGACCAATATGTGCGCGATGGCATGGACATGGCCCTGTGCTGCTTCGACAGCCGGACCGGGGTGCTGGAGTTCGCCGGAGCCAACTGCCCGCTGTATGTGGTGCGGGAGGGTGAGCTGCTGCAGTTCGCCCCCAACAAGATGCCCATCGGGGGCTTCGTACAGCAGCCCGGCGCCTTTAAGGGCCATAGCGAACAATTGAGGCCAGGGGATGCGGTGTACGTCTTTTCCGACGGCTATGCCGACCAGTTCGGGGGGCCAAAAGGGAAAAAGTTCCGCTACCGGCAGTTCAGGGACCTGCTGGTGCGCATCAGCCCCGAGCCGCCTGAACGGAAAAAAGCACTGCTCCAACAAGCCTTCAACGCTTGGAAGGGCACCCAGGAACAAGTGGATGACATCCTGGTGATGGGCATGCAGCTGTAGCTGCGGCACCCGCCCCTATTGGAAGCTCCAACCGCTGCCGCCCACCGATTCACGCGGGTTCAGCAGCATCACCGGGATCATCGCCTCGTTGGTGATCACTTCCTGCTCGTACGGCACGCCCAGCACGCCGAAGATGTTGCCGCGAGCCAAGTTCATGATCGTGATCAGGTCCGCATCCACCTTCATGGCATGCTGGATCACGGCCTCCACGAACTTGCTGCTGTCGACCTCCGCAATGGTGGCCTCCAGTTCCACGTTCCGCTCACCGAAGTACTGCTCCGCGAAGCGGATGTTGTTCTCCAATTGCCGGTGCAGGAACTCGTCCGATTCCCGGGGCGTGATCACGTACACCTTGCTGTTGAAGTACTGGGCGATCTCCGCCACCAAGGCCACCTTCTGCCGCGTCTCCCGCTGGAGGTCCATGGGCACCACGATCTTGCCGTAGCCATTCTCGCGGATGTTCCGCTCCTGCACCACGATGAACGGGACCTTCCCGTTGGTGATCACCCGCAATGCCCGGCTGCCCGTAACGAACTGCATGCCCCGCATGCCGTGCGTGCCCATGATGATCAGCTCCGCGCCGATCTCCGAGGCCGTGTTGCCGATCTCGTCGTACACCGAACCCACCCGCACTTGCGGCTTCACTTTGATGCGGCTGCTCCACCGCTTGGCACGCTCCACCTCCAGCTTCACCTTCTCCCGGGCCTCCTCCAGCTCGTTCTGCCGGGCCACAATGTGCAGGATGTCCAAGTCGGCACCCATGCGCTCCGCCAAGGCCGCCGCATGGTTCATGGCACAATCGGCCACCTTGGTGAAGTCGGTGGGGACCAAGATCCTTTTTTGTGTGCTCATGGCTGGTGGTGCGTTGGGGTGGGTGGCGAAGATAGCGCGGGATCGACCAGGAAGAAATGGGATCG
The DNA here is from genome assembly GCA_023957375.1 of Flavobacteriales bacterium. Taxonomy (GTDB): domain Bacteria; phylum Bacteroidota; class Bacteroidia; order Flavobacteriales_F; family PHOS-HE28; genus PHOS-HE28. The sequence goes on along the minus strand of JAMLHB010000002.1, from coordinate 1,040,560 downwards.
GGCAGAGGCCGGAGCCGACAACAAACGGATGCCAACGCTTATGAACGACTACAAACGTTCACTGGCCGGATCGGCGCCGGGGAGGGTGGAATGTTTGCACCGGCCAAGAACAACCGATCGGAACAAACCAACACATGAACGCCAAAAACCAACAAACCATGGAAACCAACGAGAAAATGAACCCCAACCGCGTACAACTGATCGGCCACCTCGGCAAGGACCCGGAACTGCGCAAGTTCGACAACGGCAAGCAGCTGGCCCGCTTCAGCATGGCCACCAACGAGCGGTTCACCTTTGGGGACGGGCAGGCCAAGGAAGACACGCAGTGGCACAACATTGTGGTGTGGGGGCGCCAGGCCGCAGAGGCGGCCGAGCAATTGTCCAAAGGAACCCGGGTGGCCGTTATTGGACGGCTGACCCACGGAAGCTATGAGGGCAAGGACGGCCAGAAGCGCTACTACACCGAAGTGGTGATGAACAGCTTCCAAGTGATGGAGGCCAAGGTGGCCGAGGCCGAGGCGGCTTAACATCGGATCTTCCCAAGGGCGAAGGGCTGCGGCGGAATGCCACGGCCCTTCGCCATTTGCAGGCTTGGCCCAACCGGTTCAATGCGCGCATGCCCATGCGTGGCGCTGTACGGAACCCAGCAGGCCCGCAACCGCCCGGGTACATGCCCAAGATCAATCGCTACCGCACTTCACCACGCGTTGCACTTCAACCTTGCCGGGCGTGGCAACCCGGAGCAGGTATTGTCCGGGAGCCAGCGGCCCGCAGGGAACCGCCAGGGTGCCCGCATGGGCTGCGATCCCCTCCCGCAACCTGCGGCCTTGCACGTCCATCAGTTCCCAACGTGCATTGGCGGGCAGGCCCTCCACGAACAGCACCTCGGTGAAGGGCACGGGAAAGGCCCGCATCCCCCGCTCGTCGGCTTCACCCACGGCAGCGGCCGAAAAGACATACACTGTGGTGCAGGTGGTGGCCGTGCAGGTGTCGGACGCCAAGGGCCCCCACGTGTCCACGGTGGCGCAAACCTGAAAGTAACCTTCATCTTCAAACACGTGAACCACCGGACTGCCCACGGCCGTGGCACCATCGCCGAAATCCCAACTGATGGAGTGCTCCATGCCCGAGGTGGTGCTGTGGTTGAAGCAAGCGATGCCGGGGCCCGCCTGTACGACGTTCACCACTGCTTGCAGTACCTCGTCGCAAGGCACGTTGGAGGGCCCGAGGTAGATCCAATTGCACGTGGTGGCCACGCACTGATCACTGGCAACCGTGAGGCAAGCCTCAAAAGCGCCCGTACCATAGGCATGGGTGGGCGCTGGCTGATCGGACGAGGAGCCGTCGCCAAAATCCCAGTGTACCACGGTGATCGCTTGGTCCGATTGCGTTTGGTCGATAAAGAGGATGTTGTCGCCTTGCACGTCGATGGTGAATGCTGGCAGTACGCCCGCACAATTGCTGTCCACCGGCACGGGCACCACATGGCAGACCGCTGAAATGCATTGCCCTTGCAGCGGGTCCCACACGGTGGCCAACAGGCAGGCCGCATGGTCGCCAGGGTAGGGGAAGGCATACTCGGGCAGTACGGCCCCGCTCCAATCCTGGAAACCATCGCCCACAAAGGCCCATTCTGTATAAGCGATCGTGCCTTGGGCTGGCGGCGTGGCCGCAAAAGCCATGGTGGTGCCGCCCACGGCCTGCCAGGTGAAGTCCGCAGTGTGCAGACTGTCGCACATCGGTTGGGCCGCTGCGGAGCCGCCCGCCAAGGCCAAGGCCAAGGCGCACCAGTTGCGGGGGGACGGGCGGTGCAGATGCATCAGTGCGATGGCTTCAGGGTGTAGGCCAGGCGCAGGCGGAGGCCGAAACGCCGGGGTAGGGCATAGGGTGCATCATTTGTGGATGACAAAGGAAACAGGCCGCTTCCGATCGTGGGCGTGGCCCACAATCCCCATTGCTCGGTGATCGCATAGCCAAGGTCGGCGGCCAACGTGCCACCCAGCAGCACGGTGGTGTGGTCGGTGGCGTCAACGCTGCGGGCCCCGCCGTCCGCCATGGCCAGCGTGGCACCCGATCGGATCCGGTTCACCTCGGCGGCCAGGCCGGCGCGCATACCCGCGTGGAAGCGGCCAAAGCCCTTGTGCCAGCCCAGTTCCACAGGCACCCGCCAGGTGCTGAAACGGTTCTCCGCAGCCACGCGCTGCTGCACTTCCCCATACGTGCCCACTGTTTCCGTATGGCTGGAAACCACCTGCGAGTTGAAGGTGACCACATACTGCACCAGTGAATCGCGCTGGCCCATGTAGCGGTCCAGATGGTGGAAGTCGTACCGCGAAACGCCGTACTCCAAGCCCACCGCCACGTTCCATCCACGGTGGCCTTCCAAGCCCACCAGCACGCCCATGGTAGTGGCCGGGTGCGGTACTTCGGTGCCTTCCAAGGCGCGAATCCAAGTGTCGTTGGTGCCCTTCCAGCGCCGCTTTTCCGTGAACAGGCCCGACGTGGCAGCCACCCATATGGCACGTCGCGGACCGCGATGGACCGGATCAGGAGGGGTGTTGGGCCCCGGGGCCGCCACCCCGGGGATCGATGCCCGGAGCACCGCCAACCGGACAGGTGCTGCGCCTGGGTCTGCCAGCAGCACGGGAACAACAGGTGCAAACGCGCTACCAGCTGCCGTTTCCGGCCTGTTCTCCGGCTCCGCACGGCCCGGCCGAAGGTGGGCCTCGTCCGATCGCGTCGAAGCTGCCGCGGGGGCGGGAGCAACTGGGGAAATGGCCACCTGGCCGCCCTTCGACCCCGGTGCCGGATGCATTGCGGGGATGTCGCGCTTTTCTTGCGCGGCACCCGGGTGTGAAGTAGGGGCCGTTTTTTCCCCAAGGTCCCCACGAAGCCGGGGGGCTGCAGCAAAGGGCTTGCTTTCGGCTACCGCAGTGGTATCCGTAGTTGCAGGACGTTTGGCTGCGGCAGGCGTGGCCGCCTGGGGCATGGTCGCAGCCTCCTTGGAAGTGCTGGTGGCCGCCGCAGGTTCAACGATCCCGCCGGTCTCCGTGGTCCTGGCCATTTGCGCCGGGTGCAGGGCTTGTTGGCCGTTGCCACTGCCCAACCACCAGCCCGCTGTTCCGCCCACCAACAGCAGCAACAGTAACCAGCCCCGGCGGCGCTGCGCACCGGGGCGCCTGTACCCCCTGCGGCGCACGATGCCACGCCACACCCTTGCCGGGGGTGCCGCTAACGCATCGCCCAAGGCGTGGGCAAACAGCTCATCGATCGGATGGTGCTCCTTCATGTCTTTTCGTGCTGTTCAATTGTTCCACTCCGCGTTGCAACGCCCGCCGCGCCTTGGCCAACTGGCTGCGCGAGGTGCCCTCGTTGCACCCCAGTTGCGCGGCAATTTCCGCATGGCCATACCCCTCAATGGCGTATAGGTTGAACACCGCCCGGTAGCCATCAGGCAGGGCCTGTACCAGCCTCAGCAGCTCGTCGTGCCCCATGTCGCCCAATGCCTGCGGCATCACGGCGTGGTCGTTCGCCTCCTCGGCCACGGACACCTCGTGGTACACCCAGCCTTTGCGCAGATGGTTGATGCAGGTGGTGATCATGATCCGGCGTATCCATCCCTCCAGTGAGCCTTCCATGCGGAATGTGCCCAATTTGTCGAACACCCGGATGAAGCCGTCCTGTAGCATGTCCTCCGCTCCGGCCCGGTCGCGGGCATAGCGCAGGCATACGAAGAACATGCGCGGTGCGTAGCGGGCGTACAGCGCCTCTTCAGCGCGGCCGCTCCCGCTCAAGCATCCACGGACCAGCTCGTATTCATCCAGCTCAGGCACCGGTCGGCTCGGGTGTTTTTCCAAAGGCAAGACACGGGGTTGGAGCCCAACGCTGCCTGTGGGGTGAAAAAGAAGATGCTGAAAGATAGGACCAGGTTCCTAGGGGCGCACGGATCGGGAATGTCTGCGGGGTTAACCCAGCCCGAACCTCCAAAACCACGTGTCGTTGCACAAACGACAGCAACCGGCTATGAACGATTACAAATGCAAGATCAACCGGATCGGGATTGTGGTGCACTGAATGTTTGCAACGGCAACGGACCACAGCGGTCTTGCAGAACGAAAAACCCCTAAATCCTCAACACCATGAGAACGCAGAACAACCACGTACGACTGATCGGCAACCTGGGCTTCGACCCCGAAGTGCGCGAGATCGCCACGGGCCGCAAAGTTTCCCGCATGAGCTTGGCCACCCATGAAAGCTACCTGAACACCGAAGGCGAACGGGTGACCGATACCCAATGGCACACCGTGGTGGCCTGGGGCCGCACCGCCGAGCAGGTGGGCCTCTTACTCACCAAGGGCATGCCGGTGATGGTGGAAGGCCGCATTGTGCACCGAACGTACAAGGGCAAGGACGGCGTAAAGCGGTTGGTGACCGAGGTGGTGATGAACGACTTCAAGATGATCACCCTGCCCAAGCGCGCAGATGCCGCTGTTGCCAAAGCGGCCGCATAGGCAGTCGGCCATGCACGGATCGAGGAAGGGGCGCGGGAAACCGGGCCCCTTCCTCATGGGTGGCGGCACCTATTCGTGGCGCCGGGGCGGTTTTCCCCTTCGCCTTCCCGTGATTCCGCATTGTTCCCACATTGTACCCACCTTTGCCCCATGCCCGAGGAAGAACAACCCACAAAGGCTGCCGTGGCCACCGTGCGTGTGGTGAACAAGAGCCGCCACCCGCTGCCTGAACACGCCACCGGGCACAGTGCCGGCGTGGACCTGCGTGCCAACCTGGACGGGCCGCTGACCTTGGAGCCGGGCGGCTTTGCCATGATCCCCACAGGCCTGTACATCGAGCTGCCCGAAGGCACCGAGGCACAGGTAAGGCCGCGCAGCGGATTGGCCTTCAAGCACGGGGTCACGGTGCTGAACAGCCCCGGCACGGTGGACGCCGATTACCGGGGCGAACTACGCGTGCTGCTGATCAATCATGGAAAAGCCCCATTCGAGGTGAAGGATGGTGAGCGCATTGCGCAAATGGTCATTTCCCGGTACATCAAGGTCCGTTTCGAGGAAATGCCGGAACTTTGCGCCTCTGAACGCGGTGCCGGGGGCTTCGGCCACACCGGCACACATTGACCGACCCCAACCCTTGAATGAAGATCATCGTCCCCATGGCCGGTATGGGCAAGCGGATGCGTCCGCATACCCACACCACGGCCAAGCCCCTGTTGCCCATTGCCGGCAAACCCATTGTGCAACGGTTGGTGGAGGACCTGGCCAAGGTGGCCGGGGAGCCTGTGGAAGAGGTGGCCTTTGTGACCAACCCGGCCTTTGGGTCTGCCGTGGAACAGCGCTTGCTGGCCATTGCACAAGGCATCGGGGCCAAAGGCACCATCCATCATCAACAGGAAGCACTGGGCACCGCCCATGCCATCCTGTGCGCGGGACCCGCCCTGAAGGGCCGCATCCTGGTAGCCTTTGCCGACACACTCTTCCGGGCTGAAATGAAGTTGGACGCTGATTGCGACGGAGTGATCTGGGTGAGCAAGGTGGAGGACCCCCGCGCCTTTGGCGTAGTGCAACTGGACGACCAGGGCATCATTACCGATTTTGTGGAGAAGCCCGCCGAGTTCGTCAGCGACCTGGCCATCATCGGTATCTACTACTTCGCCGATGGCGAACGCCTGCGCAAGGAAATGCAGTACCTGATCGACAACGACATCCGCGAGAAGGGCGAGTACCAGTTGACCAATGCCATGGAGAACATGAAGGCCAAGGGGGCACGCTTCAAGGCGGGCGCCGTTGACGCATGGATGGATTGCGGCAACAAGGACGCTATGGTGGACACCAACGCCCGGGTGCTCGAGCACATCAAGGCGGAGAAGCACTTGGTGCATCCCGGGGCCAAGCTCAAGGCCAGCGTGGTGGTGCCGCCGTGCTTCATTGCCGAAGGCGCCACCCTGGAACATGCCGTGGTGGGCCCGTACGTGTCCATCGGGGCAGGTGCCGTGATCAGGAACAGCGTGGTGGACAATGCCATCATCGGCGGGCAGGCGGCGATAACCGGTGCCGTGGTGGCCAACAGCATGTTGGGCGAACGGGCCAGGGTGCAGGGCCGCGCCATGGACCTGAGCGTGGGCGACGACTGCGCCATTGGTTAACGTGCACATGAAGAACGCACTGATCCCCTTTTTGTCCCTCCTGCTGCTATTGGGCTGTGCGGGGGCAAAGACAGTGGGTGATGGCGGCAATGCAGCGGCTGTGGAGGGCCGGGCTGCGGCACCCAAGGACAAGCGTGCCCAGGTGATGCGCCTCTACTTGGATGCCACCAACGCAAAGTTGCAGGGAGATCCAGGCAAGGCGGTGCAGTTGTATCGCGGCGTGATCAAGCTCGATCCGTCGAACGCGGCTGCGATGTTCGAGCTGGCGAAGATCCTTCATCAGTCACAGCAGGGCGATGAGGCCTTGGCCATGGCCCGGAAGGCCGTGGAGGCGGATGGCGGCAACATTTGGTACCGCTTCCTGCTGGCCGAGCTCAGCAGCCAACTGGGCGACCTGGGAGGGGCGGCCAAGGCGTACAGGGGCATTCTGAACAAATGGCCGGAACGCTACGAGGTGTATTTCGGGCTGGCCGAGGTCTTGGCCAGGCAAGGCAACGTGGACGAGGCCCAGAAGGTGTACCGCGACCTGGAGAAGCAATTTGGAACGAACGAGGAATTGGTGACACGCGAGTTCGAAATGCTCGTGGGCGCAGGCCAGTTGGAGAAGGCACGCGGCCTGCTGGAACGGGCCATGGCGGAACAGCCCGACGACAACCGCTACATGGGCATGCTCGCCGAGGTGTACATGGAGCTCGGCCAAAGGGACAAGGCGCTGGACCTCTACCACAAGGCCCTGGCGGCGGACCCGGACGACAGCATGACGCGCATCTCCCTGGCTCAGCTGTACTACGACGAGGGGGAGTACGACAAAGGATTCGTGCAGTTGCGCGAAGCATTTGCCGACCCGGACCTGGACATCGACCCCAAGATGCAGTTGTTGCTGGGCTTCTACCAGGCCAGCGGCCAAGGGATGCCGGACAGCACGGGGCAAAAATTGGTGGAACAGAGCCATGCCCTCATCCAGGTGATGAAGACCGCCCATCCCGAATCCGGCAAGCCCAGCTCCATCGAAGGCGATTTCTTCATGCGGGAAGACAAGCCGAAGGAAGCCCGCGATGCATTCCGCCAGGCACTGGTGCATGAGCGCGACAAGTTCCCCATCTGGGGCGCACTGCTGCAACTGGACCTGCAACTGCAGGATTGGACCTCACTGCACCAGGATGCCGCGGCCGCCGCGGAACTCTTCCCCTCGCAGCCCGAACCGTTCCTGTACGACGGCATCGCGCTCAACCAGCTCAAGCAGTACGACCAGGCGATCGAAGCCTTGGTGCAGGGGCGTGATATGGTGGTGGACAACAAGCCGTTGGAGGCCCAGTTCCTCGGGCTGCTGGGCGACACGTACAACGAGGTGAAGGACTACGCAAAGAGCGATGCGGCATACGAACGCGTGCTGGCCATCAACAAGGACGACGCCGGTGTGCTGAACAACTGGGCCTATTACCTCAGCGTGCGCGGTGAACGGCTGGACAAGGCTGAGGCAATGAGCCGCAGGAGCAACGAACTGGCCCCGGGTACGGCCACCTACATGGACACGTACGCATGGGTCCTGTATAAACTGGGGAAATACGGGGAGGCCAGGCAGTGGCAGGAGAAGGCCATCAAGGCCAGCCCGGCGCCGGAAGGCGTGCTGTTGGAGCACTACGGCGACATCCTGTACAAGCTGAACGACCAAGCCGGCGCCGTGGAACAGTGGAAAAAGGCACAGGCTGCCGGCGGTGCCAGCGAACTGATCGACCGCAAGGTGGATAAGGGCAAATTGGTGGAATGAGGGGGCGCTTCCAGATCGCCGTCCTGGGGGCCTCCATGTTCTTGTTGGCCTGCCGCGGAAGCAGGGCGGTGGCCGACGCGGCCGCGGCTCCCCGCGACCTGCACCCGCGCAGTGCCGCCCAACTGGTGGACCGCCTTGCCGCCGCAGCGGCACATGTGCCGGGGCACCTCGCGGCCAAGGCCGATATTTCCATGGAAATGCACGGGGAGCGGAAAAGCTTCAAGGCCCATTTGCGCCTGGTGCGCGACAGCGCAATTTGGGTCAGCGTCACCCCTGCATTGGGCATTGAAGTGGCCCGTGTGCTGCTTACGCCTGATTCGCTCAAGTTCATCGACAAGCTGCACGACCAGTATTGGACCGGCACGAACGACCAGGCACAAGCGCGCTTCGGCGTGCGGCCCGGGCTGCGCCTGTTGCAGGATGCCCTCCTGGGCCTGCCCATGGGGCTGGACACCACGGAAAAGTACCGCAGCGGCAGGGAGGAAGGCATGTACTCGCTGGCCGTGCGCGAACGACGCAAGTTCATCCGCGCAGCGGAGGAGATCGCCCCGTGGGACACCTTGCCGGACAATAAGGACCTACGCGAAAAACGGCTGGAGCGCATCCTCAGGCAGGCCGAGCGCCGTGAAACCGTGGTGTACAAATACTGGATGGACCCGGACAGCCTGCAGTTGAACCGTGTGATGGTGAGCGATCTGGTGCACGATCAACAGGCCGATGTGCGTTATATGGACCGCACAACCATCTCCGGTTATTCCATTCCAAAGCGGGTAGCCCTTTCTTTGTCGGCACCCGGACAGAGCGCCGGCGGCAGCATCCACCTGGACCGCATCGTGATCAATGAGCCCAATGCACTGCCTTTCCGCATACCGGCGAAGTTCGGCCGCTTGGATTAGGCGGTGCGCCACCGCCGTGCTGCTGGCCGCCTGCTTAGTGCCCGCCCAGGCCCAGAGCAGGAAGGAGCTCCAGAAAAAGCAGGATGCCTTGGATGCGCAGATCAAGCAGACCAGTGCGCTGCTGGACAAGGCGCGGAACGCCCAGCGCAACACACAGCAGCAGGTGCAGCTGCTGGATGCGCAGATCGGACAGCGCCAAGAGCTGATCCAGGCCATGAACGGTGAACTGGTGCGGATGGATCGATCCATACAGGACGGGAGGGACAGCATCCACCACCTGGAGGGCGAACTGGAACACCTGAAGCAGGAATATGCACGGATGGTGCAGTTCGCCTACATGAACCGCAGCGCATACGACCGGCTCAGCTACATCTTCGCGGCCGAAAGCTTCGCACAGGCCTTCAGGCGGTCCAGGTACCTGGACCAACTGGCCCGGCACAGAAGCCAACAGGCCGAACTGATCGGAGATACCCGCAGGCAGTTGGAGGAAAAGGTGGGTGCACTTGAGGACACCCGCAGGGACAAGTCCACCTTGTTGAACCGGCAACAGGGCGAAGCCCGCCAGTTGGCCCAGGACAAAAAAGAACAGCAGGGCGCGCTGGAAGGATTGCGCAAGCAGGAGGGACAGCTGAAACAGACCCTTGCCAAGCAGGAGCGGCAGCGCCAGGAACTGGCCGCGGCCATCCGCAAGGCGATCGAGGCCGAGATCGCGCGCAGCAGGGCCGCCGCCAACAAAACTTCCAGCCCGGCAGCCAAGGCCGCCACCGGCTTCTCACTGACGCCCGAGGCCAAGGAGCTCAACGCCGATTTCGAGAAGAACAGGGGTAAACTGCCCTGGCCGGTGGAAAAAGGCACCATCACCAGCAGTTTCGGCAAGCAGCCCCACCCCGTGCTCAAGGGGATCCAGATCGAGAACAACGGCTTGGACATCGGTTGCAACCCCGGCGTACCGGTGCGGGCCATCTTCCGGGGTGAGGTCAGCAGTGTGATTGTGATCCCAGGTGCGGGAAAGGCGGTGATGCTCAGCCACGGCGCCTATCGCACCGTGTACAGCAACCTGCGGGACGTGGCGGTGAACAAGGGTGATAAGGTGGACACCAAACAGGTGGTGGGTACGGTGATGACCGAGGACGGGGCCAGTACGGCCCACCTGGAGATCTGGAAGATCGGCAGTGACGGCCAACTGCAAAAAGTGAACCCGGCCGCTTGGATCATGCAGTAGGCTGCCTGCCCGGGAACGGAAGCCGGCGGGGGTCGGACATACGCACTACATTTGTCCTTCCGGACGGCCATCTATCACCGGTCGCCGCAGCACCATGGGAAGAATAGGTCCAACGGAGATCATCCTCATCATCGCCTTGCTTCTGCTGCTCTTCGGCGGCAAGAAGATACCTGAACTGATGCGTGGACTGGGCAGGGGCATGAAGGAATTCAAGGACGCCCAGAAGGACGACGCAACGCCGTCCGATAAACCTTGAGCGCGCGCATCGGCAACATGGTCATGCCCCGTACGTTCCACGAGGCCAAGAAGGCGTTGGCTTCCGGGTTGACCAATGTGGCCGCCATCACCCGTGCGGCCCTGGAACAGGCCAAGGCCAAAGCCCACCTGAACATCTTCCCGGAGCTTTTTGAACAAAGCGCCTTGGAGCAAGCCGCCGCAGTGGATGCGAAACGGGCCAAGGGCGAGGCCGGCGCATTGGCCGGTGCGGTGGTCAGCATCAAGGACAACCTGTGCTACGCGGAACACCGCGTTACCGCCGCCTCCCACATGCTGCAGGGGTATACAAGCCCGTACAGCGCCACGGTGGTGGAGCGCCTGTTGGCCGCCGACGCGGTGATCATCGGCCGCACCAATTGCGACGAGTTCGCCATGGGCTCCAGCAACGAGACCAGTACCTATGGGCCGGTGGGCAATCCGCACGATGCCGCGCGGGTTCCCGGCGGAAGCAGCGGAGGTGCCGCCGCATCGGTGGCGGCCGGTATCTGCCACATCGCCTTGGCGAGCGACACGGGCGGGTCCATTCGCCAGCCGGCATCGTTCTGCGGGGTAGCCGGGTTCAAGCCCACCTACGGAAGAGTGAGCCGCTACGGCCTCATTGCCTTTGCCAGCTCGTTTGACCAGATCGGGCCCTTGGCCCACGATGTGCGCGATGTGCAGAGCGTCTACGAGGTGATCGCAGGGCCCGATGAAAGGGACAATACCAGCAGCCACGTGCCCTTCGGGACCGCGGAGGTGCCCAAGCGCCTGAAGGTGGGCTATTACACCCACTGCCTGGACCATGCGGGCATGGACCCGGAGATCAAGGCCCACGTGCACCAACAACTGGACCGCTTGCGCGATGAAGGCCACGAAGTGGTGCCCATGGAACTGGCCCTGGCCGACCTGTTCGTGCCGGCCTATTACATCCTGTCCACCGCCGAGGCCAGCAGCAACCTCGCCCGGTTCGACGGCATCCGCTATGGCCACAGGGCCAAGGATGCACACGGGGTGGAGGAGGTCTACCGGAAAAGCCGCTCCCAGGGCTTCGGTCCCGAAGTGAAGCGCCGCATCCTGTTGGGCACCTTTGTGCTGAGCGCGGGCTATTACGATGCCTACTACGCCCAAGGCATGCGGGTGAGGCGCCTGATCCGTGACAACACCCTCCGCGACCTGGCGGCATGCGATGTGCTGCTCACCCCCACATGCCCGATTACGGCATTTCCACACGGACACATCAGCGATCCGGTGGCCATGTACCTGCAGGATATTTTTACCGTGCAGGCCAACCTGGCCGGGGTGCCCGCCATTTCCATCCCCGCAGGCACCCACTCCAACGGCATGCCGTTCGGCATCCAGTTGATGGCCAAGCCGTTCGGGGATGAGCGGTTGTTGGCGGTGGCGCGGCAGGTGTTTGGCGCATAGGGGCCACGGCCACGCGCTTCCGGCATTCCCTCAACGATCGATCGTTGGCAGTTGCCAGCACAACATCCCCGGCCCAACCACGTATGAATTGCGATATTCGCATCCCCCATGCACATCCGACACCTGATATTGGCGCTGCTCGCCCTTCCGGCGGGCGTAGTTGCACAAGACGCGCTTTTGCCCGTCGATCCCGTGCTGGAACGCATTGATGAGCTTAGCCGGTTGCCATGGCTGAAGAACGACCCCTTCGTCACGGACCGTGATGAACTGAACGTACACGGCTATGCCCCGGGCGAGGTGCCCGCATGGCCCGAGGAATCCTATCGGGAGCGTCTGTTGGCCTTGGATGAACGCACCCCCTTCAAGCTCACGTACAACCAGCCGGTGCGTGCCTACATCGACATGTACGCCCAGCGCAAGCAGGAACAAACCGCGCGCATGCTCGGGCTGGCGCAACTGTACTTCCCGGTTTTTGAACAAGCCCTGGACCGTTACGGCCTGCCCCAGGAGCTGAAGTACCTGGCCGTGGTGGAAAGTGCGCTGTATCCCGGAGCCCGCTCCCGTGCGGCGGCCGTGGGGCTTTGGCAGTTCATCATCGGTACGGGTAAGTTGTACGGCCTGCGCTCGGACAGTTATGTGGATGAGCGATGCGACATTTACAAGAGCACGGATGCCGCTTGCCGGTACTTGAAAGACCTGTACCAGGCGTTCGGTGATTGGGAACTGGCCCTGGCGGCATACAACTGCGGGCCGGGCAATGTGAACAAGGCCGTGCGCCGCGCGGGCGGCACCTTGGATTATTGGAAGGTGTACGACTTCCTGCCCCGCGAAACACGCGGCTACGTCCCGGCGTTCATTGCGGTGAACTACATCTTCAACCACGCTGCGGAACACAACATCTTCCCGGTGATCCCCAACTATTGTGCGTACGAAGTGGACACGGTGCACGTGCGCTATCCGTTGGTGCTGGATACGCTCGCGGCCATCATCGGCGCCCCGGCGCAAGAGCTGCGCGACCTCAACCCGGTGTTCAAGTTGGGGGTGGTGCCGGAGATGAAATGGCCGGCCACCGTGTACCTCCCGGTACAGTATGTGGCGGCATTCATCCAGGGTGAGGATTCCATTTCGCGCAGCTACCAACCGGACCTAACCGCACCGGCGCCCGCAACGGCATCGGCCCGGGCACCGCAGGCAACACAGGCACCATCGGGGCGCAGCTTCCATGTGGTGCGCAAGGGGGAATCCCTGGGGTTGATCGCACAGCGCAACCGGGTGAGCGTGCACGACCTCCGCCGGTGGAACCAGATCCATGGCGACCGCATCCATATTGGCCAGCGGTTGGTGCTGCACAAGCCAGCGGAAGCCACCCCGCAGCAAGCCGCCAGTGGGAACGAAGAAGCCAGGGCCGGCGCGGAAAGCAGGGATTACATCTACCACACCATTCAGCCAGGCGACACCTTGTGGGAGATCGCGAAGAACTATCCGGGAGTTACCGTGGAGGACATCCGGCGGCTGAACGGCGAGATGAACACGCGCCATTTGAAGGTGGGCAAGCGCATCAAGGTGGCGGTGGACAAGGGTTGAGGGAAATCCTTGGCGGGGTTATCAACGATCGTTGATGTTTTCACCCTCCGGGGCAGGGTGGCCCATGCTACCTTCGGTGCAAACAATGCACCATGGGCCTACCGAACATCCGGGAATACATGCATGCGCATTGTCGGTTCCGCTTGCGCAGCGGCAGGGAGGTGTACGGCGTGGTGTGGGAAGTGGAGACCAATGACGAATGCCGCCTGTATTTCGCCACCATCGGGGAGTATGAACGTTCGCGCCGTGAACCGCACCGGCCCATGGAGGTGATGCCCATGGTGCTGGAGGACATCCTGCTGGCTGAGCGCTTGGCCGGGTAGGCCGGGATCACATGCCGTTCATTCCGTGCGTGCCGTGCCCCTTGCGTGCGGCGCGGCCAAGCAGGAAAGCATAGATGCGGGCCACTTCCTGCAACCGCTCGAAGCGGCCGGTCGCTCCACCATGGCCGGCCTCCATGTTGGTCCACAGCAGCAGGGGCCGGTCCCCCATTTGGTGTTCACGCAGCCGGGCCACCCATTTGGCAGGCTCCCAATACTGCACTTGGCTATCGTGAAAACCAGTGGTGGCCAATAGCGCGGGATAGTCGGCATCATGCACGTTGTCATATGGCGAATAGGCCAGCATGCGCTGCAAGACATCGGGTTGGCGCGGGTCGCCCCACTCGTCGTACTCGCCGGTGGTCAGGGGCAAGGCCGGGTCGAGCATGGTGTTCACCACATCCACGAAGGGCACCTCGGCCACAATGGCGTCCCACAGGTCGGGCCGCATGTTCATTGCTGCGCCCACCAGCAGCCCCCCGGCACTTCCGCCCATGGCATAGATCCGCTTGGGGTCGGCGTGGCCATCAGAGGCCAATAGCTCGCCACAGGCGATGAAATCGCTGAAGCTGTTCATCTTGTGCTCCATGCGGCCATCCTCGTACCAGGCCCGGCCCAGTTCCTCCCCCCCCCGCACGTGGGCAATGGCGAACACAAACCCCCGGTCCAGCAGGCTGATCCGGGCGCTGCTGAACACGGGTTCCACGGTGATGCCGTAGGCGCCATAACCATACAGCAGCAGGGGTGCCAGGCCGTCCATGGGCAGGTCGCGGCGGTGCACCACGCTGATGGGCACCTGCACACCGTCCGCCGCCGTGGCCCAGATGCGCTCGCCCATGTACTGCGCCGCATCGTAGCCGCCCTCCACTTCCTGTTGCTTCAGCAGCTTGTCCGTTCCCGCCAGCAGATCATGCTCGAAGATGCTGGAAGGCGTGGTGAGCGAGCTGTATCCGTATCGGAACTTGGTGCTATCGGGGTCCGGGTTGGTACCGCCGTAGGCCACGTAGGCCGGGTCGTTGAACCGGACTTGGTGCTCACGGCCGCTGCTGATCTGCCTGATGCGCAGGTGTACCAGGCCGTTCACGCGCTCGGTGAGCACCAAGTGGTCGACAAACACCTCAACATCCTCCAGCAGCACATCGGTGCGGTGGGGCACCAGTTCCGTCCATGCGCTCTTTTCGGTGCGGTTGCCGGGGCATTGCATCAGGCGGAAGTTGCGTGCTTTCCAGTTGGTGAGCAGGTAGAACGTGCCTGGGCCGGCCGGGTCGGCGGAGTCTGCGGCATGCATGATGCTGAGCTCATGGCGCCTTTCTCGCGGAAAGAGCAACTGGAACCGGCCCATGGGGTCATCGGTGCGCAGCAAACGGTGTTCACTGGAGAGCGTGCTTTCCGAGGTGATGACCACAAAGCGGTCCGAGCGGCTGCGGTACACTTCGCAACTATAGGCCCTGTTTTTTTCATGGAACACCTCCTCGTCGGAGGCCGGGTTGGTGCCGATGATGTGGCGGTATACCCGTGCATTGCGCAGGCTGCGGTCCTTGCGCACGTAAAAGAAGGTGCGGTCGTCGGCAAAGGCGCCCCCCTCACTGGCGTGGGTGATCACGTCGGGAAGGTCCTCCCCGGTGGCCAGGTTCCGGAACCGGATCTCATACAGTCGTCGCCCCACGGTATCGATGCTGTACGCCATCAACCCGTTTCCAGGGGAGATCTCAAAATCGGCCAAGTCGAAAAACTCGTGCTCTGCGGCCAAGGCGGGTTCATCTAAGAAGTCGGTGAATACGGCCGGCACCTGGTTCTTGTCCGCCAGCACCGGGGCGCGCATGTGCACCGGATATTCCGCCCCGGGATCGAACCGGTACCGGTACCAGTAGCCATTTTCGCGGTACGGCACCCCGAGGTCATCCTCCTTGATCCGGGCCCTCATTTCGGCATAGAGGGTTTGGCGTAGCTGGGCAAGCGGTGCCAGTACTTGTTCGGTATGGGCGTTTTCGTGCTCCAGGAAGTCGATTACCCGGCGTGTTTGTGCATCGGGCACCCCCGCATTGCGCTGCTCTTCGCTAAGCTTGAGCCAGGCGAACTCATCGGTGCGTGCCGGGCCATGCCCCACGGTCCGGTTTTCCTGGCCATTCGCGGAGGGTGAAGAGGGGGGGCGTGGGGGCATGGGGTGGGCAGGTGGCCAAGTGGTCTTGCCGGAGGCGCGGCGCGCACGAATTTAGCCTTGCCGGTGCGGGTTCAAAGAAGCAGTTCGTGCAAGATCTCCGGCGAGCGGAGTTCCCCGAAACCTTCCACGTGGAAGCGGAAATAGGCCAGCAAGGTTTCCAGCAAGGCTTTCCGCTCCGCCGGTGTGAAGCGGTGCGGACCGGGAGCCAGCAACTGGGCGAATGCCGAGGAGGCCTCGGGTCCCAGGCAAAAGGCGTGCGGGGAAGGGCCATGGAAAAAACAGCCATCCCGCAGGTCGAAACGGTCTTGGCCCGGCCGTGGAGGTTCGGGCAGGAACCCCAAGTGCCGTGCGAGCCCGGCCATAAGGTCCAAGGGTAACCGGCCCAGACTGCCACCGGTATCGATGGCCTCCAGCAGCTCCATGGCAAAGGCGAAGAGCGCAGGATCGGGCGCACTTTCCCGCAGGGTGCGGTACAAGACCTCCTGGGTGAACAGCAGCACCATGCCCCGCCGGGGATCGGCGGGAATGCCCGTGTAGGGCTTCAGGAGGCGCGCTTCGCGCACGGCGTGGAGTTCGCGCTCGCGGTTTTCGGTCACCACCAGTTCCAAACGGGCCAAGGGTTGCAGGTGCATGGGTTGAACAGACCCCTGCTTGCCGGTACGCGCCATATAGGACCTCAGGCCGAAGGCTTCGGTATAGGCCTTCAGCACCACGGACCGGTCGCCATGCTTGAACGTGCGCAGGGCAATGGCGCGGGTGGTCTGCAGCAGGACCGGTGCCATCGGGGTTGTTACCGCACCACGGCCACCTTGGTGTTGCACTTGCCCGCGCCATCGGGCTCCATGGCCAGCACCAGGTATACTCCGGTGGCCACGCGCCGCCCGTTCATGTCGGTTACTGGCCAGGTGGCCTGCCCCCCCTTGGAGACGGTGTGGTACACCAGGTTGCCGGCCATGTCGGTGATGCGCACATCGCTGCCCCGCACCAGGCCGGTGATGGCCACCGGACCGGTGAAGTTTTCGCGCACCGGGTTGGGGAACACGCTGGCGCACTCGGCCTTTTTCAATCCCGCGGTGGCATCGCTGCGGTAGCTCACGATGCCTTGGTCCGTGCCGATGAAGAGTTCGCCGGTGGTTCCGTTCATGGCCATGCAGATGATGTTGTTGCTGGGAAGCGGGCTGTTGTCCATGGTATAGTGGGCAAGCTGCTCGGTGCCGTCCGCGCTCACTAAGTACACGCCGCTGCTTTGGGTGCCCAACCATTTGCGGTTGGCGCCATCCACCACGATGCTGCTCACCGATTCGGTTTCCAGCAGGATCTGCCAGTTGCCGTCCTGTTGGATCAGGATCTGTTGGCAATCGAAGTTGCTGGTGGAAAATACCAGGTCGGGATTGTAGAACACGGCCACGCCCTTGCCGGTGCCCACCCAGATGTAACCGTCGAGGTCCTCGGCCACGCTGAGGACGTCCAACGAAGGCAGTTTGCCTTCCCCTTCGAAGGTGGTGAGCACTTTGGCGCGGTCGTCACCGGGTTGGGTGGGCGTCTCATTGTCGGAGTACACCAACAGCCCGTGCCCCCATGGCCTGATGACCCACTTGTCCCCGTTTTTGGCCACAATGAGGTCCGACAGCAGGGTGTTGTTCCCCAGCACATTGCCTACGTTGCCGTTGTACCACGACCCACCCTTAAGCCGCACGCTGATGGGCTGGGTGCAATGGCTGTTGGTGGCCCATAGGTTCCCCTTGTCGTCGAAGGCCAAACCTGCCACCTGGGTGGGGTCGCTGTTGGAGCTGCTGTTCTGAAAGCGCTGCAGGGTACTGTTGTCCGGGCCGAAGAATGCCGTGCCATGGCCGTTGCGCATCTCCAGAACCCCGTCGTCCCAACTGGAGACGTAAGCATGCGATCCGTCGTTAGGGTCCACTTGCACGGCAAGGACATCGTTGAGAGCCTCCCCATAGTCGTTCGCGCCCGAGGCAAAGAGCGGGTCATTGGTTCTGTTGGTGGTGTGCCATTGCCCGTCCATTAAGTAGTGCACGCCCTCCTTGCGGTATTTGAAGCCCCAAGTGCCCGTGGTGCCTCCGGTGGTTACATAGAGCCAATCCTGGGCAATGGCCATCCGGTAGCAGGTATTGTTGGCGGGTCCATTGGGCGCGATCACCGCGTAGTCGTTGAAGCCATGGAACTGCACCAGGCCGCTTCCTGCCGTGGCGATCCACAGCGAGCCCGCGTCGGTCCGCAGGGCATCATGCGGGTTCAATGCTTGTGAACCGAAATGGTCGATATAGTTCACCTCGGACAGGCCCTGGTTGAATTCACGGATGCGGTTGCGGCCGGTGATGGTGAGGTACTCCCCATCACCGGATACGGTGATGTTGCGGTTGAAGCCGCCCGCAGCCCCGCTGAGCACCTGCCATCCGGCATCGTAGTAGTAGATGGTATCAAGGTCCAGCTCTTCCTGTTCGCTCACCCTGCGGTTCACCACTAAGCGGCCACTGAACCCAAGCACTTTTGTGAAGGCTCCGTTGGCGCCGGGCAGGTCGGTACGCTTGTGCCAGTTGGAAAATGCCGCAAGATTGGCCGCCCCCTGCCATGCGGCGTACAGCCCGGCCTGCGTGGCCGCATAGATGGAATCGTTGTGGAAGGCGATGCTGTTGACCTGCAGCTGGGCGGCGTTGGGACCGATCAACCAGGTATCCTTCACTTCCATGCGCACCAAGTCCACCACCACGATGCCGAAGCCGCAGCCCAAATAGGCCAGGTCATCCCGGACCGCGATGCAGTAGATGCCCTTGTTGCCCACTACGCTGCTGCGCTTGATGTCGGGCATGTTGATGGTGCCCTGGTCCCCCACCAGGTCCAGGTTGCCGTTCCTGTAGCCCACCAGCAGGCGTTGCCCACCGGCGTTCCAGGCCACGGAAAGGATGTCCACGTCGTTCAGCCGGTTCACCTTGTTGTAGCGTTCCGTTTCCCCGGTTTGCAGGCTGTATTTGAACACGGCCGTGGTGGTGGCGCAGTACATGTTGTTGCCACCCTGTACCACGGCCAAGGTGTTGCGGTACTGGAAGTGGTCGCGCCATTGGCCGATGGCGGGCTGGGCCTGCAACCCGGGGGCCATGGTCACAAAGGCTGCGCCAAGCAGCAGGAAGGGGATCGTTCGCATGCGGGCCGAAGCTACGGAGGTCTCAACGTGGAACGGGCGCGATCGGTATGGGCCCGCAAAGGTGGGCAAACGGCAAACGCCCCGGGGCGGGGCGCTTGTAGAGGTCGCGTGCGGACTCGAACCGCAGTAGCAGCTTTTGCAGAGCTGTGCCTAACCACTCGGCCACGCGACCAGTATTTCAATTTACAGGCGGGCTTCCCGCCCCGCAGCAAGGCCGCGAAGATAAACGGTTCAGCTCAACCCGCCACCGTGTACACCACGCAGTCCACCGCCCCGGCAATGGGGGGATGCTCTTTTTCCAACCTCACGCGCCAAGTGAACCCGTGGGGCCACTCCTTGTGCAAGGCCGCAAGGATACGTGCCGCCACATGCTCGATCAGCTTGGAGCGCACGGCCATTTCCTCCACCACAATGGCCGTTACCCGGCTGTAGTCAATGGTGTCGGCAAGTTTGTCGGACCGCTCGGCACGCGCCATGTCGCCTTCCACCGCCACATCCACGCGGTAGTGCCCACCAATGCGGCCCTCCTCGGAAAGGCAGCCATGGTAGGCATACACCCGTATTCCCTTCACTTCGATCAGCCCCATGTCGATCCGGTCTTCAGGCCGGTTTCCAAGCGGGAAAGCACTTCATCGCGGCCCAAGATCGCGCTGACGTCGAACATGCCCGGTCCCTGCATCCGCCCGGCCACGCACAGCCGATAAGCGGGCATGAGCTGTCCCATTTTCAACCCGTGCTCCTCCAACGCCTGGTTGAAGGCCTGTTCAAATGCGGGAGCATCGGCCACCGTGATGGCGCCCACCTTGGCGATGAAGGTGGCCAGTGCGGCGGCGGTACCCGGCTTCCAGCGCTTTTGCAGCTCATCCACGGCCTCCCTGTTGTGCTCCAAGGGTGAGCCGGTGGTGAAGAGGTATTCACCCTCCAGCATGTCCGCTGCGAAGGTGGCGCGCTCTTTCAGCAGGGCGGCCGCCGCAACGGCTTTTTCCCCGGTGGAGGCAATGCCCTTGGTGGCCAACAATTGCTGGAGTTGGGCCCCTAGTTCCGCGTCCGGCTGCTGGCGGAGGTACTGCTGGTTGAACCAGCGCGCCTTCTCGGGGTTGAACCGGGCGCCGCCCTTGTGCACGCGCTCCAGGTCGAACAGGGCGGTGAGTTCTTCCAGGGACATGACCTCCTGGTCGGTGCCCGGGTTCCAGCCCAGCAGGGCCAGCATGTTGATGAAGGCCTCGGGGAAGTACCCGCGTTCGCGATAGCCGCTGCTGCGCTCGCCGGTGGCGGGATCCTGCCAATCCAAGGGGAACACGGGGAAACCGAGGCGGTCGCCGTCGCGCTTGCTGAGCTTGCCGTTGCCGTCCGGCTTGAGGATCAGCGGCAAGTGGGCGAAGGCGGGCCTTTCCCACCCGAAGGCCTCATACAGCAGCACGTGCGTCGGGGCGCTGGGCAGCCACTCCTCGCCGCGGATCACGTGGGTGATCCCCATGAGGTGGTCGTCCACGATGTTGGCCAAGTGGTATGTGGGCATGCCGTCACTTTTGTACAGCACCTTGTCGTCCAAGTGGCTGCTGTGCACGGTCACCCATCCGCGGATCAGGTCCTCGAAGCGCACCTCGGCCTGCCGGGGCACCTTCAGGCGGATCACGTGCGCGTCGCCCCGGTCGATCCGCTCTTGCGTTTCGGAGGTGCTGAGCGAAAGGCTGTTGCGCATGTGATCGCGCGTGACCGCGTTGTAGGCGGGGGCTGATGCCCCCGCCGCCTTAAGGCGTTCGCGCATGGCTTCCAGCTCATCCGCCGTATCGAAGGCATAATAGGCCTTGCCCTCCTTCACCAACTGCTCGGCATAGGACCGGTAGAGGTGCTTGCGTTCGCTTTGGCGGTAGGGTCCGTGCGGGCCGCCCTGCCAGGGGTCCTCATCGGTCCTCAGGCCGCACCAGGCCAAAGACTTGCGGATGTATTCCTCCGCCCCCGGCACGAACCGCGTTTGGTCGGTATCCTCGATCCGCAGCAGGAATTGCCCGCCGTGCTTGCGCGCGAACAAGTAGTTGTAGAGCGCGGTGCGCACTCCGCCCATGTGCAACGGCCCCGTGGGGCTGGGTGCAAACCTTACGCGTACCGACATTCTTTCCGGCCGGGCCCGCAGCCCGGGATGTTTTCAAGCCCGATCTTCCGGGGGCGCGAAATTAGGCGGCCCGTCGTCGTTCACACCTCCACGCCCTTTTCCACGATGCGTTTCCACTCGGGGTGCTTGCGCAGGTGTGCGGTGACGAATGCGCACATGGGCACCAACTTCAGGTTGTTCTCTTCGATGTAATTGAACACCCGTTCCACAATGGCCACGCCCACCCCCTTTCCTTCCAGTGCCTTGGGCACCTTGGCGTGCGTCAGGAACATTTTGGTGCCGTTCAGTTCATATTCCACCTTGGCCATGCGGCCCTCCACTTCCATTTCGAACTGGCGCGAACTTGCGTCGTTGATCAACGGGATCTGGGTATAATCGCTCATGGTTGTATGTTGGTTCCCGGATGCAACCGCCAGCAGTACTGCCGGCACCGGCGCCACAAAGATACGAAGTTGAAAAGGGACCTGCTTAATGGGCGGTTCCTGAAGGCTTTATGCAGGACTGGTGGAATATCACGGACGGGGTCGCCCCGGCAGGTGGCGCAGCGCTCCAGTTCGGACATTTGCACCCATGGTTCCCGAACAAACACCCCGGCGGGGGAGGGGGTTGAGGCGCTGGCTTTTGATCGCTGCGGGCACGGTGGCCCTGCTCCTGGGGCTCACGGCCTACCTGTTGCCCTACCTGCTGAAGCGCTACATCGAGGCACACAGCGTGGAGTGGATCAACCGCCGGGTGACCATCGAAAGCATCACCCTGAACCCCTTCACCTTCACTTATGCGTTGGACGGGGTGAAGTGCATGGAACCGGACGGCGGCGAAGTGTTTGTCTCCTGGCGCTCCATTTCCGTGAAAAGCGACCTGTGGAGCGGGTTCCGGAACAAACACTGGCGTTTCCGCCAGCTGCGCATCCGCGACCCCTATTTCCACATTGAACAGCACGGCGAACGGTTCAATTTCAGCGACCTGCTTGAACTGGGTGCAGGGGAGGGAACGGCCGATGCGGAGGACACCGTCCCGGTGCTGTTCAGCATGGAGGATATCCAGCTTGCCGGGGGAAGGATCGTGTATGCCAGCGATCTGCTGAAGGCACCCATCGGCATCTCCGGCCTGATGGCCAATTGCAGCTGCATTACTTCCCAACATGCACGGATGGATTTCGACCTGCACCTCACCATCGACGGTGGCGGCGAGCTGGGCGGAACCTTCAAGATAGACACCGAACGCAGCCTGTATGCCGTGCATGCCGACCTGCTCTCCTTGGCCTTGGAGCCGCTACTGCCCTACCTGCAGGACCTGATGCACACCACCGCCCTGCACGGAAGCCTCGACCTAGGGCTGAACCTGGAGGACAGCTGGGCCGATACCGCCGCATTGGCCGCCAGCGGCAACCTGGCGCTAAATGGACTGCAGGTCACCGGCGCGGACGGTCAATCGCTGATCGCCCTGCGGCAGGGACGCACGGTGCTGGACACACTGAACGCACGCGACCAGCTCTTCCGGATCACCCGTGTACACATCGACGGGTTCTCAACCCGCTTCCAGCAATGGGCCGATGGCAGCAACACGTGGACCAAGGCGCTGAAGATGGACGCCACCACCGACGACAGCACCACGGCCGCATTCGCCGCAGACCCTGCCAACATCTTCGTGATGCTAGCCGACTACATCCGCATGCTGGGCCAGGAATTCGTGGCCAACCAGTACACCGCCGATAGCTTGGTGGTGACCAACAGCACCGTGCAATTCGAGGACTTCACCCCCGAGAAGCCCTTCCGCTACACCCTGGACCAATTGAGCGTGCACAGCAGCCGCATCACCACGGCCGGAGGAACGGCCGACTTCGCCGCTTCGGCACGGCTGAACGGGCGCGGCATGCTGCAGAGCACCTTCAAGTTCGACCCCGGGAACTTCCGCAATGTGGCCGCGGACCTTTCCGTGAACGACCTGGTGCTGCCCGATCTGGATGCATACAGCCGCTGGTATGCCGCACATCCGATCCTGGCTGGCAAATTGGCTTATCAAGGCACCACCACCATCCACGACGGGCGGATCGACAGCAGGAACCACCTGCGGGTGGACCGGCTGCAATTCGGCAAAAAGACCACCGTGCACGACACCGGCATCTACGTGCTGCCCCTGCGGCTCGGCGCCGCGCTGCTCAAAGACGTGCACGGTAAGATAGACCTGGACATTCCGGTGAAGGGCGACCTGAACGACCCGGAATTCAAACCGTGGCCCATTGTGTGGCAAGTGCTGAAGAACCTGGTGGTGAAGGCAGTGGCTGCACCGGTGAAGCTGGTGGCCGGGGCATTCGGCGCCAAGGAGGATGCCGGCGTGGAGGAGGTGCGCTTCCTACCCCTGGCCACCGCCATAGGCAAGGAACAGCGCCAGGCGCTGGACGCCTTGGCCGCTTTGCTGAAGGAAAAGCCCGAACTGCGGGCCTCATTGGTACCGGTGGCCGATGTGCGGCAGGAAACGGAGGAATGGGCGGCCCGGCGCCTGAAGATGGAGCACTTGGGCCTGCACGCACCCTTGGGCAAGGCGGACAGTTTGCGCGTGACGGAACTGAGCCTGCGCGACAGCAGCTTCTCAGCCTTTCTGGATGCCCGCAGCCCGGCCACCAAAGGCAACGCCGAAGCCGAACGTTGCGTGGAAGCCGTTGGGGCCGCTGCTGCACAACAAGCGGTGAAGGAGTTGGGCGAAGTACGCCGCAGCAGGGTGGCCGCCTATTTGCAACAGGCCGGTGTGCCCCCGGACCGGGCGGTGTTCCGCGAAGGCACTGAAGAAGAGCTGGCGGGGTACAAGGGGAATCCCGGTTTCCGCTTTGTGGTGGAGGTGAAGGACTGACCGCTCCACACGCCCCGGTATCTTCGCCCTGCGCTTATGCCATGCCCGCAGCTCCGTTCCGTGTGGAGGAAGTCAAGGATGCCCGAAACCTGCGGCGCTACATCCACTTGCCGGAGCGGCTCCCGGGCCAGCGGCCCAACTTCGTGCCCCCGGTGTGGGCGGACGAGCATGCATTCCATGATCCCCGCCGGAATACCGTGTTGAACGATTGTGATACGGTGCGCTTTCTTGCTTGGCAGGGGAAACAGTGCACAGGCCGCATCATGGGCCTTGTGCACCGCAACCACAACCGCATCCACAGGGAGCGCACCGCGCGCTTCTATCAGTTGGACACCGTGGACGACCCGGCCGTAAGCGCCGCCTTGATCGGCGCCGTGGAACACTGGGCGCGCAGCATGGGCATGCAACGCATCATCGGCCCCTTTGGCCTCAGCGACAAAGACCCTCAGGGCGCACAGGTGGAAGGTTTCGAGCACCCGCCCGTGCTGGCCACGCCCGCCAACCCGGCCTTCCTGCCCAAACACATCGAAGCGCTGGGCTACGGGAAGGTGTCGGACGCGCTGGCTTACAAGACCACCGTGCCCCGCGAAATGCCGGCCCTATACCGCCGGATCACGGACCGCCTGTTGTGCAACGGGGAGTACCGCGTGTTGCCGATCGCTTCACGGAAAGCCTTGCGACCATGGGTAGTGCCCGTGCTGCGGTTGGTGAACGAAAGCTACAAAGGCCTCTTGGGCTTTGTGCCCATGGACGAGGCCGCCATGAACAAGCTCGCCGCCCAATACATGCCGGTGCTGGACCCCGGGTTGGTGAAGGTGGTGGTGGACCGCAACGCACAGGCCGCAGCCTTCGTGGTCGGCATGCCGGACATGGGCGAGGGGCTGCGCAAGGCGCGGGGAAGGCTTTTCCCCTTTGGCTTCATACACGTGCTGGGCGCCATGAAACGCTCGCGGCAATTGAACCTGTTGCTTGGGGCCGTGCGACCGGACCTTCAAGGACACGGGCTCACCTGCCTGCTGGCGAACGCCTTACTGGAGGAAGCCCGCCGGCGCGGCTACGCCCATTTCGACAGCCACCTGGTGCTGGAGACCAACCGCCTGATGCGCGCCGAGCTGGAGCGCTTGGGCGGTACGGTGTGGAAGCGGTACCGCGTATACGGCAAGGACCTGTGGCGGTCCCGGGCCGTCAGATGATCAGACGAACCCCGCCGAGATCGGCCAGGCGGTAGGGGAAGCGGTCGCCCGGTGAGCCGATGAACATGAAGTTGGGCGGGATGTTCCACTCCGTGCTGAGGCGGTGCACCAGCGCCGGGCCGAACTCGCCCTGTACCTCGATGAACTCGATGCTGATGTCCGGGTAGGCGCGGTCCAGCACCTTCATGTCGTCGCGGTAGGTCTGTCGCACGTGTTCGCCCTCCTTGAGCACGGTGACGATCTTCAGCTTGCGGGTGATCTCGTTGGCCTCCACGTACATCATCACGCGGTTGAGCACCGAGAGGTCGTCGCCCTTGGTGAAGTAGACGAACTCCTGGCGGTTGAGCTGGCGGATGGTGCGCGAGATGGTGAAGCGGCCCAGTACGGCCAAGCCGGGCACGCTTTCCACGAAGCCGCTCACCCAGACCATCAGGTACTCCAAAATGACCTTGCGGCCCAGCATGATGATGATCACCAGCATGGCCGGTACGAAGTATTGCAGGAAGAACACCAGGTACTTGGGGTTGAGGCGCATGTTGCCATAGAGCGCGGCGACCACGCCCAGTGTGGCGATGGACACCGTGGCCACGCTGGCGGTTTCGGGGCGCGGCAGGCGCGCACGCTTGATCTTCAGCAGGAAGTTGCCGAAGGCGAAGAAGGCCATCACCGTGAGGAAGGAAATGGTGTAAACGCCGGCCAAGGCCGTGGTGTCCGCGTTGGTAAGGAAAAGCACCGAAAGGCAGAGCAGGAAGAACAGGATGATGATGCGCGGCGAGCTGCCCCGCTTGGTCTCCTTGAGCAGGGCCTGCGGCAGGATCCGGTCCAAGGTCATTCGCTTGATCAGGCCGGTGACCCCCACGTAGCTGGTAAGCACGGCCCCGCACAGCACCACCGCCGCATCGATGCTGATCAAGGTGGCCAGCCAGCGCCCGCCCACGTTCAAGCCCATGAACGACAGCATGGATTCCTCGTGGTCGGGCACCGAGGCCAAGGGGATCACCATCAGGGCGCAGAGCACGATCAAAGGGTTGAGCACCGACACGGCGATCCACATGTTGCGCAGGGTTTGCGGGAAAACGCCCGGCTTCTGCTCCTCCACATAGTTGGAGGAGGACTCAAAGCCGGTAACCCCCAGCATGGCCGTGCTGAACCCCAGGAAGAGCGCCACCAATACTCCGCGTCCGCCGGGCACGGGCATGGACCAGTTGAGCTGCATCAGGCCGAAACCGTTGCGGGCCACATACCACACACAGGCCAGGATCAACAGCACCATGATCGCCAAGTGGGCGATGAAGATCACCGTGGCCACCAAGGAGGATTCACCGATGCCGGCGATGCTCAGCAACATGAACACCGCCAGTACCACCACCGTGGCCCAAAGCACCGGAACAGCGGGCACCACCGATGCCAAGTAGTACATGGCCGTGGTGCCGCTGAGCACTGCCGTGGCCATGTAACTGAGGATGGTGAGGCAAGCCGCGATGCTGGCGTTGTACTTGTTGGTGGTGTTGAGCAGCACGTTGTACGCACCGCCGTTCAGCGGCAGGGCCCCCACCACCTCGCCGTAGATCTTGCGGAAAAGGAACAACACGCCCGCCACCAGCAACATCGCGCCTACCGCCCACACGCCCGCATGCATCAGCGCGATGGAACCCACGTACAGGCAACTGCTGGTGATGTCGTTGCCCGCGATGGCCGTTGCCGGCAGGGCATCGAGCTTTTTGTGTGCGCTTGCCATCCGGGGCGAAGTTGCCAACCCTGAGCCAAAAACCAAGGACCAGCCCGCACACCACGCGGAAAAATGTGGAAATACCGGGCAACGGCACCGGTGATCGGGGGAAAGGCGGAGGTACCAAGGAAGGCTTGGCCCGGAATTCGCGAACTTTGCCGGTTCCATGGGCGCATTCCTCCGCACGTTATGGGTTGCCGTGCTGCTGGCTTGGGCGGCATCGGCCTCGGCTACGCACAACGAGGCCGGTGAGATCCTGGTGTGCCACGTGGGAGGCCCCGGCAGCCTTACCTACGAGGTCACCATCATCACCTACACCAACCCCAACTCACCGGCGGACCGGCCCGAATTTGTGATGACATGGGGCGATGGCACCCTGCCGGACACCATTGCCCGCGATGACTCCACGGTATTGACGGTGGCCGGCATCCAAACCCAGCGCAACCTGTACATCCAGCAGCACGTGTATCCCGGCCCCGGCGTGTACCTGCTGCAGTTCATCGATCCCAACCGCGTGGCCGACGTGGTGAACATCCCCGGGTCGGTGAACGTGCCGATGTGCGTGCAAACCGAGTTGGTGATAAGCGTGGCCGGCAACAATTGCACCCCTCAATTCCTGAACCCCCCCATACAAAATGCCTGTTTGGGGCAGCCTTGGGTCCACAACCCCGGCGCGTACGACACCGATGGGGACAGCCTCTCCTTTGAACCCATGGTATGCTTGGGCGGCGACCTGAACATTCCACCCGACGGCATTGGCAACCCCATTCCAGGCTATCTGTTCCCGGACCAAGTGGTGCCCGGCCCGAACAACCAGTACGCGATCGACCCGGCCACGGGCACGATCACATGGAACAGTCCGCAGCAGGCAGGCATCTACAACATCGCCTTCAAGGTGCGCCAGTGGCGCAAGATCAACGGCCAGTGGGTGAGCATCGGTTGGGTGGAACGCGACATGCAGGTGATCGTAGGCCCGTGCAACAACGTGCCGCCCGTGATCGCTTCCGTGCAGGACCTTTGCGTGGAAGCCGGCGACCAAGTGGCGCTCTCCGTGCAGGCCTCAGATGCCGATGCGGGCCAGACCATCACCTTGAACGCCTTTGGGGCGCCCTTCCAAGTGGCGAGCTCGCCGGCGGTGTTCAGCTCCAACCCCGCGCAAAACATCGTCTTCGGGAATTTCACCTGGAACACCAACTGCTCCCATGTCAGGCAGCAACCGTGGCAAGTGGTTTTCAATGCACGGGACAACTACAACCCCGTGCAATTACAGGACTATAAGACGGTGAACATCACCGTGGTGGCCCCCGCCCCCGAAAACCCCTCGGCCATCCCCAATGGAGCGGTGATGGAATTGACTTGGGACCCCAGCATCTGCGCCAATGCCACCGGATACCGCATCTATCGCAGGCAGGGCTCCTACGGCTTTGTGCACGGGCACTGCGAAACGGACGTGCCCGCCTATACCGGCTACCAGTACATCGGCAGCACCAGCGGGCTGAACAGCACAACCTACACCGACGCCGGGCTGGCCTTTGGGGTCACCTATTGCTACATGGTGGTGGCCACCTTCGCCGATGGGGCGCGGAGCTATGCCAGCGAGGAATTCTGCAACATGCTGAGGCGCGAGGTGCCGATCATGACGCATGTGAGCGTGGGAACCACCGACCTGGCCGCAGGCGTGGACACCGTGCGCTGGAGCAACGCCTACGACCTGGACACGCTCCAGTTTCCCGGCCCCTACCTGATCAAGCTTTACCGCGGCAACGGCCTCACCTCGGCCACGGAACTCGTGCATACCAGCGATCCATCGCCTTTCCTTGCCAATCCGGACACGGCCTTCCTCGACCAAGGCCTGGATACGCGAACCAACGGCCATGCCTACCGCGTGGAACTGTACGGGAGCAACGGCAATACCTTGATCGGACCGGGCAACACGGCGTCCAGCGTCTTCATCACGGCGGAACCCGATGACCAGCAAGTCACCCTGCACATCAATTTCCAAACGCCTTGGCTCAACACGCAGTTCGACGTGTTCCGGCAGATCGGGGGGGTGTTCACATTCGTGGGCAGCACCACGGAGCCCGTGTACGTGGATACGGGCCTGGTGAACGGACAGAGCTACTGCTACTATGTAAAGGCCTTCGGCGGCTACAACGACCCGGGCATCGTGTCGCCCTTGATCAACTTCAGCCAGGAGGTGTGCGCATCACCGGTGGATCTTACGCCGCCCTGCCCGCCCACGCTGTCTTTGGTGAACGATTGCGAGCTGCCGCTGAACACCCTCACCTGGACCAACCCGAACAACAACTGCGCGGACGACACGCACCGCTACAACATCTGGTTCACCGACAGCTTGGGCGGCGAAATGGTGTTGATCCACACCATCACCGGTGCCACGGACACGCTGTTCACCCACACCGACGGCAGCTCGGTGGCGGGTTGCTATGTGGTAACGGCCATCGATTCGGTGGGCAATGAAAGTGCGTTCAGCAACCAGGTATGCGGCGACAATTGCCCTTCCTATACACTGCCGAACGTGTTTTCGCCCAATGGCGACCGGGTGAACGACTTCTTCGTGCCCTTCCCGTACCGCGGCGTGAAGGAGATCGACCTGCACGTGTTCAACCGCTGGGGCCAGGAGGTGTTCAGCACCAACGACCCCGCCATCCGCTGGAACGGCACGCTGGGCAACACCGGCGAGCCGGTGCCGGACGGCGTGTACTTCTATGTCTGCACGGTTTTCTTCAAGCACTTGGACGGCACGCGGCCCGAAGTGTTGAAGGGTTATGTGCATGTCCTCGGGGGCAACCACGCACAACGCAACTGATGTTTACCGGCATTGTGGAGCAAGTGGGCGGCGTGGTGGAAGTGCGCCGGCAGGGAGCCAATGCGGACCTGGTGGTGCAGGCGCCCATGGCAAGCGAACTACAGGTGGACCAAAGCGTATCGCACAACGGGGTTTGCCTGACGGTGGTGGAGTTGATGGGCGACCGCTACCGCGTGACGGCGGTGGAGGAAACCTTGCAGCGCAGCAACCTCGGCGCCCTGCGCGCGGGCGACGAAGTGAACTTGGAGCGCAGCCTCCGCTTAGGCGACCGCCTGGACGGGCACCTGGTGCAGGGCCACGTGGACACCACGGTGGAATGCCTTGTCCGGCAAGAGCACCAGGGCAGTTGGTGGTTCTCCTTCTCCCTGCCAGGGCAAGCGGAACTGCTGGTGGAGAAAGGCTCGGTGTGCCTGAACGGGGTGAGCCTCACCATCGCGGCACTGAACGATCGCTCATTCAGCGTGGCGGTGATCCCCTACACGCACGCGCACACCACCTTCCGCACCTTGGCGCCGGGCCACATGGCCAACGTGGAGTTTGACGTGCTGGGCAAATACGTGCGGCGGATGCTGGAGGCCCGACTCACTCCTTGACGAAGCGCGCCCGCAGGGAATCCGTGCCACCCCGCAATTCCAGCGTGTAGGCGCCAGGCGCCAGCCGGGCAATGTTCAAATGGCCCGAACGAACATCGCCTCCGACGGCCAATAGGCGCCCATGGGCATCCCACACGCGGAAGGTACGCGGGATAAATCCGGCAGGAACGTGCCAGGCGATGCGGTCGGTTGCCGGATTGGGCCGTAGCAGCAGCGCTCCTTGGCCACTTTCCGATGTCCCCACGCGGGTCACGATGTTCTGCCTGCTGATCAACCAGATTTCCGGATCGAAGGCTACGGAATCCACTGCGAAGGGCAGATGGAAGTTGAAGACCTGGTTGTTGGTGGTGTTGTTCAACACCACGGTGCTGTCCTGCCCTTCGCCCAGGAACAGCAGAGGAACGGGGAGCTCGAAGAAATCCACGGACGGGTGGGAGGTGGCCTGCGAGAGGGTGACGGTCACCGTGCCCGCGTCATCCTGTGACCAAACGGTGGTGTAGGAGGGATAGCCCTCGCCGGTGTACCAGTCCGCCAAAAAGCCCGTGAGGTCCAGGCCCGAGGCGGCTTCCAGGTGGGATTGCAGATCTGCGGTGGTAACGGAGCCGTAGGCCAGTTCGGGATCGTCCAGGTAGTTGCGCAAGCCGGCGTAGAAAGCGCTGTCGCCGCATATCCAGCGCAGCATGTGCACCACCATGGCGGCCTTGTTGTAGGTGAGCCGGCTGTCGAACAGGCGGTTGTTGTCCAAGGTATCCGTGACGAACACGCTTCCGCCGGGCTGGCCGGTGATCTGGTTCACCAGGTTGCGCTTCCAAATGGGCCAATAGAACGGGGCCAAGTGTTCATAGCTCAAGCCGCTGAGGTAGGTGGCAAAGCCTTCGTTGAGCCAGAGTTCCGCCCAACTGCCGCAGGTCACTTTGTCGCCGAACCATTGGTGGGCCAGTTCATGCGCCATGATCTCCGGGTGGAAGCTGCCCATGAAGCTCATGGTTTGGTGCTCCATGCCCCCGCCCCAGCTGAACTGGGCGTGGCCGTATTTTTCATTGGCAAAGGGATAGGCGCCGAAGAGCGAGTCGAAGAGCGTGATCACCGGCAGCACGGCGGTGGCCGCCGATACGGCGTTGCTGAAACTTTCCGGGTAGGCATAGGTGAGCATCAACAGATCGCCGTCCGTCAACTGGGCGTACTGCTCGTCCACCAGGTAGTTGGTGACGGCCGTAGCCACCAAATAATGGGCAATGGGATAGCGGCTGCGCCAGTGCCAGGTCACTTGGTCGCCGGTGGTGTCCGCGCCCACCAGCAGCCCGTTGCCGGCGGCGCGGTTGCCGATCGGTACGGTGACTAAGCAATCCAGCGAATCGATCTTGTCGTTGAGGTCGTCCTTGCAGGGCCACCAGTCCTTGGCACCGTATGGTTCGCTCAAGGTCCACAGCACGGGCGTGCCCGAATGGGTGTCCGTAACGAAACTGCCGAAACCCGAATTGGGCGGCGCGCCCTGATAGGTCACTGTCAGCGAATCCAATTGACCGGCGGGCAGGGTGGCGGGCAGATCGATCACCAATTGGGTGCCCGGGCCGTGGGTGAACGTGAGCGCGTTGCCGTGCATCATTACCTGGTCCACCTCCAAGGCGTCGCTGAGGTCGAAGACCACCTGGTCCAGTTCCGCAGTGGCCGTGAACCACGAGGTGATCGATCCGCTGATGTAGTGCACCGCCGGGTCCAGGTCCCATTCGCACCGTGCGTACTTCATGTCGAAACCGCGGGTGGGTGGCCCGCCATTGCGCAAGGTGCCATGTGCCGGAATGTGCCTTTCCGCTTCCGCGATCTGGCCCACGGTGGCGGGGTTGTATGGTATTTGCGAGGCAACTTGCTGCGCGGGCGGAAGCAGGAGGACCAAGGTGATCATGCGCATGGCGCGCAAGGCAGGGTTCGTCATGGCATCGGGCAGATCGGTGTGCAACCGGTGGTTTGTGGGCCGGGTTGCGCGGCACAGAGTAGTTCAAAGGTAATTGCCGGACTGGACGGAGGTGAAGCCCCGGGGCATTGATGCAAGGCAAGGGCCGGACCGTTGATCTTCAGGTGAACGGCCGGAACGGATCCAAGCCCCACCTTTGCGCGGACCCATGGCCGAAGCCCAACCATCAGCCAGCCAGCGGCGCAAGCTCCGCCGCAGGCGTTTGATCCGCAAACTGCGCAGTAAGTACCGCGCCGTGCTGATCAACGAATCCACCTATGAGGAACGCTTCAGTTTCCGCCTCTCGCGGATGAACGTGATCCTGTTGGCGGTGGTGCTCTTCATCCTCAACGCACTGTTCGTGGCCGCCGTGATCGTGTATACCCCGTTGAAGGAATACATCCCCGGTTACACGGACCAGCGCGTGAAGATGAACGCCTATCGGGCCACCCTCACGGCCGATTCGCTCGAACAGCTAATGGCCGTCCGCGATGCCTACATCGACAACCTGAAGAACGTGCTCAGCGGCAACATGCCCGCCGACAGCATCACGCTGACGGTGCCCACGGTGAAGGCACCGTCGTCGGCGGACCTGCAGCCCTCGCGCGCGGACAGCCTGATGCGCCGGAAGATCCGCGCCGAGGAGGCGTACAGCGTGCACGCGGCCGGCACGCCCACTTCGCTGGAACGCCTCGGCCTTTCCGGGCTGCTCTTCTTCCCGCCGTTGCGCGGGGTGGTCACCAGCACCTTCGACGCGGGCCAAGGGCACTACGGCATTGATGTGGTCACCAAGGCCGACGAAGCAGTGAAGGCCTGCCTGGACGGCACCGTGATCCTGGCCAGCTGGACCAGCGACGCGGGCTACGTGATCCAAGTGCAGCACCGCCTGGACTTGGTGAGCATCTACAAGCACAATGCGGTATTGTTGAAAAAGCCGGGCGAAAAGGTGAAGGCCGGGGAAGCGATCGCCATTGTGGGCAACAGCGGTGAGCAGACCACGGGTCCGCACCTGCATTTCGAGCTGTGGAGCAGCGGCACGCCGATCGACCCGCAGATGTACATCTCCTTCCAATAGCGGCATGTCCATCAGGTCCGCCATAGCGATGCTCTGGGCCAAGCGCTCCGCGGCCCGCGCGATGCGGGCGGCGATGCAGCCCGCAGCCACGCAGCTCAACGTGCTGCGCGCGCTGCTGGCCACGGGCAGGGATACCCGCTTCGGGAAGGAGCACGGATTGGGGCACGTCACGGACCATGCCAGCCTGGTGCAGGCCGTGCCCCTGCGCGATTACGAAGGATTCCGTCCTTATATCGACCGCATTATAGCCGGGGAACAGGACGTGCTTTGGCCGGGTCGGCCGCTGTACCTCTGCAAGACCAGCGGCACCACCAGCGGCGCCAAATACATCCCGATCACCAAGGCCAGCCTGCCCAACCACATCGGCAGCGCGCGCCGCGCGCTGCTGGCCTACATCGCCCGCACGGGGAACGCCTCGTTCACCGGCGGCAAGATGATCTTCCTGCAGGGAAGCCCGGTGCTGGACCGCAAGGGCGCCATCCCCAGCGGAAGGTTGAGCGGCATAGTGGCCAACCACGTGCCCCGCTACCTGCTGAGGAACCGCCTGCCCAGCTTCGCCACCAACAGCATCACGGATTGGGAAGCCAAGGTGGAGGCCATCGTGGGCGAGACCATGCACGCGGACCTACGCCTGATCAGCGGGATCCCCGCCTGGGTGCAGATGTACTTCGAGCGCCTGCTGGCCCGCACCGGCAAGGCCAGCGTCCTGGAGGTGTTCCCCAACTTTTCGCTTTTTGTGTACGGCGGGGTGAACTACGGCCCCTACCGCAGCCACTTGGAAGCCTTGATCGGCGGGCCGGTGGACCGCGTGGAAACCTTCCCCGCCAGCGAAGGCTTCATCGCCTACCAGGACCAAGGGCCCGGCGAGGGCCTGTTGCTGGTGGTGGACAACGGCATCTACTACGAATTCCTTCCGGCCGATGAGGTGGGCAACCCCGGGGCGCGCCGCCTGTCCATCGGCGAGGTGGAGCTGGGGGTGAACTACGCACTGGTGTTGAACACCAATGCGGGCCTTTGGGGTTATGAGATCGGTGACACGGTGAAATTCGTATCGCTGGTGCCGCCGCGCATTGTGGTCACCGGGCGCACCAAGCACTTCACCAGCGCTTTCGGCGAGCACGTGATCGCCGGGGAGGTGGAGGGAGCCTTGCAGGAAGCGGTAGCCCTGAACCCCTGCGAGGTGGCCGAGTTCACCGTGGCACCGCAGGCGGCGCCGCCCGGTGGGGGGCTGCCGTTCCACGAGTGGCACATCGAGTTTGCCCAACCGCCCGCCGACATGGCCGCTCTTGCGCAAGCAATTGATGCTGCGCTGCAGAAGCGCAATCCCTACTACAAAGACCTGATCACCGGCAAGGTGCTGCGCCCATTGGTGATCGTGCCGGTGCGGCGCGGCGGCTTCGCGGCCTGGATGAAGGAGCGCGGCATGAACGATGCCCAAAGCAAGGTGCCGCGCCTGGCCAACGACAGGAAGTATGTGGACGGCCTGGACGCTCCCGGAACTCAGTAGGCGCGCACGTTCTTGCCCTGGTGCCAGTTGATGAAGGCGCGGTTCACCACGCGGTTGCCGCCGGGGGTGGGGTAGTCGCCCGTGAAGTACCAGTCGCCCGTGTGGCCCGGGCAGGCGGCATGCAGGCCCTCGATGCTTTGGTATACCAATGACACCGCGGCTTTCAGGCCGGGCGGGGTGAGCATCTCGGCAATGCGTTGGCTGACCTGCTCAGCGGTGAAGGGCCGGTAGATGTCCTTGACCAGGTTCTGTTGCTGGGTGATGGGCTTTTCCACCATGTTCACACAGCGGTCGTACACGTCGTCGATGATGTTTTCCTGCTTGGTTTCCTGCAGCAGGGAGATGGCGGCACGGAACGCGGCCAGATCGCCCATTTTGGCCATGTCGATGCCGTAGCCGTCGGGGTAGCGCACCTGCGGGGCGCTGCTCACCACCACGATCTTGCGGGGCTCCAGCCGGTCCAGCATCTTGAGGATGCTTTGCTGCAGGGTGGTGCCGCGCACGATGCTGTCGTCGATCACCACCAGGTTGTCGCGCCCGGGACGTACGGTGCCGTATGTGATGTCGTACACGTGGGCCACCAGATCGGCGCGGTCGTTGTCGTTGGTGATGAAGGTGCGCAGTTTGGCGTCCTTCACGGCCACCTTCTCCAGGCGCGGGCGCAGCGCGAGGATGGCCCGCAGCCTGGCCGGGTCCGGCGACGGTCCCAGCTCCAGGATGCGCCGTTCCTTCACGCGGTCCAGTTCATCCTCCATTCCCTTGAGCATGCCGTAGCAGGCCACCTCGGCGGTGTTGGGGATGAAGGAGAACACGGTGTTCTCCAAGTCGTGGTCGATCTCCTGCAGGATGGCCGGGCACACCGAGCGGCCCAAGGCGATGCGCTCGCGGTACACGTCGGCGTCGCTGCCTCGGCTGAAGTAGATGCGCTCGAAGCTGCACGCCCGCTTCTCCAGCGGTTCCAAGATCTGCTCGGTGCCGTAGCTCCCGTCCTTCTTTACGATCAGGGCCTTGCCAGGGTCCAGCTCCACCACTTGGCCGGCCTTCAGGTTGAAGGCGGTTTGAATGGCGGGCCGTTCGCTGGCGGCCACCAC
Organism: Flavobacteriales bacterium; assembly: GCA_023957375.1. GTDB lineage: Bacteria > Bacteroidota > Bacteroidia > Flavobacteriales_F > PHOS-HE28 > PHOS-HE28. The sequence continues at coordinate 1,004,686 of JAMLHB010000002.1, read as the reverse complement.
CACCTCATCGTCGGCGTACCAGTAGCAGGGGCGGATGCCCGCCGGGTCTCGCAGCACGAAGGCGTCGCCGTGGCCGATGAGGCCGGCCAGTGCATAGCCGCCATCAAAGTCGATCGCGCTCTGTTGGAGGATGTTCTTCACGTCGAGCTTCTCCTCGATGATCTTCGTGATCTGCCGGTCGCTGTACCCCAATTGGTGGTGGATGGCGCGCAGTCGCTCGTTCTCCATGTCCAAGTAGTGCCCGATCTTCTCCAGCACGGTCATGGTGTCGCTGCGCTCCTTGGGTACTTGGCCGATGCTGACGAGCAGTTCGAAGAGCTCGTCCACATTGGTCATGTTGAAGTTGCCGGCCACCACCAGGTTCCGTGTGATCCAGTTGCTCAACCGGCGCCTCGGGTGGCAGTTCTCCAGTTCATCGCGGCCGAAGGTGGCGTAGCGCAAGTGGCCCAGCAGCACCTCGCCTACGTACGGCGCAGCGTGCTTCAGTTGTTCCGCGTCCTGCGCCAGGGCGGGCTGGGCCGCGATGGCCGCCCCGATGTCGCGGTGGATGCTGCCGAAGATCAATTGGATGGCATCCTTGGCCGTGCTGCGCTCGCGGTCGATGAAGGCCGTGCCCGGTGGGGGGTCCAGCTTGATGGTGGCCACGCCCGCGCCGTCCTGGCCGCGGTTGTGCTGTTTTTCCATCAGCAGGTACAGCTTGGTGAGGCCGTACAGGGCGCTGCCGTGTTGTTGCTGATAGTGCGCCAAGGGCTTCCGCAGCCGGATGAAGGCCAGGCCGCACTCGTGCTTGATCGCGTCGCTCATGGATGGCGAAGGTGGCGGGGAAGCGCAAAGGTACGGTGGCGGAAACCGGTGCGGCAGCCAGGGTTCCACCACGCCCGATGGTTGCCTGTGGGGCACCTCGAAAAACTTCGCTCAGGCGCCATGTGCCATCCGGGGAAGTCATGTGGAAAAGGAGCAAGCAGATCGGACTAATTTGTGGTTCAAGCTGGTAGAAGCGCATGTGCCGGCCGTTCGAGGTACCTCGAGGTGCCCTATGGGTTGGCTCGGCACGTTCCCTACTTCAGGTAGTCATTCACGGTCTGTGAGATGGACCGCTTGATGCCTTCCCAGGTTTGGCCCTTGAGGCTTACGGGGTCTTCGCTTTCCTCCGCGTCGACAAAGTAGGTGATCGCGTACGGTATGCTGATCGCTATGGAGTTATCGGGATATCGCTCCCGATGACGGTCAAGGATCCACGGCAACCCGTATACACCAAGCAGCTCGGCGAGATCCCAGAAGTCTTTCCGTTTGCCTCTGTGCAAGATGGCCTCGATCTTCATCGGTGCAATGTCCTCATCGGCATAGAGCCGGATGCCATCCACCTGTTCGAGTTCACGGATTCGTGGATGCGGGTCCTTCACAATATCCACCTTCAATCCACCGATCGTGCAGAATGCGGCCCATTTGATCGGGTCCCTCCGGTATTCGAACTGCGGACCGAACTCCTTGCTCAACTCCTCCACCACTCGTGGTCTATCAAACTCACCATGGCAGAAAAGATCCAAGTCGATGGACTGCCGATGGCCATGCCGAAGTGACAAGGCCGTACCCCCGACCAGCGCAAAGCCGCTCAATGCCGGAACGCCCATCAGGCGCTTCAGTATGGCAAATGTGCCTGGTTCGACTGTCTCAGCGTGTAGCATCGGAACTCCGCCAATGGCTTGTTGAAGATCGCACTAACGAAATGAAGGGTGGCCAATGGCAGGAACTTCGCGTTCAGCAGCACCTCGATGATCTTTTCATCCCCATAATACCGCCTACAGTTGCGGATGTCGGGCACATCGCCGCGCTCAAAGACGCGCTCGATGATGAACGCCGCCTTGGCATCATAATCCAGCTTGTCGAAGTCCACATCCCAAAAGATGCGGCGGTCCAGCTCGGGCTTGGGCATGGTTCAAAGGTATCCGGCTGGTCGGACATGCGGGATCCCGGCAACACTGGGCTGAGCGGGCCGGCCAAGCGCCCCACAGGTGGCTCACTACGCACTGGCCGTATCCAACAACGCCCGGTCTTCTTCACTGAGAACCAGTTCCGCTGCGGAGGCCAACTCTTCCACTTGGGGGAGCTTGGTGGCACTGGCGATGGCCGCGGTAACACCCGGCCGGGCCATGAGCCAGGCAAGCGCCACGGTAGCCTGCTTGGTGTTTTGGCGCTCGGAAACAGTGTCCAAGGCGTTGAGGATTCGCATGCCGCGCTCATTCAGGTAGGCTTTTACATCGCCCTTGCGGGCACGGTCGCCGAGGTCGGCATCGCTGCGGTACTTGCCGGTGAGGAAGCCGCTGGCTAAGGAGTAGTAGGTAAGGATGCCGAGGCCATGCTGTTCGCAGATCGGGGCATATTCATGCTCGAACACCTCGCGGCTGAACAGGTTGTAGCGCATCTGCAACGACACATAGGCCGGGAAGCCCATGCCGCCGCTCACCTGCATGGAACGCCGCAGGCGCCCCGGCGCCAGGTTCGACGCGCCGATCCAGCGCACCTTGCCTTGCTTTACCAATTGGTCGTAGGCCGCAAGGGTTTCCTCCACCGGCGTGTTCAGATCGTCCCAATGGCTTTGGTACAGGTCAATGTGGTCCGTGCGCAGCCGCTTCAGCGATGCTTCCACCGCACGCAGGATGTACTCCTTCCGCAGGTTCTTCCCCTCGCCCATGTCACTGCCCACCTTGGTGGCCAGCACGATGGCATCGCGCTTGCCGCTCGCATGCAGCCAGTTGCCGATCATGGTTTCCGATTCGCCGCCCACGTTGCCCGGCACCCAGCGCGGATAGGAATCCGCCGTGTCGATCAGGTTAAAGCCCTTGCCCACGAAAGCATCCAACAACGTGAAGGCGGTGGGCTCATCCACGGTCCACCCGAAGACATTGCCGCCGAAAGCCCACGGGGCCACGTGCAGGTCACTTTGGCCCAACTTCCTTGTTTGCATGGGGGCAATGTAGGAGCCGCGTCCGGGAGCGGGGTTGACCATTGCCTGCCTATTGCGTGCCGCTTTGTTCTGCTGCCTACCTTCAACCTTCCAAACCAGGGAGCCATGAAGCTTCGGTTCGTGCCATTGATGATGATGTGCCTTCCGTTCTGGGCCAATGCACAGCAAACGTGGGCGGACACCGTGCGCCGGCATTCCATCGGCGTGGATGTCAGTGCCTTCTTATTCCAATATGCAGGTCCCCTTGTGGTGGACAGCAATGCACCGACGGCACCCCGGTCGTTGTACTGGGCCAGTTACCGCTATCGTTTCCACAAAGGCTGGAACTTGCGTTTTGCCATGGGCGGGCAGGTTGCAAAGGACGAGCGGCCATGGCCCTCCCAGGGGTTTGAAACCTATACGGTGGAGACTTCCGCGTTCAGTGTGCGGGCCGGCGTGGAACGCACGCAGGAACTGGCCAAGCGTTGGCAGATCTTTTACGGGTTGGACATCCGGCCCGCCTGGTCGTGGGCCTACACCGATCGCCGGTACTCCAGTGGCTATTACTACTATGGCCAAGAGACCACCGGCACCGACTGGGCCGTGGGCCCGCTCTTGGGCATTCGCTTCCGGATCACGCCCCGCTTCAGCCTGCTGACCGAGACCAGCTTAGCCTACGTGGCCACGGAACGCAAGCAGCGTGATTTCACCACGCCCATGGATGCCGACCATGCGCCACAGCCCGATGCCACGTTGACCACGCGCGGTTTCCACACCCTCTTCCAGCCGCCGCTGAACGTGACGGCCACGTTCACCCTTTGAGAACCACCCCGGATGTGCCCTATCCGTGAAGCCTAGGGCCAACCTTAACCCCCAAGCAACGAAGTGATGCGTTGGAACCTGTTCGTTGTCCTGGCCCTGGCATGGGGCATGGCACACGCCCAAACCCCGATGCCTGCGGAAACCCGCGTGGCCATCGGTGAACTGCAGGCCCTGGCGGCGCGGCAATCAGACCCGCACAAGCTGACGGCCGACCTACAAGGCCGTTATCCCGTGGCGTTGATGGGTGACCGCTGCATGGTGGGATTCTTAGCCAAGGTGGAGGATGCGTTCAATGTGGCTGATGTTGACCCGGCCGTGGTGCATGTGGGTACCCGCATCGGCGATATCTTCTCCTTCCGTGTGGACGCCCACCACCTTGAGGCCGTGGGGAACATCCCCGGGTTGGCCTACGCGGAATTGGCGGGCATCGCCAAGCCTACGTTGGACAAGTTGGTGAGGTCGATCCATGCCGATAGCGTGCAGCAGGGCATCTACCTGCCGCAGCCCTACACCGGCGAGGGTGTGCTGATCGGTGTGCTGGACTGGGGCTTCGACTATACGCACCCGATGTTTTACGATACCGCGATGACCCAATACCGCGTGCGTGCAGCCTGGGACCAGTTCCGCCAGGCCGGCCCTGCACCGGCGGGCTTTGACTACGGCGCGGAGTTCACCACGCCCACGGACCTGCTTGCCGCGCAGAGCGACACGGCAGGGGTATACAGCTACGCCACACATGGCACGCACGTGGCGGGCATTGCGGGCGGCGGAGGAGCGGGCACCAACTACCGGGGCGTGGCGTTCGGTGCACAGTTCCTCTTCTGTTCCTTCCTGGTGGATGCCGCAGCGGCCCTCGACGGGGTGGCTTGGATGAAGGAAAAAGCCCAGCAGGACGGCAAGCGCTTAGTGGTGAACATGAGCTGGGGCCTGTACTACATGGGCACCTTGGACGGCCAATCGCTCATCAGCCAAGCGCTGGACCAGTTCAGCGATGATGGCGTGGTGTTCTCCATCTCCGGCGGCAACAACGGCGACGTCAACTTCCACTTGCAAAAGGAATTCACCGGGGACACCCTGCGCAGCCGCGTGCAGTTCTACCCGTACAGCGCCCATGAGCACATGTGGGGCCAAAGCCTGACGATGTGGGGTGAGGAGGGCGGGGCGTTCTCTGCTTCCTTCCGCGTGTTGGATGCCTCCAATAACCTCTATATGGCCACGCCGTGGTACCACACCGCCACCCAACCTGCCTACGTGGATTCCATGCTCACCAACGGCAATGACACCGTCTTTTTCAACCTCACTGCGGAGGCTGCGCATCCGCTGAACGGACGGCCGCACTTCCGCCTGCGCATCAAGAACACCAACACGGCGCTCAAGGTGGTGATGCAGGTAACGGCTTCGCAGGGCACGGTGCACTGCTGGAACGTGACCGAGCTGGACAACGACGTGGGCAACTGGGGGCAAGCATTCCTGGGCGGACTGTCCGGATGGACGGCGGGCGACCACAACTTCGGCATTGGGGAACCGGCCTGCACGGAAAGTGCCATCACCGTGGCAGCCTGCGGATCCACCACCTGGACCCCCACCGGCATCCCCACCGGCGGCAGCATTGCGGGCTTCTCCTCCTTCGGCCCCACGCTGGACGGGCGGATCAAGCCGGACATCACCGCACCGGGCGTGGTGGTGGCCTCCTCCATCAGCTCGTTCACGGACAACGACTATTCGTCCATCCTCACCGTACCCTTCCAGGGGCGCAACTACCCCTTCGCACGCTTCAGCGGCACCAGCATGTCTGCACCGGCGACCACCGGCACGGTGGCCCTCTTGCTCGAAGCCGATCCCACCCTTACCCCGGCGGAGATCCGCGGCATCATCCGCAACACGGCGCTTACCGACAACAAGACGGGCACCATTCCGCCCGGTGGCAGCACCCGCTGGGGCATGGGCAAGCTCAACGCGTACCACGCCATCACCGAGGCGCTGGGCGTAACGGGCGTGGGCACAACCGACAGCCCGCGCATGGGGTTGTGGCCCAACCCGGCAGATGGCACGTTTTGGATAAGTCCCCCGTTCACCGGCCCAGTGCAGTTGACCGTGACCGACGCGCTGGCCCGCACGGTGCATACCGGCATCCGGACGGGTGATGCGCCGATCATGGTGGATGCCTCCGCATGGCCCGCTGGGGTATACCTGCTGCGCTTGGAACAGAACGGCCAGCAGCTCATGCGGAAGGTGGTGAAGGAGTAATTCGCGGGGCGCAGGGGTCCACTTCCCTGTGGACCGCGAACGATTCCCTCCTTTCACCCCCACCACACCGCGTAGCCCTTGCGGCGCAACTCCAGCGCCAGGCCCTTCTCCACTTCCAACGCCTCCGCGCGGCCCAGCGGCCCGATGTCCTGGTACAGGCTGGGGCGCAGGTACATCCCGTACTTGCGCACGATGTCGCTGCTGAGCTTGTGCCCGCTGGCCGTGCGCGCACCGATCTTGTGCTGGGCCAATCGCTCCTGCGGCGTCTTGCCCGTTTGCCCCACGTAGAGGCACTCCAGCACGCCGTTGTACTGCGGGTTGGCCTCGCGGAACTTGCGGTGCTCGGTGAAGACCTTGCGGCTGAGCTCGATGACGTAAACGGTGTAGGCAACGGGCATGGAAACCGTGAAAGGTAGGGCAGCGTACGGCCTCACGCGAAGAATGTGTTTCACCGCCGAGACGCTATGTCCGCCGCGCAGAGTGAGGGCACAGCCTTATCTTGCTCGCATGCCAGTTCCTCCCTTTTCATGTATTGCGATGGGTTTGTTGGTCCTCTTACCCCTTGCAGGCCAAGCCCAGACGTGGTCGCCCGTAGGCACCGGCGCAGGTTCCGCCGTTTATGCGCTGGAAGTGTTCAACGATGAACTTTATGCCGGCGGCACCTTCACGCAGATCGGGGGGGTAACCTCAAGCTCCTACTTCTTGGCGCGGTGGGACGGCAGTGCGTGGAGCAAGGCGGCCAACCTGATCACTTTCATGGCCGCCGACGGATTGTATGCCAAGGATACTGCCCTGTATATCGGCGATGGCGGACGGGTGCGCTTCTGGAACGGCACCAACATGTTCAACCTCACCGGGGTGAACAGCTCCTCCTTCAACAGCACGGCATACAGCATGGCGCATTTCCAGGACACGCTGTATGTGGGCGGCGCCTTCTCTTCACCCTTCGCGCACATCGCACGCTGGGACGGGAGTGTTTACGGGCCGCTCACCACCGGATGTAACTACCAGGTCACGGACTTGTTGCCTTTCGGTGATCAGCTTTTCGTGGGCGGGAATTTCATGTATGCCGGTGATTCCTTGGTGAACCGCACAGCCTTGTGGAACGGCAGCGCATGGAACCGCATGGGCGCGGGCGTGAACGATGATGTCTTCACGCATTGCGTGTTCCGCGACACGCTTTACATCGGTGGCCGCTTCACCCAGGCCAACGGCCTGCCCGCCAGCCGCGTGGCCAAATGGAACGGAAGCCAATGGGTGAAGGTGGGCGGCACCTTGAACGACTTTGTGACGGCCATGGCCGTGTACCGCGACCAACTGTACATCGGCGGCGCCTTCACTACGCCAAGCCACATTGCGCGCCTTTCGGGTACCACCTGGGTGCCGGTGGGCACGGGCTGCAATGACAATGTGCGCACCATGGAGGTATACCACGACAGCCTCTTCGTGGGAGGCAGCTTCACCACTGCCGGCGGGATTCCCGCACAACGCATCGCCAAATGGCACCTCCCGGAAGCACCTGTGGCCTCGTTCAGCGTAGGGAGCCCCACACTGTGTCCGAACGAATGCAGCACCTTCACTGATCATTCACCCAACGGCGTCTCCTCGCGGTCCTGGTCCTTTCCCGGAGGTGTGCCCACAACCAGCACCGACAGCACCCCCACGGTATGCTACGCACTGCCGGGCACGTGGCCGGTAACGCTTACGGTAACCAACGCGGGCGGCACGAGCAGCACAACGGACAGCTCCGCCGTGTTCGTGGATGTTTGTTCCGGAATACCGGAAGGCTTGTCCCGCGCGGCTTTTAGTGTTTGGCCCAATCCCGCGCACAGCAGCATTGAAGTACGCCGCGATCAGGCACAGGCGCAGGCCATGCTGCGCATCCGCGATGCCGCAGGAAGGGTAGTGCAGGAGGAAGTGTTCAGCGGCACCACACAGTTGCTGGACATCAACGGCCTGCGGCCCGGGCTCTTTGTGGTTTCGCTGGAAAGTGCCGAAGGCCGCGCATACCAACCCATGCTGGTGGAATAGGTGTTTCCGGTGCGCATCGCGCCACGTTTCGTTGCATATGTTTGACCCTAACCCTGACAGACATGCGGAACCCACTCGCTTCCACCATTTTCCTGGCCACGCTCATCCTGCTTGGCGGTTGCAAGAAGGACGAAGATCCCACTCCCCCAGTTGGCGGGGGCAGTAGTACCAGCACGCTCACTACTGGCACCGTGCCTTTCGTGCAAATGACGATCGATGGAGCTGCTGTCTCATATACAGAGGGCAGCGCCTACGGTTCTTACACCGACTATTCGGAGAGCATCGCCACCCCACCGGCTTCAAGCACGGCACATTATACCTACATCATCCACCCGATGTCCAATCCCGACTCCCCTGTGTTCGGTGTCAGCTTGGGCACCTTCCAATTCCAAGGCAGTTCACCAACCGACACTCAGTTTTTCAACTTCTTCCCTACTGGGCAGGTAGACTACGGCGATACAGAAACATACGACGGCCTCGCCATGGTCACGTGGTGGGATGGATCACAGGAGTGGTCCACCTTCTGGGGTGACGAGCAAACGGGATCCTCGTTCCACATCGTAGAGACCTTGCCGTTGCCCTCGTCCGGCACAAGCAGCATACTGGTGCGCGCCAGCTTCACCTGCAAGCTCTACCGTGACGGCGATGAGAACGGCCAGTTCAAGCAGGTCACGAACGGGAAAGGCGTGTTCCGCATCAAGAAGATCTGATCAAGTCGGGAGGTGCCTGCACGATGGATGTGGCCTGATTTTGAGGATAGACAGGCTCGAAGGCCGTACCTCCGCATTCCCGCCGCCATCGTTCCTTTGCCGTTTAGAGTGCGGGGGTGAAAGAGTGAAAGAGTGCGAGAGACACAACCCTCCCACCCTATGACCCTCGCACCCTATGACCCTCGCACCCTATCACCCTCGCACCGCATTCCCCACATGCACACCATCAAACAAGTCTTGGACGACACTGCCCTCACCCACACCACCGTAACCGTGGCCGGCTGGGTGCGCACCTTCCGCAACGACCGCTTCATCGCCCTCAACGACGGCAGCACCATCCGCAACCTGCAATGCGTGATCAACCAGGAGCAGGTGGATGAAGCCACGCGCGCCCGCTTCACCACCAGTGCCAGCGTGCGCTGCACCGGCACCATTGTGGAAAGCCAGGGCAGCGGCCAGCGCGTGGAAATGCAGGTGAGCCAAGTGGAAGTGCTTGGCGACAGCGACCCCAACGCGTACCCGATCCAGCCGAAGAAGCACAGCCTGGAGTTCCTGCGCGAGAACGCCCACCTGCGCTTCCGCACCAACACCTACAGCGCCATCTTCCGCATCCGCCACCAGGTGAGCTTCGGCATCCACGAGTACTTCGACCAGCAGGGCTACAACTACTTCCACAGCCCCATCATCACCGCCAGCGATGCGGAGGGCGCGGGAGAGATGTTCCGCGTGAGCACCCTGGACGCGAAGAACCCGCCGTTGAACGAGGCCGGTGAAGTGGATTTCAAGGAGGACTTCTTCGGTGCCGAGAGCCGCCTCACCGTCAGCGGTCAGCTGCAAGCCGAACTCGCCGCACTCGCGCTGGGCAAGGTGTACACCTTCGGCCCCACCTTCCGCGCCGAGAACAGCAACACAGCGCGGCACCTCGCCGAGTTCTGGATGATCGAGCCCGAGGCCGCCTTCATGGACCTGCACGGCGACATGGACCTGGCGGAGGGCCTGTGCAAGCACCTCATCGCCCGCGTGCTGCGCAACAGCATGGACGACCTCCAGTTCCTGGATGCACGCCTGAAGGAGGAGGAAGCAACGAAGCCCAAGGAGCAGCGTGCTGAGCTCGGCCTCATCGATCGCCTGAAGTTCGTGCTCGACAACCCCTTCGAGCGCATCACCTACACCGACGCGATCGATATCCTGCTGCGCAGCAAACCGCATCAGAAGAAGCAGTTCCAGTTCCCGGTGGAATGGGGCATCGACCTGCAGAGCGAGCACGAACGCTACCTGGTGGAGAAGCACTTCAAAAAGCCGGTGATCGTCACGGGCTACCCGGGCAAGATCAAGGCCTTCTACATGCGCACCAACGCGCCCGGCGATTTCGGGTACAGCGACAAGGGCACCACCGTGGCCGCCATGGACGTGCTCTTCCCCGGCATCGGCGAGATCATCGGTGGCAGCCAGCGCGAGGAGCGCTTGGATGTGCTGGAGGCCCGCATGAAGGAGATGCACGTGCCCGCCGAAGAGCTCTGGTGGTACCTGGATACCCGCCGCTTCGGTACCGTGCCGCACGCCGGCTTCGGGCTGGGCCTCGAGCGCTTCGTGCTGTTCGTTACGGGCATGGGGAACATCCGCGATGTGATCCCCTTCCCGCGGACGCCGAAGAGCGCGGAGTTCTGATCACATCATCCTCCGTCCCACAATGGCCTTGGAAGCAGGCATCGCCTTATTGTGAGGTGAGCGCCCTCCGCGCCGCATCCGCCATCGTCACCACACTGGCGCCGAGCATGATCACATCCTTCACCACCAATCTTCCCGCGCCGCTCAACAACGGGAAGCCGTGCTCGGGGCCACCCAGATCCGGCACCCAGGTCTCGGGCGTGGTGATGAGGAAGCTGAGGGTGACCAGCGACATGCTGAAGCAGAGGAAGCTGCCCAGCGCGGAGAGTGTCGGGAACCACGGATACAGCGCGATGAGCACGCCGATGGCGCAGATCACCGCCCCAAGTCCGAGCGCGAAGGGATAGGTGTGGTTGGCCTCGTGCCAGGCGCGGTTCTCGGGCACCACCTGCCCTTCCCTGTTCATGTACTGCCTGTACTCCGGGGCATCGAAGTGGTAAAAGAAGCTCATCAACGGGCTATTGGCCACGAAGGGCACGATGCCGTCCGCTTCGTACTTGTAAACCTTGAGGCCGCCGATCCACAGCAGCACCAGCACGGTGCCATAGCGGAGCAGGTGCATGCCCACGCGGTCCAATTGTGCAGCGCGTTGAAGGAGTTCGTTCAGCATGGTCGTTATCGTCCGTGATGGTGCAGCGATAGGTGTGGTGGTCGTGGTCCCACGTGCCGATCAACGGGCGTTCCACACGCTCCCGTTCCGTGTATGCACTGCACGCAGCTCGCCATTGGCCTCAGCGGCTTTCAGCATCCCTTCGGCGGCTTCGTGCGTGATGCCCAGCATCACGGCCACCTCTTCTGCGCACCACGCAGCATGCTCCTTGATCAGATCGCCGAGTGAAGCAGGCACGGCCGCAGGCTTTACATCCGGCTTCAACGCCTTCACCGCCGCCTCGAACTGCGCGTAAGGACGTGCACCGTAGACCACCTGCCGTTCGCCCGCCTCGTTGCTGAAGATGAAGGTGGGGAAGCCGCGCACGCCGAGCGAACGCGCCAGCGTAAGGTCCGCTTGGAAGAGCGCGTTGGCGGCTCCGCTGTAGTCGCTCTGCAGGCGTGCGGCATCGAGCCCGGCGAAGGCGGCCGCTTCGGCGATCACCGGCCACTTCGTGATGTTCCTCTTCTCCACCAGCACCTGCTCGCGTAGCCGGCGCAGGAAGATCAAAGCCTTGGCGGGATCCTGCAGCTGGGCGGCCTTGAAGGCGATGCTCGGCGGGTAGCTGCTGGGCAGCGGATCCTCCAGCCACACATCGCCGATGATGGGCATGCGGTAGTGCGGGCTCACCTCGTCCCAATGACCGGCCACATCGCTGGGCTTGCCGATGCCGCCGCTGTTGTACACGTCCCACGAGGGCAGCAGGCCGCCCATGTGGTACTGTATGTCGATGGCGTCACCGTACTCGGCCTTCAACCGGCGCAACTGCGGCTCAGCGCCCCAGCAACTGCTGCAGATGGGGTCGGTGAAGTAGAGCAGCGTGATCGGCTTGGTGGCGGTGGCCTGAGGCTTTAGATCCGTGGCGATCGCTTCAGGGTCCATGCCGGGCACTGCACATACACCGGTGTCGGGGTCGCAGAAGAGTGGATTTGTTGTGTTGGTCATATCCGTGGTGGGCTGTGCGCAGCCCTGGAAAGTGAGTGTTGATAGGACGAGGGTGGCGAAAGCGAAACGTTGCATGGGTCAGCCTTTGCCGATGCGTACCGAGGTCATCGTGAGCGAGCCCGCCAACGGCTTGTCGTTGAAGAGCGTGGCCTTCTCGTCCTTGTCCTGGAGCGCCAGCGTATAGAGCAGCGGCAAAAAGTGCTCGCCGCTGTTGATCGCCAGGTCGAAGGCCTTGCCCTGCGCGTGGAAGTTCACCAGCGAGGCATGGTCACCGCTGAGGATGGCCCGGTTCATTCGGGCGCGTGCTTCCACCGCCCAGTCGAAGGCATAGCTCTCGTTCAGCTTATCCCAGGCCACCATGCCCAGGTTATGCACCATGTTGCCGCTGCCAATGATGAGCACGCCCTTATCGCGCAGCTTGGCGATCTGCTTCGCGAGCGCGTAGTGCTGTTCGGGCTTCAGCGAGTAGTCGATGCTCATCTGGATCACCGGCACATCGGCGTTCGGGTACAGGTGCTTCACCACACTCCAGGCACCGTGGTCCAGGCCCCAGCTGTGATCTAGGCCCACGGTGGCGCTGGTGATGCTCTTCTTCACCTCGGCCGCCAGCTCAGGTCTGCCGGGCGCCGGGTACTGCACCTCGAACAGCGCCTTGGGGAAGCCGCCGAAATCGTGGATGGTGCGCGGATGCTCCATCGCCGTCACCTGCGTGCCGCGCGTTTCCCAATGCGCGCTCACCACCAGGATGGCCTGTGGGCGCGGCAGTTCCGTGGCCGCCTTGCGGAAGCCCTGCACGAACTCGTTCTCTTCGATTGCGTTCATGGGACTGCCGTGGCCCAGGAAGAGCACGGGCATGCGCGGGCTCGGTTTCAGGGGGGCGGTGATGCGGGTGAGGTCAGTGAGTTTCATGGCGGCTGCTGCCAGCGGCAGTGTGGCTAAGGAGAGAAGGAATTTCTTGCGGTCCATGTTCCGTGGGGTACGCTGTACAGGTCACTTGAACGAAAGCCGGTCAAGGCTGAAGCGTCCTCCGCCGAAGAGGAGGATGCCAAGGAACACGGCCATGTAAATCAGGCCGCTTTCGCCCTTGCCCAAGATATCGTCGCCGTGCGAGATGAAGGTGATCACGGCCATGCCGATGACGAGCGGGATGGTGCTGAGGCGGGTCCAGATGCCCAGCACCACCAGCAAGGCGCAGAGCGCTTCCGCGAAGGTGATGAGGCCCAGCGAGAGTGCCGGACCCAGGCCGATGGGATCGGGGAAGGTCTCCATCATCTCCCCGAAGCCCACCAGCTTGGGCCAGCCGTGGTCCAGCAGCATGATGCCGCCGGGCACCACGCGTAGCAACAGTTTGCCGAGGTCCTCCGCGAGGGGCTCCGAATTGGTCAGCTTGATCATAGGCTCGTTGTTGGCTGGTTGAAGTTCGCTGGCTCGATCGTGTGCGTATATGCTCAGGCTTGCTTTGCGAATTGCAGCTCGGCGCTGATCCGCACTTCGTCGCTCACCAGCACGCCGCCCGTTTCCAGTGCCGCGTTCCAGTTCAGGCCCCAGTCCTTGCGGTCGATCTTGCCGTTCAGCGCGAAGGCCAGCTTCTCGTTGCCCCAGGGGTCGGTGTTCTTCCCGCCGAACTCCACCTCAAGCTTCACCGGTTTGGTGATGCCTTTGATGGTGAGGTCGCCGGTGAGCGTGTAGTCATTGCCGCCCACGTGCTTCATCTCCGTGCCCGTGAAGTGCAGGTGCGGGTGCTGCTCCGCATCGAAGAAATCGGCGCTGCGCAGGTGCGTGTCGCGGTTCGCCTCGTTGGTGAAGATGGAAGCGGCGTCCAACGTGGCCTGCATGCGGGCGTTGGCGAAGTCGGTGCCCACGGCCTCGATGCTGGCGTTGAACTTCTGGAAGGCCCCCTTCACGTTGGCGATCATCAGGTGCTTCACCTTGAAGGTGACCTCGCTGTGCGTGGGGTCCAAGGCCCATTTGGTGCGGATGGCGGTGGTGGTTGCAGTGGTGCTCATGGCTGTATGATGTGAGTGTTTTTGTTCGTTGTTATTCGACGATACAAAGGTCCCGCAGCGGGGAGGCGTGGCGGTAACACTAATCGGTAGAGGGGTTGCACAGGTGGGCGTGCCCCATCTGCCACGCACAAGCCCACGCTCGGGTCGGGCTGTCCGCTTTAGTTGCCTTGGCCCGGCCCGCATCCCATCGGGCTGCGGGGTCTGCTCGTTCATCGCAGCCTCCTCGCTCCGTGCGCTGCTGGGCCGGTCCTGCGGCAAGCTGCCGCTGCGCCCCCTCACGCAAGCACCCGCAAGTACATACGCGGCCGAAGCGCTGTTGCCACGCAACTATCGATCGCGGACCATGCGCTGCACGAAGGCTCGTCCCTGGCGATCGGTCATGCGGAATAGATACAGGCCATGGCCCAGCATGGAAACATCGAGGTGGGTCGGATCATGGAACAGCGCCACCCGCTTGCCCAAGGCATCGAATACTTCAATGCTCCTCACACTTCCCGGAGGGTTGATATGCACAACATCACGGAAGGGATTGGGGTAGAGGTGGATCGCTTCGTCAACTCCATCGGCCATTCCCACCGTGCCCTCACAATTGCCACTGGTAGCTCCGAAGCGGACAAGAAAGGCGTCGAGGTAGCCACCACTGATCGGATAACCGGCCACGAGCAGGGTGTCGAACAGGATGTCGCCCTGGATATGCGAACCTGTCAGGTATACATTGCCCAACACGTCGACCTCCAGGTCTTCAGGTATCATCCGGAAGGTCGTCCCTGCCTGGCGCGACCACAGGAAATTCCCTTGGCGATCAAGTTTCGCTATGTAGCCTTTGTACGCGTACTGCTCGAAACAGCCCGAACCGCAGTAATCCACGTTCGGCAGCAGGTCGCCAGCGATGGTCGTTGGCTCGATGTATCTGCCCGCGATGTACAGGCAGCCGTTGCCGTCCAGGTCGATGCCGCTCACACCGATCGCCCGGTTGTGGATGTCCTCGGAGGTCACCATCCACTGCGGCGCGCCCGCATCGCTGTATCGAGCCACGAACATCAGGCTTCCCCGCAGCGAATCCGGACTGGTGGAATAGGGAATGGCAATGCTCGTGCTACCGAACGTGACCGTCCAGGTGCTGAAGAAATCCAGGCCCGCGTAAGTGCTTCCCACGATGATAGCGCCGCCATTGTCATCCGGGATCGTTTCGGAGATGCTGAGTATGGTCGAATAGCCGAGCGTCGTGTAACTGTTGAAGTCGACCCAGACCGGCTGCCCATCCGCGCCGATCCGTGCAGTGAAGCTTTCGCTGCCGAACACATTGATCCCTGTTGGAATGACCGAGTTGCCGATGATCAGATCCGGGCTGCCGGTAACGCCACTGACATAGAGATCGCCCTGGCTGTCGAGATTGAACCGTGAGATGGATTCCGTGGCCGTGCCTTGTATTCCGATCAGCCATTCTGGGTCGCCTGTTGGCGAAAAGCGTGCGATGAACCGGTCGCCCTGCACGGGTGAGGCCATGGAGGCCGTGAGCGAAAGGCTCCCCATGGTGATGGTTTCAGCAAAGAACTCCCCCGCAACGTACACGTTCCCAGCCGCATCGGTTTCCACCTGGTGGACCATGGCCCCAAGGCTGCTCGTAGTGGGATAAACGCCTTGGGTGGCAAGGATCTTCTGTGACCAGAGCACATTGCCCGCAGCATCCAGCTTCACCACATAACCCTTCCAGAACGCATTGCTCTCCGCGAGTGAATAACTGCCCAAGGCACCGTCCGTGGAAAGCACCGACATGCCTACGAGCATGTTCCCCTGGACATCCGTGGCCACGGACTCCATGATCTCCGCATACCCTCCCGTGGTGCGTTCGTGCCACACAAGGCCGCCGGACTGGTCGAACTTGGCGATGTAGGAATCGGAGTAGCGATAATTGCTGTTCGCATAGGACTGGCCCGGAGCTTCGGGGCTCTGCACGATGATGTTCCCCTGCAGGTTGAAGTCAAGGCCGGGCGTACTGCGTGTACGACCCACTTGGATCACGTTTCCATCAAGGTCCGTGGCAATGTCTGCTGCATAGTCGTCCAATCCGCCATAGTGGATCAGCGCCCAGTCCACACCGGGAGCTTGTGCATTCACCCCAATGGCACAGGAAAGACAGATCATCACGTGAAGGAAGGTTCTGAGCATGTCACTTGCATGCAATGAGCACGCCGTATTCGTTCAGGAGAATGGGTCCAGGTGTAAAGATAGACCTGTTGCATGCCAGGGCACTCGGGGGCCTTACCAGCCGATCAGTTCCGCCACCAGGTCGTGCCGGGTGTAGTAGCTGCCGGTGAGCTTGCGTTCGCTGCCGGCGGTGAAGCTGAAGTGCGGCGTGCCGGTGCGGGTATCGATCACCGGATGCAGTTCCAGCAGCCCCTCGTAGATGCTGCCGAGCTCCTCCACGTCCAGGTCGTTGTAGTTCACCGCCACCAGCGCGCCCTGTTCGCTGCGCACCAGCGTAAGGCCGCTGAGGATGTTGAGCAGGCTGCGGTTGTCCAGTTGCAGGGCATGCAGGTCGTGGCCGTTCACCTCCAGCGGCTGGCCGAAGAGGTCGCCACCGAGGGGCGCGATGCCGAGCGCCTGGCCGTGGCCTTCGCGCTCGAAGAGGCGGAAGGTGCTGAGCAGGCTTTGCCAGAGGTCGGTGCGGCGGCCATCCACATAAGGCGCGCGCAAGGCCAGTTTGCGCAGGCGGTTGAAGCTGTAGTAGCGGCGGTACACGTCCCGGAAGCGCACCACGGGATCGGCCTCGCCCGTCGGTTCGGGGTGTACGAGGTCGCGCTCTTCGATCACGATGAGGAAGAGCATGCGGTACACCGTTCGCAGCAGGGCTTGGTAATAGGCGGTGGGTTGCACGCGCCCTTCCACGGCCGCTACGGCGAAGGCGGGGTTGCAGGCGAGCAGGCCGTTGGCCAGGGTCTCCATGGCCTTCTTCACCTCCAGCCGCAGCTTCTCGCGGATGCGGCTGCCGCTCTCGATGCCCTGCTGGTGGTAGCGCTCGATCAGCGCCTCCTCGGTGGCCTCGGGCTTGCGCGGCATGCGGCTGGCGTGCAGCAGCCGGTACAGCGCCTGGAAATCGGGATAGATCTCCTGCTCCAGGATGCGCTCCAGATCGAACTCCACGTAGGCCAGCTTGCCCAAGCGGGTGCTGTCGCGCAGCAGGCGGATCTCCAGGCCGTTGGTCACCAGGCCATAGACATGCTCGCTGTGGTTCAGGTAATCCTGCAAGAGGGCATGGGCGCTTTGCACGCGGCCGCCGTTGGCGTGGCGTTCATCCAGCGGGCAGCCCATGCCCACGGCATGCACCGGGAAGCCGTTGAGCCCTTCGGCGCGCAGGCTAATGGGGAAGGGCTTCTCGTTGCCATCGAGCAACTCGGGTTCGCTGCGCTCCAGCTCGTAGCCGAGTTCCTGCAACAAGGGCTTGATCCAATGCTGGCGGGTTTCCGCGAAGCCGTTGGTGGTGATGCGCGCGCGTTTGTCCTGGAACTGCCTCCACTTGGTGCGCGCGGTGGTCCATGCCTCGCCGATGGCGCGGTCCACCGTGGTATCGGCAGGCAGGTTGAAGTCCGCCGGCTTCTGCCCCGGTGCTTCGGCGCGCAGCAGCAGGTCCAGCACTTCGGCGCTGATCACATTGCCTTGCAGGTCGGTGCTGGGGAGGGACATGGGGATCGGGGGTCAATGGGTCGGAAGATCAGCAAATGATGAAAAGCGCTTCGCTACCGGGAACCGAAGAGGAGTTGTCCTGGGGGTGAACTGCGTCCTGGCGGACGGTACCAATAGCACTTGTTTGTGGCCTGGGCGTGTCCCATTTGCCCCATACGTGTCCCATTCGGGTGAACGCCCGATACGCTGAGGCCATGTCCCATATGTCCCATAAATGTCCCATTGCCATTATTTATCGGGAAGGACATAGTGGACTCCGCGACGTTCACCCCGCTTGAGCAGTAGGCCGCGCTCCACAAGATCTGCGAGATCCCTTGCGGCGGTCTTAGGGGTGGTACCGGTCAACTCCCTGTACTGTGCGTTGGTCATGCTGCCACCCAAAAGCAATTGTTCCATGGCCTTGCGTTGCCTGGAGGTCAGGTGCGCCTTGTCCAACGCCAAAGAGGACATGGCCGGGCGCGCCATAAGGGCGACCACTTGCCCGGCCCGGGTGCTGAACGAGGGTGCGGCCAGTCCTGCATCCTTGCATCGTTGCACCATGTCCAGAATGCCGCTCCCGGCCTTTTCGATGTAATGCGCAAGGAAAAGAGGCTCCGCGACCAAGGGGTTTCGCGGCATGGACGGATGGGGCCGGAGTAGTGCATCACCGAGCAATTCATGGGGGAAACGGCCCGGATTGCTTACCTCCAGCCGGTCGGGAAAGAGCTCCACTTGTACGCTGGCGGCGCTGGCATAGTCGCGGTGGGCCACGGCGTTGACGATGGCTTCGATCACCACTTCGCGGGGGATCTCGGGCGTGATCGGCACGGCCACGCTCTCCGCCCGTGTACCCACGGCGTGGGCCAGCTTGTCCATCACGAAATGCACGGCCTGGTCCACCAGCTCGAACGCGCTGCCCTTGAAGATCTTGTAGTCCAGCATGGGCTTGCCCCCGGCGGTGGTGGGGTAGTGCATGCACTTCACCTCGCTGCTGATGAGGCCGATGTGGCGCTGCGGGTTCGTACCGAACAGCAGGACTGCGGCGTGGCTCGGATGGCCGCCGTCGAACAGGTTGAGGTGGGTGAGGACTTCCGGAATGGGCGTGCCAGGGCCGAGGATGAAGTTCCGTTCGCGCTGGGCGACGCGGAGGAAGCGTTCCACCTTGGCGGGGTCGATATCGGCCAACGTGGCACCGTGGCAGGCCGCAGCATCAAAAGGCAGGTGCCGGATCACGCCTGTGCGCTGCAGGTGCTCCACCAAGCTGGCGTACACGGCGGCAATAAGCTCCGATACGCTGCCTACACGCTTGCGGATAAGCTGCTCGCCCGCCTTGCGCACCAACGGCCCCGGCGACTTCGGCTACAGCGACAAGGGCACCACCGTGGCCGCCATGGACGTGCTCTTCCCCGGCATCGGCGAGATCATCGGCGGCAGCCAGCGCGAGGAGCGCCTGGATGTGCTGGAAGCGCGCATGGACGAGATGGGCGTGCCCAAGGATGAGCTCTGGTGGTACCTGGACACGCGCCGCTTCGGCACGGTGCCGCATGCGGGCTTCGGATTGGGGTTGGAGCGCTTCGTGCTGTTCGTAACGGGCATGGGGAACATCCGGGATGTGATCCCGTTCCCGAGGACGCCGAAGAGTGCGGAGTTCTGATCTGCTGGCTGCTAAACGATACGATCCAGGTCAGCAATTGGATCGTGGACCCTCGTGGTCGACCTGCGGGTGGTGATCGGCATGCGGGATCCGCAGTACAACGGACTCACAGGAGCACCATTCTAACAACGCCCAGTTGCATTCCGTCGCGTAGCACACGTACCACATACAAACCTGCTGCGAGGGCACCACGTTCGATCTCGATCTCCTGCTGTCCGTTGGCCCATGATTCGCGATGCATGCGACCGTTCACATCCATCACCATGATCCGATCCCGCTCACCGAGTGGAGCATAGAGCACCAAGCGCGTTGAACCCATGCTCGGGTTCGGTACAAGGGCCATCCGGAATCCCTCATGCTCGGCGATCCCGGTGGTGATCCATTGATACGCACTGCTCATGCTCACACAGCCATGCATGCTGGTCACCTCAACGGTGTATGTTCCAGCGGATGGATCCAGCAACCATTGCGCGGTAGCTTCCGGAATGGCCACGCCGTCGAAGTACCACTGGTAGCGCTCTCCCTCGGTGGCCTCCAGAACGTTCACAGCAGGCGAAATGATCTCCGGTTGCCAGAGCGCGCAGTCGACGAGCGTTGTGACCGTGGTGTTCGTAACGATCGGCGGGTTGTAGTCGAAGAAGATGGATGCCGTGTTCTCGATGGTGGTGAGGTGCTGTGCGGCAGGGCTAATGTCGATATTGAATTTCACATAACCCTGGCTGCCGAGCGGATCCGCAGCACTGTCCGGAAGCATGATATCCTGGAACGTGAACACAGCTTCACCGTCCTGCTCCACACACACTTCGGTAAGCGGATGCGATGCGGCCAACACCACGAAACTGTTGTGGTCGAGCCAGGGATCCAGCTGATCGCGGATCATCACGGAATACGCTTCGGCCGTGCCGGTGTTCTGGAAGCGTACCGTGTAGGTGAGCCTTTCTGTTCCCAAGGGCACCGCCCCAAGCGCGCCATATCCGGCCGGATCGACCAACTTGTCGTTGGGGTCGTAGGCACAGGCAAGCACCACGGCCGTTCCATCGCTGAAGGTGTCGGTGACCACACCCGAACCATCGGTGCGGTCCACCTGCAAGGCACTGAAAAGCGTATCGCCCATTGCGACTACCCCGGGCTGTTGGAGAATAACGTTGATCTGCATCTCGCCGAAGACCGGGAACTGCTCGAACGACCAGTAGTACACGCCACCTGCTGTGGAATCTGGTGAAGGAACCGCCTGTTGCAGGACATATGCGGGGTCCGGAGCGAAAGCCAGGTGGCCTTGCTCCATTCGCGTACCGGCGTTGCGCAGATGGAGCCATGCGTATATGTTCCCTCCGCAAGGCCCTGCACCCAAGGTGATCATGGGCTCCAATACTGTGGTGTCGGCCACTGGAGCGAAACCAAAATCGTTGCCATTGCCCACCGGATCCATGGCCGTGAGCGCAACGTTGTAGGAAGCCGCTGCCGTACTAAGCTGCCACAGTGGGCCAGGCGCGACCGCGTTCACATCATAGGTCCCTTCGGCGAGGTAAAAGACATAGTTGCCTTGCGGATCCGTGATCGCCGTGCTTAGGAATGGTGACGTGCCCACCGAAAGGTAAGCCCCTGATGTATCGCCTTGTGAGAATTGCCCATCGCCATCCAGATCAAGGAATACACGGCCAGTGATGCGATATGGACTTCCGAAGTAGTTCTCATACCAACCCAGGCGATCGTATGTACTGCTGGCGGTGAAAACATCCGGATCGCCATCGCCGTCCACATCACCGCTACCCAGTGCGGTGAGGGCCTCCGGGGAAGGGGGGAGCGTGAAGGCGGCCGCGAAACCTCCAGCACCATCGTTCAAGTGGCACACCGTGGTGCCATTCGCGATCGCAAGGACCACGTCGAGATCACCGTCCGCATCAATGTCAAGCACCATCATGTGTGCATTCCCGGGATGGTCGGCAACAAGTTGTTCGGGGCCGAAATTGCCGCTGCCATCGTTGGCGTACCACACCACGCGCGGCAACGTATCCACCGGTGCGCCACCATCGAACACGATCACCGGCTGGCGCACTACGATGATGTCGATGTCCTGATCGCCATCCAGATCATGCAGCCCAAGTTGGTAGGCCTGGTTCAGATCGCTCGCAATGGTGATAGCTGCTGTGAAGTTGCCCTCCCCGGCGTTCCCATACCATATAAGTTGGTCCGGTAAGCGTGTAGCCACGACGTCGGCCACACCATCGCCGTCCATGTCGGCGCAGGCCACGGTGCGGAAGCCCACGCCGCTATCGATGACCTGCTGCGGCCCATAGCTACCCGGGCCGGTTGAGGCGAACCAGGAGATGTTGCCTGGTGCGATCTGCGAAGCAGTGATCAGATCGAGGCCTCCATCGTTATCAAGGTCGGCCACTGCGATGCTCCACAGCACCGTGTCCGCCGTGCTGATCACCTGCAACGGAGCGAATTGCGCGTTGCCGTCGTTGGCGTACCAACCTACCGTTCCATTGTGGAAGCCCACCGCGATGTCCATATCACCATCGCCATCCAAGTCGGAGAAGACCGGCGGTGCTGGGGCAACGTGGTCGCGGGCGAGCAGTACCGGACCTGCCAGGCCACCGCTTCCATCGTTCGGGAACCACACAAGGCTTCCATCGGTCCAGGATGCCACCACCGGGTCAAGATCACCATCCCCGTCCAAATCGACCAACTGAATGTCGCTCGGCCCATCCGCACTCCACGTTACGAGGTTGGGCGCGGAGAAATCGTTCGGCGCCACCTGCGCACACCACCCGATCTTGTTGTCCTCCTCGGAGCAGAAGAGCACGTCGCGATCCCCATCGCCATCCAGATCAGCCACCGCCACACAAAATGCCCCGTTGGCCTGATCGGTAAGGAAGTTCGCAGGGGCGAATGCACCACCACCCAGATTGCGGTGGTACTCCACCCGTCGGTTCCATTTCACGGTGACCAGAATATCCGGAAGACCATCCTGATCGACATCCTCCAGTTCCAACCATGTGGGAAGGCTCAAGGAAGTGGAAAGCACGTTCGCCGTACCGAACACCCCGCCTCCGAGGTTCTCGTACCAGCCAAGCCCGTTGCCCCAGTTGGTGATGTAGGCGACATCCAGATCACCATCGCCATCCATGTCGGCAGCCGCCACATCGATGCCATTGGCAGAGCCACTTGATATGACCTGTGCCGGTCCGAAGTTCCCCGCACCAAGGTTCTCCCGCCAGTGTACCACTGCAGTGCCGGAAGCCGCCAGCAGCATATCCAGATCCCCATCCCCATCCAAGTCGGCCAATTCGATATCCGCAATGTTGCTCAGTGTGTCGACCGCATTTCCGGTCCACGAAGTACCGATACCATCGTTCGCATGCCAATGGAGTCCGCCCACCTGCGCCGAGGAAGCAATGTCCAGATCGCCATCCCCATCGATGTCCGCTACGACCAGTGCGTAAGAGCCTCCACCTGCTGAACGGATCACCTGGGCCGGCCCGAAGTTGCCGGCCCCATCGTTCGCATGCCAAGAGAAGACAGCGGGCGCTCCATGGGCGGTGACCACATCCGGGTCACCGTCATCATCGATATCCGCCACCACCACGAACTTGGCATACTGCGCATCGGCATTGATCATGATCGGTCCGGTGAAGGTGCCTGTTCCGTCGTTGGCATACCATGCGAACATTCCATCTATGGCGAAGGCCGCCACGATATCGATGTCACCGTCGCCGTCAAGGTCAGCAGCGCGCACACACCACGGACGGTTACCCTCCGGCGCGATCTTCTGGAAGGTCCCCAACTGGCCGTGGACCACACCCATTAAGAGCACAAAGAGCACGGTGAACGCTTGGCGCATGGGTTGGTGGCTTTCAAGCAAATGTAGCCGATCGAAGTGAAGTGGATCACCGCCCAGCCTCTTTCCCATGAACGATCATCTTGCAATGCGCCAGGCCGGGGCCAGTTCATATCAGTGTCCACATCACTTGCTGACGGGTGAACCAGACCGCTCATGCTCCGCACTACCGCAGGAGTGGGTGCAAGAGGCACAATTGCTGTCGGGTCCAAGTGGGCCGGCATGCTTCCGCACAATTCACCATCCGGGATGTTCCACTTTCATCTTTCTCACCACCTTCACCAACATGTTCAAGATCTACCACCTCGCCAACTGCACCACCTGCCAGCGCATCCTCAAGGAGATCCCGAACCTGAAGAAGTTCACCCTGCGCGAGATCAAGAGCGAGCCGATCACCGCCAAGGAGCTCGATGCCATGAAGAAGCTCGCCGGCAGCTACGAGGCCCTGTTCAGCCGCCGCTCCATGAAGTACCGCCCCATGGGCCTGCACGAGCGCACCGACGTGGAGGTGATCGCCCTGGCGGACCCGGACGCCGCCATGATCGCACGCTCGCAAAAGACGCTGGCGAATGGCGGACGCAAGCCCGCCGTGGTGTACGGCAACGGCAACGAGGATTACAAGAACCTGCTGAAGCGCGACGACATCGACGCAGTGTTCATCTGCACCCCGTGGGAATGGCACGTTCCCCAAGGGGTAGCAGCGCTGGAAGCGGGCAAGTTTGTGGGCATGGAGGTGTGCGGCGGCATGAACATCCAGGAATGTTGGGACATTGTACATGCCAGTGAGCGCACCGGCATCCCGGTAATGGCCTTGGAGAACGTGTGCTACCGCCGCGATGTGCTGGCCGTGCTGAACATGGTGCGGCAGGGCCTCTTTGGCGAGGTGGTGCATGGCCAAGGCGGCTACTTGCACGACCTCCGCCAGGTGATGCTCAACAGCGGCAAGGAGGATGGCTATGGCGACGGCGTAGAGTTCGGCCCCAAGGGCTGGAGCGAGGCCAAGTGGCGCACGCAGCATTACGTGGACCGCAATGGCGAGCTGTACCCCACGCACGGCCTGGGTCCGGTAGCCGTGATGATGGACATCAACCGGGGCAACCGCCTCACGCGGCTCAGTTCCGTGGCCAGCAATGCACGCGGCCTGCACAAGTATATCATGGAGCACCCCAAGGGCGGCCCCGACCACCCCAATGCCAAGGTGCAGTTCAAGTGCGGCGACATCGTGAACACGCAAATTCAAACGGCCAACGGGCAGACCATCCTGCTCACCCACGACACCACGCTGCAGCGCCCGTACAACCTGGGCTTCCGCGTGCAGGGTACCGAGGGTTTGTGGCAGGACACCGGCTGGGGTGATCTGGACCAGGGCATGGTGTACTTTGAGAAGCAGATGGACCACAGCGACCGCTGGGACAACAGCAAAAGCTGGATGGAGCAACACGACCATCCCCTGTGGAAGCGGTACGGCACCATGGCCTCCGGCGCGGGCCACGGCGGCATGGATTACTTCGTGGACCACGCCTTCTTCGAGTGCATCAAGCGCGACCAGCCTTTCCCGCTGGACGTGTACGACCTGGCCACCTGGTATGCCATCACGCCGCTGAGCGAGAAGAGCATCGCCGAGGGCGGGCAGGTGCAGGACATCCCGGATTTCACCGCAGGCAAGTGGCAGCAGCGCAAACCGGTGTTCGGCTTCACGGATGAGTATTGAGAAGAAGCCCCGGGGCCGCCACAACGTACCCGCTGCCGGAGGCAACGGCGACAAGTCCTTTGTTCGAAGCCCTGACCTTCCTCATCCCGGGTTCCGCAGACACCCATGATCTTGCGGCCTGAAAAATTTCCCATGGCCCTCTGCCGACCAAGGCATGATCGATCCCGGATGAAACGGTCCGGCCGGTTCCTGAAGCTTGCCTGATCCCCCGAAATAACCCAGCCATGAAAAAGCTTGTCGCCACTGTTGCCCTTGGCCTCTGCGCCCTGCTGGCCACGGCCCAAACGGCCACCAATTTCACCTGTGCGGATTGCCACGGGGAAGTGCACGACCTCTTCTCGGAGCTGGATGCCGGGAAGGTGATCGTCATCGATTGGGTGATGCCGTGCGGCACTTGCACCGGGCCGACCTTGACCACCTACAACGTGGTGCAGAGCTTCCTGGACTCCCACCCGGGGCGGGTGCAGATGTACTTGGTGGACGATTACGCCAACACGAGTTGTACGGCGCTCAACAGTTGGAAAAGCAACATCGGCGCCACCAACACCATCTCCTTCTCCAACGCGGCGATCAACATGAACGACTACGGGGGGCCGGGCATGCCCAAGATCGTGGTGCTCGGCGGAAGCGACCACACGGTCTTCTACAACTCGAACAACACGGTGAACGCCTCGGCCCTGCAAAGCGCGATCAATGCGGCCCTGGCCGCCACGGGCGTGGAGGAGCGGAATGGACTGGCGGCCGGATCCTCCGTCCATCCCGTACCGGCTGCCGATGAGGCACGGATCAGCTTCACCATGGCACAAACCGCACCGGTGCAAGTGGGCCTGTACGACCTCTCGGGCAAGTTGGCCAGGAACATCCACAGCGGTGTTCTTTCCCCCGGCCGGCACAGCCATGTACTGGCCACGCATGATCTCCCCGCAGGCAATTACGTAGTGCGGATCACGGATGGAAAGCAAAGCGCCACGCTCAACCTGCCCATCATTCATTGATCCGCGGAGGGTGCGGGGGTGAACATCCCGCAGCTTCCCGAGATTCCTGCAATACCAGTATTTCCGATGAACAGAAGCCTCCTCGCCCTGCTCACCGCCCCACTGCTGGCGGCTGTTTTTCCTTCTTCCGGGCTGCAGGCCCAATGTTGTGCTGGCGGCAGCAGTTCCTGCATTGTGGGCGGCGCCGCCGAGGGTGTGCTGGAGGAAGGGCAGTTGGAGTTGAACACCAACTTCCAGTTCATCAACACCAACCGGTTCTATAAAGGGACCGAGCAGGTGTCCGAGCGGACCTTCGACGGCTTCCAAAGCCAGTACCAGTACTTCAAGATGGCGTACGGCCTCTCCAAGAACCTGACCGTGTCCGTGGAGAACGGGTACTACCTGCTGAAGAAGGAGGTGGGCTTGGACGACGACCTGAACGGGACCTATAGCGCCAAGGGCGTGGGCGACCTGATCATCTTTCCGCGCTACAACGTGTTCCGCAAAGAAACCGCCAAGAGCACCAACGAGATCACCCTTGGCTTGGGCTACAAGCTCCCGCTCGGCTCCTACAACGACTCGATCGGGCGCATCGAACCTTTCTCCGGCACTACCTACTATGTGACCAAGCCTACGGCGGTGCAACTCTCTTCCGGCGCCCAGGACCTCATCTTCAATGTCTTCCTCCACCACGGCTTCCGCAGGTCCAAGATCAAGTTGTACGCCAATGCCATGTACATCATGAAGGGATGGAACCCCAACGGCGAGAAGCTGGGCGACTTTGCCAGCGTTGCCCTGTATGCGGGCCGGTCGTTCAAGGAGCGTTACGGGATCACCATGCAGCTGCGCTATGAGGACACCGAGCGGATGCAGGTCAATGAGAGCATCCTGATGTTCGGAAGGCCCTCCAACTACTTCCCCGAGGCCACGGGCTACCGGAAGCTCTTCTTCACCCCGCAAGCCAGCTTCACCAAGGGCAAGTTTACCCTGTACGCCGCTGCGGACGTCCCGCTGTACCAGAGCATGAACACCTCCGAGCACTACACGCAGGTGGGCTCGCAGAATACCACCACCGTGGGGCTCGTGTTCCGTTTCTTCGCCAAGCGGCCCAAGGCGGAAGCGCCTGTCGGCAGCTACGTGTGCCCCATGCACCCGGATGAAGTTTCGGCCACCCCGGCCAAGTGCAGTAAGTGCGGCATGGACCTGGTACCGGTGAAGTAGCACTGGCCAGCGGAACTGCTACTTCCGCCGCCACACGCTGCCATTGCGCGTATGCACGGCGGTCAACATTCCCCTTGCTTCGGCGGATTGCAGTGCCGCCTTCGCCTGTTCATGCGTGATGCCCATTGCCACGGCCACTTCTTCCGCGCACCAGGTGGGGTGGATGGCGAACAAGCTTTCCAGCGAGGTGGGCGTCGGCGCGGCCATTGCGTCCGGGGCCAAGGCCTTCACTGCCGCTTCGAAATTCGCGTAGGGGCGGGCGCCGTACACCACTTGCCGGGCACCCGTGGCATCGGTGAAAATAAAAGTGGGGAAGCCGCGCACGCCCAGTGAACGGGCCAAGGTGAGGTCCGCTTGGAAGAGCGCGGGCGCGGCGCCGTTGAAGTCCGCGTGCAGGCGTGTGGTGTCCAATCCTACGTCCGTGGCGGCCCTGGCGATCATCGGCCATTGGGTGATGTTCTTCTTTTCGGTGATCACCAGTTCGCGCAACCGGCGCAAGAAGGCCAGCGATTTTTGCTTGTCCTGCAGCTCGGCGGCCTTGAAGGCGATGCTCGGCGGGTAGCTGCTCATCAACGGGTCCTCCAGCCATACGTCGCCCAGCATCGGCATGTGGAAGTAAGCTCCCATCTCCTCCCAGTGCGGCGCAATGTCCGCCGGTTTGGTCATGCCGCCGTCATTGAAGCCTTCCCAGCCGGGCAACAGCCCGCCCATGTGCGTTTGCAGGTCGATCATGCTGCCATACGCGGAGGTCAACTTGCGCAACGCAGGTTCCACGCACCAGCACGCGCTGCAAATGGGGTCGGTGAAGTACAGCACGGTGATCGGCTTGGCTTCGGGGGTGAAAGCCTTGATCCGGTTGGGAGCGGTTTCGGTCTGTCCAGGCACTGCGCAGATGCCCGAGTCCGGATCGCACAGCAGCGGGTTGGTGTTTTTCTCCATGGTGGAAGCGGATTGTGGAAATGCAGCCGTGGCCGCCACAGCGGCGAACAGCACCCCGGCAATGCGTGGTGATAGGGTCGGGCCACTGTGGTTCATTCGCACTACATAATACGGAACAAGCCTGATCGCGGCGGTTCGGTGTTTTCGGTCAGTGGAAGAATTCCTCGGCGGATCACCCCGCCACAGGCCATGCATTCCAAGGGATCCGGCTCAGCATCAGCACCAAGGCAATGCCGTACCACATGGCAATGGTGCCGTACTTCTTGCCGTCGTCCGCAGCCTTCTTCGCCTTGCTCCAGCCGATGGTCACCAGCACGATCGCGATGATCATCATCAGCGGGTGTTCCAGCATGTACAAGCGGGCCGTGGAGTTGCCCATGTTCTCCCCGGAGAAATTGCCGATGCCGAGCGGTGAAACGAAATAGAGCACCAGCCCGAAGAGCAGTTGCAGGTGCGCGGCGATCAGCCCGAAAAGCGCCAGCTTGCGGCCGGTGCCTGCAAAGGGCTGTTTCCCGTTGCGGTTCAGCAGCGCGATGATCACCGCAGCGGCGATCAGCAGCAGCACGAAGTAGGCGAAGAACGAATGGAAGTGTTTGAGTCCGGTGTACATGTGGATGGGAAGAGTGCGCGAAGATAGTTGGGTTGAACGAGGCCCCATGGCCCGCTGAAACAGGCTTATGCACAACCATCCGTCCATGGTGCATGCTGTTCATCGCATCCACGGACCAAGGCATAGCTCCGTCGGGTACATTTGCCACCTTCAACCCAAGATCCAACTACATGGCCGCCAGCGCTTCCGGATCCATCAACACGTGCCTGATCATCGCCATTTCCGCCCTCGCGGCCTGCACCTCCAAGCCCAAGATGCCCGAAACCACAACAGCACCGGCCGTGCCCGCCTTCGATGTGGCCGGCATGGACACCGCAGCCAAGCCCGGCAACGATTTCGACCTTTTCGCCAACGGCACCTGGAAGAAAAACAACCCCGTGCCGGGCACCGAGTCCCGCTGGGGCGCCTTCAGCATCCTGGCCAAGGAGAACCTGGAGGTGAAGGTGAAGAGCATCATCGACACCCTGATGGTGGGCAAGGATGCACCCAAGGGTTCCACGGCACAGCTCGTGGGCGACTTCTACCGCTCCTACATGGACACCGCCAAGCTGGAACAGCTCGGCGCCGCCCCGCTGAAACCATGGATGGACCGCATCGATGCCCTGAAGGACCTCACGGAACAGGCTGCCCTCAGCGGTGAATACGCGCGCTTGGGCGTTTCCACCTTCGTGGGGCTGCAAGCCGATGCCGACATGCACAACAGCCGCATGAACATCCTGTACAGCGGGCAGGACGGCCTGAGCCTTGGTGAGCGCAGCTACTACGAGAAGACCGACAGCGCCATGGCGAACGTCCGCAAGGAATTCATTCAGCACGTGGACAAGATGTTCAGCCTGGCCGGCCTTTCGGAACAAGGTGCCGGACAGACCATCCTCGACTTTGAAACCGGCCTGGCCAAGCTGCAGCTCACCAACATCCAGCGCCGCGACCCCGACATCTACCAAAAGATCACCTTTGCCGACTTCGCCAAGCTCGCGCCCAAGTACGACCTCACCGGCATGGCCAAGGCCATGGGCATCACCACGGACAGCTTGCTGCTGGAAGACAAGGACTACGTGGCCAAAGCATCCGCCTACATCGCCGCCACGCCGCTGCCCGTGCTGAAGACCTGGATGAAGTGGCAGCTGCTGGACACCTATGCCAACGTGCTCACCAAGGCGCTCAACGAAGAGAACTTCCGTTTCCACGGCACCGTGATGAGCGGCACCAAGGAGCAGAAGACCCGCGAACTGCGCGCCTTGCGCGCAACCGACAACCTGCTGGGCGAACCCCTGGGCAAGCTCTACGCCGAGAAGTACTTCCCGCCCACCTCGCGCAAAAAGGTGGAGGACATGATCGAGAACGTGCGAACCGTGTACGGCGAGCACATCAAGGCGCTCACTTGGATGAGTCCGGAAACCAAGCAGAAAGCCCTGGAGAAGCTCAGCCTCTTCACCACCAAGATCGGCTATCCCGACCAGTGGAAGGACTACAGCATGGTGGACATCAAGCCCGATGCGCTTTTCCAGAACACCATGAACCTGATCGCTTGGCGCAGCAACGACAACCTCGTGCGCATCGGCAAGCCCGTGGACACCAAGGAATGGGGCATGACGCCGCAAACCGTCAACGCCTACTACAACCCCTCGCTCAATGAGGTGGTGTTCCCCGCAGGCATCCTGCAGCCGCCTTTCTTCAATGCAGATGCCGACGATGCCATCAACTACGGCGGCATCATCGCCGTGATCGGCCACGAGCTCACCCACGGCTTCGATGACCAAGGCGCCAAGTTCGACGGCCACGGCAACTTGGTGAACTGGTGGTCCGATGCCGACAAGGCCAATTTCGATTCGCTCGCCCAGCGCATGATCAAGTACTACGACACCATGGAAGCCCTGCCCGGCGTACACGTAAAGGGCGCCCTCACCGTGGGCGAGAACATCGCCGACCTCGGGGGGGTCACCCTGGCCTATGCCGCGCTGCAGCGCTCGCTGGAAGGCAAGCCCGAACCCGCCAAGATCGATGGCTACACCTGGCAGCAGCGCTTCTTCCTCGGCTGGGCGCAGGTGTGGCGCGCCAACATCACGCCGGAAGCCGCACGCCGCTTAGCCGAGCTGGACCCGCACAGCCCCGCCCACATCCGCATCAACGCCGTCCTTGGCCAGTTCAAGCCCTTCCAAGAGGCCTGGTGCCCCGATGGCGAAGGCTCCATGCTGGTGCCCGACAGCGCGCGCGTGGTGATCTGGTGATCCTTTGGTTGGCAGTTGTCCGTTGTCAGTTGTTGGGGGCACGCGTTGGTATTTGCGTGTTTTGCCGGACAACCAACAACGGACAACTGCGCACATTCCCCACCTTCGCGCCATGTCCTACCTTTGGTAAAGCATGAACATCACCGAACGCATCACCATCGAGCCGGATAAGATGGGTGGGCGCCCGTGCATCCGTGGCATGCGCATCACGGTGGGCACCATCACCGGGCTATTCGCCGCAGGTCGCACCCGTGCAGAGATCTTGGAACTCTATCCATACTTGGAAGACGCCGACCTCACTGCAGCGCTCAATTATGCCACGCTGCTTGCGAACGACCACGAGGTGCCATTTGAGCGGGCATGAAGCTTGTGGTTGACATGTGCCTGCCCCCGGCATTGGTTGTGGGATTGAGGGTGGCCGGACATGAAGCGTACCATTGGTCGGAATTGGGGGAAGCACACGCTTCGGACGGCGAGATCATGCGCTGGGCGTTTGAGCATGACCATGTAATCCTCACGCACGACCTGGACTTCAACGCATTGCTGTACGGAACCAAGGGAGCAAAGCCCAGCGTCGTAGTGTACCGGGGCACCGATACTTCCCCCGAGGTGCTGCTTCAACCCGTACTGAGGGTACTTGCACAATTCGAAGTTGAGCTGGATAAAGGTGCGCTCATTTCCATGGGCAGGCATGTAGCTCGGATCCGAAGGTTGCCCTTGGCGTAATTTTCATACGGCTGAACCAATCGGTGATCCGGCCTATGGCATAGTTCGTGGTCCGTAGGGGTTGGTTCGTGGTATCCCTGCGACCTACGAACCACGAACTATCCCCACCTTCGCGCCATGTCCGAGAGAACCCAACGCACCGAACTCTCCACCCTCGGCGAATTCGGCTTGATCGACCGCATCACCGCCGCCGTGGAATTGCAGAACCCTTCATCGCTGCAAGGCATCGGCGACGATTGTGCCGTCATCGACCCGCAAGGCCTCACCCAAGTGGTCACCACCGACATGCTGGTGGAGGGCGTACACTTCGACCTCGGCTACGTCCCGCTGAAGCACCTCGGCTACAAAGCCGTCATCGTCAACCTCAGCGACGTCTATGCCATGAACGCCGAGCCGCGCCAGATCACCGTGGCCATCGCCATCAGCAACCGCTTTTCGCTGGAAGCCGTGGATGAGCTCTACGCCGGCATGCTCACCGCCTGCAACACCTACGGCGTGGACCTCGTGGGCGGCGATACCACCAGCAGCACCAGCGGTCTGGTGATCTCCATCACCGCCATCGGCGCGGCAAAGAAGGAAGAGATCGTGTACCGCCACGGGGCCAAGGAGAACGACCTGTTGGTGGTGAGCGGCGACCTGGGCGGAGCCTTCATGGGCCTGCAGGTGCTGGAGCGCGAAAAGGCTGTCTTCAAGCAGGATCCCAACGTGCAACCGGACCTCAGCGGCTTCGACTACATCCTCCAGCGTCAACTGAAGCCCGAAGCCCGCAAGGATGTGATCGCGCTGTTCAAGGAGATGCAATTGCGGCCCACCGCCATGATCGACATCAGCGACGGCCTGGCCAGCGAGGCCATGCACATTGCGCGCCGCTCGGAATTGGGCGTGAAGCTCTACGACGAAAAAATCCCCATCGCACCGGAAACGCACCACGCCGCACGCGACTTCAACCTGGACCCCAGCACCTGCGCGCTCAACGGCGGCGAGGACTACGAGCTGCTCTTCACCATCGCCCAAGCCGACTACGACAAGATCAAGGGTTCGCCGCACTTCACCGTCATCGGCCACCTCACGGACAAAGCCAGCGGTTGCCAGCTCATCGACCGCCAAGGCGGGCAGCATGCGCTGAAGGCGCAGGGCTGGGATGGGTTGAAGGGATAACCGGTATCCATTCAAGTGCCCGGCCGACGGGATGCACAATGACCTGGCCGCGCATGCGTTCCAAATGGCGCCGGCAACCCCTTCTTCCGCCGTGCGTCCTACCTTTGATCGTCCATTCCCGCCTTCCACCGCCATGAGCGAACCCGTCGGCACCTACCCGCTGCTCTCCGCCATCAATACCCCCGCCGACCTGCGCAAGCTCTCCGAGCCGCAGTTGGAGCAAGTGTGCGGGGAGCTTCGCAACTTCATCATCGATGTGGTGAGCGTGAAGGGCGGCCACTTCGGCGCCAGCCTCGGCGTGGTGGAGCTCACCGTGGCCCTGCACTACGTCTTCAACACGCCCTATGATCAACTGGTGTGGGACGTGGGCCACCAAGCCTACGGCCACAAGATTCTCACCGGAAGGCGCGAAGTCTTCCACACCAACCGCATCCACGGCGGCCTCAGCGGCTTTCCCAAGCGCAGTGAAAGCGACTACGACACCTTCGGCGTGGGCCACAGCAGCACCAGCATCGGCGCGGCCACCGGTATGGCCGAAGCCAGTAAGCTCAAGGGCGAACGAGACCGCCACACCGTGGCCGTGATCGGCGACGGCGCCATGACCGCCGGTATGGCCTTTGAGGCCCTGAACCACGCAGGCGGCATCGGCACCGACATGCTCGTGGTGCTCAACGACAATTGCATGAGCATCGACCCCAACGTGGGAGCGCTCCGCGAATACCTTACCGACATCACCACCAGCCGCAGCTACAACAAGGTGAAGGACGAGGTGTGGAACCTGCTCGGCAAGCTCAGCAAATTCGGGCCCAACGCCCAGTCCATCGTGCAAAAGGTGGAGAACGCCGTGAAGGCTTCCCTGCTCAAGCAAAGCAACCTCTTTGAGAGCTTGAAGTTCCGCTACTTCGGGCCGGTGGACGGACACGATGTGGAACGCTTGGTAGCCGTGATGCGCGATCTGCGCAACATCCCCGGCCCCAAGATCCTGCACGTGCTTACGGTGAAGGGCAAGGGCTACAAGCCCGCCGAGGAGGGCAGCCCCACGGTGTGGCATGCACCCGGGCTGTTCAACAAGGTCACCGGCGAGATCATCAAGGTGGTGCCCAAGAGCCCGCAGCCGCCCAAGTACCAGGACGTCTTCGGCCACAGCATTGTGGAGCTGGCCGAGAAAAACCCCAAGATCACGGGCGTGACGCCCGCCATGCCCAGCGGCTGCTCGCTGAACATCATGATGAAGGCCATGCCCCACCGCGCCTTCGATGTGGGCATCGCCGAGCAGCACGCCGTCACCTTCAGTGCGGGCATGGCCACGCAGGGCCTGGTGCCCTTCTGCAACATCTACAGCTCCTTCATGCAACGCGCCTACGACCAAGTGGTGCACGATGTGGCCCTGCAGAACCTCAACGTGGTGTTTTGCCTTGATCGAGGCGGCCTCGCCGGTGCTGACGGCCCCACCCACCACGGCGCGTTCGACCTTGCCTACTTCCGCTGCATCCCCAACATGGTGGTGAGCGCCCCGATGAACGAGGAGGAGCTGCGCAACCTGATGTACACCGCGCAGCTGCCCGACCAAGGCCCCTTCAGCATCCGCTACCCGCGCGGCGAAGGCGTGATGACCGAATGGAAAACGCCCTTCCGCGAGATCAAGGTGGGCACCGGCCGTAAGCTGCGCAGCGGCACCGACGTGGCCGTGCTCAGCATCGGCCACATCGGCAACATCGCCGCCAAGGGCATCGATGCCCTGCAGGCCGAGGGCTACGACGTGGCCCACTACGACATGCGCTTCGCCAAGCCCATCGACGAACTGCTGCTGCATGAGGTCTTCGCCAAGTTCAAGCACGTGGTCACCATCGAAGACGGCTGCATCATGGGCGGCATGGGCAGCGCCGTGCTGGAGTTCATGGCCGATCACGGCTACCAGGCCCAGGTGAAGCGCTTAGGCATCCCCGACCGCTGGATCGAACACGGCACCCAACCGGAACTCTACACCGAATGCGGCTTTGACGACAAGGCGCTGGTGGCGGCGGTGAAGGAGATGCTGCCGGCAAAAGGCGCGAAGAGCGTGGGAGTGGGGGCGTAGGTACTTGCTACCCGGTGTTCAATGGACCTTGATGGACGCGAACTCGCGTCCATCAAGGTCCATTTGTGTCCATTGCCCCCATGAAAGCAAGAGCCACAACCTTGTAATTTTAACACGGCGTGTTGAATTTGCACGGATGACGGAATGGCATCACAGTCATCAACCTGAAGGCCAATTCGCAACGGTTCTATCTTGAACGCCCCAATGGCCAAGAACCCCAAGCCCCGCTGCATCATCATCGCAGGGCCGAACGGGGCTGGGAAGACCACGTTTGCCAAGAAATTCCTCACGGCAGACGAAGGCATCCTCCACTTCGTGAACGCCGACCTCATTGCTTCCGGGTTATCCCCTTTGCATCCAGAGCTGGCTGCCCGTGCCGCAGGGCGGTTACTCCTTGCTGAAGTGGACCGGTTGACGAAGGAGAAGGAGCCGTTTGCATTGGAATCCACGCTCAGCGGAATGACTTATGTGCAAAGGCTGAAGAATATCCGGAAGGCCGGGTACTTGGTGGAATTGGTCTTCCTGAAATTAGACAGCCCTGAACTCGAGATCAAGCGAGTGGCTCACCGGGTGAAGCAAGGTGCTCACAACGTACCGCCAGAGGATGTCAGGCGGCGATACAAACGAGGATGGATTAACTTTGTTGAACAATACCGCTGGTTAGCCGATGTTTGGGCGGTGTATGACAACTCAGGACCTGTGCCGGTACTTCTTGAAAAGCATCCATGAGCAAAGCACCTCAGAAGAAGGCTAAGGACGACTTCATTGAGTCCGTCACCAAAGCCCTGAAGCGCGCCGCCAAGGAAGCCCGCCGCCAGGCCAAAATCCACGGCACCAAGGTGTGGGTGATCAAAGACGGCAAGATTGTGGGGTTGGAGCCGTAGAAGCAGCCTTTGGGCAGTTCACATTTGCAATGGACCCGAATGGACGCGTATTCGCGTCCATGCTCGTTCTTAGCCACCAGCCTGCCGCCGTTCATTTGGCGTACAACTCTTCCACCGCCCGCATCCCCGGCTTCCAATTCCCTTCGTGATCGATCAAGCTCCAACTCGGGCCCGGCCAGCAATCGTTCAATTGCCAAAAGAGCGTGCCCATGCACCAAGGCTGCTTTTTCAGGTGCGCTTGGATTGCCTTTTCATAAGCCAGTGATTGTACCGCTTGGCTGGCCTCAATGAATTCCCCGAGTGTTTTGGGATGCTCGCCTAATTCGTGGGAGATGGCCTCCCAGATCGGTCCGTCCGTTTTGTAACTGCGCTGGCGCCAGCGGAGTGCAGCACTGCCCAGGTGAAGTTGGTCCGCATCGATGTACTGGGCCAGCAGCGCGCTGTCCGGCCAGCTTTGAAAACCATACTCGCTCACGAAGCGGCCCACGCTCGTGGCAAGCGAATCAAAAGTCGCATCGCCGTGCCACACGCCCCAGTAGTGCAGGTCGCCGCTGCGCAGTCCGGCGGCATTGCCCCAGTTGCTCAAGGCGCTGGTCCAGGTATAGGGCATGCCAACATCCGCAGCCACGGTGCCGAGCACTTCTTTCCAGAGCTTCCGGTTGCTGTCGATCACCCGGGCTGAATCCGCACCGTGCAGGCCGTATTTCTGTTGCCAGCCCCAATTGCTCCAGGCCACGTTCAGCTCGTTGTTCCCGCAGAGCAAGGCCGCACAAGGGTGAAGGGCGCAGCGTTGCGCCTGTTCCTTGGTCTCCAAGCGGATGTTCTCCAGGAAAGCCCCTTCCGCCGGCACTAAGTTCGCCAACATAAAATCCTGCCAGACGAGAATGCCGGCAGTATCACAGGCTGTGTAGAATGCCTCCGGCGGATAGATGCCGCCGGCCCACACGCGCGCCATGTTCATGTGCGCCCGCTGGATGTGGGCCACCAGCGCCACCCATGCGCTGTCGTCGCGACTGGGGAACATGTCCGGAGGTACGATGTTGCAGCCCTTCATGAAGATGGGCTTGCCGTTGACGATGAAGGTGAACGAGCGGCCAATGCTGTCTTCCTGCTGCTGCAATTCAATGCTGCGGAAGCCGATGTGGTGCGTAGTGGAATCCAATAGTTGGCCTTTTGGGCTGCGCAGTTCGACGTGCAGGTTGTGGAGGGGTTGTTCTCCTGAACCATTGGGCCACCAAAGTGCTGTGCGCGGCAGGGTGGAATGGACGGTGATGGACGCTGCCGGGCCAGCGTCCATGGCTGGTTGGCCGATCGGAACTCCGTCCAAAGAACAATGGACAGTAGCCTCGGCTTGGCCCAAGGTGTTCACCTGGATCTTCAGCCGAATGCTGTCTGAAGTGAAGTGCTGCTCCACTTGCACACCGTTGATGCGCGCACCGTTCCAACAGCGCAATTCCACCGGCTGCCAGATGCCGCAGCCCACCAAGCGCGGCGCAAAGTCCCAACCGAATTGGTAGGCCGCCTTGCGTACGAACGGGCTCGTGCCGCTGGGGTCGCTGTCGTGCGGCAAGTTGATGCCGTAGGTCTTGCGCAGCTTCATGCCTTCCCGCACCGCGCTCCGGAAAATGACCTTCAATATGTTCTTTCCAGGCTTCAACAATTCCTTCACTGACCACTCCCACGTGCGGAACATGTTGTCCGCCTTGCCTAACAGCGAATCGTTCAGCCATACTTCGGCGAAGGTGTCCAGCCCTTTGAACACCAGGTCCACGTGCTCGTACTTCAGCAGCGCTGCATCCGCATGGATCGTGCGTGCGTACTCCCAATCCTTGTCCTCGATCCATTGCACGCTGTCCGCGTTGAAGTTGCGGTACGGGTCGGGGATCAGGCCGTTGCGCAGCAGGTCGGTGTGGACTTCTCCGGGCACTTGGGCGGGGTGCCATGCGTTCGTGCCGGTTTGGCGGAATGACCATCCGTCGGCCAGGGCAACGATTTGTGCGGTGCAGTGGGCGGTGGCCAGGCATGATGCACTGGCCAGCAGGTATCTGCGTGCCCGTCGCATCAAATGCTTATGGAAGACAGCCGCCCGTGTCATCGGCGGAAAAGTAACCCCACCGGTCCGGCCTTAGGCGGCACGCTTGCCATGGTTGCGACGCGCAGGCACGGGCCGCTGGCTCCATTTCTCCTTTACCAGTTCCGCGAAATTCCTTTCTTCCGCCTTCGCGCGGGCCCATGTGATCAGGTCGATCTGGTCCAGGGCGGCGGATTCCTTCGGCTCGGCGGCCACTTCTTCTAGAGCGGCCAGCACGGAGTGCCAAGCCATCTGCCGCCGGGACCCGGTAATGCGGGCCAGCGCCTGTGCGTGTTCCAGCAGGACCCGCTCCATCGCGAACGGACCCGCATGCTGTTTCCACGCGCGTTGGGCATTGCGCACCACGTACTCCAGCAAGTCGTGTTTGCCCAGTTCCACCAAGCAGGCCAGATTCAGCATCCGGCCCAGGGCGGAAAGCTCCGCGTGGGCATCGATCCCCCTCTCGCCCAGCAGGCGGTTGCACCAGCGCAGGGCGTTGCCGGGTTGTGCTGCGCCCAAGCACACAAAGGCGGCCTGCAGTTCCAACTCCGCCCTGCGCACGGTGCTGATGCGCTTGCCGTACCGCACAAATCCTTCCTCCAACGCCCCGACGAGTTCCACGGCTTGGGCAAAATCACCCTTTACGGCAAGCACGGACATCTGCAAGCTGTTGCCTAGCACGAAGAGCTTCATTTCCAGGTCGGGACTGGGAGCCTTGGCCATCATCCGAGGGGCCCGTCGGAATTCCTGGAAGCCCTCCAGGGCCTCCTGGTGGCGGCCCAACCGCATGCGCACTTGGGCCAGGTTCGCGATCACGCCGAGCAGCAAGCCGGGTTCGCCGTCAAACGGCCCTTTCGCGGTCCGAAGCAGGCGGGCTGCGGCCTCCAGTTCCTTTTCGCAGGCTGGCAGGTTGTTGCGCACGTAGGCCAAAGCCCCGCGTACGTGGTGGTGAAGGAAGCGTGCCCCCGCGCTGTGCAGCACGGCGTCCACGGCCAGCAGCGGATCGGCCGCAAGGCCATCCAATTGTTCCAATTCCTGCATGCCCGGCGCTTGTCCGTTATGGTAGAGCAGCAGAAAGGTTTCGCTTTTGATCTGCCACAACCGGTCCATTTCGATCCAGCTGGTTGCAGTTGCTTCCGCTTTTGTGGCATGCTTCGCCAGGGCCTGTCCGGTGATTCCCGCATAATTGCTCCGTTCCATGAAGCGCCGGTCCCATTCCGCCACCTGAAGCAGCAGCGCATGCCGCTCATGGTCCTTGGCAAGCTTCCGTGCCGAGCGGAGCACCTTGGCGGCGTCGGCATACAGGGCTTTGTGCTGAAGCAGCTCCACGTGGTGCAACATGCGCCGTACCTCGTCATCCACCGAGCTTTTGGCGTGGAAGGCATCCAGGCTGTCCAGCACGGCTTCATACAACCGCCTTTTGGTGATGGCGAAGCGCCGCATGAAAGACTGTCCGGCGAATTGGCGGTGCAAGATGGAGACGTCATACGCGGGCATGGCCGCAATGGCATCAAACAAAAGCTGGTGGACACTTTGATTGCCCACCAGATGGCGGGAGGTGTACAGCTTGAAGTAGCGCTTCTCGGCGCGCGTCATGCTGTGTACCAGGCGGTGCAGATGGTCGTTGTCGGCGGACATGGCGGTTGTTCTTCACCAAGCTACCGCCTTGCGTCGCACACATGGAGGGCCATTGCGGGGAACGGCGCTTTCGGGACGACCAACGGCACCTTCGGCAAGCCCTTCCCGCAAGATCATGGGGCACCCGCAATAGCGCTCCAAAGCGATGCCCGGCTGAAGGCTGCAGGTAAATGTTCCTCTCCAAAACGGAGCACACCGGCATGAAAAAGCCCGGCTCACCGGGCTTTGACGCGGGTGTTTGGTGCGTTAGTTCTTCGGTTTGGAGCGCTCCTTGTCGCCAAGGTCATCCCCATCGTCGGATATGGGTGCAAGCCACCCATTGTCGCTATTGCCGGTCAGCACGCTATCCCCCGCACCGCCGGATGCCTTGGTGTGCATCGTCATGTCCGGATGGCCGGGAGCAACAAGTTCTTCCTTGGTGCAGCCCGTCGCCGCAAGCATCAGCATACCTGTTGCCGTGAGGTAAAGAAGGATATGGCCAAGCCTGCGCCTCATCATCAAGTTCAAAGTTAGCGGTTCATGCCTTGTTTTGCAAACGGGTCCTGTCGGGCGGATTTCCCACAGGGAGTTCAACGGTGACCCGGGTGCCCGTGTTGCCCTTCCCATCCCGGTATTGTTCGGGGCCTTGGATGCGTATGTCGCCCAGTTGCAACTTGCGCAGGATATCGGCGCGACCCTTGGTGATCTCGATGCCCCGCGAGATGTGGTCCGGTTCGCGGCCAACCTTGCTGCCTATACTGGTATCGATGCCCACCCCGTTGTCGGTGATCCCGATGCGTACGCGCCCTTCCCCGGCCTGCTCCACGGTGATCCGCACATGCCCGTCGTGGGCCATGGGCAGAATGCCGTGCCAAATGCTGTTCTCCACGTAGGGCTGCAGCATCATTGCCGGAATGTTCACCGAGCTGGGGTCCACGGCCGGGTCTACCGTGATGGTGTACTGGAAGCGGTCCTTGAAGCGCATGTGCTCCAGCAGCAAGTACAGTTCCAGCCGCTCGAGCTCCTCGGACAAGGTGGTGGTATCGCCTTGGCTGGCGTCCAGGTTTTTGCGGATCAGTTTGGCGAAGCTGGTGAGGTACTTGCTGGCCGTGTTGCGGTCCTGCTTGTTGATGCTGTATTGGATGCTGTTGAGCGCATTGAAGATGAAGTGGCGGTTCATGTTGGCGTTGAGGGCCTGCTGTTCCAACTGCAACATGCGCGACCGCAGGATGAGGCCGCGTGTCCTCTCCAAGCGTTCGCGCCGGATGCTCCGGTAGTGCATGATGCCCCAAAGGCTTCCCCCAGCTGCGGCGACCACCAGGGCGAAGAACCACCAGCGCAGCCAAAATGGGGGCGTTACGGTAAAAGCTACCGTGGCCGTGGCGCCCCACCGGCCGCCGTCCATGCCCAAGCCGTCCGCTGCCCGTACCTCGAAGAGATAGTCACCCTGGGGCAGGTTGGAGTAACTGGCGAACCGGGCCTCCGTGGGCGGCAGCCAGTCCTTGTCGAAGCCCAGTAAGCGGTACTGGAAACGGACATGCCGCCCGTAGGCCAAGGCAATGGCGGTGTAGTTGAAGGTGAGGTGGTTTCTGCGAAAGCCCACTTGCAGGAGGGTGTCGCGCCCCGCACCTGTGCCGCCGAAGCCGGCCATGGGTTCCTGCGCATTGGCCACCCCGGTCACCAGGGCCTGTGGCGGGCTCGGGCGGCCGTGGGTTGCGGACCGTTGCGGGTCGTGCAGCACCAGCCCGGCATTGGTGCCAAAGAACAGCCTGCCCCGGGTATCGGCGAAGGCGGCATTGAGGTTGAACTCCAATCCGCGCAGGCCGTCCTCCTCCATGATGTGTTCCCGTGCGGAGGGGTTTGCGAGCAGGCTGTCGGGCATAAAGCGGAACAGCCCGTTGTTGGTGCCGGCCCATAGTTGGCCGGTGCCATCGATCAGCAGCGACCCTACGTAGTTGGAACCGAAATCTTCTCCGAGGTCGACCCTGGAGAAGCCGTCCTTGGAGTGGCAGGTAAGGCCGTCGGAGGTGCCGATCCAAAGCCGCCCCTTGCGGTCGAAGGCCAAGCAGAACGCAGTGTTGCGGCTCAGGCCGTCCGCCGTGGTGAACAGCTTGGCCTGTTCGTTCAGGATCTGCACGACGCCCAGGTCGGTGGCTAACCACAGGCTGCCGTCCGGGCCGGGCACGATACTGCGCACCCCGTGCGGGCGGATGTGCTGGAGCGAACGGGGTCTTTCCGCCGGGCGGTCCGGTGGCAGCACATACACACCATCACTGGTGCCGCACCAGATGGCCCCGTTGTCGGTGCGGTGCAGGGAAAGTACCCGCCGGCCTGCCAGGGCCCGGGCCTCTGGCAGTGCGTCCACCACGCCGTTCACCACGCGGCAAAGACCGTCGCTGGTGCCGAACCACAGGGCTCCGGCCGTGTCGCGAAGCGCGCTCCACACCGTGTTGTTGGGCAGTCCGTCCAGCGTGCTGACATGGGCCATGCCGTCCATGCGGCACAGGCCGTTGCCGTAGGTGCCCAACCAGATGTCGCCCTGTGCATCGGCCACGGCGGCCATGACCAGGTCGCTGCACAACCCCTCGGTCACCGTGAAGGTCACGTACGCATCGCCGGCAAAGCGCAGCAAGCCTGCGCCATCAGCGCCGATCCACAGGCCGCCATCGGCATCCTGGAACAAGGACCACGTGTTGTCGTTGGGCATGCCTTGGTACAGGGTGAAGGCGCGCACCCGGCCGTGGTCCAGCACGTTTACCCCGAACTT
Organism: Flavobacteriales bacterium; assembly: GCA_023957375.1. GTDB lineage: Bacteria > Bacteroidota > Bacteroidia > Flavobacteriales_F > PHOS-HE28 > PHOS-HE28. The sequence goes on along the minus strand of JAMLHB010000002.1, from coordinate 962,520 downwards.
GGTGGCAGCCCAGGTGCGCCCCAGGCGGTCCACCAATACGGACCGTACGGTGCCCTGAAGCAGGCCCGAGGACACGTTGTGCACCACGGGGCTCCCTTGCGCGGGCAGTTCAAGTAATCCATCGCCATAGGTGCCCGCCCAAAGCGTGCCGTCCGGCCCTGCGGCCAACGAGCTGATGGAGGTGGGAAAGGGCAATGGCACGGAGCCCCATTCACCCCGGTGCCGGCGCAACAATCCGTTGCGCAGGCCCACCAGCAGGTCGCCGTTGGGCAAGGCCAACAGGGCGCGCACATGGGTGGCGGTATCGGCTGCCCAATTGGCGGGGACCACCGCCGCACCGTTCTTCACTTCCAGCAGGCCGCTGCCGTCCAAACCGGCGTAGATGGAGCCGTCGGTTCCTTCGGCCAAGGCTGTTACACGTGTTTCTTCTTTGCCCACGGGTAGTGGCACCGTGTGCATGGCACCCCCGTTGAAATGCACGAGGAAGCTGCCGCATGCCAGCCACACCGAGCCGTCCGAAGCGCCCAGCACGGCATTCACCTGCGGGTCGGGCAGCCCATTGCGCAGCCCGAAGTTGGTAAAGTCCGAGCCGTCGAAGCGGCTGGCCCCGCCCAAGGTGCCCACCCATAGGTAGCCGGCCTTGTCCTGGGCAATGCAGCGCACTTGGCTTTGCGCCAATCCGTCGCGCGGGGTGTATTGTGTGAAACCGTATTGCTGGGCAAGGAGCGGGGTTGGGGCCAATGCCCAAGCGATGGCCGCCAAAGCCCCGATCCGGCATCGCTTCCCGTACGCCACGGTTAGAAGGTATTGAGCATGGCCATGAGCTCGGGCATGCGGCGCCGGCTCACCGGCACCAGCACACCGTTGTCCAGTACGGCCATGTTGCCCTCGGTGCGGCTCAGGCTCACCAAGCGGTCCAAGTTGATGATGAAGGATTTATGCACCCGGAAGAACTTGCGCGGGTCCAAGTGGGTCTCGAACACCCGGATGTGCTTGCTGCTCACCGTGCGCTTCCCATCGCGGGTGTGCACCACCGTATAGCTGTCGGCGGCTTCCAAGTACAGGATATCCTCGTGGCGCAACAGGATCAATCCATCCTTGCCGGGCACGGCCAAGCGGTTGCCCAAGGGTGAACCGGGATCGTTCACCAGGGCTTGCAGGCGTTCGTCCTGCTGCTTCAATTTCAAGGGGTCGCCCAGGAGTTGCACCAATTTTCCCACGGCACGGTCCAGTTCATCCGGGTCGATGGGCTTTTCGAGGTAGTCCAAGGCATTCTCCTTGAAGGCGCGCAGGGCATACTCGTCATAGGCGGTGGTGAAGATCACCGGAAGGTGTGGCTGCGGCAAGGAGCGCAGCAGTGAAAACCCGTCCTCGCCGGGCATTTTGATGTCCAGGAACAGAGCTTGCGGTTGCTCGGAGGCGATCAACTTCCTCGCTTCCCCCGCCGATGCCGCCATGCCGGCCACCAGCACCTCGGGGCATTGTTCCTGCAACATCAACCGCAGGTTTTGCCGGGCATCGGCTTCATCGTCCACGATCAACGTGCGTATGGCCATGGTTGGAGGATTGGCCGGAAGGTAAGCGAAAGCATTGCGACAAGGCCTGTGAAGGCAGGAACGGTAGCTACAGGCCAAGGGGCGGTAGCCAAGCTGAAAGGAACAGGGACGGGGATCCCCCTTGCATCCGGTAAGCCGATACGGGCTGCAACCGCCATGGCCGCAGGGCTGGCGCCTTGTTGAATGCACCGATGCCTGGAGCGGAACTGCCGATGCCCGTTTCGTCCGAACCCGCCGGGGCCAGGCAGGGTAGCTTCGTGATTGAACAACACCTGATCACAATGATGTGCAACGAATACCCCATCATCACGGAGCACCCCTATTGGGTGTTCAATGATCAAGGCAACTGAGGCCACCAAAGTGCGGAGGGCGGGCGCTGGAACTTTTACCCGAAGGGGGCGTAAACATCCCCAAAGGCAACACCATGCGCAGCCAGAACCATGCAACGGAGCTGAGGATCCGCATCGACCGGGCGGAGAAATTGCTGATGTTCGACTATGAGCCGGGCCACGAGGATGCCTTGTTCGACCTTTGCACCAGCGACGGGCACATCCTGAAAACCGGAGACATCAAAGGTCCGGTGACACAGATCCGCCTGACGGGCGTGCAGGATCAGGACTTGGTGTTGATGGTGCTGGACGGCGACCAATCCGTGATGCAGCCGGTCCACCTGCGCAAGGCCGTGTAATGCTGAGCCGTTCGGGGCCAACCCCGCAGTTTGCACCGTACACCTTGGTATGCACCGCCATGTCAAGAGGGAGTAGCCGGTCCATGGTACACCGCTGGGTTGCACACACCACGCAACCCGTTTACGTGACATACCTGCTGAAAAAGGCGGATTCCCCTGCCGTAGTGTGACCTGCGGAGGTGCTGCGTGCACGGATCGAGCGGCGCGGCTTGCAGGAATGCCCCGGGTTCCTACTTTTGCCGTCCCTTTGCAAAAAGGTTTTTCTTCCCTGGTAGCTCAGCCGGTTAGAGCACCTGACTGTTAATCAGGGGGTCGTTGGTTCAAGTCCAACCCGGGGAGCAAGAAGCCTCAGCCGCTGTGCTGGGGCTTTTTTCATGAACGCCCGTGCACAAGTGCGGTGCCCATCGGGGTCCATGCACCACCTTTGCCTGCTGAAATCCCAGGACCTACATGAAGCTCGTAACAGTCGGAACAGTCGCCTTTGACAACATCGAAACCCCGTTCGGCAAGGCTGAGAAAGTGGTGGGTGGTGCCGCCACCTACATCTCGTTGGCTGCCTCCTACTTCGTCAAGGAGCAGGGTATCGTGAGCGTGGTGGGCGACGATTTCCCCAAGAAGACCATGGACGAGCTGCGCGATCGCGGTGTCAACTTGGATGGCCTGGAAGTGCTGCAGGGCAAGGAAAGCTTCTTTTGGAGCGGACGGTACCACTACGACATGAATGCGCGGGACACCCTGGAAACCCGGCTGAACGTGCTGATGGACCTGGACCCCAAGCTGAGCGATGCCTATAAAGAAGCAAAGTATGTGATGCTGGGCAACCTGGACCCCGGCATTCAGGCCAAAGTGCTGGACCAAGTGGAAGCACCGGCGCTGGTGGCCTTGGACACGATGAACTTTTGGATGGACAGCGCACTGGCCAAGCTCAAAGAGGTGATCGCCCGGGTGGACATCCTGGTGATCAACGACTCGGAGGCGCGTCAGCTCAGCGGCGAGCACAGCCTGGTGAAAGCGGCGCACAGGATCCTGTCCATGGGCCCGCGGTACTTAGTGGTGAAGAAGGGTGAACACGGCGCCCTGCTTTTCGACAAGGACCGTGTCTTCTTTGCGCCAGCCATGCCGTTGGACGAGGTGGTGGACCCCACCGGGGCAGGGGACACCTTTGCAGGCGGCTTCATCGGCTTCCTGGCCCGCAGTGGCGACCATGGTTTCGACAACCTCAAGCGCGCCATCATCACCGGATCCGCCATGGCCTCCTTCTGCTGTGAGAAATTCGGCGTGGAACGCCTGATGGACCTCACCCAGGAAGAAATCGACCAGCGCATCCAACAGTTCGTGGAACTGGTGGATTTCGACATCGAACTCGTGTAGGGCTTCCCCCTTTTTGGGTATTGTGCAGGCTCCGGGCCGGGGATAGTTTTGACATGCTGAAAAAGCGGCATGCGGTGCCGTCATCCTTTTCGGCACGCATGCCATGACCCGATCATTACGCCCGTTCCGCTTCGTGTCCATGTTTACCGCCCTGCTGGTGGCCGGGCTGCTACAGGCCGCACAGGTGCCCGATGATGTGGCCCGCACGGTGGCCGTTCGCTTCCTGGCGGCACAGGCACCGGCCTTCGGTGCCATGCAACCGGGCCAGCTCATCTTGGCCCGGGAGGCCGCCGACCCCGCCGTGGGTGATGGGCAGGCACAGGTGCTCTACCGCATTTACAACGTGGCCGCACAAGGATTCGTGATCATCAGCGGAGATGACCGGGTGCTGCCCGTGCTGGGCTACTCCACCGAAGGCCCCTTCGCCGATGACACGCTGCCCATCAACCTGGCCAAATGGTTGGAGGGTTACCGTACCGAGGTCCGTGCAGCCTTGCAAATGGAGGACGACCCTGCCCGGGCGGCCTTGCAGGAATGGGCGCGCTGGGAACACGGCGTGCCGGACAACACGGGCGCACCCCGCGCTGCCGTGGCTCCGCTGCTAAGCACCACCTGGAACCAGAGCCCGCATTACAACGCACTTTGCCCGGGGGGCTCGGTGACCGGTTGCGTGGCTACGGCCATGGCCCAAGTGATGAAATACCACAACTGGCCGGCCCAGGGCCTCGGCTTCCACTCCTACAATGCACCGAACTACGGCACTTTGTCGGCCAACTTCGGGGCCACCACCTACAACTGGGCCGGCATGCCCAACAACGTCACCAGTGCCAACAATGCCGTGGCCACCTTGATGTTCCATTGCGGCGTGGCCGTGGACATGCAATACAGCCCGCAGGTCAGCGGTGCCTGGGTAATCCAGGCAAACAGTCCGTCCACAGACCACAATGCCGAATACGCCCTGAAGACGTATTTCAACTACGACCCGTCCATGCAAGGCCTGAAACGTGCCAATTACAGTGAAGCGCAGTGGATCGCCAAGCTGAAAACGGACCTGGACGCTGCCCGGCCCGTGCTGTACGACGGCTTCGGAAGCGGTGGTGGCCACTGCTTTGTGGCGGACGGTTACGACAACAACAACTACTTCCACTTCAATTGGGGCTGGGGAGGGGCCTACGACGGATACTTCACCGTGGGTGCCCTGAACCCGGATGGGCAGGGCACCGGCGGCGGCACGGGTGCCTACAACAGCGGACAGGAGGCCGTTTTCGGCGTGAAGCCCGCAAGCGGCGGAGGCGGCGGCACCGGCGGCCAGCAAACCTTCAACCTGGGCCTCTACACATGGGTGTCACCGTCCGCATCCACCATTTACTACGGACAGGCCTTCAGCGTGAACACCAACGTGATCAACAACGGCACCGCTGATTTCAGCGGCGATTACTGTGCGGCCGTGTTCGATGCCAACAGCAACTTTTACGGCTATGTGCAAACACTCACCGGCTACACGCTCCCGGCTGGCTATGTGTACAACAACAACCTGGTCTTCTCCACCAACGGCTTGCTCACCATGCTCCCGGGCACTTACTACATCGGCATTCTCTACCGGCCCACCAACGGGGAATGGGTGCTGGTGAACAACAACCAGGGCTACACCAATTTCCCGCAGATCAACGTGACCAACCCGAACGACATGGAGCTCAATGCCAACCTCACCGTCACGCCGGGTACCAGCCTCGCCCAGGGAAGCCAGATCTCCGTGGCCACCAATTTCATCAACGACGGCTGGAACACCTTCACGGGGCAGTATGGCGTGGGGCTCTTCAACCTGGACGGCACCTGGGCGCAGGATGTCGGCGTGCTCACCGAGAACCAGGGCTTGCCAAGCGGCTACACCTACACCAACAATCTCACCTTCGGCCCCGCAACCGTTACCGTTCAGCCAGGAACCTACTTGTTGGCCGCACAGCACAACCCCAACGGCGGCGGATGGCAGCTCACCGGGTCCAGCTACTACACCAATCCCATTTTCGTTACCGTTACCGCCTCGGCGATACAACCCGACCCTTACGAGGTGAACAATACCGTGGCGCAGGCCCATGCCTTCCCGGTGAGCTTCAGCGGCAACAGCGCCTCGGTGGCCACCACAGGCTCCAATTTCCACAATACCACCGATCAGGACTTGTACAAAGTGGTGCTGCCCGCCGGATACAGCTACACCATTTCGCCCCGCATGCACGATGCCTACAACAGCGGCAACGGGCAGACTTACACCGTGGACGGCATGTTCAGCTATTCCTTGGACGGGAATACTTGGTCCTCCGTGTATGATGACATCATGCCGGGCACGATCAACTTGGCCAACGGGGGTACCGTGTACTTCCACTGCGCCCCGTACTTCCTTGGGCTTACCGGCACCTACTTGTTGCAGTTGAACATGACCCGCGATGGCTCCGTGGGCATAACTGAGCAACCGGCAGCACCGGAGTTGCTCATCTTTCCCAATCCGGCACAGGACCAGGTGACGGTGGATTTGCCGGGGGGACGCAGCAGCCGTTTGGCAGTGGAGGTGCTGGATGCACAGGGGCGCTTGGTGGCACAGCCTGCCTTCCACAGGATGGCAGATGACCGCTTGCGGTTGTCGTTGGCCGATGTGCCGGCTGGCGCCTACTTCCTGCGGCTGACCACGGGGGCGGAAGTGCACACCGGACGTTTGATCCTTGTGCGATGAAACCGGTCACCGCCATCCTGTTGCTGGGCTTGCTCCTCGGTTGCGGAGCAAGCAAGGACACGGCCGATCCAGGGGCCAACGTCAACCGTACCCGCCCCTTGATGGTGTACCGCACCACGCAGGACATGCACGACAAGGTACCCGTGGGCCTCAGCGAAGACCGCACGCACATCATTTCCTACCCGGCGCCCAAAGACCTCGCCGTGGGAGGGAAGTTGTTGCTGCCCACCAAACTGATGAAGGGCTATTGGCTGGACAACAAGGGCGTCGGCTTGAACACTGGCTTCCTGAAGATGACCTACGCGGAGTATGCCGCCCTGCAAGAGGCCCCCCCGTTGGCGGAAATGGAGGCCATGCTGCTGGACACGGACCCGTTGACCTTCCTGTGCGACTGCGGCAGCAGTGGCACCATGGCCGATCCCGTGAAGGAGATCAACGCCCTGCTGCGCAAAGGCAAGCTGCGCGACAGGTGCAAGGTGCTGAAGTGAGCCGGCAATCCCAATTGACGAAGCCCCCGGGCCAAGCGGACCGGGGGCTTCATCGTTACGTGGCACAAGCCCGTGGGCTAGCTGCCGAGGTAGTTGAACTCGCGCACGCCGCTGTCATTGAACGGGCCCGGCACCAAATTGCCGTCCTTATCCAACAGTTCCAGGCGCACGGTGTGCTTGCCCAATTCCAATCCCTCGATCATGTATGCGTCCCACTTGTTGATGGTCCACACCATGCCGTCAATGGTGGCGCGGATGCTGTATTCCTTGTCGGCCAGGTCCGTGTTCAGCAGGTAGAAGTCCAGCAGGATCTTGTCGCCGTCCAGCTTCTTGTAATCACCCTTGGGCCGGCTGTAGAACAGGGACGGGTCCCTGCTGAAGTCACCGGTGCCGGCCGCAAGGCCTTCTCCCGGCATGGTGAACTCCTTGAGCACCACGGAACCGTTATTCTTCAAGCTCTCGTGGTAACTGCGGCTCAGGAAGGCCAGCACCACGTTCCGCCCGGGCTCGGCCTTTTCGGTGAAGTCCGCATTGTACTCGGCGATGTAGGGCTTGTTGTTGAGGATGAAGTGGATATGCTGCCCATCCTTGCTGTTGGCGCAGCCGCGGGTGGCGGCATCCGGGGTTTGGGCTTTTAGGTCAAAGCCGGTTACCCCGAACTTGTATGCGGCCTTCATGGCCTTGGCATCGGGCACCAAGGTGTCCAACCGGAGGGAGGCCTCCGGGAAAGCCGCAGCGGGTGATGCAGCCACCAAAGTGATCTTCGCATCAGCGGGCGCCACGATGGCCGGACGTTCGGGCGGCGCGGCGGCCACGGTGTCCGGTGCGGGAGGTGCCGGTGGTGCGGGAGGGGGAGCGGGTTGGCTGCATGCGGCCAAGGCCAACAGGGAAAGTGCGGGAAATACCTTTTTCATCGTGTTCTTCCTTGGGGTTGGTCAATCATTCAAAACTCAGGAGCAGTTGGCCCTTTTCCACGGCACCGTGTTCTTGGGCATGGACCTTTTTCACCAGCCCGTCGCCCGTGCTCTTGATCACATTCTCCATCTTCATCGCTTCCAGCACCAACAGAGGGTCGTTCTTCTTCACGGCATCGCCCTCTTTCACAAGCACCTTCAACACCAATCCGGGCATGGGCGCCTTCAGGTCGCCAACTTTGGCTTTCGCGCTGCGGTCGATCCCCAACAGCTGCATCAGGCGCTTGCGTTCATCCTCCAAACGGACGGTGTGGCAATGTGCCCCGATGCGCAGCCGCACGGTACGGGTTTCCTTGTCGTGCTTCAGCACCAGTACCCGCAAGGAGCGGCTGTCCTGCACCAAGCTGTACATGCCGGGGTTTGTCCGCACCAGATCCGGCGCATGCTTGCCTGCGACCGACCATGGCGACCCGGGTACGGACCGCTCCAGTTCAACGGGCGTTTCGGTGGAATTGACGCTGGCGTAAAGCTTGGCTGCCATGGTGGGTAAGGTGCAACAAATACGATGGCCGCAATGTTCTCAAGAAGGGGCGAAGGTACCGGTTGCCGGTTTTATGATCGTGGTGTGGATAATCGGGCCTTTATCCGAACGGGAGGTTCATGGAGTACGGGGGCCGGTGCGGTCCATTGAATCCGGATCATGCGGCAGGTTTCGTAGTGCGATGGTCGAAACCGTAATGGCAGCAAGGGTTTCGTTGAGGAGCAATCGCCCAAGCCGTTGTGACGAAAGGAAAGCCAATGAAAACGCTTGTTGCTGCGGCGTATTCGGGCGGTAACAGAAGTCATGCGGCATATTCCGGGTTGATTGCTGCTCCTGCATGGGTTATTCACCGCCGCCCCGGTATCCGATCCCCGGTTCCTCACGTGAACAGGCTGTCACGGTTCTCCCCCTGCTCAAACCCCTCGTCCGCCGGCAAGCCGGGCTGTTCACGTGCGGCTACCGCCAAGCGGTCGCACAGTTCGTTCAGGGGATGGCCTGCATGCCCGCGGATCCACTGGAAGCGCACGTGGTGCCGGGGATAAACTTGCAGGAAGCGCTTCCAAAGGTCCGGGTTCTTCTTCTTGGCGAACCCTTTTCGGGCCCATTCGAACACCCAGCCCTTTTCCACCGCGTCCACCACGTATTTGCTGTCACTCACCACCACCACCTGGTGACCCTTGCCTTTCAGGGCCTCCAGCGCCACGATCACCGCCAGCAATTCCATGCGGTTGTTGGTGGTGTGGCGGAAGCCCCCCCACAGCTCCTTGCGGTGCCTGCCCGATTCCAGCACCACCCCGTAGCCGCCCGGGCCCGGGTTGCCACTGGCGGCGCCGTCGGTGTGGATGGTGATCTGCATGGGTGGTGCGGCTTGGTCGGCGGGCCCGGCGCCGGCGGTGGTCAGTGCACCGGAAAGAGGTAGGTGATATTGCCCGCGAAGAGTTTCACGCTGATGGCCAGCAGGATCACGCCGAAAGCCTTGCGCAGCACGATCAAGCCAACGCGCCCCAGCAACCGTTCAATGCGGTTGGTGAGCAGGAGCACCACCACAACGACGATCATGTTCAGGCAGATGGCCACCAGGATCTCCGGCCTGCTGAACTCCGCCCGCAGGGAAAGGATGGCCGTGATGGTGCCCGAGCCCGCGATCACCGGAAAGGCCAAGGGCACGATGCTGTACACCTTGGGATCCTCGCTCAAGCCCGGCGCGGAGGTATCCTCCTTGAAGAGGCGGATGCCGAGCGTCATTTCCAGGGCGATGAAGAACAGCACCAGCGCACCCGCCACCGCGAAGGAGCGGACATCAATGCCCACCACCGACAGGATGGTTTCGCCCAGATAGAGGAACACCACCATGATACCCAAGCTGACCAGCGTGGCCCGTGCCGGATAGATCTTCCCAGCCTTCTCGCGTACTTGCAAGATCACGGGGATACCGCCGATGATGTCGATCACCGCGAAGAGCACCAGGAAGGCTTTGCCGACGTGGGCAAGTTCGATGGAGGCCATGGGCGCTTGTTCAGGGTTGGGGCAACGACCGCGCAAAGTTCTCCACCACGGCCGGATAGTGGGCATGCTCCAGCCCATGGATGCGGGCGGCCAGGGCCTCGGCATCATCGCCGGGCAGCACGGGGCACTTGGCCTGGAACAGCACACGGCCCTCATCGTAGCGCTCATTCACTACATGAATGGTGATGCCGCTTTCCTTTTCCCCGGCGGCGAGCACGGCACGGTGTACCCGTTCGCCGTACATGCCCTTGCCGCCGAACTTCGGAAGCAGGGACGGATGGATGTTGAGGATGCGGTCCGGCCAAGCATGCACAAAGGCGGTAGGCAGTAGCCGCAGGAAACCGGCCAGCACCACAAGTCCGGCACCGGCCCGTTCAAGCTCGGCCTGCACCGTTCCTTCGTGCAGGGCCGCACCATTGAACAAATAGGATGGCACGCCCAAGTCCCAAGCCCTGCGCACCACGCCGGCACCGGGCTTGTCACAACCCACCAGTACAACCTCCGCCAAGGGTGAACCGGCGAAGTGTTCCATTAGGCGCTGGGCGTTGGTGCCCGACCCCGAGGCGAGAATGGCGATGCGGAGCATGGCGCGAAGTTGCCAACGAACGGCGAAGTGGCCGAAATAAACCTGCCGGCGCCGGTTTAAGTGGGGCGTTTAGGCTTGACCGCCAAGGGGGAAGGACCTGGTTGGGCGAGTTTCGGGGGGGCGGGGGTTGGAAATATCGAAAATGTTGTTCCTTTGCAGCCTGATCAACCAACAACCAACGGATATGTCCGATATCAAGTCAAGGGTCATCGCTATCATTGTGGACAAGCTTGGCGTAGACCAAGGCGAAGTCACTCCGGAAGCGAGCTTTACCAACGACCTTGGCGCCGACAGCCTGGATACCGTGGAGCTCATCATGGAGTTCGAGAAGGAGTTCAACATCGCCATCCCGGACGACCAGGCGGAGAAGATCCAAACCGTAGGCCAGGCCGTGGACTACGTGGAGAAGAACGCTAAGTAATTCTTGCAGGATGCAGCTCAGGCGCGTGGTGGTCACCGGTCTGGGCGCCCTCACCCCCATTGGCAATACGCTGCAGGCGTATTGGGAAGGGTTGGTGCAAGGCACCAGTGGGGCTGCGCCCATCAAGAATTTCGACGCCTCGAAATTCAAGACCCGGTTCGCCTGCGAGGTGAAGGGTTTTGACCCCACGCAGTTCATGGACCGGAAGGAAGCCCGGAAAATGGACCCGGTCTCGCAGTATGCCGTTGTGGCCGCCGAGGAAGCGGTGCGCGACGCGGGCCTGGAGCTGAAGACCGATGCCGAGCGGGAGCGGGCAGGCGTGGTGCTGGGATCCGGCATCGGCGGCCTGCTCACCTTCCAAGAGGAGTGCATCAACTTCGGCCGGGGCGACGGCACCCCGCGGTTCAACCCGTTCTTCATCCCCAAGATGATCGCCGACAGTTCCTCGGGGCTGATCAGCATGCGCCACGGTCTGCGGGGCCCCAGCTATGTTACGGTGAGCGCCTGCGCCAGCTCCAACAATGCGCTGATCGATTCCTTCAACTACATCCGCTTAGGCACCGTGGACCTCATGGTTACCGGCGGCAGCGAAGCCTCCATCCACGAGGCCGGGGTGGGCGGCTTCAACGCCATGCACGCCATGAGCACCCGCAACGACGACCCCGCCACCGCCAGCAGGCCCTATGACAAGGACCGTGATGGGTTCGTGCTCGGCGAAGGCGGCGGGATCATCGTGCTGGAGGAGCTCGAGCACGCCAAGGCCCGAGGTGCCAAGATCTATTGCGAAGTGGTGGGCGGCGGCATGAGCAGCGATGCCTACCACATCACCGCACCGCACCCCGAGGGGCTGGGCGCCTTCCTGTGCATGAAGCACGCCCTGCAGGATGCCGGCATGAAGCCCGCAGAGATCGACTACATCAATACGCACGGCACCAGCACCCCCATCGGCGACCCGCAGGAGGTGAAGGCCATCCAGCGCCTGTTCGGCGAGGATGCGTACAAGCTCAACATCAGCTCGTCCAAAAGCATGACCGGCCACCTGCTTGGCGCGGCCGGCGCGGTGGAGGCCATTGCCAGCATCATGGCCGTGTACAAGGATGTGGTGCCGCCGACCATCAATCATTTCACGGACGATCCCGAGATCGATGCCAAGTTGAACTTCACGTTCAACAAGGCACAGCACCGCACGGTCAATGCCGCCATGAGCAACACCTTCGGATTCGGCGGCCACAACACCTCGGTGATCTTCCGCAAGTACAGTTGAGCCCTGTTCCTGACCTCGCTTTTTTCAAGGAGCGCATCCCCGGCGGAACGACGCATCCGGGCTTGGTGCCGCAAGACCCTGGGCGTAAACCCGGGCAACTTGGCCCTGTATAACCAAGCCCTGCGCCACCGCAGCGCCATCGGGGAGGACCAGCCGGAGCTGGCGGACAACGAACGCTTGGAATTCCTGGGTGATGCCGTGCTGGATTCGGTGGTGGGCGAGCTGGTCTACCGCCAATACCCCGACCAGGGCGAAGGATTCCTCACCCGGATGCGGAGCAAGCTGGTGAGCCGCCACCAGCTAAGCATCCTGGCCCAAAAGGTGGAGATCGAGCGCGTGATGCAGGTCAACATCGGGCCGGGTAGGGATACTTCCGTTCCCGGCAATGCCATCGAAGCGCTCTTCGGGGCCCTGTTCCTGGACAAAGGCTTCGAACGCACGCGGCGGGTGGTGGTCAAGCTGATCAACACGCACTTCGATCTGAAGGCCGTGGAGATGGAGGACCGCGACAGCAAGAGCCGCCTCTTGGAATGGGGACAGAAGCAACACCGCAAGGTGGAGTTTGTACTGGCCGAGGAGAATGAGCGCGGGGGAAGGGGCAAGCTTTTCACCGCTGAAGTACAGGTGGACGGAAAACCCAGCGGCACGGGCAAGGGGCACAGCAAGAAGAAAGCCGAGCAGGAAGCCGCCCGTGATGCCTACCGCCGCTTGGGGCTTCGGCACGGCCCAAGGGAGGACGCACCTGCCGAAAGCCGACAGCGGGGCCGGGCCCCGGCGCGGCGCCGGGGGGCAGCGGGCCTGCGGCGCGGAAATGCGGACCGGCCAAGTGGAAGGCGGGAGCAGCGGGGCAACGCGGATTAGGCATTTTCACCTGTTGGAAACAACCGGTGCCACCGCGCCGCGCATTCTACCTTTGCCGGTACCGCACATGGCCAAGTTCAAGCTCGATTCCGATCCCCGGCCGGAGGTGTTCCTGATCGCCATTAGCAGCCATGAGAAGGATTACCGGCTCTGCTGGGCATTGAACAACAGCCTGCGGCTGGACTTGGCACGCAGGGACCGGGACATTGATGGATTCCCGTCAGCAGCCAAGTTCCCCGCATTCGACCATGTGGAACCGGAAACACAAGCGGCCATCACCTTGGTAGGCAACCACGCCGAAGAAGGTGTACTGCTCCCCGAGCAGAGACAGGCCGATTATTTCCTCATTGTGGACAACGAAAGCCGATTGAGGCAACAGGAGGTCCTGGACGGGGTGCGGCGCGCCGAGTTCGTGCTGGCCGCCTTCCCGTTGGACATCCAAGGGATCAAAGACGGATATAAACTATTGGAATGAACCTTGCACCCGACCCGAAAACGAAGATCGTGGCCACCCTGGGGCCGGCCAGCGCCCCGCGGGAAGTGCTCCGCGAAATGCTGCTCACCGGTGTGGACGTGTGCCGGCTGAACTTCAGCCATGGCAAGTACGATTTCTACAAGGAAGTGATCGCCACCATCCGGGCGCTCAATGAGGAACTGGACCTGAACACCGCCATACTGGCCGACCTGCAGGGCCCCAAATTGCGCGTGGGCGAAATGGCCGACGGCCCCATTGAGTTGAAGGATGGCGACGAACTGGTGATCACCACCGAACCGATCAAGGGCGTGGCGGGCTTGGTGAGCACCAGCTATGCCCAATTTCCCAAAGACGTAAAGCCCGGGGAACTGGTGCTCTTGGACGACGGCAAGCTTAGGCTGCGGGTGAAGGCCACCGACGGCGTGAAAAAGGTGATCACCACAGTGGTCAACGGCGGGATGCTCAGCAGCAACAAGGGCATCAATCTGCCCAACACCAAAGTGAGCCTGCCCTGCCTGACCGAAAAAGATCGGGAAGACCTGCACTTCGCCCTTTCACAGGGTGTGGACTGGGTGGGCTTGAGCTTCGTGCGCAGCGCCAAGGACATCATCGAGCTCAAACAGCTGATCGCGGCCGAGGGCGGCATGGCTCGCGTGGTGGCCAAGATCGAAAAGCCGGAAGCCATGCTGGAGATCGACGACATCATCCGCGAAAGCGACGCCTTGATGGTGGCGCGCGGCGACCTCGGCGTGGAAGTGCCCATGGAGCAGGTACCGCTGTTGCAGAAGGATATCATCCGGCGATGCCTGCTGCAGCAACGGCCGGTGATCGTTGCCACCCAGATGATGGAAAGCATGATCCAGAACAGCACCCCCACCCGTGCCGAAGTCAACGACGTGGCCAACGCCGTGCTGGATCATGCCGATGCTGTCATGCTCAGCGCCGAAACCAGCGTGGGCAAGTATCCCGTGGAGGTGGTCAAGGCCATGAACAAGATCCTGCTTGAAATGGAAAAGAGCGAGATCATGTACAACGTGCCCGAACCGGTGCTGGGTAATGATGACAGGCGGGTGTCGGACGCCATTTGCATGGCCAGTGTGCACATGGCCGACAGCATCAACATCAAGGCCATCGTCACCATGACGCACAGCGGCTACACCGCCTTCAAGATCAGCAGCATGCGGCCAAAGGCGCACATCTTCGCCTTCACCAGCAACAAGCGCATCCTCACCATGCTCAATTTGGTGTGGGGTGTGCGTGCCGCGTACTACGACAAGACGGTGAGCACCGACCATACCGTGGCGGACATCAAGCATATTCTGCGCAGCAGGCAGCTGGTGGAGAAAGGGGACTTGGTGGCCAACATCGCCAGCATGCCCATTGCCGAGCAGGGCATGGCCAACATGATCCGGCTCAGCCAAGTGTGAGGCGGGGCGCCTCACGGCCCGACCATACAGGCCTATCGTGGAATAATGGGCTGCGAAGCCTATTTCTGCGCCATCCCGGTCGCGATGCCGACCTTCGGCGCAGATGGACGAAGCAGACTGGGATGATGTGGCGGCCACGTTCGAGCAGGAGATCCTGAGCGTGCCCAAGCACGATCGGCGCAAGCGCATCGCGCAGTGCGTGAAGAAGCACGCGAACCCTGCCGGCACCGCAGGCGACATCGGGTGCGGGATCGGGCGCACCATCGCCCTGCTGGCGGAAAACTTCGGCACCGTGCATGCCGCCGACATCTCCAGCCGCTGCATAGCCCGGGCTGAGCGGCTGAACGCCCCGTACGGCAATGTGCGCTACCACCATGCAGACTTGGCCCAACCACTACCCTTCCGGCCGGTGGATTTCGCGCTCTGCATCAACGTGCTGCTAACAGCCCCGCGCACCAAACGCCAGACCATGCTGGCCAACCTGTGTGCCACGGTGAAACCCGGGGGCCACCTGCTGCTGGTGGTACCCGCGCTGGAATCCGCCCTGTATGCGAGCCACCGGCTGGTACAGCTGTATGAATCCAAAGGAATGAAGCCCGCCGTGGCCCAGCGCAAGGCGGGGCGTGACACCACCCGCTTGGACATGGGCATTGTGGTCGCTGGCGGCACACCGACCAAGCACTTCATCAAGGAGGAGCTGGCCGACCTGCTGCTGCAGCACGGCATGGAGGCGCCCGACATCAAGAAGATTGATTACCCGTGGTCCTTCGCTTTGGAGGAAGCCCCGTACAATATGGCCCCGCCCCTGCCATGGAACTGGATGGCCGTGGCCCGGAAAGCCGGATAGGCCGCAAGGCGCTAGTTGCCCAGTAGCAACCTCAGGTAGAACCCAGGCTTCTTCAACTGCTCCCGCAGGTCCAGGTTGTTGAACATGCTGCTGATGGTGTCCGCCAAGGCGGGATTGTTGGCGGCCTTGCCCACCACGAAGTTGAACAGGCGTGGCCATGCGGCTAATTGTTGCAGGCGCGTGCTGATGGCCAGCTCCTTGCCTAAGCGCTTCCATACGCGTGCGTCGTATGTGCTGGCCGCACTTGCTGAAACATTGCCCGAACGGATCATATCGGAGGCAACATCCGCGGCGTGCATCCCGCTGATCATGGCGTGGCTGATCCCTTCGCCGGTGAAGGGATCGATCAGGTGGGCTGCATCGCCCACGAGCAGGTAGCCGTCGCCGCTGATGGGCCAGCGCTTGCTGGCCAAGGGCAGGCCCATGCCCTGCAGCGGTCCCTCCGCCCGGGCATTCGCGAACCGGTCGCGCAGTTGCGGGTGCCCGGCAAGTGTTTCCCGAAGCAGCTTCTTGAGGTCCACCCGGTGCTTGCGCACGTGGTCGCTGCGAAGCCCCAGGCCCACGTTGGCCCGCCCACCGGGCAAGGGGAAGATCCACAGGTAGCCGGGAAGCAGTTCCTGCAGGAAGATCAGTTCGATGAAGCCCTGCGGGTCCATGCCCGTGACCCCGGTGTAGTAGGCCCGCACCCCGGCGCAGTGGTGGCGCGGCACCATGGGAAGGCCTGCCACTTGCTTGGAGAAGACAGAGTTGGCGCCGGAGGCATCGATCAGAAGTTGGCAGTGGATGGAAGGGGGGGCAACGTTGTTCGTGGTTCGCGGGGTTGACCGGGCATTTGCCACGGAAACTTCCCATCCCCAGCCTGTGCGGTGGAAGGCTTTTGCCTGCACCCCTTCCAGCATGCGCACCCGTCCTGTGCGCTTTACAGCACCGAGCATGAAGTGGTCGAAATCCATGCGCGGCAGAATGGCGCCAGGTGCATCACCCACGCCGGTTGCGCGGCTGAAGGGTACGCGGAGCGAACTTCCATTGGGCGCCGTGAAGGTGACGCCCCAGCTCGGCATCAGGGCGGCGTGGCCGCGCAATTCCACGGCCAGTGCCGGGTCCAGGCGTTCAAGTGCCCGCACCACCTTCCCGCTCAGCGCATCGCCGCACACCTTGTCCCGGGGGAACTTCGCTTTGTCGATCAGCAGCGTGTCCACACCGTGCTTGGCCAATTGCAGCGCTGCGGCACAACCGCCGGGTCCTGCACCGATGATGCATGCACCAGTGCGTGTTATTTCCGCCATGCCGCTGGTTTTACCCCCGGAAGGCACCGTCCGAAAACTGGTTCAGGAACCGCACGTCGTTCTCCCAGTACAAGCGGAGGTCGGGCACGCGATAAAGCAGTTGCGCGATGCGCTCCACGCCCATGCCGAAGGCGAACCCGCTATACTCCTCAGGGTCGATGCCGCAATTAGCGAGCACCGCAGGGTCCACCATGCCGCAGCCCATGATCTCCACCCAGCCGCTGTGCTTGCATACGGTGCAGCCCTTGCCGCCGCAGATGGTACAGCTCATGTCCACCTCGGCACTGGGTTCGGTGAACGGGAAATAGCTGGGCCGCAGGCGGATCTTCACCTCCGGCCCGAACATGCTCTTGGCGAAGTGGTCCAACGTGCCCTTCAGTTCGGCAAAGCTGACCCCCTTGTCCACGTAAAGGCCCTCTACTTGGTGGAACATGCAGTGGGCGCGGGCACTGATGGCTTCGTTGCGGTACACCCTGCCCGGGCTGATGGTGCGGAAGGGCGGCTTCCCGCTTTCCATCACGCGCACCTGCACACTGCTGGTGTGCGTGCGCAAGGCCAGTTCACCGGGGCCGTCCACGAAAAAGGTGTCCTGCATGTCCCGGGCGGGGTGTTCCGGCGGGAAATTGAGCGCTCCGAAATTGTGGCGGTCATCCTCCACCTCGGGCCCTTGGCTAACGGTGTAGCCGATGCGCGCGAAGATGTCCGTGATCCGCTGGCGCACGATGCTGATGGGATGCAGGCTGCCCGATGGTTCCGCCAGTGCCGGCCGGGTAACGTCAACAGCGGTTCCGGCAAGGCTTGCGGTTCCCGCCTCCGCAGCGGCCTTCAGTTCTTCCCAGCGGGTGCGGGCCGCGTTCTTCAGCTGATTGAGGCGTTGGCCCCAAAGGCGCTTCTCTTCCGGGGGAACCAGCTTCAGCTCGTCCAAGAGAGCGGTCACCTTCCCATTGCGGCCGAGCATGGCCACGCGAAAGGCCTCCACGGCATCGGTGGTGGTGGCCTGTGCCAAGGCGATTTCCGCCTCTGCGGCTTCGATGCGTTCTTTCAAGCTCATTTGATCACCCGCATCCACATCCGCACATCGCTCAAAGGTCGGTCCTGCACGTCGCAAGGTTGGGCGGCAATGCGGTCCAGCACGTCCATGCCTTCCACCAATTGGCCGAAAACGGTGTAATTGCCGTCCAGGTGCGGGGTTCCGCCGGTGCTTCCGTACGTTTCCACCTGGGCCGGCGTGTAGTGGATGGCGGCGCTGTCCGGGCGCATGCTGTTCTGGCGATCCTGCAGCCGTGCCAGGTCGGCGGGCGGCCATATACGGCCTTGGACCAGGTAGAACTGGCTTCCGCTGCTCTCCTTTTTAGGGTTCACGTCGTCGCCTTCACGCGCGGCTGCCAAGGCGCCCTTGCGGTGGAAGAGGCCGGTGCGGAATTCCGGCGGGATGGTATAGCCAGGGCCGCCGTTGCCCAGTTGCACGCCGCGGTCGTCCGCCTTGCGGCTGTCCGGATCGCCGCCTTGGATCATGAAGCCGTTGATCACCCGGTGGAACAGGGTGCTGTCATAATAGTGTTCACGGGCCAGCTTCAGGAAGTTGTCCCGGTGCAGCGGGGTCTCGTTGTACAGCTCCACCACCATGCGCCCGGCCGTGGTATTGATCTCCACCCAATGACGGACCGGCTTGGCGGCAACCTGTGCGATCGCGGCTGGCAGGCAAGCGATCAAAACCCCGGCCAGCATGAAGTAGCGGGGCAGGAATTGCCTGTGCATCGCTTGGTGTTGTATTTTTGGCTTCATTCACGCCCGAAATCGCCAAATCAGGCGAAGCGGACAAAAGTAACCAACACGACCGCCCATGCCTTTGAAGGCCATTCTTGCTGCTGTGCTGCTCATCCTCCTCGGCGCCGGCCTGGGTTCCTGCAACAAGGAGAAGGACACCAAGGCCACCATTACCGTGCTTGACACGGCCGGGGCTGTGGTGGGGGGCGCTTATGTGAAGCTTTTCGCCAATCCCAGCGTGCCGCTCCAAGCAGATTTCACCCGCCTGACAAAGGAGGGAACCACCTCCTCGGACGGCAAAGTGACCTTCGATTACTCGGAGTTCTACAAGCGGGGCCAGGCTGGGTTTGCCGTGTTGAACATCCTGGCGAAAAGAGATTCCCTCTCCGGGGAAGGCATCATCCGCATTGAGGAGGAGCAGACCAACGAGGAAACGGTGGTGGTGAAGGCAGCACCGTAGTACCAGGTCGCGCCCCACGGCAGGCGTCGGCGCTCTTTCGGCATCCCCCTCACAAGCGGTGCGCCAGCACCACCGTCTTACGGAACTTTTCCACGTTGCCGGCCAGATCGTACGCTTCCATGTAGAGAATGTACGGCCCGATGCGCGCCAGCTCATGGCCGTCCATCAGGCCGTCCCAGGAAACGGCGCCGCTGGTGCCCAATAGTACGTTGTTCATCAAGGTGCGCACCTCGCGTCCTGCGATGTCGAACACCTTCATGGTGGCTACAAAGCCGGGCTCATCAAACCGGTACACAATGGTGAGCAGATCCTGGTAGCCATCGTTGTCCGGGGAGAAGATGGCCGGGTCGATGGTGATCTCACCGCGAGCCGCAGGGGCTGGTGCGTACTGCGAGTTTTGGTAGCCCGGCGTGGCGAAGTTCACGTCGGCTGCCGCGCTGTGCCAGTTGCTGTTGTCGGCTGTGGGCCGATCGGGGTCCACACGTTCCAGGCTTACGCCGTCCACGCTTTTCAGCAGCGCGAAATGCAGGGCATCGCTGTAGTTGAAGAGGTCGAGCGTGTCACCTGCGGCGCCAAGGAAGATCACCGTTCCGCTGCCGTTGTTGTAGCTGGGCAGCGTGGCCTGCAGCATGCGGTCCGCACGGCCCAGCGGGTAGTTGGTGAGCACATTGGACACGTTGGTGGCCACGGCCACATACTGGCCCGGGCGCAGCAGGTACGCATCCGGGGTGATGGGCTGCACGCTGCCCGAACCGTTGGCAAACTTGAGCCCCGCCAGGCTGACCACCTTTTGTGAACGGTTGTACAGTTCCACAAAGTCGCTACCGCTTCCGCGCGGGTCGTACAGCACCTCGTTGATCACTACATCACCCTTGGAGATGGGCTGTGGCAGTGCGAAGGTGGCCGTGTTGCCCGCACCGATCGGGTTGCCCGGGCAATCACTCACGTCCGTTGCCGTTACCGTGTGGACCACGCCCTCGATCAGTGGTGCCGACAGCGTGAGGCGCACACGATCGGGCGCCACGACAGCGATGTTGGCGATGCCCAACACGGGGTCGATGGAATACGTTCCCGAGAGCAAGCCGGCCTGGTCCATCGGTTCGTTGAAGAGCAGGTCCAACGTGACGCTATCCAGGACGAAGGCCTGGACCAGCAAGGGCGGCACGGTGTCCTGCAGGATCGCGAACACGCTGTTCTGCCCACCGGGCGTGCCGCCCGTTGCCGCCGTGGAGGCCGTCCAATTGGCCGCGCTGGAACAAGGCGTGAAAGGGTCCTTGCGCTCCAGGCTCCAGCCGCCGTTGGCCTTCACGGCATCGTTGTACCAGCCGGATGAATAGGTTACCGCGTCGATCGCCATATTCGACGCATCCCACAGTTGCATGGGGTCGCCGTCGTTGTTCAGCGACGGGAACGACGGCACGCCGAGCACGGTGCCGAAGCCGTTGAACAACGCGGCGTTGGCGGTGCTGGTAAGGATCACGAAACCACCGGGAGGCAACTGTGCCGCTGGCAGCGTACCGGTGGAACTGCCGTCGGTGATCTTCCAGCCCGTGAGGTCGAAGGCCCGGTCCGCAGTGGCGTTGAAGAGCTCCACGTATTCGGCGTTGGGCAGGCCCACTGGCGGGTCCGGGTCCGGCATCAGTTCGTTGATCACCACGTCGCCGGGCTGTGCTGTGGAAAATACCGTGTAGGTGAATTGCACCTGTCCGTTGCTGATGGCGTTGCCGGCCAGGTCTTCCACGCCGTTCACGGTGAGCGTGTACGTGTTCAGGTTGGCCATGGGTCCATTGAGCGTCAGGTGCACCAACGCCGGGTTCATGCCGTCCAAGCTCGCCGCCGCAATGCCGTTGAACGGGATCAGGCCGTAATTGACGATGGATTCCGCCGAGGATTGCTCCACGGCTTCGTTGAACAGCAGGTCCACGTGCAGCTCGTCAATGATCGTGGCCGACGCGATGGACGGTGGCGTGGTGTCCTGCACAATGGGCCCCACGTAGAAATCATCAAAGAAGTGGTTGTTCACGGCCGTGGCTGCGGTGCTCTGCGTGATCCGGATGCCGAACCACGCACTGGAGGTGATGCTGGCATCCGTGGCATTGCCCGCGCTTACGTAGTTGCCCGTGACACCGTCATCGTAATGGAGGGTCCAGTTGTTCGCCGCGTCCCGCGTCACCTTGATGCGGAAGGGATTGTCCGTGCTGCTGTTCACGATGCCGTCCGGGCTGGCCACCAAGGTACTGGGCGAGCCAGCGGCCATTTTGTTCAAGGTCACGTGGTCCGCAGTTTCCCCGATGCGCACGAAGTAGCCGTTGGCCGGTGCCGAGAGGTCTTGCACATCGCTCATCAGGTATACGTCCACGTAGTTTGCACCCGAGGTGGCGAACTTCAGGTTGAAGTAGAACTCCCACTGGCCGGCGGCCTGGGAAGAGGCCGTACTGAGGTAATACGTGGTGGCGGCCGCCAGTGTACCGGTGTTTGAGCGCAGCATGCCATTGTCCACGGTAAAGAAGGCATCGTTGCCGGCCCAGGCGGGGTCGGCCGTGAAATTGCCGTCCGCAAAGTCATCGGTGAACTGGCCCCGGGCACTTTCGCAGTACAGGAGCATGATCGGCAGAAACAACAGGAACCGGTATGGACTGTGCATGTGGACGGATAGAGGAGGGGAAGGTAGTAGTTTTGCTTCTGTAACAACGGATCACACAAAGGATGAGAATTGCCGTAGTTGGCGCCACCGGCATGGTGGGCGGGGTGATGCTGCACGTGTTGGAGGAGCGCATGGGCGCCGAGGTGGAAGAGCTGATCGCGGCGGCCTCGGAGAAGAGCGTGGGCAAAATGGTCCACTTTCGGGGCAGGGACATTGCCGTTGTGGGCATGGAACAAGCAGTGCGGGCCAAGCCGGACATCGCTTTGTTCTCCGCCGGTGGCGGCACCTCGCTGGAATGGGCGCCGAAGTTTGCCGCCGCTGGCACCATCGTCATCGATAACAGCAGTGCCTGGCGCATGGACGCGGGTAAGCTGTTGGTGGTGCCGGAGATCAACGGGGCGCTGCTGGCCAAGGCCGATTTTCGCAAGGGCGGCATCATCGCCAACCCGAATTGCAGCACCATCCAGTTAGTGATGGCCTTGGCTCCGCTGCACAAGCGCTATCAGGTGCAGCGCGTGGTGGTGAGCACGTATCAAAGTGTGACCGGCACGGGCCTGAAAGCAATGCAGCAAATGGAGGACGAGCGGAACGGACGTGAAGGGGGAAAGGCCTACCCGTACCCAATTGACAAGAACGTGCTGGCGCGTTGCGACGATTTCACGGACAATGGCTACACCAAGGAGGAAATGAAGTTGGTGAACGAGACGCACAAGATCCTGGACCCGTCGATCCGCGTGACGGCCACGGCAGTGCGCGTGCCGGTGACCGGGGGCCACAGCGAATCGGTGAACGTGCAGTTCGCGCAGGAGTACGAGCTGGCTGACGTGCGGGCGCTGTTGGACACCGCGCCAGGCGTGGAAGTCGTGGACGATCCTTCCGCCGACGCCTACCCGATGCCCCTGCACGCACATGGGAAGGATGCCGTGTTCGTGGGGCGGCTGCGCAGGGATGAAAGCCAGGCGAATACGCTGAATATGTGGGTGGTGGCGGACAACCTGCGCAAGGGGGCGGCCACCAACGCCGTGCAGATCGCCCAGGAGCTGGTGCGCTTGGGCGTGGTGCGGGAGAAGCATAAACTGCAAAGCTGATGGCGGGGCTTCGCCACGGATCGCTGATGCTTGCCATCCTTGCTGTGGCGTCCGTGTGCAGCGCACAGCAGCCGGAGGTGCCGACCGGCAACGGGGCGGTGTGGGGTTCGGCCTACTTGCTCGGCGGAACACCGGTGCACGGCCGTTTGGACCTCTTTCTGTCAGATCTAAGGGCCTTGGCGCCGGGATCGGAGCTTTGGCAGCAGGACCTTGCCAGCTACCGGAAGAATGCCGGCACGGAATTCCCCTTGGGCGATGAGGCGGAAGCAGCCTTTGCGTGCCTGGTTGGGCTGCATCCTTTTGCGCGAGGGGAGCGCACGGGGCCGGAGCTGCGCTTGGGGGCGTACTATGCGCTGGAGAACCCGTCAACGTTCGAGCTGCACCGGAAAACGGGCTTCCCCTATGACACGCTCACCTCCTCGCAGACCGGCGGGCAATACATCGTGGACAGCACCGCCTGGGACAGTTACCGCGCCGCTTACCGGATGGAGCGCGTAGGCGTTGAGGCTTCGCTGGTCTTCCGCCTGGGCAACGGGCACAGCAGGTGGAACCTATTTGGCGGGGTGGGCGTTGGCGGCGGTGCAGCGGTGAATGCGCACACCACCGTGGAGCATCGTTCGGGGTGGTCCATTGGTGCACCCGATGACCGGTGGGAGATGCAGTGCAACGAAGAGGACTTCCGCAATGGCGGGGGCTATTGGGCCAGCGGGTTCCTGCCCATGGGGGTGGGCTTCCGGCTTGCGCGGCGGGGTGATTTCCTGCGGCATGCCGACCTCTTCCTGGAATACCGGCCGGAACTGCTGGTACTGGGCGGGAACGCCTTGGGAAGCCGCACCGTGCTTGGCGGGGCGTGGCTTTTCGGGGTGCGTGTGCGCTTGCGAGACCGGAAGACTTGAGCCCATCAGGGGAGCGGTTCCGGGGAGGTGGTGGCGGAGAGGTCCGACAAGCGTGCTTTGCGATCGTGCTTGCCTTGCACCAGGATCACTAACACGATGCCCACGCTGATGGCCGCATCGGCGATGTTGAACACGGGACGGAAAAACTCGTATTCCTGCCCGCCCCAGATCGGCAGCCACTGCGGAAACCGCCCATGCAGCAGGGGGAAGTAGAACATGTCCACCACGGCGCCGTGCAGAAAAGGGGCATAGCCGCCCCCGGGCGGGAACAGCACGGCCTTTTGGAAGGGGGTGCTGGCGTCGAAGATCAACCCGTAGAACGCACTGTCTATGATGTTGCCCAAGGCGCCGGCAAACACCAGGGCAAGGCTGGTCGCCATGGCGGGGTGCTGCTTGTCCAGCGCGGCTTTTCGCAGCAGGTAGCCGATGCCCACCAAGGCCGCCATCCGGAAAAGGGTCAACGCCATCTTGCCCGCCTCACCGCCGAACTCAAGCCCGAAGGCCATGCCCTTGTTCTCCACGAACTGAAGGTAGGCCCATGCGTGGCCTTCGCCGAACAGGGGGATGGATTCACCTAGGAAGAAGCTGAGCTTCACCCAGAATTTCAGCAACTGGTCCGCCAATAGGACCAGCAGGATGATCAAGACCGGGCGCTTCACTGGAAATGCTGGCCGGTCAATTGCTCATCTGTTGCTTGGCCTCGATGCTGAGGGTGGCATGAGGCACCAGGCGCAACCGTTCCTTGCTGATCAGCTTGCCGGTTACCCGGCAAATGCCGTAGGTCTTGTTGCGGATGCGCAGCAGGGCATCCTCCAAGTGTTTGATGAACTTTTCCTGCCGGGCGGCCAGCTGTGCGGTCTCTTCGCGGCCCATGGTCTCACTGCCGTCCTCGATCATTTTGAACGAGGGGCTGGTGTCCTCCGTGCCGTTGTTGTCCGTGTTGGCCAAGGTCTGTTTCAGCAGTTCGTAGTCCTTGCGGGCTTCGTCCAGCTTGGCATTGATGATCCCCCGGAACTCCTCCAGTTCCTGGTCGCTGTATCGCAACTTATCACCCGCTTCCAACGTGCTCACCTGCACCGCCACCATGGGGGTGACGCGCGGCATGCTCGGGCCTGCACCTTGGGTTACCAATGGGGCGGCCGGGGTTTTGGGTGCGGCTGGTTCGGCTTTGGCTTTTGTCCGGCCACGCCCGGCCTTGGCAGGGGGCGCTTCCGGCTTTTTCGCGGCCGGTGCGGGTTTTGCAACCGCTTTTGCAGGAGCCGCCTTTTTTACAACAGGCTTGGCCACGGGCTTATGGGGCGCCACTTTTTTCTTGTCCACTTTGGCGGCCGGTTTGGGGGCGGCTTTCTTCACCGCTTTGGGGGCTGCCTTTTTGGGGGCGGGTTTCGCCTTTGGGGCGGATTTCTTCACGGCTGCCTTCTTGGGCAGGGCTTTCACTGCTTGCTTCTTCACGGGCTTGGTCGGTTTCTTCGCCCCCTTCGCGACCGGCTTGGCCTTCTTGGCCGGAGCGGCCTTCTTCACAGGGGCTTTCTTCACGGGCTTCTTGGCAACGGCCTTCTTCGCGGGGGCTATCTTCACCGGCTTCTTGGCAGCCGCTTTTTTGGCGGGCTTGGACGCGGATTTCTTCGTTGCCATCGGGTACCCTTTTGAAATTGGTCCGCGAATATAGTCCTTTTCACCCCTCCAAGGGGCGATTGGCCAAGCGGCGTGCGGGAATGCGGGCGGCCTGTCGTGTAGATCGAATTGACCGCTTTGGGCAAGGGGCGGCGGGAACACGCATCAAGGCACCGTTTTGCCAACCCGCATCAACCCGGAGGCCCGTATCGCTGTAGGTAGTATGGGAAATGACTGATCCTCAGCCCTCAAGGGCTCAAAGTGGCTGTAATTGCCGATGTCCCGGGCCGAACATCTCCTGCGTAACTATGCAATGCCGCACAATCGCGGCAGGGGAGGAAACCTCGGAGTATTTGTCAGGAACTTGATGGGCTGGATTTTTGAGATCCAGATCATGCAATAGGGCTCATTGCGGCAATCGCTGGCGCAATTGCAGCGAACGGCTTCAAACCAATGTGGTGGAAAGTTGAAAAGCAAATGGCCCATTTCCAATGGAGAACTGACAAAATGCCGCATGAAACGTGGGCCATTCAGCGCTTGATCGACCGGGGTGGCAACAACGGCATTATTGGTGACCCAGCAATGCAGAAATGAGTAAACAACCTTGCCCGTGAAAAGGAACAAGGCATCCGGGCACGGATCTTGTACAGTTGAAGGACGATCAACTACCACAATGCCATGAGAACCTGGATCCTTTCAGCGGCCATGGCAGCAACGCTGCCACTGGTGGCAATGCCCGGCAACGACGGGCCATTCATTACGGATCACTGGACCGACGGCCAGTACACACAAGCGGAGCTAGGGCCAGTGGGTGTCTTCCCAAACCCGGCCAACAGCCAAGTGAACATCGTTTATCCCGGCCTCACGGGTGAGGCTACTGTTTCCATTCTCGCGGAGGACGGACGCGTGATGCGCTCCTTCGAGGTGGGCGACGTGCAGGATGCACGCTCGGTGGTGCGCATTGACGACTTGCGAAACGGGCTCTACTTGGTCCGCGTGATCCAACCCAGCGGATTGGACCTGACGCGCATGCTGGTGGTGGCCAATAATTGACCCGGCCGGTTCAGTGCGGCTCGTATCGCCGCAGCCGGTTGTGCAGTTGCCGCATTTCATCCTGCAAGACTTGCAGGCGTTCCAACAGGTGCTCAACGGCCTCGATACCTGCCACATTGATGCCAAGGTCATCGTGCAGGCGCACGAGCTTCTCGGCACGCCCCAACTGGCTTGGTGCAATGAAGCGTCGGTGTTCCACCACGGTGATCTCCACCAAGCCGCTGTCGGCCAGTGAGTCGATCAGAGCCATTTCCACGTGGGTGGTGGAGCAGAACAACTCCAATGGGATCAGTTCCTGGTTTTCCATGCTGCTCATGTGTCGCGGAGTTGGCGGAAAAGTTCTTTCTGCTTTTCCGTGAGGTGTTCGGGCACCTTCACGGTGTAGGTGACCAGCAGGTCTCCGACGCGACCTTCCTGTTTATAGACGGGGAACCCCTTCCCCTTGAGGCGTACCACCGTGCCGCTCTGTGTTTCCGGTTTGACCGGAACCTTGGCATGCCCATTCAGCACCGGCACCATGATGTCCCCGCCCAGCACGGCCGTGTACAACGGCACCTCCACCGTGGCGAAGAGGTTGCTTCCTTCCCGCTTGAACACAGGATCCGGTGCGATGCTAAAGGTGATCAGTAGGTCGCCGGCGGGGCCGCCGTTCATGCCGGGGCCGCCGTGGCCCTTGATGCGGATTGTTTGGCCGTTCTCCACACCGGCGGGAATGGTGAGCCGGATCTGCTTGCCATTGACGGTGAGGGTGCGCTTTTCCGAGGTGGCGGCGTCACGCAGGCTCATGCCTAATTCCGCCTGGTAGTCCTGCCCGCGGAAGCGCATCTTGCTGCGCGCGCCGCCGAACATGGAGGCAAACACGTCGTTGAGGTCCTGCCCCTCATCTGCTCCGAAGCCATGGAACGATTCACCGCCGCCTTGGTACCCGCCGCCAGTGGCTGCCTGTTGGCGGCGCGCCTCCTCGATCTGGTCGGCGTGCTTCCATTGGTCGCCGTACTGGTCGTACTTTCTCCGGCTATCCGGGTCGCTCAGCACTTCATTGGCCGCATTGATCTCCTTGAACCGCTTCTCCGCTTCCTTGTCGTTCGGATTCAGGTCCGGATGGTACTTGCGTGCCAGTTTGCGGTAGGCCTTCTTGATCTCCTCGGTGGAGGCGCTACGGCTTACGCCCAAGATGCTGTAGTAATCCATGTTGCGGTGCCGCCAAGTTACCGATCATTGGCGTGTTGGGGACCCATGGCCCGGTCTGCTGGTGTGAAACTTCCCGAACGTGGAAGAATTTCCACGTCCAAGACGGGCACAGCAGCTTGATCCACACGTTCAATTGCCTGATATGCAGTGCATTGTGCGTGAAAAAACGCATGCGGTCAACTTGGAATATCGTTGGCTATGATGGGGGAAAGGCTACTGCACATGAAAACATCCATGCATTTCATTGGCCTGTCGGTTGTCGCGACTGGTGCGTTGTTGATGACCGCTTGCGGGGGGTCTGAAGGCACCGCGACGCCCGATGGGCGGCAGATCGCGAAACTGCAGGCGCATGCGGATTCCGCACGGAAGGCATTTGAAGCGGACTTCAAACCGGTGATGGCGGACCTCTCGGGCATCCGCGACAGCATCCATGTGAAGCTCTCGAAGCTGGATTCAGCAATGGCCAAGTTGAAACCGAAAGACAAAGGCCGTGAGGAGAAGGAAGCCATGAAGGCGGAGGTGCTGCGTGAACAAGCGCTGGTGAACGAGGCGATCGCCAAGATCCAAGATGCCACGGAATCAACATGGGGCGATTTCAAGGTGGAGGCGCATGCGGCCGCCAAGCAGGCCCGCGAATGGTGGGCCGGGATAAGGGATGATCAAGCGGTCATCAGCAAGGTAAACGGTGGTCAATGACCGCCGTGCCCGGCGTTTTGGTGGAAACGTTTGGGACGGAACGGCACTCGCAAGGGTGCCGTTCTCGGTTTACGGGCACCACCCCGGCCCATGGCGGATATCTTCGCCCCAAGCCTTTCCTCCGGCATGATACGGACCACCCTGGTGCTTGCACTTCCACTGCTTATGGCGGGTTGTGCCCAAGTGAAAGAGCCCCAGGGCGGCCCGAAGGACACCGCTCCGCCGGCACTGTTGGATGCAAGCCCGGCCAATGGCAGCACGCAGTTCACCGGGAACCGGATCGTACTGCGCTTTGATGAACGGGTGAAGCTGGACCGGGTACGGGAACGCCTGCTTGTTTCACCACCCTTGGCACTGCCCCCCACAGTAGTGGCAAAAGGCAATGAAGTGGTGCTGGCGCTCAACGCTCCATTGGCTGCCAACACCACGTACACCTTCCACATCGGCGAGGCCGTAACGGACCTCAGCGAGGGCAACGCGGCAACGGGATTCAGCTACGTGGTGTCCACGGGCGCCCACTTGGACAGTCTGGTGCTTGGCGGCCGGGTATGGCAGGCTTCCTCGGGGTTGCCGGCCGACGGCGTGCTGGTGGTTCTGCAGGATGCCAGCGACACGGGGGATGTGCGCACCATGCCGCCTGCCTATTTCACGCGTGCCGGCTCCGATGGCCGTTTTAAGTTGACCCATCTGCGCGGAGGGGCCATGCGGCTCTATGCCTTGCGCGACCGCAACGGCAACTACCGCTTCGACCTGCCCGGCGAGGAAGTGGCCTTCGCGGACTCGGCGGTTTTTCCGGGAGATTCCACGGCGCACACGCTTTGGCTGTTCCAGCCGCAAGCCGAAAAACAGATGGTGGTGGCGGCCAAGGTGCTGCCCGAACGGGGGTGGCAATTGGTGATGGCACGCCGGGCAGGCCAGCTCACCCTGCACTCCCTGGACCGCGAAGGTGGAACACTGCAATGGTGGCCGGAGTGGAACACGGGGCGCGATACCGTGGTGCTTTGGCCGTCCGATACCACCCTGCTCCAGGGACAGCGCTTCATCCTGAAGGAAAACAACCAAGCGCTGGACACCCTTGCATACAGGGCCACCGGCGGTATGCCCTTCAACCTCGGCCTAGTCGCCAAGCGAGACCCCTCGGCCGGAACATGGTATTTGGAAAGTACACGCCCCATCGCCGCCGTGGATCCCGGCCATGCCCTGCTGATGTCCGATACGGTGCAGGTCCCCTGGCAGGTTCCGGTGGACAGTATACACGGGCGAACTATCGGCATAGGCACGGCCACGACAACCACAGGGCCGTTGCAGCTCACGCTCTATCCCAAGGCTGTTACGGCAAGGATGGGGGGCACCAACGATACCACGCGGCTCACTTTGGGCGCCGTCGATCCCAAGACTTTGGGCAGATTGAAGGTGGAGATCACTGTGGACACCACCCGATCCCTGCCTGGTCCGTTCGTATTTCAGCTCATGGCTGCACAAGGACGCGTGGTGCGGGAAGCCACCATCGGCACCCTTCCCGGCGTGTTGGACTGGACCGGATTGGCGCCGGGCAGTTATTCATTGCGGCTGATCGAAGACAGGGACGGCAACGGTCGTTGGGATACGGGTTCCCTCCATCCGAAGAGACAACCCGAGCGGGTGATCGCGGATGAAGAACCAGTGGTGGTACGTGCCGGGTGGTCCGTGGAGCATTCTTGGACACTCGGCGAAATACGTTGAACAGCGTTCGTCGAAGATTTCGACGAATTTGCTTTGCCGGTCCTCTTCTGCGGAATCGCCTGATAATCGGATTGTTATCAATGGTGGCAAGGGTTTTGAAGAACCCCGGGCAACCACTTGGTATTTGGTCGCGTCATTTTCGTCGAATAGATTCGCCTCTTCGTCGAAGGAAAACCTTCTCCCATTGCGCACGTAACAAGGCCGCACCAACAAGAAACAGAGGTGACCTTCCCCGAGCCCCCCCGCTACATGCGCTCCCTCTCCTACGCCGTTCTGTTGTTGGCTTGGTCCAATTCATGGGCGCAGGCGGACCCCTTGGACACCCGGGGCCGTGAATTCTGGGCAGGGTTCATGCAGAATGCCTCCGGCACCCAGCAACTCTCCCTGAAAATTTCCGCAGACCAGGCCACCACCGGCACCGTCAGTGTTCCATTGGCGGGTTGGAGCGCCTCTTTCAGCGTAGCCGCCAATGGGATCGCCTCGGTACAGGTCCCCAACCTCTATGAGGTCACCGGTTCCGAATCGGTGCAGGACCGGGGCGTGTACATCAGCACTGTGGACCCCGTGACAGTCACACTGGTGAACTACCAGAACCAGACCACCGATGCCACCCAGGTGCTGCCCATTACGGGCTTGGGGACTTCCTACCGTGTGGATGCCTTGGTAGGCACCTCCACGGCCTACCAGAATGGGCAATACATCTTTCGCAGCGAGTTCCTGATCGTGGCCACCGAGGACGGCACCGAGGTGAGCATCACCCCGACGGCCACCACTACCGCCGGCCACCCGCCGGGTGTTCCCTTCACCGTGGCGTTGAATGCCGGGCAAGTGTACCAGGTGCAGGCACTTAGCGGCCTTGCCGACCTCACCGGAACGGTGGTGGCGGGAACGGCCCAAAGCGGGTCCTGCCGGCCCTTTGCCGTATTCGGCGGCAGCATGTGCGCCGTGGTGAGCTGTGCCGCGTGCGACCATGTGAACGAACAGATGGTTCCGGTGAACACCTGGGGCACCTCGTTCCATACGGTGCCCGTGGGCAATTTGTCGGCATGGGGCTTCCGGGTGCTGGCCAATGAGAACAACACCCTGGTGTCCATTGATGGCGGCGCGCCGATCGCCCTGAACGCCGGGGCCTCGCACACGGTGGCGAGCTCCAACCAGCCCGCTTGCATCACCAGCGACCGGCCCATCAGCGTAGCCCAGTTCATGGTGGGCGCCACCTGCTCGGGCACGGGCGACCCCTCCTTGCTGCTGTTGACGGCCGATGACCGGATGAGCAGTTCGGCAGGCTTCACCACCCTGTTCTCCACCCAGGCCAGCATCAGCCATTACGTGAGCGTGGTGCTGCCCACGGCCTCCATCGGGCAATTGCAATTGGACGGCACACCGATATCGGCTTCCGTGTTCACCAACTATCCCGCCTGTCCAGGCCTGTCCACCGCCAAAATACCGGTTGCCGCAGGAAGCCACCGGCTTTCCTCCCCGGCCGGCTTTCTGGCCTATTCGTACGGCACGGCCTCGGGTGAAAGCTATTTCTACGGCGTAGGAAGCAACATGGCCCCTACGGCGCCCCAAAGCCCGGTGATCTGTTCCTCGGACCCCATTACCCTCACTTCGCCCATGGCCTTGGTGAACGCCCAATGGACCATGGCCAGCGATCCGGGCACCGTGCTGGCAACGGGCAACACGTACAGCTTCACCCCGGACCACAACGACGTGTACTTCGTGGACGGGGTGATCATGCCCAGCGGATGCCCCAAACACTTCGAGTTCCAAGTGGGCCTGCCCGTGGATCCCGACCTTGACCTGACGGCAAACGGCAGCCCCACGGCCACCGTGTGCCAGTTCAACAGCGTACAGCTGGAGGCAGCAGGCATTCCCAACGCGGACTGGTTCGACCTGAACTGGAGCCCCTCCGCACAACTGTCCGACCCCACCGTTCCCAACCCGATGGCGTACCCCGGCCAGGATACCTGGTATAAGCTGTTGGTCACCAGTCCAGTGGGCTGCGGCAGCGCTGTGGACAGCATTCTGGTGCAAGTGCAACCAAGCAACATCTATGCGTTGCGCACCACGGTATCGGACGACTCGATCTGTGCAGGCAACGCGGCCCTGTTGCATGCCGAGGTGGAACGGGTGCTTTACGCCGATGCGTTCGAGATCGCTCCGGCCACCTGGTGGGGCAACATTCAAGGGGGTACCGTGAGCGCTGCCTGCGGATCGGTGACCGGAACCGCGCTGTATTTCAACGGTGCCACCGCGCGCAGTGCCACCATGCCGCCTGTCGACCTGGGCAACGGTGGAATGGCCCACTTTGCATTGAAGATCGCGGCCGGTGCCCCGCCCTGCGATGATGCGGATCCCGGGGAGGACGTGGTGCTTGAATACAGTACCAATGGTTCCACTTGGATGCTGCTAGCCACGTTCAACGAAGCAGCTTATCCGGCTTTCACACAGGTGGATATCCCCCTTCCGGCCTTGGGGAACAGTGTATACCTCCGTTGGCGGCAACCGGTGCATTCCGGCGCGGGGCAGGACAACTGGTCGTTGGACAATGTGCTGATCACCCGGTATGAAGATGCTTCCGGGCAGCTCACTTGGGGGCCCGTGGCCGGGTTGGACAACCCTGCAAGCGCTACGCCTTCGGCGACGCCCGCATCCGATACTTGGTACGTGGCGCAGGTGTCCAATGCCTCCGGTTGCCTCTACGCGGATTCGGTCATGGTGCGGGTTGCCCCCTCATTCGGCATCCTTCCGCTCAGTGATACCACGCGCTGCGGCACGGCGGGCACCCAATTATTGGCACAGACCAATTCGGGGACGGGGGTCACGTGGGCATGGTCGCCGGCCGGCAGCCTCAGTTCGGGCATTGTGGCCAACCCGGTGGCCACACCCGGTACCACCACCACCTATGCCGTAACCGCCACCAACGATTGGGGCTGCTCGGACACCAAGCAGGTGACCGTGGCCGTAAGCGGGCTTACGGCAGCCAGCACCAGTGCAAGCGACCTCAACCTGTGCCACGGGGAGCAGGTGGGGCTTCAAGCTTCCATCAGTTCCACGGCGAACTACAGCGTGGCCTGGTCGCCATCAGCGGTGGTGGCCAACCCCACCTCGGCCAACACCACGGCCTCGCCCACGGACACCACGGTATTCACCTGCACAGTCACCGATACGCCTACCGGATGTATCCTCAGTTCGCAACTCACTGTGAACGTCAATCCGGCCTATGTGCTTGACCTGATGCCGGACACCACGGTTTGCACCGCCTTGGGGCTGCAGCTCCCGGTGGCCCACAACATGGCTGCACCTTATCAAGCCGCATGGACGCCGGCAACCAACTTGAACTCGGCGGGCATTCTGCAACCCACCATCCTCACGGATGCATCGGCCACCTACGTGCTTACCCTCACGGATGCCAGCGGATGCACGGCCACGGACTCCACGCACATCACCGTCGCCTTTGAGAACTTAGTGACCCCCGTGTCCCTGAGCACCTGTGCAGGGGAAGAATTGCTACTGGATGCGGGCTATCCCGGCTCTACCTACCAATGGAGCACCAATGCGGCCACCCAAACCATCAGCGTGTCCCAGCCGGGCACCTATACGGTCACCATCACCGACGTGCAGGCCTGCCAAGTGATCAAGACCTTCCATGCCGCGTTCGACCCGTTGCCTGTGGTGGACCTGGGGCCCGACCTGGCCTTGTGCGGGCAAACCCAACACGTGCTGGATGCGGGCAATGCGGGCAGCGGGTTCCTGTGGAACACCGGCGCCACCACCCAGCAATTGACCGTGGTTGCCAACGGCACCTATACCGCAACGGTCACCAACGCATACGGCTGCCAAGCTTCGGATGCGGTGCAGATCACCTTGAACCCCTTGCCGATCGACATGCTGCAGGACGTAACGGCCTGTGAGGAGGATGCCGTGGTGTTGAACGCGGGCAACCCCGGCTGCACCTACGCCTGGAGCACGGGCGAAAACACCCAGGTCATCACGGCCGCATCGAGCAACACCTATACCGTGACGGTAACCACCGCGCAGAACTGCAGCGCCATGTTCGATGCGTTGGTGACCCTGGCCCCCCGCGTATCGGTCAACCTCGGCCCCGACCTGGAAGCCTGCATGGGCGACACGGTTCTGCTGGATGCAGGGTCCACGCCGGGGGTAGCCTACTTGTGGAACACAGGACAGGGTACACCCACCCTTGCGCCCACTTCCAGCGGCACGTACATCCTCATGGCCACCAATGGTTATTGCTCGGACAGCGACACGGTGGCCGTACTCTTCCATGCGGTGCCGGTGAACATCCTTGCGGATCAAACAGCATGCATCGGGCAATCCGCCACGCTGGATGCGGGCAACGCGGGATCCACCTATTCGTGGAGCAACGGCGGCACCGAACAGGTGATCTCCGTCGGGTCGCCGGGAACGTACAGTGTACACGTCACCAATGCCTCCGGTTGCAGCGCCGACTTTGGTGCAGAGGTGGCATTTGTTCCCCCGCCCAGTGTTGACCTGGGCCCGGACACGGTGTTGTGCGCGGGCCAGCTGCTCACCTTGGATGCGGGCAATCCGGGGTCCACCTTCACATGGAGCACGGGCGCCACATCACCCACGTTGTCCGTGGGTACGGGCGGCAACTACACCGTGTCGGTGGATAACGGCCATTGCAGCGTATCGGATGCCGTGGCGGTGATCTTCAATCCGGCGCCCACGCCCATGCCTGCACACCACTATTTCACCTGCTTGGACGAAGAGCCCCACTCCGTGCCGATCGACGCCGGCAATGCCGGAAGCAGCTTCCTATGGAACGATGGCCGGACGACGCAGACGGTGAATGCCGCACAGTATGGCTGGTGGAGCGTGGAGATCACCAATGCCTTCGGCTGTTCCCGCCTGGACAGTGCCCTGGTGGAGGAGTTCTGCCGCCCGTCCATCTTCATCCCCAACACCTTCACCCCGAACGGCGACGGCCGCAACGACGTGTGGTTGGTGGCGGGGAACAACATCGTGGAATACGACATGCAGATCTTTGACCGCTGGGGCGGCGTTCTCTTTCATTCCACCAGTGTGGACCAAGGCTGGGACGGGACGGCCAACGGCCGGCCGATGCCCAATGACGTGTATGTGTTCCAAGTGACCTTCCGGTTGCAGGAAGACAGCAGCGGCCACTTGGGCTTCGAGCAGACCAAATTGGGCCACGTGCAGGTGCTGCGCTGATCGGCTCAGCGGTCCAGGGTGAAGGCATCGGCCTCCATCGCCACCGGGAATTTCTTTCTGAAATCCTCCAAGGAGGCACGGTCCAACCGACCCGTGAGCACGCTCCCGTCAGGGTCGATCGCGGACGCCGCGCCCTTGGGGTCGATGAGGGCGGATCCGCCCGCGTAGTGGATCCCCTTGCCGTCCATGCCCACGCGGTTCACGCCCACCACGTAGCATTGGTTTTCGATGGCCCGCGCAATGAGCAATTGCTTCCAGGCATAGCTCCGCGGTTCAGGCCAGCTGGCGATGTACAAGATCGCATCGTAATCACCGCGGTTCCGCGCGAACACGGGGAAGCGCAGGTCGAAGCAGATCTGCAGCAGCAGGCGCCAGCCGCGCCATTCCACCACCACCCGTTCGCGGCCCGGGCTGAAGTGGCTGGTTTCGTCCGCATAGCGGAAGAGGTGGCGCTTGTCATAAGTGGTCACGCGCCCGCCTGGCTCCACAAAGAGGCCCCGGTTGAAATGGCGCCCCCCTTCACTGATGATGACGCTGCCGTACAGGGCCGCATCGAGCTTCCGGGCTTGGTCCCGCATCCAGGCCACGGTGGGCCCATCCATGGCCTCGGCCAGCTCCACGCTGTTCATGCTGAAGCCCGTGGTGAACATTTCCGGGAGCACCACCAGGTCGGTGGTGCCTTCATGGCCCTTCAACAGTCCGGTGAAGCGGTCCCGGTTGGCGGGGCCATTCTCCCATTGGAGCATGCTTTGCACCAACAGCACGTTCAAATCCTGCATAGCTTGTCGATTGCTGCGTCCAAGGTAGCATCCTGCTTGGCAAAGCAGAACCTCAACAGGTGCTGCCCGCCAGGCGGGTCGTGGAAGAAGGGAGATAGCGGTATGGCCGCCACGCCGTGCTCCCGCGTGAGGCGCTGGGCAAAAGCAAGATCGCCCTCATCGGATATCGCGCTGTAGTCCGCCAGTTGAAAGTAGGAACCTTCACAAGGCAGCAGCTTGAACCGCGAACCGCCGAGGCCCTGTGCGAAGCGGTCGTGCTTGGCTTGGAAGAATGCGGGAAGGCTTTTATAGTGTGCCGGCACGTCCATGTATTGGGCCAGTGCGTGCTGCACCGGGGTGTTCACGCTGAACACATTGTACTGGTGCACTTTCCGGAATTCGGCCATCAGGTATTGCGGGGCCAGCACATAGCCCACCTTCCAGCCGGTGGCGTGGAACACCTTGCCAAAACTGAACACTACAAAGGCGCGTTGACGCAGGGCAGGGTGGTTGATGGCTGAGGCGTGCCGTTCGCCGTCGTACACCAAGTGTTCATAGACTTCATCGCTCAGCAGCAGGATGTCCGTGCCTTCGAGCATGGCCGCCAAGGCTTGCATGTCGCCTTCGTGCAGCACCGTGCCCGCCGGGTTGTGCGGGGTGTTGATCATCACCATGCGGGTTCGCGGGGTGATGGCCCGCTGTATGGCCGCCGCGTCGAACTTCATGTTGCCGCCCAAGCGCACATGCACGGGCTTGCCGCCGAACAGCTCCACCGCAGGGGCGTAGCAGTCGTAAGCGGGATCCACGATCACCACCTCATCACCAGGATGCACCACGGCGGCAACGGCCGTGAAGATCGCCTGCGTGGCACCAGCGGTCACCGTCACCTCTTCCGCCGGATCGTACCGGAAGCCGTAAAGGCGCAATGCTTTGGACGCTATGGCATCGCGCAGCGCAGGCAGGCCCGGCATGGGCGCATATTGGTTGTGGCCTGCCTGCATGGCCCCGCCGATCAGCGCGGCCAACTGCGGGTCCACCGGGAAATCCGGAAAGCCTTGGCTGAGGTTGATGGCCCCGCATTCCTGGGCCAACTTGCTCATCGCCGTGAAAATAGTGGTGCCGGTGCGGGGAAGTTTGCTCGCGATCTGCATGTGGGACGAAGCTACGTGCGGGATGGGCTTGCCCCGGGTGAAGAGGCGTGGACCGTGTTCCTTCCCGGGCCGAAGCAACCCCGTGCAGCCATCGGTGGTCATTGCAAGTGGTACCTTTCAGGTCCTAAACAACGGTGTGAGGCTTCATATTTCCATAGTACTCGCGTGCATGGCCTCGTCCTTGTGGGGGGCGGGACAACCCGCCTCCTTCACGCAGAACAAGGGCCAGTGGCCGGCACAGGTGGCCTTCCGCGCCCGCATTCCGGGCGGGGCCTTGTTTGTGGAGCACG
This sequence comes from Flavobacteriales bacterium, assembly GCA_023957375.1. Lineage (GTDB taxonomy): Bacteria > Bacteroidota > Bacteroidia > Flavobacteriales_F > PHOS-HE28 > PHOS-HE28. The sequence continues at coordinate 925,011 of JAMLHB010000002.1, read as the reverse complement.
CCGCCCTTACCTATGCCCTGCACTCCGGGGGGGCGATGGCGCACCACGGCCATGATCAGGCAGCGGCGCCGGAGCCGGAACATGCACATGCTTTCCGGGTTTCATTCGAGGGGGCCGGACGAAGCGTACCATCGGGTTCAGGGAAGCTGGGTTTTTATGAAAACTACTTCCTTGGCAATGATCCGGCGATGTGGGGCACGGGCTGCAGCGTATTCCACCAAGTGCACCTGGCGGACCTGTACCCCGGTGTGGACTTGGAACTGGACGGCCGCAACGGATTGAAGTATGACCTGGTGCTGGCCGCCGGTGCGGACCCCTCCGTGATCCGCATGCGCTACACCGGGCAAAGCAGCGTGCAATTGGTTGACGGCCGCTTGATCACCAGGACCACGGCCGGGGAGGTGATGGAGGAGGCCCCCGTGGCCTGGCAGGAGACACCCTCCGGGCGGATTCCCGTGCGTTGTGCATTCCATCTGGACGGTGACCTTGTCAGCTTCCACCTGCCAGACGGGCATGATCCCGCCTTCCCCTTGGTGATCGACCCGCAGATCACCTTTGCCAGCTACTCGGGCAGCTCCGCGGACAACTTCGGCTTCACGGCGACCTATGACAACACGGGGCACCTGTATGGCGGTGGCATCGTGTTCGGCGCGGGATATCCGATCACCACGGGCGTGCTGGACCCCTCGTTCAACGGCGGCAACATCGACATCGGCCTCACCAAGTTCAGCCCGGACGGCAGCACCTTGGCCTGGAGCACCTACATCGGCGGAAGCGGGAACGAAACCCCGCACAGCCTGGTGGTGAACACGAACGACGAACTGTACGTGCTGGCCGTCACCAGCTCGGCTGATTTCCCGGCCACCACGGGCGCATTCGGCACCAGCTTCAACGGGGGCACCACCATCACCGCAACCGGCACCCAAGGTTGGGCCGGCGTGTCCGGCGGGTATGGCTTCGGCCACCCCAACGGCACGGACATCGCGGTGGCCCGGTTTTCCGCGGACGCCACCAGCCTGCTTGCCTGCACTTATGTGGGCGGAAGCGGAAATGACGGCCTGAACAACGTGCTGCCCCTAGCCCATAACTACGGCGACCACTTCCGCGGCGAGATTGCCTTGGACGCGCAGGAATGGCCGGTGGTGTGCACGTCCACGCAAAGCACGGACATGCCGGTGAGCCCCAATGCCCCGCAACCGGCCTTCGGCGGTGGGGGGCAGGATGCTTACGTCTTCCGGATGAACCCCGCGCTCGCCTCCATCCAGGCCACCTACTTCGGAGGCAACGGATCGGACAGCGGCTACGGCGTACAGTTCGGTGCCGACGGGCAGGTGTTTACCACGGGCGGTACCACCAGCACCAACCTTTCCACACCCGGCTCGCCTTGGCATCCGGGTCCGCAAGGGTTCATGGACGGATACGTGGCACGCTGGACCTCCAGCCTCAACCAGCTGCTATCGGCCACCTATGTGGGCACCCCGGAGTATGACCAAAGCTATTTCGTGCAATTGGACACGGATGACGACGTGTACATCGTGGGCCAAACACATGGAAGCTACCCCGTGTCCCCCGGGGTGTTCGCCAACCCGGGCAGCTCCCAGTTCATCCAGAAGCTGAGCCACGATCTTTCCACCCCGCTTTGGTCCACGGTGGTCGGCTCTGGCGATCCCTTGCAGGATGTTTCACCCTCGGCCTTCCTGGTAAGCGATTGCGGGCAGATCTATTTCAGCGGCTGGGGTGGCGTGGTGAACCATTATGCGCAAGCGTCCAACAGCACGGTAGCGGGCATGCCTGTCACGGCGGACGCGTTCCAGGCCGGCACGGACGGCAGCGACTTTTACCTGATGGTGCTTGAGCAGGATGCCGCTGCGCTGAACTACGCCACCTACTTCGGCGGCGGGCAAAGCAGGGAGCACGTGGACGGGGGCACCTCGCGCTTTGACAAACATGGCACCGTGTATCAAGCGGTATGCGCAGGTTGCCCCGGAAACAACGACTTCCCCACCACGCCGAACGCATGGAGCAACACCAACGAGTCGTTCAACTGCAACCTCGGCGTGTTCAAGTTCGACCTGGTCCAGGCCACGGCGCACATCAGTGTGGACGGGCCCGACTTCGCCTGCCTTCCCGATGCCACCGTGTCTTTCATCAACCTGAGCACAGGCGGCACGCTGTACGATTGGGACCTGGGCGACGGTACCACGGCTTTGGAGTTCGAGCCCACCCATACGTACACCAGCCCCGGCACCTACACCGTGCGCCTGGTGCTGAGCGCCGAGGACCCGTGCATCAGCAATGACACGGCGTACGTGCAGGTCACGATCATTGCCCCCCAAACGCCTTCCATCAATCCCGTAGGGCCGGTTTGCCCCGGCGGATCCGTGCAATTGCAGGCCCATGGCGGCCACCTCTTCCAGTGGCTGCCCGCCCCCGGCATCAATGACCTGAACGTGGCCAACCCCGTGGTGCAACCACCGGCTTCCACCACGTACACCGTGGTGGTAACAGATAGCTGCGGCACGGACACGGCGAGCATCGAGGTGCTGGTGATGCAGCCCATGGGCGTGGGGGCCAGCAACGACACCGTCGTTTGCACGGGCGGCAGCGTACCGCTCAGCGCCACGGGCGGTGGCACGTACAGTTGGTCGCCGGCTTCCAGCCTGGACGACCCCACTGCGGAAAGCCCGCTCGCCTCACCACAGGACACCACGCTCTACCATGTGCTGATCACCACGCCAGGGGGCTGTACCGTGGAGGATTCCCTGGTGGTGTTGGTGCAATACGGACCGCCTGTTCCCCTTGTGGGCGACACGGCCATGTGCGCGGGCGACGAGGTGCAGTTGCTGGCATCCGGCGGGGATGCGTATGCATGGCTTCCGGCACCGGGCATCTCCGACCTAAGCATCCCCGATCCCCTGGTGGCCCCGGTGGAACCCACCACCTACACGGTAACGGTGAGCAATGCGTGCGGCTCCACCGGTGCCAGTGCCTTTGTGGATGTGCACACGGTGAATGCCGCGGCTTGGCCGGACACCTTGGTATGCCCCAATGACCGCTTGGTACTGCACGCGGCCGGTGGCACGCATTTCCAGTGGGCCCCGGTTTACGCGGCCACGGACAGCCTGGTGCTGGACCCGGCCGTGGCAGGAATCCACACGGTAACGGTACAGGACGACATCGGCTGCACGGACCAAGCCACCGTTATGGTTTCCCTGCACCCCCCCGCTACGGTGAGCGCTGGTTATGAATCCGTGATCGACTGGGGTGAAAGCGTGCCCCTGCATGCCTATGGCAGCGGCACGTTCCACTGGGAGCCCGATTCAACACTCAGTTGTGCAGACTGTCAGCAGCCATGGGCATCGCCTGAAACCACGACCACGTACACCGTGGAGCTGACCGATGTGAACGGATGCAAGGCCACGGCCCAGGTGACGGTCTATTTCCGCGGAAACCTCTTTGTGCCGAACACCTTCACGCCCAATGGCGACGGGACGAACGACGTGTTCCTGCCGAAGATGCACGATGTGGCGGCATACCGCCTGCTGGTGTTCAACCGCTGGGGGGAACTGATCTTCAGCACGGAAAGCCAGGGTGAAGGGTGGAGCGGCAAGTACAAGGGCGTGGATTCACCGGTGGACACTTATGTGTGGCGGATCGATTACCGGGAAAACCACGGCGAAGGCCGCACGGCATACGGGCACGTGAACCTGCTCAGATAAACGAGGAGCGTTCCAACCCGAGCCACTGCAGCGCCGCACCGCTGAGGAGCATTTCCTTCTGCCGGTCATCCCAGGGCATGGACCGGATGAGCTTGCCCGGCTCCAGTTCACCCAGTGGGAACGGATAATCCGTGCCCAGCGCTACACGGTCCGCCCCCACCAAGTTGACCACGTGTTGCAACATGGCGGGGTCGTGCACCAGGGAATCCAGCCAGAAGCGCCCGAGATGATCTTTGGGCGGCACGTTGTTGTCGACCGCACAGAGGTCCGGCCGTACCTCAAAGCCGTGTTGGATGCGGCCCAGCGTACCGGGAAAGGATCCGCCTCCGTGGGCAAAAGCCACGCGCAGCTTGGGCAGTTTCTCGAACAGCCCACTGAAGATCATGCTGGTGATGGCGAGCGTGGTTTCCATGGGCATGGCCACCAGCCACGGGCTCCAGTATTTTTCCGTGCGGTCCTTCCCGAGCATGTCCCAGGGGTGCACGAACACGGCCATGCCCAGTTCTTCACACGCTTGGAACACCGGAAGCAGCTGTGGCTCGCCGAGGTTCAGGCCTTCCACGTGCGTGCCCACCTCCACACCTGCCAGCCCGATGCGCTTGCAACGTTCCAGCTCGCGGATGGCCAGTTCGGTATCCTGCATCGGCAAGGTGCCCAATCCGATGAACCGCTTGGGGTGCTGTTCCACGATGCCGGCGATGTGGTCGTTGAGGAACATGGCCATGTTCAGCGTGTCCTGCGGCCGGGCCCAGTAGCTGAACATCACGGGCACGGTACTGAGCACTTGCACGTGCACGCCGTGGCCATCGCACTCGCGCATGCGCACGGCCGGGTCCCACACGTTGGCTTCCACCTCGCGGAAGAAGCGGTCATCCTTCATCATGCGGGCGCAGCCGGGCCTGTGGTGGTCCAGGTGGATGAAACCACCATAGCCGAACCGTTTCCCGAAATCGGGAATGTCCTTGGGCAGAATGTGCGTGTGGATATCAACGGCAAGCAGCTCGGCCATGGGTGCTGCTCAGATAAAACGCGGGTCGGCGTCCATCACGTGCCCGCACTTCTTGCAGGTGCGCATGTCCTTGCTGCCGTAAAACTTCCTGAAACGCGGCAGGAAATCCTTCTCGATGTCGTGCAGCACGAAGTAGTCCTCGTGCAGCTTGTTGTTGCAGTTCTCGCAGAACCAGAGCAGGCCGTCCTTCATTTCCCGGTCGTCGCGCTTGCATTCGATCACTAAGCCCACGCTGCCCGCGGGCCGCGAGGGGCTGTGCGGCGTGCGGGCCGGCAGCAGGAACATTTCGCCCGCCCGGATGGGGATCTTCACGGCCTTGCCATCCTCCTGGATGCCCACTTCAATGTCGCCTTCCAACTGGTAGAACAATTCCTCAGTCTCGTTCCAATGGTAGTCCTTGCGCGCATTGGGCCCGCCCACGATCATCACGATGTAATCGCCAGCATCCACGTAAAGGTTCTTGTTGCCCACGGGCGGTTTCAACAGGTCGCGGTTTTCCCGGACCCATTGCATCAGGTTGAAGGGGCGGCGGATGCTCATTGGCTTTGCTTGGTGAGCCACGAAGGTAAGGAAGCGGTGAACGGGCAGGTGCCGGGTGCAAAGAAGGAAGGCAGGTGCGTTCGCACCTGCCTTCCCGGTTTCCCTTCGTGCCCGATCGCTTACCTCACCAGCAACCGCGCCGTGGAACTCCCTTCCGGTGCAACCATTTCCAAGAGATAGGCACCCGCCCTTGCCCGTCCGTTCAGGTCCAGCTGGAAGGCTTGGCCGGCCACGAGCACAGCCCGGGTACGGTATATTTCCCTCCCGGCCATATCACGCACGGTGACCACGGTATTGGCAGAGGCAAAGGACGGCACGATGGTGAAATCGCCGTTGCCCGGGTTGGGGTGCACGGTCACCATACTGGCCGAACCCTGTCCTTGCACCCCGGTGCCGCGATCCACTTGCACATGAAGGTTGAAGGTTCCGTCCGCCGATCGCGCTCCAAGCCTGAACACCCGGATGAAGAAGGGCCCCGCGTCATAACCCGAAAGCACGATCGGGTCCTCACCCATGGAACAAGCCAAGCTGGCATCACCGCATGCACGGAAGACGTCCATGCCCGCAGCAGGGCCGGGCCCGACTTCCAGGCTCAGTGTGATCACATCTCCTTCCTGGCCGTCGAGTTGGTACCACACATCCTGCCATTGGACAAGTTCGGAGGACACACAAACAGGCGCCAACCCTGTACCTGTGGCGCCGGTAAAGTCACCGACCACTGTTGTGTCGTAGATCGGCCCGGTTCCGCCGGGCACCAACAGTTCGGCGTTTTCACACAGGTTGTTGGCAGGCACCTCGGGCGCGCAATCGGAAGCTGAGGCCGCGACCGAATAATCTCCCAGTGCCCCCACCTCGTCCATCAGCACAGCGATCCAGTACGTTCCTGGCTCGAGCGCACCGAAGTATTCGATCGGTGCACCGTTGGCGCAGGTCGATGAAGAATCAGCCACGATCAACGTACCTCCGGCCACTTCGCTGTACAGGCCGCTGGCGAAGAGGGTGAAGCCGTTGGTGGCGCAGTAGTCCACGGCTACATTGGCGCAATCGGTGAGGATGAAGGCTTCCCAGGCACTGGCAAAGCCCAGGCCCGCAGTGTCCATTGCGCCAGCGTTGTTGCCGGTGAAGGCAAGCGTTCCGCCCGGCCCAAGTTCGGGGAGTTCGCCGCTTGGCTCCGCAACAGTGATGATCACCTCGTCCGAGGATGTCCCGCATGGGCCGTTGTCAATGGTCCAAGTGAAGATGTTTTCCCCGACGACAAGGCCGGTAACGGCGGTGTTGGGGTCATTGGCGTCATCAAACATGCCGGATCCGGCAACCAAGGCCCACGTGCCGGAGGCCGGAAACACGGGTGCATTGCTGCTCAAGGCGGTGGAGGACGCAGGAGCAACCAGCTCTTGATCGGGACCGGCATCGGCTGCCGGGATGTTCGCATCGTACACGAAAATGCTGACCTGGTCGGAGGTGAGCGGGCCGCACGGCCCGTTGTCCACCGTCCATGCAAACACGTTCTGGCCAACGGCCAGTTCGCTGACTTCCGTGCTCGGGTCCGAGGGGTCGGCAAGGGTGGCAGAGCCGCTCACCAAGGTCCAGGTGCCGGTGGCAGGGAAGACAACCGAACTGCCCGCTAACGAGGCGGGGGAGGCAGCCAGGCACAACTGTTGATCGGCACCGGCATCCGCAACCGGGTTGCTCGCGTCGTAAACGAAGATGCTCACTTGGTCGCTGGCCGTTCCGTTCGCATCCGTCACGGTCCATTCCGCCACGTTCACCCCCTGCGAAAGGCCGGTGAGCGCAGTGTTCGGGTCCGTGGGGTCGGTGATGGAGAAGCTTCCGCTGACCACGGTCCACAAGCCCGTAGCCGGATTCTCCGGCGTATTGGCGCTCATCACAGCCGTATTGGCCGGTGTGCACAACTGCTGATCGGGGCCGGCATCGGCCACCGGGCCGGTAGCGGCGCAGGCGGTGGCCGTAACCGTGAGCACATAGTCGCCCACCGCTTCGTTCTGGACGGACCACACCGGGTAGTAGTAGGTGCCTGCAGGGAGGTCGTTGAAGTACAGCACGGGCTGGCCGTCGGGGCATTCCGTGTTGTTGTAATCCACGGTAACGATGATCTCGTTGGCCGGGCATTGCTGGGCGATCACATCCCAGAAGTATTCCGACAGGAAGGGGGCGGCAGATCCGCAGAAGGCGATGCGCACTTGGGCACATTCGGAGGTGGTGAAAGCCTCCCATACCACGGCCACATTGAATCCGTCAAGGACGCTTCCGGGAACATAATCCCCTTCCACCGTGGCTCCTTCGTTGTTGCCCGTGAAGGTCAGTGTGCTGCCAATTGCCAATGTTGCGGGGGTCACGTTCCCGCACAGGTCGTTCACCGGAGCTGTTTGGGCGTGTGCCCCGAAAGAGGCCAAAAACAAAAGGGCTGCGGCCCATGTCGGAGCAGTTGCAAGTCGGTTTTGCATAGCTTGGTTTAAGTGGTCTTTGTGGGGGAGTGTTCCTTTGAATGCGGCGCGAACCTACGGTTTCCGGAAGGAATGCGTGCTGGCAACGCCCGCCCGGTCCTTGCCCGGCTTGGTGGTTGTGCGGTGTCGAAAGGAGTTGCCCAAGGCACCTTCGCCGTCTGCAACCGACCTGCCACCCGGAATATGCAGTAGGATTTCTACTACGGCCCGAAATCGCTGCGGCAGCGTACGTTTCACCGGCTTTCTCCTCGGCAGAATAGCTTGGGCTATTCCTTCTCGGTTAAAGCCGCGCTGCCGTTGTGATTTCGACCCTCGCAACGAACCCTACTGCATAATCCGGGTGCCATGGAACCAATGACCTTTGTTGCCCGCAGCCTTGTGCAGCCCGTCGATTTCCTTGCGGAGTTTTTCAACCTTCTTGATCAAGCGGTTGAACGTCGTTTGACCCTTGCTCAAGAGTTCTTTGTCTTTCTTCTTGACGGTCAGTGAGGTGCTTTCCGAAGGGGGCGAAATGGTTTGCCCGAAGAGGTCTTGTTGGCTCATGGGGAAGTACGTGGAAGGCAAAAATATCCGGGATGGAGGGGACCCGGGTAGGGCTATCGCCTCTTAATGCCGTGCCTGGCGGCGCTTATCCAATACTTGGAAAAACCACGCCCCGGTGAATACCGGATCCACACGCCCCGGTGCCTGCCGGGGGGACACGGACCTCGATCGCCTCCGGTTATCGAACGCAAAGGCGATACCCACTTCCTACATCGCGCATTTATCAGCGTTCATCCGTGTGGATCCGTGGTTGAGAATTCGGGAGAGTCGCGACCGCAGGGCGCGCAAGAGGCGATAGCCCTGGGGACCCGGGATGTTGTTGAAAACGCAGGAAACTTTGTCCACCCTCAATGCTTCACGCTCACCCGTGCTGTCGCCACCTGGCCTTTCGCTTCCACCTTCACCGTGTACAGGCCGTTGGGCAATTGCTCCAAGTTCAGCGTGCCACTTGGTGCATTCAAGGCCTGCCGCAGCACCACGCGGCCGCTCATGTCCAGCACCTGTACTTCGGCAAGGCCCTTCATGCCGGAAGGGAGCGATACGTGCAGCGCCTGGTTTGCAGGGTTTGGGAACACCACCAGGTCTTCTGCCCGGCTGGCAAGGGGCCGCACGCCCGTGGTGTTCTCCCCGGCCAGGATGAAGTGGTAGTCGGCCACTTTGTTGCCTTCACTGGTGATCAGGTTGATGATCAGGTCGCGCGTTTCCGTTGCATGCACCGGCAACACGAGCGGAAGCACTACCGCGGAATCCAGCTGGTTGAAGTGCAGGCTGTCAGGAATCGACGGTAGATAGTCCACCCCGGCAACGGCATCGCCGCCCACGGTAAGCTGTAGGTATTCATCCAGATAGAACCCGCCCCAGCGGTTGAAGCGCAGGAACACACTGTCGTTGCTCTGGTACAGCACGGGAACAGTGTCGCTGAGGTCCACGTTGTAGCCGGCATCCACAGTGAGGGTGAAACGGTCCAATGCGGCAAACGTGCCGCCCTCGATCCAAGCGGCGGAGGAATACAGGTTATCCGCGGTGTTGGCGATGCCCACCTTGATGTGATAGGTCTCGCCGATCTGCACCGCCGCGCTGGCCGTGAGCTTCACGGTGAGCCCGTTGTGCTGGATGTAGTAAGGGTCCGTGTTGTACGGGGCTTCAAGCTGCGCCGTGCTGCCCGGCGGTTGCGGCATGTTCCACTGCCCCCCATTGTACCGGTAGTAAATGGAGTCGGCTTGCCAGTTAGGATTGGCCGTATTGCAATACTGGAATGGGTCCCCAAGCGGGCCATTTGCGTTACCTGCGTTTATCCTGCCGCTGTTCAAAGAATTGATCGTAACCGGTGCCAGCGAACCAGGGATGAAGGCAATGTTCATCGCGTTGTTGATGAAGGGTCCGTTGATGTTGGTGGGGATGCCCGGGCCGCTGATGAACAGCCCGAAGGCATCGTTGTACTGGCTGCATGCCCAGCGTTCATATTCCTCCGAACTGAACACATAATTGAAGCTCACCATGTCGTTGAAGGGCACGAAATCAAATTCCAGGATCGATTTGTTGCCGATGTTGTTGCCGCCATTTGTCTCCCAATGTTCCCAACCGGTCAGGTGGCTGAGGTCCAGATCAGGACTGGCCCAGAAGCCACCTCCACTAAGCCCCCCTATGTATTGCATGAGCTGGTTATTCGGGCCTGGAAGTATGGTTTGCGCGCTGCCAGCACATAGAAAGACACCACTAAAGCCCAAGACCGTATTGAACCCATTGAAGGCGCCGATCTCCCCTAGCGCGGTAGTTGCCACGGGTGCCACCACATTGTTGGTATCACCATTGTAGGCCACATGGCTGATCACCACATCCTGGCCCATCAGGATGTTCTGCACCATGTTGCGCGGGGTCAGGTTTTGATTGATGATCAATTGCGCCTGTGCGGGCAAGCTGAAGGCCAGTACCAAGGCGGAAATCAGGATGTGGGGAGTTGCAGGTAATGTTCGAGCCATGTGGTTCAGGGATCAAGGAAGGGGCCGGTCGCGCAGTACGCTGCGGCAACCGCTCGGAAAGATAGGAAACCTTAACAATTGTACATGAACTGCACCCCCATTGGAGGGAGAAGCGGGGCAACGTGAATGAAACCCCCCTGCCATGCAATATCCATGTACATTTGCACGTACATTAAACCGTACAATAATGATCGCCATACCGGTCACTTCCCTGCGCCAAAAGCTCAAGACGTACTTGGACCGTGTTTCCAAATCCCTGGAAGTGATCGTCGTTTCGCGTGGCAGCGGTGAGGAGGATGCCGTGGTGATCATGTCCCTGAAGGAATACAACGCCCTCACGGAAACCGGCTACCTGATGGCCACCGCGAAGAACCGCGAACGCCTGCGAACGTCCATGGAGGAATTGAAGGCCGGGAAGACCACCGCGCCAAAGGCTTTCAACACCAAGCGCTGATCGCATGGCGCTGCGCGTGGAGTTCACGGCCACCGGATGGGAGGACTATGGCCATTGGGTGGACGCGGACCCGAAAATGGTGGAGCGCATCCATGAATTGATCAAAGACATTGGTCGTGATCCGTTCAAGGGCCTCGGCAAGCCTGAAGCCTTGCGCCATGACCTTGCCGGCTTCTGGTCGCGCCGGATCAATGGCGAACACCGGCTGGTGTATGCCGTAACTGGCGACCGCAAGGAACGCAAGGTGACCGTGCTGATGTGCCGCTACCACTACGACCGGTGAGGAAGGACGCCAGACCTTCCTTATAATACCAATTCGCAATAGAAAATTACCCGATCTGCTTGCTCTTTTTCCGCATCGCATCACCGTGCGGTTCGTTCCGTAGACCCCGCTACGCAACGAACCGCACGTCTTGCCCTGCGAAAAAATAGCGGCGCATCTTTGGGTGCCATTCTATTGCGAAATGGTATAACTCAGGTATTTGCTGCATGTCACCGCACCGTCACACATGTCTTGCCCTGCAAAGGCCCACTGCAAGCCAGCCGGTACCTTCGCGGCCCGTAAGCAACGCAATGCAAGCACGAATTCTTTTCCACCCGGTGGCCACGGCGGCACTGGTCGCCCTTCCATTCACAACCAGCGCGCAGCCATTGATGCCCGACAGCACCGCCCTGCGCCACCTGCGCACGGATGTGTTCACCCTGGCCGACGACAGCATGATGGGCCGCGAGACCGGCACCAAGGGCGAACAGATGGCCGCCGCCTACATCATGGACCGCTTCCGGCAGCTTGGTCTGGCCCCCAAAGGCGACGACCACACCTACCTCAACGCTTTCCAGTTCGCGGCACTGCCCCGCACCGGGCCGGACAACACGCTGCAGTTGGGCCGCCACACCTTGAAGCTCGGCGAGGACTTTTATCCGCTGGGCTACTCGGCCAACGCCCAGGTGCTTACCCGCGTGGCCCGCTGCAAGTACGGCATCCTGGCGCCGGAACTGGGCCGCAACGATTTCGACGGCGTGGACGTGAAGGACCATGCCGCCTGCATGAGCATCAGCTCGCCCGATGGCATCCACCCGCACTCCAAATGGCTTGCCCACAACGACCTGCGCTCGCGCATCAACGATGCCGTGAAGCTCGGCGCCAACGCGATCATCTTTTACAACGACGCGCCGGACATGGCCAACGACCCGCCTGCGGACTTCGAAATGAAGCTGCTGCCCAGCACGGTGCCGGTGGTCTTCCTTACCAAGAGCGGTTTTGAAAAACTCGGCCAGGACGGCGACCCCGTGGTGATCCACACGGACATCATCCGTGAGGAGAAAACGGGACACAACGTGATCGGCTACGTGGGCAACGGCAAGCCGTACACCGTGGTGATCGGTGCGCATTATGACCACCTTGGCATGGGCGGCGAAGGCTCACTGTACCGCGGTGAACCCGCCATCCATAACGGCGCCGACGACAACGCCAGCGGCGTGGCCGTGCTGCTGCAGTTGGCCGCCGACCTGCAACAAATGCCGAACGCCAAGAACAACAACTACCTCTTCATGGCCTTCAGCGGCGAGGAGAAGGGCCTGTACGGCAGCAACGCGTGGACCAAGCACCCCACCCTGCCCATCGACAGCCTCAACTACATGATTAACATGGACATGGTGGGCCGCTTGGACAGCGCCAGCAACCTCGCCATCAACAGCATCGGCACTTCGCCCTCATGGCCGGGCATCACCAAGCTGAAGGTGGGCGGGTTGAGCATCAAGACCACAGAAGGCGGCGTGGGGCCCAGCGACCACACCAGCTTCTACCTGCAAGGCGTGCCGGCCATCCACTTTTTCACCGGCAGCGAACCGGACTACCACAAGCCCAGTGACGATGCGGACAAGCTTGATTATCCGGGCATGCTGCGCATCGCGCGCTACATCGAGGCCGTGGTCACCACGCTCAACGACAGCACCAAGCTCGCCTTCACCAAGACCGCCGACACGGACACCTCCAAGGCACCGCGCTTCTCGGTCACCCTCGGCATCGTACCGGACTACATGTACGACGGCCGCGGTCTGCGGATCGATGGCGTGGACGACGGCAAGACCGCCAGCGTGGCCGGGCTGAAGAAGGGCGACATCGTGATCAAGATGGGCGACTTCGAGGTGCCCGACATGATGGGCTACATGAAAGCCCTGGGCATGTTCAAGAAGGGCGACAAAACGCAAGTAACGGTGTTGCGGGACGGCAAGGAGGTAAAGGCGGAAGTAAAATTCCAATGAACGCCCCGCGGATCGCCGTGATCGGTGCGGGCTCCTGGGGCACCGCCTTAGTAAAGCTGCTCAGCGCCACGCAGGACAAGGTGGGCTGGTGGGTGCGGCGTGTGGAAACCATCGGGCACGTGAACAAATACGGCCACAACCCGGACTACACCTCGGGGGCGCAGTTGGATGCGGAAAAGCTGGAGATGGACACGGACCTGCGTGCGGTGGTGGAGCAGGCAGGCGTGGTGGTGCTCGCTGTTCCCAGCGCGTTCCTAAAGCCCACCCTGGACCAGCTCCAGCCCGCTGCGCTCAAGGATAAAACCTGCTTCAGTGCAGTGAAGGGGATCGTGCCGGAAACCAACGAGGTGGTGGGTGAATACCTGCGCAACAACTGGGGCGTGGCGCCCGGGAGCATCGGCGTGATCTGCGGCCCCTGCCATGCCGAGGAGGTGGCGCTGGAGCGGCTGAGCTACCTGACCATTGCCAGTGAAGACCCGGCGCGGGCGGTGCACATGGCGGGGGCGCTCAGCGGCCGCTTTCTGAAGACCACACTCAGCGATGACATCCACGGCACCGAATACGCGGCCATCCTGAAGAATGTCATCGCCATCTGCTCCGGCATCAGCGTGGGACTGGGCTACGGTGACAACTTCAGGGCGGTGCTGGTGAGCCGTGCCATCCAGGAGATCGAGCGTTTCGTGGCGGCGGTGCATCCGATCAGCCGCGACATCAACGAGCCCGCCTACCTCGGCGATCTGTTGGTGACGGCCTATTCCACGTTCAGCCGCAACCGCGAGTTCGGCGTGATGGTGGGCAAGGGCTATAGCGTGAGGGCCGCACAGCTGGAAATGAACATGGTGGCCGAAGGATTCCATGCGGTGAAATGCGTACATGCGATCAACGAAAGGCTGGGCGTGGACATGCCCATCACCCAAGCCACCTACCGCATGCTCTACGAGCGCATCGCACCGCCGGTGGAAATGCGCCTGCTCAGCGACCGGCTGGCGTGATCAGGCGCAGGCGCAAGCCAGGATACTGATACGGATGCCGGGCACGTCCCGCAAGGCCAGCGCGCAACCTTCCAGCGTGGCCCCGGTGGTCACCACGTCGTCCACCAACAACACGTGCTTGCCCCGAAGCCCGGCATCATCGGCCAGTTGGAAGGCGGCCTTCACATTGCTCCAACGTTCCATCCGCCCTCGCCTTGTTTGGGTGGAGGTGTGCACCACGCGTAGCAGGTCCGCTTCGCAAGGTTCCAGCGGCCACGCCTGGCGCATGCCGTCCACTAGGACCTGGGCCTGGTTGTACCCGCGTTGGCGCATCCGGCTGCGGTGAAGCGGAACGGGTAGTACCGCCTGCACATCGGCAAATCGCGGACTGGCCATGGCATCCAAGGCCATGAGCCGCCCCAGTTCCAGCCCCACGCCCTGGTCACCGTGGTATTTCAACCGGTGCAACATGTGCTGCACCATCCCATCCTTGGTGAACAGCAGGAAGGCGCTGGCCGCATGCAGCCTTATCCGTCCCTTGAAGACCTGTTCCACCCGGTTGCCGGGGTCGTTGTGGGCCCGGAGCCGGGGAAGGTCTTCCACACAATCCCCGCAGATGGCCTCCTCGTGGCGCATCAACATGCCATCGCACCCGGCACAGCGGCGGGGCAGGAATATCCCGGCCACATCAAGGAACAATCCTGCGAGGTGGCGCCCAATGGTTGGTGGATATGTTGACAACTTGGCCATGGCACGCCGCATGCACTGTTGAGCGAAGATAGTTTTGCATCCACGCCCAAACGAAGCGCCCATGCCGGAGATCCAGCCCAATCCCGCACCGTCCGCAAAAAACCGCACCAATGCCCTGCTGCTGGCCTTGGTGGTGCTGCTGCTGATCAGCAACGTCATCCTGTTGATCCTATGGTTCCAGAAAAAGGATCAGGTGGTAGCTTCCGAAGATCGCGTGACGGCCTTGTCCAGCGAAAAGGAAAATGTGACCAAACTGCTTGAGGACATGTTGGTGCAATACGACACGCTGAGCACCACCAACGACCAGATGCGTACGCGCATGGATTCGCTGCAGAAGGAGATCGTGGGGCTGATGGACAAGGTGAAGCGCGGCAATTACGACGTGAGCAAGGCGCGCAAGGAAGCGGAGACGCTGCGCAAGATCATGAAGGGCTATGTGGCAACGATCGACTCGCTCAACCAGGTGAACCAGGCGTTGATGGCCGAGAACATCTCCACCAAGCAGCAGTTGGGCGAAATGACCGGGCAGAAGCAGGCCTTAGAGGCGAAGAGCGCGGAACAACAGGCGCTGATCAGCAAAGGGTCGGCATTGACCGCCACGGGCATGAAGGCCAATGCCATTTTCCAGCGCAACAATGGCAAGCAGGTGGATACGGACCGCAGCAGCAAGGCGGAAATGATCAAGTGCTGCTTCAACTTGGGCGAGAACCGCATCGCCGAGGCCGGCAAGAAGACACTTTACATGCGGATCATCGGGCCGGACGGTTCGGTGCTGCCGGCGGAGGAGCAGGCCAACCGGTTCTTTTATGATGGCGTGGAGGGGGAATTCAGCGTGAAACGGGATGTGGACTACCAAAACGCTCCCGTGGACGTGTGCATCTATTGGACCGCCACCGGCAAGCTTACCGGTGGCGAGTACAAGGTGGACGCCTACGAAGGGGGCCTGCAGGTGGGCCATACGACGTTCAACCTGAAGTAGTGGCACCCGCACTCCTCAGAAGAAGGCGCGCACCTGTGCGCCCCCCACGTGCACCACGGGAATTTCCGGGCTGGACCGGCCGTTGTACGTGAGGTCCACCTGGAGGTGGTCGCTGATCCTTCGCTGCAGGGCTAAGCTCCACGTGATGTTGGTGCCGGGCTTGAGGCCGCCCAGCATTTCGGTCCCCAGGGAGGAGTCCACCGTTCCGTCATAGCTGATCTTCACTAAGTTGGTGTTCAGCTGCAGGGAGCCTTTATCGGGCATGTTCAGCCGGAACTCCAAGCCGAGGTCCTGAATGGTGGCATGCTCACCGCCCTGTTCGGCCTCGTTGAGCTTGCCCGAGTATTTGAACCGCAACACGCCCCGCATGCGCGTGCTTGGCTGCCAGCTCAGCTTGGGCGCGGTGCTCTTCTCCACAATGCTGTAGTTGCGCCCGGTCAACAGATCGCTGTTGCTCATGCTCCGGCCACTTGAGGCCTCTGCTTCGAGGGTCCAACGGGGAAGGGTGTTCCAGCGCACATGCACCAGGTTGCTTTCCCGCACGCGTGTTTCATGGCCGTTCAGCAGCAGGCTCTTCCCGCGGTCGCTTTGCCAGGTGTGGTCCACGCTCCACGTGCGGCTGTTGCGGTCGTAGTACAGGGTATTGCGCGCGGAGCTGTTCAGCGCGGTGAGCAGGCTGTCCGCCGGGTCGAGGATGAAGGGGTTGAAGCCTTGGGCAGGGTCGTCATTGGAGGTCTTGCGGTCGCTGCGGAAGCTGGCCAGGTTGTTCCACTTTGCCAGGAAGCCTTTGAACCCTTTGGCATCCCGCCATGCGGCCGATGGCCGCAGCTCGCCCGAGGCGCTTAGCTGGTTGCTGTAAACGCGCTCCATTTCATGGCCCTGTACAAACACGCGGATATAGTCTGCTTCGTAGGAGAACGGGGCCTGTTCGAACTCGTTGAGCTCCTTTGTCCCGTTGCCGTTGTAATCGATCCAGATGTAGGCGCCCTGCCCTGCGGGCACCTGCACGTAGATGTACTCCCTGCGTTGTTCCAGTCCGCTGCCGAACTCGTAGAACAGGTCCCAGCTAAGCACGCCCTTCAAGGCGCTGTGGCCATGGTCCAGCCGGGCCAGCCACGTGTCCTCGGCGCGCTGGGGCGTAAGGGTGCTGTCCAATATGCGCAGTTGCCGGTAATTGAAGGTGGCCGCCAGTTTGCGCACCGCCCGCCCGCCCGCGTCCAGCGATGCTCCGTAATTGGTGGCCTCGGTGCTGTTGGCCAAGCTGCCGCCACGCAGGGCCTGGTCGGAGCGCTGGCCGCCGGCCAGCCGGAAGCGCACCTTCGCCGAATCCGGGCTTTGCACGAACGCTTCCCACTGGTGGAAGGCATAACTGCCCGGCACCAGCACCTGCGTGCTGTCGTTCCTGAACCGGTTGTCCTCCACTTCATCGGTAACGCCCAGCGTGAACCGCTTGAAGCGCCGGGCCAGGAGGGCCTTGTTGCGCAGGAACCCACTGGTGTTGCGCCCGGCCGCGGCCTGTAGCAGGCTGGCGTCCACCGCCGCATCAAAACGGCCCAGGCGCATTTTGCCCACCAAGGTTTGCCTGAAGCCGTCGTAACGGCCATCGATGTGCAGCAACGAAGCGGCCAGGTCCACCCGTCCCTGCTTGCCGTTCACGAAACCCGCGGTGGCACCGGCCAGCACCTGGTCGCCGTCCATCGCCACGTTGCCCATGTTCCAGTCCCGTTCAAATTCCACCGGCCTGTAACGCTCCACCACGGCCAGGCGGCGCGAGCGCCATTCATTGTCGGTGGACAGCACCAGCAACTTGGCCGTGTCATTGGCTGCCACGCGGATGGCGTGGCTGGCGCCCACGCGCACGGCCGCCCCGGTGTTGTTGCCGTCGTCAGCGGTGCTGAAGGTGTTGAGGTCTTCATCGCTGAAGGCCACTTCGCCCCAGGCCTTGGTCCGGTTGGAAAAAGCGTGTTCGGCCCCCAAAGTGGCCATGCGCTTGTGCTTGGGCGCCACCAGGATGCGCACGGGTGCTTGATCGCCTTGGTGGACCAGGATGCCGTTCACCGTGTCCGGCGCCATCCAGCGGAACACCCGGCCGTTGGGCGTAAACTCCTGCAGGACGTAATCGCCGTTGCCCGCGCCCACACTGCTGAAGCTAACGCGGTAACGGGCGCTGTCCGGGTTGGTGGTGTAGCGGTACACGGGGAACCAGCCCAATGAATCCACCCTTTCATAGAGCACCTCGTCGGCGGAGAACGCAACGCTGTCCGCACCCTGCACCACCGCCAGCAAGGGGTCGTCACCGGCATTGGCAAGGGCCTGCTTTTCCGCATCGGTAAGCGATTGTTGCAAGGATTGGCCCTTGTGGTCCTGCTCGCTGTACAGGTTGAAGCGGAAGGTGGTGCGGCCGGTGGTGAACACATCCGCCACGCGCACCAGGGAACGCGCGTAGTTCTTGTCGGCGTACTGGAACTCCACGGTGATGCGGCTGTCCTTGGTGATGAGCCGCTTCGCGGTGAAGGTGAGGGTGGCGGCGTTGTAGTCGATCACGTAATCGTTGTCCATCCCCCGCACCAGGAGCTGCCCGTCGATATACACGCGTTCGGTCCCCGAAAGCACGATGATGAACGCTCCGCCTTCGGGGGCGGTAAGCCGGTAGGGCCCCTGCACGCCTTCCAGGCCCTGCAACTGGTTGCGGCTGAAACTGCCCTTGCTGATCGCCGCACCCAGGCTGAACGTGTTCCGGGGGCCTTCCCGGTCGGCCGGTTTGAGGGTGTAGTTGAGGCCCTTTGTTTTCTTGAAGTAGTTGAGGAAGTGGCTCTCGGGCCGTTGCAGCACGAAATCACCGGCCACCAACTCCTGGCGGTCGTCGAAGAGCTTGATGAAGACCTGGTCGAAATCCTGCAGCTCCAAGGTGTTGCCGCCAGCCTGAATGGGGATGTTATTGTCCGTTACGGAGGCCTGCACATTGATCTTGTCGGTAAGCTTGCCGTTGAGCTCCAGGTTCATGGTGCTGTTCACGGAAAGGTCCTGGTTGTTGCCGAAGAGCATGCCGCGCGAGATGCTGCCGCTCTTGCTGAGGCCGCCCATGCCGAAGAGGTCCTGTTGCTGCTTGGGCGGGATGTATTTGAAAGGATCCGCTTGATCACCCGAGGGGCGGAGCAGGCGATCGGGGTCCTTATGCCGGAAGGTGCCGCCCAGCATCATCGGCATGACCCGGTAGCGGGCGGTGAGCGTATCCTGCAGGGAATCATCGGTACGGACCAGCAGGCTGCGCAGCGGGTCCATCCGGTAGCGCTGTGGCGGCACCTCCACGCTGTCCGCCCATAAGCTGAACGAGCCCGGCACGATGCTCAAGGTGTCCAATTGCAGGGTGTCGCGGTCCAGCACGATCCGGCGCACCACCCGGTTGTCCTGTCCTTGGGCACCCGCAGCCGCCGCCCATAGCAGCAGCATGGCCAGGCTTGGGCGGATCCAAGAGGGAAGGGGGGTGTGTCCGGACACAAGGACGGTGGGCATAAAACGCGGCAACGGGCTGAAAATTACCGGTAACGGCCACTTGTAGTGCCTGCCAGGCAATGGCCGCAACCGGTGGGCGGGCGCGGCACGTCCCCGTAATCCCCGGTGCTTTGTTGGTAAAGCGGCCCTGTGGCAGGTACCTCCCCAAGACCCGCGGATAGTTTTGGCGTTCGTCCATGCTCCGCAGACTTCCGTTTTATTTCATCGCCGGGTTGCTTGCAGGTTGCGGCTCCCCGACCGCCACGGTGTACGGCCCGGGCGGGTTGCACGGCGGGGTGCTCAACCTCAACGAAACCCAGGTGGTGCGCACCCTCTTCCCCTTGGCCGTTACCTTGGTGTCCGAGCAGCATGTGGCCGCGCAAGTGTATGAGGGATTGGTGGCCTTCAACCCCGAAAGCCTCGGTGTGGAAGCTGCCCTGGCGGAAAGCTGGGAGCTGGACACCTCGCGCACCGTGTACACGTTCAAGCTGCGCGAAGGAGTCCGGTTCCACAATGATCCGGCTTTCCCGGACGGTGTGGGCCGCGAACTGGTGGCGGACGACGTGGTGCATTGCTTCACCTCCATCTGTGAAAAAGGGGTGGGCGATGCCGTGTTTTGGCTCTTTCAGGAAAAAGTAAAGGGGGCCGACGAATACTACGCCTCGGGCAAGGCGGACGGCCGAGTGGAAGGGATCGAGGCCGTGGACGACCGTACCGTGCGCATCACCTTGGTGCGCCCCGTTCCCAGCTTTCTGCAAAGCCTGGCTGGCGCCGGTTGTTGGATCTGGCCCCGGGAACTTCCCGCCAAATACGGCAACCAGCTGTTCGACCACGCGATCGGCACCGGTCCGTTCCGGCTGAAGGTGGCACGGGCGGGAGAGGCCATCGTACTGGAACGCAACCCGGCCTATTGGGGGCGCGATGCCCAAGGTGGCCAGCTTCCCTACCTGGATGCGGTGCGGATCACCTTGGTCCCGGACAAGGAGAAAGAGATCGAGGCGTTCATGAACGGGCACCTGAGCATGGTGACCGAACTGTCCTTGGAAAGCATTGGGGTGCTCGCCGATTCGCTGGACCCGCGCACCGGCATGCGCCGTTTCCGCATGTCCAGCACGGCGGCCTTGGCCATCCAGTTCTACGGGTTCAACCTGTCCAAACCACCCTTCAACGATGTGCGCGTCCGCCGGGCCTTTGCCTTGGCGCTCGACCGGCAGAAGCTGGTGCAGGAGGCCCTGCAAGGACTCGCGGTCACCGCCGACCGAGGCATCGTGCCCCCGGGTTTGGCCGGTTATCCTTATGAGGTGGTTTCCGGCAATCCGTACAACCCCGACAGCGCGCGGCGCTTGCTGGACGATGCCGGGTACCCCGGTGGCAAGGGCTTTCCGCGGGTGCAGCTACAGGTAAGCACACACGGCTTCGGGTATCGCAATGTGGCCAGCATGGCCCAGGAAATGCTGGGCAGGGAATTGGGGGTGGCCATTGTTGTGAACACGGTGCACACCAAGGAGTACTACGACCGGATCGAGCGCGGCGAAGCCCTCTTCTGGCGCGAAGGATGGGTGGCCGACCTGCCCGACCCGGAGAACTTCCTGGCCCTGCTCTACGGCAAAAACGCCGAACCCGACACCTCCCTGCCGTCCACGCTCAACACCACGCGCTATGCCAGCCCGCGGTTCGACTCCTTGTTCGCCGCCGCCAACAACGCCGTTTTGGCGACGGACCGGATGCGGAACCTGGCGCTTGCCGAACAAGTGGCCATGCACGATGTGCCGCTGATCCCGCTTTACCACGAACGCTACATCACCCTGTCGTCCCCCACCCTGCAAGGGCTGCACTCCAATGCCTTGGAGATCTTGGACCTGCGCCGGGTGCACTTCAGGCCCGATGCTCAACACGGCCGTCCGGCCACCACTTCGTAAGTGATCCGCTTGGCCAGGGGAAGGAAGGTCTCCATGCGCGGCAGTGTAATATCCGACTCGAAAGCAAAGGTGGCGGGGTTGGGAAGAGGCCCGGTGCGCACCAGCTCCGCCTTGATGTGCCCGTATGTGGAGGAAATACCCACCGTGCAGGTGGCATGGAAGCGTGTACGGATGTAGCGGTGCGTACCCGGGGCCTGCATTTCGCGCACGATGGGCAGGGAATAGGCGTACACCAGCGCCTGGTTGTGCTGACGCAGCAACAACCAGCCCTCGCGGACATCCAAGGGAACCATGCCCACCGGTTCCATCCGGATGTGGCCGTTGAGCTCATCGCGCAGTTCGCGCCCCCGTTCGCGGGCCCTGGCCAATACCGGGAGTGCACGTTCCAGTGCCCGTTCCACCCCGGCCCATGCGGCAGGAACGGGCGGCGGGCGGCGTACCAGTTCCATCCGGCCCAGGTCGAGCCCCAGCAGCTCGGATGGCTGCATAGCGTCCATGACCCCGGCCCGTTCGGCCAAGGCACGCAACTGCGCAATGCGGCGTTGTAGCTCGTCCAACCAAGGATACAGCTTGTGCTCACGGTATTGTGCATCCACCCGTTGCAAATAGGCCAACAGGCGGTATTCCTCCAGCTCCTCGTCCAAGGATGCCGTAATGATGCTTCCTGCATCAAGACCTGTCCAGCTCAGTGGATCCATGGCACGAACGGAAACGACATGTTCATAAAAAGGTTGCGGCCGCACAAGGCCCCATCCAAAGTGTGGGCATCTTTGGTGCACCACTGTAAAGTTAGCCATGATCACCCATTTGAAATACGGCACCTGCATGGTCGGCGTTGCCGCCCTGCTGGGCGCCTGCGTGCCAGCGCGCAAGTATGAGGAGCTCAACACCAGGTACAAGGCCATGCAGGAAAGCGAAAGTGCGGCCTTAGCCAAAGCCCAGCAAGCGGAGGCCAGCCTGAAGGACCAACAAGTCACCCTGGAAGATCTGCGCCGCCGCAAGGAGATGCTGGAGCGTGACACGCTCACGTTCGGCACCAGCCTGCGCAGCATGACCCTGCAGTACGACAAGATCAACTCCCTGAACAATGAACTGCTGGGCAAATACAATGCACTGGTGGCCGGCGGCAGCGCGGAAAACCGCAAGCTGCTGACCGATCTGGAGGCCAACCGGCTGAAACTCCAGAACAAGGAAGATTCACTGGGCGTACTGGCTGCTTCCCTTGCCGACCGCGAGGCCAAGCTCAGCAAGTTGCAGGGCGAACTGGATGCCAAGGACCAGGCCATGAAAGCCCTGAAGGACCGGGTGAGCAAGGCGCTTACCGGGTTCGAAGGGAAGGGCCTTTCCGTAATGGAGAAGGATGGCCAGATCTATGTACGGCTGGAAAATGAACTGCTCTTCCCCAGCGGCAGCACCGTGGTGGACAAGCGGGGCCGTGAGGCCCTGTCCAACTTGGCCAAAGCCGTGGAGAACGAGAAAGACCTCAACATCATGGTGGAGGGGCATACGGACACGGACAAGGTGTTGTCCGGTGCAACGTACAAGGACAACTGGGACCTCAGTGTGCTAAGGGCCACCAGCGTGGTGCGCATCCTGATGGAAAGCGGCACGATCGACCCCGTGCGCATTACTGCGGCAGGCCGCAGTGAATACCTGCCGGCCGTGCCAGGCGACAAGGCCAAGAACCGCCGCATCGAGGTGATCTTGGCACCGGACCTCAAACAGCTTTATGAGCTGGTAAAGGACCACTGAGCGACGCGGTATCCTTCGCTTGGGCAAAGCCTCGCCTCCTCAATCCCACTTCTCCGGCCGCGTCTGCGGATAGCACCTCTTGGATGGCGGAGTTGTTGGTGAGCAGCATCACTAAGCGGTCCATGCCGATGCCGATGCCACTAGTGGGCGGCATGTCGAATTCCAACGCGCGTAGGAAATCGCGGTCTAAGTACAGGGCTTCGTCATCGCCGCGCTCAATCTGCTTCAGTTGCGCCTCGAAGCGTTCGCGTTGGTCGATGGGGTCGTTGGCTCGCTGTAGGCGTTGCCCACATTGCGAGCGAAGGCCCACGGCCCGCTCATATCCCATTCATCCGCATGGAAGAATGCACGAGCGGAAGTTCTGTCTGTCCAGGGGCAGTCGTTTGCACCAGGGGAGGAAGGAGCGTCACAACCCCAATTCAGCCAATAGCTGCTTTAGCTTGGCATCGCTTAGGCTGGCCTGCTCCGACTTGTCGTAGATCGCCAGCAGGTACACCACTTCGCGGACAGCCACCACACAGGTGATTACTCGGCACCACCACTCTTGCCTTTACCCTTGGAACGAACGGCCAACCGGACCTTGTAACAGCTTCGGCCAATGGGCGTTCCTTGGCGCGGGTCAACTTCCAGTGATCCAATCAGCTGCTCAATGTCATCCGGAAGGGAGGCATGCCGCTTATGCAGGCGTTTCGCCTCCCGTTTGAAATTGACGGAAACGTCAATGGCGAAGCTCATGCAGGAAATCCTTTGCGGACTGCATTTTGCGCTTGCCACCCAGATCGTCCTTCATTTCCTGAAGTGCTTCACGCAGTCCCTCCTGAAACTCGGCTTCCTTCTTTGTCTTTTTCAGTGGCTTGACGGTCGGGGCCACCTTCACGAAGTCCAACTGGGCCAATAGCTCTTCCCAGAATTTCCGGTACTTCCGGTCGGTGAGTTCAATGATGTAGCGGTCTGCCATGATGATACGAAGATACGAAGGGAGAGGCGCGGAGGAATGCCGGCCCCAGGGCTATCGCCTCTTGCGTGCCCTGCGGTCGCAGCTCTCCCGAATTCTTAACCACGGATGAACGCTGATGCACACTGATAAATACGCGATGTGGAAAGTGAGCCAAGCCTTTGCGTCCGATAACCGGAGACGTTCGCGATCCGTGTCCACGGCGCCTTCGCGAAGCCTTCGGCGAAGCAAGGTCCGTGTGGATCCGTGGTTCGCCCTAGTATTGGATAAGCGCCGCCAGGCGCAGTATTAAGAGGCGATAGCCCTGATGCCGGCCACAAGGGTTCCTACCGTACTTCACCCGCGCATCCGGGAAAGGTGCTGTTTGGTACCAAAAAGATCAGTGATGCGTATTTCGTCACCGGAAACATAGTAGACGATCTTGTACCGGCCGGTGATCAAGCTGCGGTGTTCCTTGCCCAAGTTGGCAAGTGCCGGTTCAGGGATCCCACGCAATGGATGCTCCAATAAGCTGTCCGCTTTGTCCAGGAGTTCGGCTATCGTCTTGTCCGCCTTCTCCAATGATGCGTTCCCTGCCACCCGGATTATGCAGTAGGATTTCTACTACGGCCCGAAATCGCTGCGGCAGCAAGCGCTTCGCTGGTTTTCCTTTCGTCAGAATAGCTTGGGCTATTCCTCCTCAATGAAACCCTTGCTGCCATTGCGCTTTCGGCCCTCGCAACGAATCCTACTGCATAATCCGGGTGCCAAGTAGTTCCGGATCTCCGTGATCCTGTTCCGAACTGGCTTGGTGTAGACCAATTTCATGGCTTGGGCCGTTGGTCCTTCAGGTACTGTTCAACCTCAGCACGGGTATATACTTCGCCACGTTCAATGGCCTCTTCGCTCTGCAGGGCCATGCGCCGCATTACCTCTACTTGGTCATCCTGTTCGGCTTGCCGCAGCACAATGGTCCGAAGCGCCTCGAGGATGTTCCTGTCGCTGATGCGATCGATCAAGCCTTTCAGCTCTGTACGCAAGTCCAAGGTGGTCATGGCTTTCAGCTTTGTTCAAAGATAAGCCCGACCGCCAGGTCCGTCGTTGGTCAGCCCCTCAATCCCACTTCTCCGGCCGCATTTGCGGGAAGAGCAGCACCTCCTGGATGGCGGGGTTGTCGGTGAGCAGCATCACTAAGCGGTCCATGCCGATGCCGATGCCGCTGGTGGGCGGCATGCCGTATTCCAGCGCGCGTAAAAAGTCGCGGTCCAAGTACATGGCTTCGTCGTCGCCGCGCTCCATCAGCTTCAGCTGGGCCTCGAAGCGTTCGCGCTGGTCGATGGGGTCGTTGAGTTCGCTGTAAGCGTTGCCCACTTCAAAGCCGGCCACATACAGTTCGAAGCGCTCGGTGAGGCGGTCGTCGTCCCGGTGCTTCTTGCACAGCGGGCTCATCTCCAACGGGAAGTCCATCACGAAGGTGGGCTGGATCAGTTCGGGCTGCACCAACGCGCTGAAGAGCTCGTCGATCAGCTTGCCCTTGCCCATGCTGGCGGTGACTTCAATGCCGTGCTGCTTGCAGAGTTCGCCGATGGCGCGTTCGTCCGCGTTGAGCACGTCCACGCCGGTCTTCTCCTGGATGGCCCCGCACATGGTGATGCGCTTGAAGGGTTTTGCGAAGTCGATGTCCTTGCCCTGGAACTTGGCCACGGGCGTGCCGTTGGCGGCGGTGGCCACGGTGCGGAACACGCCCTCGATGAAGTCCATCATCCAGCGGTAGTCCTTGTACGCCACGTAGAGTTCCATGATGGTGAACTCCGGGTTGTGGGTGCGGTCCATGCCCTCGTTCCGGAAGTTGCGGCTGAACTCGAACACGCCGTCGAAGCCGCCCACGATGAGGCGCTTGAGGTAGAGCTCGTTGGCGATGCGCAGGTAGAACTCGGTATCCAGCGCGTTGTGGTGGGTGATGAACGGCCTTGCCGCCGCGCCGCCGGGGATGGGCTGCATCACGGGGGTGTCCACCTCGATGTAGCCCGCCTGCTGGAAGCATTCGCGCATGGCGTTAAAGATGCGCGTGCGCTTCAGGAAGGTCTCCTTCACCTGTGGGTTCACGATGAGGTCCACGTAGCGCATGCGGTAGCGCAGTTCGGGGTCGTTGAAGGCATCATGCACGTTGCCGTCCTCATCGGTCTTGGGCGTGGGCAGTGGGCGCAGGGCCTTGCTGAGGAAGGTGATCTCCTTGACATGCACGGTGATCTCGCCGGTGCGGGTGCGGAACACGAAGCCCTTCACGCCGATGAAATCGCCGAGGTTGAGCAGTTTTTTGAAGAACTCGTTGTACATCGCCTTGTCCTCCCCAGGGGCGATGTCGTCGCGCATGATGTAGATCTGCTGGTCGCCGTAGGCATCGCGCAGCACGGCGAAGGCGGCCTTGCCCATCACGCGGACGCTCATCACGCGGCCGGCGATGGCCACGTCGCGCGGCGGTTCTTCATCACGGAAGGCGGACTGGATGTCCTTGCTGTGCGCGGTGACGGGAAATTCCGCGGCGGGGAAGGGCTCGATGCCCATGGCGCGCAGCTTGTGCAGGGTTTCGCGGCGGAAGACTTCCTGCTCGGTCAATGATTCTGCCATTTTTCGGGAATGGCCGCGAAGATACCGGCGGGGGATGGACGGGATGAACGCGGATGCGGGGCCATTGGGTCTAACGCGCCCTGCGGGCGCGGCTCTCAATAGTATTCGAACCACAGATGGACACGCCCCGGCAGGCACCGGGGCGTGTGGATCCGTGGTTCAAGACACCAAGAAACATGTCCGACCACCCGACCACCCGCTCATGATCCATTTCGATGATGCGATCTATGCGTGATGGCCGCCTATTTCGCCGAGGGGTACGCATTCCACCTTGTCGCTTAAGGCATAGCGCCGTGTGCCCGGATACACCACCCAAAGTTGGTCCAATTGCAGGTCCTCCAGGGCGATGTGCATGCTGCGGGTGGGGCGGGGTGCGTCCATGCGCTTGAACTCCACGCCAATGCGCTTGCCGTGGTGCAGGAAGAACAGGTCGAGTTCGGAGCCGCTGTGGATGCCATAGAAGTAAGGGTCCACACCGGGGAAGGCGCCCAGCACTTGTTCCATGGCAAAGCCTTCCCATGAGGCGCCCATTTTAGGGTGCAGGAGCAGGTCGCGGAGGGAGCCTAAGCGCAGTTGCCAGTGCAAGATGCCGGTATCGCGCAGGTAGAGCTTGGGGCTTTTCACAACGCGCTTGCCCACGTTGGCGTGCCAAGGTTGCAGGCGGCGCACCATGTAGGTCTGCTCAAGGGCATCGAGGTAGCGGTTGGCCGTGCGCGGCGTTACGCCCAGTACGGCGGCTGCTTCCGAGGCGTTCCACACCTGCCCGTGGAAATGGGCCAACAGGGTCCAGAACCGCGACATGGCGGCTGGTGCGAAGCCGAAGCCCAGCAGACCGAGATCGCGTTCAACAAAGGTGCGGGTGAAGTTGCCCCGCCACGCCATGCTGGCCTCGTCGTCGGTGGCGGTGAATGAGCGGGGAAAACCGCCGCGCAACCAGAGCTGATCAGCCTTTTCGCGGCCCACTTCGTTCAGGCTGAAGCCCTGCACATCGATCATCTCCACCCGACCCGCAAGCGACTCATTGCTTTGGCGCGAGAGCTCGGGCGAGGCACTGCCCAACAGGAGGAATTTGGCGGGGTTGTTCGGGCGGTCGGCCAAGACACGCAGTACGGGGAAGATCTGCGGGGCGCGTTGCGCTTCATCGATCACCACCAGGCCCGTGAGGTGCTGCAAGGCCGTGAGTGGCTGCTCCAACAGGAAGGAAACCGCCGGAAGGTCCAGATCGAAGTAGTTGGGTGAGTCGGGTGGCAGGAGTTCCCGAGCCAAGGTGCTCTTGCCCACTTGACGCGGGCCTAAAAGCATGGCTACTGGATTGCGATCCAGTGCCTTATGAATCATATCAAGATAAGAACCCCTGAAAATCATCACACAATAATACTTGAAATTTGATACCGTGAGTATCAATTTTCAAGTAAGAAGGACAAAACGCCGCCGTTTCACCCCACTACTCGCCCGTCGTCCATTTCGATGATGCGGTCGGTGCGCTTGGCGAAATCGGGGTCGTGGGTAACGATGAGCAGACTGCGCTTGTGCTCGTCGGCGATGCGGCGGAAGATGTCGAAGACGATCTCGGTGTTGTGGCTGTCTACGTTGCCGGTGGGCTCGTCGCCCATGATGATCACGGGGTCGTTGATCAGGGCC
Organism: Flavobacteriales bacterium; assembly: GCA_023957375.1. Lineage (GTDB taxonomy): Bacteria > Bacteroidota > Bacteroidia > Flavobacteriales_F > PHOS-HE28 > PHOS-HE28. Next base: position 896,971 of record JAMLHB010000002.1, on the reverse strand, counting down.
CGTGCAATGGCCACGCGCTGCTTTTGGCCGCCGCTCACCCGGTTGGTCGTTCAATGGTGCGGCCCTTCGGCCATCACTTGTTTCCTTTGTGCATGTCCTTGCCCCAATCCTTGACCGATCACATCGGCACACTGCTGTCCGTCGGGACCGGACCGGCCGTGACCATCCGGCAAGCCGTGGCGGTGTATGGCGGAAGCATCAATGATGTGTACCGTTTGGAGACCGGCGCGGGGCCGTTCTTTCTGAAGGTGAACACCGCCGACCAGTTCCCCAGCCTCTTTGTTTCGGAAATGAAAGGCCTGGAGATGTTGCGCCGGGCGGGGCCGCTTCGCGTTCCCCGGGTATTGGCGCAAGGCGAGCTGGACGGAACCACCTTCCTGCTCATGGAGCACATCGGCCACACGCAGGAAGAGGACCGTGACTTCCAATCCCGGTTCGGCCGTGCCTTGGCCCAGTTGCACCGCCATACCCATGGCACCTTCGGCCTGGACCACGACAACCACATCGGATTGCTGCGGCAAGTGAATACGCCGCACAAGGATTGGGTGGAGTTCCTGGTGCAGTGCCGCTTGGAGCCGATGGTGAAGATGGGCCGGGAAAGCAACCGCATCCACCCGGGCGATGTGATCCGCTTCGAGCGGCTCTATGGAAGATTGTCCGGGCTGATCCCGATGGAAATGCCAGCCTTGTTGCACGGCGACCTGTGGAAGAACAACTACCTCGCCACACCGGACGGGCAGGCGGTGCTGATCGACCCGGCGGTGTACTATGGCCACCGCGAAATGGATTTGGCCATGACGCGGCTCTTTGGCGGTTTCGATCGTGATTTCTACGATGCCTACCATGCGGAAGAGCCGCTTGAACCGGGCTGGGAAGAACGGGTGGACCTGTGCAACCTGTACCCGCTGCTTGTGCACCTCAATCTGTTTGGCGGCACATACGCTGACCGCGTGGGCGCCGTGCTGCGCCGCTTTGTTTAGCGCTACTCCCAAACGGGCCCCTCACGGCTTTCCTGGACCGCGCCACCGGGGCTCTTTCGGCCGAAACAATCCAAGTCCAGGTCTCCCATGCCGTCGGGCTTGGCAAAGTCGCCCGTGCTGATGGAAATGGTGCTGTCCGCGTACACTTTGTTCATGTAATAGCCGTAGATCGGCAGGGCCATGTTGGCACCTTGGCCTTGGTCCGTGCGGCTGAAGCGGACGCTTCGGTCCTCGGCGCCGGTCCACACGCCGGTCACCAGGTCGGGTGTGATGCCGATGAACCAGCCGTCGCTGTTGTTCTGTGTGGTCCCGGTCTTGCCGGCCGTGGGGTACTTGATGTTGCCGTACTTGGCGCGGTTGCCCCACCCCATGCGCAGGCGCATGCCGGTACCCACGGTTTTCCCGGTTGCGGGGTTGTACGCTCCGTCCACCACGCCTTTGAGCAGTTCCAGCATGATGTATGAGGTGCCTGCGTCCATGGCCTCCTCCGTGCGGGGCGTCATGTCCAGCAGGGCGTTGCCGTTCTTGTCCTCGATGCGCGTGATGACCACCGGCTTGATGTACACGCCTTCGTTGGCGAAGGTGGCGAAGGCCGCGGTCATCTCCTCCAGGGTGAGGTCGGCCACGCCCAAGCACAGTGATGGTACCGGGTCCATGGGGCTTTTCACGCCCATGTGCTGCGCCAGGGTGATCACGGCCTGTGGTCCGTACTGCTTCATGATCCATGCGGTGATGGTGTTCATGGAGTTGGCCAAGGCATACTTGAGCGTAACCATGCCCCCGTATTTGTTGTCGCTGTTCTGCGGGCACCATTCGGGCTGGCCTGCGGGCATGGTGAAGCAGGTTTTCTGGTTGGGCAGTTCCATGCACGGCTTCATGCCTTCGCGTATGGCGGTGGCGTACACGAACGGCTTGAAGGTGGAGCCCACCTGCCTGCGGGCCTGGGACACGTGGTCGAACTGGAAGTGCTTGTAGTCGATGCCGCCCACCCAGGCTTTCACGAAGCCGGTGTGCGGGTCCATGCTCAACAGGCCGCTTTGCAGGAAGCTTTTGTAGTACCGGATGCTGTCGTTGGGCGACATCAAGGTGTCTATCTCTCCGTGCCAGCTGAAAACGGTCATGCGGGCAGGCGTATCAAATTGTTTCCGGATGCCCTGTTCATCCAGTACCGGCCACCACGTGTCACACCCGCCCTTTTCCGGATCGCAGTGGAACATCATCCTGCCTTCGTGCTTTTCCTTCACGATGTAGGCTGCCGGCCTTTGGCAGTTGGGGCAGAGCTTTCCGGTGAGCGTTTTGTAGCGGTCGCTGCGTTTGCGGGCCACTTCCATGATGCCCTGCACCTCATCGGCACTGACGCGGAAGTCGAAGGGCCGGTTCTTTTTCTTGGCCAGGTCCTTGAAGAATTCCGGTTGCAGCTCGGTTGCCAAATGCTCACGCATGGCCCATTCGGCGTAGCGCTGCATGCGGCGGTCCACCGTGGTGTACACCTTCAACCCGTCTGTGTAGACATCGTACGGCGTGCCGTCCGGCTTGGCGATCTTGAGCTTTCCCGTGGCCGTGTCCTTTTCGTTGAACAGGCGTTGGAGTTCCCCCCTCAGGATCTCGCGCAGGTAGGGTGCGGGACCTTCGGTATGGTCCACGCGCTGGAAATCCAGGCCGAGGGGCAGCACCTTCAACGAGTCGTATTCCTGGCGGGTGATGTCCCCCTGCTTGACCATCTGGCTGAGCACCACCATGCGGCGCTTTTGGGTGGCCTCGGGCCGCCGCAAGGGGTTGAAGAGGGCGGGATTCTTGCACATGCCCACCAACATGGCGGCCTGTTCCACCCGGAGTGAATCCGGGGTGGTGTTGAAATAGACCCTAGCCGCCGAATTGATGCCCACGGCCTGGTTGATCCAGTCGAAGCGGTTGAGGTACATGGCAATGATCTCCTCCTTGGTGTACTCGCGTTCCAACCTGGCGGAGATGATCCACTCCTGGAATTTCTGGAACACACGGCTGAAGAAGTTGGGGCTGGCCTCATGGAAGAGCATTTTGGCCAACTGTTGGGTGATGGTGCTGGCCCCTCCCCGTTTGCCCAGGAACACGGCAGCCCGGGCAGTGCCGCGAAGGTCCACGCCGCTGTGGGTGAAGAATCGTTCGTCCTCGGTGGCCACCAGCGCCTCCACCACATGCGGGCTGATCCGGGTATAATCCACCGGGATGCGGTTCTCCCGGTAATACTGCCCCATGAGCGATCCATCGCTAAAGAGCACGGCGGTGGCCAGGTCGCTGCGCGGATTCTGCAGTTCGCCGGTGCCCGGCAGGCTTTTGCTGGATGCGGCCAGCAAAAGCATGGCCAGCAAGCCCAGCACCGGACCGAGCGTCACCGCCCACCACAGCACGGCCCATCGTGCGGTTCCGCCTTTCTTGTTGCCTTTCCTTGACGTTGACATGGTGAACGGCTTACCTGCGTATCCGGGCTTCTTCCACGCTGATCCCCACGTCGATCACGCCGGGCAGCTCCCCGGTGCGCATGGCTTGCTCCAAGGTGAACACATAACGCCCGCTTCGGGGAAATTGGTTGTTCATCCGGTACAGCACGTGTGCTTTGACGCGGTCGCTGAAGATGAACCCGGTGCCCTTGCCGTACCAGCGGCCGGAGGGGTCTGCCAAGGTGCATTCCACCGTATCGGTGTGCTGTTGTCCGTCCGGCCCTGCCATGGTGGTGAAAAGGTAGAGGTTGCTGAACGGATAATCACCCGTGTGGCGTATGTCGATGTACACGTCGCGTTGCGCCAAGGTATCCGTGATGTCGAAGGCGAATTGCGGTTTCCAGGACCGGTTCCAGCTTCCGCCGGGCACCTCTGCGTCCTCTTGGAAAACGACATGGGCGGAGCAGCCTCCCAGGATCAGGCATGCCAGCAAGGGGATGGGCACGGTGTGCTTCACGGGTTGTCCGGCTTTTTTCCGTTCGCGGGCGCAGGGGTTCCCGGGGCGGGCCCTTTGCGCCGCCGCCCGCGGCCGTCGCGGGTGCGTTGGTGCCTAGCGGAATGTTCCTTCGCCCCGGCATCCTTATGGCCCGCCTCGGCATGGGGGCGCTTGCCGGGGCCGTCCGCTTGCGGCTTGTTATGCGGCGGCCCGCCAGCCATCTTCTTTTTCTTCTTGTCCCGGTTGCGCCGTTTCCCGTCCTTGATCTTCTTGTCGAAGCGGGAGAGGTCGTCCCCGCCATCAATGACGTTCCCATAGTCGTTGGCGCCGGCCGCTTCCTCCGATCGCTCCGCTGCCTGCATCTCCGCCATGTGCAGGTCCACCTCGGGTTCGATGCCCTGCTTGTTCCGGGCCAGGATGTCGCGCACGGTGTCCACGGTGAGCGCGGCCATGGCGGTCGGTTCGCCGGGTTTCTTGAACAGGTACCACATGTATTCCTTGAAGATGTCGGTCTTCATGTGGGTGCCGGTGCCCTGCTTGGTTTTCAGCTTGGCATTGGGCGACGGGTAGCTTTTGATGGCCTCCACGTACATGTCCAGCTCGAAGTTGAGGCAGCACTTCAACTTGCCGCACAGCCCGGTGAGCTTTTGCGGATTGAGGGCCAATTGCTGGTAGCGCGCGGCGCTGGTGGACACGCTGCGCAGGTCGGTGAGCCAGGTGCTGGAGCAAAGTTCACGCCCACTGGGCCCAAGTCCGCCCAAGCGTGCCGCTTCCTGCCTGGCCCCGAGTTGCTTCATGTCGATGCGCACATGGAACCGGTCGGAAAGTCCGCGCACCACGTTCCTGAAGTCCACGCGCTCCTCGGCGGTGTAATAGACGGTGGCGCGGGTGCCGTCGCCTTGGAATTCGGTATCGCTCACTTTGATGTCCAGCTTGGCCTCCCGGCATAAGCGGCGCGCCTCGGCCTTCACTTCGTCCTCGTGCTTGCGCGCGGCGTGCCAACGGTCCAGGTCGGCCTGCGTGGACCGTCGCACGACCTTGCGCAGTTCGTAGGTGTCGGTGCCGGCGCCCTTCCGTTTCATCTGTGCGCGTACCAGCTCGCCGGCCAAGCACACCACGCCCACGTCATATCCGCTGGAGGCTTCCACGGTTACCGCATCACCCACGGCCAATGGCAGTGCGTTCGCATTGCGGAAGAAATCCCTGCGGGTGTTCTTGAAGCGCACCTCCACCGCATCGAATCCGGGCACTCCCCCGGGCAGCGGCACGCCGGCCAACCAGTCGCGCACCTGGCGTTTGTCACCACCACAAGCCCCGCCGCAGCCGCCGGTTTTCCCTTGGGCGCCCTTTGCACATCCTTCACATCCCATCGGCGCGAAGATACAGGGAGCAATAAGAGGTTGAGGGGACCGGAACGGGCATGGGCCGCATGATGGTGCCGGATCATCGGGCCTGCACCGCCTTGGGGCGAAGCAGTTGGCCCAAGGTGCCGCTGAGGTCGATAAACAGGATCTTGCTGTTGGCATTGCGGCCGAGATGGCCATGGGCCGCCTCCAGCTCCGTGCGGATCCCCGCAAGGTTCTCTGCGCCCAGCAACGCACTGAACTTGCGGACAAAATCCAGCTCTTCCCCGGAAACGGTGACCAATTGCGGCAGGTCCTGCCATTGAAGCATGCACTGGCGCATCATGAAAAGGGCATACTCCATCACGCCCTTCTGCTCCTCGCGCCCCATCTTGGCAAATTCGTCGGTGTGCACGGCCACCTCCTCCATCTTGCCGGCAAAGCAGGCCCTGAGCCAGTCCCGGAAAAAGTGGAAGGTCTTTTCCGGGCGCCCTTCGGCCATGGCCTGGGCCGCCAGCAGGTCGCCTTCGCTGCGCGCCGCAATGGCACGGGCCTCCCCGGCGGCCATCTCCGGGTGCCGGAGTTGCACGGCAGCGGCCACTTCACCGGGGTCGGGCGCGGCCACCTTCACCAACTGGGTGCGGCTGAGGATGGTGGGCAGGATGCGGTCGTTGGCGTGGCCCGCCAGCAGAAAGGCTGTTCCCGGCTCGGGCTCCTCCAGCACTTTCAAGATCTTGTTGGCCATGGCCGGGTCCATCATTTCCGGCAGCCAGATGAGCATCACCTTCCATCCGCCACTGAACGACTTCAGGCTGAGCTTGCGCACCACTTCGGCGGCGATGTCCACGCCCATGCGCAGCTGCTTGTTGTCACCCTTGAGGCATTCGCGCCAACGTTCCGCGTCCAAGTAGGGTTCCCCCAAGACCGCTTCGCGCCAATCGGCCACAAAGGGCTCGCAGGTTTTCACCTCCTTGGAAAGGAAGATGGGGAAGGCCATGTTGAGGTCCGGATGGGCCAATTTGGCCATCATCTTGCAGGCATTGCATTCGCCGCAACTGTCGCCCTCGCCCCGCTGCCCGCAGAACAGGTAGGTGGCATAGGCCAGTGCCAAAGGCAGCACCCCGCTGCCGCGCGGCCCGAGAAAAAACTGCGCATGCGGCACACGGCCCTCGCGGATGTTGCCGATCAGGCGCGCCTTCAGCGCGGCATGGCCGATGATCTGGTTGAATTGCACGGTACAAGTTTACGGCAGCACACCCCGGATGCATGACGGGGTCCGCGGCATGTGCGGCAAGGCGGCCGATGGCCCCGTTCAGGGTACTTTCGCGGCATGCGAACCATGGATAATTTCGACTTCAAGGGCCACAAAGCGCTTGTGCGCGTGGACCTGAACGTTCCACTTGACGGGGAGGCCGTGACGGACGACACCCGTGCACGGGCCATTGTGCCCACCGTGCAAAAGATCCTGGCCGATGGGGGAAGCGCCATTTTGATGAGCCACTTGGGGCGGCCCAAGGGCAAGGTGAACCCGGCCATGAGCTTGCGGCCCGTGGCCAGGCACTTGGAAGGGCTGCTCAACAAACCCGTGCAGTTCGTTGCGGACTGCATTGGTGAAAAGGCGCGCACCGCGGCGGCCAACCTGAAACCGGGCGAGGTACTGTTGTTGGAGAACCTGCGCTTCCACCCCGAGGAGGAGCAAGGTGATGAGGCGTTCAGCAAGGCGCTTGCGGCATTGGGCGACGTGTACGTGAACGATGCGTTCGGCACCGCGCACCGGGCCCATGCCAGCACCACCATCGTGGCCAAGCACTTCCCCGGCGCCAAGTTGTTCGGCTACTTGGTGGCCAGCGAACTGGACAGCTTGGGCAAGGTGCTCACCAAGCCTGAACGCCCGTTGTGCGCAGTGGTGGGCGGTGCCAAGGTGAGCAGCAAGATCGAGGTGCTGCGCAACCTGATCGGCAAATGTGATGAGGTGGTGATCGGCGGGGGCATGGCCTTCACCTTCATCAAGGCCCGCGGGGGCCAGGTGGGGAACTCGCTGGTGGAGGATGACCACCTGGAAACCGCCAAGGCGATCCTGGCCGCAGCGGAGAACAAGGGTGCCCGCCTCCACCTGCCGGTGGACACCGTGGTGGCCGATGCCTTCTCGGACAGCGCGAATACGGACAATTGCCCCGCGGAGGCCATTCCGGCGGGGTGGATGGGCTTGGACATCGGACCGGCCTCCATCAAGGAATTCAGCGACGTGATCAAGCGGTGCAAAACCATCCTGTGGAACGGGCCGATGGGGGTGTTTGAAATGCCGAGCTTCCGCAACGGCAGCTTGGCCATTGCGGAAGCCATCGCCGATGCCAGCACCCAGGGCGCTTACTCGTTGGTGGGCGGGGGCGATAGCGTGGCGGCGGTGAACCAGTTCGGTTTGGCCGGCAAGATCAGCTACGTGAGCACCGGTGGAGGTGCCATGCTGGAATACCTCGAGGGACGCATCCTGCCGGGCATCGCCGCCGTGGAAAACGGCTGAGGCCAAGTTGGTGCAGGCACGCCTGCATAGTGCCTGTCGTGCGTACCGGAACCACCCGGGGGCACGGCTATCTTTGCCGCACGAACAAACCCGACCATGCACTTCGCCAGCAACCTCTTCTCGATCGCCCTCGCCTTGGCAACCAGCACCTCCCTCATTGCCCAAAACGCACTGAAGGACGGCACCTCGCTCTCTTGGGACAAGGAGATCGCCGTGGCCCAAGGGCAATTGAAGACCGATAGCCTGTCGCTTTCCTCGTTGTCGGTGCCGGTGTATGAGGCCAAGGCGGGGCAGGTGTGGACCCTGTTGAAGGCTGCACTTCCCGGGGTGGACTTCAAGAAGCAGGGGTCGGTGATGAAGGCCGCCAACGTGGCGTTCAGCCCGGCCATGGGCAGCACGGTGGACGTGCTGGGCACCGTGGTGGAAAACAAAAAGCCGGTGTTCAGCACGCTGAGCCTTGCCTTTTTGCAGCCCGGCACCAATGTGCCGGTGGAGCCTGCGGCGCTGGAGCCTGCGATGCGCGAATTGGGCGTGAAGCTGAACAAGGCGGTGGTGCAGGGGCAATTGGATGAGTGGGCCAAAAAGTTGGGCAAGGCCGACAGCAAGACCGAGAGCGCGGCCAAAAGCCAGGACAAGGCCCAAGGCCGCCTGAACAAGGCACAGGCCAAGTTGGAGAAGATCACCAAGGAAAAGAGCAAGCTGCAGAACGAGCACGCGGTGATGCAGAAGGAGATCGACCTGTACAACCAGAAGTGGACCCTGAGCCAGAACCCGAAGGATTTCAAGAAACTGACCAAGTCGCGGGCGAAGATCACCAAGAACGAAGGGCGCATGGCCAAGGCGATGGATGCCGAGGCCAAGGCGCAGCGCGAACTGTCCAAGAGCAGTTCCGCCCTGCCCGATGCGCAAAAGGCCAAGGACCAAAAGGCCTCGGCACAGGCCGAAGTGCAGCGCACCGTGGATGCACTGCAGCGCAAGCTGGACAGCATCCGCTGAGATGCTGCAGGGCACTTGCCGCCCATTTTGCAACTATGCACCAAGACCAGAAAAATGGCGACATTCGAACTGTACAAAGACAAAGCTGGTGAATTCCGGTTCCGCCTGAAGGCCGGCAACGGCGAGGTTATTCTGGCCAGCGAAGGCTACAAGGCCAAGGATTCGGCGCTCAACGGCGTGGAGAGCGTGAAAAAGAACGCAGCGGACGATGCACGCTACGAATGCAAGACCACGGCCGCTGGTTCCTCCTTCAACCTGCTGGCGGCCAATGGCCAGGTGATTGGTTCCAGCCAGGTGTACGCCACGGAACAATCGCGAGACGCGGGCATTGACAGCGTGAAGCGCAATGCGCCCGGCGCGGACGTGAAGGAAGTGGCGGCATAAGCCGTTGGGGGCAGGCCCCTGGCGCGGGAACGCGGATCATTGGGCCGCATCGGCCAACCGGCCCTTCCGGCGCAGCTTCCGCAACGTGGCGGCCTTGGCCTCCAGCGTGGCACCGCCGTGCAGGATGAGCCGCGAGCCGGCCTGCACATCCAGCCTGGCCTTGCGGTGCAGCACCAACTGCGAGCCTGGCCACAAGTGCACTTCCGAGTTGTTGAGCACTTGCAACTTGGCCTTGCGCTCCAGCACCACCCGTGCCCCGGGCGCTACGCTGAACCGCGTGGGCGGGCTGAACCAGGCCTTGCGCCCATTCCCTTCCATAGCCTCCATGCGGGTGGGCGTTCCCGAACGGTCGATTTTCAAGGTACGGCCTTCGGCCAAGGTGAGCGCCGTGCCGTTGTACCCGTTCAACGGTGGCAGTACGATGCTGTCCGCGCACCAGCGCACATCGTCCACCAGGCGGGTGTCACCGGCGCGTACCTGCAGCACGATGGCACCGTCCGCCCGTTGCTCCAGCAGTTCCACGCTGATGCCGTTGAGGTACACGGTGCGGTTGTCCGGCTTGCGGGCCTTGTTCACCTCCCGGGCCATGTTCGCCGCCAGGGTGAGCATGTTGGCACTGGACGGGTTGGTGCCCATGGCGATGCGGTGGTTGCCCGTTGGCGTGAACACGTGCCGGGTGCTGCCCATGTAGCCGGCATCATCCACTTGCCGGCCGTTCCAAATGCCGATGCGCGGCACGATGGCTTCCTTGCGGGTGAGCAGGCCATCACCATCGCGGTCGAAGAGCGGGAACTCCTGTTCTTGCACGCCGGTGAGCGGGTTGGCCCATGCATCCTTGGCCAAATAAGGCATGGTGGGGCTGGGCCAAAGGCACCGGAACGTGGTGGTATCCCCGCGCAGGCGCCAATCGAAGTTGCCGTTGGCCAGCACAGGCCTGAGGTAATCGGCATGCCCGCCGAAGATGTTGTTTCCCTCCTTCAGGTCCTTGTCCACCTGCATCTGCACGTAGATGCCCGGTACGGCAGGCTTCACGCAATCCATGTACTGGTACTGGAACTGGTCGGTGGGGCAGCCGTTGCCCGCCGTGGTCTGGTGGTTCTCCAGCCATAGCCACTGGGGATATTCATCATCGGGCAGAAAGGGCATCCGAATGCGCAAGGCGTCCCCGGTGGTGATGAAATCGCGCAGCACATAGGTCCCGGTATCGCCTTGCAGGGGTTGGATGTTGCCGTTCACCACCGCATCGGAGGGCCCCCGTGCCTGAATGGCGAACAGCGCCCCTTCCGGCCGCCAACCCAAGCGGTCGCGGTCCCATCCGCTACAGGTGAGCAACGAACTGTTGGCCGCGCCCATCAGGCTCCATCCGCCCTGCACAGGCATGAAATAGCCGGTGAAGGCCGGTGCATTGCCTCCCCCGCTGTGGAAGTTGTTGCCCCCCAGCAGCAGGTGGTTGAACTCGTGCTTGAGGATGCCGAACGGCAGCCCGTTCATGGCGCCGAAGCGGCTCTGCGTGTCGCTTGGGTGGCCGAAGAGCAGGCCTGCGCTGCCGGCGTCGGTGCTGCCTAGGCCGTGGGTAAGCACACTGCTGTTGCGCCAGATCACCATCACATGGTCATAGCTGTGCGGGTCGTCGGGCTTGTTCACCTTGGGCATGCCGGGCTGGCCCCCGTCGGTCCACAGGTCGAAGTCGGAAATGGAGAGCTTATGCGCTGTTTCCAGCTTCCCGGCCTTGTTGGCCTCCTCCCAGGCCATGGCGCTCCAATCGCGCAAATTGCGCTGTTCGCTTTCGCGAACGGTCACCACCCGGTTGACGTAATCGCCCAGCACGGTGAACCTGCCTATGCTCATGTCGTGGTAATAGCGGCTGACCTTCGCCACGGGCGGGTCAAGCGGGAAGGCGTCGAACAGATCGTCCTTCCATGTGGGAAGTTGCCCTTTGGCCCAGTGGTCCGACCCTTCGGGCTGCAGGTCATTGCCGGGGTGCAGGTCGTAATCCATTTCGGCAAAAAGCACCAGGATGCGGATGGTGCCGTGCGGACTGAGGTACCAGCCGTTGGCGCTGTTGGGCACCCCGGCACCGGCCGCTGCCTTCCCGCTTTGCGCAGTGCAATGCGGCATGGCGCTGGCCAGTATGGCTACCCAAAGGAAAAGTGTGCGCATCCAGACCGAAGGTATTCCAAGTTGTGGCCGCACGGTACCGGCTGTTCCCACCTGGCAAGGTACGTGGTGGGGCCCGCATCGGACCGGGCCCGGTTGCCGTGGCGCGATCACTTGCGGCCGTGCGGCTACTTCCAGTAGTTGTTCGCCGCCGCCACGGTTTGAAAGTTGACGGCGATCACCTGCGAGGCCGCCGTCAGGCTGTCGGCATTGTTGGCATACGCATCACGGAGGCGGTCGCGCACCTCGGCGGACGGCTGGGTGTACTTCACCCCCATGCGCGCCATCTTGATCGCCAGTTCAAATCCTTCTTGCGGGGTCTTCGTGATCAGGGAGGTCAACCAGATATCGGCCATGGTTTGGATGGATGTTAATTGGGCCACGAACTTACCGCTCCCTGTGGGAAAACCCGGCCCGTGCGTTTTCCCGCGCGCCCTTTCCCCCGGCACCCGCACTTCGGCCGTGGCCGAAAGACCCGTGGAAGCAAGGGGTGGCTTTGGGAAACTATCTTCGGCCTCCCCGAACGAACATTTTATTCCCGTTTTTGCCGATCATGCTGCAATTAGCCAAGGCCAACCGCATCTCCGCCGCCAAGGACCTGATGGTGGTTCTGAACAATACCGCCAGCCTGCGGGACCTGGACCTGGAGCGCAACGACCGGCAGTACCTGCTGGAGCAACTGAAGGCCGGGCGGTCCGTGGCGACGTGCGACATCAGCGGCCGCTTGGTGATGGTGCACCAAGTGGCCAAGGGCGACACCTCCCGGCAACTGGAGGCCGCCCGGCGGGCAGGCAATGAAATGGCCCTGAAGCTTGTTGCCGCCAAGCGGGAGGAAGCCCAAGTGGCCAGCTTGCAGGATGACCCGGCGGCCACCTTGGCCTTAGTGGAAGGGGCCGTGCTGGGAGCCTACAGCTTCACGCGCTACAAAACCATCGATTTGCCGCGCCCGCTGCAAAAGCTCACCCTGATCGCCCCTGAGGTGAAGCCGGCCCGGTTGGAGGAACTGCATGAGCTGTGCCGGTGCGTATGCACCTCCCGCGACCTGGTGAATGCGCCGGCCAGCCACTTGAGCGCGGTACAATTGGGCCAAGCCGCGCAGCAATTGGGCAAGTCCTCGGGCTTCAGTGTGAAGGTGCTGAACAAAAAGCAGATCGAGGCCGAGCGCATGGGCGGCCTGCTGGCGGTGAACCAGGGCAGCATGGACCCTCCGGCGTTCATCATCATGGAATGGAAGCCCAAGGGCGCGGTGAACAACAAGCCCGTGGTGCTGGTGGGCAAAGGCGTGGTGTACGACACGGGCGGCCTCAGCCTGAAGCCCACGCCCAACAGCATGGACGCCATGAAATGCGACATGGCGGGTGCGGCCGCCGTGATCGGAGCCATTTCCGCAGCAGCCCTGCGACAACTCCCCGTGCACGTGGTGGCCCTGGTGCCCACTACGGACAACCGGCCAGGCGGCAGGGCCTTTGCACCCGGCGACGTGTTGCGCATGCACAACGGCCTGAGCGTGGAAAACCTCAATTCCGACGCGGAAGGCCGCCTGATCCTGGCTGATGCCCTCAGCTATGGCGAGCGCTACGATGCCGAAACCATCTTCACGCTGGCCACCCTTACCGGGGCCGCCTCGCGGGCCATCGGCACGCAGGGCTCCGTGGTGATGGGCACCGCGCCAGAGGAACACTTCAGCCGCCTGCAACAGGCTGCGGAGCAGACGTTCGAGCGCTTGGCCCGGATGCCCTTCTGGGAGGAATACGGTGATGAGCTCAAAAGCGACATTGCCGACTTGAAGAACATCGGCGGGGCCTTGGCCGGGCAGATCACCGCCGGCAAATTCCTGGCCCGGTTCACTACCAAACCGTTCATCCACATCGACATCGCGGGCACCGCCTTCTTGGACAAGCGCGACCACTACCGCCCCAAGGGCGGCACCGGGGTGGGGGTGCGCCTCTTGTTCGATTACCTCAAACGCCGCGCTGCGGCCAAGTGAAGCAAGAAGACCATGAGTGAAGGACCTGTGCGCATCGGCATCAGTTGCGGCGACCTCAACGGCATTGGCCTGGAGGTGGTGCTGAAAACCTTCGAGGACCCGCGGATGGTGCAGGACCTCGTTCCCGTGCTGTACTGCGGCGCCAAGGCCGTTAGCCATGCCCGCAAGGCCATCGGCGGCGCCGAACAGATGCCGATCAACGGCATTGCCAGTGCCCAGGAAGCCATTCCCAAGAAGCTGAACGTGGTGCACGTCTGGGACGAAGATGCCCCCATGGAGCCGGGCAAGCCTTCGTCGGAATCAGCGCGGTTTGCCATGCTCAGCTTGGAAGCCGCCGCCCAGGACCTGGCAGCCGGCAAGGTGGATGTGCTGGTCACCGCGCCCATTGACAAGCACACCATGCAACAGGCGGGCTTCGCTTTTGCGGGCCACACTGAATTCCTGGCCCACATGGCCGGTGGCGATGCCGAAGTGCTGATGCTCTTGGTGAGCGAGAACCTGCGGGTGGGCACTGTGACGGGCCACATCCCGCTGAAGGAAGTACCCGGGGCCATCACCACCGAACGCATCGTGGCCAAGGCCCGCATCCTGGCGCAAAGCCTCTCCCGTGATTTCGGCATCGACGGCCCCAAACTGGCCATCCTGGGGCTCAATCCCCACGCGGGGGACGGGGGCACCTTGGGTGCCGAGGACCGCGAACGCATCCTGCCCGCCGTGCGCAAGCTCAACGAGGAGGGCATCACGGCCCTGGGTCCCTACCCGGCTGATGGTTTTTTCGGCAGCAACGCCTATACCCATTTTGACGGGGTGCTGGCCATGTACCACGACCAGGGCCTGGCCCCCTTCAAGGCGCTGAGCTTCGGCAGCGGGGTGAACTACACCGCCGGGCTGCCCGTGGTCCGCACCAGCCCCGACCACGGAACCGCCTACGACATCGCCGGCAAGGGCATTGCCGACGAGGGCTCCTTCCGCCATGCCGTATGGCTGGCCTGCGACATTTTTCGGCACCGGCAGGCGTGGAAGGAGATGACGGCCAACCCCCTGCAGGCCCAGCCACGAAAAAAGAAGGAAAGGGAAGGATAGGCGGGGGAAGGGCTTAGGAACAAAGGCCACCAACCAGGCCTGTGGGCACATTTGACCTGGGAAGGTGCCGCTGTATTACATTTGCCGGTCCATTTTTCCGGGAAGTCTGCATTTCCCCCCATGCAAGCCCTGCCAGAACATACCATTGTCTTCACCAGCCTGAAGGATGGCTCGCACCGGTTTCATTACCGGCTGGGGCCCGACTTTTTCCTGGCCTGTGGCGATGAAGACCTGCTGGGAGGCGAGGCCGGGGTAGACGTGGACCTGGAAAAGGCCAACCACCTGTTGGTGGCCCGCATCCATGTGCAGGGCTTGGCACGCATGCTTTGCGACCATTGCAATGCACCGATGGACCAGCCGGTGGAAGGGGAGCAAAGGCAGATCTTCAAGCTTACCGGTGCGGAGGAAACCGATGAGGATGAACTGGTGAGCCTGGATTCCGGCGCCCATGAGATCAACCTGACTCACTACATTTATGAATGCCTCCGGCTGCACCTGCCCATCCGGCACGTGCACCCCCCCGGGCAATGCGATCCGGAGGTGACCAAGGTGCTGGACAAAGCCTTGGTGAACCACGAGCCCGACCCGCGTTGGGCCAAATTGAACGAATTGAAGAACAAAGGCGCCTAAGCCGCGCCATTCACTCCAGAGACGATGCCAAATCCAAAACGCCGATTTTCGAAGACCCGCACCGCCAAGCGCCGCACCCACCAAGGTGCCGAGGCACCGACCTTGAGCACGTGCAGCACCACCGGTGAGATCCACCTCAGGCACCGCGCCTACAAGGTGGGCGACGACCTGATGTACCGCGGCAAGGTGGTGAGCACCAAGTCTTCCGAAGCGTAATCCCCGCCGTGAGCTCCGCGCAACCCGGCATGCGGATCGGCTTGGACATCATGGGCAGCGACCACGGCCCATCGGTGCCCGTGCGCGCGTCCATCCAAGCGGCCAAGGAGCTGCCGGGCGAGGTGCGCCTGGTATTGATCGGCAACGAGCAGGCCATCCGCGAATGCCTGCAGGCCGAACAGGCGGATGCCAGTGCCTTTGACATCGTGCCGAGCCGGGACGACATCACCATGGGCGACCATGCCAGCAAGGCCTTGATCAGCAAACCCGAAAGCAGCATCGCCATGGGTTTCCGCATGTTGAAGGGCGGCCAGCTGGACGCCTTCGCCAGCACCGGCAACACAGGGGCCATGCTGGCGGGCAGCGTGGTGGTGATGAAGCCCATGCCCGGCGTGCACCGGCCCTGCATCACCAGCGTCCTGCCCAGGGCCGATGGCAGTTTCGGGCTGATGGTGGACGTGGGCGCCAACGCGGACTGCAAGCCCGAAACCCTCTTCCAGTTCGGGCTGCTGGGCTCCCTATACGCCAAGCATGTGTACCGGATCGATGCGCCCAAAGTGGCGCTATTGAGCATCGGCGAAGAAGAGAAGAAGGGCAATGCCCTCACCCTGGCCGCCCACGCCCTGATGAAGGGCACCGACCGCTTCAACTTCGTGGGCAACGTGGAAGGACGGGACCTGTTCCTGAACAAGGCGGACGTGGTGGTGTGCGACGGCTTCACCGGCAACGTGGTGCTGAAGGCCTTGGAAGCCTTCCACGACTTGGTGAAAACGCGCGGGGGCAACGATCCCTTTCTGGAACGCTTCGACTACCAGAACTACGGTGGCACCCCCGTGCTGGGCGTGGACGGTACGGTGATGATCGGCCATGGCATCAGTGATGCAGGCACGGTGAAGAACATGCTGTTGCTAACCCGCCAGGTGGTGGAAAGCAGGCTGCATGAACGTATCCATGAAGCGTTCCAATAGCCACCTTGCGCCTTGGTCAAGAAGCCGCCCGGCCACCAACCAGCCATGAAAACCACAGCCGCCATCACCGCCGTCCACGGGTACGTGCCCGAGTTCGTTCTGTCCAACGCCATTTTGGAAACGATGGTGGACACCAACGATGCGTGGATCACCGAGCGCACCGGCATCAAGGAGCGGCGCATCCTGAAAGGCAAGGACCAAGGGGTGAGCGTGATGGCCGTGGAGGCCGTGAAGGGCCTGTGCGCCAAGCGGGGCATCGACCCCATGGAGATCGACCTGCTGATCTGCTGCACGGTGACCCCGGACATGCAGTTTCCGGCCACGGCCAACGTGATCTGCGACAAGGTGGGCGCCAAAAACGCCTGGGGCTTCGACCTCAACGCCGCGTGCAGCGGTTTCCTGTACGGACTTACCACCGGCGCCCAGTTCATTGAAACAGGCAAGCACAAGAAGGTGGTGGTGGTGGGCGCGGACAAGATGTCCAGCATCATCGACTACACCGACCGGGCCACGTGCATCATTTTCGGTGACGGTGGCGGCGCGGTGCTGCTGGAGCCCAACAATGAGGGCTTGGGCGTGGTGGACAGCATCCTGCGCGCCGATGGCAACGGCTGCCAGTACCTGCACCAGAAGGCGGGCGGCTCCATGCGGCCGGCCACCCGCCAGACCGTGGAGGCCAAGGAGCACTTCGTGTACCAGGAAGGCAAGGCCGTGTTCAAGTTCGCCGTCACCAACATGGCCGACGTGAGCGCCGAGATCATGGAGCGCAACGGACTGGCTGCGGAGGATGTGGCCTGGTTGGTGCCGCACCAGGCCAACAAGCGCATCATCGATGCCACGGCCCACCGCATGGGCCTTGACGAGAGCAAGGTGATGCTCAACATCCACAAGTACGGCAACACCACCTCGGGCACCATCCCGCTGTGCCTGATGGAATGGGAAAGCCGACTGAAGAAGGGGGACAACCTCATTCTTTCCGCCTTCGGGGGAGGCTTCACCTGGGGCGCTATCTTCGTCAAGTGGGCTTACGGCTCCTGAGCCGCCGCCTGTTCTCTATCTTGGCCGCCATGGCCCGACCGAATTATTCCATGGAACCCATGAACATCACACAGATCCAGGACCTGATCAAATTCGTCGCCAAGAGCGGCGTAAGCGAGGTGGAGATCGAGCAGAAAGACTTCAAGCTCACCATCAAGGCAGCTCACAAAGAGGCCCCCGTGCAGGTGATCGCACAGCCCCAGTACGCCCCCCTGCCCATGCCTGCGGCACCCGCCGCCCCGGCTCCGGCCGCCGCTGCGCCAGCGCCAGCGGCCTCCGCCCTGGCACCGGCTCCGGCTGCGGAAAGCAAGTACGTGACCATCAAATCCCCAATGATCGGCACCTTCTACCGGGCAGCCGGGCCGGGCAAGCCCATCTTCGCCAACGTGGGTGACGTGATCAAACCGGGCAAGACCATCTGCATCATCGAGGCCATGAAGCTCTTCAACGAGATCGAGAGCGAGGTGAGCGGGAAGATCGTGAAGGTGCTGGTGGACGATGCCAAGCCCGTGGAATACGACCAGCCGTTGTTCCTGGTGGACCCAGCCTAATTGCATTCCACCGCAAGACGCCAAGTACGCCAAGCAGCTCGTTCAGGCTTTGCGCCCTTGGTGTCTTTGCGGTAAATCACTGAGCGAGCATGTTCAAGAAGATCCTCATAGCAAACCGCGGCGAGATCGCCCTTCGCGTGATCCGCACCGCCCGGGAAATGGGCATCAAGACGGTGGCCGTGTACAGCACCGCCGACCGCGAGAGCCTGCCGGTGCGCTTTGCCGACGAGGCCGTTTGCATCGGGCCACCGCCCAGCAAGGACAGTTACCTCAACATCAGCCGCATCATCGCGGCGGCGGAGATCACCAACGCCGACGCCATTCACCCGGGCTACGGATTCCTGAGCGAGAACGCCAAGTTCAGCCGCATCTGCCAGGAGCACGGCATCAAGTTCATCGGGGCGCTGCCCGAGCAGATCGAGGCCATGGGCGACAAGGCCAGTGCCAAGAAAACGATGATCGCCGCCGGCGTGCCCTGCGTGCCCGGCACCGAGGGCCTGGTGGAGGACAATGCCCTGGCCAAGGCCGAGGCCAAGCGCATCGGCTACCCGGTGATCCTGAAGGCCACTGCGGGCGGCGGCGGCAAGGGCATGCGCTTGGTGTGGAAGGAGGAGGAGTTCGACCATGCCTTCGAGACCGCCAGCCAGGAAGCGGGTGCCGCCTTCGGCAATCCGGGCATGTACATGGAGAAGTACATCCAGGAGCCGCGCCACATCGAGATCCAGATCGCCGGCGACCAGTACGGCACGTTCTGCCACATGAGCGAGCGCGACTGCAGCATCCAGCGCCGCCACCAGAAGCTGCTGGAGGAAACGCCCAGCCCCTTCATGACCAAAGCGCTGCGCAAGAAAATGGGCGAGGCCGCCATCAAGGCCGCCGCCAGCGTGAACTACGAAGGCGTGGGTACCGTGGAGTTCCTGGTGGACAAGGACCGCAACTTCTACTTCATGGAGATGAACACGCGCATCCAAGTGGAACACACCATCACCGAGGAGGTGATCGACTTCGACCTGGTGCGCGAGCAGATCAAGATCGCCGCCGGCATCCCCATCAGCGGGTTGAACTACGAGCCGACGCGGCACAGCATCCAGTGCCGCATCAACGCGGAGGACCCCTTCAACGACTTCAGGCCCAACCCCGGCAAGATCACCAGCTACCACAGCCCCGGGGGCCACGGCGTGCGCATCGACACGCACGCCTACGCCGGCTACACCATTCCACCCAACTACGACAGCATGATCGGCAAGCTGATCGTAAGTGCACAAACCCGCGAGGAGGCCCTGGCCAAAATGGAGCGCGCGTTGAGCGAATACGTGATCGAGGGCGTGCACACCACCATTCCCCTGCACTTGCAATTGATGCAGAACGAGCAGTTCCGATCGGGCAAATTCACCACGAAGTTCATGGAGACCTTCGAGATGAAAAAGCCCTGACCTGCCCGATGGGCCCGGGAAATTGCGGAACAAGGGGTTTACGGTTACGTTGCTGAACAGATGCGCTGGTATTGGAAATTGCTATTGGGCGTAGTGGCTGTGCTGGCCGCTGCGGCATGGGTGCGCTACGGCTGGGTGTTCGGCGAAGGAGCCAAGGCAGGCCAGTTGAACTACGTGGTGCGCAAGGGGTACGTGTTCAAGACGTACGAAGGCAAGCTGATCCAAACCGGGTTGCGTGCACAGGGCGCTTCATTGAGCTCATACGAGTTTGAATTCTCCGTGGCCGATGAACGGATCGCCAACGAGCTGATGGCCCGCAGCGGGGACCAGTTCACCCTGCACTACAAGGAATACCTCGGCGCCCTGCCCTGGCGGGGCCATTCCAAGTACGTGGTGGACAGCATCATCTCCGCCGAGGACGTACGCCCCTGATCCCCCGGGGCGGCTGCCTATCTTGCCGCATGCACCGCCGTTCCCTTTACACCGTACTGGCCTGTTGCATAGCCTTGGTGGTGCTGCGCGCCACAAGCCCACCGCGCAACGCCCTTACTTGGGATGTCTTCGGCTATTACCTCTACCTGCCGGCCACGTTCATCCACCACGACATCGCGCTGGAGGACCACGCCTGGCTGGACCGGGTGATGGACCAATACGAACCTTCATCCACCCTCTACCAACTGGTGGACGGGCCTGATGGCAAACGCGTGATCAAGTACAGCGCGGGCATGGCTGTGCTGTACGCCCCGTTCTTCCTAGTGGCCCACCTCACGGCCCCTGCCTTGGGCTTCCCGGCAGACGGCTTCTCCCCGCCATACCAGTACATCATCGGGTTTGGTTGCCTGTTGTACGCCCTGCTCGGCTTGTTCGTCCTGCGGCGCGTATTGCTGCATTTCTTCAACGACACGTGGACGGCCCTGCTGATCCTGCTGGTGGTGTTCGGCACCAACTTCCTGCAGCTCATCGCCTGGGACGGCACGCTGCTGTCGCACACGCCCGCTTTCCTGCTCTATGCCCTGTTGCTTCTGGCCACCCTGCGTTGGCACGGACATCCCCGCGCAAGCTCCGCACTGCTGATCGGCGCCTCGGCCGGGCTGATCACCCTGGTGCGCCCTTCCGAGGGGCTTGCCGTTCTGCTGCCGCTGCTGTGGTTGCCCGGCACGGACAACGGATGGAAGCGCAAATGGGAGCTGCTGAAGGGCCATCCCCAGCACGTGCTTTGGGCCGCCTTGGCCTTTGTGGTGGCCGCCTCGCCCCAACTGCTGTATTGGCACAGCGTTACCGGCCAGTGGCTCTTCTACTCGTACCAGAACCCTGGCGAAGGATTCGATTTCCTTCCGCCACACTTAGCCAACTTCCTCTTCAGCTTCCGAAAGGGTTGGCTGCTGTACACCCCGTTGATGGCCTTGGCGCTGCTCGGCATCCTCGTTTTGTGGAAGCGTTGCCGCGTGGCCTTTTGGGCCGTGCTGGCCTTTGTGGTGGCCGACCTGTGGGTGGTTTCCGC
This sequence comes from Flavobacteriales bacterium, assembly GCA_023957375.1. Taxonomy (GTDB): domain Bacteria; phylum Bacteroidota; class Bacteroidia; order Flavobacteriales_F; family PHOS-HE28; genus PHOS-HE28. Next base: position 876,270 of record JAMLHB010000002.1, on the reverse strand, counting down.
CTGGACCACCTGGTGGTACGCGGGAGGCTCGTTCAGCTCACGGTCCATGGTGCCGGCCTATGCCGTACTGGCCATTCCCTTGGGCTTCGGCCTGCAGGCATTGGCGGTGCGACGCACGTGGCGCATGGCCCTGGGTGCCGTGCTGGCCGGCATGGTGGCGCTCAACCTGTTCCAAACTTGGCAATGGAAAGCCGGCATCTTGCCCAGGGACCGCATCACCGGTGCGTATTACCAGGCGGTGTTCGGCAGGACCAAGGTGCCGGCGGGCGCGGGCAGCCTGTTGATGGTGGAACGCGGCACCGAATCTGCGGAGCATTTTACCGACGAAGCGCACTACACCATGCGCGAACTCTGCCACTTCGACTTCAACAACCGGCCCGACAGCAGCTTCCGCTTCACCCCGGGCGAGCCATGGACAACAGGACCGGACATTGCCTTTGCAGACCTCACGAAGAACGACCACGCCTGGTTGCGCGCATCGGCCAAGCTGTGGGTGGGCGACAGTGTGCCCGACGGGGCGCCCCCCGTGCTGGTGATCACCTTCCACCACCAGGGTGAAACCTACCATTACCGCACCGGCGAATGGAACATCCCGCCAGGCACGCGCAACAACTGGGTGCCGCTAACCGTGGACTACCTGACGCCGGAAGTGCGTTCCCCCAAGGACAACTTGAAGGTGTACATCTGGAACGAACACGGGGCGCCATGGCGGGTGGACGACCTGCGCGTGGAGGTGTGGGAACGAACGCCCTGACGGAGGTCAGGCGGCCATGCCGCATGCCCTTACCTTTGCAAGGTCCGCAGCGCAGCCTTAGGTTCGCACGGAATTTGAAACCACATGGGCACTCCGCATGATTTCCTTCCCGTGATCATCCAAGTGATCATTGCCGCCGGCTTCGTGGGCGTGGCGCTCGGCTTTGCCGCCTGGGTGGGCCCCAAGCGCGGCGGGCGGCACAAGGAGGAGAGCTTTGAGTGCGGCATTGAGCAGCACGGCAACGCACGCGCCCCCTTTGCCGTGAAATATTTCCTGATCGCCATCCTCTTCGTGTTGTTCGACGTGGAGGTGATCTTCCTGTACCCGTGGGCGGTGAACTTCAAGGCCCTGGGCTGGTTCGGTTTAATGGAGATGCTGGTCTTCCTCGCCTTTGTGTTGGCAGGCTTCTTCTACGTGATCAAGAAAGGTGCCCTGAAGTGGGAGTGAGGTGCGCACGCGCCACGATGGCTATTCAAGAGAGAACATGAGCGACAGGAAAGACCAACCGGGGCCAACCCCCAAGCGTGAGAAGCCCATCATTGTGCCCGAAGGCCCCCCGGGCTACTCAGGCACGGGATTCTTCGCCACCAGCGCGGATAAAGTGATCGGCATGGCGCGCAAGAACAGCCTGTGGCCGCTGCCGTTCGCCACCAGTTGCTGCGGCATCGAGTTCATGAGCCTGATGAGCTCGCACTACGACCTGGCCCGCTTCGGCATGGAGCGCCTCAGCTTCAGCCCGCGCCAAAGCGACCTGCTGATGGTAATGGGCACCATTGCCAAGAAAATGGCCCCCGTACTGCGCGAGGTGTACATGCAGATGGCCGAGCCCAAATGGGTGCTGAGCATGGGCGCCTGCGCCAGCAGCGGCGGCATCTTCGACACCTACAGCGTGCTTCAGGGGATCGACCGCGTCATTCCCGTGGACGTGTACGTGCCCGGCTGCCCGCCCCGGCCGGAGCAGGTGATCGACGGCATCATGATGATCCAGGACCTTGCCCAGAACGAGGGCCTGCGCCGCCGCTACAGCAAGGAGTACGAAGATCTGCTCAACCAGTATAAGATCAACTGAACCGTGCCAGCATTCACCATCAAAGCAGACCGTGACCAGCTCACGATCGACAAGCTGTCCGAGCGGTTCGGCCCGGCAGGCTTTACCCATGAGCGCCTGTACGACACCATGTGCTTCACGGTGCCCAGGGAGCAGGTCCACGAGGTGCTCGCCTTCCTGAAGGCCGAGCTGGACTTCAACTTCCTCACCTCCCTGTGCGGCATGCACTTCCCCGGCCTGGAGCTGGAACTGGGCGCGGTGTACTTCCTGCACAGCATGCGCAATGGCCACCGCATCCGCGTGAAAACCTTCACCTCCCTCCACGAGGCCAAACTGCCCACCGTTACCGACCTGTGGCCCACCGCCAACTGGATGGAGCGGGAAACCTGGGACTTCTTCGGGATCAACTTCACCGGGCACCCCAACATGAAACGCATCCTGAACATGGAGGACTTCCCGGCCTTCCCCCTGCGCAAGGATTATCCCTTGGAAGACCCCACGCGGGACGACAAGGACAACACCTTTTTCGGACGATGAAGGAACCCGCAGCGCGCCCCGACCTGTGGACGGAGGACCAAGTGCCGGGCGAGGGCCTGAAGGAGCTCACCACGCTCAACCTCGGCCCCACACACCCGGCCACCCATGGCATTTTCCAGAACGTGCTCACCTTGGACGGCGAGATCATCCTGGACACCGAGCAGACCATCGGTTACATCCACCGGGCCTTCGAGAAGATCTGCGAGCGCAGGCCGTTCTACCAGATCACCACCCTCACCGACCGGATGAACTACTGCAGTGCGCCGATCAACAACTTCGGGTGGCACATGGCCGTGGAAAAGCTGCTGGGCATCGATCTGCCACAACGGGTGGAATACATGCGGGTGATCATCATGGAGCTGTCGCGGATCACCGACCACATCATCTGCAACACCATCATCTGCCAAGATTCCGGGGCCACCACCCCCTTCCTGTACGTGTACCAGTGGCGGGAGAAGATCTACGAGGTGTACGAGGAGATCTGCGGTGCGCGCCTAACGACGAACATGGGCCGCATAGGCGGATTCGAGCGCAATTTCACCGAGCTGGCCTGGCAGCGCATCCGCTCCATCATCAAGGAGCTGCCCGCCGTGCTCGATGAGTTCGACAAGCTGATGGTGCGCAACCGGATCTTCATGGACCGCTGCATCAACTGCGGCCCCATTTCGGCCGAGCGTGCCCTGCAATGGGGCTTTACCGGCCCCAACCTGCGCGCCGCCGGGGTGGATTACGACGTGCGCGTGGCCGACCCGTACAGCGCGTACAAGGAGTTCGATTTTGCCATCCCCGTGGGCCGCAGCGGAGACGTGTACGACCGCTACACCGTGCGCCAGGAGGAAATGCGCCAGAGCATCTCCATCGTGCGCCAAGCCTTGGACAAGCTGGACAAGATCAGCGACAAGACCACGTACCACGCCGACGTGCCCGACTGGGTGCTTCCCCCCAAGGAAGAGGTATACAACGACATGGAGGCACTGATCTACCACTTCAAGATCGTGATGGGCGAAGTGGAGGTGCCCGTGGGCGAGATCTACCACTGTGTGGAAGGCGGAAACGGCGAACTGGGCTTTTACATCGTCAGCGATGGCGGCAAAAATCCCTTCCGAGTCCACCTGCGCCGCCCCTGTTTCATTTATTACCAAGCCTTCCCGGAGATCATCAAGGGAGGTATGCTCAGCGACGCCATCCTCACCATGAGCAGCCTGAACGTGATCGCGGGCGAACTTGATGCTTGAGCCCCACATGGACCGCCACGACGCAACACCCGACAACAGCAACGGGGGCATCACCCCCTTCACCTTCAGCGGGCCGGCCCTGGCCGAGTGCCGCGAGCTGATGACCCATTACCCGGGAGAGTTCAGCAAGAGCGCGCTGATCCCCATCCTGCACATCGCCCAAGCGGACAATGACGGTTGGCTGAGCGTGCCCGCCATGGACGCAGTGGCCAACCTGCTGGGCATCCAGTACATCGAGGTGTACGAGGTGGCCACCTTCTACAGCATGTTCCACTTGGAGCCGGTGGGCAAGCACGTGCTGGACGTCTGCGAAACCGCGCCCTGCATGCTGCGCGGGAGCGACGACCTGATCGAGCACATCGAAAAGCGCTTGGGCATCAAGGCCGGCCAAACCACCCCCGACGGAATGTTCACCCTGCGCGCCGTGCAGTGCCTAGGCAGCTGCGGCGGAGCGCCCATGCTGCAATGCGGGGCCAAGTACCACGAACACCTCACCATCGAAAAGGTGGACCAACTGATCGAACAGCTCAGGGGGAAGGAAACGCGCACCAACTACACCGACCACATCGATACGCCTGCGGAAAATGGGACGACAGCTTCTGCTTGAGCACATCAACAAGCCCGGTATCCGCGGACTTGAGGGCTACCGCGCCAACGGTGGCTACCGAAGCGTGGAAAAGGCGTTGAAGACCATGGCGCCCGAAGCGGTGCTGGAGGAAGTGAAGAAGAGCGGCCTGCGCGGCCGGGGCGGTGCGGGCTTCCCCACCGGCATGAAATGGAGCTTCTTAGCCAAGCCCGAGGGCGTGCCCCGCTATTTGGTGGTGAACGCGGACGAGAGCGAGCCGGGCACCTTCAAGGACCGCTACCTGATGCAGCGCATCCCCCACCTGCTGATCGAAGGGATGATACCGAGCTCCTTCGCCATGGGGGTGAACACGGCGTACATCTACATCCGCGGCGAGTACTTCTACATCGCGCGGATCCTGGAGCAGGCTATTGCCGAGGCGCGTGCGGCCGGTTGGCTGGGCAAGAACATCCTGGGCACCGGCTACGACCTTGAGATCTACGTGCATGTGGGCGCAGGGGCATACATCTGCGGGGAGGAGACGGCCCTGCTGGAAAGCTTGGAGGGCAAGCGCGGCAACCCGCGGATCAAGCCGCCCTTCCCGGCGGTGAAGGGCCTGTGGCAGCGGCCCACCGTGGTGAACAACGTGGAGACGATCTGCGCCGTGGTGCCCATCATCAACGACGGCGGCGAGGAATATGCCAAGATCGGCATTGGCCGCAGCACCGGCACCAAGCTCATCAGCGCCGCCGGCCACATCAACAAGCCGGGCGTGTACGAGATCGAACTGGGCGTGTCGGTGGAGGAGTTCGTGAACAGCGACCAGTACTGCGGGGGAGTGAGCGGCGGCCGGCCACTGAAGGCCTGCATCCCGGGTGGTTCCTCCGTGCCCATCCTGCCGGCTGAACTGCTGTTCCGCACGGCCAAGTTCGAAACCCGCCTAATGACCTACGAGAGTTTGAGCGACGGCGGTTTCGAGACCGGGAGCATGCTGGGGTCCGGCGGATTCTATGTGTTCAACGACTCGGCGTGCATCGTGCGCGCCACGTGGAACCATTCACGTTTCTACCACCATGAAAGTTGCGGCCAGTGCAGCCCCTGCCGCGAGGGCACCGGCTGGATGGAGAAGGTGCTCTACCGCTTGGAGCACGGCACGGCGCGCACGGACGATATCGACCTGCTGTGGGATATCCAGCGGCGCATCGAGGGCAACACCATCTGCCCCTTCGGCGATGCGGCCTCCTGGCCCGTGGCGGCGTCCATCCGACATTTCCGGCACGAGTTCGAGTACCACGCCACGCACCCCACCAAGGTGAAGGACCCCAAGCACTGCGAAAAGGACCCGATCCCTTATCCGGAGAAGTCCTACGCCAATTGACCCCGCCGCCGCTTGGGCGGGGATCACATGAATCCCAGTTCGAGCTGGGCCACCTCGCTCATCATGTCCCGCGTCCAAGGCGGCTCGAAGGTGAGGTCCACCTTGGCCCCGTTGGCGCCCATGGTCTGTGCCACCTTCTCCTCCACCTCGCCGGGCAGGGAGCCCGCCACCGGGCACGAAGGGCTGGTGAGCGTCATCTTCACGTAAATGCTGGCGTCGTCGTTCACCACCACATCGTAGATCAGGCCCAGCTCGTAGATGTCCACGGGAATTTCCGGGTCATAGATGGTCTTCAGCGTCATTACGACGCGTTCCTCCAATTGCTGTTTCTCCTCGGAAGTCATGGTTCGGGTGCTGTCCTATGTGGATCGCAGGACTGTATGGCATTTCGCATAGGACCTTGGGCAAAAGCAGGGGACAATGTACCCCCACGACCGAAGGGAGCAGCCCCATCTTGCATTTCGCTTTGCTGCTTCATGCGGAGAACGCCAGTGCGTAATGTTTCATCTGGTCGATCATGGCGCTGAGCCCGTTGGCGCGGTTGGGGCTCAGGTGCTGGCGCAGGCCGATGCGGTCGATGAACTCCGACGAGGCACCGAGGATCTCCTGCGGGGTATGGCCGCTGTACACGCGCACCAGCAGGGCCACGATGCCCTTGGTGATCAACGCATCGCTGTCGGCGGTGAAGCACACCTTGCCGTCCACCTTCTCGCCGTGCAGCCACACCCGGCTCTGGCATCCGCGCACCAGGTTGTCGTCCAACTTGCGGCTTGGATCGATCGTCTGCAGCCCCTTGGCCATGCCGATGAGGTGTTCATAGCGGTCCTGCCAGTCCTGGAACATGGCAAACTCGTCCACGAGCTCCTGCTGGATTTGTGCGATGGGGGTGGTCATCTCAGCATGTTTACGGCCCTGCGCGTGGCGGCCACCATGGCATCCACTTCACCGATCGTATTGTAGGGAGCAAAGCTGGCCCTGGTGGTGCCCGTGATGTTGAAGCACTGCATCAGGGGCTGGGTGCAGTGGTGGCCCGTGCGCACGGCGATGCCCTGTTGGTCCAGCAGGGTGCCAAGGTCGCTGTGGTGCACGCCTTCCACCACGAAGCTGACCACGCCGACCTTCTTGGCGGCCGTGCCAATGATGCGCAGCCCGTCGATGGCCGAGAGCGTTTCGGTGGCATGCTCCAGCAGGGCCTCCTCATGCGCGGCCATGGCCTCCTTGCCGCGGCTTTCGATCCAGTTCACAGCGGCACCTAAGCCGATGATGCCCGCGATGTGCGGCGTGCCCGCCTCAAACTTGAAGGGCAGTCCGGCATAGGTGGTGCGTTCGAAGGTCACCCGGTCGATCATTTCCCCGCCACCGGACCACGGCGGCATTTGCTCCAACAGCTCTTCGCGGCCGTAAAGCACGCCAATGCCCGTGGGGGCGTACATCTTGTGCCCGCTGAAGGCGTACAGGTCGCAGCCCAGGTCCTGCACGTCCACGGGCAGGTGGGCAATGGCCTGTGCTCCGTCCACCACCGTGGCGATACCGCGCCTCTTCGCTTCAGCCACCAGCTCCTTCACCGGATTGATGGTGCCGAGCGTGTTGCTGACGTGCGCGATGGCGAGGATCTTCGTGCGGTCCGTGAACAAGCCGGGATTCGGGGCTTGACCCGGTTGGTCGGTGAACAAGCCGGGATTCCGGGGCAAGCCCGGAATGACGGGAAGGTCCAGCTCCCCCTCGCCGGTGATCGGGACCACCTTCAACTTGGCGCCATGGCGTTCGCATGCAAACTGCCAAGGCACGATGTTGGCGTGGTGCTCCATGGCGGTCACCAGCACTTCGTCACCGGGCTTCAGCAACAGCTGGCCAAGGCTTCCCGCCGCCATGTTCAGGCTGGCCGTGGTGCCGGCGGTGAAGACCACCTCGTGTGCGCGCCGCGCGTTGATGTGCGCGCGCAGGGCCTCGCGCGCGTTTTCCTGTGCCTCGGTGGCCAAGGAACTTAGCATGTGCGCCCCGCGGTGGACGTTGGAGTTGTAGGCGCGGTAGTAGTGGTCCACCGCCTCGATCACCTGTTTCGGTTTCTGGGTGGTGGCGGCATTGTCGAAGTAGACCAGTGACTTGCCGTGCACCTGCTCGCCCAGTACCGGAAACTCGGCGCGCAGGCTTTCCACATCGTATGCTGCATTCACCGCCGGGGAGATCATCTTGTCGAGTTGTTGTGCCGCGTCCCTGCCGGGCCTGGCGGCGTGTGTTCACAGGTCTTCGAGCTTACGGTCCATCATGCGGCCCAAATGTTCCTTCCACTGGGTGTTTTCAATGCGTTCCAACACTTCGGCCACGAAGGCGTGCGACATCATGCGCCAGGCCTCGGCTTCGCTCACCCCGCGGGAGCGCAGGTAGAAAATGGCCTGCTCGTCCATGCGGCCGATGGTGCAGCCGTGGCTGCACTTCACGTCGTCGGCATAGATCTCCAGCTCGGGCTTGGAGTACACGCGCGCCAGGTCGCCCTGCAACACGTTCGCGTTGCGTTGGTAGGCGCGGGTGCGCTGCGCGTCCTGCTTCACGTACACCTTGCCGTTGAACACACCCGTGGCCTTGCCGCCCACCACGCCCTTGTATAGTTCGTCGCTGGTGCAGTCGGGCACGTTGTGGCCGATGTAGCTGTGGTTGTCGCAGTGGGCATTGCCGTTCAGCAGGTACACGCCGTTCAGTTCCGCATGTGCACCGGAGCCTTCCAAGGCCACGGTGATGTCATTGCGCACCAAAGAGCCGTGGAGCGTCGAGGTATCCACGCTGAAGTGTCCGTTTTCAGCTACCTGCACGGCATCCAGGCCGATGTCGGCCGGGCCGTCGGGCTCGTTCTGCAACAGGTGCAGCGTAAGCTCCGCGCCATGGCCGACCACGCTTTCGCGCACGCTGTTCACCAAGGAAGCGGATGCCGCGCCGATGGCCACGTGTTCATCGATCACTTCCAGCGAAGCGCCCTCGTGCAGCATGAACAGGTCGCGGGGCTGAATGAGCATCGGCGAATTTCCCGCCGCGGCGGTGGTGATCCGCAGCACATGCACGGGTTGGCTGGTTTTGGCCCCCTTGGTGGCCAGGATGATCAATCCATCGGTGGGCGCGGCCGTGTTCATGGCGGTGAACAACCGGTCGCCGATGCCGGCGATGCGGCCGTAGTTGGCCTTCAACGGGCCGTGCGAAAGGTGGTGGCGGATGCTGTCGATCACCACGCCCTTGTCGGTCTTCAGGTCGTCGCTGAGGTCGGCGCGGAAGTGGCCGTTGACGAACACCACGCGGGTGGCCGGGAACGGCAGTCGGGCGGGCAGTTCCACCGGAACTTGGCCATCGGGCTTCCCATAGGACTTGTTGAAGAGCTTGGCCACCGGGGTGTATTTCCACTGTTCCGTGCGCCTCCCCGGGATGGGCAGCTCATTGGCGCGTGCCAAGGCCTGCCCGGCCTCCGGCCACTCACTGTGCTCCAGCAGGGCCAACACCGCTGCCTTCGGTTCGTCCAAGATCATGGTGCTCTCCATCACGCGTGTTCCTTCACCCAGTCATATCCCTTCTCTTCCAATTCCAGCGCCAGTTCCTTTGGCCCGCTCTTGATGATGCGCCCCTCGGCCATCACGTGCACCACGTCGGGCACGATGTAGTCCAGCAGGCGCTGGTAGTGCGTTACCACGATGAAGGCATTGTCCTTGCTGCGCAGTTTGTTCACCCCACCGGCCACAATGCGCAGGGCATCGATGTCCAAGCCGCTGTCGGTTTCATCCAGGATGCCCAGCTTGGGCTCCAGCATGGCCATCTGGAAGATTTCGTTGCGCTTCTTTTCGCCGCCGCTGAAGCCCACGTTCAAGTTGCGGTTCATCAGCGCAGGGTCCATCTCCACCAATTTGGCGCGCTCACGCACCAGGGCGAGGAAGTCCTTTCCGCCCATCTCCTTCTCGCCCCGGGCGATGCGCGCTTCGTTGATGGCCGTGCGCAGGAAGTTCATGTTGCTCACCCCGGGGATCTCCACCGGGTACTGGAAAGCCAGGAAGACGCCCTTCCAAGCGCGCTCCTCGGGGGCCAGCTTCAACAGGTCCTCACCGAGGTAGCTTACGCTTCCGGCGGTAACCTCATATTCGGCACGGCCCGCCAACACGTTGGCCAAGGTGCTTTTGCCACTTCCGTTGGGGCCCATGATGGCATGCACCTCGCCGGCGTTCACCTGCAGGTCCACACCTTTCAGTATGTCCTTGTCCTCGATGCGGGCGTGAAGTCCGGTGATCTTCAACAAGCTCATCTCCTTATTTAGATTGATTCTAAGTGAAATTTCAGGCGACAAAGGTAGCCCATGCCAAAATGGGCTACAAGCGGGCACAGGACCACGGTGTCCCCGGCCTGGCTTATTGACCCAAGAACAGGGTGTTGCCTATTGGGCCGTGGGTACGCCCCGCCCGTTGTAAATGCATCCGGGGCGCCCAAGGGTACGGTGACGGCGCATGGCGCTGTACAGCAGGCCAAGTACTTCACACGGGGCTGGGCTTTTCATGGTTTGATGAAGCGTATGGTGCGGATGCCAGCACCCAAGGGGAACCTTCTTAAACCGGGTTTTGGCGCGCGCGTAATCCTGGTTGAGGTTCGATCTTAGGTGAACTTTCTGGGAAGTTAGAAGAACCTGTTGTAAGCTGGACCCCGGGGGAACCAGGCAATGCGGCGACTTGTGAAAAGCCCGCTGTGCGGCTGTTTGGCGAAGCGATGCGCCGAGCGCCAAGGAACGGTCCGGCCCGCTTCAGAACCGGAACCCTGCGCCCAGCTGTGCGGCGACCCCGCTCGTGCGCAGTTCACCGGAGAAATCCTTGGTGGAGACGCTCTTGCCGTCCTCTGAATAGCTCCGCAGGGGCATCCTTGTGGCGATGTACCGGAAGTGGAGTTGCAGGTCGATCCGGTCCGATAGTCCGAAGAGCAATGCCGTGCCCATGCCGAAGACGCTTCCGCTGTATCGGGATTCCTTGGTTTTGCCGCCGCCGTTGTCCGTGATGCGCAATGCAGTGCCGCCCAATTGCAGGCCCAGCATCCAGGCGAAGCGCTCCTTGTTCACCGCGTAAAAACGCGGCTCGATGCCGTACAGGAATAAGCCATTGGTGCGGGTGAGGTTGGAGTCCAGGTAGTTCCCGGGTTCCAGGAAGAACCCCAAACTGAACGCATCGGACAGGCCATAACCCACCTGCACCGGTATAGTGAACGTGGCAGCGCCATCATTTTGTGTTTTCGAAAAGTCCACGCCCAGAAGATGGAATGTAAAGGTGCTGGTGGTGGAATGCCCTCCGAGCGCTGCACCGAGCGAAGCATGGAAACTGCGTTTTTGGTGGAATTGGGCCAGTGCGGGTGGGGTGAGCAGTGGCACAGTGGCCAAGAGGAAGGCAAACCGATGGCTTTTCATGGGGATCGTATTCCGGTTCCAAATATGGCGCATGGGAGGAGGGAGTTCGCCAACCCTCCGGCATTCAACATGGCGTGCTCCACGCTCCGGGGATGCTTGCGACCTTCGCCCCATGAAGGCACCTCAAACCGATTGGGAGAAAATACGCGGAAACTACCCCGGCCTCTCGGGCCAGACCTATCTGGACACGGGCTCCATGGGGCTGATGGCGCGCAGCACCGTGGAGGCCGCGAACGCAGAGCACGAGCGCTTGGTGCAAGAGGGCTCCACGCGGGGCATCCACTGGATGATGGAAGGGCTGGCGCAGATCGCCGGTGAAGTGGCCATGCACATCGGTGGCGACGTGGCAGGCACGGTGCTGTTCCAAAGTTTCACGGCCGGCCTGGCCCGCATCGCGCCCCTGCTGAAGCACCGGCCCAAGGTGCTGCTGGTGGGCGGCGATTATCCCACGCTGCACGGGCCTTTCCAGTGGAACGGCTTTGAGGTGGTGATGCTGCAGCCGGAAGCGGATGGCAGCATACCCTTGGCAAGACTGGAGGAAGCGGTGAAGCGGGAAAGGCCGCAATTGGTGGGCATCAGCCACGTGCAGTGGGGCACGGGCCACACCATTGACCTCCACGTCTTCGGCGATCTGTGCCGCCAATACGGCGCCTGGTCCGTGGTGGACATCACCCAGAGCTGGTGTTGCGTGCCGATCGATTTGCGCAGCACGCCCATCGACATCATCGGCGGCAGTGGTTACAAATGGCCGTTGGCCGGCTTTGGCAACGGGTTCTTCCACCTCGGCCCCGAAGTGCGTTCTGAACTGGCCGAAGGCAAGGGCTTTGACCCGGTGAAGGCGCTTGCCGAAGGACACCTGGACCCCGTGGCGCACGTGCGCCTGCGCGATGGGTTGAAACGCCATGCGGCCATAGGGGCCGAAGTGGTGTGGGCGCGCGTGCAGGAACTGACCGCCCATGCCGTGCAGCGGCTGGATGCTGCGGGCGTACGCATCCTCAACGGCAGCAACGCACGGGACCGCGCAGGCATCCTCATCATCGAGGGCGGCAAGGAGCGGCAGGCATTGCTGAAGGCCGCCAACATTCCGGTGCAGTTGCGCGGGGCCGGTCTACGCCTCGGGATCCACTTCTACAACACCGAAGCTGAGGTGGAGCGCCTGGTGGAAGTGCTGAGGTGACTGAGCGGCCTTGTGCACGGTACGTTGGTGGTGGCCACGCACTGTGCGCCGGCTACCGCTCACCGCACCGCGAACACCACGTCCAGGAAGTGGTTCAGGCTGTCGCTGAATTGTTCGGTTATCCGCAGGGAGGCTCCAGCGGCCAGTTCCTCGATCATGGACTGGTCGTATTTCTGGCTGATCTCCGTATGCAGCGCTTCCCAGGCCTTGAAGTGCACGGGCTGCATCATGCCTGGCACATGCACCGTTTGGTCGCAGGTGCTCACCAGGAAGCTGAGGGCACGGCCTTCCACCGGGTCGTAGCTGGGAGCGTGGATGAACGCATCCACATTGAAATCGGCCCCCAGTTCGCGGTTGATGCGGCGCAACAAGTTGAGGTTGAACTCCCGCGTGAATCCGTCGCGGTCGTTGTACGCGCGCAGGATCACGGCCGGGTCCTTTTTCCGGTCGAAGCCCACCAGCAGCCGGTCGTCCGGTCCCATGTGCGAGGCGATGGATTTCAGCAGGAGGACAGCCTGCTGGCGCAGCATGTTGCCGATGTTGGAGCCAAGGAAGAGCACGGCTTTGGGCCCGTCGCCGTCAAGTCCGCGCTGCACCACCTGGAAGTATTCGCCTTGCTCGGCTTGGAAACGCAGCCCCGGTAGTTCCTTGGCCAAGCCGTGGCGGAGCACCTCCAGCACATGCTCGGAAATGTCGATGGGGCGGTACATCGGGTCGCGCCCGGTGGCCATGGCACGGCGCAGCAAGTGTTTCGTTTTGGCCCCGTCACCGGCACCCAGCTCAAAGAGCGAGAACTGCCTGTGGTCACCGGCCAGTGCCTGGATCACCTCATCGGCTTGCATCCGCATGATCTCATCCTCGGCACGCGTTGGATAATAATCCCCGCAAGCCATGATCTTTTGAAAGAGGCGGTCACCTTCCGCATCATACAGGAACCGCGAGGGGATGTGCTTGGGCGATTGCTTGAGGCCACGCACCACATGGAGGCGGAACTCCGTCGTGGCGGCATCGTCACCAGCTGGCTGTGGCGATGGTGTCATGGTCTTGGTCCCCGGCATTTGGCGATCGGCATGTGCTTTCCCTTGGCCTTCGATAACTGACGCCCCCCGAAAGGAAAATGTTCGCCAAGGCAAGGTGGTTGTTCAGCGGCAAGGTACCCAACGGGCCTGGACCCGGCTTGTTCTTCGTGGCGCACGGCAACGGGCACCATCGTGCTTGAGGTCAGACTGCTTCCAGCGCCTGCTTCAGGTCCCCGATCAGGTCGTCGGGATGTTCCACGCCCACGCTCAGGCGCACGAGTCCTCCGGTGATGCCGAGTTTTTCACGCTCTGCGGGGTCCACGCCCACGTGGGTCATGGTGGCCGGGTGCTCCGCAAGTGATTCGGTGCTGCCCAAGCTCACGGCGAGTTTCACAAGCTGCAGCGCATTGAGGAAACGGAAGGCTTCGGGTTCCCCGCCCTGCACATCGAAGGAGAGCATGGCGCCCGCGCTGAAGCACTGGTTTTTGTAGATGGCTTGCTGGGCTGGCTCATTGATAAAACCCAGGTAGTGCACCTTCCTCACCTTGGGGTGCCCCTTGAGGAAAGCGGCCACCTCCGCGGCATTGCTGGCTTGGGTTTCCATGCGCGGCTTCAGTGTTTCCAAGCTGCGCAGCAGCAGCCAACCGGTCCAGGGGCCGGCCATGCAACCGAGGAAACTGCGCAGTCCTTTCACCCGCCCGATCAGTTCCTTGCTGCCCAAGCACGCGCCAGCGATCACGTCGCTGTGGCCGCCGATGTACTTGGTGGCGGAGTAGAGCACCAGGTCGGCGCCCTGCTTCATGGGGTGCTGCCACAGTGGCCCCATGTAAGTGTTGTCCACGGCCAGCAGCACGGGCTTTTCGGAGGTGCCAAAGGTCTTCGCCAAGCGGCTGCAGGCAGCGATGTCGATGAGGATGTTGGTCGGATTGGCCGGGGTCTCCACGTAGATCATCTTCAAGCGGTCGGCTTTGCCGCTCTTGCGCACGATCTCCTCCAGCCGGTCCTGTTCCCATGGATAGAAACCGAGCACATGGATGCCGAAACGGGTCAGGATCTGCTTGATGAAGTGGTCGGTGCCGCCGTAAATGGGATTGCTGAACAGCAGCAGGTCACCGGGTGAAAGAAACTCCAGCAGGGTGGTGGTGATGGCGCTCATGCCGCTCTCGAACACGGCGCAATCCCCCGCGTTCTCCCACAGGCCGAGGCGGTTCTCCAGGATCTCCAGGTCGGGGTTGTTCAAGCGGCTGTAGATCAGCCCCAGCTCCTCGCCCTCGCTTCGTTCACGCAGGCCGTAGGCTACCTCAAAGAAGGCTTTGCCGTCCTCGGCTTTTTGGAAGACGAAGGTGCTGGTCTGGAAGATGGGGCACTTCACGGCGCCTTGGCTGAGCTCGGGCTTGTAGCCGTAGCTCATCATCAGGCTCTCGGGGCGTAGCTTGCTATGGTCCATGCCGCGAAGCTACCCGATCGCCCGCCCTGCAGGGTGCGAAAGGTCAGGAGCGCCCCACTTCGTCCTTCAACGCCTGCAAACCGTCCTTCAACCACTGCGTATCGCCCAGCGCAGGCACGATCATCGGGGCAAAGGCCCGCAGGGACGGAAAAAGCATGGACTGTTCCAGGGTCCGGTGCGGGATCAGTCCGGAGACCTCCGTGCGCACCATCAGAATGTTCAACGCCACGCTGAGCACAAACGCGGCACGCAGGGCGCCAAAGAACAGACCGGCCACCTTGTTGGGCAGCCCGAGCTGGGCCAGGTCCATCACCTTGGTGATCAGCTTGGCCAACAAGTGTATGGCCACCAGCACGCCGATGAAGGTGACCAGGAAGGAGATCACCTCATGACGGGGATCCAGGCCGATCCAGGCCGCCACGGCCGCATTGTAGTGCGATGCCGCCCAGATGCCGAGGACCAAGGCCACCAGCGAGGCCAGCTCCACCACGAAGCCGCGAAAAAAGCCGCGCACCGCCGCAACGGCCAACAGGGCGATCAACAACCAGTCCAACCAGTTCATCGCAACAAGTGTACGGCACACATGCCTGGCGCCAGGGCGCGGAGAGCCTGCTACCTTCGGCCCCGCAAAAGATGGACTTGGTACTGGATGCCCGTTGGCGCCTTCTGATGAAGCGCATGGAGGACCGCTTCGGCATGCCCATGGACATGGATGCGTTGCTCTTCCTGATCGGCGTGCAGGAACTGGGCCAACCGGCGCGGAACTTCGCGAAGGACGAGAAGATCGGCCTGATGCACATCGCCGTCTCCACCTTGCTGGCCCTGTATGGCTACTATGCGCCGGCAGGCCGTGATGAGGACGGATGGCCGCACTTCCAGCGCGCCAAGGAACTGCCCCCGATGAGTTCCGACGAACAGGAGCAATTGCTGAAGGAGGCGGCGTTGCTTTACTTCGAGAGCCATTGAACCGGGCACCACTTCCGAGCCATGCGCTTCACAGCCCTTCAAGGCGACATCACCACCATTGCGGCGGAGGCCATCGTGAACGCGGCGAACAACAGCTTGATGGGCGGCGGTGGCGTGGACGGTGCGATCCACCGTGCGGGCGGTCCGCAGATCATGGAAGACTGCAGGGCGGTCGTGGCGCGGCAGGGTGGATGCGCCACCGGCGAAGCCGTGATCACACGGGCCGGAAAGCTGCCGGCCAAGTACGTGATCCACACGGTGGGGCCGGTTTGGCACGGAGGCAGAAGGAACGAACCGGAGCTGTTGGCCAGTTGCTACCGCAACAGCTTGCTGCTCGTCGGGGAGCGCGGCTTGTCATCCATCGCCTTCCCGGGCATCAGCACGGGCGTTTACGGTTTCCCGAAGGACTTGGCGGCAGAAATCGCCGTACGCACGGTGCGGGATGTGGCCGCATCACTGACCACCCTGCAACAGGTGATGTTCGTGTGCTTTGACGCGGAAAGCCTGGCCCATTATCGGCGCTTCCTGACGTGAGCAGCGGCTGTTTTTCCATGCTTTCCGGAAGAACCCCATGCACTACAGCTCCCGGTTCGGCAGGGGGCCTGGCCCCAATGGAAGAAGGAGCCCCTCAAGCCTGCTTCGGCTTGTGGAAGGGCACCGGGGGACCCTCTTCCTTGCTCACAGCGGCGCCCAAATACTCGCGGTTCAGCCGCGCGATGTTCTCCAAGGAGATGTCCTTGGGACACTCGATCTCGCAAGCGCCGATGTTGGAGCAGTTGCCGAACTTCTCGGCATCCATCTGGTCCACCATGTTCAACGCGCGCTCCTTGGCTTCCGCACGGCCTTGGGGCAGCAGGGCGAACTGGCTCACCTTGGCCGAGACGAAGAGCATGGCTGAACTGTTGGGACAGGCGGCCACGCACGCGCCGCAGCCAATGCAGGTGGCGGCATCGAAGGCCTTGTCGGCATCCGCCTTGGGCACGGGGATCGCGTTGGCATCCACCAAATTGCCGTTGGTGTTCACGCTCACGAAGCCGCCGGCCTGCTGGATGCGGTCAAAGGCGCTGCGGTCCACCACCAGGTCCTTGATCACCGGGAAGGCCTTGGCCCGCCATGGTTCCACGTGGATCACATCGCCGTCCTTGAAGCGGCGCATGTGCAACTGGCACGTGGTGATGTGGCGGCCCGGGCCATGCGGGCGGCCGTCGATGAACAGGCTGCACGCGCCGCAAATGCCCTCGCGGCAGTCGTGGTCGAACGCGATGGGTTCCTGCCCTTCGAGGATCAGCTTGTCGTTGAGCACGTCCAGCATCTCCAGGAAGGACATGTCCTCGCTGATGCCGTCAACGGGGTAGTCCACCATTTGGCCCTTGGCCTTTGGGCCTGCTTGGCGCCAGATCTTGAGTGTGAGTTTCATTGAATGCGGGAGATGAAGTGAAGAAGTGAAGAGGTGAGGATGGCACAACTTGCCAAAGTCGTGCGCTGCTTCGTGCTCATCGCTTCTCCAATGTGTGCATGAATCGAAGGAGGCCGCTGCTCAGGATGTTCAATTGGTCAAAGACAGGGATTAGTTCATTCCGGGAAAGCCATCCCAGGCGAACCGCGATCTCCAATTGCGTTTCCACCTCGTGTGCCGAGCCGCGTGCATAGCTCAACCCGAGTGACATATAACCCTTGCGGTTGCGCCCCCAGCCTTCGGCAATGTTGGAAGGAACGGACACCGCCGCCCGCCGAACTTGGGATGTGAGGCCGTACAATTCTTCCTTGGGAAACCGCGCACTCAATTCATAAACGCGGTCCACAAGATCCATTCCCTGCTGCCATACGCGAAAATCCCTGAAATGGGAGACGTAACCCTTTCCTCCGGGTTCGGCCACTTGAGAAAGGATATCCCCAAGCTCGAAATGCCCGTCAAGAACCCAATCCTGGTTCTTCAGGCCGTACCGTGCAGGTTCTTCGCTCATCGTAATGGTTTCTTATCCACCAATTCATCACCTCCCCTCCCTCTCTTCCTCTCTTCCTCTCTCTCTTCCTCTCTTCCTCTCTTCCTCTCTCTCTCTTCCTCTCTCTCTCTTCCTCTCTCCCTCCTCACTTATAACTCCTCTGTGACAATTGCAGCACCGTGAACGTCAACGCCTCCTTGTGCAACTCCGCCGTTCCGGGATCACCTTTCCATTCCCAGGCGCCCACGTAGGCGAAGTTGTTGTCGTCGCGCAGGGCTTCTCCCTCCTCGGTCTGGTATTCCTCGCGGAAGTGGCCGCCGCAGCTTTCGTTGCGGTGCAGGGCATCCTTGCACATTAGCTCACCCAGCTCCAGGAAGTCGGCCACACGACCGGCTTTCTCCAGTTCCTGGTTGAACTCATCGGCCTTGCCCGGCACGCGCACGTTCTTCCAAAAATCCTCGCGGATCTTGCGGATCTCCTCAATGCCCTTCTGCAGGCCTGCGGCGGTGCGCGTCATGCCGCAATACTCCCACATCGCCTTGCCTAAGCGCTTGTGGAAGTGGTCCACCGGCTCGGTACCCTTGGTGTTCAGCAGTTGCTCAATGCGGTCGCGCACGTGCTTCTCCGCCTCGTCGAACTCGGATGTGTCGGTCTTGATGGGGCCCGTGCGGATCTCCCCCGCCAACTGGTCGGCGATGGTGTAGGGGATCACGAAGTAGCCATCGGCCAGGCCCTGCATCAGCGCGGATGCGCCCAAGCGGTTGGCGCCGTGGTCGCTGAAGTTCGCCTCGCCCAGCACGTACATGCCGGGGATGGTGCTCTGCAGGTTGTAGTCCACCCACAGCCCGCCCATGGTGTAGTGTACGGCGGGGTAGATCTTCATCGGGTGCTCGTAGGGGTTCTCGCCCACGATGTTCTCGTACATGTCGAAGAGGTTGCCATACTTGGCACTCACCACCTGCTTGCCCAGTTCGAGGATCTTCTCCTTGCTGGGGTTTTCGATGTGGTGTACGTTGGCCTCCATCTTTCCGTAGCGTTCAAAGGCGGAACCGAAGTCCAGGTACACGGCCTCCCCGGTCTTGTTCACGCCGAAGCCCGCGTCGCAGCGCTCCTTGGCGGCGCGGCTGGCCACGTCGCGCGGCACCAAGTTGCCGAAGCTGGGGTAGCGGCGCTCCAGGTAGTAGTCGCGGTCGTCCTCGGCAATGTCGCTGCCCTTCTTCTTTCCTTGTTGAATGGCCACGGCATCCTCCTTCTTTTTCGGCACCCAGATGCGGCCGTCGTTCCGCAGGCTCTCGCTCATCAGGGTGAGCTTGCTCTGGTGGTCGCCGCTCACGGGGATGCAGGTGGGGTGGATCTGTGTGTAGCAGGGGTTCGCCATGTAGGCCCCGCGCTTGTGCGCCTTCCAGGCTGCGGTGACGTTGCTGCCCATGGCATTGGTGCTCAGGAAGAACACGTTGCCATAGCCGCCGGTGCAGAGCAGCACGGCATGCGCGCCGTGGCGTTCAATCTGCCCGGTGACCAAGTTGCGCGCAATGATGCCGCGCGCCTTGCCGTCCACTAACACCAGGTCCAGCATCTCGTGCCGGTCGTACATCTTCACCTTGCCCTTGCCCACCTGGCGCATTAGTGCGCTGTAAGCGCCGAGGAGCAACTGCTGGCCCGTTTGGCCGCGGGCGTAAAAGGTCCGGCTCACCAAGGCGCCGCCGAAGCTGCGGTTGTCCAACAGTCCGCCGTAGTCGCGGGCAAAAGGCACGCCTTGCGACACGCACTGGTCGATGATGTTGGCGCTGACCTCCGCCAGGCGCCACGTGTTGCTTTCTCGGCTGCGGTAGTCCCCGCCCTTGAGCGTGTCGTAGAACAGGCGGTAGATGGAGTCACCGTCATTGGGGTAGTTCTTCGCCGCGTTGATGCCGCCCTGCGCGGCGATGCTGTGTGCGCGGCGGGCGCTGTCCTGGTAGCAGAAGGATTTCACGTTGTAGCCCATCTCCGCCAGGGAAGCTGCGGCGGAAGCGCCGGCTAAGCCCGTGCCCACCACGATGATGTCGATGCGGCGTTTGTTGGCGGGGTTCACCAAGCGGAGGTGTTCCTTGTGGTGCGCCCACTGCTTGTCTAACGGGCCATCTGGGACTTTGGAATCGAGCGTGCTCATGGAAATTGCTGATTGACGAGGGGAGCGGTTACGGGTTGGCCGGTTGCGGGTTACGGGTTGCGCCGGGCCTTGACCGTGTTTCGGGTGGCGTTGCCTGGTAGGCGCTGATATGCTTCCAAGTAGTCCATCAATTTCCCTATTCGTTGACCGAGAAGCTTTGCCTCCTCACGCAAGGGCTTGAACTCTTCTTCCGTTACATAACCAGCATCAAGGCATGAGTAAAGCTGCGAACGAACTTCACCGGCCGACCCTTTCGCGGTACGAAGAAATTGAAGGAAGAAGTTGTTGTTGTTCCGTTCAAACCCTTCAGCAATGTTGGACATGGCTGAAACGGCCGCGCTTCGGATCTGCCAACGCAAGTCCCGGTCATCGTCAAATGATTTCCGCTTGGTCACCTCACGGACCTTCTTGCTCAGTACACGTGCATCCTTCCAAATATCAAGATCCTCGAAGTCTGTGATGGAGGCCATGGTTGATAGAGGTTAACGGTTGGGTAGTTTCGGGTTGGTCGGTTACGGGTTAGGGGTTGTTTGTTTCGGGTTGGTCAGTTATGGGTTGGCGGGTTGGCGACAACTCGTAACGGCATTTCGAACCCGCAACCCGCAACGGCATTTGCAACTCGTAACCCGTATCTCGCAACGGCATTTCCAACCCACAACCCGCAACCCGCAACAAAAGAACTTCATCAGCACCTTGCATTTAACTGACCCACCCCAGATACATCGCCACCGGCATGGAGGCAAACAACACGGGAATGACAATGGAGAAGGCAGCACCGAAGGCCGAGATGAACCCGTTGTACTTGCGGTGGTTGAGGCCGAGCGATTGGAACGCGCTTTTGAAGCCGTGCAGCAAGTGCCAGAACAGGGAGAAGCAGCCCAGCACATAGATCACCACCAGCAGGGGGTTGGTGAACACATCCTGCATGCGGGCGAAGAGGTTCTCCTGGCCGGCCGCGTCCACGCCGTATGCATCGAGGTTACCGATGATGTGGCGTGTCTTGATCCAGAAGTTGTCTAAGTGGACGATCAGGAATAGCAGGATGAGGATGCCAAGGATGGCCATGCTGCGCGAGTACCAGCGGCTGTTGTCGTTGTGCCGGGCGTAGACGTAATTCTGGGGCCGTGCGGCGCGGTTCTGCCGGGTGATCATAATGCCGTCCACAATGTGGATGATCAGGCCAATGAAGAGCACGATCTCCATGGTGCGGATGATCAGGTTGGTGCCCATGAAGTGCGCCCACTTGTTGAAGGTGATGCCGCCGTCATTGAAGAAGATCATCGCGTTGATGGCGGCGTGTACCACCAGGAAGGTGATGAGGAAAAGGCCCGTGAGGGCCATCCAGTACTTCTTTACTAAGGCGGAGCCGAAGAGTCCTTGTCGTGCCATGCTTCAGGGGTGGCGTGGATAGGTCGCCGTTTGGTCAACGGCAAAAGTACATGCCGAAAAAATGGGGTTGAAATCAAGGCGCCCTGCCCGGCTTATTTGGAATGATCCCAAGCCTACCGCACGCGAGGTCCGGCACGGTCAATGGGCGATCGGTGCTTCCCACACGGCCCCGCTGATATCCGTGAGGCGCAATTGGTAGTTGCCCTCCGGCAGTTTTGAAAGCGTATCCGCCTGCACGAACAGTTCCGCCTTGGCTCCCAATGGCAGGATCATGCTGTGCTTGCCGGGTTTCACCTTGGCCACGTACGCATTGAGGATACGTTCCTGCGGGAAACGGGCAAGGTCTTCACCGGTCAACGCCAGCACCTTGTTGCCGGCAGTGTCCAGTACCTCAATGCCGATCAGGAAAGAGCCGTACACGTCAACGCCCTCCACGCGCTGCACCGTGAAGCGCAGCCCGTCCGCGCCCAACGCCGCATCGGTGATCTCCACGCGCGGCTTCACCGATTTGTTGTGCAGCGTGCCCCACACGCCGCCGTGGAACACCTGGTTGGTGAACAGGGTGATGAACAGCAGGACCCCGGCACCTGCGGGAGCCAAGATGAACAGCCGGCCGGAGAAGATGTCCAGGTGCCCGGACGCTACCCACGGGAACCAGGCCTTGCGCGCGAGCGCGGCCCCGCGCATGGCCAGCAAGCGGTCCAGCGAATGGATGCCGCCGCCGGAGAGGAACAGCGTGAAGCCCGCCGCCAGGCCCAGGATGCCGATCTGCCATTCATCCAGGCATGTGGTGCCGATCCAACCCGAGCCCAGCAAGATGCCCATGGCTAAGCCAAACACCGCCACGCTCATGGCCCGGGTGAACAAGCCCAGCATCAACAGCAGCCCCACAACGCCTTCAATGATCGTAAAGGCCAGCATGCTCCACCACAGCGCATCCGGGTTGCTCACCAAGTATTCGATCAGCGGCTTGATCCCCAAGGCATGCGGCAGAAAGTGGTTGAACTTCTCGCCGATGTAACCTTCCGCGTCCCAATCCAACTTGTTGGCCAAGGCGGTGCGGCGCCAAAAGGCGCTGAAGTAGGTCCAGCCTACCACCAAGCGCAAGGCCAACGCGTATGTGCCGGCGGGATCAACGGGGCGGGCACTGAACGTTGCGGCTTGTTTGCTCATGTGCGCTAAGGTCGGCTTAAGGATGTTGGTGCGCATGATCCACCGGCATGAAGGGGCAGCATGCGGCGCAATCGGTGGCGCATAGCATCACCCGCACACACTGGCACGGGTGCGCGCCTGCCGCAGGCAGGTATGTGGAGCCTTCACCGTTCGTAGATCAGGACGGACACATCCTTTCCTATCTTCGTGAAGGCCTCGTCTGCCGTGATCAACCGGGCATTGAGCCAAGCAGCCGTGGCAGCGATCGCGGCATCAGGCAACTTCAATTTGTAGGTTTTCCGCAAACGGATGGTAAGGTCCTGGACCTCGTCCGAGAACTGCACCAGTTTGCAGTCGGCCAAGAACGCCTTTGCCGCTTCGGGAGAGTGCGTGCGCGGCTTGGCCACGCTCAACAATTCCACACGTGTGATCACGGATACGTACACGATCGCTCCTTGCACCAGGGCCGCTGCACGCTCATCGCCACCCAAAATATCGATGGCCACGCTGGTGTCGAGCACCAGACTACCCCCACTCATCCCGAAGTCGTTGCTGCGTGGCTAGCGCATCCTCGTCCAGCTTCCACTTGCCCAGATGTTTCTTGGCATCGAAGCCCTTCTGCGGGACCGCCTTGGCACGCCTCACCGCAGCACGTAGCCGGCTCTTCGGTGTCTTCTTCCTGATGATCGTGACCATGTTTCAAAGATAACCGGTTCCCTCACACTGGCCTTGTCTGCACTTTTCCCGTTACGCCTTGCGTGGTCAACGTAACTCGGGCACGCGCCCGGCTTTTTGCCGGGTGCGTGGCACGTTATACCATTTAGACACTCAATACCACCCGATCTGCTTGCCCTCTTTCCGGATGACTTCTCCGCGCATCGGGTCCCGTAGGCACCGCTACGCAACCCGATGCGCGGATCGTCCTCCGAAAAGATCGCGGCGCAGCTTTGGCCGGTTTTGAGCGTCTAAATGGTATTAGGGCCTCCGGCCAGTCGGATACACTACTTGTACCCGTGGTTCAGAGACGGGCCGGAGGTTCTATCAGGCACCCTCGCTCGGCAAAAATCCGAGCGAGTTCTTGCGGTGGGACCGTGCCTTCGGCGGGCAGGCACGCGAGCGAGTGCAGGGGAGAAGGCCATGGGCGGGTATCGTGCGCCCCCATGACTTGAGGTCACGTTTTGTGACCTCAAGTTCTCCCATTCCTCCGGGGTCAACTCGAACATGAAGTCCTCGGGGAAGCTGTCCAGGTCTCGACGCACCGCCTGTTTCAGGGCCTTGGTCGCCACTTCATAGAGCTCGGCCAGGTCGCTGTCCAACATCACCTTGTGGCCGCGTATCGTGTGGATCCGGCTCATGACCACTTCTTCACTGACCGCCGAGGCGTTCTTCTTGCTCATGGAGCAAACTTAGTTTGATGGTCTGTTCAGGGTCGCATTTTGCGACCCTGAACGCTATCCGAACCGTCCCCCCCCTCGTTGTCCCCCGCGTGGTCAACCAACTCGGGCACGCGCCCGGCTTTTTGCTGGGTGCGTGGTATTTTAGGGCCTCCGGCCCGCCGGATACACTACTTGCACCCGTGGTTCAGAGACGGGCCGGAGGCCCTATCAGGAACCCTCACTTGGCAAATAGCCGAGCGAGCCCTCGCGGTGGGAACGTGCCTTCGGCGGGCAGGCACGCGAGCGAGTGCAGGGGGTGTTCATCACGGCAGCTCCTTCAACAGCAGCTTGATCTCCTTCATGGGGATGCTGTCGATATCCGCCTTGTCATAGATGGCCAGCAGCCAGACACAATGCCCGCGCACCACAATGTGCAAGATTACCCTTGCGCCACCGGACTTGCCCTTTCCCTTCGAGGTGATGGCCATGCGCACCTTGTAGCAAGCGTTCCCCAACCCCGCGCCGATGAACGGATCCCTTTCAAGCTCGTCGAGCAATGCGGCATAGTCACGCTTCAGCGAAGCATGCTTCTTCGCCAGTGCCTTCAGTTGCCGATCGAAGGTGGCGATGCTCCTTACCTCAAAGTTCTTCGAGGAGTTCCCGCGCGGGCCTGCCATGCTTCTTACCGGCTTTGATCAGCTTCATCTCTTCCACCGCTTCGCGGAGGTCCGAAAGCGCCTTGGCTTTCGTGTCCGTCAGCGGAGTGGCCTTCACGAAGCGAAGATTCTTGAGCAGTTCCAGCACGAATTCGGTCTTGCTCTCCTTGATGTCCAGCAGGATCTTCATGGCAGCCCAAAGATACGTGCTTCATGCGGCATCCATTCCAAAGGCCTTTTCGGGTCCCCCTGCAAACTTCAAGGAAGCGGCAGTGTCCTCTGCGTGAGGCCCGGCCAAGGGTTGAGATACCTGCAGCGATGACGACATCGAACAGCTCGGCAGGCACGCGAGCGAGTGCAGGGGGGGGTCAACTCTTGTCCTTCCCTTTCTTGAACCCGATGGGGGGCCGCTTCTTGGCTACCTGTGCCAGGAACCGCCGGTTCTCCTCCTCCTGCTGCATCCGCTTCAGGTGGTTGAAGATCACTTTTATGTCGCGGCTGTTGTGGGATACCGTGCCGCGCAGCTTCTCCAACTGCAACAAGAGTTCCTTGTGAGTGGATAGTACCTCGCGCATCCGGACGAACAGCCGCATGATCTGGATGTTCACCCGCCGTGCCCGATCGCTTTTCAACACGCTGGATAGCATCATGACCCCGTGCTCGGAGAAGGCCATGGGCGGGTATCGTGCGCCCCCATGACTTGAGGTCACGTTTTGTGACCTCAAGTTCTCCCATTCCTCCGGGGTCAACTCGAACATGAAGTCCTCGGGGAAGCTGTCCAGGTTTCGACGCACCGCCTGTTTCAGGGCCTTGGTCGCCACTTCATAGAGCTCGGCCAGGTCGCTGTCCAACATCACCTTGTGGCCGCGTATCGTGTGGATCCGGCTCATGACCACTTCTTCACTGACCGCCGCGGCGTTCTTCTTGCTCATGGAGCAAACTTAGTTTGATGGTCTGTTCAGGGGTGCATTTTGCGACCTTGAACGCTATCCGAACCGTCCTCCCCCGTTGTCCCCCGCGTCGTCAATTAACTCAGGCACGCGCCCGGCTCTTTGCCGGGTGCGTGGCATTTTAGGGCCTCCGGCATTGCCTTCGCGTAGCCGCTCCCCGCTTCGCCAAAGCGCTTCGCGGCGGCGCCGTCGGCGAAGCAAGGCCCGCCCAAAAACCACGCCTACCTGCCGGGCCCCACTGGCCGGGATGCCATGGAACGAGCGTGGCGGAGGGAACAAGAAAGAAACACCAAGGCGCTTGGCAAAATTTTATCCATTGGGCCAACGATGCCTATTTTTACCGAAGCCATGGACCACAAGAACACCTTCGACCTGGAGTGGTCACCCACCTCTCGGAACAAGGTACTGACCGCCGTTACCTCCATGACATCGTCAACCGGCTGGATGCGCTGGACCTCACCTGACGACATTTCCACCAAAACCTTCGTATTTTATCCACTTGGGGTGGAATATGCGAGGATCACCTCCGCACAACCACTTGTGAAATAGGCGAGGATCTGCGGCAATCCTACGTTGTGGTGCATTTGATAAAACATGAGTGAGCACGCCGACATATACGTTGCCATTAGAACAAGATCGAAACAGACAGCTTTAGAGTTTCTTGATTATTTCATACCTAAACGAAAGGTCTTTGCCGATGAATTTGAGTTCCCCCAATATTCTCAACAACCCGACAGAGAGTTTTCCAGTGCTGAGGACGTGATGGATTTTCTCCAAGTCAATACTAAGGCAAAGTATAATCTCTATTGGAAAAGTACGGATGATTCAAACCCAAATTTGTTCGGGATGCTCTTTTATACAAAAGATGAGGCAATCATATTTGGAATTACCCGAGATGCAGATATAGGTGGACCATCTAATACTGATAATGAATCAGAATGTTTAAGACAACTAGAAGATTACTTCAAAACAAGTCTAGGATATGTAACTTATGAGGATACGCCGTATGAAACTTTCGAAGAGTTCCAAAATGAAGTAATGAAAAAGAAACAAACGCACCACAACAGCACCTAAACGCCAGCAGGCCCTCAGCGCTTCGATCGAAAGAGAAGTGGTATACTTGAATGATCGGGGCTTCGAGGCTGGTCCCGGAGAACCTGCCGGCGTTTAGCTGCAAAACGTTGGGCGCAATTAAATGGCGCGTTAAATAAATAGCCCGGCCGAGAAATATAAAAACAAAAGACGAGCGGCACAGTTTAGGGAAACAATAATCCGCGAATTAAATTAAAAAGATATGAAATAAAACCACAGACAGAGCAGAATAGAAAAGGCAATTAAAGTGAAAAAACATATGAAATTAAAAAAGCCTACAATACTAGGTGTAGTAAACATTACTGAAGACAGCTTTTCAGATGGCGGCCTTTATTTAAATTATGATAAAGCTATAGAGAAATCACTTCTACTTGTTAAGGATGGCGCTGACATAATTGATGTAGGAGCCGCTTCCAGTAATCCTGAATCAAAAGAAGTAAAGCCTCATGAGGAAATAATCCGTTTAAATGATGTCATCGACAAATTGCATTCTCAAAATATTTCAGTTTCTGTTGATTCATTCAAACCCGAAGTTCAAAAATATTTTTTAAAAAAGAATGTCCACTATTTAAATGACATTCAAGGGTTTCCATACGCAGAATTATATCCTGAATTGGCAGAATCTAATTGCAAACTCATTGTTATGCATTCCATACAGCGGCTTGGGAAAGCCCAAGTAATCGAAACTGTTCCCGAAAATATATTTAATGGAATAATTGATTTCTTTTCGCAACGAATAAATTCACTTCAAAATTCAGGCGTTTCATCCGAAAGAATTATTTTAGACCCAGGGATGGGTTTCTTCTTAGGCTCTAACCCAGAAACGTCAATATATGTTTTGAAAAATATTTTTCGAGTAAAAGAATACTTTAAATTACCAATTCTTGTTTCGGTTTCTCGGAAATCTTTTTTTAGGAACTATTGTTGGGCGAGGAGTCAACGAGCGAACGCCAGCGACCCTGGCTGCTGAAATTTATATAAGCTATATGGGTGTGGATTACATCCGTACGCATGATGTAAGAGCTTTAAGTGACGCATTAAAAGTGCTTGGGATGTTAAATTGCTAATTTGTAATTGACAACCATTTCAAGATGGATTACGGTTTTATTATGCTGATCTATAACTTGGGAATACTAAGTTCTTAAAGGCGAAAAATAAGGTCTCTTGGTTTTGATGGAATAGATTGGGGTAATTGAAAATAAAGAGAATCAACCAACTCCCCTTAATGAGTGCCGCTCAATGCAAATAGAGAAGAGAATCGGCCGGGAAAAGAAACGCTGTGGTTACGCGCCATTTAACAGCGCCCAACAGGCAATAAAACTTCGTTCCCTTCGGTCACTACGCCCTTCGGGCAAATTGCCTTCGGCAACTTGTTTTATCGCCGGCCCGTTAGCGGTCAGGCTGTAACGACAGTCCCGACCAAAAACGGGGAAGCTGAAAACCGAACAGAGTAGGCAAAAAATAAAACAGACAAATTATGCCAGTAGCACTTCAAGGAGCGGTTATCGTGAAACAAAACGGACTGCAAATCTCTTACAAAAAGAAATGTGAAAAATGCGGCAACTTGGACAACAGCACAACTTCAACATCTGCACCATCTACCAAAAGTTCTAAATTAACAACCTCATTTCGTTGCTCAAAATGTGGTAACCAACAAAAAGTTGAAATTCAAGGTGGACTTTAAGCAGACAACAACAAACAAAACCGATTTGCTTAACGACTTGTTTGACAAGTGGGAAAACACCATTCCCGAATATCAAGGCAAGTTCGTTAAGGACGGTATTGTGGACGAGCAACAATTCTTATCTGCCCCGACAAAGGTTTTGTTCATTGCCAAAGAACCGAACAATCCTAACCAAGACGCAGGCGATTTTAGAGAATGGTGGCGTGAAGAAATTGCTTACACTTTTTCTTATCGCATTTCCGAATGGAGCTTTGGACTTCTTAACAACTTTCCGCAGTATGACAACATTTGGACAAATAAAGGTTCTGCTCATAAAGCAATCCAAAGTATAGCCTTTATGAACATTAAAAAATCGGGTGGACTTGGAAACTCTGAATACGACCGAATGATGGAGCATTTAGAAAAGAACTTTGACTTTTTACATCAACAAATTGACATCATTTCGCCAGACATCATAATTACCGGAACTTCTTGGAAAGAACTTCGCAACGGACTTTTTCCAAAAGTAAATTGGGTTAATAGTGGTTACGGAATTGCAATCGGCAGACACAAAAATGCCAAAGTAATTGACTTCTATCATCCATCGTCACGGACAGCACCTTCTGCTTCATACAGCTTGCTTCAAAACATTATTAACGCTGAACAATTCCGACAACTATGACGAGAAGAACAGAAGCCCGAACCGCTAACACGGGTTTTGCGTCAGGCGGGCTGATGTGCAAACTTGGAGCTTTGTGCTTCTATTCAAGTTCAGTGCTGGCAGACAGTTTTGTGCTCCGAAACCCGCCCGAACGCAAAGCCCGAAACCGTTATGTAACCGGTCAAGGCGGGCGCATGCTCCGGGAAGTAAACGGCCTATGCCACCGTTAGGGCCACACGCGCGTGGAGCGTAAACCCTATACGGCGGTTTACCTTTGCGGCCCCGTAGAAAATCCGCAATGGCCAAGCATTTCCCGCAATACGATGAACTGGACCTGCCCCACGTGGCGGCGGAGATCCTGAAGCAGTGGGAGGCGGAGGACACCTTCGGCCAAAGCCTGGAGCTGCGCAAGGACGCGCCGCCGTTCGTGTTCTACGAAGGTCCGCCCAGCGCCAACGGTCTGCCGGGCATCCACCATGTGATGGCCCGCACCATCAAGGACATTTTCTGCCGGTTCCAAACGCAGCAGGGCAAGCGCGTGGACCGCAAGGCCGGCTGGGACACGCACGGCCTGCCCGTGGAGCTCGGCGTGGAAAAGGAGCTCGGCATCACCAAGGAGGACATCGGCCGGAGCATTTCGGTGGAGGACTACAACCGCCAATGCAAGGAGGCCGTGATGCGCTACACGGACATCTGGAACGACCTCACCGAGCGCATCGGCTTCTGGTTGGACATGGAGCACCCGTACGTGACGTACAAGACCCCCTACATCGAAAGCGTGTGGTGGCTCCTGAAGAAACTGTATGAAAAGGACCTGCTGTACAAGGGCTACACCATCCAGCCCTACAGTCCTGCGGCCGGCACGGGCCTCAGCAGCCACGAACTGAACCAGCCCGGCACCTACAAGCCGATGAAGGACACCACCGTGGTGGCGCAGTTCAAGGTGATCCGCAACGAGCAAAGCGAATTCCTGTTCAAGGGCGCCTTTGGCGAAGTGTTCGTGTTGGCGTGGACCACGACGCCGTGGACGCTCCCCAGCAACACCGCGCTCACCGTGGGTCCCAAGCTGGAGTACGTTCGCGTAAAGACCTTCAACCCTTACACCCACGCGCCACAGACCGTGGTGTTGGCGAAATCGCGGCTGGGCGCGTACTTCAAAGAGGCTGACCAAGGGGCCTCTTTTGAGGACTACAAGAAGGACGGGAAACACATCCCCTGGACGCTCGACGGCGAATTCCTCGGCCACCAGTTGGAAGGCATCCGCTACGAGCAACTGCTGCCCTACGCCCAGCCCACCGACGGCGATGCCTTCCAGGTGATCGGTGGCGATTTCGTGACCACCGAGGACGGTACCGGCGTGGTACACACCGCACCCAGCTTCGGCGCGGACGACATGCGCGTGGCACGCCAGCACGGCATCGGCTCGCTCACCTTGGTGGACCTGCAAGGCCGCTTCAAACCTGAGGTCACCGACTTCGCCGGCGAGTACGTGAAGGCCGAATACCTCAGCGATGGGGAGCGCGAAGCCGAAGCGAAAAAGCAGGGCCGCGACAAATACCTCAGCGTGGACGAGCGCATCGCCATCAAGCTGAAGACCGAAGGGCGCGCCTTCAAAGTGGAGAAGTACGAGCACAACTACCCGCACTGCTGGCGCACCGACAAGCCTATCCTCTACTATCCGTTGGACAGTTGGTTCGTGCGCGCCACCGCCGCCAAGGAGCGCATGGCGGAGCTGAACAGGACCATCCGCTGGAAGCCCGAAAGCACCGGCACGGGCCGCTTCGGCAATTGGCTGGAAAACCTGCAGGACTGGAACCTGAGCCGCAGCCGCTACTGGGGCATCCCGCTGCCCATCTGGCGCACCGCCGACGGCAGCGAGGAGCTGTGCATCGGCACGGTGGCGGAGCTGAAAACGGAGATCGCCCGCGCGGTGAAGGCCGGCGTAATGGCCGAGGATCCGCTGAAGGACTTCGACCCGAAAAAGCCCACTGCGGCGCAGTATGACGCCATCGACCTGCACAAGCCCTACGTGGACCGCATCACCTTGGTGAGCCCCGGCGGAAAGCCCATGCAACGCGAAAGCGACCTCATCGACGTGTGGTTCGACAGCGGCAGCATGCCCTACGCGCAATGGGGCTTGGACTATGCTAAGCTGAAGGCCGGCGACCCGCGTCCGTTCAACGCGCCGTTCAATGCCAGCTACCCGGCGGATTTCATCGCCGAGGGCGTGGACCAGACCCGCGGCTGGTTCTACACGCTGCACGCCATCAGCACGCTGGTCTTTGACCAAGTGGCCTACAAGGCCGTGGTGAGCAACGGCTTAGTGCTGGATAAGAACGGCCAGAAGATGAGCAAGCGCTTAGGCAACGCCGTGGACCCGTTCAAAACCCTGGACCAGTACGGCGCCGACGCCGTGCGCTGGTACATGATCAGCAACGCCTCGCCGTGGGACAACCTGAAGTTCGACGCCGACGGCATCACCGAAGTGCAGCGCAAATTCTTCCGTGCGCTCTTCAACACCTACAACTTCTTCGCGCTCTACGCCAACATTGATGGATATGCTGCCCTGAGCTCGTCGAAGGGCCCGTCGAAGGGCCCGGGGGATGAGGGCAACTCCCCTCTCCCTCGGAGAGGGGCCGGGGGTGAGGGCGCATTGACCGAGAGCGACCGCTGGATCCTTTCCCGCCTGAACAGCGTGATGCAGCAAGCGGAGGCCAGCTTCGCGGAATATGAGCCCACGCAAGCCGCACGCGCCATCCAGGATTTCGTGGTGGAGGACCTCAGCAACTGGTACGTGCGCCTGAACCGACGCCGCTTCTGGAAAGGGGAGCTGGGCCCGGACAAGCTGGCCGCCTTCCAAACCCTGCACCGCTGCTTGGAGGTGGTGGCCCGGCTCAGCGCGCCCATCGCGCCCTTCTTCAGCGACCGCCTGTACCGCGACCTCTGTGGAACAAGCGTCCACCTGAGCGATTGGCCCAAGCACGACGAAGCGCTGATCGACACCGAACTGGAGCAGCGCACGGCCCTGGCGCAGAAGCTCACCTCGCTGGTGCTCAGCATCCGCAAGAAGGAAGGCCACCGCGTGCGCCAGCCCCTGCGCAAGATGCTGGTGCCCGTCACCGATGCCGCCATGCGCGAACGCTTGGAGGCCGTGCGCGAACTGGTGCTCGGCGAGGTGAACGTGAAGGAGATGGAGGTCCTGGACGCCAACGCGGGCAAGCTCACCAAGAAGATCAAACCCGACTTCAAGAAGCTCGGTGCCCGCATGGGCAAGCTGATGAAGGGCGTGGCTGCGGCCGTGAACGGCTTCAGCCAGGCGCAGATCGCCGAACTGGAGGCCAACGGGAGGTTGCCGCTTTCCGTGGAAGGCCAACCGGTGGAACTGCTGCGCGAGGAGGTGGAGATCACCGCCGAAGCCGTGCCCGGGCTGAGCGTGGCCAGCGACGGCGCCTTAACCGTGGCCTTGGACATCACCTTGGATGATGAACTGGTGCGGGAAGGTCTTGCGCGGGAACTGGTGAGCCGCATTCAAACCTTGCGGAAAGAGACCGGCTTGGAAGTCACCGACCGGATCGAGCTGCACATCCTGCGCAACGGGGGTGGGCCGTTGGAACAAGCGGTCAACGCGCATGCCGCCACCATCCTTTCTGAAACCTTAGCCACCACGCCCGCTGATGGCCTATTGGTGAAAGACCTGCCCGCCGATGCCATCGTCCACGAACTGCAGCTGGACGGACAAACGGTCTGCAAGGTGTCGCTGGAGAAAAGCTGAACCTGGATGGTTT
The DNA here is from genome assembly GCA_023957375.1 of Flavobacteriales bacterium. GTDB lineage: Bacteria > Bacteroidota > Bacteroidia > Flavobacteriales_F > PHOS-HE28 > PHOS-HE28. Next base: position 843,915 of record JAMLHB010000002.1, on the reverse strand, counting down.
CAAGTGCTTTCGCCAGTGGCCCGGATGGCCGTGGCCGGACCTGGTGCTTGCTTCCAAGTCATTGGACCGATTGGGAAGAATGCCGACCGGCCCAAGTTCGCCCTGTGCGCATGGTTCGTTGGTCCAGTGTGCTGTAGTGGCCCATTGTTGCCGGGCGTCGCCACCATGGGCAGCGCTGCTGCCATGGCCGGTGAAGTGATCCAGGTTCTGAAGGCTTTTTGGTGATCGATCAACCACCAAACGAGCATGATCCGTGCTGCACCATGCCTCTCACGCCGTCGCCACCACCTTCAATTCAATGGCGATCGGCGTGGGCAGGCAGTTGATCTCCAAGGTGGTCCTGCACGGCGGGTCCTTCTCGAAGTACTCCTTCCACAGCCGGTTGTAGGTGGCGAAATCGTCCTTCATGTTGGTGAGGAAGACGGTTACGTCCACGATCTTTTCCCACGAGGAACCGGCATCCTCCAGGATCCACTTCACGTTCTGGAACACGCTGCGCACCTGCGTTTCGATGTCGTAGGAAACGATGTTCCCATCAGCATCCAGCTCCACGCCGGGTATCTTCTTCGTGCCACGCGACCGCGGCCCCACGCCGCTGAGGAAGAGCAGATCGCCCACGCGCCGGGCATGCGGGTAGTGGCCTACGGGCTCGGGGGCTTGGGACGAGGAGAAGGAATCCATGGGCGTAAAGGTGGGGAACACGCGGCATTATGCGGATCGGTGCTTTGCTCCCTCAGTGGTCTCCCGAAGGGGCCCTGACAGGGCTATCGCCTCTTATCATCCATGTTGAGGTTCCCTTGGTGTGCGACCCTTTCAGGGTCGATTGCCTGGCGGAATGCGGGTTCTACGCTGTGTGCCCCACTTCGGGGTCGCGTTCCGGCATCTCTTGAATTGACCCCGGCGGGGTCAAACATCGTAGCAATATCACTGGCGTCTGGGACAACATCCCAACACCGGCTGCGACACCCTCCGGGGTCGGCGCGCACACGGGCCTGTTAGTCTATACGCTTTGACCCCTCCGGGGTCAGGCCCCTTTGTTGACGCTGGGTTCTTGACCCCGGAGGGGTCGCAGCTTGTAGCATTTGCCCACCGCATGGTATTCGACCCCGGAGGGTGTCGCAGCCGGTGTTCCTGCCCCGGGGAGCTTCGTTGCACGCCCCATCCATTTCCATACAGGGCAGGGCGTTCCGACCTATGCCGATGCTTATCCCGGACACCAATGGTAGCAATATCCTGATAAATGGACGTTCGACCCTGAAAGGGTCGCACAACATTCCCCGTTTTGGCCAGATATTATGAGGCGATAGCCTTGGGGACCCTGAGGCTGGGAGATCGTTGCACCCGACATTTGCCCCCATGAACGCACATGCCTGGGCCACAACAGTGCTGGTGGCGGCCATTGCAGCTGGTTGCGGCACTGACCGTGAAAGCATCACTCCCAAGGAAGGCCCCATCACCGAAAGCGTGTACGCGAGCGGTATGGTGAAAGCCCAGGGGCAATACCAGGTGTACCCCACCGTAAGCGGCAATGTGCTGGCCCTGCTGGTAAAGGAGGGCGACACCGTGAAGGCCGGGCAACCGCTGATGCGCATCGATGACCGCACCAGCAGCTTCGCCACGGGAAGCGCCGAGGCGCAACTGCAGCTGCTGGAGCGCAACGCCAGCGACGACGGGCCCGTGCTCACCCGCCTGCGCGCCGCCGTGGACCAGGCCCGCGACAAGTTTTCATTGGACAGCATCAACTACCAACGGCAACAAGCACTTTGGGACAAGGGCATCGGCAGCCGCAATGAATTGGACCAACGCCAACTGGCCTACACCACCAGCCGCGCCAACTACGACATGGCGCGAAAGGCCCTCGCCGAAAACCGCGCCCAGCTGCGCACCCAGCTCGATGTGGCCCGCAACAACGCCGCCAGTGCTTCCGCAGGAAACACGGACCACCAGCCCAAAAGCCTGATCGACGGCATTGTGTACGACTTGATGATCGAGCCCGGCGAACTGGCCACGCCCCAACGCCCCGTGGCCGTGGTGGGCAGCGCACTTGACCTCTACCTGGAACTGGAAGTGGACGAATTCGACATCCGCCTGGTAAAGCCGGGCCAGCGCGTGCTGATCACCCTGGACAGTTACGCCGACACCGCGTTTGAGGCGGAGGTCACTCGCATTATCCCCCTGATGAACGAGCGCTCGCGCACCTTCCAGGTGGATGCCCGCTTCACCAAGCGGCCGCCCGTGCTCTACCCCAACCTCACCGTGGAAGCGAGCATCGTACAGCGCACCAAGCCGCACGCCCTGCTGGTGCCTGCGGCATACATCGTGGACGGCGCCTACGTGATCACCGGCAAGGATGAAAAAACACCGGTGAAGGTCGGCGCGCGCGACATGGAGCAGGTGGAAATCCTCGACGGCATCACCGCCACCACGCCCATCTACAAGCCCTGACGTGCGGCCATGCGCCTGCTCGCCTCCATCGCCGTCACCCTCTTGCGCGCCAAGCTGCGCCAGAGCATCGTGGCCGCCGGCGGCGTCACCTTCAGCATCGCCATGTTCGTGGCCCTGCTCGGGTTCATGAACGGCCTGAACCACCTCCTGGACGGCCTCATCCTCAACCGCACCCCGCACATCCGCCTCTTCAACGAACTGCACATTTCACCCAAACAGCCCGTGGATATCGCTGAAGCCCATCACGGCGATACGGCCGCATACAACTTCATCCGGTCCGTGAAACCCAAGGATGACCTGCCGCGCCTGCGCAACGCCACCGCCATCATGGGCGCGCTGGAAAAGGATCCGCGTGTGCTCTCCGTAACACCGCGCTTAGTGGCCCAGGTGCTCTTCAATGTGGGCACCACCGACCTCACGGGCCAAGTATTTGGCGTGGACGTGATGAAGGAGGTGCAGTACTACATGTTCCAGGACTACTTAGTGGAAGGCGACCCCTACGACATCGCCACGGGCAACAACACCATTGTGCTGGGCAAGGGCCTGGCCGACCTGATGGCCGCCCGCATCGGCGACCTGGTGCAGGTGACCACCGCCACCGGCGACCGCACCATGCTGCGCGTGGCGGGCTTCTTCCAAAGCGGCATTGCCGAGTACGACAAGGTGCAGAGCTACGCCAACATCAAGACCGTGCAAAAACTGCTGCAGCGGCCACCCAGCTACTACACCGACATCAACGTGAAGCTGCACGACCTCAACGCTGCCCCGGCCATGGCCCGCGAGCTGGCCGCGCGGTTCAGGGTGCAGGCCACCGACATCCAGACCGCCAATGCCCAGTTCGAGACCGGCAGCGATGTACGCAGCATCATCAGCTATGCCGTGGGCGTGGTGCTGCTCATTGTGGCCGGCTTCGGCATCTACAACATCCTGAACATGATCATCTACGAGAAGCTGGACACCATCGCAATCCTCAAGGCCACCGGCTTCAATGGCAGCGACGTGCGGCGCATTTTCCTGCTGCTTAGCATGATCATCGGCGTGGTGGGCGCCGCCGGCGGATTGGTCCTGGGCATCACCCTGCAGCACATCATCGACAACGTCCCCTTCAACACCGCCGCGCTGCCCACGGTCACCACCTTCCCGGTGGACTATAACGTGAAATACTACCTGATCGCGGTGAGCTTTGCCTTGGCCACCACTTGGGTCGCGGGCTTCTTCCCGGCCCGCAAGGCTGCGCACGTGGACCCGGTGGAGATCATTCGCGGGAAATGACCGGCCTCAACCCAACGCCTGCTGCCAGCGCCATGCGTCCCTGAGCGCATCGGCCAAGGTCAGCTTCGTTTGCCAGCCCAGTACCTTACGGCTCTTGGTGGTGTCGGCAAACATCACGGGCACATCACCCTCCCGGCGGGGGCCGATCACGAAGGGCACCTTCACCCCGTTCTCCTGCTCAAACGTGTGCACGGCCTCCAGCACGGTATTGCCCTTGCCGGTGCCCAGGTTGAACACTTCACAGAACGGAGGGTGTTGTTTCGCGGCCCATTGCAACGCCAGCACGTGCGCCTTGGCCAAGTCCACCACGTGGATGTAATCACGGATGCAGCTGCCGTCACGCGTGTCGTAATCGTCACCAAATACCGTGAGCCTGTCGCGCAAGCCGGCGGCTGCCTGGGTCATGTAAGGCACCAAGTTGCTTGGCACGCCGATGGGCAATTCACCGATCAGGGCGGAAGGGTGTGCACCTACCGGGTTGAAGTAGCGCAGCAGTACGGCGCGCAATCCCGCGTCGGAGGCCACGGTGTCGCGCAGCATGTGCTCGCACACCATCTTGGTGTAGCCATACGGCGATGCCGCCTCGCCCGGAGGCAGGTCCTCGGTCACCGGTGAATGCCCGCTGTTGCCGTACACCGTGCAGGAGGAAGAGAAAACGATGTTCTTCACCTGGTGCGTGTCCATCACGCGCAGGAGCGTGGCCAGCGAGCCGATGTTGTTGTGGTAGTACTTCAGCGGGTCGCGCACGCTTTCGTTCACGGCCTTGTCCGCCGCAAAGTGGATCACGCTGGAGGGCCTTTCGGCTGCGAAGACACGGTCCAGTGCCTCCGCATCACAGCAATCGACCCGGTGTATGACCGGCTTGTGGCCACTGATCTTTTCCAAGCCTTCCAGCACGCGCTCTTCGCTGTTGCGCAGGTCGTCCACAATGATGGGCTCAAAGCCCGCAGCCAGCAATTCAACCCACGTGTGCGAGCCGATGAAGCCCGCCCCGCCGGTAACGATCGTCTTCTTCATGTTCGGAACGTGTTCATGCCCTTGTTGCCGACCGGCACGGGCCGGAAGGGATCGCCCTTGTCCCTTCCATGTTCCATCCGTGTGTGTCCGTGTCCATCCGTGGTGAAGGATATAGATCTGTGGGCCCAGCAGGATTTGAACCTGCGACCAACGGATTATGAGTCCGCTGCTCTAACCGCTGAGCTATAGGCCCGTTGAGGAGCGGCGAAAATAGCGGTTGGTCCCCGACGGAAAGCGGGTAGTTTCGCGCCCCATGCACCTGAGCACTGGTGTTGATACCATCCTGCTGGACCTTGGCGGGGTGCTCATCGACGTGGATTATTTGGCTGCGGCGCAAGCCTTTGCGCAATTGGGCTTCCGGGATTTTGAAACGCTGTACAGCAAAGCCAGGCAGGACCACCTGTTTGACGGGTTCGAAATAGGGGCCATTTCCCCGGCGCAGTTCCGGGACCGTATTCGGGACATTTTGCGCGCACCCTTGGCGGACGCACAGATCGATGCCAGTTGGAACGCCATGCTGGGCAGCATTCCCCCGGAACGGATCGCACTGGTGGAACGCCTGAAGGAACGCTTTCAAGTGCTGTTGCTCAGCAACACCAACGCCATCCATGTGCCCGCCTTCGAGGCCATCGTGGCCAGGGAGAACAGCATCCTGGACTTCAAGGCACTGTTCCATGGGGCGTACTACAGTTGCGAGATTGGCTTGCGTAAACCGGATGCCGCTGCATTCCGCTTCGTGCTGGAAAAGCATCACGCCGATCCGGCCCGCACACTCTTCATCGACGATAGTATTCAGCATGTGGAGGGGGCGCAGCAAGCGGGCCTGCATGCGGAGCACTTGGATCTGGCAAGGGAGGATGTGTGCGGCCTGGCAGAACGGCTGGGGCTGCTGGGTTGAACAGGCTTTGCCTACCGCAAAGGGCACGAAGAGTGCAAAGGGAGCGCGGGACTTGGGCTTCGTTAACCACCATCGGCGCGAAGCGCACAAAGCGGGTATCCCCATGCAGCTTCTTGGTGCCCCTCGTATCCCTCGTGGTTCTACCGGTTCACCGGTGAAGCCTTCAACCCCTTTTCTTCGGTTTCCACCTTGGGCATCAGCTGCTCCTCAGCATTGCAGGGCAGGAGTTGCACCAGATCGCAGTTGCCGGTGACCATGTTGCGCACTTGACAGCAGCGCACGAACAGTTGTGCGCATGCCCATGCGCTTGCCACTGCCGGAAGGGAATGCCTGAAGGGGCGGCGTCAGCTACCCATCATCTTCATCATGTTCAGCACGCGCATGGCCTCAGCTTGGTTGTGTTCCATGGCCAACTTGTTTGCGTTTACTGCATCGATGATGGTGCCTATCCCGCAGAAGCCAACGGTCAACAAGTAGACCACGCCCATTCCGGTTTGACCAATGATGAAGCGCTGGATCCCTGCGACCCCCAAGAGACCGATGAGCGCGAGCAATAGCATGGTTTGTCCGTCCTTCCTGTTCGTGGAGTACATCGTCAGGAATTGCCTGGTTTGTGTTTCGTTTAGCCCGGACATGGAATTCTGTAGCATCATCAGTTCTTCCGGCTTCAGCCCGGGAATCATCATCAGCAGATCTTTCTGTTCCATGTTGGTTGACTTGGTGGTTGGATGGTTGATCGAGCTTGTCTGGCAATCCGGATGAGCAGGACCGCCAAGACGGGTATACCGAGGGGATGGTAATCGAAGGAGCCGGCGAAATCCAAATGAAGCGCATCATGTACGGCATGGCCCAATCCGCAGCCCCAGCAATGTTCAACCCCAAGCCATTTGAAAAGGCAAAGGGAAGGTCCGGTCCGGTCGCCCAGGAAATAGAGCATGACAAGGCCCAAGGACCAGATCACGATCTCCGATCTGGACAGTTGGATCAATTTCTTCATGGCCACCCGCATACCTTTCATGCTAAAGTAGCTGCTGTGAACCGATCCGTAACATTTTCGGAGGAATGAGTTGGTTCAACCCTTCACCCGCTTCTTTTTCACTTTAGGCATGGGCAAGGCCTCCGCCATGCGCAGCATCAGCTTGGGCAGCTTGTGGTCGCCGGCGATCAGGTCCTCCGGCACCAGGTAGTAGTCTTTCGATCCCGGGTAGGCCTGGGCCCTTTCGCACAGCGCGTCCAGGTCGGCGCTTTCAGACATGATCTTCAGCAGCAGTTGGTTGTCGCAGATGAAGCCCACCGTTTTGCCGTCCGCGTAAATCGCGTACTCACCGAACATGGGTTTCACGCTGAAGCGCCCATCGCTGCCCAGTTCCCCCAGGATGAAGGCGGCCGTTTCCTTGCTCGTTGCCATGTTTATTGGATCTCTTGGCAAAGCTCCACCAGCACGCCGTTGGCGCTCTTGGGGTGCACAAAGCAAACCAGCTTGTTGTCCGCGCCACGTTTGGGTTCCTCATTGAGCAGCGCAAATCCTTCCGCACGCAGGCGCGCCATTTCCGCATGGATGTCGGCCACCTCGAAGGCGATGTGGTGGATGCCTTCGCCCCGCTTTTCAATGGCCTTGGCGATGGGCCCGTCTGGCCGGGTGCTCTCCAGCAGCTCGATCTTGTTGGGGCCGGCTTGGAAGAAGGAGGTGATCACCCCTTCACTGGGCACTTCCTCGCGTTTGTATGAAGGGCTTCCCAGAAGCTTCGCGTACAACTCCTCAGCGCTATGGATGTCCTTCACGGCAATGCCGATGTGTTCGATCCGGATCATGCCGGAAAGTTACTCCTTCGCCATGTGCCGGGACTGACTGCACTATTCGCCACTCACCTGCCACTACTCGCCCAACATTACTCACCCATCCCCCAAAAGCAAAAAAACCCGCTGGAGCAGGGCATTGCGTATTCCAGGAACTGCGTTCACCGCTTGATGAACGATTCCCCGGTCTTGTTGTCGTAGTTCAGGTAATAGAGCCCCTTGTCCAAGGTGCTCACATCGATGTCGGTGGAATAGCCGCGCTTGACGATGTTCCCGTACTGGTCATAGATCTCATACAGGCTGCCACCGCTCATGTGGATCGCCTTCTTGCCCTTGTCATACGTCCAGGTCACCGGCGCGATGGCCGCATTGGTAAAAGTAACGCTCTCGCTGAACCGTGGACGCCGGCTGTTGTCCATCTGCATCACCCGGAAAACATTTTCAGCACTGTGCGGGATCACCTTGAAGGAATACGTGTGCTCCCCGGGCGTGCCGTCGCCCGGTACTTCACCCACGCGGATCCATTTGTTCCAACGCTTCTGTTGCACCACATAGGGGAGTTCGCCCGTTTCATTGGTGGTGGTCCAGGTGTAGGTGCCGTCCGTGGAAATGCCCTGCTTTACCATGTTGAAGGTACTCTTGGGCTTGAGCACCTCTGGGTTCAGTACCTTCGGTGAGCAACCGTCCTTGTGCAGGATTTTGATCGACACCTTGTCCCCGATCTTGAAATTGTACATGTCCAGGTCGATCTCGAACGCGCTTGAATTGATCTCGTCCGTGCTGATCTTGTCGTTGACCATTACTTGGTACACACAGAAACCGACCCCTGCTTCTGAAAAGGGATTCTGCACGAAGATGTTTTTACCTTGGTAATGGCCGTCCAGCACGATGGTGGCTGCGTGTGCGGCCATCCCGGCGAACAAGGTGCCAATGAGCAGGAGGATTCGGAATTTGAACATCACGATCGGCAATAGGGGCCGAAATATAGCAAGAAGCGTGGGGTGAACCTCCAATTTTTCCGATGGCAGTGGGCGGATGGCCCATCAAGCGGGTTGCCGGACCCGTACGGAGGCGGCCATGCGGCGTATGGCTTCCAAGGAGTACGATGTGCCTGTTTCCAGGTCGCTGACTTGGAAGGTGCGGTCCCCAACAGTGATGGTTTGGCTGAAATGATGGAACACCAACGCCGTGTCGTCCGGGAATTCGGACCGGTAAATGATCAAGTCCGGGGATTCCTCCACAACGGTGTTCTTTTTCAGCAGGTCTCGGTCCAAGTCGGCCTTCAAGCCCCCAAGTCCGGAAGGCCCTTCAAAGATCTCCAATGCGAACTGGTCGCCTGCCGTCACGGTAAGCTTGCCCACCTCGTCCTTCCACAGCACGGTTGCCGTAGGCAAGCCCACGGGCACTTCCACGGTCAAGGGCAGGTGGTGCTCCGCAAGGTCAATGGTGTTGGCCGCCTTGATGCTGTCGGCTACGGCGGCTATCTGTTTGGCGGCATCGGCTTTGCCATCTCCGCAGGCGTTCAGCAGGATCGCGCCTGCAAGGACGGCGGCGGGAATGAAGTACTTCATGGGGCGAAAGTAGGCTGGATCGGTACCAAGCCCCAACCCGTCAATGCACCACCACAAAGCGCAAGGGCGGTTCCCCGGGGCGGTCCGTGCGGCGCAGCCAATAGCTGCCCGGCGGCAGGCCGCCCACGGCAATGCCGCCCCCTTGCACCAGGGGCGCGCCAAGCAGCCGGCCATCCCCTCCGTACAGGACCCATTGCCCCTGGCGAAGCGGTGCCGGCAGGTGCAGCACGTCGTCGGCGGGGTTGGGCCATGCGCGGTTTTGGCCGGGCACTGGTTCAGGCACTTCGGTGGTGATGAACGGGGACTGCCCGTAGCTGCCGAGGAACTGCACCGAGCAATCGGGCGCGACGGAAAAAACCCACGAATAAAAGCCGCCGCAGCCTGCTGGGCAGTCACCCCATCCATAGGAGTATGTGATCTCCACATGCTCCGCAAAAACAGAATCCGTGATGCGGTCCCCGTCGCCCACGGTTCCATTGACCACACAATAATGAACTCCCGGAATCTGCTCGAACAGGTGGGTCAATGGCAACAGGTTCCAGTTGGTGCCGGTGGTGAAGGTGAACTCTTGGGTGGCATCAACGATCCAGTTCCATGGGTTGACGTCAACCACATCGTATTGCTGCATCAAATTGTCGATAGTTGCATTTCCAGTGGGGATGTTGCCCGCCACCAACTGGTGGACCCAGTCCAATGAGGTATCGGCGGACAAGATGACCGACCGCAACGGGATATGGGGATAGATGTGGATGTCCAACAGGTCCACCACGGTGTCCCGCTGGGTCGATGCGGAGTTGTACACGGCTACCAATGCGGCCAGGGCGGTTTGCGCCGGTACCGGATCAATGGCCACGGAATCCATCCAGGTCGTTCCGTTCTGGAAGGTCTTCGCGATGGCGATCCGGTCGGCATCATCGCGGTACATGGCCAGGACGGAATCTGCGCCCGTACACAACAGGGTTTGTGAGCGGCAAGGCATGCACAGGCTGATCGACATTCCGAGGATCGCAATGAACTTCATGGCTGTGAGGGTTTCATCACGAAGCTAAACCCCATCCTGCGCAAAGGAGCTCCCGTTCCTCGTTTAGTGGAAAGCCCACCGCAACCCTACAGGAATCGACTATTGTCGGCCCGCGCATGGATCAAGGAAATGACCAACACGCGATCAGGGTCGACACGATAAACTGCCAGCACGGTCCGGTGTATGATCCCCAAGCGAAGGGAGGGATTGGTGGTGGAGGCCCGAAATCCGTTGGGGTATTTCGCTACGAGATCTTCAAACTGGGACACCAGGCCCAAGAAGCGTTCGGCCATGTCAGGGGACCATCGTTGCTGCACCGCATCATGGATGTTGGCCAGCTCCTCCAGCGCCTCAAAGGTCCAATCAACCCTTTTTGGTGCGGCCATAGCGCTTCCACATCTCTTCCGAAGACAATACACGCCCCGCCTCGGCATCTTCCAATCCCCGCGCTATCGAGGCTTTTTGCTCCGGGGTCAGCCCAAGGTACCAATCCTCGGCTTCATTGGCCTGTTTGATGTTGAACAAGGAGGTAACAATGGCCTTGTCTTTTAATCCGGCAAGCCATTCAATCAATTCCAGCTTCATTGCCTCGGTTCCCATGTGCCGCGAATTCTTCTTGGTAAAGATAGGCGCCGGGACCGGTGATCAAATGGGGAGCAACCTGCGGCAGCCAAATGCTGTGTGGTGGTATTCCCCAAGTTTACCTCCCCACCCTTATCCGAACCCCTTCGCTGTGCGCCGCAAACTCCGGCGCGTACATGCATACCGCCGTGGTGATGCCGTTGCTGAAGTCGCCCGCTTGGGCCACGCGCAGGTCGTACTGGAACACGTAGGTGCCGGCGCGGATGCGATCGAAGAAGAAATCCGTGGCGGCGTCGCGTGTGCTTTGGTAGTAGCCTAGGCCACCTTGCGAACGGTAGCCGCTGAGCGTTTCGGTGGGCTCCAGCCCGCTGGCGCGCAGGTCCTTCAAATGCACGTAGTCCAGGTCGCGGTCGGTGCGCAGTTCAATGCGGACGGTGAGCTTGTCGCCGGGCTTCAACGTGCGCGACTTGTCCAAGGCCACCAACTGCGGACCCGCGTCCGTGGCGGTGTTTAGCAGCACTTGCTTCTTGATGCTGAATGGACTGGCGGCGCTGGTCACCTTGTCCATCTGCTCGAAGTACTGCCAGTACAGCGCGCCCCATGCGGCCCGGTCGGTGGTGGTGGTCACCGATACCACGCCCATGTCGCGGTTCACCTCTTCCCCGGACCAGGTCTTGGTGAAGTAGCCCGTACCGGCCTCCTGCTTGTCGGCCACCACTACGTCGCGGCCCACGGTGATCACGGGCGCTGCGGCGGGCTCCAGCCAATCGTCGCCGGTGAGCAGCAGCGCGTAGCAAGCCTCGGCGGTGGCCTTGGTGGTCTTCCAATCGGTGGTCTGCTTCAGCTTCAGCAGGTACAGGCGCAGCTCGTTCACGGCCTGTTCGTCCCGGGCCACTTCGTGGAAAGCCTCGATCAGCAGCGCGTGCGTTTCCGTGGGGAAGTCCCACCAGTTGTAGCCGGCGTTGAAGTTCTTCCAGTACATGCCAAGCTCTTCGCTGCGCGTGGCGCGTTCGCCCAGCGACTTCATGATGAGCTGGGCCGTGGCGGCATCGCCCATGCGGTGCAGGGCCAATGCGATCATGGCCTGCTCCTGCAAGCCGAACTGCAGCCAGGTGGCGGCCAAGCGTTGCTTGTAGAAGTTCGCCGCCGTTGCCGTGGTGCCGGTAATAGGCCAACGCGGGAAGAAGCTGCGGGCGTAGAGAAATTGCACATCACTGTGGCTTGGCGTGTATTGATCAAGCTCTTTCTTGCTGTAATCCTTCAGCAAGCGCTGGTAGTCCTTCGCCACATCCTCGTCCAGCCAATTCACGGCCTGCTTGAGCATCTGCTGTGTTTGCCCGTCGGGGCGCAGGTCAGCGGCCCCGAGTTTTTCCAGGTGGCCGAATCCCGCCACGATGCCCTGGGTGACCCAGCGGGAGGGCTGCATGCCGCTGAACCACGGCCATGCGCCGTTGCCCAACTGAGCGTCGCGCAGTTGCTTCAAGGCCTTGCCGCGCTCGGCGGCCATGCGTTGCATGTCGAACAGCAGGCCGATGCGCTGCCTGCTTTCGCTTTCGTTGCGCGCGTTGAGCACCCACGGCGTTTCCGCAAGCACGATGTTCTTGAGCTCGCTGTTCTTCTCCAAGTTGCTGAGGAAAGCGCCCTCATCCCCCGGCCCCTTCTCCGAGGGAGAAGGGGAGTCGGCGCGCCATTGCGCGAACACTTCCTTGATCTTCGGCCTTTCGTCCACGATGTGCGCGGCGAGGCTGTTGGCATAAAGCCTGCTGAAGACCTGCTCGCTGCACTGGTGCGGGTACTCCATCAGGTAGGGCAGCGCTTGCACGGCGTACCACGCGGGATTGGGCGTAAACTCCAGCTTCAGGCTCTGGTGGCGCAGCGTGCTGCTGGTGTCGTTCCGCAGCTTTTCCAGGGTGAAGGTCTTCTTGCCGGCGGTGCTGGTGGGCAGCGGCAGGCTTTCGGTGACCAGCACGCGGTCGGTGAGGATGGGCAGCGGGCGTTGCTCGGCATCGGTGAAGGTGCCGGCCTTGGCGCTGATGCGCACGGCCACGGCGCTGATGCCCTCGGGCACGCTGAGGTCCCATTGTACCACGGCGCTGTGGCCCGGACCGGCGGTGAAGGGCTGCGCGGACTGCTTCAGGTTGAAGCGCGCGTCCACCGGGGCATTGGTGAAGGGGTCGAAGAGCTCGAGGGTGGCGGTGCCGTTCAGGGGTGTTCCCTCAAGGTCTCGCGCAGCGGACCTTGAGGACACCCCTGCATCCACCACGTTCACCTTGGCGGAGAACGTGATCTTATCGTCTTCGCGGAGGAAGCGCGGCAGGTTGGGCGTGACCATCAAGGGCTTCTGCGTGATCACCTCCTTGGTGAAGCGCGCGGTCTTGAGGTCGGTGGTGTGGGCCAGGCCGAGCAGTTTCCAGCGGGTGAGCGCATCGGGCATGGTGAACTTCAGGATCACGCTGCCATCCTTGTCGGTGAGCAGGTCGGGGAAGAAGAATGCGGTCTCGCGGAAATCGGTGCGGGTGGCGGGTTGCGGCACATCCTGCGCAGTGGCCGGCTCCGGAACTTCGGCATTCGCACTGGATTCCTCCAATTCCTTCTTTGCGAAGCCTGCATTCGCCTGCATGGGCGGGGCCATGGCCGCATCCGCCGACATGGAACGCATTTCCATGGTCATCACACCACCACGGCCGTATGCCATGGGTAATCCAAACAGGTTCAATGCCGGGTAGATGTGCGTGGTGTCGTTCGGCAGGCTTTGGTGCCGTCCGTAGGTGATGCTGCCGTTGGTGCCGAATGGCGCCATTTGTTCCCAGCCCATTTGCGCGGAAGCCGTAGGCCATACGGACATGTTCCAATCGTTCCGCACGAAGTGGTCCAGCGAGGCATCGTACATGCCGGCTAACAGTTGCGCGGCTACTTTCTCTCCCTTCGGTCCCTGGATCTTCAGGCGCCATTCTTCCTTTTCGCCGGGCAGCAGCTTGTCGCGGAAGGTCATCCATTCCACCTGCAACTCCTTGTTGCTCCAGGGTACTTCAATAAAAACGTCCTGCTTGTGGGAGAGACCGCGCTCCGCGCCGATGAAATGCACGGTGAAGCCGCCGCGATCAGCTTCCAGCACGGGCAGTTCGACCAGTTGTTGTCCATCCTTGATGGTGAACCAACGGCGCACGGCGATCTTGCCCTCGCGCTCCACTTCCATCAGGATGTGCGCTTCGGGCAGTGCGCTGCTCAGCAGCAGCTCCGCCTTTTCGCCCGGCTCTGCCCTGGCCTTCACCGCTTCCACATGGAAGGCCTCGTTGACGAAGCCGGTGTGCTGCACGGCGGGGTCGTAGACCGAAATCACTTTTTGCACCTTCACCTCCTTGCCGTCGGCATCGGTGGCGCTGGCTTCGATCAGGTACGCGCCCACGTCCCACTGCTTGATGCCGGACAGCGCGAGTTCCTGGCCGTTGGCACTCCATTGCTTGCGTTCCAGCACCACGTCCACGCGCGGCCAGGTGAGCGGATCGTCGCCGTTGGTGTACACCGATCCCGGGAACAGCTTTTTGTATGCGTCCGGCGGGATCACGAACACGTCCGGCCGCTCCCACTGGCGCCCGCGCAGCGGCACACCGGGCGTGTGCAGGCGGGAGATGCGCACGTCCATGGGCACATCGAGCGCGTTGCCGTTGAGGTCTTGCACGCCCAGTTTCAGGCTGTCGGCGGTGGCGCGGTTGAGGCCCTCGCCCGCGTCCAGCGCGATGTTGATGCTGCGGTAGCCCACGGAAATGCTGGTGGTGCCCGATTGCGTTTCGCCATTCACGTCGGTGATGCTGGCCTCCACGGTGAAGCTGAAGGTGGGATCGGCCTTCAACGAGATGGACCGGTCGGCCTGGGCCAAGAAGGCGATGCTGAAATTACCCGCACCGTCGGTTTCCGCCGTGCCGCTGGCCACTTCCACAGGTTGGCCCCACGGGATGAACGAGCGCCAGTACGCGCCGCACCACCAAGGCATGCGGGCTTCGCGGCGCACGGTCCATTGCACGGTGGCGCCGTCCAGCGGCACGCCCGCATAGCTCTTGGCCTGGCCATGCACGGTGGCCATGGCATTCAGCTTCGGCGCGCTGGTGGCCGTGTCGTTTTCAGGAAAAAGCACCTCGAACGTGGGCCGCTTGTATTCCTCCACCCGGATGGTGCGGCCGCCGTCCTTTTCCTGCAATTGCATGCTGCCGGTGAGCGTGCCTTGGGGCGCGGTGAACTGCCCGTGGAAGGAACCGTAGGCATCCGTGGTCAGCTGCAAGGAGTCGATGGGATCGCCGTTCACGTCAATGAATTCCACCGTGGTGGCGTAGCCCGCCTTTACCACGGTGGTGCCGCCGCGCTTTGCGGTGACGATCCCCTTGAACAGCACGGGCTGGCCGGGGCGGTAGATGGCGCGATCGGTGAAGAGGAAGGTGCGCAGGGTGTCCGTGTGCGTGCCTTCCCCACGGTACCAGCCGTAGTTGCCCGGCGAAGTGATCCGGTCCTTGCCCAGCGATACGGTCCAGCGTGATTGCCCATTGCCATCCTTGGGCAAGGCCACTTGGGCCATGCCGTCCGCATCGGTGGTGGCTGTGCCGATGGTGCGGAAGATCCACGCATGCCCATGATATTCATGGCGCTCCAGCAGGGCCGTGGCGCTTTTCAGCGGCAGACCGGTGTTGCGGTCCATCACCAGCACCCCGCTGGCGTTGCCCGGCAACCGGCGCTCGGCCAAGGCCAGCCGGGTGGCACGCACGGCGGTCACGGAGATTAAGGAAGATTCCGTGAAATCCTTGTTGTTGGATGCCAAGATGCTGTACGCGCCGAGCGGCAAGGCCTCCGCCGCCAACTCGGTGAGGTGCGCGTTGAGGTCGCTGTCGTCGGGCAACTGCACGGACCATGCGCGCAACGGGGCCATGCGCAGCAGGCGTTTCATGGCGGCTGCATTGCGGTAGCCGCGATGGCTGCTTTCCGGATTCTCCTCCTTCACCACGCGCAGCCAGACCTCTTTCACATTGGCATAGGTGAGCGCCAGCTTGAAGGGCGCATCGGGCAGTACGGCCTCTTCGGTGGTGATGTCCAGCGAAGGTTGTTCCAATTGTGCCAGCAACGCCGTGGCCTTTTTCACGGCGAAGGGCGCTTGAGCCTGTGCGATCACCTCGCGGCAGATCTCCGCCGCCGTCTTCTTCTCCCACTTCCATGCGCTGTCCGGGGCGAGGCGTTGGAACTGCGCGCCCTGGTCGGCGTGCCATTGCGCGATGGCCACGCGCACTTCCGCGTTGGCTTCCCCGGTGGGCAGGCTGGTTTGCAAGGCGCGGAGCGCGTTCAGGTACAGGCTGTCCTTTTCGGGCAGGGTGCTGTTCTCATGGGCGAACGCGAGGCGTTCCAGCGTGAGAACGGTCAGCGCTTCGGGCTGCGCATCGCGCAGGTGCAGCGTGGTGAGCTGTTGGTACAATTGCACAGCCCGCAAAAGCCACGCGGTGCTGTCATCGGAAGCGGGGGCGGTGGAAGCAAATTCCGCCGGTGCGGCGAAGGCGTTCGCGTCGTTGAGCTTGAATTGCCCGGCGTGTTCGGCCAAGCGCGTTTCGCTGTTGCGGAACACATCCAGCGCGCGGTGCGCGAGCAGGTCCAGCACGGTGGGCCGCAGGCGGAGGTCGGCGTTCTTTGGCTCCAGCAGCGGGGCCAGATTGCCCACGGGGATCGCGGCCAATTCCTGCGCGGGTGAAACGGAAGCGGTGAACTCCGCGATCACCTTGCGCATGAAGGCGGCCTGGTCCCACGTGTCGGGATCGTCGGTGGCCTCGGCGATGTTGGTGCGGTCCATGATCTGCCAGCGGTGCTGCTGGTAGTAGCCCCACGACTGCTGGGCCACCACGCTGTGCAGCAATTGCTTCAGCGGGGTTTCCGCCGTGCCGGCGCGCGCTTCCATGGCGCTGATGATCTCCTTCTGCTCCGCGCCGGTGTACTGCATGAAGCGGGCCTTGTACATCCAGGCGCGGAACTCCGTGCGCCAGTCCTGACCGGCGCGCGCGCTGGCCAAAAGCGCGTTGGTGGCTTCCAGCGCGGTGGCGTACTGGCCGAGGTTGGCCAAGGAATCGATCTTGGCCCAGGCGGGGTCTTGCTTGGCGTCGGCCATGTTGGGGGTCTTCTGTACCGAGGCACAGCCGAATACCACGGCAAGCGCGGCAGCTGCTACCAGGAGGAACTTTTGTGCGTGTTGCATCCAACGGGGTTGCGGGCGGGGCGAAAAGGAAGAAGCATGCCAAAGATGGGGCCACATGCCCGAACAGTACACGGGAACGGGGCGCAGGTTCAGCCCAAGGTTGGTTGCGCATCTGGGGTTTCCTGATGATCCTCTTGCATCTTCCGTTAAAAAGGAACTCGTTTACATTTGGCCTACGACACCCGATTGTATTGCCGATCATCGGAAAGGAACCAGGCAATGAAGAGACTCCTGTTGATCCCAGTGGCTTTGGTGCTAACCATTGCTGCACTTTATCTGCTTTTAGGGAAGAAAAAGGACAAGACACTTGCACACATCCTTGTGACCTCGGATCAAATGCTCGGAGATAGTGCCTTGTACACCGGAAAGAACTATCACTTGGCGCTGGGTCCTTCATCTGCTGACCAGCCTGATTCATGGCGCGTGCAAAGCCCGGATGGAAGCACAAGCCACTTTACCGGGACCTCATTACCTGAATTTCACGCAGTAGTACCCGGCCGATATGTCATCTTCGCCATGAACGGCCAGCGTGAACTGGTACGCGATACGCTGGCATTCACAGCGGGGAAGCAGATCAGTGTGGAATGGCCTTCGCCGGAATCATCCGTTGGCGCGGTAGTTACGGCGGCGGATCACTCCGTGGGTGTTATTGGCCGCAAGTGGAGGGTGCTCCTCGGTGATCGGGAATTGCACCTCTCGAACGTGGTGGATACCGGAATGGTCTTTTCCTGGGTACCCGCATCAGCGGGTGAATACCGCCTTCAATTAGCGCTTTCGATGCCCGCCGCCAAGGATACTATGGTCTTTTCCGGGATTCGAGTTTCGAAGGGCACAATGCCCCCTGAAAACAAAGTACAACAGGTAGTAAAAAAACCCGCTCCCCCGGTGGTTCACAAGCCCGATGTGCATAAAGAGCCTAAGACGGCCATCAAGGAGGCACCTGAAGGGGATGCACCGCAACAAAAGGGACACGCAAAAAGCGCGGAGTTGGCTAAGGCGGTACAACCCGCCACGGATCCCACGCCTGCCCCGGCTCCATCTTTCCCCAGTGACGGCTGCTTCGATCAGAGCCTGCAATACGCAATGCGTACGGGCACACCGGCACAAATTCCGATCCCGGCTCCCCAATGGGCAGACGTGAAATGGACCACGGAAGCGCAGACGATCATGGATGTGCAAGCCGACCGGGCCTGCCAGTTGGCTTCATTCCGATACTGGGGCAATGTGAACACGGGTGAAGTGATGGTAACGATCACGTGCGTGGATGATCAATGCAAGGGCCACAAAGACCGTGTGCTGAGGTTCACCACGGGTGATGACCAGTACAATGCATTGAAAGCTGAGTTTCCCACGGCCAGCTCCCCAGTATTACGGCCGGGTATGCAGTACCGGATTACCATCAAGGCGGCCCCGCATGTGGACATGGGACAGGTCAGGTTGGCGGCCGATCGGTACGGGAATGAAGGTGTGAAGGTACAGTTCCCATCGGGGCTGAGCAGTGTTTTTGACCTCATGTTCCGTGTGCGTTAGCTGTCCCATGCCTACCGGCACGAGCGTGAAGCACGGTGATGATCTTCCGGTGCACGTACTAGCAGGGTTGTCCTGTTTGCCAGATGGCCGGGAGGGCCATGAGCGCTCTCCAGCATAAAAGGCACAAGGCAGGCAGACTTGCTGACCTGATGAGGGTGCCGTGTGAAATTGCTTTCTCAAATCCTTATTTTGGCCGTGATGTTGACAAGGCCCATGGAAACCCCTGCACAGGGTGCGGGCTTCCACCACCAAGAATAACGATTGCTGCGATGAAAGGATTGTTGCCCCCCTTGCTTTTGCTTGCCCTTTTCCCATTCACGGTATGGAGCCAATGCGAGAACTGCTTTAAGCAACCATCGATCTGGCAGGATGTCCGATACAACGTGGACGACAACACCTATTACGATGGATCGGGGTTCAAAGATGATTATTGGAACTTCAACTCGGTCAAGGTGGACCGCAACCAGGAGAAGCGTTGGCTTGTATTCACGAAGCAGAATGATGTTCCGGTGTTCTCCGCACCCGGCAATAAGGGCGCTGAGAAGTTGAAGCTGCCCTTCTCCCAAGCCCTTTGGGTGTTTGATGCCAAGGAGCAATGGTTGCAAGTGGGTACCACCCAGGACAAACCCATAGGTTGGGTGCGGAAGGATGGACTGATCTTATGGATGACCCCGTTGATCGACCACAATACCGGTTTGGAGATCAAGGCATTCGCCGTGAACACCACTCGCGCCTCAAAACGGATCCACGACAAGGAGGAGATCAAAGACCGGTACTCGGTTTTCCAAGTTCCCCAAGGCGGCAGCAAGGTCTCGGATGAACCGCTCTATGAAGTGCTCTTCATCTTCCAATATGCCCCCGGGATCGATGGAGTACCGGGCCGGTACCTGGTAAGCCAATATTACACGCTGACAACGGCCAATAAATTGTTGGGCTGGGTGAACGAGGACCGCCTGAAGCTGTGGTCCACCAGCCTTTGCCTGGAGCCGAACTGGGACCCGGCAGCCATGCAGGAACGCAAGGAAAAGGAGATCTACGCGCGGATCTTCAATAATGCGTCCGCCGCTGACCGTGATGCATACTTCTCCGGGAGTACACGGTTGACCGGACTTTTCGCAAAACCACGCGATCCCGCTTTTGAGGACCGGGGCGTTGATCAACGCCAGCGGCTGGACGGCTTCATCTTCCGCTATCCCGTGTTTTCCGGCCATGGCACGGATGGGCGGACCCCGCCGTTGAACTGCGTGTTCCAGACAGGCGCACCGGCACGGCTCAGTGCCCAGTATGCCACGGTCCAGAAAAGGGATTATTCACAAGATGAATATGTACGCACCCAGCGGGCCTACGAGGCGATCCGCAAAGGGCACAAGAACCTGAACGTGATCTTGGTGGTGGAAGGAAACAATGGCGTGCAGCAATGGGTCAACCCCATTATTGACGCTCTGCGAAAGACCTATGCCGAGGCCAACAACTTGTCCATGGGGGCCGTGGTGTACAAGAATGATGACGCGACGAGGACGGACATCAAGTTCCTGTTCAGCCGGGAGATCGACTATGACATCGGTGGGCTAAAGCGTTGGTTGGCGGACATGGACATGTCCCCCACGGGCGACCTGGTGGACACACGGCCGGCGTATCCCGCGATGTACAGCGCCATCGAAATGGCGAAACCCGGCCAGACCAATGTGTTGGTGCATGTGGCCAGCAGACCGGACCACTTCGAAAGCGACATCAATGAGGGCCGCCCGGGCTTCATGGACCCTGGCATGTTGAAGACGCGGCTAAAGGACCGGGATGTCCACTACTTGGGTTATGCGCTGCCGAGCGAAGTGCAGGGGCAGTCGTTGCGCACCTATGACCAAATGAGGATGACCACATTGAATTATTTGGCCGGTGCCATGCAGGAGAACTACCAGTACTTGAACACATTCCTCACGGATTCAGTGGTGGCCTCCAGGCCAAGGTCCATCACGGAGGACGATGGAAGGTTGGTAACGTACATGGCGCCTGCCACCATGGAATTTCGCGCCTGCCTTCTACCGGCCAACGCCAGCCCTGGACACTTCGGGCAGAACGTGATGGCGGATGTGCGGAAGTGCCAAGAGGCCTATGAAAAGCATCTTCAAGTGGTGGAGAAGATCCTCATAGACGGCTCTGCCGTGGCGCGCCAAGCCCAAGACTTGAGCACCAGGGCTTCTGTTTTCCTGATCGACCGCATCTGTGAACAGGCCAGTTCCTCCATTGCTGAAAAGCAATCCTGCCTTACCTATTCGTTCACCAACAAGGTGCACTATTTCCTGGATGCATCCACGGCCTATCGATCGCCCAAACTGCAGTATCCGGTGTTCAAGTATGTGCTGTTCATGCCGGAGGCGACACTGGTGAAGCAGGTGGAGAACATCGATCGCTTGGTGGAGACGCTCAACACCAACCCCACGGAAGCACGGCTCAGCATACAAGCTTATTGGATGGACGTGGCCCGCAGTGTCCTTGGTAAGACCGATTCGCGCATGCGTTTGGGCGATCTCAAGAAACGGATGGCCGGCGTGAACCAAATGGATGTGGTCCTGCCTTTCAACACCTCCGGCATTGCCAACGACCTGACCATTGATGACCTGGATGATGCGAAGAAGTTCACCCAGGACCTGGTCACCAAGATGACAGAGCAGTTTGGCGCACAACTGGCCGAATTGCGCCAGGTAAAGGGGAATGACGACATCAAATACCGTGTGGGCGGCGGAGATTCCTTCTATTGGGTCCCCATCGAGTACCTGCTCAAATGATCCGGGATCCGGCCATCGTTCTGCGGGATGTCCGAATGGGGCACGGTGAACGCGCTGTGCTTGACATACCGAAATTAGAGATACCCGCCCGGATGCTGACCTGCATCGTGGGTCCTTCAGGTGTGGGCAAAAGCACTTTCCTGGAGGGCGTGGGCCTGATGTCGGACACCTTCTTGCCACCATTGGCGGGAATGCGAAGCATGATCCGCTTGGGCAGTGCTGAATTGGACCCTATGAAGCTATGGGCGGGAGACGGGGTTGCACTGGCGAAGTTGAGGCGGTCGCATTGCAGCTTCATCTTCCAGAACACCAACCTGATGCCCAACTTCACCGTGGAAGAGAACATCAAGATGGCCCAAATGGCTGGGGGGAGCGAGACCTTTGACCAGCGAATGACCGGGCTGTTGGGGAAGGTAGGGCTCCCGGTTGATGTCTTGGGCAGATCGCCGCAAGAATTGTCCGGCGGCCAACGCCAGCGCGTGGCCTTCCTGAGGGCCTTGGCCAAGGATTTCACAGTGCTCTTTGCCGATGAGCCCACGGGGAACCTGGACCAGGAGAATGCACACGCCCTGTTCGGTTTGCTGCGCCGTGAAGTGGACCAAGGCACGTGCACGGCATTGGTAGTTACCCATCACCGTGACCTTGCTGCCGAATTTGCAGACCAGGTCCTGGAGATCCGTCCCGGAAGCGATGGGGAGCCAGCCTGCGTACAACAAGCAGTGGCATTCAGCATTCCATGATGTCGCTGATCCGGGACCTGGCCAGGAGTTTCCGCGAACCTCATGAACGGCTGTTCGTCGACCGCGAATACAGGGCGATCGCGGACCGCAAGGGGCAAGTTGTGGTGCTGCTCCTGGCAATGGTGCTGATCACGTTGCTGGCCGTTGTGCTGGCGCGAAGTGCACTCACCAACCTGCGGCAACGCATGGATGATCCGTTCACCACCATGCTGAGCATCGATGCGGGAGGTGCGCGCCTCACCCCGAACTATGTCCGCATCAGGAGGTTCCTACAGGACTGTGCCGCCAACGGCCGGTTCGGCGTGGACAACGCTTCTGGTAATTACACGGACTTGTGGCCGGTATACACCAACGGGGATGAAGGCATGCAGTATGCCTTGGTATCCAGCTTCGGGTTCCGGACGGATCATGACCTGCTTCAACGGGTGCTTGCGGATGACAACCTGTTGGAGGACTTTTCCGATCATGGCATCCACCACTTATCGCCTGAAGATTTTTCCGGCGGCCTGGTCGTTTCGCGTGAATGTGTGGACATGCTGGGGTGTGCCCCGGAAGCGCTCCGCCACCGCCGCATAGTGGTGAGCGTAGGTGGATACACGGCGGCCCTGCACGTCATTGCGGTGGTGAACACACTGCCCGGCCGGGCGCAATGCCTGGTGGAGCACAACCTCTTGATGGACCTGAAGGACCCTGGCCGGCGGAATGTCTTCCCGTACGGCGAATTCCCCGCGCTAAGTGTCTGGGCAAATGCTAAAACCATGGAACTGTTGCCCAGGATCACGCAGGAGGCAAATGGGTTCTTTGGTGAGCAGGTCAGTATCGGAGTTGAGGAGGCCCCGGACCTGGTGGCCCATTCGAAACTGCTCGTGATCACAAGGGCCAATGGTAAGGCGTGGGACACCGGAGACCTTCACCATTGGCAAGATCGGCTCACCCGGTTCGATAGCCCATTCGGACCGCTCAACCCCGCAGTCGATTACGGCCGGGTACGGTTCCATGTGCCGGACAGTGCCGAATCTTTTGGATCGGATGTACCTGCGCCCTATTACCGCTTTGACCAATTGAACATTACATTCAGCGCATTGGACAGCATCGGTGCGTTCCAGCGTGCTTTGCAAGTGCAAACAAGCCGCATGGATGATGGAAGTCGTGCGCATCCCGTGGAGCTTGACCTCAGCCGGGTGGAGGCCCAGAAGAATTTCGCCATGGTGGCGAAGCTGGGAAGCTTCCTGCTTGCGGCCTTGGTGGCGTTCGCACTGCTCGCCATCATGTTGTATCTCTACAACCTGTTACGGGGCCACTTGGAGCGCATGAAAATGAACCTGGGAACCTTCATGGCATTCGGCGTAAGCCCGGACTTGCTCAGGGCCGGTTACCTGCGCGCCATGCTCAGGCTGCTATTGCGCGTCATTGGCATTGCCTTGGTCCTGTTGTTGCTGTTTCAACTGCTCCTCTGGGGTGCCAGCCATTCCGGCGTGCGCTTGCCCGGGCCACTTCGTCATGTCACCGTACTTGGCAACGGTTGGCTTTATGCGTGCATCCTTGCGATCCTCCTTTCGGCAATGGGCATTTGCCGGTGGCAACTGTCCCGCTTTCTTTCGATCCCGCCGGGGGACCTGATACATGACCGAAAATGAACTTGCGCCTTGTTGCCGCTCTTGGCTGCGTGGCCCTCCTGGCCACGTGCTCTCCCAAGGAGCCTGAACGTCGGCAGGCCAAATTACCCGAAGTGGCCAACGAAACAGTGAAGAAAGCTCTTCGGGAACGATACGCTGAAAATGAGGTGAATGCCCCTGTTGCAGCCTCCGATCAACGGCAAGCGGAGGATATCCGTTTGCGGGCGGAGCAGTCGGAGTTCAAGGACCTTGGCACGGACCAGGCGTATGAAGCACGCCTCCGAGGCTGGATCAACAAATTCATGGAAACATGCGATACCGCACTGTACAACCGGTGCAAGGATGCGATGCGCAAGGATGTGAACGTACAAGCATGGGGCAATGCGCACCGAACCATCCGCGACCACCTTTGGCATGAGTTGAAGGCAGCAGGGGATAGCTGTGCGTCATTGGCATATCCATGATATATTGCACAACCTGATCAGAGATGCACGCCATCGTTGGCCAGGGCCATTATTTTACCCTTCCATCAAGTTCGTAGGAACTCATTATCAAGGATGTTGGGCCACAAGATCCGTTCTTGGATAGTAGCTCTTTCACTGGCATTGGCCGGAACAGTCCATGGACAGGATTCATCCAAGGTTGCGGTTCCTGATACAGGCTCGGTGTCCGCTCCGGACACTGTCCGCAGGACAGATCTGCATGCCAACGCGCAAACAGCCCTGGATGTTGGGGATCACCGGGGTTGCTTGAGCATTCTGGCAGCCATGCCGGAGCAGCAGCGGATGTCGGCGCGCAATCAATGGCTACGCATGGAATGCCTGCACGCAGGCTTTGAAAGCGGCCCGGATGATCACCAATTGGCAGTCGATTTCCTGGTGGCGTGCAGTGAGTTCATTCGGGACAATCCGCTCAGCGAACATGTCAACGAAATACGAACATGGCAGCAGGAACTCAGGAAGGTTTTCGAGTACGATCAACTTAAGTACCGGTCATTGAACTATGAGCAGCTTCCACTTGATCAGCGTATAGCATTGGGCCAGGTTGAAACGTTCTTGGACAGCAGACGGAATGATGATGCCGCAGACGACCAGCTACAGCGGCTTTTGGGCGAATTGGCGGACCTTGATTTCCCCATGTACGGAGGTGAAACGCCAATTACCCTCTGCCTCAGGAAGGACCTGGACCATAGCTTCCGCACTGTGCTTGCTTTTCTACGGCTGCATGGTAAACTGGAGCAGCGACTTAAGGACCTACTGCTTGCCGCAGTGAGGTATGATGCACCTGTGATCACCAACGACTTGATGAATTCCTACTTCGGCGACAGGGGCAATGAGTTGGAAGCCGAAATGTTCAACGCCGCCCTGCAAGGCCATTCCGGAAAGGTACTGGATCAGTGGTTCCGGGCCAGGACCAATAGCACATTGAACGAGTTGCGGAGCTGGGACCGGTGTGCAGTGGGCAATCCGCTTGTTTTGGCGCAGGCCGCCTTTGCCACCAACGATACGGCTTTCATGCGTCATGCCATCATCCTGGGCGCCCTGGCGGACAGCTTAGCCCCCATGGTGTTCCGGTCCATGGACGAGGGAAATTGGGGCATGTTGGATGTGCTGTTGGACGGAAATCCACCGGGTGAAGCCAGGATCACAGGAGGGATGACCTATCTGCACAAAGCCATGGCCTTGGATTCGCCGGATGCAATGAAAGTGCTGTATCATCACGGATGGTTCGATAAGCTGGCCGGGGAACTGGATGATGATGGACTGCCTGCTGTGCACTACCTGGTGACCAGGAACCTTCCACGCCTGCTCAACGAAGCCCCCCTGCTCTCCCACCTTAACCTGAACGCCACGGATGCCCGGGGATTTGCCTTGCTCCATAAGATAGCATTCAGGCCGGCCAACATGGACTTACCGAATGCCGTGCTTTTGACCAAGCTTTTGGACAGCAACCCAAGAATGAACCGCGGCAAACCCGGCCCCCTGTTTGATTGGACTCCGCTGCACTATGCAGTCCGCGAAGACAAACCGGACCTGGTGCGGATCCTTCTTGCCAAGGGAGCGAACCCGGATGCCAAGGACACATGGGAACGGACGCCAAAGGACTTGGCCAAGGAGCTTCATTTCCGGGACGCAGTAAAGGCCCTATGACCGCATTGACCATGAGGCCTTTCTTCCATGCGCAGCGATTGGTTCCCGCCTTGACAGCAACCTTGGTCTGCTGTTCATTGGCAGTCGGGCAGGTCAATGTGGCCATGCCCATGGATAGTGGATACTACTTGCCTTATAGGCGGCCACTGAAGGATGCCTACCTCTATCTTCAGTTCAACACCGCCTATCCCATTGGCCGCTTCGGAGATTTGCCGGCGCACCCGGCTTCCATAGTGGCTCCCCTGCAGGGTAAGACGGGAATGGGAGCATCTTGGGGTTATGGTCTTGAGTTTGGGGGGTGCAGGGCATTTAAGGTGAAACATGAGAAACCTTCCCGGATCTACCCGTTCTGGGGGCTTGCAATGGGCGGTGCTTATGTGCCACTCCGCTGGAAAGACCTTGGTGGGCAATGGACCGGGCTTACCTACTCAGGGATTGCACAGGCTGCCGGCTTGGTGAGATTGGGCATGGCGGTCAAACACAAGGGCAAATGGGTGCTTGAGGTGTATGGAAGTGCGCTGCTTCCGGCAACTACCTTCTATCCGGAGAATTACAGCATTGGCCAGACAACGCTAACCCCGGAGATCTCCTTGAGGCTTGATGAGTCCTCGGTTGAATGGACTCCCGGGTTCACGGCTGGGCTCACCTGGCGCACCAGGCATTTCCGTGTGGGCGTGGAATGGTTTGAACATCATTCCCAAGTGGATTATTCCTATTCCACAGGGGATCCCGATAGTGCCAAACCAGTCCAAGCCATGTTTGATTGGACTGTGGCACGGGGAAATATCGGATTCCAGTTCTGACCTATAGTGCTGGATGGATTGATCATCCTTACTGAGCCGGTGATGAAGAGCCGGTCACCCCGTTCGGCGGCGGTTATGGTGAAGAGGAGAAGAAGTGAAGATGGGCGTTGCTTCCTCTCTTCTTTACTTCTTCACGATTTGACGGCAAGGACCGCTTCTTCGCCACCGTATCAACAATTTGATGGGAGCCATGATGGAGGCCCGTGGCCATGGACAGGAGGGAAACGGATCATTTGAAAAATGGGATCAACGAAATGATTCCGAATATGATGGTCAGAATGACCCCCACTACGCTAACGATATAGGCACTTACGTTCTTCTTCTCCTGGATCTTGAAGTTGTTGTCCAGAATTTCAATGTCCTCCGCAAGCTGGATCAGTGCGTTCCTGCCCATCTCCTTATTCCCGATCTCAAGGGCTTCCTGGATAGCCGCAAGCAAATTACCCTCTTTGGGTGGCAGGGAGACGTACGGATTTTCTTCACGCAAACGAGTGACGTAAGAAATGATCTTGCCCCGCACCTGGGCATCAATCTCAAATCCGAATTTGCGGCGGAAGGCGGTACCGGTCAAATTGTCGATGTTGAAGATCAGTTCCTCCAGCAGGTCCGTCGGGTTCTTGATCAGGTCCTTTACCGCCGAGTTGTTCGATGCCAGCTTTCTGAAATTCAGGTTGATCTCGTTGATGCCCTGATCCATATCGTCCGTGCTGCTGACAATGTTCCTTACCGCCCTGAAAAATCCCTTGAAGATGGTCTTCTTTCTCAATTCCTGGTAAAACTTGTAGAAGATGATCCCATAGAACAGGATCACGATCGGCACAAGGGTATAGTACAGTAAGGATGCGTTTTCAAAGTCCATCCGATCGAGAATTGGTTTCGGCGAATGTATTGATAGGACACGGGCCGCGCCTATGCATTGATCCATGCTGGTGGTTGGCCCGGACGCTACTTGACCTCCGGGCCACTTGCGTTCTTGAGCCGATCATGATGATCCGCGCCCATGCACCATGCATGGGCATGAGGTAGCCAAGTCGGCCTTGTGTATGCATGCCCCATGGTTCAAGGACGTGCGTGCCTATTAAGCCCATTGCATGGGCCAAAGGCAAGGAGCCGGCGTGCCCCGGAACGGTCATGCCCCCCTGCTACCTTTGCCGCATGAACATCCGCTTGGACGGCAAGCACGCCCTGATTGGGGGGGGCACGCAGGGTATTGGCTATGCCACGGCGGTGGAAATGGCCAAGCTGGGTGCACGCATTACGTTGCTGGCTCGCGATGGGGACAAGCTGAAGCAAGCGGTTGCGGCGCTCGATCATTCCCAAGGCCAGCAACACGGCTGTGTGGTGGCTGATATGGCGGACACAGCGGCCCTGCAAACTGCTTTGCGTGCACACATAGAGACGCATGGCCCGGTGGACATCCTGGTGAACAACACCGGAGGTCCGCCTCCAGGCCTTGCCCATGAGGCCCTGCCGGACGCCTATGAACAAGCCTTCCGCCTGCATCTGCTGTCCTTCCAAACCCTGGTCTTGGCCGTGGTGCCCGGTATGAAGAAACAGCGCCACGGGCGCATCATCAATGTGATCAGCACCAGCGTGAAAGCACCCCTGCCGAACCTCGGCGTGAGCAACACGGTCCGGGGTGCCGTGGCCCAATGGGGAAAGACCTTGGCCAATGAACTCGGCCCCTTCAACATCACCGTGAACAACGTGCTGCCCGGCGCCACAGCCACAGGCCGTCTGCAAGCCATCATCACCAACAAGGCGAAGAAGGAAAGCGGTTCGGAACTGTCCATTGCGGAGGACATGAAGGCGGAGATCCCTTTGCGCCGCTTTGCAGAGCCTGCCGAGGTGGCAGCCGCGATCTGTTTCCTGGCCGGCCCTTCCGGAGCTTACATCAACGGCATCAACTTGCCGGTTGATGGAGGCCGTACGGGGTGCCTTTGACAAGTGCCCGAACGCACAAGGGGGCCGGACGTGATGCGTCCGGCCCCCTTGGATTCAATTGACCTTCCCGATCACTTCACCAATACCGGCTGGCTGCTGCTGCCGTTGGCCCCGATAAGACGGAGCACGTAGGTGCCTTGGGCCAGCTTGCCGACCAATGGCAGGGTGAATGGTTGCCCGGCGGCCAGGTTGCGCTGCTCCGCAAACACAACGCGACCGGTCATGTCGGTGATCTCAATGTCGGTGTTGCCCTTGAGGTCGGCTCCGGTGATAGTGATGTCGCCCTTGGTGGGGTTGGGGTATACCATGAAGTCCGGTGCTGATTGTTCCCCCAAACCGGTGGGGAGCACGATGTTGGCAGTGTAGTCCTCCACTTGGCCGTAGGATGAGAAGCCGCAAGCTTCCGCCAGGCCGCCGATGCTGGAGTCGTGCATGCGGATGCGCATGCGTGTTTGGCCCAGTAGTGCATCATTCGGTACCGTGATCGATCCTGCGTGAGGTCCTGTGCCCAATGCCGAGGTCCACAGCAGCTCGTTGGCTTCAAAGGTGTTGCTCTGGTCCAGGTCGATCCAAAGCAGCACTTGGTCCGAACTGTATCCGTTCGACAGGGTGACCGTTACGGTGGTTGCCGTGGTGCGCTCCAGGTCGACGATCGATGCCGTAAAATCCTCATAGCCATCCGTGGCCGTACTGGTGTTGGAGAAGGAGCTGATCTCCACCGAGGCGATCTTCTCAAAGCTGGTGCTGGTGGCCCCGGCCATGCAGTATGCACCGCAGGCTGATGCACTTGCCGAAACAGTATATGCGCCGTAGGAAACATCAAGGTCCAGCATGACCGGCAGGTAGTAGGTGCCTGCGGGCAGGTCGTAGTAGGTCATTTGCAGGTTGTCATCCGCGCAGTAGCCAACCACGGAAGCCAGGATGTAGTCGTCCCCGGCAGGGCACGAAGGGGAGATGAAGGCGTAGCCATCGCTGAAGTTCACCGTGCCGCAGAAGTCGATCACCACATGGCTGCACTCCGTGGTGGTGAAGGCATGCCACACCACGGGTAACTCTCCCTCCAGTTCCGATCCGGGCTCGTAGTCTCCATCATCCGTGGCACCGACAGTGGTGCCGGTAAAGGTCAGCTGGGAACCCACGGTCAATGTTTCCGGGGCCACGTCGCCACAGTGGTCATTCGCCGGTGCGGGGCTGTCCGGGATGTAGGAAACGCAGATCGTGAACGTACCGCCTGCGCCCCAGTCCGTGTTGGATGCCACCCGCACCACGTAATCCGTATTGGGGTCCACGGTCAGGTTCAATGTTTCCGCTATCTCGCAACCCACCACGGCACCGCTGCAACCCTGTTGAACCTGCAGGATGAGGTCCTCGATGTCGATCATCTCAATGGTTACCCGAAGCTGGGTGTGCGTGCCAGAGTTGAAGGCGTACCACACATCTTGGAAGCCTGCATCGGAGGCGTCGCAGTCCATCGGATCGGCGCTCAATGTGGCCAGGGAGTTGTCCCCGGCCGTGGCCAAGGTGCCGCAGTCGAACAAGGGTACCGGGTCCAGGACGATGGCGTTGCTGCATTCGTCGTTGGCCGGTATGCTGCCGCGTTGTGCGCCGGCCGTGGCGCTGACAGGCCGGTTTTCACCACGGGCCCATGCGGTGGCTGGCTGGTTGGCGCGCAACTGCACTTGGCTGCCGGTGGCCAAGGGCTTGCTTTGTGCGTGGAGGCCAACCGCTGCGGTTGAAATTGCCGTGGTAGCCAAGATCAGGTACAGGTGTTTCATGCTGTGTGGGTTTGGTGTTGGAACGTTGATTCGGCCGAGGCAATGGCCTTGGCCGCAAACGTAACCCGTTAAAATCCCTTCACAGGCCCGCGTGGCCGGTAAGTTACCCACGATCGCCGCCGGAAGTTGCGCCCGCTAAGGCCCTGGCACCACCAAGCGGAAGCCCTTGCCGTGCACGTTGGCCACCATTACATCCGGGTCGTCGGCCAGGTATTTGCGAAGCTTGGCGATGTACACATCCATGCTGCGGCCGTTGAAATAATTGGATTCGCCCCATACCTGGTCGAGCGCGGCGGGCCTGTCCAACAGGGTGTTGGCATGCTCGCACAGCAGCTGCAGCAAGTCGTTCTCCTTGGTGGTCAGGTTTCGTTCCCCGGAAGGGCCTGTCAGCACCTGGCGCCGTGCATCAAAGCGGTACCGGCCGATGGTGAAATCGGTTTGCCGCTCCTTGGCCGGAGGGGCGCCCCAGGCGCGCCGCAGCACGGCCTCGGTCCGCAACAGCAGTTCTTCCATGCTGAAGGGCTTGGTGATGTAATCGTCGGCACCGCTCTCGAACCCGGTGATCGTATCCTGCCGCATGTTTTTTGCCGTCAGGAAGATGATCGGTGTCTTATTGTCCTTCTCACGGATCTCGGACGCCAAAGTGAACCCGTCCTTCAATGGCATCATGATGTCCAGCAACAGCAGGTCGAAGTTGCCGCCCTTGTACGCAGCCATCCCGGCCTCACCGTCCTGGCGCCATTCCACGTCATACCCCTTGGCCTTCAGGTATTGGGCAAGCAGCATGCCCAAGTTGGGGTCATCCTCGCACAGCAGGAGCTTGGTCTTCTTCATGTTCGAAAGGTAGGGTTATGATGAAACAACTGCCCGTTCCGCTGCCTGCGGAAGGGTTGTTCTCCACGCGGATGCTGCCACCGTGGCGCTCCACCACGGATTTCACATAGCTCAGGCCAAGCCCGAAGCCCTTTACGTTGTGGATGTTCCCGGTGGGGATCCGGTAGAGGCGATCGAAGATCTTTTTCTGTTCACCCCGGGGAATACCGATGCCATTGTCGCACACGGAAATGATGAGGGAACTGGCATCGCTGCGGGTGGTGATGTGCACGATGGGGGAGGTGTTGCAATACTTCACCGCATTGTCGATCAGGTTGTGGAAGATGCTGGTGAGAAACGTGCGATCGCCCCGTACATGTGCCAGTTCGGCACCTGCCTTGAGCTCGATCTTGCCTCCCCGCTTTTCGGCTTGCAATGCACCGCTGCGCACCACCTCGGCAAGCACCGCGTGCATGTCCACGTCGGTGAAGCGAAGACGCATGCCGCCCTGGTCCGTCACCGCGCTCAGCAGCACGTTCTCCACCAGCATGCCCAATCTTTTGTTCTCATCGCGGACCATGCCGATAAGCTGATGCACTTGTGCTTCGCTCTTGGGCATGCCGGGGTCCATCAACGCCTCGCAGGCCAGTGAAATGGTGCTGATGGGCGTTTTTAGCTCGTGCGTCAGGTTGTTCACCAGGTCGTTCTTGATGTCGCCCAGGCGCTTTTGCCGGAAGATCGTGCGCATGGCATAGCCGAACACCACAGCAACCAGGAGCAGCAGCAGGCCCGAAGTGGCCAAAATGGGCCACAGGGAGCGCAGCAGCATGGAAGGCCGGTTCGGGACCAGCAGGTGGAGCCACCACGTCGATGCCCCTTGCTGCATCCGGACCCGGTCGCTGCGGAACAGCTGCGTGCGGTGCGGACTGTTGCGCACCTGGGCGGTATCTGCGTCCGCCTGAGGCCCAATTAGCCACACGCGACCGCCGTCATCCAGTACCCCGAACGCATAGCGGCACGAAATGCGGCGGAGCTGCAATTCCTCGCGGATCAGCGAATCGAGCAACCGCGGGTCGATCCGTTCATTGATCGGGCGCGGCACCGCTCCGGAAAGAATGCCGCGGAGCAGTTCGTTGAGGTTCTCGTCGTTCAGCGCACCCAACGTGTCGGCCCCGGTATTGGCCGGGCCGATCTTGCCGCCACCGGTCCCCTCGCCGGGCAGCACGCCCAATTGCCTGTGCGCCTCGGCACGTTCCAACCGGTCGCTCACGGCCATCAAGGCGCTGCCGATGCTTTCGTTGAACTGCGCATCGCGCAACGCCAGCGTGCCGTGCACCCAAAGCGCCTGCACTGCCACCAGCCCCAGCAGGGCAATGCCGATCGCCATGATCAACAAGGTCACGGTGCGCTTCTCCATGCAGGTTGAAAAGTAGCGCAGCGGACCACCGCGCCAAACCCGGTAACGTTGTTTAACCCGCCCGGCCCTGCTTCCACCCCGGGCATGGCACAGGGCCACCTCCTACCTTTGCTTCAGCATGCAGGAAGTCCTCAACTACATCGGCGGAACCTTGGCGCCGGCGCGTTCAGGCGCGTGGTTGGACGGATTTGCGCCCGCCGAGGGGCGCGTGTTTGCCCGCATCGCCGACAGCGGCCCGGAAGACGTGGAGCTGGCCGTGGCCGCTGCGGAAAAGGCTGGCCCCGCATGGGTGGCCCTGGGCCGCCAAGGCCGCCATGATGCACTGATGCGCGTGGCCGCCCTGGTGGAACGCGACCTGGACGGCTTCGCCCGCGCCGAAAGCCGCGACAACGGCAAACCCGTGCACTTGGCCATGGAGGTGGACATCCCCCGGGCCATTGCCAACCTGCGCTTCTTTGCCACGGCCATCCTGCACCAGGAAAGTGCGGCCCATGAACCCCGCTCGGGACGGAACCCCCAAGCATGTCGTCGAACGATCTATGGCCGGTCGGGACAGCTGCTTCGCAAGGCGTGCAGGCCCATCCCCCCGGCCCGGACCTGGTGCGCATGAAAGTGAAGCCACCACGGGAGCGATAGCCCCGTTGTTGTTCCCCATGCGGATCGGTGCGGGGTGTTGGTCTGTTGCCCGAGTTCACCAACCAGCCCTCACGAACGTCTTTCTCCCCTTCACGCTTGCCGCGGTCACTTCCAGCACATACAGACCGCCAGGTAGGCCATCCGTGCGGAGATCAAACTCGCGCGAACGCGCTGCGGGAACAATGCTGCTGATCGTTCTTCCCGACAGGTCCAGCACCTGGATGCCGTCCATGGCGTGGGAGCTGGTGATCCGCAGCACCGCACCGGCGGGGTTCGGAGCGAGGCCGATGGAGACCGCCCCGCCCGCTTCTTCAATGCCCACGTTCACGAGCTCCACCGAGGCGGTGTCTTCGCAGGTACCGCGCTCCGCAGTGAGCAGTACGGTGAATGGCCCGTTCGTGGCGTAGGTATGGACGGGATGCTGGTCGGTGGAGGTAGCTCCATCGCCAAATTCCCAGAGCCAGGCGGTCGCGTTCACCGACAGGTCCGTGAAGGCGACCGTGTATGGTGCTTGCGGTGTTGCGGAGAAGTCGGCGGTGGGGTAGATCCCCGGGTTCTCGCTGATGGTGAGGGTCATGATGCCCTTCAACCCGACCACCGACGGATGGCAACCGATGCTGTACGGAAGCTGGGATCCGATCCCCGTCGGGAAGGAACCCGTCATGGCATAGTCGCCGTTGGGGCAGGAGGCGATGCTGGCGAACTTCGCATTCGCGACGGCATCGGAGGACTTGTACCATTGTACGTTCCCCGCAGGATCCAACTTGGCCACATAGGGGACACTGACCCCCAAGCCGTTCGTCAGCACGGGATGGTTCCCCAGCAAGCCGGGCCCCCTCGAGGTCCCGCAGATCAACGCCTCCTGCTGTGCATTGATGGCGATATCGCTGGGATCAGCGCCCCAGGTCGCGAGGCACCCGATCGCCCACTGCGGCGTGCCGGCCGCGTCGTACTTCAACCAGGCCGTGTAGGGGGTCAACGGGGGGCCATTGAAGAGCTGGTCACCGGCGAAGGTGAGGGTGTCGCCCTCGGAATACAGCCCCAGGTACACCTCCCCGGCATCGTTCACGGCCACCTTCGGGTAGAGCTCCTGGTAGGTGGAACTGCTATCGAGCGTTCGCGCCCACAGGGCCGATCCGCTGGTATCCATGCTGATCA
The DNA here is from genome assembly GCA_023957375.1 of Flavobacteriales bacterium. Lineage (GTDB taxonomy): Bacteria > Bacteroidota > Bacteroidia > Flavobacteriales_F > PHOS-HE28 > PHOS-HE28. The sequence goes on along the minus strand of JAMLHB010000002.1, from coordinate 809,727 downwards.
CGAAGAGCTCATCGCAGTAACTTGATGCGGAGAACTCCAGCGTGAGCGCGTCGAACACCGTGCTTCCTCCCGCGGAGTTTTCGTAACCCGCCAGCACGAGGTGGCCGTTGTTGCCCACCTGGATGCTTGAGCGTCCACCCTGCGGACCGATGTTGCTGAAGATCATGTTCACGTTGGAGGCGGTGCGGTTCCAGAGCACGTTGAGGGCGGTGTCGCGCTTTTCAATAATGTTGGCATACGCCAGATAGACGGCGCTGCCCTGCGCATCGGCGATGATCTCGCGCAAATGGCTGATGTAGCGCAGGAAGTGCCCCGCCGTGTCGAACTGGATGAGCTGATGATCGAAAGGTGCGTCATACGTGGTGTCGCTCATCATGGTAGTGGCCTGGATGGTACACTCGGCGTAGAGATGCCCGTATCCATCGACGGCAAGATCATGGGGTGAATCCATCAGGGGACTGCCGATCACCTTGCCCCACACAAGGTTCCCTTGCGGGTCGTACTTCATCAGCAGGATATCGTCCGTGCCATACGGGTTGGTGAACGTATCGCTCTGGACGATGAGTTCGCCCGAGATGCTGCCCAGCACATACACATGGCCGGCATCGTCGGTATCGACGCCCGTACCCTCGTCAAACGGCATGGCGCTTTGGGCATAGTCCACCCATTCCACGCGCTGGGCGCTGATGGAGAGCGAAACAAGAACGGCGGTGGTGAAGAGGATGCGTTTTTTCATGGGTCGGGGGTTGGTCGCGGGTGATCCGTTGCCTTTACGATCCCGCTGCGGCGGGTGCGGCCTTCGCCTTCGCGGCGGTCCCGAAAACATGGTCCCACAGGCGCGTGGAAACCCCATAGCAGGAATAGGGGTCCACGTAATGATGCACGAAGTGGTGCTGCCAGAGCTTCTTCCAGGGGCCGTAGCGCGGCGTCTTGTACCGGTGCTGGGCGTAGTGCATGGTGATGTACGTGAGGTAACCCAGCATGAAGCCGGGAAAGAACACGAAGACGTAGGTGGGGCTCACCAGCCAGAAGAGCAGGAAGAACAGGCCCGAGAAGAGCAGCCCCGGAACGGGAGGCATCGCGAGCCTCCGCGGATCCACCGGGTGCTGGTGGTGGATGCCGTGGGCATTGTGTTGGATCCTGTACAGCGGCCTCGAGTTGGTCTCGGTGTGGTACAGGAAGCGGTGTACGTTGTACTCGGCGAACGACCAGAAGAGGTAGCCCGCGAAAGCGACGATGACCGCCGTCCACCAAACGATGCCGAGCGAAACAATACCGTAGGTGAACAGCGCTCCACTGATGAGGAGGTGCATCACGATGGGCGGCTCGATGCGGCTGCGCGTGATGGATTCCATCAGCTGGTTGCCGAACAGGCGCCCCCTGACCTCCTTGCGCGGGGCCAGGTGCTCGGGCATCTTGATCCGCCCGTCGCGGAATAGATGATATTGTTCAACGTTCTTTTCCATCGCGATCCAGCATGTGCGGTGCCGCTGGTTCGTTGAACATCCGGATGATCAGCCGATCGTCAGGATAGGCTAATTGAAAACTATAGCTCGCAGTGCCGGGCCATCCCTGATAAAGATCAGGAAACCGCAATTCAGAGTACGTCTAAAGAACTCCTCCACGGAGCAGGGCTTTGCACCGTTCCGAAGCCTGCCGTGAGCGGCCAGGAAGGCCCGCATCCGGCCGGGTGCGCTTACTTGCGGCAGATCACCACCCCGAATCCGGGAGCGTTGAGCTTCTTCAGTTCCGGTCGGTTCCTATTCATTGGACCAAACCAATCTGCTACTTCAGCAACCGCCACGCCATGCCCACCAGCACCACAAACAGGATCGCGGAGCAGATGGTTTTGTTGTGGCGGGCCAGCCACTCGGGCAGGTAGATGTCGAAGTTGGCCCGTTGCGATCCCGACAGCCTCCGCGCCAGTACGGTGAGCGGGCAGCTCATGCCGAAAGCCAACAACGTGAGCACCTCGATCCCCACCAACCCCAGGCCCCACCAGAACCACTGGTCGAGGCGGCCGGTGATCACCGCGTACAGCAGGTAGAAGATCACCGTGCTGAGCACCGCCCAAATGGCGGTATGCACCACCTTGATCCATGCCAGCTTGCCGGATGCGTTCATGGCCCGAAAGGGGTGTGGCTCACCCTTCCACCTTCACCGCCGCCAGCATGTCCTCCAGCTCCTTCTTGCGGTCTTCTCCCAGTTGGCGGTCGATGTCCATGAAGCGGAAGTACACGTCCTCGCGCTCTTTTTTGCCCAACAGGTTCTCGGCCAGCACGAAGAGCTCGTCGTTCTCGGCGGAGATGTGGTCCTCCAGGTCGCGCATGTAGCGGGTGAGCAGCTTGTGCGCCTGGGCATGGTCCGCATCGGCCAGGGCCTGCTCGATGTCGGCGGTGTACTCGCGGAACTCCTCGTGGTGCTGCATGAGCGAGTCGATCATCTCGGGGATCACGAACTCCGGGTGGTCGCGCAGGGCGGGGAAGAGCACCTCCTCCTCCTTGCGGTGGTGGAAGCCGTCGGCGTACTCGCGGAAGAACTCCACCAGGTTGCGCACGGCCTGTTCAAACTGCGCGGCATCCTTCTCCCAGCTGTTGGCCAGGGCGTCGATGATCTTACCGGCGCGTTGGATCATTTCGTGCTCGGCGAGCATCATGGTCATTGGTTCGTTCATGGCATCTGAGGTTATGTGTTCAAGAGCCGCGTTCACATGCGCGCGGCGGTGACGGTGTTGAAGCTGTCGCGCAGGTACACGCCGATCATCTCGCGGCGGTAGAGGCGGGTGAACATGTCGTTGTCGATGGCGCGCGCGCCCTTGATGGCCTTGCGGATCACGGCCTCGGGATCGTCGGTGGCCGCGGCTTCCACCACCACCGGCCGGGGATCCACGCCGGCCATGGCCACCTTGATGCGGCCGCCGCTGTCCAGGGTCATGGCCGTGGTGAGCGAGGTGAATTCGAGGCTTTGGCGCCCGCGCAGCTTGTGGAAGGCCCAGGTGAAGCCGCGCTCCAGCGGCAGCCGCAGCGCGGTGACGATGGCGGTGGGCGGGAGGTTGCGCGGGGCCACGCCGTCGCCGGTGTAGATGCGCTCCAGTGGCGTGCGCGTCACTGCTTGGCCATCGGCGTACTCGATCTCGGCGTCCAGTGCGATCAAGGCCGGGGCGGTGTCGGAGACCAGTTCGGAGAAGCAGGCGTTGCGGCCGCCGGTGGCGATGCAGATGTCGCCGTTGCACTTCAGGCAGTAGCCCACGGACTCGCGCCACCACTCCGACTGGTTGTAGTACAGGCAGCGGTTCTCGCAGAGCACGTTGCCGCCGAGGGTGGCGGCCTTGCGCAGCAGGGGCGCGCCCACGGACCGCGCGGCCTCGGCGAGCATGGGTGCTTCCGCCAGCACCAGCGGGTCGCCCTGGAGGCGGTCCAGCGTTTCCAGCGCACCGATGCGCAGGTGACCATCGGCCCGCGCGATGCCCTGGAGATCCGGGATGCGGCCCAGGTCGATGAGGCAGGCGGAGGCCTCGTTGCCTTGGAAGCGGTTCACGAGCACGTCGGTGCCGCCGGCCACAAAGCGGAAGTGGTCTTGGTGCTCCGCGGCCATGTCGGCGGCTTCGCGCAACGAGCCCGGCAGCAGGTACTTCGCCTCGGCGGTGTGGAGTGTTGCGGCGTTCATGCTTCGGCGGCTTGCTTGCGTTGTTGCTTGATCGCGTTGAGCACCACCTCGGGGGTCATGGGCAGCGAGGTGATGCGCACGCCGATGGCGTCGTATATGGCGTTGGCGATGGCGGGGATCACCGGGTGCAGGGCACCCTCGCCGCATTCCTTCGCGCCGAACGGCCCCTCGGGGTCCATGGATTCGATGATCTCCGTGTGGATCTCCGGCGTGTCCATGGTGGTGGGGATCTTGTAGTCCACCAGGTTGGCGTTCACCAGCAGGCCCTCGTAGTACTTCATCTGCTCGCTCATGGCCTGGCCCAGGCCCATGTGCCACGAGCCTTCGAGCTGTCCTTCCACGGCGAGCGGGTTCAGGGCCTTGCCGGCGTCGTGCGCGCCCCAGAGGTCCACCACGCGCACATGGCCAGTGTGTTCGTTCACGTCCACCTCGGCGACCACGGAGCCGAAGCTGTACGAGGGGCTGAGGCCCGCGCCCGCGCCCTTGAAGTCGCCGCCGAGCTTGGGCGAGTTGTAGTGGCCCGTGGCGTTGAGGGCGCCCACCTTGCGCGTGGCCATCTCAATGGCCTCGTGCCAGCTGTGGTCCACCTTGCCGTCGTTGGTGAAGACGCGCTCGCGCTGGAAGTTGAGCTCCGTGCGCTCCGCGCCGGTGATGCGCACCACGGCGTCCAGCACCTGCTCGCGCAGGCGTTCGGCGGCCATCTTCGCGGCGTTGCCCGCCATGAAGGTGACACGGCTGGAGTAGCTGCCCAGGTCGATGGGCGTGAGCAGCGTGTCGGCTGCCACCACCTGCACGTTGTCCAGGCTAAGGCCCAGCACCTCGGCCACCACCATGGCCAGCATGGTGTCGCTGCCCTGGCCGATGTCGCTGGCGCCGGAGGTGACCAGCACGCGGCCATCGAGGTCCACCTTCAAGTGCACCACCGATTGCGGGTACTCGTTCCAGTGGATCGGCAATGCGCTGCCGCTGATGAAGAAGCCGCAGCCCACGCCGATGCCCCGCCCGCGCGGCAGCTTGCGGTGCTTGTCCTTCCAGCCGGAACGTTCCATCGCGCTCTTCAGCGCCAGCGTGCTGCCGTTGGAAGTGATGCGGTACTGGCCCACGGTCATGGAATACTCGTCGAGGAAGTTGCGCAGGCGCAGTTCGCAGGGGTCCATGCCGGCCTGCTCGGCGAGGCGGTCGATGAGGGTCTCCACGGCGAAGCGCGAGTTGACGGCGCCGTGGCCGCGCATGGCGCCGCATTGCGGCTTGTTGGTGTATACACGCCGCGTGCGGAAGCCGAAGTTGTCGATCTTGTACGGGGCCTGCAGCAGCACGCCGTTGTAGTAGGAGGTGACCACCCCGAAGCTGCCGTAGGCACCGCCGTCGATGATCACGTCGGCGTCGAGCACCTCGAAGCGCCCGTCGGCGTCCATGCCCATATGCATGCTCATGCGCGTGGGGTGGCGGCCGTGGTTGGTGAGGAAGACCTCCTCGCGGTTGAGGCGGGTGCTCACCGGGCGGCCGGTCTTGCGCGCCAGGTGCGCGATGATGATCTCGTGGGGGAAGGGATCGCTTTTGCCGCCGAAGCCGCCGCCCACGAAGGGCTTGATGACGCGCAAGCGGTTCATGGGCACCTCCAGCACCTTGGCCAGGTAGCGGTGCAGGTAGTGGGGCACCTGCGTGGCAGTGATGATGGTGAGGCCGTTCTCGTCCCACCAGGCCGTGGCGGCGTGCGGCTCGGTGAAGCCGTGGTTGATGCCCTGGAACTCGAGCTCGGCGCTGGCGGTGTGCACCGCGCGCTTCAGCCCTTCCTGCTGGTCGCCGAAGCGGAGCTCGGCCTTCTTGTGGATGTTGTTGTTGAAGCGGCCATGGGAATGGATCTTCTCGTCGGAGCCCACGTCCTCGCAGGATTCCGCCATGTCGAAGAAGGCGCGCAGCGGCTCGTACTCCACCCGGATGAGCGCGCAGGCCCGCGCGGCGATGGCAGGGGTGTCGGCGGCCACGGCGGCCACGATCTCGCCGATGTAGCGTGTCTTGTCCACGGCCATGGCCGTCTCGTCCTCGGAGATGGGCAGCACGCCGAAGGTGACGGGCAGCTCCTTGCCGGTGATCACGGCGCGCACGCCGGGCAGGGCCAGTGCCGCATCGATGTGCACCCGCTTGATGCGGGCGTGGGCGTGGGTGCTGCGATGGAAGCGGCAGTGCAGCGCGTTCTTCACCTTGATGTCGTCGGCGTATTCGGCGGAGCCGCACGCCTTGCGGCCGGCCTCGGTGTACGGCCTGCCGTGGCCCACCATCTTGAACTCGTCGCCCGCCTGTTTTGCCGAAGGTTCATTGCGCACGTGCGCCTCCACGGCATCGATGATCTTCTTGTAGCCGGTGCAGCGGCAGAGGTTGCCCGAGAGCGCTTCCTTGATCTCGTCGCGCGTGGGGTGGGGATGCTGCTCCAGGTAGTGCAGCGTGGTCATGATCATGCCGGGCGTGCAGTACCCGCACTGGATGGCGCCCTTCTCCACGAACTTCTCTTGCAAAGGGTGCAGGCCGCCGCCTTCCGGCGCGATGCCTTCGATGGTGGTGATCCGGCTGCCGTTGACGCGCATCACCGGGGTGATGCAGCTCTGCACCACCTGCCCGTCCACCCATACGGTGCAGGCCCCGCAACTGGCCTGCTCGCAGCCCAGCTTGGTGCCGGTGAGCTGGATGCGGTCGCGCAGCACCTGCGCCAGGGTCTCGTGCGGATGCACCACCAGGTCGTGCTGCCTGTCGTTGACGATCAATCGTATGGTCTCCATCCCTGTTGCTTCAGTTGCGGTGGATCATAGTCCGGCGCCGATGCTCTTGCCGCCGTCCACGTAAAGCGTCTGGCCGGTGATGTACTTGGTGCGTTCGTCGCAGAGGAAGGCCACCACCTGCGCGATGTCTTCGGGTCGGCCCATGGTGCGCAGGGGCTGCGTGGCGATCAGCCGTTGCTTCACTTCCGCGGTGAGCGCTTGGGTGAGCGGCGTGTCGATCAAGCCCGGCGCCACGGCGTTCACCATCACCCCGTGCTTGCCCAGTTCCAGGGCGAGGGCCCGGGTGAGGCCGATCACACCGGCCTTCGACGCGGAGTAGTTCGTTTGGCCGGGGTTGCCCAGCCATGCACGCGAGGCCAGGTTCACGATGCGGCCATGCTGCTGCTGCCGCATCACGATGGCGGCGTGCTTGCACATCAGCCAGGTGCCCTTCAGGTTGATGTCCACCACGCTGTCGAAGTCCTCGGTGGGCATCTTCCAGATCACGTTGTCCTTTGCGATGCCGGCGTTGTTCACCAGCGTGTCTACGCGACCGAAGCGGTCCATCACCGTTCCGAAGGTTTCGCCCACCCTGCGCTCATCGGTGATGTCGGCATGGAGGAAGTGCGCCTGCCGGCCCAGCTGCGCCGCCAGTGCGTTGCCGGCCTTGTCGTCCACGTCGAGCAGCACGGCGACATGCCCTTCGGCCACCAGCCGGGTGGCGATGGCGGCCCCGATGCCCTTGGCCGCGCCGGTGATGATGGTCACTTGTTCACGCATGCGTTGTTCTTCACTTCGATCAGTTCGGCCAGGATGCTGATGGCGATCTCCTCGGGCGTTTCCGCGGCGATGGACTTGCCGATGGGCATGTGCACACGGTCCAGTTGTTCCACGGTGGCCACGCCGTCCTTGCTGAACATGCGCTTGGTGATGCGCGCCTTGCGCTCGCTGCCGATCATGCCTATGTAGGCATGCGGCCGCTGGATGCAGTGCGCCAGGATCTCGCGGTCCGTCACGTGGTCGTAGGTCATCACCACGATGTAGGCGTTGGTGCTGAAGGCCAGGGCGGGCAGCACTTCGCGGAATTGGCCGTGGACCTTGCGCACGCCGGGCGTGGTGATGCGGTCGAGCTCTTCCCGGCGGTCGTCGATCACGTGGAGCACGAAGTCCAGCTCGGAGGCCAGCCGTGCCAGCGCCTTGCCCACATGCCCCGCACCGAAGAGGTACAGCGTGTTCATGCGGGGCAGGGGTTCGATGTAGATGTCCACCGTGCCGCCGCAGCACATGTTGTGTTCCTGCAACAGTTCGTGCCGGAAGAGCTTGGGCGTTCCGGCCTGCAGTTGCTCGAACGCATGGGCCACCACGGCCTTCTCCAGGTTGCCGCCGCCGATGGTTCCCGAGAGGCGCCCGTCGGCGTACACCAGCATGCGTGCCCCGGCCTTGCGCGGCGTGGAGCCCTTGGTCTGCACCACGATGCACAGGGCGGCCGCTGTTCCTTCGCTGCGCGCATGCTCGATCTCCTTATGGATGTCCATGGCCGTGTTGGAGGTCGGCGGGCGTGTTGATGTTGACGAGCACGGAAGGCGAGGACACCTCCACGTACTTGCGCGTAAACCCGGCCAGCAGCTCCTTCAGGGTGGCGTGGCGGTCGTAGGCGGCGAGGATCTCGCGCTTCACGGCGGCCTTCACCAGCACGGGGTGCCCGCCCTTGCCCTGGCTGGCGGGGATGGTCACCTGCTCATCGCCGTCGTTGCGCATCAAGGCCTGGATCACCTCGGGGCCCACGAAGGGGCTGTCCACGTTGTGCAGGAAGACCTTGTCCGAAGCGATCGCGCGCATGCCCAGGAAGATCGAGCGCATCCGCCCGGCATCCGGGTCCGGGTTCAGCACCAGGGAGGCCATGCTTCTTGTGCGCCCCAAGGCTTGCAGCCACGGTTCCCGCGCGAATTCCGCGTTCAGCACCAGCACCAGCTCGCGCAGGCCCAGCGCACGGTAGGTGCCGAGGATGCGCTCCGCATAGGTGCTCACCTCATCCCAACGGAGCCAGGGCTTGGGGTATCCCATGCGGCGCGAAGCACCACCGGCGAGCACGATGGCCGAGTATGTCGCGCCGTTCCGCATCAGGTGATCCCGTCCGGCTTGTCGGTCCCGGGTTGAATGGTGAAGGTGTTGCCGCTGAGGAAGAGCGCATCGAGCGAGGCGTATTTGCTGCGCTCCTGCTCGGCCTTCATCTGGGCTGCGAGGTCCGCGTCGAACACGGGCCCTGCGGTGCTTCGGATCACGCCCATGGCAATGGGGAAGTCGGGCAGCCGCATCTGCGCGAGCAGGTGGTGCAGCACGTTGGAGGCGCAGGTGGCATCATGCACCAGCAGGTCCGTCTCGGTGATGCCGTTCTGCCCCAGGGTGACCACCTCCAGCTCCAGGCCGCGCAGGCGGATGCCCTTGTCGTTGTTGGCGCCGAAGCGCATCGGCTTGCCGTGCTCCAGGATCAGCTGGTTGTCGGCGCGGGTCTCCTTGCTGGTGATGGCATCGAACACCTCATCGTTGAAGATCACGCAGTTCTGCAGCACCTCCACCACCGAAAGGCCTTGGTGCTTTTCGGCCTCCACCATCACCTTGGCCATCAGCTTCACGTCGGTATCGGGCACCCGTGCGAAGAAGCGGCCCTGTGCGCCCAGTACCAGCTCGCCTACGGAGAAGGGATTCTCCACCGTGCCGAAGGGCGAGGACTTGGTGACGGTGCCGCGTTCGGTGGTGGGCGAATACTGTCCTTTGGTCAGGCCGTAGATCTGGTTGTTGAAGAGGATGAAGTTCATGTCCACGTTGCGCCGCACCGCGTGGATGAAGTGGTTGCCGCCGATGGCGAGCGAGTCGCCATCGCCGGCCATCACCCACACGCGCAGGTCGCGGTTGGCCAGCTTCACGCCGGTGGCCACCGCTGCGGGGCGGCCGTGGATGGTGTGGAAGCCGTACGTGTCCATGTAGTACGGGAAGCGCGAGGAGCAGCCGATGCCGCTGATGATGGCCACCTCCTCCTTCTTCAGGCCGAGCTCGGAGAAGGCGCGCTGCACGGCGTTCATCACGGCGTAGTCGCCGCAGCCGGGGCACCATTTCACCTCCTGGCTGCTCGCGTATTCCTTGGGCTTGAACAAGGGTTGCGCCGGTGTTCCGATCGTGCTCATTGCGCCAGCAGCTCGTTGAATTTCTCCTTGAGTTCGCTCACCTTGAAAGGCCGCCCCTTCACCTTGTTGTACTGCAGGTAGGTGAACTGCGGCAGCACCGCCCGCAGGTAGTTGGCGAACTGGCCGCTGTTGAGCTCGCACACCACGATCCGCTCGAACTGTTCGAAGATGGACGCGGTGTTGCGCGGCAGCGGGTGGATGTGGTTGAAGTGCGTGACGGCGATGTCCTTGCCCTCGCTGCGCAGCTCGGTCACCGCGCCGAAGAGGGTGCCGAACTGGCCGCCCCAGCCCACCACCAGCAGCTTCTTGGCGCCCTTGCCCCGGAACTTCTGCTCGGGGATGAAGTCGGCCACGCGCTCCACCTTCTGGCGGCGCAGGGCCACCATGGCTTCGTGGTTCTGCGGGTCGTGCGAAACGCAGCCCGTGCACTCGTCCTTCTCCAAGCCGCCGATGCGGTGCTGCAGCGCGGGCGTGCCGGGCACCACCCACTTGCGCGCCAGCGTGGCGGGATCGCGGCCGTAGGGCGTCCATGCGGGATCGGGCCGGGTGAGCACGGGCGGATGGATCGCGGGCAGTTCGTCCAGGGTCTTCACCTTCCACGGCTCGGCGCCGTTGGCCACGTAGCTCTCCGAGAGCAGGATCACGGGCGTCATGTGCTCGGTGGCGATCTTGATCGCCTCCACCGCGCGGTCGAAGCAGGCGGCGGGCGTGCTGGCGGCCAGCACCACCACGGGGCTTTCGCCGTTGCGGCCACACACGGCCTGCAGCAGGTCGCTCTGCTCGGTCTTGGTGGGCAGCCCGGTGCTGGGGCCGCCGCGCTGCACGTTCACGATCACCAGGGGCAGCTCGGTCATCACGGCCAGGCCGATGGCTTCGGTCTTCAGCGCCATGCCCGGGCCGGAGGTGGTGGTGACGGCCACGTCGCCGGCGAAGGATGCGCCGATGGCCGAGCAGATGCCGGCGATCTCGTCCTCGGCCTGCAGCACTTTCACCCCGGCCCACTTGTGCTTGGCCAGCTCCTGCATGATGTCGGTGGCGGGCGTGATCGGGTAGGAGCCGAGGAAGAGGTCCTTGCCCGCCTTCTTCGCGCCGGCCATCAGGCCCCAGGCCAGCGCCTGGTTGCCGGTGATGTTGCGGTAGGTGCCCGGCGTGCGCGCCGCGGGCTGCACGGTGTACGTGGCGGGCACGGCCTCCATCGTCAGCACGTAGTTGTGCCCGGCCTTCAGCGCGCGGATGTTGGCCTCGGCGATGGCGGGCGACTTCTTGAACTTGTGCTGGAAGAAGCCGATGGTCTGGTCCATGGGCTGGTCGAAGAGCCGGTACACCATGCCCAGGGCGAACATGTTCTTGCAGCGGTCGGCGCTCTTGTTGTCCAGCCCGGCGTCGGCGATGGCGGCCTTGGTCATGGAGGTGATGGGCGCGGCCAGCACCTGGTGCCCGTCGAGGGTGCCGTCCTCCAGCGGGTCCGTGGCGAAGCCGGCCTTGTCCAGGTCGCGCTTGCCGAAGGAGTCGCGGTCCACCACGATGGTGCAGGCGGGCCGCAGGTCCTTGAGGTTGGACTTGAGCGCGGCGGGGTTCATGGCCACGAGCACGTCGGGCGCATCGCCCGGCCCGTGCACGCCGCTGCTGCCGAAGTGGACCTGGAAGCCGGAGACGCCGGCCACTGTGCCCTGCGGCGCGCGGATCTCCGAGGGAAAGTCCGGGAAGGTGGCGATCTCCTTGCCATGCACGGCCACCGTGTCGGTGAAGAGCGTGCCGGCGAGCTGCATGCCGTCGCCGGAATCGCCGGCGAACTTGATCACCACGCTTTCCATCGCCTCTTTGCCGTTCATCGTTCCGCTCATCTCCTCATGGGATTTCATGCCAGGGGGCGGTCTTGTTCAGGCGTTCGCCCATTGCGGTTTGCGCTTCTCCAAAAAGGCGGTGATCCCTTCGTTGGCGTCGCGGGTCTCCATCAACTGCGTTACGTAGAGCCGCTCCAGTTGCGGCAGAAAGTTGTTCATCAGGTGGTTGAGCTTGATGCGCGCGGCGTGCGAAGCGAAGCGCAGCGAGGAGGCGCTCTTGGGCACCACGTGCTTGAGGATCCAGTCTTCGGCGGCAGCCTCCAGCTTGTGCTTGTCGTCGTATACGGCATGCACCAGCCCGATGCGCTGGGCCTCGTCGGCGTCGATGCTGCGGCCGGTGAGCAGCAGTTCCTCGGCGCGGGCCAGGCCGATGCGCTCGGGCAACAGGATGGACGCGGGCGGCGGGAACACCCCCAGGCGGATCTCCGGCTGGCCGAAGCGCGCCGACTTGTCGGCCAGGATCACCGAGCAGATCAGCGCCAGCTCCATGCCGCCGCCCAGGCACTGCCCCGAGACCAGGGCCAGCGTGGGGATGCGCAGCTGCAGCAGGTCCATGAAGATCTTGTGGAAGGTGCGCAGCATGGCCTCGGCGAATTCCTTGGTGTGCTCCTCCACGCTGGCGCCGAAGGAGAAGTGCGCGCCCGCCCCCTGGAAGGTGATCAGCTTGATCTTCGGGTCCTGGGCGATGACCTGCAGGCGATCGAGGATCTCGAGCATCATGATGTTGTCCAGCACGTTGCCCTGGCCGTCGTCCAGCACGATGTGCGCGATGGTGTCGTCGTGCGAGCGGGTGAACTTCACTTTTTCCATGGTGCTTCGGATCAGTTGATGGCTTCGGGCACCGGTGCGATGGCCTGTTCCAGTTCCGGCCCCCAGGCCTGGCCCTCGGCCAGCAGCTGGCGCAGCTTCACGAAGTCCACTTCGCGCTTGGCCTTGCTCCCCGCGTTGAAGGCGCGGAAGCCGGCCTTGGCCTCGGTCATCATGTTCAGGGCGAGCCATTCGCGGCTGCCCTCCTTGTTCTTGTCCCAGTGCTCCAGCTTCTTCTTGCGCACCTCGGTGAGCGTTTTGTGCAGGCAGTTGGGGAAGGTGTGCAGCAGCTTGGCGATGTGGCGGTCCACGGCGGCGTCCAGCAGGGAGAGGTCCACGGTGCCCTTGGCCAGCATGTCCTTGGCCTTGGCCAGCGCATCGCCGGTCTTCACGCTGCCGAAGACGATGCGGCCGAAGTCGTCGGCATAGCGGTCGATCACGGCCAACGGGTTGGGCACGAACCTGCCGTCCACCTTCAGGGCGGGGACGATCTCGGTGATGAGGCCGATGTGCAGGGCCTGGTGCGCGGTCCACGGCTCGCAGAGGGTGAGCGAGTTCATGGCGCGCTCCATGCCCACGTAGAGGTGGAGGAAGTCGGTGGAGCCCCCGATGGCGGCGCTGCCGTGCTTGGGGCCGGCCTGGCCGAAGCGCGCGAGGTCCGAGGCGATGGTGAAGTCGCAGGCCATGCCGATCTCCTGCCCGCCGCCGATGCGCATGCCGTTCACGCGGTTGATCACGGGCTTCTCGCACTTGAGGATGGCCGAGACCATGTCGTTGAACAGGCGCATGTACTGCGAGTATTCCTGCGGGTGGCCGGCGTAGTACTCGGCGTATTCCTTGGTGTTGCCGCCCGTGCAGAAGGCTTTGTCGTCCGCGCCGGTGAACACCACGGCCACCACGCTGCGGTCGTTGGACGCTTCGCCGAAGGCGAGGATCACCTCCTTCACCGCGCGGGTGGTGTAGGAGTTGTACTGCTTGGGATTGTTCAGCACGATCCACGCATTGAACAGGCCCGGCACCGGCGTGCCGTCGCTGTCCATGCAGGGGCGCTTCTCGTAGAGGATGTCGGCGTAGGCGTATCCCGGCACGAGGTTGTGCTCCTTCAGGGCTTTCATGTTGTTCGTTCGCTTCGTTCAGTTGGGCATGTCGGGCACCATCACGGGGCGGCGGGTGTGCGGCCGCGCCACCGAATCGCGGAACACCTCGTTGATCTTCGACATCGGGAAGGCTTCCACGAATTCGCCGATGTCCAGCTTCCCGGAGGCGATCAGCTCCACCACTTCCGGGTACAGCTCGGGCTTGCAGCCCCAGGTGCCGATCAGCTGCGCGTCGAAGGCCATGAGGTTGCTCAGGCGCACTTCCACCTTGTTCATGGTGAAGCCCACCACGCTGAGGGTGGAGGCGTAGGTGATCAGGTTGAAGGCGAGGTCCTGGCCGGGCGTGGTGCCGGAGATCTCGAAGATCTTCCAGCCGTGCTTGGGCGCGCGCAGCTCTTCGGCAATGGCCCGCACGCGCTCCTTGACGGCCTTGAGGTCCATGCCCTTGCTGTTGAGCACGGCATCCACGCCGTGGCGCTTGGCCAGCGCGAGCTTCTCGTCGCTGATGTCGATGGCGAGCACCTTGGCTCCCATCAGGCGGGCGATCATGGCGCCGTAGATGCCTACGCCGCCCACGCCGATCACGATGGCCAGGTCGCCCTGCGCAATGCCCGCCCGCTTCACCACTTGGTATGGGGTGGAGATGGCGTCGGCGATCACGGCGAGGTGGGCCAGCGGATACTTCTCGAGCATGGCGGGCGGCACGGGGCACAGGTAGCGGTGGGGCACCGCGATGTGCGAGGCGAAGCCGCCGTGGAGGTCGTTGCCGGGCATCAGTTGCTTGCGGCAGATGTTGCTGCGCCCCTGGGCGCACAGGTCGCATTCGCCGCAGGGCAGCACCGCCGGCACGATCACCGGCTTGTGCAGCAGGTGCGCGGGGCCCGCCACCACCGTGCCGCTGATCTCGTGGCCCAGGGTGAGGGGCAGCTCCATCTTGGTGCGCACGCCATCGTGCCAGAAGCCGAGGTCGGTGTGGCACACGCCGCAGCCGGCCACTTGCACCAGCGCCTGGTGCGCGCCGATCGCGGGCAGCTCAGAGGCCACCAGTTGCAGGTCGCTCTTGGGCGCCGTCATCCGCCACTGCCACAGCTTCATGTCCTTGGTGTTCGTCATGGTCGCGCTTCAGTGCTTCATCATTTTGTCGTAGTCGCTGCCCAAGCGGCCCTTGCGGCACAGGCTGCCGGTCATGAAGGCGGCGGAGTGCCGGGCCTGCACGGTGAGCGCCAGTTCCACCGGGGCGTTGCACGCTTCGGCCACGCAGCGGGCAATGGCGGCGCGCGCCTCCTTCAGGGGTCCGTCCACGGGGGCCAGGCCCGCCTCGGCGGCATCGGGCGCTTTCACCGGACCTTCGGCGAAGGGGCGCGGCTTCAAGGCCGCAGCGTCCTGCTCCATCACCTGCCAGGCTGTGCGCACGGCGTCCTCCAGCGTGCCCGCATGGTCCACCAGCCAGCCTGTGGCATCGGCGGCTTTTACGGGTCGGCCTTCCAGCAACAGGCGCAGCAACTTCTTGCGGCCCTCGGCGTCGGCCTTGCGGAAGGGCCAGTGGCAGCCTTCCATGCCCGGCAGCACCGGGATCGTCACTTCGGGCATGGCCAGCAGGGTGTCTTCCACCGCCACCAGTTGGTGGCAGTGCATCATCAGCTCCAGCATGCCGCCCATGCAGCGTTTGCCGTGGATGAACCCCACCGATGCGCGGAAGTCGTGGTGCAGCCGCCGCGCCGTGCGCGACCAGGCCAGGGAGATGCGCTCGCCCTCGCGCTCGTCGCTCAGCGCGGGGTGGAAGGCCAGGGTATCAGCGCCCACCAGTTGGGTGGCCAGGTGGAAGTCGCCGGTGAGGATCACGCGGTGGATGCCCTGCCCCAGCAGCCAGTCGATGGCGCGGTTGAGCTCGGCGTCCACGTCGTCGTTGTAGGATTCCCTGCTGATGGTGATCACGCCGGCCTTGCCGTTGTGCTCGGCGTTCACGTAGAGCTGCGTCCAGGCACCTTCGGCCATGTTCATGAAGGTGCCGGGATACCACGTGGTGCCCGCCGCCGCCGGGAAGAGCCGGTGGTAGGCGCCCACCTGTTGGGCGATGCGCTCCGGCCCCATGCGCCGGGCACGCGCCAGGATGCCGTTGCTGAACTGCGCGCACAGCTCGCCGATGGCGTTCATGGTGGGCAGGTCGGCGCGTTGCTCGTGCAGCACGATGGAGGTCATCTGCAGCAGCGCACCTTCCACGATGGCCTCCAGGGCTTGTTCCTGTTCGGCATCGAGGCTCCAGTTCACCAGCGGACGGAAGTGGTCCGGCGGATACCATGCCTGCCCGCTGCGCATGCGTGCCGTAAACGCCTCATCGGGCGTGAACAGCGGGCCGTAGGCCTCGGCCAGGTGGTGGAGGCATGACCAGGTGAGGTAGTTCGCGCCCTTGGCACCGATCACGTCGTGCGCGCGGAACGGATTGGGGCCGATGAGCCGCCGCACGTACTTGTCGGCCTTCCAGTACGGTGTGTTGGTGTGGCGGCAGAACTGGAGGGTGGCCTGCAGCAGGCCGCAGAAGAACACGTCGAGCACGAAGGACCAGTGGTCGCCCACCTTCATGGGCACCAGGCCCAGGGCCCAGAGCAGCTGCGTCTGCGGCGTGGGCCTTGCCTCCACGATCTCGAACACCTTGTTGATCTGGTGCGGGAATGAGGGGTGCGCGATGTCCACACCGAGCTGCGCCGAAGGGAAGCCCGAGGTCACCGACCAGATGTGGATGCCGGGGAAGGTTTCTCGGAACAGGGCGTAGTGCGCCTTCTTCAGCTCCAGCTTCTCGGGGATCGCTTCCAGCAGCAGCTTGGGCTTGTAGCGCTCCAGCTCCTTGGGCAGGGAGGTGCCGTCGTAGTTCAGGCGGATCACGTTGTTCATGATCGCGTTGGCCGTTTCCTTGCCGAAGGACTTCACCAGGCCGTCGAACTGCTGCTGCACGCCGTCGTTGGCGCCGGGCAGGTCCAGCGCGATCACCGGCACGCCGTAGGGCAGCAGCCGCGAGGCGAACTGCATCACCTTGCCCGCGCCCACCACGCCGCAGGCACCGGAGATCACCATGGCGCCGCGCTCCTCCTTGGGCCCGAACACCTGGTCCACCAGTTCGTCGGCGCGCACCGGCAGGCGGCCTTTGCTGAAGATGTCGAGCACCGACCCCAGGCCCAATGCCCCGAGGGTGGAAGGGCGCATGGCGCGGACGGCCTCGCCGTTGGCGGAATTGCCCTGCGTGCTGCGCGGATCGCCGGTGGCGGTGGAAGGTGTTGTCACGGATGCCATGGTGCGATCATTGAACCTTGAAGATGGCGGCCATGCCCACGTCGCCCGCGGCACAACCGAATACGAGCACATGGCCGCCGCCCAGGTCCACGGCTTCTTCCAGGGCCTCGATGACCACGCGCGTGAGCGTGGGCCCTTGCGGGTGGCCCCACACCAGCGGGCTGCCGTTGTTGTTCATCTTGCGCCAGTCGTAGCCCAGTGTCTTGGCGAACACGGCGTCGTTCACGGCGAAAGGGTTGTGGTCCTTCACCACGGCCATGTCGTCCATGGTGAGGCCGGTGCGGGCCAGCAGCTTCTGCACGGCCATGCCGGGCGCTTCGGGCATGCAGGAGGCGTCCGCCCGCACTTCCGCTTTCGCGATGAGCGTGATGGCGATCTCCGGGCGGCGGCTCAGCTCCTTCGCTTTGTCTGCGGTGGTCACCAGCAGCGTGGCCATGCCGTCGGCGGCATGGGTCTGCGTGCCGGAGGTGACGCAGCTGTCCAGCTCGCGCATGGCGCGCAGCGCTCCGGCATGGATCATCTTCACGCCGGTGTCCTCGCTGATGGTGCCCAGCGGTTTGCCCTGCACGTTCAACAGGTCCAGCGGCACGGCCACGCGCTCCAGGAAGCCGCTCTCCTTGCCCTTGAAGTATTGCTCGTAGCGGTGGGCCGTGAGCTCGTCGATCTCGCGCCGGTCGATGCGGTGCTTGCGCGCCACGTTGCCGGCGGAGGCCAGCATGGAGCCGCCGGTGGAGGGATCGAAGCCGAAGTTGTCCCACACGTCGCTGATCACCTCGGTGCGGCGGTAGGCGCGGCGCTCGGGGAACACGCCCACGGGCGAGTCGCTGGTGCGGTCGAAGGTGAGCACGCCCACCGCGTCGCTGCTGCCGCCCTGCACCTGCGCGGCCGCGAGCACCACCGCCTGCAGGCCGGTGGCGCAGGCCTGCTCCATGTGGAAGCCGGGCAGCCGCTTGCCGAGGCAGCCGGCCACCAGGGTGGCGTTCCAGAATTTCCAGTGCCAGGGCACGGTGGAACCGATGATGAGGTAATCCAGGTGCTGCACGGGCACCTTGCGCACGGACATGATGCGCGCCATGGATTCCCCGGCGAACTGCCCGATGTTGACCTCGGCCAGGGGCGAGCTCTGCCAGGCGGGAAAGTAGCTGCTGCCCCAGGTGCCGTAGGGGATTCGGGCGTCGGGGAAGGCGGATGCCGCTGTGGTGGCCATGTGGTCGTGGGTCAGTTCTTCTGTGCTTCGGGCACGGCGATCTCGGGCAGCGGCTTGTTGTATTCGGCCATGGCCAGGATGGCCGCGCCGTAGGACACGGTGAACTGCGGGTGCGCGGCGATCACCATGTCGCGCTTGAGCTTCTCGCTGAGCAGTTCCTTCAGGTAGGGGTGGTGCGCGATCACCCCGCCGATGAGCACCGTGGGCACGCCGGGATCGAGCCGCACCTTGCCCATGCGGTTGCAGATGGAGATGTAGATGCCGCGGGAGATGTCCTCGCGCGACATGCCCTCGAAGATCCAGTTCATGATCTCCGTTTTGGCGAACACCGTGCAGAAGCTGTTGAGCTCCTTGCTGTAGGTGGAGAGCGCGGCCATCGAGCTCATCTCGCCGATGTTGATGCCGGCGCGCTCGGCGATCTCCGAGAGGAAGGCGCCGGTGCCCGAGGCGCACTTGTCGTTCATGTAGAAGTTCTGCACCGTGTCGTCCTTGTCGCAGCGGATCACCTTGATGTCCTCCCCGCCGATGTCGATGATGTTCTTCTCGCCTTTCAGGCTGAAGGAGACGCCGGCGGCCGCGCAGTTGATCTCCGTGCGGGCGATATCCGAATCGATGAAGTGCTTGCGGCCGTAGCCCGTGGCGCAGCTCTTCTGCACGTTGAAGTTGCTGTTGATCGCCTGCATCACGTTCTTGAACGCCTGCTTGTCGTTGCTCATCGTGGGCAGGAAGTAGCGGAAGAGCGCGGTGCCCTGCTCGTCGATCACGCAGAACTTCGAGTACGACGAGCCCAGGTCGATGCCCAGGAAACAGTTCTTCTTCTTGTACTGCCCGGGCACGGCCTTGGGGTCGGCCAGGCCCTTGTCCATGATGCGCTTCACCACGTCGCCGCTGCTGCCGGGCACGCGGTACACGATGTTGCGGTTGCTCATGGCCTTCACCATGTTGGTGAAGGAGAGGTTGAGCGAGGTGCGCACGTAGTGCTTGCGCCCGTACTCCACGATCTTGGCGTTGAAGTGGCCGATCTCCGTGCGCCTGCCGTTGATCAGGTCCACGGCCAGCGAGGGGAAGTGGTCGCCGCCTTTCTTGAGGTAGCGCAGGCACTGCCGCACGAAATCGTCCTGGAAGACGATCTTCTCCTTCTCGGCCACCTCCACGCATTCGCGGATGGTCTGCTCGATCAGCTCGGTGGTGTCGGCGTCGCTAATGGCCTCGGCCATGGTGAGGCGCCCCACGCCGCACAGCGCACTGAGCGAGGAGTTGAGGATGGTCTTGTGCCACACGCGCCGCAGCAGGTCGAAGGAGTCCACCGCCTCGGTGTGCAGCTCCACTTGGTTGAGCACGGCCGCCAGCTCCTTGGCCTTCTCCGGATGGCTGTCGTTGATGGAGCCGATGTAGTTGGGCGGGATGAAGAAGGTGACCTTCACCGTGTTGGGCGCGGTGAGGTTGCCCGCGTAGTTCACCACCATGCGCAGGATCTTCGAGTCGCCGAAGGCGGGCACCAGCGCCTCCTCCACATCGATGCCGTTCTGGGCGGCCACCACCATCAGCTTGGGCGAGTTGAGGTGCGCCGCCTCCGCCAGCGCATCCGCCACGGAGTAGGTCTTGATGGAGAAGACCAGGTAGTCCAGGTCCAGCTCGGCCAGCTCGGCGATGCTGGCGTAGACCTTCGCGAAGCGCGTGGTGGAGTTCAGGGTGCCGTGCAGCACCAGGCCCTCGTCCATGATCTTGTTGCGCTTCACCTCGTTGCGCTCGCACAGGGCCACGTTGCAGCCGGCCTCCTGCAGTTTGGCCGCCAGGATCATGCCCACGGGGCCCGCGCCGATGATGCCGATGTTCATTGCACCGTTCGTTTTCTGCCGTGTACGACCGGGCTTTCCGCGAGCTGCTCCAGGAAGGTCTCGATCTTGGTGATGCTTTGCCCCTCGCTGAAGAAGCGCAGGTCGCACAGGTCGCCTTCAATGATCAGCGATGGCACGCCGGTGATGGCCTTGAGCCGCTCGGGCATGCCCATTTTGGCGTTGGAGTTGTTGAAGCAGGTCTTGCTGTCGTGGTACACGATGCCGTCGATGCCGTACTCGCCGAACCACTCGGCGAGCATCTTCATCTTGGCGCCCTCGCCGCGGTTGATGAAGATGCCGGTGTAGGCCCGCGCGGTGGAGGTCCAGGGGTCCGCTTCATCGAACTGGTCGAAGACCCAGCTGCTGCAATAGGTGGAGGCCACCACGGCGGCGCCGTTCTCGGCGAAGAGGTCGCTGAGCATGCGGATCTTGCCCCAGATGGGCATGCCTTCCCAGAAGATGCGCGAGCGCACCTTGGGGAGGAAGCCTTGGCCCTGGGCGATCTTGCCTTCAAGCTCCTGCAGCAGCTGCGCGTAGTACGCCTTGGCCACCTCGGTGCCGCGCAGCACCACGATGGGGCCCATGTGGATGGTGCCGTCGAAGAAGCTGATCGGCGGGGTGTCCGAGGCCGCGGTCTTCAGCACGCGCTGCCAGAGCAGCGTGGCCTCTTTGCTCAGCTTCACCACTTCCTTGAAGCGCTCCTCGTCCCACGGCTGCCCGGTGATGGCCGTGCAGATGGGCACCAGGTCCTTGAACTGCTTCACCACCAGGGCCACCTCCCCATCGGTGACCTCCTCCAGGTGGCGCGGCGGGTGTACGCCGGCTATGGGGCAATTGAACTCGCGCGCGAAGAAGCCGAACCAGTCCTGCACCTCGCGGCACTGGTTGGTGTTGTAAACGATCAGGTCCGGCTTGGGGATGCCTTGCAGCCCGTAGTGGTCCTGCAGCGGTGTTTCCTTGCGCAGGTAGGCGCCGATGTCGGAGGTGGTGTAGCTGCACACATGGCCGGAGTAGCCGCACTTCACCGCCTCGGGGATGTGGTCCATGGCGGCGCGCGTGGCCCCCAGCAGGGCGCCGTGGTTCTCGGGGAAGTACACCTCGAAACCGGCGGCGCGCAGCAGTTCGGCCGGGCCCACGCTGGTACACCAGGCGATCTTCTTCGCGCCGGAGCCCAGCGAGCGGAAGTACTCGCCCATGATGGCCTTCAGCGTGGCGGTGCTTTCGATCTTATGCATGGCGCTTGTGCCCGTCGGGTTCCAGTTCGATCACGTACACCTCTTCATCCACCGGCACGCTCGCACCGTACAGTTTCTGCAGGTGCGACCGGTATTTGTCCATCACGTTCCTGGGCGCCATCTTCATCGAGGGCGTCAGCGTGTTCTTCTCCAGCGACAGCTCGTCGAGGATCACCGCGGCCGAGCGCACCTTGGCGAACTTCTGCCCGATGCTGTCGTTGGCCATGCGCAGGCAGCCCGTGAGGCAGCGCCCCAGCTCGTTGAGGCTGCGCGGGCAGAAGCAGCCCTGGTCGGGCGTGATCTGGTAGTCCGGGTGCTCCAGCAGCTTCTTGTTGGGGAAGATCAGCGCCACGGGGTATTCCTCGCCGCTGCCCGCCACCACGGCGTACTGCACGTAGTGGCACTTGAGCTCGATGGCCTTCTCCAGGTCGGTGGGGATCACCTTCTCCCCGTTGGAGAGCTTGAAGATGCGGTCCTTGCGGGTGATCAGCTTCAGCCCGTTGGGCGTGATCTCGCCCACGTCGCCGGTGCGGTACCAGCCGTCGTCGGTGAAGGCCTGCGCGTTGGCCTCGTCGTTGCGGTAGTAGCCCACCATCACGTTGGGGCCCTTCACCTGGATCTCATCTTCCGCGCCGATGCGCACCTGCACGCCGGGGATCGGTTTGCCCACCAGGCCGGTCTCGCGCTTGAGCGAGGGATCGGTGAGCGTGCAGCACGGCGCGGTCTCCGTGAGGCCCCAGCCTTCGATCACGGGGATCTTCCGCTTCTCGAACTCATTGGACAACGCCTCGGGCAGGGCGGCGGCGGCGGTGAAGACGAACTTCAGCTCCGGGTGGAAGAGGAAGTCCTCGTTCTCTTTGCTGGCGCGTGCCAGTTCGAACAGGGCCTGGTACACCTTGGGCACGCTGAAGAACACGGTGGGCCGCACCTCCTGCCAGTCGCGGAAGCTGGACTGCGGGTCCTTGCCGTAGCTGGTCTCCAGCGCATAGGTGGCGCCGCGCGAGAGTGCGCTGAACAGCTCGAAGATGCCGCCGAAGCTGTGGTGCCAAGGGAGGTAGGAGAGGAAGCGGTCGTGCTCATCGATGTTCCACGCGGCATCCAGCGCGGCCTGCTGGGAGAGGATGTTGCCGTGGGTGAGCTGCACGCACTTGGGCACGCCCATGGTGCCCGAGGTGTACATGTTGAGGCAGACCTCATCGGCCCCGGCGTTCACATGCAGCGGGTCACCTGAGCCGTGGTGTTCGGCCAGCAGTTCGGCGAACTCGTGCTGCTGCGCGAAGCGTTGGGGCACGCCCGGGTCCATCACGAAGATGCGGTCCAGGCCCAGGTCGCCGCCTAGGCGCGCGAGCTGCAGTTCGCCTGCCACGGCCAGAAAGCGGGCGCCGCAGTGGCGGATCAGCAGCTCGGCCGTATCGGTATGGAAGAACGCGAAGATGGGCACGGCGATGCCGCCCGAGGCCATCACGGCCAGCTCCAGCTCCAGCATGGCCAGGCGGTTGGGCGAGAAGATCACCAGCTTGTCGCCGGGCTTGAAGCCGAAGCGGTGGCGCAGGTTGTGCGCGATGTTCAGGATGTCCGCATGGAAGCGCTCCCACGTGATGCCCTCGAAGTTCCCTTGCGCGTTGCGGGCGCGGAACACGGTGCGCCCGGCGAAGCGTTCCGCATTGCGGTGCAGCAGGGTGGCCAGGTTCGGCACTACGGGCCCCAGCGGGCGTTCGGCTTGCAGCGGGTTCATGGCGCGGGGTTCACACGGCCATCACGGCCTGTTTCTGCTTCAGTTTGAAGTGGCGGAACCCGCCCCAGAGCGCGGCGCCCAGCGCACCGGAGTAGATGGCGTCCGGGTGCGAGAGGAATTCGTAGGTCTTCTTCTTGTTCTCCGCGGCGGTCTCCTCAATGGCCTGCACCATGCCCACGTTCATGCCCATGCCGCCCACCAGCGCAATGGGCGATTCGGCCCGCAGGGCGCCGAGCAGTTTCACCACGCGCCCGGCAATGGAGAGGTTGATGCCCTTGACGATGTTCGGGGTGGAGAGGCCCTTGGAGACGAGGTTGATCACGTCGGTCTCCGCCAGCACCGCGCAGATGCCGGAGGGCACCTCGGGCTGGTCGGCCTTCAGGGAGATCTCGCCCACCTCCTCAATGGCCAGGCCCAAGTAGCGCGAGATGTTCTCGATGAACTGGCCCGACCCGGAGGCGCACTGGCCCGTCATCTTGTAGTCCACCACCTTGCCGCGCTCATCCACCTTGATGGCCCGCACGTACAGGCCGCCCATGTCCACCACGGTGCGCGCGCCGGGCACGAAGTGGATGCCGCCCCGCGCGTGCGAGGTCATGCTGTAGAAGTGGCCGGTCTTCCGTGCCACCATTTCGCCTTCGCCCGTGGAGGCCAGGTAGGCGATGTCGCGGTCGTAGTCCAGTTTGTTGCGCTGCAGCATCAGGTCCACGGACTCCTGCACCACGTCCTTGGGGTCGCGCTTGCGCAGCTTTTCGGCCACCTTGTCCAGGATCCGGTGGTCCTGCCCCAGGCGGTCGTAGCGCAACAGCACCACCTTCACGTAGCTCGCGCCCACGTCCACGCCCATGGTGTGTACGTAGCGGTCCTGTTCATCGGTCATCAGGGTGTTCATGGCCATGGCGTTCTGGTCGTTTGGGGGTTCACTCGGCACCTTCGGTTTCCGCCACGGCCTTTCCGGCGGGCAGGTCCACGTTGATGTTCCTGCGGGAGAGCATGGCGGCGCCGAGCGCACCCATGAAGATGGAATCGGTGTGGATGTTCATCGTGAGGTCGCCGTAGGCGTGGCGCACCATCTCCTTCACGTACTTGAGCACGGCCTGGTTGCGGGCCACGCCCCCGGTGAAGGTGAACTCGTTGCGCACCCCGCCCGAGCGGGCGATCAGCGACATGGCCCGCTGCACGATGGCCTTGTGCAGGCCCGCGAGGATGTTGGGCCGTTCCTCGCCGTTGTGCAGCAGCTCCTTCACCTCGGCACCGGCGAACACCGTGCAGGTGGAGCAGATGGTGGTTTCCTTGGTGGCCTTGTTGGCCTCGGTGCCCAGCTCGTTGAGCGACAGGCCGAACTCGTCGGCGATGTAGCCCAGGTAGCGGCCGCAGCCCGCCGCGCAGCGGTCGTTCATGTGGAAGCTGGTGACCAGCCCGTGGCTGTCCACCTGGATGGCCTTGGTGTCCTGCCCGCCGATGTCGAGCACCGTGCGCGTCTTGGGGAACACGGCGTGGGCGCCGAAGGCGTGGCAGAGGATCTCCGACTTGATGCAGTCCGGCGGGAAGGGCAGCAGCGCGCGCCCGTAGCCGGTGCCCACCATGCGGGCGATGTTGATCTCCTCCCCGGCGATGTCCGCCACGTGCGGCCGCAGCGTTTGCTCCACCTCCCGGTAGTGCTGGCGCGCGGCTTCCAGCGCGGCATCCGCCCAGGCAGCGCCTTCGGCCAACGCGCTGTACTTCTCCTCGAGCGCGGCCATCGACTCGGCCATCAGCTCGGCGAAGTCGTAGTGCACCATCTCGTTCTCCACCGGGGTGATGCTCTTGTCGAAGGCCAGCATCAGCGGCTCGTAGAAGCTGCGCCCTTTTTCCTCCACCTGGGCGTTGTACTTCTCGCTCACGATGTCGCGGAAGAACTGGTTCTTCGAGCCCAGGTCTTCGTGGATGAAGCCCCGGTGGATCTGCGGCCGGATGGTCTCGATGATCTCCTTGAGCTTCTCCAGGATCGCGGCCTTGTCGGCATGGGTGTAGCCTTCCACGGTGCTCACCAGCAGCTTCTCCAGGCTTTCCATCCTGCGCTTGAACTGCCCGTACTTGAACACGTTCTTCAGGTCGTGCATGTACCGCTGGTACTCGGGCCGGGCCATCTGTTCAGCCGGTACCCGCTGTTGCAGCAGGGTGAAGCGCGCGTCGTAGACGGCCTCGTCGCGGGCGATGTCCGCCGCCACCTTGTAGTTGGCGCGCGTGTTGGTGATGCCGCGGCCGATGATCGCGTCCTGCTCGTCGATGATCACCGCCTTGGAGGTGGTGGAGCCGAGGTCGATGCCCAGATAGTAGTTCTTCATGGTGCGGGGGATCAGGCTTTCGTGGTTTCGGCCGCCTCGAACATCTTCCGCTGCGCCAGCATCTGGAAGTAGGATTCAAGCCGGTTCTTGATGTTCGAGTAGGAGAAATAGCGCGGGTCCACCAGGTCCGATTCGATGAAGCCCACCGGCACCTCCAACTTGTCCTCCAGGTCGCGCATCATGGCCAGCTGGCCTGCGGAGAAGGAGTTGCAGCTCTTGATGGAGTTGGTCACGTAGCCGTCCGCCTGGTACTCGGTGATGCACTTGGAGAGCAGGGCCACGCGCTGGGGGATGTTCAGGTTGGTGTAGCAGTTCATGCAGTATTCGGCCAGCGCCTCCAGCGGCCGCTCGGGGTCGTGCCGCCAGCCCAGGTCGTACACGCCGCCCACCTTGGTGTAGGAGGAGGCCACGATCACCGCGCCCATGTCGTAGAAGATCTTCCAGAACTCGCGGAAGCTGGTCCAGTTGGGCGGGCCCTCCACCACCAGGCGGAACTTCTCCTCCTTCATCTCGCCCTCGGGCGTCACCGGCCCCAGGCCCAGGCGGATGCGCTCCTGGATCTCGCTGTACAGTTCCTTGTAGTAGTCCACCGCCTCCTGCGTGCCGCGGAAGCCGATGTTGATCGGGCCGATGTAGTAGACCCCCGCGAAGTAGGCATCGATCGGCGAGGGGCGGTGCTTGGTGGTGTCGAAGATCTTGGTGATCCAGTCCTCGGCCTCGCGCGAAAGTTCCAGGTGTCGCTTCAGCTTTTCCTCGTCGTACTTGATGCCGGTGACCTCCTCCATCTTCGGGATCACCTCCTCGCGGAACTGCTTCACCATGTACTGGGTCATCTCCGGGGTCATCACGCCGTTCTCCTGGTAGGGCGTGTGCACCATGATCACCTTGGTGTCCGGATACTCCCGTTTCAGCGTCTCGAACCACTTCATGAAGGTGAAGCAGCCCGTGTAGCTCAGCAGCAGCACGTCCGGCTCGGGCAGCTTCTGGCCCGTGGGGCCGATGTTGCCCTTGAGCAGCATGCCCACGTCGCACTTCACATAGGTGCACACGTCCTCGCTGTGCGCATGCTTTTCCGCCTCGCGGATGTAGCCGGCGGACTTCTTGCGCATGGCGTTCTGCAGGGCGTTGATCTCCGGGTACACCGGCAGCATGTCGAACGTGCGGATCAGCTCCGAGAGGTTGCCCGGCACGAACGTGTAGCAGACCTTGCGGCCTTTCTCCTTCGCCGAGGTGAGGTCGTTGAAGAGCCCTTCGATCATCTCCTTCTGGAGGATCATGCTCTTTTCCTTCTGGACTTCCTGTGCCATGTGCCTCTGGTGTTAGTTCGTTAGCGCGGCGCCCGCGGGTTCGTCCTCCCACAGTTTGATGGAGTCGGAGAAGGCGCCCACCTGCTCCTTGATGACCTTGAACTGGTTGATGTTCTCGCTGAACTGGAACGCGATGTAGCGGATGCCCATGCGGTCGAAGGCCTTCTGGAAGATCGGCGCGTCGAGCAGGCTGGGGTCGCAGAAGCTGGCCGAGGCGAAAATGACGCCGTCCGCCCCGCGGTCCTTCACGATCTTGGCCAGGCGGTTCTCCTTCGGGTTGTCCACGTCGTAGATGGAGGAGGACAGCTGGCTCTGGTGGATGTAGGCGTGGGCGATGGCCTTCAGCGGCTCGGCCGTGGTGGCGTCGATGTCGCCCAGGATCATGCGCGAGCCCAGCATCAGGTCGTCGTCCACCACGTAGCAGCCCGCCTCCTCGATGGCGCGGATCAGGCCCACGGCGGGCTGCTCGCAGAAGGCGCCCGAGAGCACCACCTTGATCTTGTCCTGCGCCTTGCCCGTTCCGCGCTCCAGGTGGTCGCATACCTGCTCCAGGATCGCATTGTGCTCCTCCACCGGCATCACCGTGCCGGCGCGCACCACATAGTACAGTTCCTCCAGGGTCAGGCGCCAGGGGTGATCCTGACGTATATCATAGATCCGGGCGATCAGCCGCCGGTTGGTGTTGTACAGCGCGATGGACCGGTTCAGGGCCTCGGGCGTCACCTCCTTTCCGTTGAGCTCCTTGATGTAGTGCATCACGTGCTGCATTTCCTGCTGGTAGAACACGCCGCCCACCTCGGGCAGGAAGTTCTGCGGGAAGTCCATGTACTTCACGAACTTGCCCAGCTTGTTCAGCTTGAAGATGCCCGAGAGGTTGCGCAGCACGTCGCAGATGCTCGGGAAGATGTAGCCGTCGAAGTGGTCGGTGTGGTTGTCCAGCACCAGGTCGATGATGCTGCGGGGGATATGGCAGATGTACGACTGGTAGTAGGCGTCGCCCTTGATGATCTGCTTGCGGTCGCCCCCGCCGAAGATGCCCACCGGCAGGCCGCCCGCGGCGTGGATCACCTCCCGGGGGAAGTACACCGGCATGTAGCCCACCACCACGCCGTCGGCATGTTCCTCCTTCCATTTCCGCGCGCGGGTGAACTGCAGGTCGAAGGCGTGTTCCTTGCAGACGCGGATCCAGTGGTCCAGGGGTTTCAGTTCTCCGTTGTTCGGTTGCATGGTGAAGGGAATCGGCAACGCTATGATATCAACAAAGCTCAGCTAAAATATGATCTATGTCATGAAAACAAGGAATTGGAAGCGCTGTGAACGCAGCTCACTCCACGGTATTTCCAGCACCGGCACGGCTTGCGCCCGGTTGTATAGATTCATTCTATTTCGACGGGTGCGCCTTGGCTTTCCTGTGATCCAACGGCACGGAATGGCACGGCGCTTCCGGATCGCCGGGATCCGCCGTAGCGGCGGGAACAAGCGCAGCTATGGCACCAAGGTGGTCCCGGATGCTCCTCGGGACCCGGTGGGGAGAATCGGAACCTGGGTCATGAAGATGGGCGGGCCGGGGAAAAGGTTAAGGCGGTCCCCGCCCGAATTTCCCTTCCTGATTTGGGCCAATTACTTCAGTTTGCGTCAAAAGTTCGCTGGTCTTTATCGGCCACCATCACCGGATGCTTCACCCCGCGGACAGTCACGAAGGAGTCGAGCATGGGCAACATGGTCTTGCCCTCGAAAGTGTTGCCGGGAAAGACCTCATATCCCAAAGGGAAGCCCCTTGAGGTGACCGGCGCTGAGGCCGGCGGGGATCAGGAGTGCGTAAAGCATGGGGTTTCAGGATTTCTTGGTCAATTGCCGTTCCAGCCGATCGAGGTTATCCTCATTCGCCCGCTCGATGAACCCGCGGATCGGCACCAGTTCATCCGCTGTGTTGAAGCGCATGATCCGATCGTTGCGTGTTCCGCCCGCTATGTGGGTGGCGTGACCTGCGCTTGTTTCTCGCTATACCTCCCCGCGAAGTCGTCTCAGGTGCTTGAGGTCCTCCTCGTCCTTCTTAGAGCCTGTTTGGGATCTCTTGAACGAAGGACTCCGAGGCTATTTTTCGATCAGGTGCAGCCGGAAAATCATCGCGTAGCGGTGTCTACGGGATCATTTCCCGGCGAAGCATGGGCGGAAAAGAGACCGGAGGACGAGTTTGAAGAGATCCCAAACAGGCTCTTACGGCCCAAACTCCGCTTGTCCTCCACCAGGTCTTCATACCCGATGTACATGATCGGGATCCCGTTCAGATCGACGGTTTCTTTTCGTCGGTACGCCTTGGCAAATGGGATGTTCGCATTGATGCAGGGAAGCGCATCCAAGGTGAATTCGCCCAAGTCAAGTCTGAAGAACGCGTGTTTGGGGTCCGGGTCCGTTTCCTGCTGGAATTCCGAAACATCCGATCCGATCGCGGCCAAAGCGCCGAGCAACTTGAAATAGTTCTTGTAGGTGGGTTCGAACCAAAGATCGATGTCCGGCTTGGAGGTGAGCAGGCCCATTGGTCCCATGGAATGCCGGTAGTAGCCATGGAGTGCCACCGCCACACCTCCAACCAGCAGATATCGAACTTCGTTGCGCTGAAATTCAGAGCAGACCAAAAGCAGGTTCTTCTTCAGCTCCTCTTCCATGTCATGACCTTGCGCTTCGTCGCTTAGCTGTTATCCGGGATCGAAGCTGGTCGATGAGCTTTTCGAATGCGTGGTGTCTCTTCTGAATGACCAGTTGGGTTTCTGTGCTGCTTTCAAAGGCTTTTAACTCCTTGAAGGACCTGAACCGCTTGATGGACTTCATTTTGCGCGTAGGCAGATGACTCTTACAAAATTAGAGAACAATCCCTGGAGTCCATCCTCCCCATGTCTTGCACGCACGTCAACGCTCCTGTCCTGATCACCTGAACGAGGATGCCATACGCACGAGCGCGGACGCCCGCCCGAGTTGAGGATGTCATTCCGGGGCTTGAGCCTGGATCGTGTTCGTTCATCGGTACTCGTTCAATAGTTGCTCGAGCTTGTCCAGGTTCTCCTCATTCGCCTGCTCGATGAACGTGCGGATCGGTGCGAGCTCCTCTGCCGTATCGAAGCGCATGACCCAATCGATGCGGGTTCCCCGGGGTACTTCGGTGAACGTCACCATGGCCTTGTAGAAGTGCATTTCCTTAAAGTGGTCGAACTCCAGGTAGCCGGGCGGTTCGATGCGTTTGAATACGCAGGTGTTATGGAAGTCCATGCCGTTCGGGCCGTGCATGGTGAACTCCCACATACCCTCCGGCTTCAGCTCGAAACGATGGAAGGTGCTAGTGAAACCGTTCGGCCCCCACCAACGCGCCAATTGCGCGGGATCGGTCCACGCGGCAAAGACCCGTTCGCATGGAGCGGCGATGATACGGGTGGTGCGTACTTCGCGATCGTTCATGGCAAGGTTGTTCAGTAGAACCTTTCGCCGCGTTCCAACATGCCGATGAACTGCTCCAACCGTCTGGCGCGCGTTTCGGCCTTCTTGGCCGTATGCAGCCGGTGCAGAAAGGCGTAACGGTTGCTGCCTTTCAGCGTGGCGAAGAAGTCGCGGGCCTTCTTGTTCTTCTTCAACATGGCCTCCAGATCAGGCGGCGCGGTGATGCTGCTGGCCGGTGCATAAGCCTTGTTCCATTGTCCATTTTCCTTGGCACGCTCCACGGCAGCAAGCCCCGCCGGGTGCATCAGATTGGCCTTGATCAAGGCTTGCACGGACTTCTTGTTGATCTCGCTCCAAATGCTCTGCGGGCCGCGCGGGGCATAGCGCTGCAGGAAGGTCTTGGCATCATTGCTTTTCCGTATGGCGTCGATCCAACCATGGCACAGCGCCACTTCCAGGGCTTCGGGGCAGGTGATGGAGCGGATGCCGCTGCCCTTCTTGCCCACGCGGATGAACACGCCCTTGGAGGTCGCGTGGTGCTTGGCTAACCAGGTTTCCCAGTCCTTGGCGGTCTCGAAGGAGAGGATCTCTTGTTGCTTGGGGTTGTTCGCGCTCATGTGATCTTCAAATCGTGTATTCAATTCAGGTTCATGCTATTTCCCATTGAACGCCCTATCTCTGACGCGAGCGTCCACGCTCGTGTCGTCACTACGCAGCCAGTATCTTCATGAGTGGACGTTGCAAGTTCGTGGAAGACCATGCCCTTGTGCGCTACAATGATGGTGCAAGGCACACGAGCGTGGACGCTCGCGTGAGTTTTGGGCCTGAAACGATGGAAGGTGTTGGTGAAACCGTTCGGCCCCCACCAATGCGCCAATTGCGCGGGATCGGTCCATGCGGCGAAGACCCGCCCGCACGGGGCGGCGATGATCCGGGTGGTGCGTACTTCGTGGTCGCTCATGGCAAGGTTGTTCGGTAGAACGTTTCGCCGCGTTCCAATATACCGATGAACTGCTCCAACCGTCTGGCGCGCGTTTCGGCCTGCCCCTTGTGCTCTTGCGTGCCGCGCAACGAACGGGTAACCCGCCAGGCCCTGCTTCCACCCCGGGCAGGGCACAGGGCCACCTCCTACCTTTGCTTCACCATGCAGGAAATCCTCAACTACATCGGCGGAACCTTGGCGCCGGCGCGTTCAGGCGCGTGGTTGGACGGTTTTGCGCCCGCCGAGGGGCGCGTGTTTGCCCGCATCGCCGACAGCGGCCCGGAAGACGTGGAACTGGCCGTGGCCGCTGCGGAAAAGGCCGGCCCCGCATGGGTGGCCCTGGGCCGCCAAGGCCGCCATGATGCACTGATGCGCGTCGCGGCCCTGGTGGAACGCGACCTGGACGGCTTCGCCCGCGCCGAAAGCCGCGACAACGGCAAACCTGTGCACTTGGCCATGGAGGTGGACATCCCCCGGGCCATTGCCAACCTGCGCTTCTTCGCCACGGCCATCCTGCACCAGGAAAGTGCGGCCCACATCACCGATGACCAAGCGGTGAACTACACCGACCGGCAGCCCGTGGGCGTGGCGGGGTGCATCAGCCCATGGAACCTGCCCCTGTACCTGTTCACCTGGAAGATCGCACCGGCGTTGGCTGCCGGGTGCACGGTGGTGGCCAAGCCTTCGGAGATCACGCCGCTCACCAGCATGATGCTGGCCGAACGCTGCATGGAGGCAGGGCTCCCGCCGGGGGTGCTGAACATCGTGCAGGGCACTGGCCCCAAGGTGGGCGCGGCCATCACGGCACACCCTTCCATCCCGGCCATTTCGTTTACAGGCGGAACTGCCACGGGCGCCCGCATTGCCGCGGTGGCGGCGCCGATGTTCAAGAAGCTGAGCTTGGAGCTGGGAGGGAAGAACCCCGTGCTGGTGTTTGCGGATTGTGATTTTGAGGAAATGCTCAAGGAGACCGTGCGCTCCTCGTTCAGCAACCAGGGCCAGATCTGCCTGTGCGGCTCGCGCATCCTGGTGGAACGCTCCCTGTATCCACGGTTCAAGGAGGCCTTCGTGCAGCGCGTGAAGGCGTTGCGCGTGGGCGATCCCGCAGTGGCATCCACGGACATCGGTGCAGTGGTCAGCGAAGCGCACTTGCACAAGGTGCTCAACCATGTGGCCTTGGCCAAGGAAGAAGGTGGCGCAGTGCTCTGTGGCGGCCACCGGGTGGAATTAGACGGCCCCTTGGCAGGGGGGTGGTTCATCGCACCCACGGTGATCGAAGGGCTCGGGCCCGGATGCCGCACCAACCAGGAGGAGATCTTCGGGCCGGTGGTCACCATCCAGCCTTTCGATACCGAAGAGGAAGCCGTGCAGGCCGCCAACGGTACGCGTTACGGCCTGGCCAGCGTGCTGTGGACCTCCAATGGCAGCCGCATGCACCGCCTGGCGCGGCTGATGAAGAGCGGCATCGTATGGGTGAATTGCTGGATGCTTCGGGACTTGCGCACCCCGTTCGGCGGCATGAAGCACAGCGGTGTAGGCCGCGAAGGCGGAATGGAGGCGCTCAACTTCTTTACGGAGGCGCGCAACGTGTGCATCAAGCTGTAGGCGGTGCCACCTCCACCGGTCCCATGTCCGGCGTGGGTGCAGCACTCCCTCTCTGCTTCATTCCGTTGGTGAAGAACCAACCGAAACGATCGGCAAACCACGCCTCAAAGCGGTGCAGCTGCCCGGTGATATGTCGGTACCATTTACGCATCTCACCATGCAATACGCAAAGCCTGTATGGATCGTTGCGCCGGACGGAAGTTTGATCTGCCTGAAAATGTTAAGCCATCTTGAACTTCAGATCAAGCCAACGGATGTGCGGCTGTTTTTTCGCAGGTCGATCCGGGGGCCGGTGCCGTAGCCGTAGCTTCTGCACTGGACCTCCGGGGAAGTAGTGCGGAAAACGAGCAAGCAAAACCTATCCCGCCACAGCGGGGTCGGACTAATTTGTGGTTCACGATGGTAAGGAACCCGTTCACCATGCCCCATGAAACCAGGCCAGGGGCTGGCCGGCAGGGCGTGCCGCCGCCCCGGACATGGGGGCATGGTGCCCGTGCAACCCACTTTGGGGGCCGGGCTGTCCGCCGATGCTGAGCTGGTGTCGGTCCCTGCCATGAAGCAGGAATGCCATCCGGTGGCCCACGGCCAGTTGCGACATGAAGGCGGACGGACCTTGTTCACGGGTTGCCGGCCCGCTTTGGGAGGTTCCGATACGTAACGGAACTTCTGTTCGGGCCATGCTCATCAGCGTTTCCCCCAGGCCGGGCGACCACGGGGCAACCTGCAGGCAGACCACCCCGTTGCCCAGCATCCAAGGGCACAGATGCTCTTCCACCAGGGCCTGTAAACTATCCTGCCGGGGCCTGGCCTCCTGTTCCAGTACCAGGGAGAACCACTGGTGCCCTGCGTGCATGGGCCCAAAAGACCACTTCGGGTCCGCGCCACTGCGGCGGACCATCTCGATCAAACCCAGCCCGGCCCCGCGCTGGCCGGGTGACCCGGGCTGTTGGATGCCACGTAGGAAAAGTAATTTCAGCTCCGAGGCATCCTTGTTGCGGAGTGATGCCAGGGCTTGGTCCAGCTCGGAGGCGGCGGACCCGGTGACCGCATTGCCGGTGTACACGCCCAGCCCGTTCCGGTCGATGCGAAAAACGA
The DNA here is from genome assembly GCA_023957375.1 of Flavobacteriales bacterium. Lineage (GTDB taxonomy): Bacteria > Bacteroidota > Bacteroidia > Flavobacteriales_F > PHOS-HE28 > PHOS-HE28. The sequence goes on along the minus strand of JAMLHB010000002.1, from coordinate 776,333 downwards.
ACAGGCCCTCTCCAGGGCCGCAGCTCCCGGACACCGGCAACTTGGCCCGGTGCCGGATGATGTTTTGGTACGCTTCCACCAGCACATAACCGGCTTGCTTGGCGTTGAACCCGTCGAATTGTCCGCCCGCGAGCGAGGCAAGCTCAAGTAAACGGGCGGAGTGGTCCTCCGTAAAATCCCCCCCATAGGCGAACAACCAGGCATCCGTATCCAGGCTGGAAAGCAGCGGGGTGATCGATCGGCTGTCCATGGGCGGCCCTGCCAAGGTAGGCGCAACGGCGCATAAGCCTACCGCAAGGCCGCGTTGCCATGGACTACATTCGACCCCCATGCTAACGCCCAGCTTGGTGGAAAAAGCACGCTTGCATGTGCGCCGCTTTTTCCTGAAGCACATCGGCCAACGCTTGCCCTATCACGACTTGGAGCACGCGATGGACGTGGCCCGCACGGCGGTGGAGATCGGTCGCGCATCGGGCGTGGCGGGCGGGGACCTGCTGTTGCTGGAAATGGCGGCACTTTTCCACGACACGGGCTATGCATACCGCCAGGAGGGCCATGAGGAGGAAAGTGCAAGGCTGGCATCGAAATGGTTGACGGCACGCGGCATGGAGGACCGCCTTGTCCGCAAGGTGTGCAGCATGATCATGGCCACGCACCGGGATGCCGTTCCGCGCAGCCTGGCGCAACGCGTATTGCGGGATGCGGACCAGGCCAAGGCAGGCCAGTCCGATTTCATGGAAAGGGGCGAACGCCTGCGCTTGGAGCGCGAGGCACTACTGGGCCACCCCATTGACGCCGGCGAATGGTTGAGGAACGACCTGGCCTACCTGGAAGCCCATCGCTTCCTGACCCCCTATGCCCGGCGCCGCTTTGGCCGGCAAAAGGCCAAGAACATCGCCTTGTTGCGCCAAGAGCTGGGTGGTGGCCCGGCCCGGCCGGTGCTCCCCCGCGATGAACAAGTGGCCAACCGCGACCTCAGCTGGCTTGCCTTCAATGCACGAGTGCTGCAAGAGGCCCGGGATCCCTCGGTGCCGCTCCTGGACCGGTTGAAGTTCGTGGCCATCCACGGCGGAAACATGGATGAGTTTTACCGGGTGCGCGTGGCCCAATTGCGCGCACTGAGCCATCTGGGCAAGTGGAACCGGTCGGCGTTGGAAGTGCCCGCGGACAAGCTGATCAAGCAGATCAACAAGGAAGCGCAGGGCCAGCTGGCCGAGGTGGGGGCCTTGTATACCGACATGCTGGTGCCCGGCTTGCGCAAACAGGGGATCCGCTTCCTTAAACCCGGCCAGCTCTCCCAACGCCAACACCAAGCCGTGCTGGAGCTGTTCCATGCCCGTGTGGCACCCCTGCTGCAACCCGTGGACCTGCACGGGGAGGATGCACCCTTCATCCGGGATGGCCAGCTATACCTGCTGATGCGGCTTTCACGGCGCAACCGCGCCAAGGAACGCTTGGTGCTGATGAACGTGCCTTCGCGGAAGCTGGGGCGGTTCCTGGTGCTGCCCGCTGCGCCGGGCCGTACGGACCTGATGTATTTGGATGATGCGGTCCGTGCGGGTGCCGCCACCTGCTTCAAGGGGTGGCACCTGGAAAGCAGCCATGCCGTGGAGCTTTCCCGCGATGCGGAACTGAACCTGGACGAGGAATTCTCCGACGACCTGGCCCTGAAGGTGCGGCGGAGCCTGCACAAACGCGGGAAAGGCAATCCGGCGCGCTTGCTCTTCGACCGGAAGATGCCGCGCCCGTTGGTGGAGCGCGTGCGGTGTGCCTTGGGGTTGAAGGAAGCCGACCTGCTTGCCGGGGGGCGTTACCACCGCCTGGCCGACCTGGCCAACCTGCCGGTGGCAGGCAGGCCCGAGTTGAAGGAGCCGCCCATGGCCCCGCTTGGGCATCCGCTGCTCACGAAGGGGGACCCCTTCCGCCAGTTGGACCGCAGGGATGCCCTGCTGCACTTTCCCTACGATGATTTTTCAGCCGTGGTGCGCTTGGTGGAACGGGCTGCGGAAGATCCTGCCGTCAAGCACATCGCCATCACCTTGTACCGGGTGGCGGAGCGCTCGCGCGTATGCAAGGCCCTGGCCATGGCTGCGCGGCGTGGCAAGCGGGTGGACGTGCTGCTGGAAGCGTTGGCCCGCTTCGACGAGGGGAACAACCTGCGGTGGGGCAGGGTGCTCGCCAAGGCCGGGGCACGGGTATCCTACGGTATCGCGGGGTATAAAGTGCATTGCAAACTGTTGCTGATCGAACGCAAGCAGGCCGGTGGCGTGAAGCGCTATGCCTGCCTGGGTACCGGCAACTTCAACGAGGATACGGCGGGCACCTATGCGGACATGGCCCTATGCACCGCACGCAAGGCGATCACCGCCGAGGTGGCCGGGATCATGCATGACCTGATGCGCAACTCGCCCCCCGGCCGTACCCGGCAGGTGATCACCTCACCCTATCAATTGCGGAGCTTTCTGGAGCATGCCATTGACCGTGAGATCGAGCAGGCCCTGCAGGGTAGAACGGCCTCCATCCTGCTAAAGCTGAACAGCCTGGAGGACCGGCCACTGATCCGCCGGTTGTACCAGGCCGATCGTGCCGGCGTACAGGTGCGCCTGATCGTCCGCGGGATCTGCTGCCTGGTGCCGGGCAAAGGCAATTCCATTCAGGCCATCAGTATCGTGGACCGCTTTCTGGAACATGCCCGGGCCTATGTGTTCCACCATGCAGGCAAACCCTTGGTGTTCCTCTCCAGTGCCGATTGGATGCAGCGCAACATGGACCGCCGCGTGGAAGCCATGTTTCCCATCCTGGACAAACGCCACAGGGCCGAGGTAATGGATCACCTGGAACTGCAATGGGCGGACAATGTGAAGGCCCGCGTACTGGGCAACGGCAAGGGTGTCGGCCATCCCAGGCAGGTGGGCAGTGGGCAACGCCGCATCCGCTCACAGACGGAATGGCATGGGATCTTGGCACAATTCCGAAAAGAAAGCCGCCGTTGAGCGGATCACGGATTCGATTATCTTTGCCAACCCATTTCCCCAACGGCGGGAAACGGGTTGACATCACGGGGGATTAGCTCAGCTGGCTAGAGCGCTTGCATGGCATGCAAGAGGTCATCGGTTCGACTCCGATATTCTCCACGGGAAAGGGCTGCTCCGGAAAAGGGCGGCCCTTTGTATTTGTGGACCGTTCCTTTCACGAGGCCACCTGGTCACGAAATGATCCGCCCGTCGTCCATCTCGATGATGCGGTCGGTGCGTTTGGCGAAGTCCTGGTCGTGGGTCACCACCAGCAGGCTGCGCTGGTGCTCGTTGGCGATGCGGCGGAAGATGTCGAAGACGATCTCCGTGTTGTGGCTGTCCAAGTTGCCGGTGGGTTCGTCGCCCATGACGATCACGGGGTTGTTGATCAGGGCCCGCGCGATGGCTACCCGCTGTTTTTGGCCGCCGCTCACCTGGTTGGCATGTTTCAAGGCTTGGTCCGCGATGCCGAGGTCCTTCAGCAAGGCCATGGCGCGGTGCTCCACTTCCTCATGGGTCTTCAGCCCCAGCTTCAGCCCGGGCAACATCACATTGCGCAGCACGCTGAACTCGGGCAGCAGGTAGTGGAACTGGAACACGAAGCCGATCTTTTCGTTGCGGATCCGGGCCAGCCGCGCCCGGTCCGCGTTGCGCGTGGCTTCGCCATCGATGTGGAGCTCCCCGTCGTAATCCGTGTCCATGGTGCTGAGGATGTACAGCAACGTGCTCTTTCCGCAGCCGCTTTTTCCGGTGATGCTGACGAATTCGCCCCGGCCCACGGCCATGTTCACGCCTTTCAACACGTGCAGGTCCACCGGGTCGCGGAAGTGCTTGTTCACGTTGCGGACCTCCAGTGCCGGGATGCCGGCCGCGGCTTGAAGTGCCTGTGTTGCGCCCATGGATCAATAGTGGAGGCCGAACAGGATGCAGAGGAAGGGTGCAGCAAGGCCGATCGCTGCACCAGCGTATACCTGGGCCGGGCTGTGGTCGCCCACCAGCAAGCGGGCGCTGCCCAGCGCGCCGGCCACCACGAAGAGCAACGGCAGGAATCCGGCGCGTGCGCCGTGTACCACCATGAGCCCCAGTACCATCCCGATGATACCTCCGATGCCCACCATGTGCAGGCTCACCTTCCACCGCAGGGTGAGCAACAGGGCCATGGCCAAGGCGGCCACCATGCCGGTGAACAGGCTGAGCGTGGTGGTGCTGTTCGGTGTGCGCCGCAGCAGGTAATAGGCCATGCCGAAGTAGACCAGGGTGAGCAGATAGGGCATGATACGCTCCTTGCGCAGGGGCATGGAGAGCCGGGATACCAGGCCGCTGCGCCACAACATCAGCATGCTCGCCACGGGAAACAAGGCGGTCATGATGAAGATCATGAACAGGATCACCCGCTGGCCTGCCGCCGAAAAGGTGAAGGTGAGGTGCGGGTCGATGTGGAAGGCCAGGAACAGCGCGGCAGTGGGCATCCACACCGGGTGCAGCACCACGGACAGCACCTGTGCGGACCGGTCCAATAGCTTGTTGCCCATGGGAGCTGTGGTTTGCATGACGGTCAACCTCACGGGTTCAGTATTTCCCCCTTCGTGAAACGGCCGTTGTGGTACACCTCCTTCCAATGCGGCGTTCCTGCTGCGTTGTAGTAGATGAAGTCGCCATCGGGCATGCCGTCCGAGTAATTGCCGACGTAGCTGATCCGCCCGTCCACCTTGCCCGTCACCTTTCCCTGGGGTAGGCCGTCCACGCAATGGGAGGAGATCTGCCAACGGCCCCATTCCAGTACCTGAACATTGTCGCCGGTTACCGGCACGCCCATGGAGTCCAGCAGCATGCGCGCGCCGTGCAGTTTTCCTTTCCGGTAGGGCTTGGACCACTCGATGTTCCCGTTCGGCCAGTAGGAACGTACTACGCCATTCAGGCGTCCCTTGTGGTACGGCTCCACGATCATCGCTCGCCCGTTGTCATAGTACTGTATCCTTTCCCCGTCCAGTTTACGGTGCCTGTATTGCGCTGTCATCTTGATGATCCCGGCTGCACTGTAATAGGTAACGGCGCCGTTGCCCTTTTTCCATGATCGCTTGTCATGCACCAGGTACTTGTACACGGCATGCTCCACGTAGGCGGTGTCGGCGGGTTGGGCCGAAAGGCGGACTGCACAGGGCAGGATCAGGAGCCATCCCCAACGCTTCATCCCGCAGGGCCCTGTTCATAGTTCCTTGCGCAGGCGGGCCACGGGCAACTGCAGTTGCTCGCGGTATTTCGCCACGGTGCGCCGGGCGATGTTGTAGCCTTTTTCGCGCAGCATCGCCGTGAGCTCGTCATCGGTGAGCGGCTTGCGCTTGTCCTCCTGGGCGATCACGTCCCCCAGGATCTTCTTCACTTCGCGGGTGCTTACCTCCTCCCCGCTGTCCGTGGTCAGGCTTTCACTGAAGAAGAACCGCAGCGGGTAGGTGCCGTGGTCGGTTTGTACGTACTTGCTGTTGGCCACCCGGCTCACCGTGCTGATGTCCATGCCGATCTTTTCGGCGATGTCCTTCAGGATCATCGGCTTCATCTTGGTTTCGTCACCGGTGAGGAAGTATTCCTTCTGGTGCTCGAGGATGGCCTCCATGGTGATCAGCAGGGTGTTCTGCCGCTGCTTGATCGCGTCGATGAACCATTTCGCCGAATCGAGCTTCTGCTTGATGAACACCAGGGCGTCCTTGGCCTTGGGGTCCTTCTTGTTGCGCTGGTATTCCTTGATCATCTCCCGGTATTGCCGACTGACGCGCAGTTCCGGTGCGTTGCGGCCATTGAGCGAAAGCTCGAGCACGCCGTTCACGGCGGTAACGGCAAAATCAGGGATGATGGTTTGTGCGGGCCTGGATGCATCGCGGGCCGTGTTGCCCGGCTTGGGATTGAGCCTGACGATCACGTCGATGGCATCGCGCAATGCATCCTCGTCGATCTCCAGGCGCTCCATGATGCGGTCGTAGTGCTTCTTGGTGAAGGCCTCGAAGTACTTGCCCACCACCTCCCGCGCGGTGATCACCTCCACGCTGTTGGGTTGGCGGACCAATTGCAGCAGCAGGCACTCACGCAGGTCGCGCGCGGCCACCCCGGCGGGGTCCAGCGATTGTACCTCCTTCAACGCCCGCTCCAGCTCGGTGGTGTCGGTGATCACGTTGGCCGTGAAGGCCAGGTCGTTCACGATCTGGTCCAGGCCGCGGCGCAGGTAGCCGTCCTCGTCCAGGTTGCCGACCAGCTGTTCTCCCAGCAGCTCCATGCGCTCGTCCACGTGCCGCAGGGCCAATTGGGCCCGCAGGCTTTCCTGGAACGTGGTGCCCACGGCCACGGGCATCTCGAAGCTGTCATCGTCCGCACCTTGGTTGCGTGCGCTCAGCTTGTAATCGGGCGTGTCGTCGTCCTCGAAATAATCGCTCAGGTCGAACTCCTCGTTGCTGCTTTCCGGTTCGTCCTCGTTCTCGTCAATGGCCTGCTCCTCGGTGGGGATGGGCTCGTCGTCGTGGTCCTCGCCTTCCTCCAACGCCGGGTTGTCCTCGATCTCCTGCTTGATGCGCTGTTCCAGTTCCAGGGTGGGCACCTGCAGCAGCTTCATCAGCTGGATCTGCTGGGGGCTGAGCTTCTGAAGGAGCTTTTGGCTGAGGTATTGCTTGAGCATGGCGGCGTAACAGGGGGGATTCTCCCGAATGCAGTCGTGGTGGGGCGAAGTTACCGCCAAGCCAGTGGATCTCCTCGGCTAACTTGGCGGCATGCGCTGGATCCGATCGTACGGGGTCGCCCTGCTGGCCGCCGCCCTGCTGCTGGGCGGGTGCAAGGTGGGCCGCTTCTTCATTTACAACTTCGCCGGCACGAACGATTACAAGAAGTTCCCGGCGCGGCCGTTGCAAGCGCCGGCGCAACCGGCCACTTATCCTGCGGCTCCGGTGGAGCGCGGGCCCCGTTCCATTACCTGGCAAGGGAAGGAACAAGGGTTCGACGCGTTTCTTGAACGGCACAAGACCGTGGCGTTCGTGGTGATCCACCGCGACACCGTGGTGTATGAGCGCTATTTCAAGGGCTACGACGAGCGCCACATGCACACCTCTTTCTCCATGGCCAAGTCGGTGGTGGGCATGTTGGTGGGCTGCGCCATCGACGATGGCCTCATCCAGGGGGTGGACCAGCCGGTCACGGACTTCATTCCCGAGCTGGCGCCGAACGGGTTCGACAAGGTGACCGTGGAGCACCTGCTGCAAATGACCGGCGGACTAAAGTTCAACGAAAGCTACAGCAACCCCTTCGGCGATGCCGCCAAGTTCTATTACGGCCGAAGGATGTACCGGTACATGGCCAAGATGAAGCTCGCCCACCCGCCGGGAACGCGGTTTGAATACCAAAGCGGAAGCACGCAATTGCTGGGCTGGGTCTTGGAACGGGCACTGCGCATGCACCATGATCCACGGACGGTCACCGCCTACCTGGAGGATAAGCTGTGGGCGCCATTGGGCATGCGCAACAGTGGTTCGTGGAGCATCGACCGAAAGAAAGGCGGCATCGAGAAGTTTTTCTGCTGCATCAACGCCACGGCGCTTGATTACGCCAAGCTGGGGTCCCTGTACCTGCACGCGGGCAATTGGCAGGGGCGGCAACTGGTGCCCGCGGAATGGGTGGCCACCAGCACCCGGCCCGATACCAGCCAAGGAGGAGTGCCCTATTACCGCCACCAATGGTGGTTGCCCTCCCCGGACGGCGATTTCATGGCGCACGGGCTCCTGGGGCAGTACGTCTATGTCAACCCCTCCAAGGAGCTGGTGATCGTGCGCTTAGGCACCAAGGAAGGAGGCTTTGAGTGGGGTGGCCTGCTGCACCAACTGGCCGAAGCGTGGCGCTGAAGACTGTCGGCGCACCGTTGTTTGCCGTGCTGGCCGGCCCTACCTTTGCCGCAGGGTTATTTAGAACAATTCTAAGCGGGGCGGGGCAGCACAAGCTGCGGCCCAGCGAACGACAACCTGGAGCAATGGCGAAAGAACAGGTCCAAAGCAGCGAGGAGCTGCTGCACGAAGTGGCCAACAAGGAGTACGAGTACGGCTTCGTCACCAACATCGAGAGCGAGCTGGCACCGATGGGTCTTACCGAGGACACGGTGCGCTTCATCAGCGCGAAGAAGAACGAGCCTGAATGGCTCCTGGAGTGGCGCCTGGAGGCCTTCCGGGCGTGGTTGAAGATGACCGAGCCGAGCTGGGCCCTGCTGAACTACCCGGAGATCGACTTCCAAGCGGCGCACTACTACAGCGCGCCCAAGAAGAAGCCCCAGCTCAACAGCTTGGACGAGGCCGACCCGGAGCTGGTGAAGACCTTTGAAAAGCTGGGCATCTCCCTGCAAGAGCAAAAGCGTTTGGCGGGCGTGGCCGTGGATGTGGTGTTCGACAGCGTAAGCGTGAAGACCACTTTCCAAGAAACGCTCAAGGAGAAGGGCATCATCTTCAGCAGCTTCAGCGATGCCGTGCAGAACCACCCCGACCTGGTGCGCAAGTACCTCGGCACGGTGGTGCCGCGCACGGATAATTTCTATGCCGCGCTCAACAGCGCCGTGTTCAGCGACGGCAGCTTCTGCTACATCCCCCCGGGCGTGCGCTGCCCCATGGAACTGAGCACCTACTTCCGCATCAACTCCGCCAATACCGGCCAGTTCGAGCGCACCCTGCTGATCTGCGACGAAGGCGGCTACGTCAGCTACCTGGAGGGATGCACCGCCCCCATGCGTGACGAAAACCAGCTGCACGCGGCGGTGGTGGAACTGATCGCCATGAAGGACGCCGAACTGAAATACAGCACCGTGCAGAACTGGTACCCCGGCAATGAGAACGGGGTGGGAGGGGTCTACAACTTCGTCACCAAGCGCGGATTGTGCCTCGGGGAAAGGGCAAAGATCAGTTGGACGCAGGTGGAAACCGGCAGCGCCATTACGTGGAAATACCCCAGTTGCATCCTCAAGGGTGACAACAGCGTGGGCGAGTTTTACAGCGTGGCCCTCACCAAGGGCTTCCAGCAGGCCGACACGGGCACCAAGATGACCCACATCGGCAAGGGTACCAAGAGCACGATCGTCAGCAAGGGCATCAGCGCGGGCCGAAGCAACAACAGCTACCGCGGCTTGGTGAAGATCGGCAGGGGCGCCAAGGGGGCGCGCAACTTCAGCCAGTGCGATTCATTGTTGCTGGGCGACCGCTGTGGGGCGCACACCTTCCCGTACATCGAAAGTGAAAACCCTTCCGCCATGGTGGAGCACGAGGCCACCACCAGCAAGATCGGCGAGGACCAGCTCTTCTACCTCAACCAGCGCGGTATCCCGCCGGAAAAGGCCATCAGCCTCATTGTGAACGGCTATTGCAAGGATGTACTGAACCAGCTGCCGATGGAGTTTGCCGTGGAGGCGCAGAAGCTGCTGGCGGTAAGCTTGGAAGGCAGCGTGGGATAGTGGTTCACGCCATGCCAGCGAATGGGGTGAAGTGGCTTCAAGGTTGCCCTGGCACGAACTCCAGCACGGCCGAGTTCATGCAGAAGCGCTTGCCGGTGGGCGGAGGCCCATCATCGAAGATGTGGCCCAAGTGGCTGCCACAACGTCCGCAGAGCACCTCCGTGCGCACCATGCCATGGCTGCGATCTTCCTGGTAGTGCACACTGCCGGGGCGAAGTGCTTGGTAGAAGCTCGGCCAACCGCAACTGCTGGCGAACTTGCTGTCCGAGCGGAAGAGCGCGTTGCCGCATACCGCGCAGTAGTACTGGCCTTGTGCGTCCGCATCCCAGTATTTGCCGGTGAAGGCGCGTTCGGTACCCTTTTCACGCGCCACATGGTACATGTCGGCCGGAAGGATGCGCTTCCATTCGGCATTGTCCACGTGCAGAGGCGTGGTGTCGGTGCGGGAGTAGTAGGGATTGTCCTTGTGTTGTGCTGCGGAGCGTTGTTGTTCAGGCATGGAGGCGGAAGGTGTTGCGCCGGTGCAGGCCAAGAGGATGGCCGCCAGCAAATATTGGGGACGGGGAAGGTCCATGGTGATCGGTACTGCAAAGGTGGCAAACGCGGCACGGGATGGATCGGTGGGAGGATGCTCCCAAGAAATGTTGCCGGATCGCCACCTGTCAGGCAGATACGCCGCCATTCCCTTTCCAGGACGGCATGCCCGGGGGAAGCACCATCTTCGTTGCATGAAAAACCAACTTTCCACCGTGGCCACCCTGCACTATGTGTATGGCGTCTTCATTTGCTTGGTCGGCATGTGCCTGTTGGGTTTGGTGTTCGCAGGGGTGTTCCTCAACAGCGATTGGATACAACAACAAGCCGGGGGGGGGCCGCCGGTTTTTGCGGGGCATTTTCTGCAGATCCTGGGCTGGGCCCTGTTCGCCCTGGTGGAGCTTCACGCCCTGCTTAACCTGGTCAGTGGGGCCATGATCCAGAAGCACAAGGGCCGCACGTTCAGTTACGTGGTGGCTGCGCTCAATTGCCTCAACATCCCGTTCGGCCTGGCCTTGGGCATCTTCACCTTCGTGGTGCTGGGCAGCCAGGAGGTGCAAGTGCTGTATGAAGCCCGTTCGTTGGAAGGCACCGGCCGCATCGTGCGTTGAACACGGGGTACCTTTGCTCCACCATGAATATCCTATCCCTGTTCCAGATCCAATTGGACCATATTGCCCAAGGCAACCTGAAGGCCATTGAACGCATTCCGCAGGACAAGCTCCTGTGGAAGCCCCACGAAAAATCGATGACCCTGGGCCGCTTGAGCCAGCACGTGGCGGAGCTTCCGCACTGGATCGCCCGGATCTTGGAAAAGGACCATTACGACTTTGTGCTGGACGGCTTCAAGGTCCCCGAGCCGCCCACCTCGTTGCAGGCGATCATCGACCTGTACCACGCCAAGCTGGAAGCTGCCAAGGCTGCGCTGGCCAACGCCGACGGTGTGGACATGGGCATCGAATGGCAAATGCGCCGCAACGGCGCAGCCTTCGACAAGAAGCCGCGCGCCCAGGCGTTGGCCCACCAGCTGGACCACATGGTGCACCACCGCGGCCAGCTCACCGTGTACCTGCGCCTGTTGGACGTGCCTGTGCCCGGCCTGTTCGGCCCCAGTGCAGACGAGCGCCACTGATCTGGGCTGTAACGGACGGGCAACGGAGGGCTTGAGCCGTAGTTGGAGGCCATCATGGCTTGGTCGCCTCTTCACCCAACACGCCCTCAAAACGCCGGTCCGGTACGAGCCACATCAAGGCGACGCCTGCGTAGAGGACTGCGGAAGCCAACGGCACCCACCAGGCCAAGGCCACGCCCGCCAAATACAAGCCTGCCGACAACTTGCCTTTCACGTCACTGCCCACAGCGCGCGCCACGGCAGATCCGTCGCCCTGCAACCGGATGATGGCCCCTTGCAGCACGGCCCAGGCCACGGCGGCCATCATCAACACACTGCCATAGGCGGCCATGGGCCACGCAGCGGTGGGATGCGTGCCCATCCACGCTGTGGTGAAGGGGATCAGCGAGAGCCAGAAGAGCAGATGCAAGTTGGCCCACAACACCGTGCCGTTCACCCGCTCAGCGGCAGCCATCAGGTGGTGGTGGTTGTTCCAATAAATGCCCACGTACAGGAAACTCAGGACGTAGGTCAGGAATTTAGGTGCCAAGACCCAGAGGTCTTGTGCTGCGATGCCTTCCGGTGCCTTCAACTCCAACACCATGATGGTGATCGCCACGGCCATCACGCCGTCGCTGAATGCCTCTACGCGGTTCGTTCCCATGGAGCGAAATGTATGCGGTCACCGCCAGTGGCCACACCATGCGTCAGGGCCACCCGGCCTGGACCGTCCATTGAGCCTGTGATCTCGATCAGTTGTTCGTTGTCAGTTGTTCGGGTTGACCCGGCAAGCGGCGCGCGGTGGCCAATTCGTTGAGTTTGAACCTACGCCCGTATCTGAATTGCTGAGTACCTTGAGAACGCGTTGGAAGGGTTCTGGCAACGAACAACTTTCTACTAACAACCAGTCGAAACTTCAAATTCAGCCGCCAGTATTGGACTCCAGACCTGATGGCCCTGCACCATGCGTGCAGGCAGCATGCCAGCGGTACACGGACGGCTTACCGCCCGGAGAGCCGGTTGTGGGCGAATCGCTTGTTCCCCTTGAACTTCAGCACGTCGGGGGTGAGGCGCTTGGAGATGTCCACCCGCTGATCGATCGGCTCCACCAGCTCTTCCTTGGTGTACACGAAGGGCTGGCGTTGGAAGCCGCTGTCCACCAAGCGGTCGGTGAGGAAGATCGCTTCCTTGGGGCAGGCTTCCTCGCACAGGCCGCAGTAGATGCAGCGCAGCATGTTGATCTCGTAGGTGACGGCATATTTCTCCTCGCGGTAGAGGTGTTCCTCTCCCCTCTTGCGCTCGCCGGCGGTCATGGTGATGGCCTCGGCCGGGCACGCCACGGCGCACAGGCCGCAGGCCACGCAGCGCTCGCGTCCCTCTTCGTCGCGCTTCAGCACATGCTGCCCGCGGTAGATGCCCGGGCGGGGCCGAACCTGCTCGGGGTATTGGATGGTGGCCTTCTTGTAGCGGAAGAAGTGCTTGATGGTGATCCACAGACCGGCCACCACGGCCGGGAGGTAGATGCGCTCCATGAGCGTCATCTTCTTTTGGCTCACCTGTTTGCTGCGCGAGGTGAGCGGCGCGAAGCCGCCTGTGGCGGAAAGGTCGTTCGCCGTGCTCATAGCGTGATCTCGCCTTGTGCGAGCATGATGCCAGCGGTGATCAGAATGTTGACGATGGCCAGCGGGATCAACCCCTTCCATCCGAGGTTCATCAGTTGGTCAAAACGGAAGCGCGGCAGGGTCCACCGCACCCACATGAAGAAGAAGATGAAGAAGAAGGTCTTGGCGAACATGGCCATCGCGCCCAAGATGGTGATCAGGTTCGGGTCCCATCCGGTGCTGGCCAGGCCGGGCACATGGTAGGCCCCGAAGTACAGGGTGGCCATCACCGCGCTGCTGATGAACATGTTCACGTACTCGGAGAAGAGGTAGAAGCCCAGCTTCATGCTGCTGTACTCGGTGTGGTAGCCGCCCACCAGCTCGGTTTCGCACTCGGGCATGTCGAAGGGCGAGCGGTTGGTCTCGGCGAAGGCGCATACGATGAAGATCAGGAAACCCAAGGGCTGGCGGATGATGTTCCAGCCGTGCTCGATCTGGTAGTCCACAATGCCGCCCATGCTCAGGGTGCCGGTCATCATCACCAGGGCCACGATGCTCAAACCCATCGCCAGTTCGTAGCTCACCATTTGGCTGGCCGCCCGGATCGCCCCCAGGAGCGAATACTTGTTGTTACTGCCCCAGCCGCCGAGCATGATGCCGTACACGCCAATGCCGGTCATGGCGAACACGAAGAGGATGCCCACCTCCGGGTTCATGCCCTGCAGGTTCACGCTCACTTCGCCGAAGGTGAGCGTGCCGCCCCAGGGGATGATCACCCCGGTGACCAAGGCCACGGTCATGGCCACGGCGGGCCCCAGGAAGAAGAGGGTGCGGTTGGCGTTGGCCGGCACGAAGTCCTCCTTCATGAACATCTTGGCGCCGTCCGCCAAGGGCTGCAGGATGCCGAAGGGGCCTGCGCGGTTGGGCCCGATGCGGTCCTGCATGAAGGCCGCAACCTTGCGTTCGCCATAGGTGGAATAGGCCGCCACCGTAAGGGTGATCACAAAAAGGACGAGCAGGAAGATCGCGGTGGCTATCATCGGGTCTTCTTCATGGTTCCCAGCTTCAGGCGGGCCAGTTCAGGCACGTTGGGCGTTTGTGTGTCGAGCACCTTTTGCTTGGGTTCGATCACATAGTGGCCTTGGGAGATCACGCTGTGGCGGTCGATGTCGCGTGGCCCCTCCACCACCCAGTCGCTGAGCTGCTTCTTTTCGAAGCGGCATTCGTTGCAGATGAATTCCTCCACCTCGTGCCACTGGTTCTTGCGCCCGGTCACGCGCAGCACTTCCTGGCCCTTGAGCCAGATGGCCACTTTGCCGCTGCACTTCTTGCAGTCGCGGTGGGCGTCCATGGGCTTGGTGAACCACACGCGCGAGGAGAAGCGGAAGGTGCGGTCGGTGAGTGCGCCCACGGGGCACACGTCGATCACGTTGCCGCTGAAGTCGTTGTCGATGGCTTGTTCGATGTACGTGCTGATCTCCACCACGTCGCCGCGGTTGATCACCCCGTGCACGCGCCCGTCGGTGATCTGCTCGGCCACCTTCACGCAGCGGTAGCACATGATGCAGCGCGTCATGTGCAGTTTGATCGTCTCACCGATGTCCACCGGATCGAACGTGCGGCGCTCGAACTGGTAGCGGCTCTGCGATACGCCATGCTCATAGCTCAGGTCCTGCAGGTCGCACTCTCCGGCCTGGTCGCAGATGGGGCAGTCCAGCGGGTGGTTGATCAGCAGGAATTCGGTAACGCCCTTGCGCACGTCGAGCACCTGTTCGTTGGTGGAGTTCTCCACCACCATGCCGTCCTGAACGGCGGTGCGGCAACTGGCCACCGGCTTGGGCATGGGCCGCGGATCGCGCTCGCTGCCCTTGCTCACCTTCACCAAGCAAGTGCGGCAATAGCCGCCGCTTCCTTCCAGCTTGCTGTAGTAGCACATGGTGGGCGGTACCACGTAACGGTCGGCCTTGTTGCGCTCGCCGATCATGCGGGCGGCCTGTAGGATCGTGGTGCCCTCGGGAACCTCGATCTCGATGTTGTCTATGGTGATCTTCGGCATGGTGCTGGGCGATCAGCCGCGGGCCTGTTGGCTGCAAAGAAAGGCAAGCAGGGCGACAAAAGCGAACGCAACGGTCAACCCTTGCCGTGAGGGCCCGGAACCAGCTTGGCCAGCTTGCGGTCCAGGGCCGCCAATAACTGGAATTGTTCTGCCTGCACTTCGGCCAGGGACCGCATTTCCTCCTGCAGCAACAGGTCCATTTTCTGGTGAAGGCTGCGCAGTTCCAGTTCGGCCTTCAGGTTCACCTGGTAGTCGTTCTCGCTGCGCTTGCGGTCCTTCTCCTCCTGGCGGTTCTGGCTCATCATGATCACCGGGGCCTGAACGGCGGCTAAGCAGCTGAGCACCAAGTTCATCAGAATGAACGGGTAGGGGTCGAAGTTGTCTCCCCGGGGGGCCAGGGTGTTGTACGCGATCCAGGCGGCCAGCACCAGGAAGAAAACCGAAATGAAGACCCAGCTACCGCCGAAGGCCGCCACACGGTCGGCCAGTTTCTGGCCCCGCGTAATGGCTTCCTGCGGCGGGTTGGCCAGGTTGGTGGAGATCAACTGCTCTTCTTCGATGGCCCGCTTCACGATTTCCTGGAGCTTCCGCACGCGTTCGCTGCGGGCAGTGAGCAGCTTGTTCATTTCGGCGTTGATCTTGTTGTGCGCCATGGCTCGGATGCCTCCACCTGTTGGCAAGGCACAGCAAAGTTCGGCTGCAACTTGTGCACCTCTCCGGACTATTCCATACTCCACCAACATGTACCGGTAACGCAAATCCAGCTTGGTGGCATCCAAGGTATCCAGCATCGCCTGCGTGATCCGCAAGGGATACAGCGCTGCGTTCTCCGGCTTTTCCATCAAGCGCAGCCAATCGGCCTCCGGCATGCCTAGGCGGTTAGCTAAAAGCACGGCATGGGTGGTGCTATTTCTCTCTCCCTCAAGGTCCCCTTCGGGAGACCTTGAGGGAGCAGTCCCATCAAGGTCACGCGGAGCGGACCTTGACGTAGAAAGCCCTCCCTCTCTCCCTCCTGCAAGGTCCTCTTTGGGAGATCTTGAGGGAGCAGTCCCATCAAGGTCTCGCGTAGCGGACCTTGACGAAGGAAGTTCCTCCTGCAAGGTCCCCTTCGGGAGACCTTGAGGGAGCAACAGAATGAAAGGCGCCCTGCCGCCGCACAGCGTCCACAACGCCTGCACCTATTAGGCGGGTCCCAGTGCCCACAGCGGTAATTTCAGCCTTGGCGCGAGTTTGCGCTGCGCGCCAACCATTTGCGCTGCTTGTTGTTCCCTATTGCAGCTACCAGCATATCCAGCAACCCATGTGCCGCTTCCTCGCCTACCTCGGCGCCCCCATCAGCATGGGCGCATTGCTTTACGACCCCTCGGATTCCATCATCAAGCAGAGCTATGCGGCGCGCGAGATCGAGGAACCGCTGAACGGAGACGGGTTCGGGGTGGGCTGGTACCACCACGACCATTCGCCCGAGCCGGCCGTTTTCGCCAGTGTGATGCCCGCGTGGAACAACCGCAACCTGCGCTACTTGGCGCCCAAGGTGCGTTCCCACTGCATCGCCGCGCACGTGCGGGCAGCCAGCGTGGGCGACGTGGCCGAGGCCAATTGCCATCCCTTCCATTGCAAGGACCGCCTGCTGATGCATAACGGCGGCGTGGAGCAGTTCCACAAGATCAAGCGCGACCTGTGCAACCGGCTCAGCCAACCGATGTACGATTGGGTGAAGGGCCAAACGGACAGTGAGCACCTCTTCGCCCTGATGCTGGACCACCTGCAGGCAGAAAAGCCCACGCCCGACCAGGTGGCCGATGGCTTTGAGGCCATGATCGCAGACCTGGAGGAACTGATGGCCAAGCACGGCATCACGGAGGTGGCCTACCTGAACATGGTGTATACCGATGGCCGCATTGCGGTAGGGCTGCGCCATACCACCGACGGAAGCGATCCGCTTACCATGTACTACAGCGAAGGAAAGAAGTACGTGTGTGAGGCGAATGTGTGCCGCATGGTGCGCGGGGCGGACAGATCCGAACGCGCCGCATTGATCGTTTCCGAAAAACTCACCGACGTCGCCGATGACTTCATCGAGGTGCCGCCGCAGCATTTTGTGCTGGTGGACGAAGACCTGTCGGTGAAGGTCAGGAAGGTGAAAAGGGCCTAGTTCCGGAACCCAACAGAGGGCGTTCCGCGGCGCAGCGGCCGACTACTTCCTCAACAGGGCCAAGTATTTATCCTCGGCGGCGCGCATGGCCTTTTGCTTGGCCGGGTCCTTGTCGCCGTGCCCCAGCAAGTGCAGCAGGCCGTGCACCATCACGCGGTGCAGTTCCTCTTGGGCGGTGGCACCGAAGGTGCGCGCATTGTCGCGCACGCGGTCGTAGCTGATCAGGATGTCGCCGGACACGCCGGGGCGGTCGTCCTGCCCGAACGTGATCACGTCCGTGTACTCGTTGTGGCCGAGGTACTGGCGGTTGTAGGGCAGCAGCCCTTTGTCGCTGAGCAGCACGTAGGTGAGTTCGCCGATGTGGCAGCCCTGGTCGGCGGCTACGGCGTGCAGCCACTGGCGTAGGCGTTCACGGTTGCGGAAGGCATTGGTGACATGGATGACCTTGAACGCGATGACCCCGCCTTGCACCATGGCATTAGGCTTCTGCGGCGGGCTTCAGGCTGAAGGTGATCGCCACGGAGGCCCCGTTGTCGGAAAATTCCACCGATTCAGACAGGGCCCGCATCAGGAACACGCCGCGGCCGTGTGGCTTTTCGATGTTCTGCGGGTCCGTGGGGTCGGGCAGGTGCTCGTGGTCGAAGCCGGGCCCTTCATCGCTGACGAAGAAGGTGACCTGGTCGCCGTCCAGGGCGTAGCCCAATTGCACCTTTTTGGCGGGATCCAGGCCGTTGCCGTGGTGGATGGCGTTGTTCACCGCTTCGGTAAGGGCGATCAGGATGTTCCCGTACAACGACTCGGGCACGTTGTTTTTGGCACAGGCCTCATCAATCAGCTTTTCCGCCAACGCGATGTTTTCCGCCTTGGCGGGAAATTCGATGCGTTGGGTGTAGTGGACGTCCTCGGTAAGCGCTCCCATGGTTCGTGTTCAGGGTCGGCCAAATGTATCGAAATACTGATCTACCCGGGCCTTGTAGTATGGTTTAAGGCCGGGGGGCACGGTGCGGAGCAGTTCGGCCTCGCGCATTTTGTCGCGTTGGTAGTTGAAGAAGCGGGCCGGGTCGGGATGGTCGATGTCCTTGCCGGTGTTGCTTTCCCGCTTGGGGTCCAGTTCGCGCTCGCGCTCGGCTTTTTCCGCCTCCAACAGGCGCGTCATGATGTCCTGTTGCCTGCGGATGGATTCCGGGGTGATGTTCTTATTGACGATGTCCTTTTCGTTCTGCTCCATTTGCTCAGCGAGCTTCTGCAGGCCATTGCCCGCGCCGGAGCCGTCCTTGTTCATTTCCTGGGCGATGCGCTGCATCTCCTGCCGCAGTGCGGCCTGCTGGGCGGCCAATTGGGCCAGTTGCTGGCTCATGCCCATGCCCATGCCGCCGGGGTTTTGCTGGCCGGGCTTTTCGCCGGGCTTTTGACCCTTTTCCAGGGCTTTCCGCATTTGTTCCAGTTGCTTGGAAAGCGCTTCCTGCTGGCTGCGGATCTTCTGCATCTTTTGGCTGTTGCCGCTGCTGCTGCCCGAGCCGCCGGGCTTGTTGCAATTGCCGCTGCCGGGCATGCCGCTGGCCTGTTGCTGCTGCATTTGCTGCAGGGCCTCGTCCAGCATCAGCGCCAAGTTGTTCAACGAGGTCATGGCGCGCTGTTGCTTGTCCGCCGCCTTGGGGCGTTCGCTGGGGTTCGCGCGGGCCTCGGCCAAGTGTGCCAGTGCTTGGTCCATGTTCTCGTTCACGGCGTTCATCTCCCGGTTCACCAAGGCCTGCAGTTGGGGCACGCGCTTGCTGAGGGCGAACAGGGAGTCCTCCACGATGCGGGAATCGTCGCGCAGCTTTTTCTGCTGGCGCCCGATGTCGACTAAGCGCGGGTCGCGGGCGGCAGTGGCTTCCAGGGTGTTCATGTTGGCCTCCTGGTCGAAGCTTAGCTGCAGGATGTTTTCCAGCAGCTGGCGCAGGGCGTCCATGTCCTCCTCGTTCTGTTCCTGCTGGCCCTGCTGCATGCCGCTGCGCATCTCCATGGCCAGTTGCTGCATCTGTTCACCCGCTTTCTGCTGGCTGTCGCTGGCCTTCTTGTTTTGCTTCTTGTCCAGTTGCTCGCTGCTCTTCTCCTGTTCCTGCTTGATGCCCTCCTGCTGTTCCCCGGTTTTGGGCAGGTCCAGGGGGCGTTCCAGTTCCTGGTTTTTCTTATCCAGTTCGTCCAACTGCTTGCGCACGTCCTCGAACTCCTTGTTCAGCTCTTCCTGCTTTTGCTTCAGGTCTTCCTGGGCTGTTTGGTCTTCCTTGGTTTCCTCGCTGAGGGCCTGCTGTTTCTCGGCCAGTTGCTCCAGCTGGTCGGCGATGTCCTCGGCCTTCTGCTCCACTTCCATCTGCTTGAACTGTTCCAAGGCGCGGTCCAGCTCCTTTTCAATGTCCTCCTGGCTGAGCTTCATGTCCTGCATCTGCTCCTGAAGCTGTTCCTTGTCGATCTTTTCCAGCATCTCCTGCACCTTGCGGTAGAGTTCCTTCATCTGCTCGCTGAGCACGTTCTCGAAGAGCTGTTGCACCTGTTGTTGCTTTTGCAGGATGCGTTCATCGGCTTCCTTGTAGCTCTGCTGCTCCTGTTGGGACTGCTTGAGCTGCTCGGTCGCTTGCTCCACCCGCTGCTGCAATTGCTGCTGGCGGTCCAGGATGTCCTGCATCTTCTGCTTGTCCTGCCAGTTGGCTTCCTTTTTGTCCAACATGTCGCGCCGCAGCTTGTCCAGGTCGCGCTGCAGGTCCTGCGCCTGTTTGATGCTTTCGCGCAGCTCGTCTTTGATGGCTTCGCCCTGCTGGTCCTGTTTTTCGGCCAGCTCCTTCAGCGTGGGTGCTTCAAAGGTGCGCACCGTGCTGCGGGCGCTCTTGGGGCCGTTCACCCCGTCGTTGTCCCACACCTCGAACCAGTACTCCAGCTTGTCGCCGGGCATCAAGCGCAATTCGCCCAGGTCCTCCTGGTGGAAGAAGGTTTGGCGGGTGGTGCCCGGCTGGATCCCGATTTCCCTGGAAGCCTCGCGCTTGGGGCCGGGCACGCTATCGCCCCCGGCGGTAAAGCGGTACTGGAAGCTCAGGCGCTTGAACCCGTGGTCGTCGCCGATGTCGCCCTTGAAGTAGAGGCGGCGCGGCGCAAGGCTGTCCGCCTTTTCTTCCACGGCGATGGAGGGGTAGAGGTCGGGCACCACGTCCACACGGTACTGCGCGGGGGTTTGGGCTTGCAAAGTGCCTTGCGCCGGCACCAAGGTGTAGCCGCTTCCCCGCAGAAAGCGGCGGCTGGCCGTGAAGCGCTGGGCGCCTGCCTTTTCGGGCAGCAGGGTGTAGGTGGTGTCGTCAAAGACCAGGGCGATGCGGTCGGCACTGCGGGTTTCGGCCGTCCAGGTGATGCGCGTGCCGGCGGGTACGGTGATGTCGCCGGTGTTGTTGGTCACGGTGTTCTTCAAGCCGAGGTAGGGCGGGTACTCCAGGGCCACGGTAAGGCCCAGCAAGGCCGGGTTGGCCTCGGTGGCCAAGTGCAGGGCGCCGCTGTGGAAGCCGTCCGCGGCGAGCCGGAAATCCACCGGGTTCTGCACGTTGCGGAAGCGGTGGGTGAAGCGGGCGGCGTCTTGGCGCACCAACGGGATGCGCTGGTTGGCCACCTCCAGGAACACCTGCTGGGGCAGTTCATTCCCCTGCATTTCCACCTGCAGCTCGAAGTCCTCGTTCTCGGGCACGGTGAGTTCCTTGTTCAACACATGGAAGCGGAAGGGGGCCTCGGGCAGGAATTCGGTGCCGTGGGCCATGAGCCGTTTGGTGGGCGCGGTGATCAGACTGGGGGCGGCCAGCAGCAGCAGCAACAGCACGCCCACCGGCGGTACTGCATAGCGCAGGTAGCGGCGGTTGCGCCGCAGGTCGATCGCCTGTACGAAGGGTACCGGGCCAAGCTCGCGGCTGCGTTGGGCAATGCTGGCCTCGATCAATTGTTGTTGGCGCAGGTCCGTGCCGGCTTGGCCGCGCAGTTGCAAGGTGTTCAAGAGTTTGTCCTTCACCTGCGGAAAGTGCCGCCCCACAATGCCGGCGGCCTGTGCATGGCCGATCACCTTGCCGAAGCGGAACAACTTCACCAGGGGCAGCGCCACCAAGCGCACCAGCACCACCGCGCTGGCCGCGGCCAACAGCCAGAACAGCGCCGTGCGCACGGTGGTGCCGAAACGGCCGAAGTATTCACCCAGGGCCACCACCAGGAAGAGGAGCACCAGCAGGCCGGTACTGTACAAGGTGCCGCGGATCAACCGGTCCTTGTAGTACTTGCGGATAAAGCCGTCCAGCTTGTCGATCAGCAGGTCGTAGTCCGTGTGCATGGCCGTTCACCCCACAACGGGCGTGCCGCTGCGGAATGGCCCGAAAGTTAGGCACACCGGGTCCGGTGGAACCCCGGAGGAAACCGTGGAAACAATTATTTGCATTAAAGTTTCCACCGTTTCGTACGTTTGCCGCCCCTAAGCACCATGGCCCAGGAAAAAACCACCCCGCCCGTGAACGCTGCGGAGCGCATCGTGGCCGAGGCTGCCAAGATCTTTTGGACGTATGGGATCAAGAGCGTGACCATGGATGACCTGGCCACGCGGATGGGGATCAGCAAGAAGACCCTCTACCAGCATGTCGCCGACAAGAACGACCTGGTGGAGAAGGTGGTGGACCATGTGGCCCGGGAATTCAAGTGCGGGGTGATGTGCATCAGCCGTGCCGGCAACGCCATCGATGAGCTGTATGCCATCACCAACACGGTCGCCGAACGGCTCAAGGGCATCCACCCGTCCATCCACTTCGATTTGGAGAAATACCATCCCGAAGCGTTCCGCCGCATGATGGAGACCCGGCGCAGGGAGGTGTATGCCACCACGGTCGCCAACATGGAGCGGGGCATAAAAGAGGGCATCTACCGCAACGACCTGAACATCCCGATCATCGCCACGCTGTACATCTCCCGGCTGGAGGTGGTCTTCGACGGCGACCTGTTTCCCGCGGACCGGTTCAACCCGGGGGAAGTGCACTGGGCGTTGTTCCGCTACCACGTACGCGGCATCGCCAGCGAGAAGGGTGTGAAGTATTTGGTGAACAAGGTGAAGAAAGACCAAACCCCATGAGGACCACTTTAGCGGTACCGGCGTTTCTGATCTCCGTGGCCGCCCTTTCGCAAGGGCCCGTGCAGCTGAGCTTGCAACAAGCCATGGACCAGGCTGCCGCGCAGAGCTACAGCGTGCAGTACAGCGATCTGGAGGCCGCCAAGGCGGAGGCCAGGATCAAGGAGATCCTCGGTGTGGGCCTGCCGCAGGTCGCCGCGTCCGGCGGGTTGAACAACTACCTGAAGGTGCCCACCCAGGTGATCCCCAACTTCTTCGGGAATGAGCCGCCGACGATCGAGATCCAGTTGGGCATCCCCTGGATGATGAACGGAGGGGTGCAGTTGCAGCAACTGCTCTTCGACGGCAGTTATCTGGTGGGCCTGCAAGCCACCCGGGCACTGAAGGACCAGGCCCACTTGAACTTGGAGAAGGCCCGGCACGACGCGCGCAACCAGGCGGCCAAGGCCTACTATGCCGTGCTGGCGGCCGAGGAGGGTGCCCGCTTGGTGGGCCAAGGCATCCCCTTGCTGGAAAAGAGCGCCCATGACGCACAGGCCATGCTCGACCAAGGCTTCCTGGAAACCACCGATGTGGACCGCCTCACCATCCAACTGGCCGATGCGCGAAACAGCCAGCACAACCTGGAGCAACAGGTGCAGGTGGCCCGGGCCTTCCTGGGCCTGGTGCTGGGCCTGCCCGCAGGCACCCCGGTGGCGCTCACCGACTCGCTGGGCGCGTTGCTGGCCGATCCGGCGGAACAGGCGCTGGCAGGGCAGCCCTACCCGGAAGGACGGCACATCGAAGAGAAGCAGGCGCAGAGCCAATTGGCTTTGGCCAACCTGGAGGTGCGCCACCAGCAGGCCGCCTACCTGCCCACGTTGGGCGGCTTCATCAACTACCAACAGCAGTTCAACAGCATGAAGTTCGACCCGCATGAAGGACCGTGGTTCCCCTCGTCCATGTGGGGGCTGTCACTCAACGTGCCCATCTTCAGCAGCGGCATGCGGCTGCAGCGCGTGAAGCAGGCCCGCATCACCGCCAAGGAGGCCGAGGTGAACCGACAGGCCGTGGACCACCAGCTGCGCGCGGGTTATTTGCAACAACAGGCCATCGCCACTGCCGCGGACGACAGCTACCGCACGGCCAAGGCCAACATGGAATTGGCGGGGAACATCTTCCGCCGCACCTCCGCCAAGTTCACCGAAGGCATGGCCAGCAGCTTCGAGCTCACGCAGGAGCATGCCAACTTCCTTGCGGCGCAACAGCACTACGTGCAAAGCGTGGTGAACCTGATGCAGGCCCGGGCGGACATGCGCAAGGCGCTGGATATGTACTGAGGTGAACAGTGAATGGTGAAGAGTGATCGGAACGAAACCCGTAACCCGCAACAACCCAACGCGCAACACAGGGGATGGTGAAGGGAAGAAGGAGAAGAAGGGAAGAAGGAGAAGAAGGAGAAGAAGGGAAGAAGGGAAGAAGGAAAGAAGGAAAGGAGGGAAGAATAACCAAAGGATTGACGACTGTACAGTGGGCCAGTGGGCCGATCAAGAACAAACGCGATGAAAAAGACGATCTACGGACTTTCCGTGCTGGCCTTGCTGGCCGCCTGCGGGGGGAAACCCACGGGTGAAGTGGCCCGCAAGCGTGCGGAACGGGATTCGCTCAAAGTGGCCTACGACAAGGTGGGTAAGGAGCTCAAGCGCGTGGAGGACTGGTTGGCGCTGAACGACAGCACCATCAGCCGCAACCTGCCCCTGGTGTCCGCGGATACCTTGCGCATCGGGCCATTCACACACTACATCGACGTGCACGGCGTGGTAAAGGCCGATGAGAGCGCCGCGTTGTATGCCTTGGCCGGCGGCCGTGTCGCCACCATCCGTGTAAAGGCCGGGGACCGCGTTCGGCAAGGGCAGCTGATGATGACCATGGACAACGACCTGGTGGAGAAACAAATCGCCCAGGCCCGTGCCGTGGCCGAGCTGGCCCGCACCACCTTTGAAAAGCAGCAGCGCCTTTGGGACCAGCACATCGGCAGCGAGATCCAGTTCCTGCAGGCCAAAACCCAGAAGGAACAGGCCGAGGCCGCACTGGCCACCTTGCAGGAACAGCAACGCCTCAGCAACATCACCGCACCCTTCGACGGCATTGTAGACGAAGTGATGGCCCGCGTGGGCGACATGGCCGCGCCCCAGTTGCCGGTGGCCCGCGTGGTGAACCCCGGGGGCGTGCAGGTGCAGG
Source organism: Flavobacteriales bacterium (assembly GCA_023957375.1). Classification (GTDB taxonomy): domain Bacteria; phylum Bacteroidota; class Bacteroidia; order Flavobacteriales_F; family PHOS-HE28; genus PHOS-HE28. The sequence goes on along the minus strand of JAMLHB010000002.1, from coordinate 752,066 downwards.
CCGATGTGAGCGAGGCCCATGTGAAACAGGTGAAGGCCGGTGCCCTGGTGCGCGTGTCCTTCCCCAGCATCGGCGAGAGCTTCGAGGCTCCACTGCTCTATGCCAGCGAATACATCGACCCGGCCAACCGCACGTTTCAAGTGGCCGTGCGGGCCCCCAAGGGCGAAGCCTACCTGCGCCCCAACCTCCTGGGCGACCTGAAGATCAAGGACGCCCATACGGACAGCGCACTGGTGTTGCCGGGCCCAGCCGTGCTGGACGACATGGCTGGCAACAGCTACGTGTTCGTGCTCGGCCCGGCGGAGCAAGGCACCAACGTGCAGGCGAACGAGGCAGTGGTGCACAAGGTGCCCGTGAAGCGCATCAGCGAATACCAAGGCCGCGTGCACGTGGCACCCATGCAGGCCGGGCAGCTCAAGGACGGCGACCGGGTGGTGGTGGAAGGCGCCGCCAACGTCAGCGATGGCCAACCTGCCCTGGTGGCCCGGTGAAGATCTACGGGAATGATCAGGTGTGAGGAGGAGAGACCCCATTGAAGCATGAACGCACACGATATCGAAAAAGACCTGCACGGGCCCGAACGCCAGTTCGCCATCACCAGCTGGGCGGTGAAGAACCGCACCACCGTGATCGTGCTCTCGCTGCTGATCTGCATCACCGGCATCTACTCCTACATGGTGATGCCCAAGGAGAGCTTCCCCGAGGTGATCACCCCGGAAGTGTTCGTCACCACACCCTACAACAGCAGCTCGGTGGTGGACATCGAGAAGCTGATCACCAAACCGCTGGAGAAGGAGATCAACACCATCAACGGGGTGGACCAGCTGCTGAGCACCAGCGTGCCCAATTTCAGCGCCATCCACGTGAAATTCAGCTACAGCGTTACCCCGGAGGAGGCCCTGCGCAAAGTGAAGGATGCCGTGGACAAGGCCCGGGGCGACAAGAACTTCCCCACCGACCTGCCCGCAGAGCCCGATGTGAAGGAGCTCAACATCAGCGAGCTGATGCCGGTGATGAACATCAACCTCAGCGGCGACTATCCCATGGAGCAGCTCCATGACTACGCCAAACACCTCAAGGACCGCATCGAGGCCCTGCCGGAGATCAACAAGGTGAACATCCGCGGGGTGCCCGAACGCGAAGTGCGCATCAGCTTGGACCTCCACCAAATGGATGCGCTCCAGCTGAACTTCGACGACGTGGCCAATGCCATCCGCAGCGAGAACATCACCATCAGCGGGGGCGAAATGCTCAGCCACGGCCAACGCCGCGCCGTGCGCGTGATCGGCGAGTTCACCAATATGGACCAGGTGCGCAACGTGCTGGTGAAGAGCGAGCACCAGAAGGAAGTGCGCTTAGGGGACATCGCAACAGTGGACTTCACCTACAAGGAGCCGGAGAGCTTCGCCCGCGAATACGGCAAACCCGTGGTGATGCTGGACGTGATGAAGCGCGCCGGGGAAAACCTCCTTTCGGCCAGTGACGGCATCCAGCAGATCCTGCGCGAGGACCGGGGCGCGGTGCTGCCCGAAGGGCTCGCGATCTCGGTCACCGGCGACCAGAGCGACCACACACGCACCACCGTGGACGAGCTGATGAACCACATCCTGCTCGGCGTACTGCTGGTGATCGGCACCCTGATGCTCTTCCTGGGCCTGCGCAACGCCGTGTTCGTGGGCCTGGCCATCCCCATGAGCATGTTCGTCTCCTTCACCCTGCTGCATGCCTTCGGGGTCACCCTGAACATGATGGTGCTCTTCGCCCTCATCCTGGCCTTGGGCCGCTTGGTGGACGATGGCATCGTGGTGGTGGAGAACATCTACCGCCACATGGCCAACGGCGAACCGCCCCTGCGTGCCACCCGCCTGGCCGTGGGCGAAGTGACTATGCCCATCCTGACCGCCACCACGGCCACCGTGATGGTGTTCGTACCCCTGCTCTTCTGGCCAGGCATCATCGGCTATTTCATGAAGTACCTGCCGATTACCTTCATGATCGCGTTGGGCTCCTCGCTCTTCGTGGCCTTGGTGGTCAATCCCGCCCTGGCCTCCCGCTTCATGAAGGTGGAGGAGGATCAAACCTCCATGCGCACCGTGTGGCGCCTGGCCGGCATCCTGTCCGCGCTGGGTACCGTGGTGGCGGTGCTGGGTGCCACCCTGCATGGCGACGTGGTGTTCGGCCTGGGGCTGTTCATCGTCTTCCTCGGCGTGATGGGCGTGGTGAACGCCAAGCTCTTCGTGCCGCTCACCAACTGGTTCCAGCACGGCTGGATGCCCCGCTTGGAGGTGCGCTACGAGAAGTTCCTCCGCTTTGCCCTGGACAGGCACCATCCGCGCACCTTCCTGATCGGCACGGTGGTGATGTTGGTGGCGGTGCTGGCTTTGCTGGCCGCATTCCCGCCCAAGACCCTGTTCTTCCCGGAGAACGAGCCGGAGTATGTCAACGTGTTCATCGAGGCCCCGGTGGGCACGGACATCCTGAAGACCGATTCGATCACACGCCTGATCGAAAAACAGGTGATGGACGTGGTGAACAACCCGGCGCACTTCGTGCCGCCCGGCACCAAACTGGCCAACGGCACCGTGACCAAGGACACCTTGAATTTCCTGGTGAACTCGGTGATCGCCCAAGTGGGTGAAGGAGCCAGCGACCCGCGTGCCAGCACCTTGGACGTGGGCAGCACGCCCAACAAGGGCCGTGTGCAGGTGAGCTTCGTGAAGTTCGCCGACCGCCGGGGCCTGAGCACCAGCGAGGTGCTTCGCACCCTGCAGGACCGCATCAGCCCGCCGCCGGGCGTAACCGTTACGGCGGACAAGAACCAGGCCGGACCGCCCGTGGGCAAGGCCATCAACATCGAAGTGAAGGGGAAGGACATCGAAGGATTGCTGGCCGAAGCCGAGCGGGTGAAAAAATTCATCGAGGACCGCAACATCCCAGGGGTGGAGGCCCTGAAGCTGGACATCGACCGGGCCAAACCTGAAATGCCCATCAGCATCGACCGCGAGAAGGCCCGCAGGCTCAACGTGAGCACCTACGCCATTGCCGATGCCGTGCGCACCGCCCTCTTCGGCAAGGAGGTGGGCAACTACCGCATCGAAGGGGATGACGACGACCACGAGATCAACATCCGCCTGGAAGATGTGTACCGCTACGATCCGCAGGCCTTGATGAACATGCGCATCACCTTCCGCGACATGCTCTCCGGGCAGATCCGCCAGGTGCCCATCAGCGCCGTGGCCACCGCCGAACGCACCAGCACCTTCAGCGCCATCAAGCGCAAGGACATGGACCGCGTGGTCACCATCAGTTCCAACGTCATCAGTGGCTACAACGGCAACGAGGTGGTGCAACAGATCAAGGAACAACTGGCCAGCGGCTTCACCCCCGACAAAGGCTACACCATGAGCTTCACCGGCGAGCAGGCGGACCAGGCCAAGGACATGGGCTTCCTCAGCAGGGCCTTCCTCATCGCCATCTTCATGGTGTTCCTGATCATCGTGGCACAGTTCAACAGCATCAGCTATCCCGTGATCGTGATGAGCACGGTGATCTTCAGCACCATCGGCGTGTTCCTCGGCCTGGTGGTCTTCCGCATGGATTTCGTGGTGCTGATGACCATGCTTGGCATCATCTCCCTGATCGGCGTGGTGGTGAACAACGCCATCGTGCTGATGGACTTTGCGCGACTGCTCTTCCAGCGCAGCGCGCGCACCCTGGGCCTGGACGAACATGCGGTGATCCCCATCCACGAAAGCAAGGAGGCCCTGGTGATCGCCGGCAAAACACGCCTGCGCCCCGTGCTGCTCACGGCCATCACCGCCATCCTGGGCCTGTTGCCCTTAGCGGTGGGCTTCAACTTCAACTTCCTCACCCTCTTCACCGAGCTCAACCCGCACATCCACTTCGGGGGCGACAACGTGATCTTCTGGGGACCGCTGAGCTGGGCCGTGATCTACGGGCTCATCTTCGCCACGTTCCTCACCCTGATCATGGTGCCCGTGATGCTGCTGATCGTGATGAAGATCAAGCACCGCAGGCAGTGGAAGAAGGAACTGCGGGAAGCCGAAGCTTGACCGGAGGGTAAAGAACCGGGCACCGGCTGGGGAAAGGCTGGCGCAGGCAGCAGTGGTGAACGGGCCGCCTACGGCACCATGAAACGCAAGGGGGCGTGCCCCGCCGCACGGGCCACATACAGGCCGGGCCGCAAGTTGAGCGGAAGGATGCCGGAACGGGCGTAGGTGCGCAACAGCAGCCTGCCGTCCAGGGTGAACACCTCCACGGTTCCTTGCACCCCGGCCCCTGAAAAGGCAAGATGGAGTTCCTGGTTCCCCGCGTCGTAGTACCATGGACCGGGCCACATCGGTTCCGGTACGGAAACGGTACCGTCGGATTCGTAGCAGCCCAGGTCCACCGTGCCGCCTTGGATCCGGGGCGCGCCTGCCAGGTCCAGCACCGAGGAGGGATTCACCAGCGCGTTCTCACCGGCATTCACCGCAGGGGAGCCGGGTTGCACGGTGTAGTCGTACAGCGTGGCGTCGAAGTTGCCTGGCGCACCGGTGTGTGGCGCGGTGAACAGCGGGTCTGCATCAATGATCGCCGTGCCGCCGCCATGGCCTCCCTGCACAATGGAGCTGGAAATGCCCATGCCCGTGCTCACTTGCCTTCCGGCATATGGCGTATTCCCGTACACGATGCTGTTCACGATCCGATGATGGGTGCCATACACCCGGATCATTTCCGAGCCCGGACTAGCGTACAGGTTGTAGTTCTGGGTGAAGGTGCAATTGGCCATGGTCAATACCTCACTTGCCAAGGAGGCTTGCACACGGAAGATGTTGGATGTGCTGCCGTTCACGGTGTTGCCGATGAAATAGGAATTCCGGACCACGGCACCGGCAAACCCGTCCACCTCGAAAATGCTCAGCGGGGAAGTGTTGTTGGTGAAGATGCAGCGGTCGATGAAGAGTTGGTCGAAATCCAGGCCGCCATGGATGGAGGCCCCGCGCCGGGCGGTGTTGTTCTTGAACACGCAATCACGGACCTCCAAGGTGGAGTAACCCCCGTTGTTGTTGCCGTTGTATATGGCGCCGCCATCACCGCCCGTGCCGGCGCTGTTGCTGTTGAATTCGCAGCGCTCCAGGGTGAGGTTCGCGGCCGCCATGTAGATCGCGCCGCCGTAGGTGCCGGAGTAGTTGTTCACGAAGGTGCAGTTGCGCACCAGCAGGTTCCCGTTGAGGGTGTGCTGCACGTTGAGGCCTCCTCCGTCGTAGCTCGATCCGCTCTGGCTGTAGCCGTTCATGATGCGGAACCCGTCCAGGATGATGGCGGTGTTGATGTTGGCGGCTTTCACCACCGAGCGGCTATTGTCCCCACTGGTGCCCGGTTCCCCGATATCGCCATTGAGCACGGTGGGGTTGCCGGCGATGTCGCGCTCGTCGGGATGGGTTTCCGTACCAGCGAAGCCGCCGTAGACGTCCACCCCGTTGCGCAGGTTGAAGGCAATGGTGCGGTTCGTGCCGGTGGTGGGCTTGTATTGCCCGGCGGCAACCCAGATCTCGTCGCCCGGGATCACCACGCTCAGCGCTTCCTGCAGGCCCGTGAAGGCATTGGCCCAGGATAGGCCGGTTGCGCTGCCCGTGGCACCGGCGTCCACATAGTACCGGGTGGCGTGGGAAGGTACGGCCGCGCCAAGGGCTAGCAGGATAGAAAGGACAAGGCGGAACATGGGGGTGGAACAAAAGTGGCGGGAACGCCGGCCAAAATACGCGGGAGGAGGAAGTCTTACCCCTTGAGCGCCTCGGCGCCGCCCACGATCTCCAGGATCTCGCCGGTGATGGCGGCCTGGCGTGCCTTGTTGTAGGAGAGGCGCAGGTCCTTCAGCAGGGAATCGGCGTTGTCCGTGGCCTTGTGCATGGCCGTCATCCGTGCACCGTGCTCGGCGGCATGGCTGTCCAGCACGGCCTTGTACAATTGGATCTTCAGGCTCTTGGGGATGATCTCTTCCACGATGGTTGCCCGGTCCGGTTCCATGATATGGTCCGATTGCACGGTTTTGCCCTCATCCGTGGCGCGTGGCGGCACAATGGGCAGGAACTGCTCCTCGGTGAGCACTTGCGTGGCAGCGTTCTTGAAGCGGTTGTAGAACAGCACCACGCGGTCATATTCGCCGGAGGCGTACTTGGCCATGATGGCTTCGGCCACCGGGGCCACTTTGTCGAAAGAAAGCCCGTCGTAGAGGCTGGCGAGGTTTTCGGGCAGGCCTTGGGCATGCCAGTTGGAACGCCGGTAATGGTCGGCAGCCTTCTTACCCACGGAGAGCACGTGCACGGTTTCGCCGCGGGCCTCGGCCTCCTTGGCCGCCTTGTTCACCCGGCGGAACACTTGGGTGTTGAAGATGCCGGCCAGGCCACGGTTGCTGACGATGGCCACCAGCAGTACGTTCTTCACTTCGCGGTTGCTGGCATAGCGATTTTCACTGCCGTCCAGCGAGGAGCTTACGTTGCTCAGCAGAGTGCCCAGCTTTTCCGCATAGGGCCGCATGCGGATGATGGCATCCTGTGCCCGGCGCAGCTTCGCGGCGCTCACCATCTTCATGGCCGCAGTGATCTGCTTGGTGCTGTTCACCGAGACGATCCGGTTGCGTACTTCCTTCAGGCTGGCCATGGCTGGGGGTGTTGTCCGTGGTCAGTTGGTGGTTGTGCCTTGACAATTACCAACCAACCACGGGTCGCTCAATTTGAAAAACTCTTCACCAGGTCGGAACCTACCTTTTCGATCACACCGGTGATCTGGTCGTTGTATTCCCCGCGTTTCAGGGCGGCCATGGTGTCGCCATGCGCATTGCGCATCAGGGTGAGGAATTGTTCCTCGAACTGGCGCACCTTGTTCACGGGCACCTTGCCCAACAGGCCCTTGGTGCCCAAGTAGATGATGGCGATCTGGTCTTCCACGCGCAACGGGCTGTTCTGGCCCTGCTTGAGGATCTCCACGTTGCGGGCGCCCTTGTCCAGCACGGCCTTGGTGGCGGCGTCCAGGTCGGAGCCGAATTTGCTGAAGGCCTCCAGTTCCCGGTACTGGGCCTGGTCCAGCTTCAAGGTGCCGGCCACCTTCTTCATGCTCTTGATCTGGGCGTTGCCGCCCACGCGGCTCACGCTGATACCCACGTTGATGGCGGGCCGCACACCGCTGAGGAAGAGGTTGCTCTCCAGGAAGATCTGCCCGTCGGTAATGGAGATCACGTTGGTGGGGATGTAGGCGGACACGTCGCCGGCCTGGGTTTCAATGATCGGCAGTGCGGTGAGCGAACCGCCGCCCTTCACCATGCCCTTCAAGGATTCGGGCTGGTCGTTCATGCGCGCGGCGATGGTGTCGTCCTCAATGATCTTGGCGGCGCGTTCCAGCAGGCGGCTGTGCAGGTAGAACACGTCGCCCGGATAGGCCTCGCGGCCCGGGGGGCGGCGCAACAACAGCGACACTTCGCGGTAGGCCACGGCCTGCTTGGAAAGGTCGTCGTAAACGATCAGCGCCGGACGGCCGGTGTCGCGGAAGAATTCGCCGATCGCGGCCCCGGTGAAGGGGGCGTAGAACTGCATGGGAGCGGGGTCGCTGGCGTTGGCGGCCACCACGGTGGTGTAGGCCATGGCGCCAGCCTCCTCCAGCACCTTCACGGTGCCGGCCACGGTGCTGCCCTTCTGGCCCACGGCCACATAGATGCAGTACACCGGTTTGCCCGCGTCGAAGAATTCCTTCTGGTTGATGATGGTGTCGATCGCCACCGTGCTCTTGCCGGTCTGGCGGTCGCCGATGATGAGCTCGCGCTGGCCGCGGCCGATGGGGATCATGGCGTCGATCGCCTTGATGCCGGTTTGCAACGGCTCCTTCACGGGCTGCCGGTAGATGACGCCCGGCGCCTTCCGCTCGATGGGCATCTCGTAGGTCTTGCCTTGGATGGGGCCCTTGCCGTCGATCGGCTCACCCAAGGTGTCCACCACGCGGCCCACCATGCCTTCGCCCACGTTCACGCTGGCGATGCGCTTGGTGCGCTTCACCGTGTCGCCCTCCTTGATGCCCACGCTAGGGCCCAGGAGCACCACGCCCACGTTGTCTTCTTCGAGGTTGAGCACGATGCCGCGCAGGCCGTTGGTGAACTCCACCAGCTCGCCGCTCTGCACGCTGTTCAGGCCGTAGATGCGGGCGATGCCGTCGCCGATCTGCAGCACGGTGCCCACTTCTTCCAGTTCGGCGGCCGTGCGCAGGCCTGCCAATTCTTCCTTGAGGATCGCCGATACCTCGGCGGGTTTGATCTGTGCCATGGGCCTCTTTCTTTAGATCTCTGGGATGTACGGGTTCTCGGAAAACTTGCGGCGTAGGTCGTTCAAGCGGCGGAGCACGCTGGCGTCGATCTGTTCGTCGCCCACGCGGATCACCGCCCCGCCGATCAGTGCCGGGTCCAGTTCCTCGCGCAGGGTGATCACCTTGCCGGGATGGCGTTTTTCAACCAACTGCTGCACCTGCGCGCGGGCCTCGTTGGAAAGCGGGGTGGCGCTTCGCACCTCGGCCATCAGAATGCCGTTGGCCGCGCGGTATACTTCCTGGAAGGCCAACGCGATCTCTTCCAGCATGGGCTCGCGGCCCTTTCGCACCAAAATGGCGATGAAGCGCTCGGTGATGTGGCCGATCTGCCCGCCGAACAGGCGCCCGAGGGCTTTGAGCTTGAGGTCGGCCTTGATCACCGGACTGTTCAGCACCACGCGGAGGTCGCGGCTTTGGGCGCAGGTGTCCGCCACTAATTGCAGGTCTTCCCGCACGGAAGCCACCTCGCCCTGGTCCTGCGCAAGCTGGATCAGCGAGCGGGCGTACCGGTAGGCAACGGGTGAAATGTTCATGAGAGGTGCAGGTCGCTTTCCTTGAGCACCTTGTCCAGCAAGGCTTGTTGGGCCGACTGGTCGCCGAGCTTCTCCCGCAGGATGCGCTCGGCCACCTGGATGCTCAGCTCACCAAGCTGGTTCCTCATCTCGGTGAGGGCTGCGTTCTTCTCGTTGCGGATGTCCTCGCGGGCACGGGCCAGCAGCGCATCAGCTTCCGCCTTGGCGCGATCCTTGGCCTGGGCGATCTCGCGGTCGCGCACCTCGCGGGCCTCCTTCATCATTTGGTCGCGCTCGGCGCGGGCCTCGCGCAGCAACTCCTCGTTGCCGGCCTTCATGGCCGCCACCTCCTCACGGGCTTTCTTGGCCTCGCCGATGGCATCCTCGATGGAGCGTTCCCGCTCGCGCAGGGCGCCGAGGATGGGCTTCCAGGCGAACTTGGTCAGCAGGAAGAAAGCGATCCCGAAGGACAGGGTCATCCAGAAGATGAGCCCGAAAGCGGGTTCTACGAGACTTGCGAGAAGCATGGAACAACGGTTGGATTGAACGGAACGTACCCTGCGGCAATGCCGGGAGGGATCACTTCAGCACCACCAGCAGGCCCACCACCATGGCGAAGAAGGCAGCGCCTTCCACCAGTGCGGCGGTTAGGATCATGCTGGCACGCAGGTCGTTGGTGGCCTCCGGTTGACGGGCCATGGCCTGAACGGCGTCACCGCCGATGCGACCGATGCCAAGGCCGGCGCCCAGAGCGGCCAGGCCAGCGCCAATTGCGGCAATACCGTAACCAGTGCCGATGTCGAGAAGAGCTGAGAGGAACATGCTTGTGTGAGGGTTAAACGAGTGATTCTTTGTGTTCGTGGGATTCTTCGACGGCTGCTCCGATGTAAAGCGCCGATAGGAAGGCGAAGACGTAGGCTTGGATGAAGGCCACCAGGATCTCCAGGAAGAACATGAAGATGGTGAACAGCAGGCTCACCACCGATACGCCGTAGCCTGCGGCCGCGCTGGTGGCGCCGAACACGAAGATCAGGCTGAAGAAGCTCATGGCGATGATGTGCCCGGCGGCGATGTTCGCGAAGAGCCGGATCATGAGCACGAAGGGCTTGAGGAACATGCCCAGGATCTCCACTGGCGTAAGAATGATCAATACCCATGGCGGTACGCCGGGCATGGCCAGGATGTGGCCCCAGTAATGGCGGTTGCCGTTGAAGGTGACGATCAACAGCACGATCAGCGCCAAGGTGAAGGTGACGGCGATGTTACCCGTGAGGTTGGCACCTCCTGGGAAGAAGGGGACCAAGCCAAGGAGGTTGGCGAAAAGGATGAAGAAGAAGACCGTGAGCAGGAAAGGCATGAAGCTCTCGTACTTCTTTTCGCCGATGGCGCCTTTGGCCACGTCGTCGCGGACAAAGAGGATAATGGGCTCCATCAAGGATTGCAGCCCCTTGGGGGCCTGGCCCGCACGCCGGCCGTAGGCCTTTGCCACGGAGATGAACGTGAGCACCACCAGGAAGAGCACCACCACGGCCGTGAGCACGTTCTTGGTGATGGACAGGTCCCAGATGTTAGCGGTGGCGGCTTTGTCCACGGTACCGGAAGCATCAACCGCCACAATGGAGCCATCTTGCAGCAGGTAGCCGTCGTAAGCGGCATGGCCATGCTCAAAGCGGCTGCTGCTGAAAACCTTGAGGCCGCGTTGGGTATCGTAGATGATCACGGGCAACGGGAGGGTAAGGTCACCGGCGATGTGCCAGCCGTGCTCGTCGCCGATGTGGCCCATGATGAGCTTGCCGGCGTTGAACTCGGCGGCCTCGCTGCGGCTTTCAAGTGCGGGGTCGGCGGCATCAGGTGCGGCATGCCCGCCATGTTGAGCAACCGACCAACCGGTGATCAGCATGCAAAAGACGAGGAAAGCGGCGCGCATCAACGAGTTCAGGTACTTTGGAAGGGATCTTCCTCCCTTCTTAGCGGCCGCAAATGTAGCCAAGGACCCCGAATGGGGCATGTAGCCCCAAATGATTATCGGAACAGCAATGGGAGATAGGCTATAGGGTGGTAGGATGGTAGGGCGGTAGGGGGCGGTCCGCTGTGTGCGTGCCTCTTTGCTCCAACCTAATGCCGGGGCGGATGCGGCGATCCCGGAGCTGTCCTGGAGGGTTATTTCACCCGCGTTTCCCTGAACAGCACCCACATGGCCAAGGCCACGCCGCCCAACGAGCCGATCAGGGTGAAGGCGGGGAATTCCCAGCCTGTGCGCCCGTCTGCCCACCACCCGCCATAGGCTCCCAGCCCGATGATCACCGCCATTTGAAAGCCGATGCCGCTGAACCGCAGCCACGCGTTGGCGTTGTCCTGCAATTTTTTCCGCTTATCCGGGCCGCTCATGGGCTGCCCGGATTGCGTGAGAGCCGGGACAGCCGCACCGTGCTGAAGGCAAGGAACGCCAAGTACAGTGCGGCGAAGGTGAGCGACAGGCGCAGGCCCTGGCCGCGGGGCAGCAGCACCAGGATGGCGGCCACAGCAGCGAGTCCGGCCAGTAATTTCACTACAAGCCCGGTCATGAAGCGCATCATGAAGCCCTTGGGGTCCAGAACCAATGCCCGTTCCTGCCACAGCAGCAGGACAGCAGTGAGCGCGCCCAGGAAGAGGATCACCGCCCATGGGCCTGCACCGAACGGCCAATGCAGCATTTGGTATACGGCGTAAGTGGCTCCGCCGCAGGCCACGGTGAACAGGCCGACGGCACCCGCGGTCCGCGCGGGGTGGTGGTTCTCCTTGTGCATGAAAGAGTCGGCGTGAGGCGGCTCAATGACCGGCCTTCAACGGCTCCGGGCGCACGGCCCCGGCCGTCACGTCGCGTTGGCCCGGCCGGTCCGTGGCGGTGCTTAGGCGCACAGGTTCGGGTTCCTTGATGGCCTTGCCCCCACCCATGTCGCAGTTGCCGCTGAACACGGCGCCCGGTTCAATGGAGAGCTGCTTGGTGTGGATGTCCCCGGTGAGTTTGGCGGTAGCCTTCAACGAAAGCAGGTCCTGGCAATGGATCTTGCCGTTCACGGTGCCTTCAATATCGCAACTTTGGCAGTGCACATCACCTTCCACAAGGCCGGTGGCGCCCACGATCAGCCGGCCGCGCACCTGCAAGGTGCCCTTCATTCTGCCGTCGATGCGGATGTTGCTGTCCGACTTCACCTCCCCTTCAATGGAGGTGCCCTCCATGATGCTGTTGATCTTGCCGGGGCTGACGGGCTCGATGGGCTTGCTCATGGCGTCGTGGGTTTTGTCGTTCCGGAACATGGGCCGTGGTTTAATACGTCTGTAAACCGCGAAGTTAATCACTTCGGGCCAACAGACTATTTGCCTTTGAGGTAGTTGCCGGCGAAGAAGCTGCTGTAGCCGGCCGTGTCCTTGGCATTGTAGAACGGCGTGTAATTGCCGCTGCTGATGGCGAAAAGCGGGTAGCCCTGGTCGTTGATGCCGCCGAGGTCACCTTTGTTGTTTTTGAACAGGTCGTAATAGGTCATGGCCTGCTCCTTGGTCTGGAACAAGCGGATCAGGACCACCTGGCTGCCGGGGCTCCAAATGCTGGTGCGCACCTCGATCCCTTGGTTGCGGAAGAACCGGCCGTTGAAGTCACTGATCGCCGCAGTGATCCTGGTCATGGGCCCGGCGCTGTCGGGCACAATGATGATCACATAGTGCTCTCCCTTGGCCGGGGTGTAGGCCGGGCCTGTCTCCGTTTCCCCGGTCTTGGTTCCGCTACCGCTCCCTTGGTCCAAACCGGCCAGCAAAGCGCTGGCGGCCTTGGCCTCGTCGCTGCCGGGCCACTTGTCGCGCACGTGGGTCAAGGCATCGCGGAAGGGGCCCAGCAGGTGCAGGTTGCCGATGGCCATGGCTTTCAGTAGGCCGTACTTGGGCAGCAGGTGGTTGTCCGGTTCGTTGGCCAGCATGCCGTCACAGGTGGCGATCACCCCTTGGAAGGCCCCCATTTTGTACTGGCTGTACAGTTCCTGGTAGGCCTGGTCCTCGGCCAGCCGTGCGGCCTCGTCGGCTTGCAATTGGTCCGGGTTGCGCACCAGGCGGGCGAACTCCGAGCCGGGCCACCGCTCCAGGATGATCTCGGCATAGTGCTGGGAACTGGAGCCGCCAAAGTCCATGAAATTGCCTGCTTGCTCCTTGGCCAGGTAGATCCGGTAGAGCTGGTAGTAGGATTCCGGGGTGTAGCGGCAATCATCAAATCGTTCGTTCAATACCTGGAAGCTCTCGATGGCATTGTCGACGTCCTTGAGCTTTTCCTTGTAGATCATGCCCGAGAGGTACAGGGCTTGGCAGATGCGGGCGTTGCTGGAGTCCAGCATGGCGGAGTCGGTGGGGATGTCCTTGAGATAGGATTCGGGTTTCTTCCATTCCGGTTCGCTTTCCCCGTTGCTGGCCGAGGCGGTCCCCAAGTCCTCCATTTCTTCCTCCGCGATGTCGACCAATGCGGTCCCGCTCTTGTCGGCGCGCCGCCAATCATCGTCGTTGGGCCGGTTGCCCCATTTCTTCCGAAAATCGGACAGCCCCCTTGCGATCTGCGTGGGGTTGTAGAAATACCAGGCACCACCGCTTCCGGCGTTTCCGGGCTTGGAAGGTGTAAGGGGCGTGCCGGCCAGTACTTCGCGGGCATCTGCGGCGGCCTGTTGCTGTTCGGCCTCCTGGCGCTCGCGTTCGCGGATCAATTCCCGCACCCTCTTTTCCCGCTCCGCAGGGTCTAGTTTGGCGAAAGCCTGCAGGCTGTCTTCCCGGCTGATGATGTTGAGCTGCACCACCAGGTCGCCAAGCACATCGGCACGGGTGAGCACCTCGTTGTAGCGCGGATTTTCCTCGCTGAGCAAGGTGCTGGTGCTGTCATAGTATTGCTGGGCGGAGGGGTATTGTTTGTCGTCGAAGTACAGGTCGGCCAGTTTCAGGAAGCTCTTGGCCTTTTGCCGGGTGTCCAGCGTGCTGGCGCGGGTGCTGAGCTTCAGGTGGCTGATTGCATCGCCCCGCAGGTTGTCGCGCAGGTCCAGCTCGGCCAGCGCGTAGAGAATCATGTCGTAGTGGTCCTTGTGCTTTTCGTCGCGCAGCATGCGGGTGAGCTTCTGGCGGATGGCCTTGGTGTTGCCATGGCTGAGGGCCAACGCCTGGAACACCTGGGCGTGGAAGCCCAGCTCATAGGGCGGCCCCATGCGGGTAACCTTGGCATAGGCCGCGATCGCCTTGTCCTGCCGGCCCTTCAGTTGGTAGAGCTGGGCCAGGATGAAGGTCCAGCGGATGCGGTCGGCCTTGGTCTTGGTGATGGAAACCGCGTGCTCCAAGGAGGTGATGGCCTCGTCCACTTTGCCGCGGTGGATGTCCAGGTCGGCCTGCACGGCGCTCAACTGGTCGGCCGGGAAGCGCTTGGGCAGCTGCTTTTGGTTCTTGATCTCGTCCAAGGTGGTCTGTGCCTTGGCATACTGTTCCAGTTCAATGGAACTGCGCGCCAGCCACAGCTTGGATTCCATCTGCCGGTCCTCTCCCTTGTAGCGGCGGCTGATGTGGTCGAACGTGCGTGAGGCGTCGTAGTAGTTGCGCTTGTAGAAATTGCTTCTGGCAATAACGAACCAGGCATCGTCGATCCAGGCGTTCTTTTCCTTGCCGCCGATCTCCATGCTGTGCCGGTCGATCACCGTGGCGCACTTCTCGATGCAGATCTCCAGTTCGGGCACCATCGCCCGGGCTTCCTCCTCGGTGCCGTTCACGAAGATGGGCAGCACCTCGTCGTAGTCGTCCACGTGGGCCTTCTGCATGGCCGCCACCGTCTCCTTCAGCTTTTCGTTGGCATTGAACCAGCCGTTGTCCCGCGAGGTGAGGCGGTGGAAGGTGCGGTTGAGGAAGGCGTCCTTGTTGGTGGAGCAGGAAGCGATCAGCAGCACGGCCGCAGCGGGCAGCAGGTATCGGGCGGAGGGGCGGCGCATGACCAAGTGCTGTATAAACAGCAAGGCGGCGAAGATATTTCACGGGGACGGTATGGGCGGGCCCATCGCCAGGGCTATCGCGTCTTAATAGGAACAATTCGTGGTTGATCGATCTTTTTGCAAGGTCTTGATCCCCAGCTTTATGCATTGGTTCTTGCGGCAAAACACCGCACATGACCCTGTTCACGCACTTCGAGGAACTTCAAGACCCACGCATTGACCGCACCAAGCACTATGAGCTGCAGTCGCTGATCTTCCTGACCATTTCGGCTGTGGTAGCCGACTGTGAGCACTATACGGAGATCGCCGATTTTGGTGATGAGCGGTTGAGTTGGCTCCAAAGCCATGGCCACTTTCTTGATGGCCGTACTCCGTCCCATGACATCTTGGGCAACCTCTTTCGCCGCATGGATCCAATTGCCTTCCGGACTTGCTTCATGCAATGGACTTCGGCGGTTTGCGGCAGTACGGATGGCGCGCTGGTGAGCATAGACGGAAAGACCTTGCGGCGCAGCCATGACCACCGTAATGGAAAGAAGGCGATCCATGTGATCAGTGCGTGGAGCAGCAGCAACCAAGTGGTCCTTGCACAGATGAAAGTGGATGACAAGAGCAACGAGATCACGGCCATCCCGGAATTGTTGGCCCTGTTGGACCTCAAGGGAGCCGCGGTGAGCATTGATGCCATGGGCTGCCAGACCGAGATCGCGGAAGGGATATTGGACCGGGGCGGGGAGTACCTGCTGGGTGCCAAGGGCAATCAGAGCGAGCTGATGGAGGAAGTTGAAATGTGCTTCGTGCACAACGCTCCTTCATCGGTGGATGAGCAATGGGACAAGGGACATGGCCGCATCGAATCGCGCACATGTGCCGTGATTGACTCTCCGGACCTGCAGGACCGATTCCCCCGTTGGGCCGGGCTCAAGAGCCTTGTGCGCATTGTCTCAACAAGAGAGGAGGTCACTACCGGCAAACGCAGCGAAGAGATACGGTTCTACATCTCCAGCCTACAAGCAGATGCCGCCAGGTTCAACAGCCTGGTACGCCAGCACTGGGGTGTTGAGAATCAAGTGCATTGGGTACTTGACGTGACCTTCGACGAGGATGGCTCGTGCATCCGAAAGGACCATGGAAGCCAGAACATGGCGGCAATCCGAAGGATAGCTCTGACCATCTGCCGCACATTTACTGGCGACAAGAAGTCAACAAGCCGTAGGCGTAAGTCTGCCGCAAGAAGCGATGCTCAATTGGATGCGCTTCTTGGATTTAAGACGCGATAGCCCTGGGCCCATCGCCACATATTGGTACGGCATGCACGTATTGGCATTTCGGAGCAGCTTCCGGCTATTCCCGTGCACGGGAATGGCCGGTTCGGGAAGACGGCGGGCCAATGCACCCTGCGGTACAGGGGGCTTCAGACGGTACCGAAGGTAGAAAAGCACCGTTCGCCGGGCCATGGCCGGGACGCAACGCCTATGTGTTCACACCTTCACGTGCTTCCCCTGGGCCATCAGTTCCTCGATCTCCTCCACCTCGCGGGGGATGTCTTTGAAGAGGTCGTCCTGGCCGTCCTTGGTCACCACGATGTTGTTCTCGATGCGAATGCCGAGGTTTTCCTCCAGGATGTAAATGCCCGGCTCCACGGTGAACACCATGCCCTCGGTGATGGGTTCGGTCCACAGGCCCACGTCGTGCACGTCCAAGCCGAGGAAGTGGCTGGTTCCGTGCATGAAGTACTTCTTGTACAAGGGCCGGTCCGGGTCTTGTGCGGCCACTTCCTTTTTGTCCAACAGCCCCAGCTTGATCAATTGCTCCTCCATGATGCCCCCCACCTGCTTGTGGTAGTCGGCCAGGAAGGTCCCGGGCCTGAGCAACTTGGTGGCTTCCTTCTGCACGTGCAGCACGGCGTTGTACACGTCGCGCTGGCGGGGGGTGAATTTGCCGTTGACGGGGATGCTGCGGGTGAGGTCGCTGGCGTATCCGCCATACTCGCAGCCGAAATCCATCAGGACCACGTCGCCGTCCTTGCAGGGGGCATCGTTGGTGATGTAGTGCAGCACGCAGGCGTTGCGCCCGCTGGCAATGATGGGCGTGTAGGCATGCCCGCGCGAGCCGTGGCGGATGAACTCGTGGGTGATCTCCGCTTCCACCTCGTATTCCATCACCCCGGGCTTCATGTAGGCAAGCACTTTGCGCAGGGCCTTGGCCGTGATGTTCACCGCGTTCCGGATCTGTGCAACCTCCTCGGTCGTCTTGCGCGAGCGGATGCGGTGCATGGTGGGCGCACTGCGCTTGACCGCGTGCAAGGGGTAGCGGGCGCGGAGTTCGGCGTTCTTGCGCTCCTCGCGCGTTTGCACCTCGTTGCTTTGGCGCAGGTGCTCGTTGCTGTTCAGGTAGAGGGCATCGGCCTGGGGCATCAGGCGCTTGATCACATCGTCGTAGCTGCTGGTCCACTGCACGTTGGCGATGCCGCTGAGCTCCGTGGCTTGGGCCTTGGTGAGCTTGGCCCCTTCCCAAATGGCGATCGCGGGGCTGGTTTCGCGCACGAAAAGAATCTCGCGGTCCCGGGGGTCATGGGCGCCGGGAAACAGCAACAGAACGGTCTCCTCCTGGTCGATCCCGCTGAGGTAAAAGAGGTCGGCCGCCTGATGGAACGGCATGCTTCCGTCGGCGCTGGTGGGCATGATGTCATTGCTGTGGAACACGGCGAGGCCGCCCTTGTCCATGGCTTGGTTGAAGCGGGCCCGGTGCTCGCGGTAGGTGGCTGCGGAAAGAGGTGTGTAACGCATGATGGGCCGAAGGTAGAAGCCAGGGTCCGGAATGGCCAATGGATTGGATGATCTTGGCATGGTCGGCCGGGCTGGCCGGGATGGATGGATGTGCTATGGGCGTGGTCGCCGGACGGCGGTGTACCGCCACTGCTGGTGGGCCTTTGCGAATGGGCGCCCGGGCCAATTGCCGGCCCTGCGGTCAACCCTTCATCCGCACCACCACCCGGTTGCCTTTCTCCGCCTCGCGGTCCACGTCCAGCTTGTCCTGCAACGCGTTCACCAGGGAGGAGAGCGAACCGTGGTCGTAGCTGCGCGGGTCGAAGCCGGGGTCCAGGCGGCGCAGGGCCTGGCCAATGTTGCTCAGCAGGGCCATGTCGTCATCGTCCTTGGCCATGTTGAATGCTTTGCGGAACAGGCGCATGAAGGCCGAATTGGCGCTCAAAGGCGGTGTGGCCTTTTGCTTGGCCGTCTTTCCGGTGGCCTTGGGCTCGTCCACCGTCTCCAAGTTCTCCACGTAGATGAACCGTTCACAGGCCTGCACGAAGGCATCGGGCGTTTTTTTCTCGCCCACGCCCATCACGTACAGGCCCGATTCGCGCAGCCGGGTGGCCAAGCGGGTGTAGTCGCTGTCGCTGCTCACAATGCAGAAGGCGTCCACGCGGCCGCCGTGCAGCAGGTCCATGGCATCGATGATCAGGGCGCTGTCGGTGCTGTTCTTGCCCTTGGTGTAGGCAAACTGCTGCACAGGCTGGATGGCATTGGCGTTCAGTAGCTCCTTCCAGCCGCTCATGCCGTTGGAGGTCCAGTCGCCATAGATGCGGCGTACGGTGATGGTGCCCTGCTTGGAAACCTCTTCCAGGATGGCGGCCAAGCGGCGCGGGGCCGCATTGTCCCCGTCAATCAGCAGGGCAATGGTGGTGTCGTTGCTCTTTTTCACGCGGTAAAGTAACGGCAGGGGCGACGAGGGCGTCGGGTGGGGCTACCTGCCACGCCCTCCGTACTTACGCTAACGGTTCTCAGCTATACGCAGGCAGGGATTTTTACCACTGAACTTCCTACGAAGAACTGAACTTTAAATTTAGCACTTACCTGTCCTACGAAGCACGAAACCCCTGCTTGCGTATAGGTGATGTTGGTGGCTGGTGTTCTTGTCATTTGAGTGCTTTATTTATTTGTTGAACTAGATTTTTGAGATTCTTTTGTTCATCTGCTGTCAAGTCCTTCGCTTCGTGATTTCTTGTCCACCGAACAAATGCCTTAGCAAGTTTATACTTTGAAAAATTAGTCACTTCACTTGCGAAAATGTCAATTATTGGTCTATTTGGTTGGCTTGTTACTTTTGCGGATAAGTCAACACCATACTCATCTTTAACAACCTTAACAAGTGTCTCTCTAAGCAAATCTTCTATTTCTGCTTTGGCAACTCCTGATACAAAATCCTTTGTTCTTAAAATATTTTTATTCCCTAAAGTGTGAACCAAGTTTTCTTGTTGGGCGGCTTGGTCTCCTGCTGCATCAGAGTCTAAAAGTGCTGCAACTTTTAAGTTATGAGCAAAAAGTATTGTTGCATAGTAAACAACTTTACCTGCTGAATTAGCGAACACTAAAGCAATTTTATCATTAAGGCTTTCTATTCCGGCATCACTCAATAGTTGGGCTGATGCGTCTAAATACCAATAATCAGTAATTCCTTCTAAGATTAAGTTTCTTTGTTGTGAAAAGAGACTTTGAGCAAGGTCATAACCCAAAGCTTCTTGTAGCGGAAGAAGACCCGCTGGGTCACTTGATGAAATTGTCGTGTGAACTTTAGTTCCTTCTTTTCTATTTTTCAATTCAACAACCCTTACTAAGTCTAATTCATCAGGCCCAACAAGAAAAGGAGAGTGAGTTGTATAAATTGTCTGATTATGCTCAGCAAGTCTCGTTATCGTATCTCTAAAATCTCTTTGTTTTAGTCCGTGTAAGCTCATTCCTGGTTCATCAAGAAGCAGTATTGCATTTTTATGTTTATCCATTGCTTCTGCGAAGAATACAACAAAAAAAGAAACTAACCATTGGAAGCCTTCTGAACGCTGGTCTAATTCAATGTCAACTCCAATATCATCTTCTACTACAACTTTTAAATATTGCCCATCTGCGGTAACTTTTAGCTTATCTGCTTCGGGTCTATCAGGGTTTGGCATCCAAACTTTTTTGATTTCTTCAGTCAAGCGAACACTTGCAGCATTTAATTTGTAGCTTCTAGTGTCAAGTTTGTCTTTATAGACTTTTAAAGCATCTGGGTTATTAATGTCTGGACTTTGTGTTTTACCTAGATTTGAAAGTTCTCTTGCTGTAAAACCTAGTAATTTTAACAAACATAGATTTCCATAATCATAATATTGGTCATCAAGTAATTTTTGTTCTGTTCTTGTTGCCAAGTGTTCCAAATGAACAGAAGGTTTTACCTTGAAGTAATTGTTAAATAAGATGAAAACTGGCTTCCTTTTACTCAAAGTAGCTAAGACTTGTTCATACTTACTATTGAAGTCAATTTGCTCAATTAACTTTTCGTAGCGACTCTCTTCTTTTTCATTACCTTCTTCTACTAGTGCATAGTTTTTTTCAAGGAAAGACTTTAGGCTTTTACAATTTTCGGTTGATAGAGTGGTCGAATCTTCGAAGGTATCAGTAATTGGTTTAATTAAAATGCTAGGCTTCTTTGTTTCTTCTTCGGGATTTTCAATTGAGTATTGCTTATCTAAATGTGCAATAAGTCTAGAAAGGTCTGATTTGATGTCCTTGAAATTAAGTCGATTTGGAGCATCAATTAAATTGTGATAAGTTGAGTTATCTATGTTTTTATAGAATTTGTATTTACAGTTTCTAAACTCTTCGGGTATTTCTGCTTTGTCGCTATCTTCAAGCTCAAAATATCCCGTTACAACTGTTACATTTTTTGGGTCAACTTTTCCTGTGTCAATATCATTGAATTTTGAGCGTGGATAATCACGTAAAACTTCAAAACCTTGCACATCTGCTGGTTTATTAAGCTGCTGCAAGGCTTTAAGCAAAACGGTCTTTCCTGCTTCATTTGGGCCAACCATAATTGTCTTCAAATTTTCGATTTCAAACTCTCCGCTATCAATTATGCTTCGGTAGTTTTGAACTCTTGCTTTTATTAGTCTCATATTTTTTGATTTTCTCGTTATGTTGTTTGTCGTCCGTTACACTTGCCACCAACGTAGGGTTGCCGCAGATCTTCGCCTATTTCGCAAGTAGTTGAATGGGGGTGATCCTCGCATATTCCGCCCCAAATGGACAAAACGCGTAGGTTTTGGCAGGAAACTCGGCAGGCGAGGTCCAATGCAACATGGAAGGTGGCAATGCCTTGAGGGTAACGGGAACTGACATGAGAGGATGCTTCCGGGGTTCTGGTGGTTGCACGCAAGCGTAACGCTTGGGTGGAGCGAAGGTACTTGGCCTGTTTCAACCCGGAATATGCAGCAGGATTTCTACTACGGCCCGAAATCACTGCGGCAGCGTACGCTTCTCCGGTTTTCCCCTCGGCACAATAGCTTGTGCTATTCCTTCTCGGTGAAATCCGCGCTGTCCTTGTGATTTCGACCCTCGCAACGAACCCTGCTGCATAATCCGGGTTCAATGTAATTCCCCAAGGCAGCCCGGTTCACCCCGCCGATCCGCGCCAATGTGGCCTTGCCGGTTGTTTTCGGGGGCAACCTGAATTACTGCCGGTAATGGGCATTGTCGCGTACGTACCACGCCTTTTTAGTCCTTGACCAGCGCGCTCCGGGCAGTTTCCGGACACGTTTCAATTGTGCGCGGTCGTATGGGAAGCGGATCAGCAGCACGTCGGCATCGCGGTGCCGGGCAGGCTCCACCGTCCACTCTTCACCATGCATGGGCCGGGGCGGTTTTGCCGCAGCCGCAGGTTCCGCGTTCATAAGGCCAAGGTAATGCCCGGATGTAATTGAAAGGCAACGGGTGCTGCTACAGGGCGCAACGATCAGGGCTATCGCCTCTTAATGCTGCGCCTGGCAGCGCAAATCCAACACTTGGACGAACCACGGACCTGCCGGCCGGCAGGCGGGTCCACATGGATGGACACGGGTCACGTACATCTCCGGGTATCGGACGCAAAGTCGTGGCCCACTTCCCACATCACGCATTCATCCGTGTTCCCCCGGTATGCGCCGGGGTGCGTCCAGCTATGGTTTGAATGCTACTGGAAGCCGCGCCCGCATGGCGCGTTAGACCCGATGGCCATGGCGCAACGATCCCTTGCTGGCCGCCTCCTTGCGCATGGGCCCAAAACACGGATGCCCGGCCGAAGCCAGGCATCCGTTCCACCAAGCAGGGCTATTGGATCAGCCCTGCTTCACCAACTGCACGTCGCAGGCGATGCGCACCTCGTCGCTCACCAGCATGCCGCCTGCTTCCAGGGCGGTGTTCCAATTGATGTTCCAGTCCTTGCGGTTCACCTTGCCGCGGATGCTTACACCGGCTTTGGTGTTGCCGTAAGGGTCCTTCATTACCCCGCCCCATTCCACATCCAATTGCACGGGCTTGGTGATGCCGTTCATGTGCAAATCGCCCAGCAGGGTCCAGCTGCCGTCCTTGTCCACGGATCTGGTGCCGGTGGAGGTGAAAGTGATCTGCGGGTGCTTTTCGCCGCTGAAGAAGTCGGTGCTCTTCAGGTGGCCGTCACGCTGGCCGTTGCCGGTGGTGATGCTGTCCACGTCCGCCCGGAAATGGATCTTGGCCTTGCTGAGGTCGTCGCCCGGTGCCTCGATGTCGGCGTCGAACTTCTGGAAGCTGCCGGTCACGGTGCTGATCATCATGTGCTTCACTTTGAACTGGATCTCGCTGTGGGCGGGATCGATCGTCCATTTTACCTGCTGGGCCTTCGTTCCAGCGGTTTGCGTTGTTTGTGTTTGTGTGGTCATGATCGCATTGGTGTTGATGGTTTGTCAGGTTCAGTTCAATTGCATGGGTACTTCGATCAACAACAGTTCCGCACCGTTGTTCCCCGCCTTGATCTCCAGCACGTCCACATCGGTGATGCCGATGGCGTCGCGGGTGTCCAAGGGATGCCCTTGGATGGTGGCGCTGCCGTCCACCACCATGGCATACACGCCGTTCCCGGGGCGCTTCAGGCGGTACTCGGCGGTGCGGCCCGCATCGAAGCGGCCGAGGTGGAGCCAGGCATCCTGGCCGACCCACATGCCCGCATCGTCCTTGTCAGGCGATACGATCTGCTGGAACTGGTTGTCGCGTTCCCGGGGATCGGGGGTGTACTGCCCATAACGGGGCGTGGTGCCGCGTTGGCGCGGGAAGATCCAGATCTGGAACAACTTACTGCGGTGTGCGGGGTCGGGGTTGAACTCGCTGTGCTGCACCCCGGTGCCGGCGCTCATCACCTGTACGTCCCCTGCCTTGATCACGCCGTGGTTGCCCATGCTGTCCTTGTGCTCCAAGGCACCTTCGGTCACCAGGGTGATGATCTCCATGTTGTCGTGCGGGTGGGTGCCGAAACCCATGCCCGGCGCGATGGTGTCATCGTTCAGCACACGCAGATTGCCAAAATGGATGCGATCGGCATCGTACCAACCGGCGAAGCTGAAGGAGTGCCATGCATTGAGCCAGCCGTGGTCGGCGTGGCCGCGGCCGGAAGCTTGGTGCACAACGGTACCGGCAGGGGGTGTGATCGTGGTGTTCATGGGGTGTGCCTTTTCGTAGTGCAAATGTACTTTACATGTAAAATATATCCAAGCCAATCAAGTGGCGATGATCGGAAACCTACCGTTGATTTGACGAAGGCAGCGCAGGAGCGCAGGGGAGAAGCACCAACGGTGTGGAACCGCGCAGTAGGGCCGGGCACAACGATCAGGGCGCCACTGCGTTGATGCAGGGCCGCCCACCTCGTTATGCGGCTTTTCCGCAACGGGGTGCTGGTGGAAAAAGATGGACTTCCTATGTTTGCGCCCCTCCGGTGAACGAGCCCAAGGGACCGTCCCACCGAAACCGAACCAGCCAACGAGCCTTTTCAAACACGAAACCATTCATCCATGAGCGCAAGCAAATCCGGGAAGCTGTCCAGCCTGTTCGTCGCCTTGGCCTTCCCCTTGGCCTTGGCCGTCAGCATTCTCTTTTACATGTTCGTATTGGGGGATCCGGCCAACTTCGAAGGCGGGGACCCCATCCATGGCCACCCGGTGGCTGAGGACCCGGCCCACACCTTCGGACTGATCCACAAGGGGGGCTTCATCGTACCCATCCTGGTGACGGTGCTGCTGTTGGTGATCACCTTCTCCATCGAGCGCTTCATCACCTTGAAGCGGGCCTCGGGCAAGGGCCGCATCGATGAGTTCCTGCACAATGTGCGGCAATTGCTGGCCAGCGACCGCGTGGACGAGGCCATGACCCTGTGCGACGAACAGAAGGGCAGCGTGGCCAATGTGATGCGCAGCGGCCTGGTGAAGTACAAGACCGTGCTCAACGACGGCAACTTGGACAAGGAAACGCGGATCAACACCGTGAAGCAGGAGATCGAGGAGGCCACCGCCTTGGAGCTGCCCATGCTCAGCAAGAACCTGGTGATCATCTCCACCTGCGCCAGCGTCAGCACCCTGTTCGGCCTGATCGGTACGGTATTGGGGATGATCCGGGCCTTCAGCGCCATGGCCACCGCCGGTGCACCCGATGCCACGGCCCTCTCCACTGGCATCTCCGAGGCCCTGATCAACACCGCCTTGGGCGTGGCCGGCTCGGCCCTGGCCATCATCATGTTCAACTATTTCGGCACCAAGATCGACGGCATCACCCACGGCATCGACGAGGCCGGATTCAGCGTGAGCCAAACCTTGGCCAACCGCAAGTGATCGCCCCCATGTGCTTCGCCACGTACAGCGGATCAAGGTAACCCACGACCATGGCCAAGATCAAGATGCCCCGCTCCAGCCCGGCAATGGACATGACGCCATTGGTGGACCTGGGCTTCCTGTTGGTCACCTTCTTCATGCTCACCGCCCAATTCCGCCCGGAGGAAAGCGTGGTGGTGGACATCCCCAGCAGCCGCAGCCAATCGGCCATTCCCACGGAAAACCTGATGACCGTGGTGGTGGACAGCGCCGGGCGCGTGTTCTGGGACTTCACCGACAAAAAGGTGAGGCGCGAGGTGATCAAGGAAATGGGCAACCGCTACAAGATCCAGTTCACCCCCGAACAGGAACAGCGCTTTGTGAGCCTCGGCGCCATGGGCATGCCCATGCAGCAAATGCCGGCCTATCTTTCACAGGAAGACGCCGTGGGCCGGCACCAGATGGACCTGCAATCCCAAGGGATCCCCATCGACAGCACCAACAACCAGCTGCTGGAATGGATCCGCGTGACCCAACTGATCTTCAGCAGCGGGGCCGATGGCAAGAACCCCATCGTGGCGCTCAAGGGAGACGGAAACGTGGATTATTCCGTTGTGAACAAGGTGATCAAGATCTTCCAAAGCCCCACCGTGAAGATCAACCGCTTCAAGATGATCACCAACTTGGAGGAAAGCAGAATGACGGCAAGCACCTCAACCAAATGAACGTTGGCGTGTACAGCCGGAATGACGAAGCTGAAAACTGAACTGACCTGACCGAGGAAGATGGCAGAAGTGCAACAAGGGGACGGCGGAGGTGGCGGGGGACGCCACAAGAAGAAGCGCGCCAAAAAGGGCAGCACCCACATCGACATGACGCCGATGGTGGACCTGGCGTTCCTGCTGCTCACCTTCTTCATCCTCACCACCACCATGTACAAGCCGTCCACCCTGCAGCTTACCTTTCCGGTGCCGCAGGACGAGCAGCAAAAGAAGGACCTCGAAAAAGTGAACAACGCCTTGACCGTTTTCCTGACCAAGAACGATCAGATCCTCTACTACCGCGATGCCTTCAAGCCCGGTGAAACCCAACTGGCACGCACCAATTTCAACAAGATCACCGAGCTGCTCGTGACGGAAAACAAGTCCACTTTCGACCAAGTGCAGGCGCTCAAGCGCAGGTTCAACGCGAACGAGATCGATCAAATCGCCTACGACACGCTGAAGAACAACATCGAGAAAAGACCCGAAGCCCTGTTCGTGATCATTAAGCCCGACAAGGACGCCAAGTACCGCAACATGATCGACATGGTGGATGAGATGGACATCAGCGGCATTGGCAAATTCGCCGTGCAGGATACCATCAAGCCGGACGAACAGGCGTTGTTGGATGCTGAGAAACTGAAATTCTGAGCGAAATGGCCTTTGCGATCATAATCCTGGTGCTGGTGGCCCTGAGCGTGGTGCTCACCTTGGACACCTCGTGGATGAACGTCCTGCAGGGGACCCGCAATGAACTGGTCTTCGCCAAACGGAACAAGGATTACGGTGCCTATGAGCTGCGCAAGGAGTACACGCGGCGCTTGGCGGTGGCCATGGTGGCCGGGATCGCGCTCTTTGCCGTGGTGGTGGGCACGCCGTACCTCATCACCAAGATGGGCCCGGAACAGGATACCAAGGAGATGGTGCAGATCGTGGAAGTGAACCTGGACAATTTCCGCGACGACCAGCCCGAGGAACCACCGCCGCCGCCGGAAGTGATCGTGCCCCCGCAGCCCCAGATCGAAACCGTGCAGTTCGTGGCCGTGGAAGCCAGTGACGAGCCCGTGGAGGCCCCGCCGCCCACACAGGAGGACTTGAGCGAGACCGTGGCCAGCACCACTACCCAGGAAGGCCAGAAGATCGATGCACCGCCGCCGCCCCCGCCGCCCGTGGAAGAGGAAACCTTCGACCTGGCAGCCGTGCAGGAGCAGCCTGAATTCCCCGGGGGAATGGGCAAGATGTACGAGTACCTGCAGAAGAACACCAAGTATCCGGACATGGAATACGACGCCGGGATACAAGGCAAGGTGTGGGTGGAGTTCGTGGTGGAAAGGAGCGGTGAAGTGAGCGATGTGAAGGTGCGCAGGGGCGTGAGCCCGGGCCTGGACAAGGAGGCTCTCCGCGCCGTGAGGTCCATGCCCAACTGGAACCCGGGCAAGATGAATGGGAAGGCGGTGAAGGTGCGCTTCACGATCCCGGTGGACTTCAAGCTGAAGTAGGCGCTCCACCAAGGGCGTGAGGTTATTGCGGCCACGGGAACCGCACAGACCTGCCGTGCACGGCCCGGCCTATGCGGTCAAGCGAACAGATGTGACACCAGCTCGTCCAAGCGGCCCACGGGCACCACTTCGATCGGGCTGCGCTGGGGAAGGCCTTTGGTGCCCTTGGGCACGAAAATGCGGGAGAAGCCCAGCTTGGCGGCCTCTGCGATGCGTTGCTCCGTGCGGGTCACGGGGCGAACTTCGCCGGTAAGGCCCACCTCCCCGGCAAAACAGCATTCCATGGGCACGGGAATGTCGGCATTGCTGCTGAGCACCGCGCAGGCAACCGCCAGGTCCATCGCAGGCTCCTCCACGCGGAAGCCACCGGCCAGGTTGAGGAAAACATCCTTTTGGCCCAAGCGGAAACCGCATCGCTTTTCCAGCACGGCCAGCAGCATGTTCATCCGCCGCAGGTCAAACCCGGTGGCGCTGCGCTGCGGGGTGCCGTACACGGCGGAGCTCACTAGGGCCTGCACCTCAATGAGCAAGGGGCGCATACCGTCCAGGGCCGCAGCCACGCAAACGCCGCTGGGGCGTGGCCCCCGGTCGCCCAGAAGCACTTGGCTGGGGTCTTCCACAATGGCCAGGCCGCTGCCGCGCATCTCGTAAATGCCCAGCTCGTTGGTGCTGCCGAAGCGGTTCTTCAACGGGCGCAGCAGGCGGTAGGCGTGGTTGCGGTCCCCTTCGAACTGCAGCACGCAGTCCACCATGTGCTCCAGCACCTTGGGCCCCGCAATGGCGCCGTCCTTGGTGATGTGGCCGATGAGCACCACCGGAATGCCGGTGGCCTTGGCGAAACGCATCAGTTCGCCGGTGCACTCGCGCACCTGGCCCACGGTGCCGGGGCTGCCGTCCAGCACGGCCGTGTGCAGGGTTTGCACGCTGTCCACGATCACCAGGCCGGGTTGTAGTTCCTGCGCTTGGCGGAAGATGTTCTGGGTGTTTGTTTCGGTGAGCACGAAGCAGGTGGTGCCCCCGGACGCACCAGGCTCGCCCCCGAGGCGGTCAGCCCGCATCCGGACCTGGGCGGCGCTTTCCTCCCCGCTGACGTACAGCGTGGACAATTGCGGGGTCCGCAGGGCGGTCTGTAGCATCAAGGTGCTTTTGCCGATGCCCGGGTCACCACCGATCAGGATCAGCGAGCCCGGCACCACGCCCCCCCCCAGTACGCGGTCCAGCTCGCGGTCGCCCAGGGTGATGCGCGGGCCGTCGGCGGCGCTGATCTCCGCGATCGCCACGGGGCGTTGCTCCCGGTTGCCCGAAGGGATCCCCCGCCGTTGCTCCGGGCGCTCACGAACTTCCTCCACCAAGGTGTTCCACTGCTTGCACACGGGGCATTGCCCCAGCCACTGTGCGTGCTCCGCCCCGCAATGGTGGCACACCCAGCTGGTGCGCAGCTTAGCTGCCATGCCGGATGCGCTCCACCAGCGCCGTGGTGGAAAGGCCCTCCACCAAGGGAATGGACACGACCTCGCCGCCGTAATGTTTCACGTATTCCCCTCCCACGATCTTCTCCACGGCCCAATCGCCGCCCTTGGCCAGCACGTCCGGGCCGATGGCCTGTATCAGCTCCAAGGGAGTGTCCTGATCGAAGACGGCCACCGCATCCACGCAACGGAGCCCCGCCAGTACCCGCGCCCGGTCGGCTTCGCTGTTGAGCGGCCGGTCATCGCCCTTGCCCAAGCGCCGCACGCTGGCATCGCTGTTCAAGCCCACCACCAACCGGTGGCCCAGCGCCGCGGCCTGTTCCAAGTATTGCACATGGCCCCGGTGCAGGATGTCGAACACGCCGTTGGTGAACACGATGCGGTCGCTCTTCAGCCGCCACACGTGCACCAAGCGCTGCAGAGTGACCAGGTCGGTGATGTGGGCCGGGGGGGTGTTCATGGGGTGGCGGACCGCCTGAGGGCGAGTAAAAGTAGGGAGAGTCCGCCGAGCACGATCAACATCACCGTTTGCACCAGCCACAGAAGCCAGCCCATGGCCAATGCCTCCGGCCGGATGTATCCACCCCCCGCCGCAGGGGCCATGTAAATGCTGACGATGAGCGCCACGAACGCTGGATACACGCCAATGCCGCCCTGCACCAGCACGATGCCCACGGCACCGGCGACAAAACCGGCCAGCACCCCGGCCATGGGCACGCCGGCAGTTTCCGGCAGGGCAAAGAAGCCCAGCTTGAACATGCCCACATAGGCCGCCCAGATGAGCACCGTGTGCAGGATGAAGCCACCGGGGTCCTTGGTCCTGAACACCGAACGCAACCCCTGCATGAATCCACGCACCAGCTCATGGAGCCGGTCGCGCAGCGCGGGCCGGGTGGCGAGCAGGAAGACGGCCACCACGGCAAGCAGCAACAGCACTACCACGGCCCCAAGCATCCAGGAAGCGCCTGCTGCCCCGGTTTGTTCGCCTTGCGAGGCCCGGAACCCCGCAATGCGCTCCTTGAACAGGTCCAACTTCTCCAGCTGCAAAAGCATGGTTACACCCGCAATGCCCAGCAGCATCAGCATGTCCACGGCGCGCTCCGCCAGGATGGTGCCGAAGCCCTTCTCAAAGGGTACCTGCTCGGTGCGGTACAAGGAAATCGCCCGACTGGCCTCGCCCGCCCGGGGTAGGAAGAGGTTCATGAAATACCCGGTCATCACCGCATGGTAGCAGTTCCAAAAACCCGCCTTGTAGCCCAAGGGCTGCAGCATGTACCGCCAACGCCAGGCACGGCTGACGTGCGAAAGCCAGCCCACCACCGTGGCAAGGCCCAACCAACGAAGGTCGGCCTGCCCGAACGCTGCGAACAACTCTTCCCGCTGCTTGGGCTCCAAGGCATCATAGAAATAGAACACCAACCAGACACCGATCGCCAAGGGGACCCCTACCTTCAGGATATTGACGACCACCGCCCTCACGACCGCAGTTTGTTCGTGCGTTCATCGGGAAAGACCACGGTGGGCTGGAACACCTTTGCCTCCTCCAGGGTCATTTGCGCGTAGGCCAGCACGATCACCACGTCACCGACGGTGGCCAGCAGGGCGGCGGGGCCGTTCAGGCATACCTGGCCGCTTGCCCGCTCACCGGCGATCACGTAGGTCACCAAGCGTTGGCCATTGTTCACGTTCAGCACGTGCACCTTTTCACCCTCCACGAGCCCGGCCGCATCGATCAGGTCGCGGTCCAGGGTAATGCTGCCGATGTAATCCACGTCGGCTTCGGTGATGGTGATGCGGTGCAGCTTGGCGCGCAGGACTTCGATCGTCATTCTGTAGGGCAGTATCCCCGGCAATGGGGCGCGCAAAATTACCTGTTGAAGGCCATGTTGTCGATCAGGCGCACCGGGCCCACCTGAGCGGCTACCAAAGCCACCACCTCCTCCACGCCTTCCCACGAGGCCACCGGCTGCAGGGTGTCCGGCAGGCACAGCACCAAATAATCCGTGGCGATGCCGGGGCTTGCGTCCAGGATGTGCCTGCCTGCTGACAAGCTTTCCTCCACCGTGCCATGGAAGGCTAACTCCTTCATCGCTGCAAGGCAGCGGTACAAGGCCGGTGCCGCTGTGCGCTCCGAGGGGGAAAGGCGTTGGTTCCTTGAACTGAGGGCCAGGCCGTCCGCCGCACGGACGATGGGATGGCCGACGATCTCCACCGGCCAGTGCTGCTGAATAGCCGTGTGGCGGATAACGGCCAGTTGCTGGCGGTCCTTCTCCCCGAACAGGGCCAGGTCCGGCCGAACATAGTGGAAGAGCCTTTCCACCACGTTCACCACGCCTTGGAAATGGCCCGGGCGCGAGGCTCCTTCCAAGATGGCGTCCAACCCCCCGAGGTTGTAGTGCCGGGGTGTGAAGCCTTGGAACACCTCGGCGGTGGAGGGCATCAGCACCATGTCCGCGCCAGTGGCGGCCAGCAGGTCCAGGTCTTGTTCCGGGTGCCGGGGATAGCGCGCCAGGTCGTCGGGGTCGTTGAACTGCAACGGGTTCACGAAAATGCTGACCGCCACGGCGTCGGCCCGTTGCCGCGCCGCCTGCACCAAGGCCAAGTGTCCTTCATGCAGCGCGCCCATGGTGGGGACGAAGGCAATGTGTTTGCCTGCACGCCGTTGCCGGGCGGACCAAGCCGCAGCTTCAGGGGGATGCAGGAGGGTTTCCAAGGGCGCAGGGCAAGGCGGCCAAACTACGCAAAGCTTGAATATCGCGGAAATTGTCTATACTTTTGTGGTTTCAACGAAATTTCTCCAACCCATGAGCCTGAAGAACGCCAAAGTCCTCACCGTTTCGCAATTCATCCACCCTTTCATCGACGGCACGGGCATGGCCAAGGCGGCACGCCAACTCCCCCAGGGCATTTTGGAGCAGGGCAATGAGGTGCGCGTCTTCATGCCCAAGTTCGGTTCCATCAACGAGCGCAGGCACCAACTGCACGAGGTGATCCGGCTCAGCGGCATGAACTTGATCATCAACGACACCGACCACGCCCTGCTGATCAAGGTGGCCAGCGTGCCCAACGCCCGCATGCAGGTGTATTTCATCGACAATGAGGAGTACTTCAAGCGCAAGGCCGACGTGGAGGACGACGACGAAAACTTCTTCCCCGACAACGATGAGCGGGCATTGTTCTTCTGCAGGGGGGTACTGGAAACGGTGCGCAAGCTCGGCTGGGCGCCGGACATCATCCACTGCCACGGCTGGATGACCGGTTTCATCCCGCTTTATGTGCGGCACTTCTTCAATGACGACCCCCACTTCGAGGATGCCAAGATCGTGTTCAGCCTCTATGACGAGCAGCCTCGCCCATTGGACAAGAACCTGCCCAAGAAGCTGGCCTTGGAGGGATTTGACAAGGACCTGCTGAAGAACCTCGGGAAATGCACCACGGAAGACCTGCTCAAGTTTGCCATGGGCATGAGCGATGCGGTGGTGCGTGGAAGTGCAAAGCTGGGCAAGTCCATGGAAAGCACCATCAAAACCCTGGACAAGCCGGTGCTCCCCTTCCACAAGGAAGCGGACGAGCGGCTGGAGGCCCACCTGGAGTTTTTCCAAGGCGTAATGGAGGAAGCGCTGGTGTGATACTTTGAAAACAACACTTCCAGTGTTTTCGGGAAAAGCGGCGATAGCCGCCATTTTCCTCTCGGGCTTGATCCTTGCCGGCGGTTGCAGGAAACCGGAGGACGACCTCGGGCTGGCCGTGCTGGACCCGGCGGACAACCTGGGCACGGTCCGCATCGATACGAATACGGTGCTCACTTGGCCCCGGGCCGACGAGCCGGTGCGCACCAGCGCCCTCTCCAGCAATGAGGTGGGCAGTTACGTGGATGATGTCTTCGGGCCGGTGACCACCGGAACGGCAACCCAGCTGCGGTTGAGCGTCAACAACATCGGCCCCGCAGACCCGTCGTTGGTGTGCGATTCCCTGGTGTTGGCGCTGGCCTATGCCACATCCGACCCCTTGTACGGCGAGCCGGACCCGCAGGTCATCCGCGTGCACCGCATCAGCGAAGACCTGCATCTTGATTCCATTTACAAGAGCAACTACAGGCCGCAGATCGATCTGGTGGACCTGGTGCTGGGCGCGCCGCGGCTGTTCACGCCCATCACCGGCACGGGGCCGGTTATTGGCGGCGATACCTTGGTGCCCCAGCTGCGGATCCCCTTGGACCCGGCCTTGGGCAATGAGCTGCTGGCCCATTGGGGACAGGCGGACATGGCCGACAATGCCTCCTTCCTGGCGTGGTTCAAGGGTTTGGCGGTGGTGCCGGACAGTGGCACGCAGGCACCGTTGCAAGGAGGGATTTGGCGCTTCAACCTGCTGAGCGGGGCCACCAAAATGACCCTCTATTACCATGACGGGAACGGGACAGCGTCCACGTTCGACTTCATCATCGGCAGCAGCAGTGCACGTTGGACCTTTGCCCAATTCAACCATGGGGCCGCTTTCGTGCCTGGCCTTCCACAGGCCTTGGCGGACAGCACCCAAGGGCAAACCACCACCTACGTGCAGTCCATGGGCGGGCTGCGCAGTGAAATCCGGTTCCCGTTCTTGGGCAACTACGGCGGAACGCCCTTGCAAGCCTTGGCCAAGGCCGAGCTGATCGTGCCCATTGCCGGAGAGTACCACGCCACGTACCTGCCACCGGCGCAGCTCTTTGCCTTCCGCAAAGGCGACGATGGCCAGGACCTGTTGGTGCCGGACCAGATCGCCGGGGAAGGCGTGGTCGGCGGCATTTATGATGACCAACAACGGGCCTACCGCTTCAATCTCACCCGCTGGGCCCAGGGCGTCATCAACGGCACTTATCCGAACACGGGCCTTTCCGTGGTGCCCGGCAGCAACGGCGTCTCGGTGAACAGGGCCGCATTGGCCGGCCCGGCCCATCCGGAGAACCCGATGAAACTGGTGCTTACCTTCACCACCTATTGAGCAAAGAGCATGTGCGGCATTGTTGGATACGTTGGGAGCAAGCAGGCCTATCCATTGTTGATCAACGGCCTGAGGCGGCTGGAATACCGGGGCTACGACAGTGCCGGGGTGGCCATCTTGGGCACGGACGGCTTGATAGTGAGCAAATGCAAGGGGCGCGTGAGCGACCTGGAAGCTCATGTGAACGGTACGCCCATGGCCGGCACGGTAGGCATCGGCCATACTCGTTGGGCAACCCATGGTGAGCCCAATGATGTGAACGCCCACCCCCACGTGTCCACCAACGGCGACTTGGCGCTCATCCACAACGGGATCATCGAGAACTATGCGCCCCTGAAAGAGGAGTTGATAAGCCGGGGCTACAAGTTCAGCAGTGAAACGGACACGGAAGTGCTGGTGCATCTGATCGACGACATCCGGCGTAATGAAGGAACGGACCTGGCCGAATCCGTCAGGCTTGCCTTGGAAAACGTGGTGGGCGCCTATGCGATTGTAGTGGTGGACCGCAATACCCCCGGCACCTTGGTGGCGGCGCGCAAAAGCAGCCCCTTGGTGATCGGGATCGGGGAGGGGGGCGACCTTTTCCTGGCCAGTGATGCCACACCGATCGTGGAACATACGCGCAACGTGGTGTACATGGAGGACGGCGAGATCGCCATCCTGGACCGTGAACAGGGATTGCGCGTGCGCAACATCAAGAACCAGGAAAAGCGGCCCTCCATACAAGCACTGGAAATCCAGTTGGAGGCCTTGGAAAAGGGCGGGTTCGAGCACTTCATGCTCAAAGAGATCTATGAGCAGCCGCGCAGCATCAGGGATTCGATGAGGGGACGGCTGAACTTGGCCCAGGGAAGCATCGTACTCGGCGGGATAAAAGACTATGAACAGCGCATCGTCAACGCCAAGCGTATTCTGATCGTGGGGTGCGGCACCAGCTGGCATGCCGGCATGGTGGGCGAATACCTCTTCGAGGAGTTTGCGCGGATCCCTGTGGAAGTGGAGTACGCCAGTGAGTTCCGCTACCGCAACCCGGTGATCAATGAGGACGACATCGTGATCGCCATCAGCCAAAGCGGTGAAACGGCCGACACCTTGGCCGCCATTGAATTGGCCAAGGGGCGAGGGGCCACCATTTTGGGCATTTGCAACGTGGTGGGAAGCAGCATCGCCCGGCAAACGCATGCCGGCTCCTATACGCATGCCGGGCCGGAGATCGGCGTGGCCAGTACCAAGGCCTTCACCGCCCAAGTCACCCTGCTCACCCTGATGGCCCTGATGGTGGGCCAGCGCAAGGGCACCATCGACGGGGCGCGCTACCGGCAATTGCTGCTGGAGCTGGAGGCGATTCCGGCCAAAGTGGAAAAGGTGCTGAAAACCGAGGCACAGGTGAAGTACATCGGCGACATCTACAAGGAGGCCAGGAATGCCCTGTACCTCGGCCGGGGATACAGCTTCCCCGTGGCCTTGGAAGGGGCCCTGAAATTGAAGGAGATCAGCTACATCCACGCCGAGGGCTATCCCGCAGCGGAAATGAAGCATGGCCCCATCGCACTGATCGACGAGGAGATGCCCGTGATCGTGATCGCCACCCATGGCGCCAGCTATGAAAAGGTGGTCAGCAATATCCAAGAGGTGAAGGCCCGCAAGGGGAAGGTCATTGCCATTGTTACCGAAGGCGATACCACCGTCAAGGAGATCGCCGACCACTCAATCGAGATCCCCGCATCCCCGGATGCCTTCGTGCCGTTGTTGGCCGTGGTACCGCTGCAGCTGCTCAGCTACCACATGGCGGTGATGCGCGGCTGCAATGTGGACCAGCCGCGCAACTTGGCCAAGAGCGTTACGGTGGAGTAGCGGCCTGCCGGGGGCCACCTGCCCACATCAGCACCTTGTTGTTCCGGCAATAGGCCTGCAGGTCCTTGGTGAATAGGATGTGGCCCAGGTCGATCAATACCAGGATGCCGAAGCCCCCGAAAGTGAGGCCGTAGAGGATGGGCACCTTCACGTCAGTACCTAGATAGAGGCGGTGTGCGGCAAAGGTGCCGAGCGTAAGGGTGAGCGCTGCGGCCACCAAGCGTTTGGGCTCACGCACTTGATCTGCGGAGGCCAGTTCCTGCGGGAGCAGGGCGGCAAGTTCGTGTTCGGCGTTTTGGTATGGCCCCGCACACCAAAGCCGTTGTGGCACTGCGCAGAGCAAAATGGCGCACAGCAACACAGTCGTTGGGTATGGCCGGGAAAGCATGGCCCAAATGTAAACGGGCGGATGTCCGCATCGCGGCATCCGCCCGTCCGTTCCGTTATGTCCGGGCTACTTTGCCGCTGCGTAGCGTTTGGCCACTGCATCCCAGTTCACCACGTTCCACCACGCCTTCAGATAATCCGGACGGCGGTTCTGATAGTGCAGGTAGTACGCATGTTCCCAAACGTCGACCCCCAAGATGGGCGTTCCGCAGTGGCTGTACTCGGGCATCAGGGGGCTGTCCTGGTTAGGCGTGGAGCAGGCTTCCAGTTTTCCACCCTTATGCACGCAAAGCCAACCCCAACCGCTGCCGAACCGGGTAGCCGCTGCTTGGGAGAATTTCTCCTGGAATGACTCGAAGCTGCCGAAGTCGCGTTGGATCGCTCCTGCCAGCTCCCCGGTGGGCGTGCCGCCCCCGTTGGGGCTCATGACAGCCCAGAAGAGGTTGTGATTGTAATGGCCACCAGCATTGTTGCGCACGGCCATGTTTTTCATGTCCAACGTCTTCAGCACTTCTTCAATGGGTTTACCGTCCAAAGGAGTGCCCTCGATGGCCTTGTTGAGGTTGTTCACATAGCCTTGGTGGTGCTTGCCATGGTGGATCTCCATGGTTCGGGCATCAATATGAGGTTCCAAAGCATTGAAGGCGTAAGGCAGAGCCGACAACTCAAAGGGCATTTTGTAGTTTGGTTTTAGGTGTTTGACGACAAGGGCTGCAAGTTAGGCGACAGGTGGTTAACAAATTTTTCCGTTCCACCCTGTTTCCATTACATTTGCCCCCACTTTCACCAAACCAAACAACAAGGATGATCAGGAAGTTCGCCATGGTTGCCACCGCTGCCGCGCTGTTCGTGGCCTGCGGAAGCAATGTAGAAGAAAAGGCCGCCGATACGATGGATGCTGCCACCGAGCAGGCCACGCAGGCTGTTGACCAGGCCCAGCAAACCGTTCAGGACGCTGCCGCCGTGATCGACAGCACGGCCAACGCTGCCGTGGACACCGCCAAGGCGGTGGTGGACGAAGCCACCCAAGCAGTGACCAAGTAAGCGCAAATTTGCCGAGAACGGAAGGGGGCCTTGCGGCCCCCTTTCCTTTTTTGGTGCCAACCAGGGCCACTGGGAGGCCTGCTTCTGCCAATGGCCCGCAACAACCCGGTTTTGCCGGAGCTTCAGGCTGCCGGAGAACCTTTCCTCAAGGACCGGACGGCTTGGTGATAAATGCGGTCGTTGCCCAGAAGTACACGGTAATAGCCGCCATCGCCCCAGATGTTGCGGGCAATGCCGGCCTTCAACCGCAGTGCGATCACCGGGGCCGAGCGTTCCAACGCTTTCGGATCTTCGGCCACCCCAAGTTTGCGCGCTTCCGCAGCAAGCTCCTGGAGCATCCCCGACGTTACCTCATATTCGGCCTGGAACCGTGCTGCATCGCCGTACCGGGCAAGCCGCGCCCGGTGGCGGTCCGCCAGGTCGAACGCATACTGGTTCAGTGCGCCGGAGAAGAACAGTTCGCCCAGGTACATGGATCGCTCGGCCGTGTCCGCAGCTACGAACACGTCCGGCATGATGCCCCCGCCGCCGAAAACCTTGCGCCCGCCCTTGGTGAAGTAGGTGTCCGATGAATCCAAGTGGATGCTGTCCTTGTTCACGAGCTCTCCGTGGAGATATCGTGTTTCCAAATCTTCGTCGTATTTGATGCCCTCGCCGTATGGCCGCTGGATGCAGCGTCCACTGGGCGTGTAGTAGCGTGCCGTGGTTAGGCGCACGGCGCTTCCGTCGCGCAGGTTCACTTGTTCCTGCACTAAGCCTTTACCGAAGGATCGGCGACCTGCGATCAGGCCCCGGTCGTTGTCTTGCACGGCACCTGCCACGATCTCGCTGGCCGAGGCCGAACCTTCGTCGATCAATACGGCCAGGGGCATGTCCGTCAGACTTCCGCGCCCATCGGCCTTGTAGTCCTGGCGCGGAGAAGATCTGCCTTCGGTATATACGATGCCGCTTCCCTGGGGCAGCAGTTCTTCGCAAAGGCTGATGGCCGCATTTAGGTAGCCGCCCCCATTGCCGCGCAGGTCGAGCACGAGCCGTTTCATTCCCTGCTCCTTCAGGTCTTGGACGGCCTTGAGAAATTCCTCCGGAGTGGTACGTGCAAACCGGCTGAGCTTCACATAGGCCGTGCCGCCCGTATCCATGAATGCCGCAGCGATGCTGTTGATGGGTATGGGGCTGCGGGTGATGGAGACCTTGAAGGGTTCGCTGCCGTTGCGCACCACGCCCACGTTCACCTTGGTGCCGCTTGGGCCCCGCAAGGCGGTCATCACCATTTGGTTTGTGGCGCCCACCCCGGCCAATTGCACGCTGTCCGCGCTTACCAGCCGATCGCCGGCACGGATGCCCAAGGCTTCGCTGGGGCCGCCTTCGATGGTGGCCACCACCACAATGGTGTCGCGCTGGATGCTGAATTCCACGCCGATGCCGGTGAAACTGCCCTCCAAGGGCTCTTCGGCGGCGCGCAGGTCCTTCGCACTGATGTAGTAGCTGTGCGGGTCGAGCTGCTGAAGCATGTCCTGCAGCACCGCATCCACCAACTGGCCTTCCCGTACCGTGTCCACGTATTGTCGATCGATCAAGTCCAGCACTTGTTGGAGCTTGGTCCCCGGAGTTGGGCGGCGCAGCTCGAAGATCGGCGAGCCGGTTGCTGCCGGGCCACCCAAGTTCGTACCCATCAGGTAGCCGACGGAAACAGCCACCCCCAGTATGAGGGGATACGCTACCGCCAGGGTCCGCTTGCTCGTATTTGTTCCGTTCACGGGGCGGGCAGCTTATCTATGTGAACCCCGCCTTGGCCCAATAGGTCGAGGCCGGAGGTGTCCTTGTAGGCTTCCATGTATACCAGCCGCTTGATGCCGGCTTGCAGGATGAGCTTGCTGCAATCCCTGCAGGGCGAGTGCGTAAGGTACAAGGTGGCGCCGCGTGCGTTGTTTGTGCTGCGGGCCACCTTCATGATCGCGTTAGCCTCGGCATGCAGCACGTACCAGTGCGTCAGGCCCTGCCCATCCTCGCAGTCGTTGGGGAAGCCCGAGGGCGTGCCATTGTACCCGTCGCTGATGATCATGCCGTCCTTCACCACCAAGGCCCCCACCTTCTTCCTGGTGCAGTGGCTCAACTTGGCCCACTCCAGGGCCATTTTCATGTAGGCGCGATCATAACGCGCCTGCTTGGCGGCATCGGGGTAAACAAGCACTTCGTTCTGCATGGGGCCCGACCGGCGGCTGGCGATCGCCTCCGGTCCTCTAATCGCCCGGTCGGCCGATCTTCTGATCAGTCGATCGGCCTGGTACCCAGGGCGGGACTCGAACCCGCATGATTTGCATCACTGGTGTTTGAGACCAGCGCGTCTACCGATTCCGCCACCTGGGTGGGTGCCCGGCACCCCACATGGGGCCGGGGCGCGAAGATAATGCCTTACAGCTTCCGCAGCAGCCCTTTCAGGTCCACCATTTCGCTCACGATGCGCTCCAGGTGTTCAATGGGCACGCGTTGCTGCTGCATGCTGTCGCGCTCACGGATGGTCACCGTGCCGTCGGCCAGTGTTTGGTGGTCCACGGTGATGCAATAGGGCGTGCCGATGGCGTCTTGGCGGCGGTAGCGCTTGCCGATGCTGTCCTTGTCGTCGTACTGGCAGTTCAGGTCCAGCTTCAATGTATCCATGATGGCCCGGGCCTTTTCCGGCAGGCCTTCCTTTTTGATGAGCGGCAGTACGGCCACCTTCACGGGAGCCAAAGCGGCGGGGATACGAAGTACTTCGCGTGTTTCGCCGTTCTCCAATTGTTCCACCTGGAAAGCCGCACTGAACACCGCGAGGAACATGCGGTCCAAGCCGATAGATGTTTCCAGCAATAAGGCACGTAGCTCTCGTTGGCCTCGGCGTCGAAGTAGCGCAGTTTCTTGCCGCTGAACTTTTCGTGGTTGCCCAGGTCGAAATCGGTGCGGCTGTGGATGCCCTCGAGCTCCTTGAAGCCCATGGGGAACTTGAACTCGATGTCGCAGGCGGCATCGGCGTAGTGGGCCAGCTTAATGTGGTCGTGGAAGCGATAGTTGTCAGCAGGCAGGCCCAGCGCGCTGTGCCAGGCCATGCGCTTCTCCTTCCAATAGGCGTACCATTCCTGCTGGGTGCCGGGCTTGATGAAGAACTGCATCTCCATCTGCTCGAACTCGCGCATGCGGAAGATGAACTGCCGCGCCACGATCTCGTTGCGGAAGGCCTTGCCGGTCTGCGCGATGCCGAAGGGCAGTTTCATCCGCGCGCACGGGTAGGGAAAGGTACCAGCCGGGGCCGGAGGGCATGATGTTCGCCTACCCGCGCCGATCGCTTGCGGGTCTTACCTCAGACAGTCCGCGTACTTCATGATCTTCCTACCATCCTTGCTGTTCACCTCCACGTCCACCGCCCGGTCGCCCAAATGCACGCGGAAAAGCTCGGGGGGGTGCTGGGCGAGCAACGGGTAGAAGCGCTGGTCCATGAAATAGTTGAGGGAGTACTGCGTGTGGATCGCTGGGGGATTGGTGGAGGCGACGTAGGTGACCGGGGCAGCGGTGTTCACGTTGCGGTAATGGAGCGTATCACCGCTCGCGAGCTTTACGATCAGCAAGTTGCCCGGCTGCACTTGGAAGCCTTGGTCGTGCGGGTAGGTGAGGGTAATGGAAAGCTGCGGCACTTGGCCTGCCTTGCCGATCCCTATGCGCACGCCACGGCCCAGCTGGATGCCTTCCGCGCGGAGGTGCTCGCCGGTCAAGGGATCCTTCTTGTCCACCGAGAATTTGCATTTCTGCGCGGAAGCATCAGCGGGAGCGGCGGCAAGCAGGACAAGCAGGGCCACAAAGGCCGTGTTGGTGAGGCGGGCGGGAAGAGGGCGCATGTGGAGGAGTGTTCGCAGGGCGAACATAGCGATAACACACCCCTCCGACCGCCAGATCAACGAGGGAGGATCCTTCCGGGTGTGCCTCACAACTGCTTCAACAGCCCCCTGATATCCACCTTCTCCCCCACGATCCGCTCCACCTCATTGATCTTCACGCGTTCCTGCTTCATGCTGTCGCGCCATGCCAAAGGCAGGCAGGCTCGCGGATGGTCACCGCGTCGTCGTTCAACGTATCGTGGTCCACGGTGAGCGTACGGTGCGCCAAGGGACCGGAAGAGGGTCTGTGTCAGAGCTGTTCCAGCAACCGCCTCAAGTCCACTTTCTCATTCACGATGCGTTGCACCTCAGCCACCGGCACCGTCTCCTGCTGCATGCTGTCGCGCTCCCGGATGGTGACTGTTCCATGGGCGATGGTCTTATCGTCGATGGTGATGCAGTACGGGGTTCCGATCGCATCCTGACGCCGATACCGCTTGCCGATGCTGTCCTTCTCGTCGTATTGGCAGTTCAGGTCGAGCTTCAGTATGTCGAAGATCGCACGCGCCTTCCCGGGCAGACCGTCCTTCTTGATCAGCGGCAGCACGGCCACTTTCACCGGGGCCAGCGGGGCAGGGATCCGCAGCACTTCGCGCGTTTCTCCGTTCTCCAACTTCTCCTCCTCGTAAGCCGCACTGAGTATCGCCAGGAACATGCGGTCCAGGCCAATGGAGGTTTCCAGCACGTAGGGCACGTGGCTCTCGTTGGTCTCCGTGTCGAAGTAGCGCAGCTTCTTGCCACTGAACTTCTCGTGGTTGCCGAGGTCGAAATCCGTGCGGCTGTGGATGCCTTCGAGCTCCTTGAAGCCCATGGGGAACTTGAACTCGATGTCGCAGGCCGCGTCGGCGTAGTGCGCCAGCTTGATGTGGTCGTGGAAGCGGTAGTTCTCCGCGGGCAGGCCGAGTGCGCGGTGCCACTCCATGCGCTTGGTCTTCCAGTAGTCGTACCACTCCTTCTGCGTGCCGGGCTTGATGAAGAACTGCATCTCCATCTGCTCGAACTCGCGCATGCGGAAGATGAACTGGCGCGCCACGATCTCGTTGCGGAAGGCCTTGCCCGTCTGCGCGATGCCGAAAGGGATCTTCATGCGGGCGCTCTTCTGCACGTTGAGGAAGTTCACGAAGATGCCCTGCGCCGTCTCGGGCCGCAGGTAGATGGTGCTGCTCTCGCCGCTCACGCTGCCCAGTTCGGTGGCGAACATCAGGTTGAACTGGCGCACATCCGTCCAGTTGCCGGTGCCGCTGATAGGACACTTGATCTCCTCGTCGATGATCAACTGGCGCAGGGCCGCGAGGTCGTTGGCGTCCAAGGCGGCTTTCATGCGGCTT
Organism: Flavobacteriales bacterium; assembly: GCA_023957375.1. Taxonomy (GTDB): domain Bacteria; phylum Bacteroidota; class Bacteroidia; order Flavobacteriales_F; family PHOS-HE28; genus PHOS-HE28. The sequence continues at coordinate 710,369 of JAMLHB010000002.1, read as the reverse complement.
ACCACGGCATCGATGCGTTCCTGGGCGCGCTTCACGTTGGGATTGGTGGCGCGGAACTGCGCTTCATCAAAGGCCTCACCGAACTTTTTGCGGCCCTTCTCCACCTCCTTTTCGATCTTGTCGGCGTACTTGCCGATGTGCTCTTCCAACAGCACGTCGGCCCGGTAGCGCTTCTTGCTGTCCTTGTTGTCGATCAGCGGGTCGTTGAAGGCGTCCACGTGCCCGCTGGCCTTCCAGGTGAGCGGGTGCATGAAGATGGCCGCGTCCAAGCCCACGATGTTGTCGTTGAGCTTGGTCATGGCTTCCCACCAGTAGCGGCGGATGTTGTTCTTCAGCTCCACGCCGTAAGGGCCGTAGTCGTACGTGGCGCTCAGCCCGTCGTAGATCTCGCTGCTTTGGAACACATAGCCATACTCCTTGGCATGGCCTATCAGGGTCTTGAGTTTGTCCTCGTTGGTGCTCATGGTTGTTGTGGCGTGCGCTCTGGAAACCTTCAGCGCCGCGGGCGCAAAGATGGGGTGCGTGGGCCATTTCGGTGGCTGTGTTCGAGCGGACGGTGATGGACGGGCATGGACACGGCCTCGGCCCGTGTCCATGCCCGTCCATTGGTTGTCCATGGGGAGGACCCCAATACCATGGCCATGCCCACAGCCTTAATTTCGGCCCTCCCCATGATCGAACACCGCGGCGTCCTCCTCTCCGAGGAACTTTTTGAGAAACAGTTCGTCTGCAACCTGGATGCCTGTAAGGGCGCCTGCTGCGAGGTGGGGGACAGCGGCGCGCCGTTGACCCCGGAAGAGGCTAAGCTGATCGGGAAGCATTACGCGGCCATCGAGCCGTACATGACGGCCCGGGGCAAGAAATCCGTGAAGGACCAAGGTTGCACCAGCGTGGTGGACATGGACGGTGAATTAGTGACGCCCTTAGTGCAGGAATACGCCGAGTGCGTGTATGCCAAGAAGGACAAACGCGGCATTTGGAAGTGCGGCATCGAACAGGCTTTCCACGACGGCAAGATCCCGTTCAACAAGCCGATCAGCTGCCACCTGTACCCCATCCGCGTGACCAAACTGAAATACCACGACGCGCTGAACTACCATCAATGGGAGATCTGCGACCCGGCCTGCAAGTTGGGCGCTGAGCTGGGCATACCGGTGTTCCGTTTCCTGAAGAACGCGCTGGTGCGGGAATACGGGGAGGAGTGGTACGATGAGCTGGAGGTGATCTATGCGGAGTGGGTTAAGCGCCCAATGGCCAAGGAGCGGACACAAGCCAATGGGGGTCATTGATCCGGCCCTCCTGGTCGGTGGAATCTTTCGTTTGCGGGCCGGATGATCCCACACGCAAACACCCCGGCATCTTCACGTACCGGGGTGTTCGCATGGGGAGGTATTCCCCGGGTCACTCCAGTACAATACGCACCACCCGAAGCTCGGATCGGCCTTCGACGCGCAGGAAGTACAGGCCCGGGGCATTGCCGGCCAGGTCCACCTTCGTTCGCTGTTCGCCCGCCTGGCCGCTTTGCACCAGCTTGCCGGTGGCGTCGAAAATGGTGAACACGGTTCCTGCCGTCCCCCCGTCCAAGTTGATGGTGAAGATCCCGTTGGTCGGGTTGGGCATTACCGCAACCCCCATCGAATGCTGGCCGGTAATGCCGGTATGGACGTACACGTAACCCACGGACATGCTGGAGCAGCCATTGGCGTCGGTTACGGTCGCGGTATAGATGCCTTGCCCATCCGGCTCCCAGGTCGGCCCCGTGGCCCCGGGAATGTCCTCTCCATTGAACGCCCACTGGACCATTCCGCCGGCATCCACAACGGACAGATGGTCGCCCACCGCCGTGATCACGGGTATTTCCGGGAGTGGGTGCACGGTTATGGCGATTTCGGCGGAAGGTGCGGAAGTGCAGCCGTGCTCGTTCGTGGCCACCACGCTGTAGGTGCCACTTGCGCCCACGGTGAGGGTAGCCCCGTCCGCGCTGTTGTTCCACAGATAGCTGCTGCTTCCCACCGACGTGGCGGTAAGCGTTGCTTCCTCCCCGGCACAGAAGCTTAGGGGGCCGGAAGCGGTGACCACCGGCGTTTCCGGCACCGGATGGATGCCCACCTCAATACCGGCGGACGGTTCGCTGTTGCAACCCTGTGCGCCGATGGCCACTACCGTGTACACGCCGGCCGAACCCGCATCGTAGGAATTTCCGGAAGCACCGGCAACGGGTGTGCCATTCAGCAGCCATTGGTAGTCGGCGGCTTGGCCCGCGGCCAGCAGCATCACCGAACCGCCCGGGCAGAAGGTGGCAGCACCTTCTGCCGAAAGCTGCGGTGCGTCCATGGTGACGGCCTCCACGGTGATATCCTCCATCAGAAAGGTGCAGCCGTTGGCCACATCAGTGACCTCCAGGCTGTACAAGCCGGACTGGCCGGTGGTTAATTCCGCCCCGGTGCCGCCGGCCACTGGAGTGCCATCGGCATACCATTGATATGCCAAGGACGTAGCGCCTGAGGTGTTCACGGCCACCAAGCTCACCATGCCGCCGTTGCATGCGGTCATGAAGGAGTTGAGCGGTTGATGCACCGGCAGCGGCATGGATTGCACATCGATCGCCGTGGACGCGGAGCTGCCACAGGCGTTTGAGGTTTGCACGGCAAAGCTGCCCGATGCCGTGGCATCCAGTTCCGCCATGGTGGCCCCATCGATCACATCCCCGTTCAAGGTCCATTGCAGGGTTGCGCCCGGTGATGTGGTGGCCAGCAGCTGTACCGAGCCGCCCTCGCAGAAGCTGACCGGGCCATTGGCCAACACCGAGGCCGTCGGCGCCGTGCCGATGGAAAGATCGACACCGTTATCAGGGCCGATGAACGCCGGGCTGGTGGAGACCACCCGGATGCGATAGCCGGTTCCGGGCGGCGTGTTGGCGGGAATGTTGGCGTTGATGCTGCCAGTAGCCGTGGCGGTCACCTCCCCAATGTTGGTGGGGGCGGCGAAGCTGCCTTCCGCGTCGGAAAGTTGAACGCGGAACTTGTTGGCCGGTATTAGAAAGGAGCCGCTGTTGTACGTGCCAGTGGCCCCGTAATGCACCGTAACGGCAGCGCCTGCGCACAGCATGGTGGCCAACGGCTGCTGTACGGCGATCGTGTGGGGTTCGTCGTAGTAATAGATGGAGGTCACTACCTCAGCGCCCAGGACCTCCGCGGTATTGATCTCCAGCACCGGAACGCGGATACCCGGAGACAACCACTTGTACTGCCGGACGGTGGGCCGGTTGATGGCAAAGCCCAGCCCCAAGGTGTCGATGTTGATCGTATCACTTCCGTGGATGGTGGTTTTCACCCGCAGTGCATCGTAGATGCCGGTGGGCGTGGTAATGGCACCCCATCCGTCCACTTGGTTTTGGCGGGTTTGCCGGTAGCCGTAGTAGGCCAAAGTGGGCAGGCTGACCTTCCAGGAGGAGTTGGACGTGCTGCTGTTGCCATAATTCAAGGGGAGCTGATAGATCACATCACGCTGGTCGAAGATGATCGGAACGGGGATGCCGCTCAGTGCAGCACCGAAGCCCACCGTGGCGTACGCAGAGGAACTGCGATGGGTGAAGGTGTATGGGTCATCGATCGGCAACAGGTCGCTGAACGCGATGTCAACACCTGCCTGCGCAAGATTGGCCCGGTTCGGATTGAACGGAATGTCGGCATAGACAAAGGCGTACACGATGTTGGTGGCGGAAACGGACATGTATTCCGTGCTTTCTTCCCCGGCAGCCGTCAAGGAGGCAAAATTCCAGCTATGGCCGGCACCCGTGGCCCCATAATTCACAAAGGGGTTCAACGTGGCCCGGGTCCGGTGCAATTCATCCCCGCTGTGGGGCATTTCGTTTTGGCCTATCGTTACTTGGGCTTGGAGCAAGCACGCACTCAGGAGGCCGGAAATCAGGGTAAAGAGCTGCTTCATGATGGATTGATCTGCCGCAAGATAGGTGCGTTCGTCGACGAAAGTCAATAGTTCGTCGAAGTGCTGCAGATGGGCGTCAAGCAGGGAAGGAGCTCGAGGATCTGGCTTGGAATGGCCCGGCACCGGTTGATCCCACCTACTTGGCCCGTACCGTGTGCTATCCTTCCGCACACCTGGTAGTCATACCAAATGGACATTCAATCTAAGCCGATCTGCTTGCTCTTTTTCCGCATGGCTTCTCCGTGCCATGCGTTCCGTAGGCACCGCTGCGCAACGTCCGTCACGGATCGCCCTACGAAAAAATAGCTGGGCATCTTTGGCTGGAATTGAATGTCCAATTGGTATAAGCGGGATCCGGATGGCATGGAAGCAATAGGGGCCGCCCTTTTGAGGCAGCCCCTATACCTGTTCCGTTTGCTCCGATCAGCGTGCCACCTGCACGACCATGGTCTTCACGAATTCATTGCTGCGGAAGGTGAGGTGGTATGTGCCTACAGCCACGCCGCCCACATTGATCTGCCCCCGGCTGTCGCTGAACGCACCTGTTTGCAGCGTACGGCCCTGCATGTCCGTGAGGGTAAACTCCACGTTGCTTCCTGCTGCTTGGCCCAGGTCCACTTGCAGCAGGTGGGTGGCCGGGTTGGGCCCGAATGAAATCGTCTCCAACAGGCCCGCCCCGGCAATGCCGGTGGCCAGGTCCACGTCGCTGGCCATGCGGGGCTGGATGTTGTATTCGCCGAAGTCATAGAAGTTCACACCGGTGATGTTGTACACGTTGCCAACCACGGGTGCCGGTTCCGTAGTGTAGATGGCTTTGCCGATGGTGGCTTCGCCGGTACCGTCATCCACCTTGTACTTGCCGAAGGTGGCGCCGCTCGGGGCCACGGTGCATTCGGCGTTCACCACGCGTACCAGTACGCTTTCCAGGGGCTCAAGGGATACGTCACCGGTGGCTACGGTGAATGCGGGCGTGGGATTCCCGCTGGACACCACCGTGAAATCCGACACGCCCGAAAGCTCGGTGAGGTTGAAATACTCGCTGACCGAGGCGATGAAGGTGACGCTGTCACCGATGGCAGGGCTGTGGTCCTGGTCGTACACATAGATCCCCGACCATGGCCCGGTGCCGCTTTGCACGAAGTAGCCGTCGCCGGTGCCCGGCAGGTCCGCCGTTACAATGCCGCCCGTCATCACCGTCTGTCCGTTGTAGGGCGAATCACCACTGGCATTGGTGGTGTATTGGATCTCGTAAATGCTGATGGGCACAAGGGGGGCGGCATCACCGATGTTGACATCATCGATCACGATGTGCTCGGGCGCAGCCGTGTTCCGCACGGAAAAAATGAACTCCCCATCGGTGGTGTCATATGCTGCTGCAATTGATACGGTGACCTGCTGCCAATCGCTGGTGGCTGCGGTATACGGGGTGTAAGTGGCATAACCGGAGCTGCCTCCCGGGCGGCCGTCGAACAACCCCACGCGCACATCGCCTGCGCCGCGCACCCAGAACGAAACGGAGTAGTTCTGGCCGTTGGTCACTGCCATGGGCTGGGTGGTGAAGCGTTTGTGGCTGCTCGTGGCATTCTCCAGGCGCACTGCCGAGGCTCCGCCGTGGGCGTTGTCCGTCACTTGGGTTACCGAGGCGGGTGCGATATTGGTTTTGCTGCCCATCCATCCGTCCGGTGTGGTGCCGGTCCAGTTTTCAAAGCCGCTTTGGAAGATCTGCGCGCTGGCCATGCCGGCGATCGCGAAAGTTGAAAGGAGTACTGCTGTTCTCATCATGTTCGGGTTTCGGGTCAAAGGAGGGAAAACTAGTTTACCTGTACGTTATCGACGCGGTAGGTGGTGCTGTTGGTTGCATCGCCCATATACTTGAAGGCCACCACGAAGGTACCACTGTAGCCGGAAGGAAGTACGCCGGAGAGCGCGATGTTGCCCGAAGGCACCCAGGCGTTGTCGGCATCGGTTTGGCCGGCCATGGTGGCGCCCGTTAACTGCGTCCAGGTGGCGGTGCTTACGTCCGTGGTGAAATCGGTGCTTATCCACACGGTAAGACCATCATGCACCCAGTTCTGGCGTGCGCTGGAGAAGGAAAGGTTCTGGGCTGCCGGAAAGTTGATCTGTGGAGTTATGAGCCACATGGTACTGGCTTGGCCCAGCGAAAGGCGGGCTTCAGCGCTGAAGTCGGAGCCGCTCACCTTTCCGCGCCAGAACACGCTGCCTTCCGTGAAGATGTTGGTCCAGCAATCCAGGGTCACGGTGGCATTGTTGGCCACGGTGGAAAAGTCCTCACTGAGGCTGTTCTCCGGGGTGCAGTTGACGGTTGCCCCGCAGCGCGGGCCGTTCAATTGCACTTCATTGATGTCGCGGATGTACAACTGCGGGCCGCTGCCGTACCAGGAGGCGATGCCGGTAAAGGTGCCCTTGCCCGTGGGCAGATGCTGCCCGGCGAAATTGGCGTAGCCGCTGGTGCGCACGTCCAGCGGGGTCGCCGCTGAACAATCTTGGAGCTTTCGGTTCAGGGTGGTTTGAGTAACCGGGTCAGCATAGGTAAGAGTACCCGTGCTGTCCACAAATTGAACTCCGGACAACGTGATCAATTTGGCTTGGAGGGCTCCTCCGAAACCTGCACCCGTCATCAGGGCGGAAATGGTGGTAACGGTTGGCGCCACGTATACGCCCGTGGCTTGCTTTACCACGTTGTTGTCCACGTCCAAGCTGTCCAATTGCATCAAACCGTTGTATGGGCTCAGCACGGTGCCGGGCAAGTAAATGCGGATCGAATCGCCTTGATAGAGCCCCCCGGAATTCAGCAGGCGGATGGCCATGGCACCGGTGTGGTCCTGCACGTAAAGGTTTTTGTACAAGTTGCCATTTTGCTCATCGGCAGTCACCACGGCATACACGCTCTGGGCGGCGCTGTCAGCAAAGTGGACCGGGATACCTTGGTAGAGTGCCTTGAGCTGGGCGATGGTGAGCACGCTGCCTTCGGGGATGGTACGCACGGGCGGCGAATCAAACTCCTTCTTGCAGCCGGTGGACAAGGCAAGAAGGAGGGGCAAGGCCAGTAGGGCGGTACGGTTCAAAATGGGGGTGCGAAGCATGCGGGTCAGGGTTCAGAAGCTGAAAGTTAGCATGGCGTAGTAGTTGCGGCCGTACATGTAGCTAAGCTTGGGCGGGAACTTGTCGATTTCCATGGGCACGTATCGCAATTGCTCGTAGCCGCCCGTCACCAAGTCGGTGTTGTCAAGCAGATTGCTGACCGAAAGGTTCAGGCCGATCCGGTATTTTTTCATCAGTCGCCAGCTCTTGGTGAAGAAGATGTTCACCGTGACTCCATCGTCCAGCTTGGTTTGTTCGAGCAGTGCGTTCCACTGGGGGTCTTCCTGCACCAAGTTGCCTAGCGCCTCGGCCGTCCGGCGGTCGGGGTTGGGGTCCAAGTAAATGTTGCCGAAGTAGTTCACGTCGGCGCCAACGGACCAATACTTGGGGGCATTGTAGCGCAGGCCCACGGAGGCGGCGCGCTGGGGCATGCCGCCGATGCGGTAGTTCTTCCAATACACGGTACGGTTCACGGCCAAGGCGGTGTCGCTGTTGTCGCGGGTGATGGTGGCCGAGGGGCGCGAGCTGTACAGCGACTGCCCTTCGGCATAGACGGCGGTGAGCTGCCAGGTAGGGGAGAGCTTCATTTCGGCGCCCAGCTCCAGGCCCATGTGCTCGCGCGAAACGCCCGTCATGGAATAATTCACGAAGGTGCGGTATACGTCGTGGTAGAAACTACGCGACCAGATACCGTCGGACGTTCCGGCGTAATAGAGCGTGGCACGTCCCTTTACCCGCGGCATGCGCACTTCATAGCCGATGTCACCGCTGAGGGCTTTTTCCGTGGTGAGCCCTTCGACCACGGCTTCCCGTGTGCGGGGGCTGAGGAAGGCACTGCGGGCCGTGGGGGCATTGGAGAGGAATGCGGCATTGGCCGTGATGTACTGCCGCCCCGAGATCTTGTACACCGCACCGGCCTTCACGCCGCCGTGCAGGAAGGATTGCTTCGGGCTCTCCCCGAAGGAGGTTTCAGGGAAAAGGGCCTTCCGGTAGTGACCGTCCCGCCAAAATGCAGTGCTTGAGAGGCTCAATCCGGCGTAGCCTTCCACCTTCCGCCACTTCTTCTCCACCTGCCCGAACAGGTTGGCCTCCCGTGTTTTGATATCGTAGTCGTAGCCGAAGGCATCGCCTTGGTACACCACATGGTTGGGCATGTTCAGGTCGTTCTGTGCCGCGTTGGGGTCGTCGCTGTCACGGGCTGCGAACTGGTCCAGGTCGAGCCAGTAATCACCACCAAGCAGGTCGTCAACCACTTTGAAATAATGGGTCTTTTGGCTGTTGTAGCTCACCCCGGCAGTGATGCCCAACTGGTCCTTGAAGTCCCGGGACCACACACTGGTGGCCGCTATTCTCGAGGGGTCGGCCCGGCGGTCTTCCACCAAGTACTTGCTGCGCATGCCCGTGAGGTTGCTGCCCGCCACGCCGTCCACGTCATGCACGGTGTACAGGTTCTTGGTATTGGCAAAGTACAGGTGTTCCCAGTCGATCTGTGCCGTGTTGGGGTCGTTTTCCCAGGCATCGGTCAATTGGGCCGCGATCCACGGGTAGGTATCCTCGTAATAACTGGGCAGGTACCGGTAATAGTCGGGCCGGGGGTCGGGTGCGTCGTACCAGTTGAGCGCGGTATAGCCGTCGCGACCGAAGGTGTACAACACGCTGGTGTTCCACCGGGTGCGTTCGTCGGGTTGGTAGTAGTGCGACAGGAGGAAGACCGGCTTGTGGTCGTTGCTTACGTTGGCGTTGCGCTTTTTACCGTCCTGCCAGCCCCAATTGGGGTTGTAGTAGTGGTCGCCGGTGAGGGTTTGGGCCTCGGCCACGGCCAAGCCTTGCCTGCCGGAAACGGTGGGGGCGCCGAAAGTGGTGAAGCCCACGCTGTTCTTGCCGTTGATCTTCTTCTCGGCCGAAAGGAAATAGGCACCGGCGTTGTAAAAGGTGCCAGGCACATAGCCTTCATCGGCCCAACGCAATGAGCCGCTCAGGCTGAAGGCCCAGCCGTTGGGCAGCAAGCCCGTGTTGTACGTGGCCATCGCCCGGTTGCGGTAGTTGCGGTTGGTGGAAGCGTAGGAGAGGCGGGTGCCTTTGCGCAGGCCCGACGCCCGCATGTCGATGTTGGTCCAGCCGCCGATGCCGCCAAACCCGTATGGCGATGCGCTGATGCCGGTGCGGGTCTCGGCCCAGCGGGTTACGTCGTTCAGCCCGCCCCACAGCGACCAGGATGCGTAGCCGTTTTCCAGGTCGTTCATGGCGATGCCGTTCACACTTACCGTGCTGTACTCGCCCCCTAAGCCGCGTACCCGAAAACGGGCCGCACCGAAATTGTATCCTGCCGTGGCATTGAACACATCACGCGAAGAGCGCAGGATTCCGGAAATGTCCTGCCCGGCGATCTCCGCATCCAGATCGCTTGCCCCCACGGTGAACGCCCCAGCCCGGATATCTTGGTCCGTGATGGAGGTGTCCGGTACGGTGTTCAGCAGGGAGGAATCGCGCGGAGTTCCTCCAGTGGTGTCCGTTTGGCCCAACACCACATTGGAATTCAGCAGGCACAGGCCGGTGGCAAGCACCAAGGAGAACGGAAAGGCGCTGGCCCAGTGGTGAGTTGCGTGGTGGGGCATCCGCATGGGCCTTTGCATGAATGGTATCGGTTGATTTCCGGCAAGGGGCGTCAAATGTAATGTCCACCGCCAATGGCCGATAGCGCGGTTCGTGCATCGTTGACTTGGTCGTAAGGCACAACCCAAGCCGCAACGGCCCAGGGCGTCGCGGGGGCAGCGGCTCTGGTTTCCCGCCCTTTCATGGCAGCCCATGGGTTCATGTATGGGGTGCAGTGGAAAGGTCAGGGCACGGCCCCGATGCCGGATGCAACAGCTGATGATGGCGGCGCGGACAACCGGGTGTGCAAGCCGGGCGTCATTCGTACCGGTTGTGCCGAACCGGAGCATTGTGATAGTTTTGATGGCTTTTGCGGATTTGATCGTGTTGCCCATGCCCACCCGTCCCGACACCAGCATGCCTTGGTGCAGGAAGGTTGCCCTTGCCGTGCTCATGCTGTTGCTGGGCGTTCAGGCACAAGCAGCCCACATCTTGGGCGGAGACATCACCTACACCTGCCTGGGCGGCAACAATTACCTGGTCAGCCTCGACCTCTTCGTTGATTGCGGAACTGCCGGTGCAGCAGCCCCGCAGGTACTCAATTTCAACAGTGCCTGTGGCAATCAAACCGTCACCATCCAGCCACCCGCGCCGGTGGAAGTCAGCCAGATCTGCCCAAGCCAATTGCCTAATAGCACGTGCAATGGGGGCGCGATCCAGGGGGTTTACTTGTACACGTACCAAACTACCGTGAACCTGCCTCCTTGCGCCGGCGGCTGGAACATCAACTGGGTGACCTGCTGCCGCGCCTTGACGCTCAATCTGGTCGGTGCGCCGGGCACGTACCTGGAAGCCATCCTCAGGAATGATCTGGCCCCCTGCACAAACTCCCCGCAATTCTCCCAGAACAGTGCGCCTTACATCTGCGTAGGCGAAGAATTCAACTTCAATTTCGGAGTAACCGCTGCCAGCGGGCAAAGCTTGGTCTATACGCTGATCGGCGCACGTGGCTTTGGGACGTCCTCCGCGCCGATCACCTATGCTGCCGGATTTAGCGGCACGATGCCGGTGCCAGGCACGGTGTTGGATCCTTATTCGGGGCAGTTGTCCTTCACCCCCACCAACACGGGGAAATACGGGTTCGTCATCCTGGTGGAGCAATACGATGCCAATGGTGTGCTTATCGGGTCGGTGATGCGGGACATCATGCTCATCGCCATGCCCTGTTCCGGATCGCCGCCCAACGTGCAGGGCCCGGCCGTGCTTAGCGGGCCCACGGACGGAGTGCTCTACATCGGCATCAATACCATTGAGGTGTGCGACGGGTTCCCTTTTTGCTTCAACCTGACCTTCAACGATGCCGATGCCGGGGATGTCCTGAACATTACCTCACAGGCTGCCACCTTGATGCCCGGGTCCACGGTTACTACCACCGGAACCAACCCGATGACCGTCACGGTTTGCTGGACTGGCGATGTAGGCAACAGCCCGGTGAACCTGTTGATGCAGGTCAACGACGGAGCCTGTCCCATCATGAACACCTCCACGGTCGGCGTGACCATCACCTCCGTGATCCCGCTCACAAACCTGCCCGATGCGGGCACGAACACCAGCGTCCAAGTCTGCCCTACCGCTTCCCCGTTCAACTTGATCGACCAGCTCGGCGGAACGCCTAACACCACCGGCTTTTGGGTAGCTCCCGACCAAAGTTTCCACGGACCGCAGTTCGACCCGGCCACGGACCCACCCGGCGTGTACACCTACACGGTGGGGAATGCCTGCTCCAATGCCAGTTCCACAGTGACCGTGGCCATTACCAATAGCAATCCGGATGCCGGAACAAGCGGTGCATTGACGGTCTGCGGCAGTGCTGCTCCGGTGCCGTTGACCAATGGATTGGGAGGGACCCCGGATGCGGGCGGTACATGGACGATACAGGCGACAGGGGTGCCGGTCGGCCCGAATTACAATCCTGCCACCCAGGCGCCGGACGTTTTTTTATACACCGTCCTTGGCGTGGGAGGATGCCCCTCCGCTACAGCCACGGTAACGGTAACCGAACAAGCCCCGGCGAACGCTGGCACGAACAGCACTTTGGCTTTCTGCACCAACGGCGCGGCCAGTAGCCTCTTTGCGGCCTTGGGCGGCACTCCCGCAGCAGGTGGCACATGGAGCGGTCCCAGCCCAGTGGCGGGCGGGATGTACAACCCGGCCACGATGACCCCCGGTGCATACGTGTACACGGTGAACGGCACGGCCCCCTGCGGGAACGCGACGGCCACGGTAACGGTGACGGAGCAAGCCCCGGCGAACGCAGGCACGAACGGCGCGTTGAACCTGTGCGCCAATGGTGCGGCCGGCAGCCTCTTCACGGCCTTGGGCGGCATACCCCAAGCAGGAGGTGCGTGGAGCGGCCCCAGTCCGGTGGCAGGCGGGATGTACGATCCGGCCACGATGACCCCGGGCGCCTACGTGTACACGGTGATCGGCGTGGCTCCCTGCGGGAACGCGACGGCTACGGTAACGGTAACGGAACAAGCCCCGGCGAACGCAGGCACGAACAGCACGTTGGCTTTCTGCACCAACGGCGCGGCCAGTAGCCTCTTTGCGGCCTTGGGCGGCACTCCCGCAGCAGGTGGCACATGGAGCGGTCCCAGCCCAGTGGCGGGCGGGATGTACAACCCGGCCACGATGAACCCCGGTGCATACGTGTACACGGTGACCGGCACGGCCCCCTGCGGGAACGCGACGGCCACGGTAACGGTGACGGAGCAAGCCCCGGCGAACGCAGGCACGAACGGCGCGTTGAACCTGTGCGCCAATGGTGCGGCCGGCAGCCTCTTAACGGCCTTGGGCGGCACGCCTGATGCGGGCGGCACCTGGAGCGGCCCCAGTCCGGTGGCTGGCGGGATGTACGATCCGGCCACGATGACCCCGGGCGCCTACGTGTACACGGTGACCGGTGTGGCACCCTGCGGGAACGCGACGGCCACGGTGACGGTGACCGAGCAAGCCGCCCCGGATGCGGGTGTTGACGGAGCGTTGAACGTGTGTGAGAGCGGTGCTGCGGTGGGTTTGACCACTTCGCTGGGCGGCACGCCGGATGCTGGCGGAACATGGAACGGCCCAAGCCCGGTTGTCGGCGGGATGTACGATCCGGCCACGATGCTTCCTGGTGCATACGTGTACACGGTTACCGGCGTGGCCCCCTGCGGGAACGCGACAGCCACGGTGACGGTGACTGAACAGGCATCGCCTGATGCCGGTGTTGACGGTGCGCTGAACGTATGCGAGAGCGACGCGGCCACCGGCCTTTTCGCTGCGCTGGGCGGCGCGCCCGATGCGGGCGGTACGTGGACTGGTCCGAGCGCGGTTGTTGGAGGCCAGTATGACCCGGCTACAATGCTACCCGGTGCGTATGTGTACACGGTGACGGGCACGGCCCCTTGTGCGAACGCCACGGCCACGGTGACGGTAACCGAACAAGCATCGCCTGATGCTGGCGTTGACGGTGCATTGAACGTATGCGAGAGCGGTGTGGCATCCGGGTTGATCGTGGCACTAGGCGGCACTCCCGATGCTGGCGGAACATGGAACGGCCCAAGCCCGGTTGTCGGCGGGATGTACGATCCGGCCACGATGCTTCCTGGTGCATACGTGTACACGGTTACCGGCGTGGCCCCCTGCGGGAACGCGACAGCCACGGTGACGGTGACTGAACAAGCCGCCCCGGACGCCGGTATTGACGGAGCACTGAACGTATGCGGGAGTGATGCAGCAGTGGGCTTGATCACTTCGCTGGGTGGCGCACCGGATACGGGCGGCGCATGGAACGGTCCAAGTCCGGTTGTCGGCGGGATGTACGATCCGGCCACGATGAACCCGGGCGCGTACGTGTACACGGTGACCGGTGTGGCACCCTGCGGGAACGCCACGGCCACAGTGACGGTAACCGAACAAGCATCGCCTGATGCGGGCGTTGACGGTGCATTGAACGTATGCGAGAGCGGTGTGGCATCCGGGTTGATCGTGGCACTTGGCGGCACTCCCGATGCTGGCGGAACATGGAGCGGCCCAAGCCCGGTTGTCGGCGGGATGTACGATCCGGCGACGATGCTTCCGGGTGCGTACGTGTACACGGTTACCGGCGTGGCCCCCTGCGGGAACGCGACAGCCACGGTGACGGTGACCGAACAAGCCGCCCCGGACGCCGGTATTGACGGAGCACTGAACGTATGCGGGAGTGATGCGGCAGTGGGCTTGATCACTTCGCTGGGTGGCGCACCGGATGCGGGCGGCGCATGGAACGGCCCAAGCCCGGTTGTCGGCGGGATGTACGATCCGGCCACGATGACCCCGGGTGCGTACGTGTACACGGTCACTGGCGTGGCGCCCTGCGGGAACGCGACGGTCACGGTGACGGTGACCGAGCAAGCCGCCCCGGACGCGGGCATCGATGGAGCGCTGGACGTGTGTGAGAGCGGTGCTGCAGTGGGCTTGATTGCTTCGCTCGGCGGCACGCCTGACGCAGGCGGGACTTGGAGCGGCCCCAGCGCTGTAGTTGGCGGGATGTACGACCCGGCCACGATGCTTCCTGGTGCATACGTGTACACGGTTACCGGCGTGGCTCCCTGCGGGAACGCGACAGCCACGGTGACGGTGACCGAACAAGCCGCCCCGGACGCCGGTATTGACGGAGCACTGAACGTTTGCGGGAGTGGTGCGGCGGTGGGCTTGATCACTTCGCTGGGTGGCGCACCGGATGCGGGTGGCGCATGGAACGGCCCAAGCCCGGTTGTCGGCGGGATGTACGATCCGGCCACGATGCTTCCTGGTGCATACGTGTACACGGTTACCGGCGTGGCCCCCTGCGGGAACGCGACAGCCACGGTGACGGTGACTGAACAAGCCGCCCCGGACGCCGGTATTGACGGAGCACTGAACGTATGCGGGAGTGATGCAGCAGTGGGCTTGATCACTTCGCTGGGTGGCGCACCGGATACGGGCGGCGCATGGAACGGTCCAAGTCCGGTTGTCGGCGGGATGTACGATCCGGCCACGATGAACCCGGGCGCGTACGTGTACACGGTGACCGGTGTGGCACCCTGCGGGAACGCCACGGCCACAGTGACGGTAACCGAACAAGCCGCCCCGGACGCCGGTATTGACGGAGCACTGAACGTGTGCGAGAGCGGTGCGGCATCAGGGTTGATCACCGCACTTGGCGGCACTCCTGATGTTGGCGGCACGTGGAACGGCCCAAGTGCAGTTGTCGGCGGGCAATACGACCCCGCGACGATGGACCCCGGCGTGTACACCTATACGGTTGCAGGCACCGCGCCCTGCGCGAACGTCACCGCCACAGTGACGGTAACGGAACAAGCATCTCCTGATGCGGGCATTGATGGAGCGTTGAACGTGTGTGAGAGCGGTGCTGCGGTGGGCTTGATTGCTTCGCTCGGCGGTACGCCGGAAGCAGGCGGCGCATGGAACGGCCCGAGCGCTGTGGTCGGCGGGATGTACGACCCGGCGACGATGCTTCCTGGTGCCTACGTGTACACGGTGACCGGTGTGGCACCCTGCGGGAACGCGACAGCCACGGTGACGGTGACTGAACAGGCCGCCCAGGACGCCGGTATTGACGGAGCACTGAACGTTTGCGGGAGTGGTGCGGCAGTGGGCCTGATCACTTCGCTGGGTGGCGCACCGGATGCAGGCGGCGCATGGAACGGCCCAAGCCCGGTTGTCGGCGGGATGTACGATCCGGCCACGATGACCCCGGGCGCGTACGTGTACACGGTGACCGGTGTGGCCCCCTGCGGGAACGCCACGGCCACAGTGACGGTAACCGAGCAAGCATCACCGGATGCGGGTGTTGACGGAGCGCTGGACGTGTGTGAGAGCGGCGCGGCGGTGGGCTTGATCACTTCGCTCGGCGGCACGCCTGATGCCGGCGGTGCATGGAGCGGCCCCAGCGCTGTAGTTGGCGGGATTTACGACCCGGCGACGATGCTTCCTGGTGCTTACGTGTACACGGTTACCGGCGTGGCACCCTGCGGGAACGCGACAGCCACGGTGACGGTGACTGAACAGGCCGCCCAGGACGCCGGTATTGACGGAGCACTGAACGTTTGCGGGAGTGGTGCGGCGGTGGGCTTGATCACTTCGCTGGGTGGCGCACCGGATGCGGGTGGCGCATGGAACGGCCCAAGCCCGGTTGTCGGCGGGATGTACGACCCGGCCACGATGAACCCGGGCGCGTACGTGTACACGGTGACCGGCGTGGCACCCTGCGGGAACGCAACGGCAACAGTAACCGTCTCGGAGCAGGCCGCCCCGGACGCGGGCATCGATGGAGCGTTGAACGTGTGTGAGAGCGGTGCTGCGGTGGGCTTGATTGCTTCGCTCGGCGGTATGCCGGAAGCAGGCGGCGCATGGAACGGCCCAAGCCCGGTTGTCGGCGGGATGTACGACCCGGCCACGATGCTTCCTGGTGCGTACGTGTACACAGTCACCGGCGTGGCGCCCTGCGGGAATGCCACGGCCACCGTTACCGTCACGGAGCAAGCGGCTCCGGATGCGGGCGTTGATGGAGTGCTGAACGTGTGCGAGAGCGGTGCGGCATCAGGGTTGATCACCGCACTTGGCGGCACTCCTAATGTTGGCGGCACGTGGAACGGCCCAAGTGCAGTTGTCGGCGGGCAATACGACCCCGCGACGATGGACCCCGGCGTGTACACCTATACGGTTGCAGGCATCGCGCCCTGCGCGAACGTCACCGCCACAGTGACGGTAACTGAACAAGCATCTCCTGATGCGGGCATTGATGGCGCGTTGAACGTGTGCGAGAGCGGCGCTGCTTCGAGCCTCTTTGCATCGCTTGGCGGCACGCCTGACGCGGTGGGCACGTGGAGCGGTCCGAGCGTTGTCACCGGCGGGGTGTACGATCCTGCGACGATGGACCCAGGCGCGTACGTGTACACGGTGAACGGCTCCGCGCCGTGCGGCAGTGCGAGCGCCACGGTAACGGTAACGGAGACGGGCAGCCCGGATGCAGGCACGGACGGCAACGTGACCGTGTGCAGCGATGGAACTGCTATCGACCTCTTCACCAGCTTAGGCGGCACGCCGGATGCGGGCGGCACGTGGAGCGGCGGGCTGGTGGGTGGCATGTTTGATCCGGCCATCAACACCGCAGGTACCTATACCTACACGTTGACAGCTACACCGCCGTGCGCGAGCGCCTCGGCCGACGTGACAGTGACGATCATCGCTGCACCCAACGCCGGTGCGGACAACAACCTGACGGTGTGCGACCAGGGCGCGGCAACGAGCCTCTTCGCGGCCTTGGGCGGCACGCCCGATGCAGGCGGCACATGGAGCGGACCGAGCGCGATCACTGGCGGGATGTACGATCCCGCAACGATGGACCCCGGCGCGTACGTGTACACGGTGAACGGCGCAGCGCCCTGCGGCTCAACAAGTGCAACCATCATGGTGACCGAGACCGGCAGCCCCGATGCGGGCACGGACGGATCAGTTACCGTGTGCAGCGATGGAACTGCTATCGATCTCTTCACCAGCCTTGGCGGCACGCCGGATGCGGGCGGCACGTGGAGCGGCGGCCTGGTGAACGGCATGTTCGATCCCGCGGTGAACACGGCTGGCACGTACACCTACACGCTCAACGCCACACCGCCATGCCTGAGTGCGAGCGCGGACGTCACGGTCACCATCACCACTGCACCGAACGTGGGCACGGACAACAATTTGACGGTCTGCGACCAGGGCGCGGCAACGAGCCTGTTCGCCACGCTGGGCGGCACGCCCGATGTTGGCGGCACGTGGAGCGGCCCCAGCCCGATCACTGGCGGGATGTACGATCCCGCAACGATGGACCCCGGCGCGTACGTGTACACGGTGAACGGCGCAGCGCCCTGCGGCTCAACAAGTGCAACCATCATGGTGACCGAGACCG
The DNA here is from genome assembly GCA_023957375.1 of Flavobacteriales bacterium. Lineage (GTDB taxonomy): Bacteria > Bacteroidota > Bacteroidia > Flavobacteriales_F > PHOS-HE28 > PHOS-HE28. Next base: position 692,749 of record JAMLHB010000002.1, on the reverse strand, counting down.
GCAGCCCCGATGCGGGCACGGACGGATCAGTTACCGTGTGCAGCGATGGAACTGCTATCGATCTCTTCACCAGCCTTGGCGGCACGCCGGATGCGGGCGGCACGTGGAGCGGCGGCCTGGTGAACGGCATGTTCGATCCCGCGGTGAACACGGCTGGCACGTACACCTACACGCTCAACGCCACACCGCCATGCCTGAGTGCGAGCGCGGACGTCACGGTCACCATCACCACTGCACCGAACGTGGGCACGGACAACAATTTGACGGTCTGCGACCAGGGCGCGGCAACGAGCCTGTTCGCCACGCTGGGCGGCACGCCCGATGTTGGCGGCACGTGGAGCGGCCCCAGCCCGATTACTGGCGGGATGTACGATCCAGCAACGATGAACCCAGGTGGCTACGTATACACGGTGAACGGCACAGCGCCGTGCGGCAGCGCCAGTGCGACCATCACGGTGACCGAGACGGGCAGCCCCGATGCGGGCACGGACGGCAACGTGACCGTGTGCAGCGATGGAACTGCTATTGATCTCTTCACCAGCCTTGGTGGCACGCCGGATGCGGGCGGCACGTGGAGCGGACCGAGCGTCATCACCGGCGGCATGTTCGATCCCGCGGTGAACACGGCAGGCACGTACACCTACACGCTCACCGCCACGGCGCCCTGCGTGAGCACCTCTGTCAACGTCACCGTTGCAATTACGCCAGCGCCGAACGCGGGCACGGACAACAATTTGACGCTCTGCGACCAGGGCGCGGCAACGAGTCTGTTCGCCATGCTGGGCGGCACGCCCGATGTTGGCGGCACGTGGAGCGGCCCGAGCGCGATCACCGGCGGGATGTATGACCCTGCGACGATGAACCCCGGCGCATACGTGTACACGGTGAACGGCGCAGCGCCGTGCGGCAGCGCCAGTGCGACCATCACGGTGACCGAGACGGGCAGCCCCGATGCGGGCACCGATGGCAACGTGACCGTGTGCAGCGACGGAGCAGCGGTCGATCTCTTCAGCAGCTTAGGCGGCACGCCGGATGTGGGCGGCACGTGGAGCGGCGGCATGGTGAACGGCATGTTCGATCCCACGGTAAACACGGCAGGCACGTACACCTACACGCTCACCGCCACGGCGCCCTGCGTGAGCACCTCTGTCAACGTCACCGTTGCAATTACGCCAGCGCCGAACGCGGGCACGGACAACAATTTGACCGTCTGCGACCAGGGCGCGGCAACGAGTCTGTTCGCCATGCTGGGCGGCACGCCCGATGTTGGCGGCACGTGGAGCGGCCCGAGCGCGATCACCGGCGGGATGTACGATCCCGCGACGATGAACCCAGGTGGCTACGTGTACACGATGAACGGCACAGCGCCGTGCGGCAGCGCCAGTGCGACCATCACGGTGACCGAGACGGGCAGCCCCGATGCGGGCACCGATGGCAACGTGACCGTGTGCAGCGACGGAGCAGCGGTCGATCTCTTCAGCAGCTTAGGCGGCACGCCGGATGTGGGCGGCACGTGGAGCGGCGGCCTGGTGAACGGCATGTTCGATCCCACGGTAAACACGGCAGGCACGTACACGTATACGCTCACCGCCACACCGCCGTGCGCGAGCGCTACCTCAATTGTCACGGTCACGATCATCGCTGCACCAAGCGCAGGCACGGACAACAGCCTCACGGTGTGCGACCAGGGCGCGGCAACGAGCCTGTTCGCCACGCTGGGCGGCACGCCCGATGTTGGCGGCACGTGGAGCGGCCCCAGCCCGATCACCGGCGGGATGTACGATCCCGCGACGATGAACCCAGGTGGCTATGTGTACACGGTGAACGGCACAGCGCCGTGCGGCAGCGCCAGTGGCACCATCACGGTGAACGAAACCGCCAGCCCCGATGCGGGCACGGACGGCAGCGTGACCGTATGCAGCGATGGTGCCGCAATCGATCTCTTCAGCAGCTTAGGCGGCACGCCGGATGCGGGCGGCACATGGAGCGGCGGCTTGGTGAACGGCATGTTCGATCCCACGGCAAACACGGCGGGCACGTACACCTACACGCTCGCCGCCACGCCGCCGTGCGCGAGCGCTACCTCAATTGTCACGGTCACGATCATCGCTGCGCCGAACGCCGGCGCGGACAATACCCTCACGGTGTGCGACCAGGGCGCGGCAACGAGCCTGTTCGCTGCGTTGGGCGGCACGCCCGATGCGGGCGGTACGTGGAGCGGACCGAGTGCAGTGGTCGGTGGGATTTACGAACCGGCGACGATGGACCCCGGCTCGTACGTGTACACGGTGAACGGAACTGCACCTTGCGGCAGCGCAACAGCCACGGTAACAGTAAGTGAAACGGGCAGCCCCAACGCGGGCGCGGACGGCAACGTGACCGTGTGCAGCGGCGGTGCGGCGGTAGACCTCTTGAACTCAATCGGCGGCACGCCGGATGCGGGCGGCACGTGGAGCGGACCGAGCGCCATCACCGGCAGCATGTTCGATCCTGCGGTGAACACGGCGGGCACATACACCTACACGGTGACCGCCACTCCACCGTGTGTTGATGGCACTGCTGTTGTAGTGATCACTATTTCACCGTTACACAACGCGGGAACCAATGCTGTGGACACCCTTTGCACCGGTGATGCTCCCATTGATCTGTTCAACCTTCTCGGTGGGTCACCGGATGTGGGTGGCACATGGACGGACCCGGATGGCAATGCTTCAATCGGCATCTTTGATCCGTCCACCTCTGATCAGGGAACATACACCTACGAGGTTTCAGGTGGTGCCTGCCCATCAGCATCCGCAACTGTGCAGATGACCGTATTGAACGGCCCGAATGCCGGCCAGCCCAATGCGGTGGCGCTCTGCAATGCGGGCCCGACCGTGAATTTGACCGGCCTTTTATCAGGTAGTCCGCAAACCGGAGGTGTTTGGACCGGCCCGGATGGTTCCACGGTTCCCGCCGTGCTAAGCCCGGACACAGCGACGGCGGGGCCATACACCTATACTGTTCAGGGCAATGCCTCTTGTCCGGACGCCTCTGCAGTACTTACCGTATCCATCAGCCAGGCCGTGGATGCCGGACAGGATTCCACCTTGGGCGTGTGCAGCACCGGCATGCCGGTCAACTTGTTCACTGTGTTGGCCGGCAATCCTAATGTTGGCGGAACATGGACACTTGCTCCCGGCCACGTCCCCGTCCCTGGCTTGCTCAATCCCGCTACTGCTGCTTCCGGCGTGTACACATACACGGTTCAAGGCCCTGTGCCATGTCCGGCGGACAGCGCATCGATAGTGGTCACCGTGACCCAGGCACCGGATGCAGGAGCAGATTCTTCAGCGGCACTGTGCAGTTCCTCCGCCAACGTGAACATGTTCAATCTGCTCGGTGGGGCCCCGGACCCCGGTGGCCATTGGACCGGCCCGGGCGGGAATACCGTTGCGGCGATCTTCGATCCGACGACATCATTGCCGGGGACCTACCTGTACCACCTGCCTGCCGTGGCAAGCTGCCCGCAAGATTCCTCGAATTTGGAAATGACCGTGGCGCAAGCCGCCAATGCCGGCACCTCCGGCGATACCACGTTGTGCGCATCCGGCGATCCGTTCCCCTTGATGGACCTGTTGGGCGGAACCCCCGATCCCGGAGGGGTTTGGTCCGGGCCTGCCCCGGTTGGCAGCGACGGCATGTTCAACCCCGCGAACACCCCTGGCGGCACGTATGTGTACACTCTAACGGCACCTGCTCCCTGCCCGCAAGTAAGCGCGCAAGTGGATGTCGTGGTGATCCCGTTGCCGGTGGCAACGCCTTCGTTCACCATGGATCCCGGCTGTGTGCCGGTCGCCGTTACGTTCTTCAGCGGGTACAGCGGAAATGCCGTCTGCCACTGGGATTTCGGCAATGGGGTGGATTCCGTTGGTTCCGGCCCGATCACCATCATCTACGATCAACCGGGCACCTACAATGTGCAGCTGTCCGTGGATCCCGGCAACGGATGTGCCGTGGCCTTCAACCTGGACCAACAGGTGGTGGTGGCGGCACAGCCGGCCGCTTCCTTCACCGTGGTTGGTGATATCATCAGCACCTTGCGGCCTACCGCCGCTTTCGATAACACCAGCACCGGCGCCGGTTCCTACCTGTGGGATTTTGGCGGGCTTGGTTCCTCCTCTGCTGTGGACCCCCAGTTCACCTTCCCGTATGAAATCGAGGAAATCTACCCGGTTTGCCTCATTGCCTACGCAACACCCACTTGCACGGATACCGTGTGCTTGGACCTGCTGGTGCCGGCCCACGCTTCCGTCTTTGCCCCCAATGCCTTCAGCCCGGACGGCGATGGCATCAACGACACGTTTGCGCCGGTTTCCATCGGTCTGGACCCGAATGATTACCACTTCATCATCATGGACCGCTGGGGCAAGGAAGTCTTCGCTACGGTAGATCGCGATGCCGCCTGGGACGGCAAGTACACCAATGGCAACCCAGTTCCCATCGGCGTGTATGTGTGGAAATTGACCGCGCAGGACATGACCTCGCAAACGCGCTTTGAGCACATCGGCCACGTCACCCTTGTGCGTTGATCACGGATGCACGCCCGGGGCCATTTCGCGACAACGGATTTTCCTCCACCTTTGCCGCCCCAAGGCCCATGAGCGAGCGGTTGGTCATCATTCCCACCTACAACGAGAAGGAGAACATCCGCGACATGCTCGCGCATGTGCTCGGCCTGCAGCCGGAATTCCATGTGCTTGTGGTGGACGATGGATCGCCGGACGGAACCGCAGCCATTGTGCGGGAAGTGCAGGCCGGTGCGGACGGGCGGGTACACCTGCTGGAGCGAAAAGGCAAGCTCGGCTTGGGCACCGCATACATCGCGGGGTTCCGTTGGGCATTGGAGCGCAACTACGGCTACATCTTCGAGATGGACGCCGACTTCAGCCACAACCCGGACGACCTGTTGCGGCTCTATGCGGCCTGTGCCGAAGGCGGCGCGGACATGAGCGTGGGCTCGCGCTACGTGAAGGGCGGCCGCGTGAATGATTGGGCCTGGAACCGCATCCTGCTCAGCTGGAGCGCCTCGCAATACGTGCGCGCCGTGCTGGGGCTGGGCGTGCATGACACCACGGCGGGTTTCGTGTGCTACCGCGCCGACACGCTCCGCGCCTTGCCGCTGGACCAGATCTGCTTCATCGGCTATGCGTTCCAGATCGAAATGAAGTACCGCGTGAAGCTCGCCGGTTTCCGCATCCGGGAAGTGCCCATTACCTTTATTGACCGGGTGAAGGGCAAGAGCAAGATGAGCGCGAACATCTTCCGGGAAGCGTTCCTGGGCGTGATCAAGATGCGCTTCACCATCAAACAGGCGCACAGGCCCGCACCGGCACCATGAACAACTGGCTGATCCGCAACGCACGCGTGGTGAATGAAGGCACGGTGACGGAGGCGGACGTGCTGGTGCGTAACGGGCGCATCGAGCAGGTGGCTGCGCAAGGCATCGGGACGGCCAGCGGCGTGCAGGAGTTCGACGCGCAAGGCAAGCACTTGCTTCCCGGCGCCATCGACGACCAGGTGCATTTCCGCGAGCCCGGCCTCACGCACAAAGAAGACATCGCGCACGGTTCCGCCGCTGCGGTGGCCGGCGGCATCACCACCTTCATGGAGATGCCCAACACCGTGCCGCAAACGCTCACGCAGGAGCTGCTGGAAGCGAAGTACGCGCTGGGCGCGGCCAGCAGCGTGGCCAACTACTCCTTCTACATGGGCGCCAGCAACACCAATGTGGATGAAGTGCTGCGCACCGATCCACGCACGGTGTGCGGCCTGAAAGCGTTCTTGGGCAGCAGCACCGGCAACATGCTGGTGGACAACCCGGAGACCTTGGAGCGGCTGTTCAGCGAAGCACATTTGATCCTGGCGATCCACGCCGAGGATGAGCCCACCATCCGCCGGAACATGGCCGAGGCAGTGGCGAAGTATGGGGAAAACATCCCGATGGAGCAGCACCCGCTGATCCGCAGCGCCGAAGCCTGCTGGCGTTCCTCCAGCAATGCCGTGGCACTGGCCAAGCAGCACGGAACGCGGTTGCATGTGCTGCACATCAGCACCGCGAAGGAACTGGAACTCTTCGCGCCCGGGCCGTTGGCGGGCAAGCGCATCACGGCGGAAGCCTGCGTACACCACCTCTGGTTCACCGATGCGGACTATGCCGCCAAGGGTGCCTTCATCAAGTGGAACCCGGCGGTGAAGTCCGCAACGGACCGCGCCGCCATCCGCCAAGCGGTGAAGGACGGCCGCATCGACGTGGTGGCCACCGACCATGCACCACATACGCTTGAAGAGAAGGCGCAGCCGTACACGAGCTGCCCAAGCGGAGGTCCGCTGGTGCAACATGCGTTGCCCATCATGTTGGAACTGATGCACCAGGGCGTGTTCACCTTGGAAGAAGTGGTGGAGAAGATGTGCCACGCACCGGCGCGGATGTTCCAGGTGGAAGACCGTGGCTTCATCAACGAAGGGCAACACGCGGACTTGGTATTGGTGGACCTCGATGCGCCTTGGACCGTGGAAAAGAAAAACCTGCTGTACAAATGCGGCTGGTCGCCCTTTGAAGGGCAGGCCTTCCGCAGCCGCGTATTGCGCACCTGGGTGAACGGCCAATTGGCTTATGCGGACGGCCAAGTGGACCGCAGCGTGCGCGGCATGCGCGCCACCTTTGACCGATGATGCGGCCTCTCCTTGTTGCGATCGGCCTGTTCCTTGCGGCCTGCGGAGGAGGGGAGCCGATACCCGACACGCCGCTGGACCGCGCCACGTTTGAACAGGTGCTTGCCGGGTCCCTGCTGATCGAGGCCCGTACGAAACAGGACCTGCAGGTGGACCCCAAGGCTGGAGCATCTCCGCAAGCCGCGTATGACGAGCTGTTCCGCAAACATGGCGTTACCGAAGCGGATTTCAAGGCCACGTACAACGCCTACCTGGCGAAGCCGGAAGAATTGAAGGCCGTGTACCAGGACGTGCTGAACGACCTGCAACAGCGGGCGGACAGCTTGAAGCATTGAAGCATTCAAATTCAGGCATGCTCCAGGAACGCCGACCCATTCGCGACCGCTTCCTCCGCCGAACGAAATGGAATGCCCTTTAGCTGCTGCTCCTCCGAGCCGTCATGGCTCCGCGTGCGAGATGCCGTTCGCGCCGTATTCTGCGTGACCAAAGGCCTGACGCAGAAAAGCACGCGGGAAAACAGGCGCGAGCGGTGGGCGAATGCGAAGTGCCCAGTTTAATGCACGTATTCACAAAATCTATACGTATATTTGTGTCATGTCCAAAACGAAGCTTACCCTAAGTGTGGAAGAGTCCACTGTCCGCAAGGCGAAAGCTGCGGGCAAACGGTCTGGCAAGAGCGTTAGTGAACTGTTCACCGAGGCGGTGGAACGTTCTACCTCCCAAGCCCCCCGGCGGTCATGGAGCGCGAAGTGGGGAGGCACCCTCACCTTCACGGATGCGGACCTGTTGCGCGATGATCGCGTGGGCCGCATGGCACGGAAGGTTAGGACAAAGCCGACCCGTACCAACAAGGTGAAGCGGGCATGATGCGCGTGTTGGTGGATTCCGACGTGGTGATTTCCGCCCTCAAGGGAGACGAGGCACAAAGTGCCGCCTGCCAATTGTTGATGGATGCCCTGATCAACGGGGAGTTCCTGGCGGTTACCACACCGGTGATCATGGCCAATATCCAATATGTGCTGGGCCGCAGGTGGGCAGTCAAGCGCGGTATCCCGGACCGCCCCAGGGTGGTGCGGGCCATGAACGACCTGTTGCCGCTTTTTTCCATGGTGCATGTTACGCCCGCCCATTTCTACGCCAGCATGGCCAGCACTTTCGTGGACCTGGAAGATGGGTTGCAGCACTTTGCAGCAATCCATGCCCGTGGCCGGGTGGACGGCATTGTGACGTGCAACGTGAAGGATTATGACGGCCACTCGCAATTGCCGGTGTTTGAACCTGGCGAATTCGCCCACGATTATCTGTGATCGCGCAGGTTGGTTCCCTCCCGGAACGATGGGGTAAGGGTGGTTCGAAGTACCTCGCTCCGGCGGCACGATCGGTTAAGAAGGTACTTTTGGATGCTCGCCCTCGTTCGCTCATGCTGCGTTGCAGCTCAGTCGGATACTTCGTTCCAGTATCCTCTCTTCGCTGCGCCTTGTCTGAGCGAACGATTGCTTCGCGTGCCATCCGTTCGAGGTACTTCGAGCCACCCATAAGTCGGGTTTGCCCTCAATGCGATCTTTGGGAAGTGATCCGTCAAGGCGCCTCCAGGAACACCGCCACGTTCGCTACGGCCTCTTCCGCGTCCCTGAAGCGCATGCCCAGCAAGCGTTCCGCCTTGGACCGATCGTATTCCCGGGCCCGTGAGGCCGTCCGTGCGGTATGCTTGGTGATCAACGGCCTGCCGCCGAAAAGCGTGCGCAGTGCCTCCGCGCGCCAACCCAACTCCAGCGCCCACTTCGGTAAGAGCAGGGTAGGAGCGGAGTGGCCTGCACTTGCGGCGATCAAGGTGAACAGCTTGCGGTAAGGAAGATTCTCGCCGATCAGTAAGTAGCGTTCGCCGGTCGCCCCTTCGGTAATCAAGCGCGTCATGGCGGTGGCCACATCGCGGGCGTCCACCACGGCGTTGCTGCCGGCGGGGAAGAAGCGCGTGCCTTTGCGCACCCGCTCGATCATCGTCATGCTGCTGCGGCCAGCCGTGCCGGGGCCGATCACCACGCACGGGTTCACCATCACCGCTTGCAGGCCCTCGGCAATGCCGCGGTGTACCTCCAGTTCCGCATCCGCCTTGCTGATGGCATACGGCGAAGAACCCTTTTCCTCCATGAAGGGCTTGGTCTCATCGCCGGTGCCGCCGTCCAGTGCGCCGCCGATGGCTGCGGTGGAGCTCACGTGGCAGAGCCGCTTCACGCCAGCCTCCAATGCGGCATCCACCACATTGGCCGTGCCGGTCACATTGATGGCATGCAGTTCCCGGCCATCGCGCGGGTCGAAGGAAACCAGCGCTGCGCAGTGGTACACGTGCTCCACGCCGTGCATGGCTGCGCGCAGCGCATCGGCATCGAAGAGGTCGCCTTCCACCCATTGGATCCGTTCAAATTGCTCCGCGCCATCGGCGTGGTAATGCTCCAGGATCCGCCGCACGATGGACGGGTCGCTGCCTTTCCGGAGCAGTGCCCGCACTTCACGGCCTTGCGCCAGCAGCGCATCAATCACATGCGCGCCCACGATGCCCGTTCCTCCGGTGACGAAATCCATGGTTGCGGCGAAGATGCGCCGAAAACAGGCGCTGCCCGTCACGTCTTTTTCGTACGCTTTCGGTTTTGCTTGGCAGGAGCGACCTGTTTCAACAGCTTCTTCGCGCTCAAGCGGGTCACCACCTGTTTACCGGTGCGCGCCTCCAATTCCAACCGGGCCACCTTGGCCACGTTCCCGCCCTGGCGCGCCACCTCTTTGTTCCCATCAAAATCCTGCGGCTCCGTGGCCTGCGAAATGTCTTTGGTCGATACCTCCGCGAGCATGTTCAGGATCAGCTCCGTGTTGGTCATATTGTCACGCAGATTTTCCTTCTTCAGGCCCTTCAGCACCTTGTACTCCTTGGTGGTGTTCCCCGACCACGCCTTGGTGATGATGTCCGTGAGCGTGGCGAAGTGCATGCCTTCCTGCATGCCCCGTTTCTTCCACTCGTTTGTGAGTTCCTTGCGCACCTCGATGCTCTTTAGGCGTTGGTTGATCCAATTCTGCGAATAGCCGAGCCGCAGGTACTGGGCCAGTGCCCGGTCGATGGTGAGTTCGGGGTCCTGCATCTCATCCAGCCGCTCCGAGCCGACCTGGGCCAGCCACAGTTTGAACGGCTCAGCCTTGGGGGAAGGGATGGATTGGATCAGCCTGAAGAGTTGATCGGTGTCGGCTACGTCGGTGACGTATAGTTTTCCATCCGATGACCTCATTTTCAGTTGTCCGATTTTTTCGGACAACTGGCTGCCCTCCTTGCGCAGCTTCATTTTCAGGTCGTTCCAGTACTTGCGCGGGCGTTCATTACCAGTGAGCGCGGCAATCACATCCACAACAGAGAAATACCACTTTTCCCGGGCATCATCCCATACGGTGCGCACCTGCTTTTCCTCGAAGACCTTGACGGTGTTTTTGGCATTCATGGCATAGGCAAGGTAGGGCGCCCGAAAGATCGGTGGGCCATGCCTTGAATCGTCCGGGAACGGTTGGGTCGTTGCGGATTGCAAGAACTCCATCTTCTTTCAGGCATTTCTTTGCGTCCTTTGCGCTCATTGCGGTAAACACACATGGCCCCCACCAATTTCATCGAAGAGCTGCGTTGGCGCGGCATGTTGCAGGACAGCACCCCCGGCGTGGAGGAACACCTGCTGAAGGCACCCGCCACAGGCTACATCGGCTTCGACCCGACGGCCGATTCGCTGCACGTGGGACACCTGGTGCAGGTGATGACGCTCACCCACTTCCAGCGCTGTGGGCACAAGCCCGTAGCCTTGGTGGGCGGCGCCACGGGCATGGTGGGCGATCCCAGCGGAAAGCGAACCGAGCGCAATTTGCTGGACGAAGAGGCCCTGCGCCACAACGAAGCCTGCGTGAAGAAGCAACTGGAGCGCTTCCTGGATTTCAGCGGCAGCAACGCCGCGCGCATGGTGAACAACTACGACTGGTTCAAGGACATGGGCTTTCTGCGCTTCATTCGCGAGGTGGGCAAGCACATCACCGTGAACTACATGATGGCCAAGGACAGCGTGAAGAGCCGCCTGGAGGAGGGCCTTTCCTTCACCGAGTTCAGTTACCAGTTGGTGCAGGGCTACGATTTCCAATGGCTGAACAAGCACGAGGGCTGTAGCGTGCAAATGGGCGGCAGCGACCAGTGGGGCAACATCACCACGGGCACCGAGCTGATCCGCCGCATGGGCGGGGGTGAGGCGTATGCCGTCACCACACAACTGCTCACCAAGGCCGATGGCACCAAGTTCGGCAAGAGCGAAGGCGGCAACATCTGGCTCGATCCGGAACGCACCTCACCGTACAAGTTCTACCAGTTCTGGCTGAACAACAGCGATGCCGATGCGGCAAAGTCCGCGCTGATCTTCACCACGTGGGAGCGGACCTTTGCAGAGGACCTGGTCGCGCAGCACGCCAAGGCACCGCACGAGCGCCGCTTGCAGAAGGAGCTGGCCGCGTTCATCACCACGTTGGTGCATGGCGAAACGGAACTGAAGGCAGCGATCGCATCCAGCGAAGTGCTCTTCGGCAATTCGGCGGAAGGTTTGGCGAGCTTGAGTGAAAAGCAATGGCTTGACGTCTTCGAAGGCGTGCCGCAGGCGGAGGTGCCGCGCACGGCGATCGAGGCTGGCGTAGGCATCATCGACTTATTGAGCGAAAGCACGGGTTTCTTGGCCAGCAAGGGCGAAGCGCGCCGTGCCCTGAAGGAAGGCAGCATCAGCGTGAACAAGGTGAAGGCGGGGGAGGACCGCACCGTGAACACAGGAGACCTGCAAGCGGGGAAGTTCATCTTGCTGCAACGCGGGAAGAAGAACTACTTCTTGGTGAAGGTGGTGGGATAGTTCGTAGTTCGTGGTGTGTAGTTCGTGGTGCCCCCTACGCCCTACGCCCTACGAACTACGCCCTGCGAACTAACCCACCAACAAATTGCACCCCCGTAGATCGCTGTTGTCAAAACGCCCGAGTACCTCGAAGGAACCATCAGCGTGAACACGGCCCAAGTCCTGTGTGCTGATGAACGGGCAACTGGCGATGTTGCACAGGTCCATCACGTCGATGCCGCCCGTGCGTCCTGCTTCCATGGTGCTGAAGGGGTCGTTCACATCCCGGAGGCGCACCCGCATCCACGGGGGGCAGCGGTAGCGGCCATGGCCTTGTGACCACGCTTGTGAAAGCAGCTCGGTCATCCCGTATTCGCTGTGGATGGCAGCTACGCCGAAGGCTTCCTTCAGGATGGCGTGCAGTTCCTCGCGCACCATTTCGGGCCTGCGCCCTTTCATGCCGCCGGTTTCCATGATCACCGTGTGCCTTAACGGCATGGGGTGTTGTTCCGCCAGGTCCAGCAAGGCGAAGGGCACGCCGAGCAACAAGGTCTGCACGCCTTCCGCCTCGCTTTCGCGCAGCAATGCGGCCAACGCATCGAGGTTGTGCAGAAAGGTGCCGCTCTTGGCGTCGCCGCTTTGCCCGATCAGCTTCTGCACCATGTACACCAGGGAGCTTCCGGGGCGCTCCAAGTAAGCTGGCAACAGCGCCAGGATCCGCCAGCGCGAGGGTCGCCCGTATTCCGCGCCGAAGCTGGTATTGAAGGAACGCTCATACAACTCCGGCCAGGGCACGTGGTGGGTGCTGGTGGCAGAGCCCGTGGTGCCACTGCTTGTGAATTGGAGGGCGCCCTCCAGCCCCTCCAGCAGCACGCGGTGGTTGCGGAAAAAGCCGATGGGCAGGAAGGGTATCCGTTCCACTGCATCCACCTGTTCGGGCCGAACGCCCAATGCAGCGATGTATTCCTTGTACACCGGATTACCTGCGGCATGCAGGGCAAAAAGTTCCAGCGCAAGTGCCTCAAACCCACTGTCATCATCCACTAGGAACGGCTTTTCACGCCATTCCTCAAACACCAAGGCACCACCGGTCCGGGCGTTCATACCTTTGGAGAATTGATGGAAGGGTTGCCCATGCAGGGAGCAAAAGTATTCGGGGCCGCGCTGGTGGTGGCACTGCTGGCCACGGCCTGCTTGAAAACGGAAGAGTTCCCCAAGGAGCCGCACATCACCTTCAAATCCTACGTCCAGTCACCGGACTCTTCGGCGCTCACCATTTCCTTCACCGATGGCGACGGCGACATCGGGTTGGACCAGGGGGACACGCTGGCTCCGTACAATCCGGGCAGCCAGTGGTACCACAACTTCTTCGTGGACCAGTACAAGATGGTGAACGGCTCCTGGGTCCTACAGCAGTTCACACTGCCTTTGTACTACCGCATTCCGGTGATCACGCCTACCGGGCAGAACAAAGCTCTGCAGGGTGACATCACCGTGCAGATCAGCCCGCAAGTGCTTCCCCCGCCCGCCCCGGGCGACACCACGCGCTTCAGCGTCCGCATTGCCGACCGTGCATTGCATGAGAGCAACACCGTGTACACGGGCGAGCTCATCGCGCACTGAAGAGCAGCCCAGCTGCGATCACTTGCCCTTCACCACGTCTTCCCAGAAGGTGATCTCCTTGGCGTTGTTGATGCTGATCCGCGCAATGTCATCAAACACGGTGACCATGCCGGTGACGCAGATCTTGCGCCCCTCCAAGTAGGTCTCCGGGTTGTACGGGAAGTTCGGGCTGTTGTAATCCCACACCGTGGCGTAGAAGTCCTGGTTGGGGTACATGCGGTCGAAATTGAGGTAGAGCGCATTTGATTTCTTGGTGCGGCGCGTGCTCACCACGGTTCCGCAAATGGTGGCCTTGTTGCCGATGTGGTACTTGGCCTGCATGGTGTTGAAGCGCCCGCCGGGCAGCGGCGGAGGAAGCGGTGCCACTTCGCCCATGGCCCTGTCGCCCTCGCCGTACCAATCCTGCGTATTGTGCTGCGCCTCGATGCGGTGCTCCAGCGTGTCGGCCAACGCAGGGAAAAGGTCCAGCCCGGAGAGTGCCTCCACACTGTCTATGGACACGGCGTATGCCAGTACGCCTTGATCGTTCAGGCCGTTCCTCATCACGAACGCGATGCCCTTCTTCACGGGCGCGTCCAGGTCCACCATGGCTTTGAAAAAGTACGGCGGCGCATAGACATCCTCCTTGGCCTTGGGCTTGTTCAGCAGCGGCATGTCCTTGCCCAGGATGGGTGCCGTGACCACGTAAACGCGGTGGCCGGAGTAGTGCACATAGCGCCGCATCCAGTCCTCCAGGTCGGCCCACGTACCGCGGTTGAGCTCCGGCTTTTGCGGGGACACATTGGAGTATAGGTAGGTGGCCTTCAGCGCCTCCTCGCTCCAGCGCATGTCCGCGCTGGGCACCATGTGGCCGCGGTCGTAGCCGCTGAACCAGTACGCATCGATCAATGCCGTGTTGGTCTTGATCTGCGGATCGGGCAGGAAGGTGTCGATGCGCGCGAGATTGCCCTCCATGATGTCCGGCATGATGATGTGGGCGGTCCACTTGGGCACCTTGTAATGATCGTTCCAGACCAAGGCGTGCCCGGGATGCACGATCACGGTATCGCCGGGTGTCAAGGCAGGATAGCCCCACTGCGCCAGGTCGTGCTGCATCACGGCCAGCTTGGCGTGTTCCACCTGGCTGCGCAGCTGTTCAAGTTGCTGTTTGGCGGCATCGAACCGGCTTTGTGCGTCACGCAATTGTTGGTCAGCCTGGGTTTGGGCGGAAACCTTCAGCAGCAGGAGCAAGCCGGTGCACAGGGAGAGTGGGCGGAAAACCATGGTCATGTTTTGTGGTGTGCGCGCCGCAGGGCGATCAAGTGTGCAAGATCGCTCAAAGCAGTTGATCGGGCGGCACCGCCGGTGCAGGCAGCATGCCGGTCCGGTGGATGGGGAAGCACGTCGGCGATATGGAACCGCCGCTGGTCCTGTACCACGTGCATGCCGTTCGCAGCGTGCAACCGGCCCAAGTACTCCTGCTCCGGCTGCCCCGGTGTGGGAACCAGCAAGGCACCGCGCCCGATGGCCGCAAGGTCCATCAGGGTGGAATAGCCGGTGCGGCCCACGATCAGTTCAGCGCTCAACAGCGCAGCGTGCAGGTCGGGCGTAGCCATGTGCCCCACCACTTGGACCGGCCCCACTTGATTATCTTCCAGGCCGGGCCTGCCGGCAACCAGGAGGTGTGGACCTTCGATCGCATGCAACTGCTGCAACACCAACTGCTCCAGCATGCTGCGCTGCGGCTCGGGTCCGCTGATCACGGCCACTACGCGCCAGGCATGGTCGGCTTTGGCGGCGGGCGCATGTTCAAAACGGCTCAGCGGCCCGATGTAGCGTGCATTGGCCGGAAGCCTTTTGCCATGTGCAAGTTCACCGGCGAGGCCTGGTTCTTCCGCAAGATCCGGTACCCAGCAGCGGTCGAACGGCGCAATGTGCCGCAGGTTGATCTTGCGGGCCAGCCCTTGTGCCACAGGCGTGAACGGAAAAAGCTGGTGGGTGATCAGCACGCTCGGCAGGGCCGTGGCGTGCAGCCCGAACCGCTGGTCGCTGATCACGGCATCCAGTTGCAATGCCTGCCTGTGCTTTTCAAGCCAGGCATGCTCCGCACGGATCTGCCGCAGCATCGCGGGGAATTGCCGGGCCAGCATCCACGCCATGGACTTTCCGCGCGCGTACCGCACCTCCATGCCCGGAATCCTTGCCTGCTCCAGTTGCGGAAACTCCGCGGCCAACAGCGCCAGCGGTCCTTTGTCCGCACCGATCACCGGCACGGCGCCCTGCTCCATCAGCGCATGCACCAACGGCACGCAACGCGCGGCATGGCCCAAGCCCCAATCCAAGGGGGCCACCAGAATGCGTGCGCCGGCGAACATGCAGCGAAGATGCGGCCAATGCGCGGACCTCCGCCAGGCACAGGCTATACCATCAGGTGGTTCCGCACATAGTCGGCGATGCCTTCCTCCAGTGTGTGGAACGGCTTTTCATAACCGATGCCGCGCAGCTTGGCCATGGGTGCCTCGGTAAAGTACTGGTACTTGTCGCGGATGTCCATGGGCGTATCGATGAACCCGATGTGCTCTTCGCGGCCCATGGCCTTGAACACGTTGCGGGCCAAGTCGAGAAAAGTGCGTGCCTGCCCGCTGCCAAGGTTGTACAGGCCGCTGTGTTTGCGGTGCTCCATCAGGAAAATGCACACGTCGCACACATCCTTCACGTACACGAAGTCACGGAGCTGTTCGCCGTCCTTGTAGTCGGGCCGGTGGCTGCGGAAGAGCTTCATGCCGCCCGTGGCCTCGATCTGCTTGAAGGCGTGGAACACCACGCTGGCCATGCGCCCCTTGTGGTACTCGTTGGGTCCGTACACGTTGAAGAATTTCAGGCCCGCCCAGAAGAACGGCTTCACCTCTTGATGCAAGGCCCACTTGTCGAACTCGTTCTTGCTTTCGCCGTAGGGGTTCAGCGGCTTCAGCTTGAATGGTAGGCCGTCGTCGGTGTCGCCATACCCCAGTTCTCCGTCGCCGTATGTGGCGGCGGAGGAAGCATACACCAGTGGCAGGGCGTACTTCACGCAGCGCTGCCAGATCAATTGGCTGGAGCGTACGTTCAGTTCGTCAAACACGGCCTTGTTGAATTCGGTGGTGTCGGTGCGTGCACCGAGGTGGAAGATGAACTGGATGAGGTGTTCGTTGGCATCGATCCAGGCCGGGAAATCAGCGCGCTCCACGCGTGCGCCCAGCTTGATGCCCTCCAGGTTGCCAGCCTTGTCCTGCCTCGAGAAATCGTCAACGGCCACCAGGTCGGCATAGCCCCGCTGTTGCAGCTCATGCAGCAATCGGCTTCCGATGAACCCCGCTGCGCCGGTCACGATGATCATGATGCAAAGTTATCCGCACCCAACGCCGTTGCGGGGTTCATTGCACTTGCTTTACCAGGATCACGAACACCGGAAAGTGGTCCGCATAGCCGCCTTGGTAGGTATCGCCCACGTAGGTGCGGAGCGGATACCCTTCAAAATTGCCTTCGGTCTGGCGCAGGTAGGGTTGGTTGAAAACACGCACGCCGTAGTAGCGCAAGTGCCCGCCCGCGCCCGTTACCAAGGCGGGCGACAGGATGATCTGGTCGAAGAGGTTCCAGCTGTCGCGCCATGCCAGGGAGCCGATGCCTTTTTGGAAGAGGTCGTACATGGGGTTGTACAGCTTCTTGGCGGACACCTGTGCCTTGTCGCCGGTGGTGCCCAGGAATTTGCGCACGGACGGATCTACCGGGTCGTCGTTCAGATCGCCCATGTAAAGGATACGGGCGTTGGCATTGCGGGCCAACAGCGAATCGATGATGTGCCGCCCCACCTTGGCCGCAAGAACCCGCTTTGGCAGCGAACGCTTCTCGCCCCCGAAGCGTGAAGGCCAGTGGTTGACGATGATGCTCACCGTATCACCGTCCATCAGGCCGGTGGCCACCAGTTGATCGCGGGTGCGGAAGTTGGTGTCCTGCGGGTCCACCAGCGGGTAGGTGCGCTCATGCAGCAGGGTGAAGTACTTCGGATTGTACACGAAGGCCACGTCCACACCGCGCCGGTCGGGTCCGTCGTGATGCACTACCCGGTACCCGCGCCTGGCCAAGGGAGGCGTGTTCACCAGGTCTTCCACCACGCCCCGATTTTCCACCTCGCACAGGCCGAAGCAAACCAGCCCGTCGGGGAACAGGTCCGTGCCCATTTCGCCGAGTACCTGGGCCAGGTGCTGCAATTTCCTCCGATAGCGCACGGTGCCCCAGTCTTTGGCGCTTCCGGGCAGGTACTCGGCATCGTCGTTGGGGCCGTCCAGGGTGTCGTACAGGTTCTCCACGTTGTAGAAGCCGATGGGACGGGGCTCATAGCGCGCCCCATCCGGCTGGGCCGTGGCCGTTTGGATAAAGGCGAGCGACACGGGCAGCAGGAATCGGCGCAGCAGGATGTTCCTCATGGGGGCAAAAGTGGCGGCAAGTTATCTGTTCAGCGCTTCGCGGTTAACAAGAAACGCGCCGAACGAACACGGTGCCTGCGTGCAGTTGTTCCTTTGCCGCGATGAAAAGATGTGCATTCTTCGTGTTTGCCGCCGGGATGTTGCTCACCGCCCCGGCCCTTTACGCCCAATCCATTGCCACGGCCCGCGCGGCATCGTTGGGCAGCACGGTCACCGTTACCGGGGTGGTCACTTCGGGTGCCTCGCTCGGCCCTATCCGCTATCTGCAGGATGCGTCGGCAGGCATCGCCGCATACCCGGGATCCGGGTCGGTGCCGGGGTTCAACCCGCAGCCGGGCGATCAGGTAACGTTGAGCGGCACGCTCACCAGCTTCAACGGCTTGCTGGAGATCACGCCCATCAGTTCGTTCACGGTGAACAGCACCGGAAATATGCTGCCCGATGCCGTGGTGGTCGAACCTGCCGGCATGAATGATCAACTCGAATCGGAACTGGTGCGGATGGAGGGGGTGTACTTCACGGCATCAGGCGTGTTCACCGCTGGCGAACGGACGGTGCAGGCCGGCATGCAGACCGGCACGGTATACTTGCGAAGCGGACATCCGCTCATCGGCACACCGGTACCTGCGGGGCCGGTGGACATCACCGGCATCGTTTCGCAGTATTCCACCACCCCGCCATACAATGACGGATACCAGCTGCTTCCCCGCTCGGGGGCGGACATTGCCGTGCATAACGCCATCAGCATCCTGCCCCCCGTGGTGCAAGGCAACTTGGTCGGCGATGGCTTCACCTTGACCTGGCAAACCAACCTGGCCGGCAGTACCGAGGCATTCTTCGGCACCACTCCGGCAATGGGCTCGCATACCGCATCCGGCACGGTCTCCGCCGCGCATGAATTGCAGTTCACAGGGTTGCAACCGGCCACATTCTACTATGCCCAAGCTTTCTCGGTGGACAACGGTGATACGGCCTTTGCCGTGCCGGGACTGTACTCTACCGCCTCCTCGTCCAGCGGCAGCATCAAGGTGTACTTCACCAAAAGCGTGGACACCAGCGTGGCCAGCGGGCAGGATGCCATCGGCTTGTTCGATGCCACGGACGACACGATCAAGGCGTACATCGACCGGGCTGAGCAAACCCTGGACATCGCCATTTACAACACCAACAGCAACTTGTTGGCCCATGCGGTGAACATGGCCGTGGACCGGGGCGTGCAAGTGCGTTGGATCGCCGAGGGAGCCAATGCCAACACGGCGCTGGCCAACCTGTATCCTTCCATCCCCGTGCTGTACCGGACCAACACCCCGGGCAGCATGCACAACAAGTTTATGATCATCGATGCCGACGACCCCCAGCGGGCCACGGTGATGAGCGGGTCGTGCAATTGGACCACGCAGAGCTTCTTCGATGACTACAACAACATCTTTTTCATACAGGACCAGGCATTGGCGAGATGCTACCGCGTGGAGTTCGAGGAGATGTGGGGAGGCAACGGCGCCCAGCCCGTGCCCTCCCTCAGCCGGTTTGGTCCCGGCAAGGAAGACAACACCCCGCACCTGTTCAATATCGGGGGCGTGGAAGTGGAAAGCATTTTTTCACCCTCCGACGGCACCACCGCCCGGATCAAGAAGGTGCTCGATGACGCGCAGGAAGACCTTCGGCTGGCCCTGTACATCTTCACCGAAAACAGCTTGGGCGATGCGGTGCTGGACGCGAAGGGTCGGCAGGGAATGCTGGTGGCGGGCGATGTGGAAGACATCGACGCCACCGGGTCGGAGTTCAATTACTTGGTGGGTCAGGGGGTGGAGCTCTTGTCACACGCGGATGAGCCGGGCTTGCTCCACCATAAATACGCCATCGTGGATGCGGGCGTGGCCAATGGCGCGAGGGTGGTGACCGGAAGTCATAACTGGACCGCAGGGGCGGAGTCGTCCAGCGATGAAAACACGCTGGTCATCCACGATGCCGCGGTGGCCAACCTCTTTCTGCAGGAATGGACTGCCCGCCACCAAGCGGTAATGAGTGCCCGGGAACTGACCGCGAGGGATGGCATGCGGCTCTGGCCCGTCCCTGCCGTGGCCACCATCCATTGCGCTGCACCGTTCCCGATCGCCTACATCCGCATTATCGACATGGTCGGGCGGGAGGTGGTTTCGATGGCGGGCCCGATGGTCACGGAAGCCACCATTGATACAAGGGTGTTGGAACCGGGAGGATACCTGGTGCGCTTGGAGGGCGGGGGGCGAAGCGCCATTGCATGCATGGTGAAGGAATAAGGAGGTCAGGCCACCCCTTGGACCGGTACACCTTAACTTTGGCTACACAGCCGCAGGCCATGAGCAAGACCATCAGCAATACCGCACTGGCGAAGGAGGAGATCAACGGAAACGGCCACGCGGACGGTGTTTCGCCGGGGCGGAAGCGACTGCCGGTGCTGAAGACCTACAAGATCTACATCGGCGGAAAGTTTCCACGCACGGAGAGCGGCCGCTATTACCAACCCGGGGATGGCGCGGGCAGGCCCTTGGCCAATGTGTGCCTGAGCAGCCGCAAGGATGTGCGCGAAGGCGTGGTGGCCGCACGGAAGACTTTTGGCGACTGGGGCCACCGCACCGCGTTCAACCGCGGCCAGGTCCTCTACCGCATCGGGGAAATGCTTGAGGGGCGCAGCGCACAGTTCATTCACGAACTGATGTTGCACGGCGCATCACGCGTGCAAGCGGAAGCTGAGGTGGCCGCAGCCATCGACCGTTGGATCTACTACGCGGGTTGGTGCGACAAGTACCAGGCCGTGTTCAGCAGCGTGAACCCGGTCAACTGTTCCCATTTCAACTTTAGTGTGCTGGAGCCCACTGGCGTGGTGGGGCTCGCCATGCCGGCCGAGGGCGGCCTTCTCGGCTTGGTGAGCTTGGTAGCGCCGGTGATCGCAGGGGGCAACACCTGCGTGGTGCTGGCTGCCGAAAACAAGCCGCTGCCCGCAGTTTCATTCACCGAGGTGCTGGCCACCAGCGACCTGCCCGGTGGCGTGGTGAACCTGTTGACCGGGCGCCGCAAGGAGTTGCTCAGGCCCTTGGCCACGCACATGGACGTAAATGCGATCGTGTGTGCACAACCTGCACCGGAAGAGCAAATATCGCTGGACACCGAGGCCGCTGCGAACATGAAGCGCGTGGTGGTGCCCAAGGTGAAGGACTGGGCTTCCGCCGAGGGCCAAAGTCCCTACTTCATCCTGGATACGCAGGAGGTGAAGACCACCTGGCACCCCATTGAACGGGGACAAGGCGCGGGGGGAGGGTATTGAGCCTGCAGGCAATTCAATCGCAGCGCTGCTTCTGCCGGATTTGAACGGTTGGCCTTTGATGCCTGTGCGCCATGAGTACGGTGCGCCTCGCCGGGCCCAAGCAAGAAAAATTGATGCTGGCGCAGTGGCGATCACGCAACAGTATCCATCCCGGTGTACCGTGGCACTGCCCTGGATCGGCCACCGGAAGACCTTGGAAAACCTGCGGACAGCGCGGCCGGGTGGGCAAGAGGGCACCGATCAGAACTTCGCGCACGGCACCACCCGTCTCCGGGCCATCGACCGCTTCTTCCGCTTGTCAGCGAATTCGTATACCGCGGTGATCTCATGTGCGCCCCCACTGTTGATCGCCAGGCGCGAGATGGTAATGTCGTAGCTGTACCCGAAACGCCAATCACCGGCCTTGAACCCGGCCAACAGAGCGATGGCATCGTTGTTCGGGTAGCCGGGCCGGTAGGATTTGACGGGAAGGCCGCGGTACCAGATGCCACCAAAGACCGGGTCCTGCTCATAGTACGCGCCGATGTCCAATTGATCGAACTTGCCCTGTGCGCGGTAGTTGAACGCCGCCACGATGGCTTGCTGATTTTTACGCACCATGCCGCCGCTGCGCAGCTTGAAGCGGTAGCCGCCGTGCAGGTTGAATTGGCGTGGCAAACGGGCTTCCTCCAGCAGCAGCGACTGGTTGGGTTCGTTCATGTGCTGCAGGGCAATGCCGGCCCACATGGTGGGCGTGAAGAACAGCAGGCCCGAACCAATGTCGGCATAACCGGCTTTGCGCCCGTCAAAATGCTCATAGGTGGAAATATCGCCGCCGCGCGCCAGCTGGTCGTTGAACACCAGTTGGGAGTAGTTCACGGCCCGGTTGGCATAACCGAACTGCAGGGCTGGCCGCAGATATACCTTGTGCTTCAAGCGGATCTCGTAGGCGTACTGCAGGCTTATGGTGGTGGAGCTCAAGGCCCCGCTTCCGGCCTGGTCGCGCACGGCGATCAAGCCGATGCCGCTGTTCAGGTTGGCCAAGTACTGGTCTGCGGCAAAGGCAAAGCTTACGAACGCACCAGGGATGGCCGGCCACTGGTCGCGGAATTGCAGCGCCAAGCGGCTTTGAACGGTAGTGCCTGCAAAAGCCGGGCTGAGGTAGGTGGGTGAAGCATAGAACTGCGTGAAGTGCGGATCCTGGGCCATCAGTTGGCCCCAAGCGCCGATGATCAGCGCAAGGGAGAACCCGTGCCGCGCGTTCATTTGTTCAACGTTGAAGGGCACCTGCTGTTTTCGCACCTTGAACCATCGGAATATCCAACACCAGGGTGCCTATCATTTCTTCATCCCGGGCGAGCAGTTCATGTTCCCAATCCTCATAGCCGATCGCGGATACGCTCATGCTGTACTTCCTGCCCGGCCGCAAGGCCATCACATACTTGCCGGTGTGCTCGTTGGAGTTGTAGATGCCCACGATCTCCCCGCTGGCGGGATCGGTGACCAAGATCCGTGCTTGGACCGGGTCCTCATGGGCATTGGTAACTGTTCCGAGCACCAGGAGGTATTCCACTTGGTTCACCGGGAATACCACTTCGTAAATGTCCTGGCCCCCTTTGCCGTCGTTCCTTTCGGAACTAAAGAAGCCGGTCCGGCCGTCTTCACTGAGGCTGAAGTAGATGTCGTCGTTCACCGTGTTCAGCGGATAGCCCATGTTTACCGGCTCGTCCCATACGTTCATGTCCGGGTCCATCAGCGCGGCCTTGAAGATGTCGAAGCCGCCCATGGTGTTGTGGCCATTGCTGCTGAAGAAAAGGGTGGTGCCGTCGCTGTGCAGGAATGGCGCATCTTCATCGTACGGGGTGTTGATGGAGGCACCCAAGTTCAACGGTTCGCTCCATTGCCCGTCAGGAAGGCGGCGGATGCGGTAGAGGTCGCGGCCCCCGAAGCCGCCCGGGCGGTCGCTGGTGAAGTAGATCTCCGAACCATCCGCCGAGATGGTGGCGCTGGGTTCGTGGTATTTGGTGTTGATCTTCCCGGTCATGCGCTGCGGATCCCCCCAGTGCCCTTGTGCGCGTTGGGTGATGTACAGGTCACCGTCCGGCATGCCGTCGCTGGCACGGTAGATGATCATTTCGTTGCCGTCCGCGCTCAAGCCCACCGTGGCATCCTGCATGGAGGAGTTTACCGGAGCGTGCAGGTTTGTTGCACGGCCCCATACCCCATCGGTGCGGGTGGCGGTATAGATGTCCTCGTAGAATTGGCCAGCTGCATCCTTCGCCCCCCCCATGGTGCCGGCCCTTCTGCTGGTGAAGTACAGCGTGTTGCCATCAGCAGTAATGATCGGGCAGTAATCATGGGAGGGTGAATTGATCGCGGTCCCCAGGTTGCGGATGCGCAGGTGCACCGGGTCGGCCTGCAGTGAACGGGCGGTTTGGGCGGTGGCGATCTGCCGGTCCACTTCCGTGTTGGACACCTCGCGCCGCCGCTCGTTGCGGTATTGCTCCAGCAGGCCGATCTCGTCGCTGAAGCGTTGTTGCCGGTGCCTGGCCAGCGCCAATTGGTACATCGCTTCCACGTGGCCGTGCCGCACGGCCGTTTCAAACCGGGCGGTGGCCAAGGGCCGCTTTTCGGGCATGTTCATCTCGCATATGCCGATGCCGTAATAGGTTTCGGCGAAAGTGGTGTCCACGTTCACCAACCGCTTGTAGATGCGGTAGGCATCGCTCCATTGCCCGGCATCCAAGAGGGTGCGCGCTTCGTCCAGCAGGTTGTACTGGCTGCGACTGTAGCCCTGTTGGGCTGATGCGCTCCCGCATGGGGCCAGTAGGGCGAAAGCCAGGATCAAAGGGTAGGTTCTCTTCATTTCAACAGAGTTAGGTCACCGGACATGCGTTTCTCCTCACCGGTGACAAATCGGGCATAGGCCTTCCAGACATACACGTCCTGCTTGCTCAACCGCCCGCGGTAGTATCCGTCCCATCCTTTCGTTATCTCGGTGGTCTCGAACAACAATTCCCCCCAACGGTTGAATACTTGCAGCTTGTAGTCCACAACGCCTTGGCTCATCGGGTGGAAGATGTCGTTGTCGAAACTGTTGGGGTCGTATACGCCGTCCGTGGGTCCGTTGTTTCCCGGGGTGAAGGCGTTCGGGAAGGCGATCTCTCCGCCGGCAATGGCGGTGACCGCACCGGGCAGGCTGAACGTGTCTGGGCAGTTCCACACGTTGTTGGCTACCAGGGTAATGCCATAGTTGCCGGGGGTTTGGTAGTAATGGACCGGCGAGGTTTCGTTGCTGAAGATGCCGTCGCCGAAGTCCCACACGTAGCTGGTGGCGTTGGTGCTGAGGTTGTACGTGAAGATGGGTTGCGTGGGCACGATCACCTGGGCGGGCTGCACGGTGAAGAAGGCCATGGCCGTTGGGTGCACCACCACGGAATCCACCTTCACCATGGTGCTGATGCCCCCATTGAGGCCGAAGGCCGTGAGCGAGACGGTATAGGTGCCCGGCGTGTGGTATTCATGCACCGGGTTCTCCGCGATGCTGGATGCCCCATCGCCAAACTGCCATTGGTAGCCTTGGGCCAGCAGGGAGGTGTTGGTGAACGCGATCGTCAACGGGGCGCAGCCTTCGCCGCTGCCGATGAAGGAAGCGGTGGGCAGGGGCGGGGCGATGGTGACCTGCTGGCTGGCCGTATCGGAACAGATGCCAGTGCTTACCACCAGGGTGATGGTAAAACTGCCCCACGTGGAATAGGTATGTGCGGGTGGCTGCTGCACGTTCGAGCTGCTGCCGTCACCCAAGGACCAGTTGTAGTTCCACGGGCCGGGTGCGGTTGTGTTGTTGATGGTGACCGTGGCATCGGGGAAGGTCTGGTTGAACGGCGTGGCGATGAACGCGGCGGCCGGAACGGGATGGATGACGATGGCATGCTGCACCGTGGAGGTGCAGCCGTAGGCCGAGGTGGCGGTGAGGGACACGGTGTAGGTGACGTCGGTGTTGCCGGTGTTCACGTAAGTGTGGCTCACGTTGGCGCCGATCAGGGTGATGCCGTCGCCCATGTCCCAAAGCATCTGCGTGGCGCCTTGGCTTTGCCCGGTCAGGTTGATCACGGCAGGCGAACAGGCCTCCGCCGGCAGGCTGAACTGCGCGTCGATCGAGGGGTAGACGGTCACGTAGGAAGTAATGGTGTCTGTACACCCGAAGGCGGAGGTGGCGGTGAGGCGCACGTCAAATTGCACGGGGGCGCTGCCGGAGTTGTTATAGGTGTGCTGCACATCGCCAGGCGCGGCGTTCTGGAACATGCCGTCGCCGAATACCCAGTTCAGCGATGTGGCTCCGATGGAAAAGTCCTGGAGATCGATCGGGGCGGGTGCACAGGCCGTGGCGGGTGAAGCGCTGAATTGCGCGATGGGCGCGGGATGGACCAGTACGGCGGCGGTGGCGGTGTCGCTGCATCCAAAAGTGGAGGAGGCCACAAGCACGGGATGGAACAAGGTGTCGGCAAGCCCGTTGTGGATGTAGACATGCGATCCGTTCGGGGCGGTGCTGCCGCTGCCGTCGCCGAAGGTCCACAGGTAGCTGTCGGCACCCGTGCTCAGGTTCACAAAATGCGGGTTCATCGGCGAACAGCCCGCGCTATCGGCAACAAAGGCCGCCACCACCTGCGGGTACACCTCCACGGTGCTGCCCATGCTGTTGGTGCAGCCGTTGGCGGAGGTGGCGGTGAGCGATACTGCATAGGACTGTGCGCCGGGGCCGGTGTAGTTGTACCAGGTGTGGCCGTGCGCACTGGCCGTTGTGGTGGATGTTTGGCCGTCCCCGTAGCTCCACGAATAACTGGCCGCACCTTGGGACTGATTGTTGAGCATTACGGAAAGCGGATGGCAGCCGCTATTGCCGCTAAGCGTGAATTGCGCCACCGGCGCCGGGAACACGGTGATGGTGCCCGATGTGCTGTCGGTGCAGCCAAAGGCGTTGGTGGCTGTCAACCGCACGGGGAAAAGTACCGTGCTGTCGGTGCTGTTGATGTAGGTGTGCTGCGGGGTGGGCCCGCTGCCGGTGCTGCCGTCGCCGAAATCCCATTGGTAGGTGATGGCGCCGATCACGGAAGGGAAGGTGACCGTCAACGGCGTGCAGCCATTGTCCGGCTGGGCGCTGAAGGTGAAGTGCGGAGCCGGGTACACAATAATGTTTTGCTGCATGGAATGACTGCAACCTGCCCAGTTGGACACGGTGAGCGACACGGTCATTACTTGCAGCACGCCGGAATTGTTGATGTAGGTGTGCGACGGGTTGGGGTCGGTACTGGTCGTGCCGTCGCCGAAATCCCACTGGAAGTTGTTGCCGCCGGTGCTGTGGTTGGTGAACTGGACGGCCAACGGGGCGCAGCCGGGTTGCGCATCATGGGTGAACATCGCCATCACCGTGGGGGCAACGGTCACCGTGGCGGAGGCGGTGTCGCTGCAGCCGAAGGCCGTGCTGGCCACCAGGGTGGCCGTATACACGCTGTCCGCATTGCCCGGGTTCTGGTAGGTGTGCTGGGGAGCGGAGGTGTTGCTGGCACCGCCGTCGCCGAACTGCCAGACGTAATTGACCGCACCGGTGCTGTTGTTGATGAAGGACACGTTCAATGGCGCGCAGCCCGTGGCCGGGTCGGCAACAATGGTTGCCACGGGCTTCTGCTCCACGGTGATGGTGGAACTGTTGGTGCCCTGGCAATAGGGGGTCGTTACCGTAAGCGTAACCGTATAGGTGCCTCCGGCCGCATACAGGTGCCCGGGCCCCTGCACGTTGTCGGTGGTGCCGTCGCCGAAATCCCAAAGCCATTGCTGAACGGGGTTCCCGGGCTCGGTAACGGTCAGGTCCGCAAACTGCGCGGCGGATCCCTCGCACACGTTCTGGGCACCGATCACCGGCTGCGGCACGGCAAACACATGCACGGTGTCGGTCGCCGTGTTATCGCATCCTTGGTTGTTGTAGGCCGTAAGGCTGATCACGTATTCGCCCGGGGTTGAGTAGGTGTGCGGAGGCGGGTTGGGCTGGGTATTGGTGGTGCCATCGCCGAAGTCCCACAGGTAGTTGATGGCGTTGCTGCTGGTGTTTGTGGCAGTGGTTGTCAGCGAGGTGCAGGCCGCATGCTCGTCCAGGGTGAATTGGGCACTGGGGCTGGGAAGCACGGTGACCACCGCGGTGGCCGTGTCGGCGCAACCGGCCGTGGCGCCTTGGATGCTGGCCGCGTAGCGGACATTATAGGTGCCTTGCGTATTGAAGGTGTGGGTTTGGTTGCCCGCATTGGCCCAGTGAAACCCGCTGCCGTCATCAAAGTCCCACTCGAAGTAGTTGGCCCCGCCGTTGGTGGTCGGCGTGAAGGTGACCGGGCTGCCCGCGCACACGGGCGTGGGATTGGCCGTTACGCCCACGGAGGGCGGAGGTACGATGTTGATGGTGACCCACGCCGTATCGATCCCGCAGTAGTTGCTGTCCAGCATCATCACCTGGTAAGTGCCGATGCCTGGATAGGCGATGGTGTGCGGGAAGGTCGGTGGCCATGGGGTCCAGTCGATGATCGAATCATGGCCCGCGCCCCAGTAGTCGCCGAAGTTCCAGTACTCGTAGCGCTGGAAGATGTTGCCCTGCGCCAGGCAGTTGCGCAAGGTGGTGTTGAGGTAGGTCACCTCATTGTCCGGCCAACAGAGCAGGGTGGCGCTGGGCGAGATGTTGGCCGTGTCGATGTCCCAAATGCGGATGGGATTGAAGGTGGCTATGCTGGGCCCGCCCTGCAGGGTGTTGCACTGGTTTTCCGCACTGAGTTGCACGGTGGTTTCGCAGCCCACGGTGCCCGGTAGGTACATGTGGGTGAGCGTTTGGCCCAGGTTGGTGTAATCGTAATCAAACCAGGTGGTGCCATCGCCGAAGTTCCAGCGGAACACGGTGTTCGGCGAGGTGTTGGTGCTGCTGTTGATGAAGTCAACCGACTGCGGGGCGCACACCTGGGTAAGGCCGCCCACGGGGATCTGGATGGAGGCGCTGGTGCTCTGCTCCATCGTTACCGTGCCGGTGATCACGCAGCCGCTGGTGAGCTCGGTGAAGGTGACGGTGTAGGTGGCTACGGCGGCCGGATAGGTGTGGTTCACCGTTTGGGGCGGTGCCAGGCTGGGTCCCACCGCATCCGGTGTGCCGTCCCCCCAATCAATGGTGTATGCTCCCGTTGGCGCCGGTGAGGCCACCACCAAGGTGAAATTGCCGCCCGAGCAGCTGATCCAAACGGGTGCACCACTGGGGTTGCCGTCGCTGGCATACAGTTGGGGGCATTGGGCCTGCGAGGCCAAAGTGGCGGAAAGGCCAAGGGCCAGCAACAGCAACTTCCAACCGGCAATGGGCACGCGCATCTTGTGCCTTGTACGGGCTGCATGGGCCGTAGGATACTGTAACCGCAAGGTGATCCGACAGATCAGTTCGCCGGCCCGGCGAGCGGTGGATCCAGCGGGACCATCGGCTTGTCCGGCCGGATGAACCATTCCCCGGCGCTGCCGTAACAAAGGGGAACCAGCAAGAGCCCATAGTGCCATGGAGAATTTCGATTTGTGCGTGATCGGCGGAGGACCTGCGGGCTATGCCGCCGCCATGCGGGGCATGGACCTTGGGAAGCGCGTGGTGCTCATTGAGCGGGACCGGATCGGTGGCACCGGCATTTACAACGGAGCCTTGGCATCGAAGACGCTGTGGGAGCTCAGCCAGCGCGTGGCCACGGCGAATGACGTACTGCGCAGCCGCGACCGCGAACCCTTCCGGCTCACTTGGGAGGAGGTGCAACGAACGATGAACGAAGCCCTCTTCGAGCGGAAATACCTGCATTCCTGCCACCTGCAAATGATGGCTGCCAGGCCGGGGCCCTCCGGGGGCACGTTCAAGCACATCCGGGGCCACGCCGCGTTCATGGACCCACATGTCGTGGAGGTAAAGCGTGATGGCGGCATCGCCACCGTCAGGGCCGACCACTTCATTGTTGCCACCGGCAGCAGGCCACGGCACCTGCCCGGTATCGGCCTGGACGAACGCCGGATCCTGTCCAGCGACGGCATCTTCGCCATCACCGACTTCCCCAAGAGCATCGTGATCATCGGTGCCGGCGTGGTGGGCTGCGAGTTCGCCACCATCTTCAGCAACTTCGGCCGCACCAAAGTGCATTTGATCGACCGGGCGCCGCGCATCCTGCCTTTTGAGGATGACGACGTCTCCGACCTGGTGTCAGGAAACCTCGAACGAAAGGGCGTGGTGATCCATCACCGGGCCCGTTTGGAACGGATCGCCGCCGAGCCGGATGCCGTGCGTTACCTGTTGCGCTACGAGGATGGCGGCACCGAGGAGGTGGCCGTGGAGAAAGCCTTGCTTTCCGTGGGACGGGTGCCCAACGTGGAGAACCTGGGGCTTGAACATGCCGGAGTGGACCGGGATGAAAAAGGGGGCGTTGTGCTCGATGGAACGTGCAGCTCGCAGCCGCACATCCACGTGGTGGGCGATGCCATGGGCAGCAACATGCTGGTGAATATCGGGGAGATGGAGGGCAGGCATGCCGTGGAGCGGATCTGGCAACTGAAAGACCTGCCCCTCAGCCATGCCAATGCCAGTACCATCATGTTCCTCGATCCGGAGGTTGCCGGCGTGGGCCTCAACGAACAGGGGTGCCGTGAAAAAGGCCTGGCACACCGCACGGCGAAGATCGATTATTCGTGCCTGGCACGGGCCACTGCCATGCGCCACGCCAAAGGCTTCTTCAAGATGATCGTCACGGATGATGACCGGATGAAGGTGCTGGGCATGCGCGCCGTGGGCGAGCATGCGAGCAGCGCCATACAGGCCGTCGCCCTGATGATCAGTACCGGCATGGGCGTGGCCGAGCTGGCCAAATTGATGCACCCGCACCCCAGCATCACCGAAGGGGTGCAGGAGTGCGCCCGCATGCTGATGGGCACCAGCATCTTCAAGCCCGAAGTGCTCAACGACCGTATGCGCTGCACCACGTGGCGGCCTGCGGCGGGCATCAAGGCGGCGTAGCAACGCATTCAACCGGGCCCCATCGGCAACGGCATGTCCGCCCGGGTACGGGACCGGCACCTGCGCTACCTTGGCCGTTCATGTTCACCGTCCTACACAGCTCCGCCGGTGCCGGAAAAACCCATGCCTTGGTGAAGCAATACCTGCTGAAGGCGCTGCGCGCGAAGGACCCCTCGGCTTACCGGTCCATCCTGGCGCTCACCTTCACCAACAAGGCGGCCGTGGAAATGCGCGAGCGGGTGCTGAATTACCTGGAGGAACTGGCTTCCACCGCGGATTTGAAGCACGCGCAAGCCGATATGCGCGACTCCGTCCTCAAGGAGGCCGGCATCACGCCTGACGAGCTGCGGCGCCGTGCGCAAGCCATGCTCGGCCACATGCTCCACCACTGGGGCCAGGTGGCCATCAGCACCATCGACTCCTTCACACGCCGCGTGGTGATGCCCTTCGCGCGCGACCTGCAGTTGGACCATGAACTGCGCATGACCACCGAGGAGGAACACTTGCGCGCACAGGCGGTGGACCTGTTGCTGGAGGAAGCCGGAAGCGATGCCGCCCTCACCGAGGTGCTGGTGGCCACCTGCGAGCAGCTGCTGGAGGAAGAGCAAACGTGGAACCCGGGCCAACCCTTGCGCGAACTGGCCAAGCAGTTGGGCCGAGAGGATGCGCTGGAGCACCTGGCCGCCCTGGAAGAGGTGTCCACTGCGCAGTTCATGCGGGTGAAAGATGAACTGGAACGGCGGAACGTGAAATTCGCCGTACGCATGGCAGGACTCGGACGGGAAGCGCTCGATGCCATTGTCCGCACCGGGGTGGAGGAAGGAGACCTGTACAATGCGGGGCGGGGTATCATGAGCTACTTCCGCGGATTGTTCCGGCTGGATGAAATGCCCAAATACGGCGCGGTGCTCTCCAAGGCCATGGAGAGCGGGCGTTGGTATGGGCCGAAAGCCCCGGCTGAAGCGAAGGAGGCCATCCAAGGCATTTCCACCATCTTGTACGAGGTCGTGCGGGAAGTGGAAGACCTGCGAGGCGGGGAGAACGCCCCCGGGGAATTGCCGCAGTATTTTGTCCGCAAGGCCATTCTGCGCGACCTGCTTCCCACCGCTTCGCTCAATGCCATCGACCTGCGCCTGGAGGCCTTGAAGCGGGAAGAAGGCGTGTCCTTTTTCAGCGATCTTACCCGCAAGGTGGTGGCTATTGTGCAGGATGAACCCGCGCCATTCCTGTACGAGCGGTTAGGGGAGCGATACAAGCACTTCCTGATCGATGAGTTCCAGGATACCAGCCTGATGCAATGGCACGCCTTGCTGCCGTTGGTGGAGAATGCCTTGGGCCAAGGCGGTTCGGTGTTTTTGGTGGGCGACGCAAAGCAGGCCATTTACCGGTGGCGGAACGGCGAGGCCCGGCAATTCAACCGGTTTCCGGCCGTATACCGCAAGGACCTGCTTCAGCGCGGGGATGCCGTGGAGCAAATGCTTGCGCGCAACCATGTGCCGGTGGAACCCTTGGCCGGCAATTACCGCTCCGGACGGGCGATCATCCGGTTCAATAACGAAGTGGCCGGCGTGTTGAAGCAACAGCTCCGCGAAGGCGAACGTTTCATGTACGACCGCCACGAGCAGGAAGCGAACCTCTCCATGGAGGGCTACGTGGAGGTCGCCTGCTACGACCCGAAGGACAAAGCGAAGGACGAAGGTCTGGCCTTCACGGCCCTGATGGTGAAGGCGGTGAAAGACAGCTTGGAGGACGGGTTCCGCTTGGGGGATATCGCCGTGCTGGTGCGCTCCCGCAGCCAAGGCGCAACCTGTAGCCAGCGATTGGCGGAGGAGGGCTGGCCGGTGGTATCCCCGGAGGGATTCACCTTGGGCAGCGCACCCCAGGTATGCGCCGTGGTGCATGTGCTGGCATGGCTGCAGCGCGCAACGGACGAACACGCCGCACAAGCGGTGCAGGCCATGTTCCTGTTGGATGCTTCTTCCGGAGCGGCGGACCCCTTTGCGGGCAATCTGCGGCCGAAGGAACGCATGCTCCGTTGGGTGCGCGAAAACCCGGGCGTGCACATGCGCCTGCCGCTGGTGCCCTTGGTGTGCAGGATCGCCCGGGCCCTGGGCCGCGACCCTGCCGAAGACGTGTTCATGATGGGTCTGGTGAACGAGGTGCATGCCTTTGGCAAGGTCTATGGGGACGACCTGCCCGGTTTCCTGGAACATTGGGAACGCCAAGGCCGAAAGCGGTCGGTGGGGGGTAATGCAGGGCCGGACACCATCCAAGTCATGACCATCCACAAGGCCAAGGGCTTGCAGTTCCCCGTGGTGATCGTGCCCGAGGCAGGCAAGGCGCCCGGCGGAGGAGGGCGGGAGCGGATCTGGATCCGGCCGGACCCGCCCATTGAGGGCTTGCCGGCGGCCTTGGTCGGCATGTCGAACTACTTGCTGGAAGCAGGCGTGGATGAAGTGATGGAGGAGAAGAACTTGCGCATGCTGGACCAGCTGGACGTGCTGTACGTGGCCATCACGCGCCCCGAGCAGCGGCTCTACCTCAGTGTGCCCGGCGGCGGCACGGGGTTCTTGGCCAAAGCCCTGCGGGAACATCTGGGCTTAGGGCCGGGGCAGGCATGGGCCTCCGGCCAGCGGATGCGCAACGAAGCAGCGGAGATGGCCGCAGACCGGGCAGGCGGACCTGCGGAGCCGGAACCAGCCAGTGGACGCGCTTCCGGGGAGGCCACGCCGCGCCAATGGCAGATCCGCTGCGATGCACCTTCCGACTGGGATCCCGCCGACCCCGACCCGTACCGCAGCCATGGCAATGCCCTGCATGCCATCCTGGCCCGTGTGCATGCCACCGGCGACCTGCCGAAGGCCCTGTCCTTGGAAGCGCCCAATTGGGGACTGACCGAAGAGGCGCAGGCGGCCATCGCGCGCCACTTGCAGCTCTTGCTGGCCAGGCCGGAGCTGGAACCGTTCTTTGGCGAGGGACTGCATGTGCAAACCGAATCCACCCTGCTGGACGAAAAAGGCCGCGCCCTGCGCCCGGACCGGGTGGTGCGGGAGGGAGGGGAAATACGCATACTGGACATCAAAACGGGCAGGCCCGATGACCGCCATAACCACCAGGTGGCCGAATACATCCGGCTGCTGCGCGCCGTGGAGGGGAAACCCGTGGAAGGTTGGCTGCTGTACATACGCGACGGGTCGCTGGTCCCGGTGGGCACATGAGCAAGGTGCGCGTGCAAACGTGGGACGTAACGCAGTTGAACGGCATGGATGCGCTGCTGCTCCACGACGTGCTGCGCCTGCGCGTTGATGTGTTCGTGGTGGAGCAGCAATGCGCCTATGCCGAGCTGGACGGGCTGGATGCTGAAGCCACCCACGTGGTGGGGCGCACCGCTGAAGGCGGGCTGGTGGCCTACTGCCGCATCCTGCCGCCGCAAGACGGCGGGTTGCCGCACATTGGGCGCGTGGTGGTGGCGGCACAGCACCGTGGCCGGGGCCATGGCAGGGAATTGATGCACCAAGCGTTGGCGGCGGTGCGGCTGCACTACGGCTCGGCGCGCTGCGAAATGGCAGCACAAGCCCATTTGCAAAAGTTCTATGAAGAATTCGGCTTCATGGTCCGTGGCAAGGCCTACCTGTTGGACGGCATCCCGCATGTGGACATGGTGTATGCGGGTCCCATGGACCTCCAAGCACCAGTCGATCACTTGGGGAAATAAAGCGGGTGCCGGTCGTTGTACCGCCGCATGAACAGGAACACGGCCTCCGGCCGCTTCCGCTGCTTCTTCGGCAAGGCGTCGAATTCCTCCAGCAGCAGCCCATCGCGGGCCAGCACCGCGCGGATGCCGGCGGCGGAAACTGGCGGGAAGGCACCCGTGGCCATATCCAGGAAGCGTTGCTCTTCCACCGTGTACGTGGTGCTGCCGCCCATCATGTACGGGTCGAAGTTGCGGTAGGTGGCGTCGTACACCAAGTGTGCCAGTGAGCCCATCAGCCCGATGCGCGAAAAACCGTTGCCGGCCCGCACGTATACCACGCCACCGTTGCAAAAGCCCCAGGTTCCGTCCAGCTCCACGCGCGTGCGTTGCCCGGCGCTGTCGATGAAGTACAATTTCTCCCCGCTGTTGCGCAGGTCATCCACAGGCTGCCCCTGCGCGGTGCGCAGTGCGGATATGGGAATGCTGGGTGCGTTGTGGCGAAAGGCGGCGAAATCCAGGTAGATGCCATCGTGGAAAACATATCCCCCGGTGTAGCGCACGCTGTCCTGCGCTACGCCAACCGTGCCGACCGCCAGCAGGGCAATCCACAACAGTTTCCTCATGCCACCGAGCGGATGAAGTCCATCACTTCTTCAGGGGCTTGCGCGTGCACCCAGTGCCCCGCGTACGGAATGGTTTCCACGCGGCCGTTGGGGAACTGCTCCTTGATCTGGGCCAGGTCCTCGCGGGGTATGTACGGGCTCTTCCCGCCCCGGATGAACAGCGTGGGCACCTGCACCACCCCGGGCCCGATCGCCCCGGTGATCTCGCCCATGTCGCGCTGCAGCAGCGGTACATTGAACCGCCATGCGAGCTTGCCGGGCTCCCGCCAATACAGGCTCTTCATCAGGAACTGTACCACGCCCGGCTCGGGAATGTACTGCGCCAGGTGGGCTTCCACTGCCTGGCGCGAGGACTTGGATGCCAGGTCACTGCTGGCCAATGCCTCCGCAATGACGGCGTGCTCCCCGATCGGGTATTGGCGCGGACCGATGTCGATCACCACCAAGTGCCGCAACAGTTCCGGCCAGTGCTGTGCAAAAACCATGGCCGTTTTTCCGCCCATGCTGTGGCCGACCAGCACCACCTCCTTCAGCGCCAGCTTGGTAAAGAGCGCATGTACGTCCTCGGCCATCAGCGGGTAGGTGATCCGGTCGGTGTGCGGGGAACGGCCGTGGTCGCGTTCATCAACCAGGATCATATCGTAGGCGGAGGCCAGCGTGCGCCCGATGTGCCCGAAGTTGTCGCTGCTGCCGTATAGCCCGTGCAAGATCACGATCGGCTTGCCGGCCCCTTCCCGGCGGAAGAAGAGGTCCGCGCTCATCGCAGTTCGCGCAGGTACAATTGAACGATGTTCTCCATACCGTAGATCAAGGCATCGCAGATCAGGGCATGGCCGATGGAAACCTCCAGCAAACCGGGCACATGGGCCTTGAACCAGGCGAGGTTGGTCAGGTCCAGGTCATGGCCTGCATTCAGGCCTAGGCCCGCTTGGGCGGCTGCTTCCGCTGCGCGCGTGAACGGGGCCACGGCTGCTTCGCGGTCGGCGGCGTATTGTTCCGCGTACGGCCCGGTGTACAATTCGATGCGGTCGGTGCCCGTTTCAGCGGCATGTGCGATCTGTTCCGTGTCGGTCTCCATGAAGATGGAGGTGCGGATGCCTGCCGCCCTGAACCGGGCGATCACTTCCTTCAGTTCGGCCTTGCGGGCGCGCGCGTCCCAACCAGCGTTGCTGGTGAGCACGCCGGGGGGGTCGGGCACCAGGGTCACTTGGGCGGGCCGCACTTCCAGCACCAGCTGGATGAACCGTTCATTGGGGTAGCCCTCGATGTTGAACTCGGTGGTGAGCAACGGCTTCAGCGCCCGCACGTCGGCATAGCGGATGTGTCGCTCATCCGGCCGGGGGTGCACCGTAATGCCCTGCGCCCCGAACCGCTCGATGTCCACCGCGCTTTGCTCCACGTTGGGCCGGTTGCCGCCGCGTGCATTGCGCAACGTGGCCAGCTTATTGATGTTCACGCTCAACTTTGTCATGCGCAAAGGCCCGTTACCTTGGTCCCGTTCCTCCGCCAAAAGTAGCCCCGGCGCGCAGCAACCACATCCCCATGCAAGCCTTCGACCTCCTTTCAAAGACCATCCAGGCGCTGGCCCCCCGCGATCCCTTGGCACGCGCCCTGGACCTGATGGACGAGTTCCACACCGCCGTGCTTCCCGTGGTGGCCAAGGGGCGCTTGGTCGGCTTGCTGAAGGAGGAGGATGCACTGAACAACAACACCCCCGGCGCCACCGTGGAGCAGGTGATGGAGCGCGTGGAGCTTCCGTTCGTGCGCGGCAAGCAGCATGTGTATGATGTGCTGAAACTGATGGCGGAGCACGACCTGCAGGTAGTGCCCGTGCTGGACCTCAACGGACATTACCTCGGGGTGGTGAACGGTGCGGAAGCCACCCAGGCCATGGCCGACCTGGTGAATGCCTGCGTGCCTGGCAGCGTGGTGGTGTTGGAAATGGCCCGCAACGACTATTCCCTCCAGCAGATCGCCCGCATCGTGGAGGACGAAGGTGCCCGCGTGCTGAGCATGTACTGCACCGATCTGCCGGACAGCATGCGCATGGAAGTGACCTTGAAGATCAACCAGGAGGACATCAGCGGCATCCTGCAGGCCTTCGACCGGTTCCAGTACGCCGTTCGCACCACCTTCCAACCTTCACGCATGCAGGACGATATGCGCCAGCGCTATGATGCCCTGATGCGGATCATGAAGATCTGATCGCGCGCAAGCGGGCCGCGCACAACACCGGCCGGTGCATGCCCCCGCCTGGCATGAGGCATCTTTGCACGCAGCCGGGCAAGCAGCATGGGCACCACGAACAACCAAAGGCACGCTTCCGCGCCGGGTGCCGCCCGTTGGTGCACCGCAGCGGTTGCAGCGCTCTGGTGCCTGTGTGCCACGGTGGCCGTCGCACAACCCGTTGGCACGGGCTTCACCGGGCCTTACGGCATCTCGGGCATCCTGGTGGAGGGCAACAAGCAGACTAAGGAAAAGATCATCCTGCGCGAACTCACCTTCCAGGAAGGCGACACCCTGCCGGTAGCGGAACTGTATGAGCGCTTGGACCGCAGTCGCCAGAACCTGTTGAATCTCGGCCTGTTCAACACGGCGCTGCTGCTGCCCACCTTCCTGGGGCCGCACGAGGTCTTCATCACCATCACCATCAACGAACGCTGGTACTGGTGGCCGCAGCCCATGATCCAGATCGCCGACCCCAACTTCAACACGTGGTGGCTCACCAAGGACCTGCGCCGGATCAATTACGGGCTGGAGCTGAACCGCTTCAACATGCGCGGGCGCAATGAAACCTTGTCGGCCTTGGTGCAGTTGGGCTATTCCCGGCGCTTCGGCCTGCGGTACCGCGTGCCTTCCTTCGACCGTGCCCAGCGCTGGGGCGCCCAGGTGGAGGGCGGCTATGGCGAACAGGACGAGATCACCATCGGCACGGTGGCCAACAAACGCATCCTGCTGAGAACGCCTGCCGAGAACATCGTCCACCAGTGGAAGGCCGGCGCTGCGATCACGTTCCGCCGCACCCACGACATCCGCCATGCGTGGAGCTTCATGTGGCATGACGTGTC
Organism: Flavobacteriales bacterium; assembly: GCA_023957375.1. Lineage (GTDB taxonomy): Bacteria > Bacteroidota > Bacteroidia > Flavobacteriales_F > PHOS-HE28 > PHOS-HE28. Next base: position 655,361 of record JAMLHB010000002.1, on the reverse strand, counting down.
CGTGCGCGATACCGCCGTGGTGCGCAATCCTAATTACATAGCCGCCGGTGACCGGCATGTTGGCTTCCTTTCCATGGGCTACTCGGCCATCGTGGACCGGCGGGATTCGCGCGCCTTCCCGCTCCAAGGCACGTTCCTGAAAATGGAATTGGTGCAGCAGGGCATCGGACCCGGGCAGCCCGGGGTGACCAACCTGCTGGGCACCGCGCAGCACAGCTGGAAGGCCGGGCTGCGCTGGAGCGTGGGCGGCAGCCTCAGGGGCAAGCTCTCCCAGGGCAGCGGTGACCATTACTTCCTGCAGGAAGGGCTGGGCTACGGAAACCATCTCCGCGGTTACGAGTACTATGTGATCGACGGCCAGCAGTGGTTCCTCGGCAAGGCCAACATCCTCTTTGCCATCGTGCGGCCGCGCTCCTACCGACTGGAAACCATCCCGTGGGAGCCCTTCCGCACCCTGCACTTGGCCGTGTACCTCAATGCCTTCAGCGACCACGGCTTTGTGAGGGATGAAGTGCACGGTGCGGAGAATTTCCTGGCCAACGCATGGCAACACAGCTACGGGCTGGGCCTGGACTTAGTGACCAGCTATGACCAAGTGCTGCGCATCGAGTGGGCCGTGAACCGCCTTGCCGAGACCGGATTCTACCTAAATTTCACCCAACCCTTTTGAACGACACCCTCCCCATGCGCATCGGAATTTCCGGCCGCCTTTACCCCCCATCAGCGGCTGCCACCATCAGCAGCATCATGGCGCGCATGGTGGCCGTGGGCGCCACCCCGGTGGTGGAGCAGGGCTTGGCGCGGCGGATGGCGGAAACGGGCATGCCACTGCCTGCCGATACCGAAGTGATGCAGCGGCCGGAAGAAGCCCGCTTGGACCTGATGGTGAGCATGGGTGGCGATGGTAGCTTTCTGGACAGCGTGGACTTCATCGGCCGCGCATCCGTGCCCATGCTGGGCATCAACCTGGGGCGCCTCGGCTACCTCAGCAATACCCGCATCGAGGATGTGGACAGCGCCCTAAGGGCCATGGTGGAACGGCGCTTCACCACCGAGGAGCGCACCCTGCTCACCCTCCAAGGCTGCCCCGGCTTCGATGCGCACGATACCGCCCTCAACGAGGTCACCATCCACAAGCGCGACGGCGCCGCCATGATCTCCGTGCACGCCCACCTCGATGGCCGCTTCCTCAACACCTACTGGGCCGATGGCCTGATCATCTCCACCCCCACCGGCAGCACCGCCTACTCGCTCAGCTGCGGCGGGCCCATCCTGGCGCCCGATTGCGACGCCATGGTCATCACCCCCATCGCCCCGCACAACCTCAACGTGCGCCCCTTGGTGGTGCCGGGCAAAAGCACGCTCACCCTCAAGGTGGACGCCCGCAGCGAGAAATACTTGGTGAACCTCGACTCGCGCAGCGTGGTGATGGACCATGCACCCGACTTGCACGTGCGCCGCGCCCAACACACCGTGAAGCTGGTGCAATTGGAAGGACAAGACTTCTTGGACACCCTGCGCAACAAGCTCAACTGGGGCTTGGATGTGCGCTCGGGCATGGGGAACAGGTGAAAGGCTCGTGCACCGCGATAACGGGGCCGTTATTGCACCACCACCCGCTCATTGCACACACCATCCTTGCTGGTTATCCGCACCAGGAACGTGCCCGCTCCGAAGCGCGACAGGTCGACTTCTTCCTTTTCCTGCCCTTTGGCCAACGGCCGCTGCGAGCCCTCGCCCGGATTTTTCCCGAGCGAGGGCGCCTGATAGGGCCTCCGGCATTGCCTTCGCGTAGCCGCTCCCCGCTTCGCCAAAGCGCTTCGCGGCAGCGCAGTAGGCGAAGCAAGGCCGTCAATGGGTAACGCCTGCAGAGCGTGCATTCGGCGGAAAGTCGGGCGCGAGCTGTGGGCTATCGAAGGATTGTGAACCTACGCGAAATCCGGCCTAATGATGTGCTGGCATCGAACAGGTAAATACCATCGGAAAGCGAAGAAACATCCACTGCTTGTTCAATGTCAAATGTAAATTGCCCATTCCCTAAGATATTACCACCTATTCCCATGATCTTCCAATGCCCATCCAACGGTCGTTCAGTGTGTATGAATAATACATCACTACACGGATTGGGATGGATGTAGAATGAGCCTTGTGCTATTTCTTGGATTCCGCCAAGGAAAAAGTCGTCATTGAATACCGTGCCGATCGTGTCCCCACTTATCACAGCCCCGATAGTCCAAAAATGGCTTGCGTCATAAGGGCTTGTGGCCTGGTTGAAATACCGTATCCCGAGTTGTGAGTCCAAGTAATAGGTACCGGTCGATGGATATTGAGGTGGTGTGGATTGACATTCTCCGTCAACATGGTCAGGCCAAAAGAACAGGCCTCTGTTTTCATCGGTGCCCGAGTGGATGACATAGCTCCCGACGCTGTCAATGCCATGATGTGCGATCATGAATTCGGGTTGCCAAAGAGAGCCTCCAATACGGACAACTTCATTGGGGGATGAATAGATCGGTTGGACAAAGTCAGTGGTTGCTGAATCCAGGGTCCAGGTCCTTTGTTGCATGGTGGAGTATGATACGACTCCACTATGGCCATTGAAGTACCTGTAATTGGAGTAGCCGATGAATTTCAGATTGCCCGGTTGTTCAACTCGTTCTTGGATATGGAAACGCTCCCATGATGATGAGCTATACGGGTACATGGAAACGGATTGACGACGGAATAAAACCATGTCTCCCGGCTGGAAGCGGAAAAAATCATAGAGACCAGGAATTGATCTACCGATCCCAAGTCCTTGAATGCCACATAGCATATAACGCTCTCCATAGTGAATATGCCAATGGAGCAATCCATGATCTTTGCTCCATGCCACGGTATCACCCATGGCAGTTGTCAGTAAGCGCACGGAGTCGATGTTGCCCAAGACCTCCTGCGCAGATACCTCAAGGATGGTTGCTTCGGTATTATCGGAAGGACGAAAGATCCATGGTTCGCCCACTGCGGCCTCCGGTTTAATCATAATGGTGCCATCATTAGCATTAAAGAAGTACCATGTACCATTGGCAACCTGGCCTTCCCATCCCAGGAACTGGGGAATGCCAACATGGAGATTACAAGAGTCTGGACAGCTAAGGCACCGTTGCGCTATTTGGTTCAGATCGTACCGAAAGCTGTCCGGACCCAGCGTATCCACTTGCACGACCCGGATCTGGCTCCGGATCGTGTCCGTGCCGTCCGTGGTGTAGTTGTACCGATAGGCCGGGTTGATCAAGGCCCAATCCTGGGTCAGGCCGCTCGTTGCCGTTCCAAGCAGCAGGGTTATGAACAGGATGCGCGCCTTCATCATAATCATAGACACTTGCAAGAGTGAAACCGCTGCCTACTTCAAAGAAGACGAAAGGTACGGCAGGCCGTCCGTGGTTCGGGCACCTGATCCCTACCGCGCGTATTCCCTTGTGCACTCGCTCGCGTGTGTCCACCACGAGTCCTCGCCCGGGTTTTTCCCGAGCGAGCGGGCATTATAGGGCCTCCGGCCCTTCTATGGGTAACGTTGGCATCAATCCGACGGGTCGGAGGCCCTACCTATTTTTGCGACCCGCCGTGCACGGATCAACACCCTGCGCCGTTGTTCAACCCCATGAAGCCGTTCCGCCTGGTCGTCCCGCTACTGGCCCTGCTGGCCCTGCCGGCCGCCGCGCAGGTGAGCGAGCTGGGCCTCACCGGGGGCACCACGTTCTACATCGGCGACATCAACCCCGCACGCTACTACCCCAAGCACACCCACTTGGCGGGCGGCATCATGTACCGCTACAATTTCAATGAACGTTATGCCTTCCGCCTGCAGGGGCTGTACGGCAAGCTGGAGGCGTGGGACAGCGAATCGGACGACCCCCTGCAACAATTGCGCGGGCTGGGCTTCCGCACCTCCTTGTTCGAGGCGTCGGCCCTGGTGGAGGTCAACTTCTTCAAGTATCGCGGCCTGGCCAAGGACAGCCGTACCTGGACGCCCTTCGTATTCGCGGGGCTGGCCTATTTCCGCACCAATCCCCAAAACCTGCTGGACAATACCTGGTACGACCTGCAGCCCTTGGGCACCGAGGGCCAAACCATCGGTGGGGGCGAGGGCTACAAGCTCAACCAGGTTGGTATCCCGTTCGGGGTGGGCCTGAAGTTGGCCATTACCAAGAAAGTGGACGTGCAGCTGGAATGGGGCCTGCGGCGCACCTACACCGATCACATCGACGACGTGGGGGGGCTTTACGCCGACAATGCCATGCTGGTGGAGCAGGCCGGCCCGCTCACGGCCCTGCTGGCCGACCCCAGCCCGCTGCGCCCCACCGGCTACAACACCGGGCGTGCCCGCGGCGACGGCCAAACCCGCGACTGGTACCAATACACCGGCCTCACCATTTCACTGCTGCTGACGCGCTTTACCGAATGCGATGCCATTTGGGACCGCAGGAAGCATTGAGCACGGCACGTGCTTTCCACGCCCATTCGGCCGGGGGCAACCTGCCCATCGGAAAAAAACACCGGTGGAACGCCCGGAATAGCGACCTTCGCACCCCCGTGGAAAAGACCTCCCCACCCAACGAGCAGACATTGCTCAAGCAGATCGACCCCGCGCGCGTGCCCGTGCACGTGGCCATCACCATGGACGGCAACGGGCGCTGGGCCGAACAGCACGGCCAGGAACGTGTGACCGGGCACCTCCACGGCGTGCAGCCCATCCGGGAAACGTTGGAAGCGGCCACCGAGGCAGGGGTGAAATACCTCACCCTCTATGCCTTCAGCACCGAAAACTGGAGCAGGCCCAAGGCCGAGGTGGATGCCCTGATGGAACTGCTGGTGGGCACCTTGGCCAAGGAAGTGGACGAACTGGACCGGAACGGCGTGCGCCTGCACACCATCGGCGACACGGACAGCCTGCCACAAGGCTGCCGCAGCGCCCTGAAGAAGGCCATGGACCGCACCGCCGGCAACGACCGCATCACCCTCACCCTGGCCCTGAGCTACAGCGCCCGCTGGGACATCCTGCGCATGGTGCGCAGCATCGCCACCGACATCCGCGATGGGCGGTTGGACACCTACGCGGTGAACGAGGAGCTGATCGACCAGCGGCTGAGCACCCGCGGGCTGCCCGACCCCGATCTGCTGATCCGCACCAGCGGCGAGCACCGCGTCAGCAACTTCCTGCTGTGGGAGATCGCCTATGCCGAACTGTGGTTCACCCCGGTGCTCTGGCCCGATTTCCACAAGGAACACTTCTTCCAGGCCATCTTGGACTACCAGCGCCGCGAACGCCGCTTCGGGCTTACCCGCGAACAGTTGAACCCCTCCTGATGTGCTGCCGCAAGCCCTGCCCGGCCTGGGCACCCTTGTTGGTCCTGCTTTGCAGCTTGGCAATGGCGCTGCCCGCCCGGGCCCAAAAGCTCGACGTGCCTGCCGTGGACTACGGCTACCCCCGGGAATTCACCATCGGCGGCATCACTGTCAGCGGCTGCGTCACCCGCGACCCCAATGCCGTGAAGCTCTTCAGCGGCCTGAAGGTGGGCGACAAGATCACCGTGCCCGGCGAGCGCATCGGCCAGGCCATCCGCGCCATCTGGGACCAGAAGCTCTTCACCGATGTGCGCATCGAGGAAGCCGAATTGCGCGGCAACACCATCTTCCTGCACATCATCGTGCAGGAGAACCCCCAGTTGGCCAGCTATGGCTTCGCAGGCACCGTGTCGCGCAGCGAAGGGGACAAGCTCCGCGAAAAGATCGGCCTGCAGCGCGGCCAGCAGGTGAACGAGGCGGTGAAGGCCAATGCCGTGCGCACCGTTTCGCGCTACTTCGTGGAGAAGGGGTTCCTGAAGGCCACCGCGCGCACCGTGGAGAACCGCGATACCTCGCTGGAGAACAGCGTGCGCCTGCAGATCCTGGCCGACAAGGGGCCGCGCGTGAAGATCAAGGACGTCCGCTTCCACGGCAATGAAAACCTGTCCGACACACGCCTGCGCCGCACCCTGAAGAAGACCAAGCGCAAGCGCTGGTACAACATCTTCGGAAGCAGCAAGTTCCAGCGCAGCGAATACACTGCGGACAAGAACAGGCTGATCGACCTGTACAATGAAAAGGGATACCGCAACGCCGTGATCACCAAGGACACGCTGTACTTCGCCTCGCCCCGGAGGATCGCGCTGGACATCACCGTGGACGAGGGCAACCGCTTCTATTTCCGCGACATCTCCTTCACCGGCAACACCAAGTACAGCAACGATACCCTGGTGGGCCTGCTGGGCATCCGGCGCGGCGACGTGTACAACAAGAAAAAATTGGACAGCCGCCTGTACATGAACCCCAGCGGGGTGGACATCAGCTCGCTGTACATGGACCAAGGCTACCTGAGCTTCAATCCCGAGCCCATCGAACGCGTGGAGGGCGACAGCATCGACCTGGAGATCCGCATCCGCGAAGGCAAGCAGTACCGGGTGCGCGACGTCACCGTGGTCGGCAACACCAAGACCTTCGACCACGTGATCCGGCGCGAGCTGCGCACCCGCCCGGGTGACCTGTTCGACCGCAGCGAGGTGATCCGTTCCCAGCAGCAGCTCATCAGCCTGGGCTTCTTCGATCCCGCCGAGGTGAACGTGACCCCCAAGCCCGACCCGCGCACCGGCAAGGTGGACCTGGAATACGTGGTGGCCGAAAAGCCCAGCGACCGGTTGGAACTGAGCGGGGGGTACGGTGGCGGCCGCGTGCTCGTATCGCTCGGCCTCTCGTTCACCAATTTCAGCGTGCGCAAGATGTTCACCAGGAACGCCTGGGCACCGCTGCCCGCCGGTGATGGGCAAACGCTGAGCCTGCGTGCCCAAACCAACGGCTCCTACTACCAAAGCTACAGTGCCTCGTTCATCGAACCCTGGTTGGGCGGCCGCAAGCCGAACGCACTGAGCTTGGGCGGCTACTACACGCGCCAAACCAACGGCGTCTCCGCGGACAATCCCCAGTTCCAGGAATTGGGCATCTGGGGCGGCAGTGTGGGCTTGGGCAAGCGCATGCGCTGGCCAGACGACTACTTCTTCCTCAACCTCACCGGCAGCTTCCAACGCTACACCCTGCAGAACTGGAACTCGCTCTTCGCCTTCACCGACGGCTCAAGCGACGTGTACGCCCTGCAACTGCGCCTTACGCGCCGCTCCATTGCCGAACCCTTCTGGATCACCCAAGGCTCCGAAACGGCCGTTTCCGTGAAGGCCACCCCGCCCTTCTCCGTCTTTAACCCGGACGTGCACTATACCGAGCTGCCCGCCTCCGAGCGCTATGCCCTGGCCGAATTCCACAAGTGGAAGTTCACCAGCCAGTGGTTCACCAAGCTCACACGCAACAAAAGCCGGCACGACCTGGTGCTGATGGGCCGCGTGGGGTACGGTTTCATAGGAAGGTACAACCAGCGCAAGGGTGATTCCCCCTTTGAACGCTTCTACCTCGGCGGCAGCGGCCTCACCGGCTTCCAGCTAGACGGCCGCGAGATCATCGCCCTGCGCGGATACGACGACCTCTCCCTATCGCCCAACTTCGGCAGCTTCTTCGTCAACAAATACACCGCCGAGCTGCGCTTCCCCGTGTCGCTCAACCCGCAGGCCACCATCTTCGCCTTGGGCTTTGCCGAAGCCGCCAATGCCTGGACCTCCATCGAACAGTACGACCCCTTCAAGGTATACCGCAGCGCGGGCATCGGCCTGCGCCTGTTTCTGCCCATGTTCGGGCCCATGGGGCTGGATTACGGCTGGCGCTTCGACGATGTGCCCGGCAAGCCCAACATGGCCAAGAGCCAGTTCCATTTCACGATCGGCATAGATCTTGGCGAGCTCTGAGCGCGATCGCCTAATTTCGACGGCTTCCAGCCCATGAAACCATTCCTGACCCGCACCCTCCTTATGGCCCTGCTGCTGCTCGCGGCGGGCGCCCAGGCCCAGCGCATCGCCTTCGTGGACACGAAGTACATCCTGGAAAAAATGCCGGACTACGCCGCGGCCCAGCAGGAACTGGACCGCCAAAGCAAGAAGTGGCAGGATGAGATCGACGACCGGTGGGGCCAGATCAAGCGCCTGCGCGAGGCTTTCAATGCCGAGGCCGTGCTGCTCACCGCGGAGATGAAGAAAAGCCGCCAGCAGGAGATCGACGAAAAGGAGCAGGAGGCGCGCGACCTGCAACAGCGTCGCTTTGGCGTGGGGGGCGACCTCTTCAAGAAGCGCCAGGAACTGATCCAGCCCATCCAGGACCGCATCTACGATGCCGTAAAGGAAGTGGCCGGCACCAGCTACGTGGCCATCTTCGACATCGGCGGGGTGGGCAACAACGTGCTGTTCGCCAGCGAGAAATACGACAAGAGCGACAGCGTGCTGCGCAAGCTCGGCATCCGGCCCGACAAGGACGGCAAGGATGCAGGCAACCTGCGCGGGGGGGGTGAACCCGAAGAGGAACACAACCAGGAACCCGATATGCAGAAGGAACGCATGACCACCCCGCCCGGCAACAACCTGGACCGCGGCAACACCATCAACAAACCCAAGCAGTGAACCTGTACACCATCATGAGGAAATCCATCCTGACCCTGTGCGTGCTCCTGGCGGCCGCATCCACCATGCGCGCACAATCCACCATCAAGCTCGGCCATATCGACCGCCAGGCACTGATGCTGATGCTGCCCGAACGCAAGGCAGCGGAAACCAAAATGCAGGACTTCGCCAAAACCTTGGACGACCGCCTGCGCGCCATGGGCCAAGAGTACCAGAACAAGGTGACCGATGCACAGGCCCGTGCCGAAAGCATGACCAAGACCGAGCAGCAGGTGGCCATGCGCGAGATCCAGGAGCTCGAACAGCGCATCAGCGACGCACAGGACAAGGCCAAGGAAGACCTGAGCAAGCAGGAGAACGAATTGTTGGCGCCCATGGTGGAGCGCACCAACAAGGCCATTGCCGATGTGGCCGCCGAAGGGGGCTACACCTACGTGTTCGACACCAGCACCGGCGTGGTGCTCTATTCGGGCGGGGGCACGGACCTGCTGCCCCAGGTGAAGGCCAAGTTGCAGATCCCCTGATCGGCCGCGCCAGGGCATGGACCCGCGCATCGGCATCTTCGATTCCGGCATTGGAGGCCTCACCATAGCAGCCGCCATCAGGCAGGCGCTCCCCGCGGAGCGCCTGCTCTATTTCGGCGATAACGCCCACGTGCCCTACGGCGAACGCACCGCCGGGGAGATCATCGCCTTCAGCACCGCCATTACCGAAGCGTTGCTGGCAAAGGGATGCCGCTCCATCGTGGTGGCGTGCAACACCGCCAGCAGCGCCGCGCTCAATGCCTTGCGTGCCCAATTCCCGCACGTGCCCTTTGTGGGCATGGAGCCCGCCGTGAAGCCCGCCGTGGAGCATACGCGCACCGGCGTGGTGGGCGTGCTGGCCACCCGCGCCACCGTGGAAAGCAAGGCCCTGGCCGATGTGGTGGAGCGGTTTGCGCACGGCGTGGAAGTGATCCGCCAAGCCTGCCCCGGGTTGGCCGCCCACATCGATGCCGGACACCTGGACGAACCCGAGGTGGAAGTTCTGCTGCGCAACTGGATCGAACCCATGCTGGAACGCAACATCGATGCGCTGGTGCTGGGCTGCACGCACTATCCCCTGGTGCGTCCCCTGATCGAAAAAATCGCCGGGCCCGGCGTACGTGTGATCGAACCGGCCGCCGCCATCGCGCGGCGGCTGGGCCAGTTGCTGCACCAGCACGGGCTGGCCGCACCGCCCGGTGCACAGGGTGGTTTGGCATGTTGGACCAGCGGTGAACCCGGACGATTCGGACCGGTACTGGAACAACTCGGCCTCGACGCCGGGTCGGTGCGAAAAGGCTGGTGGCAGGAAGATGGATCGCTGAAATTGTAGGGTGCAGGGTGTAGTTCGTAGGGCGCAGGGCAAAGGTCAACTTGGTCTGAAAACGGGCAACTGTGCCCAACGAACTACGAACTATGCCCTTCCCCGTACCAGCTTGCATACAACTGGTAATTCCTCGCGATCCGCTCAATTTCACCCTCGGCCAACGCCTTGCCCACCGCGCCGATGCGCTTGGCGGGCACGCCGGCCATGAGTGAATCCGGAGGCACTATGGTGCCTTGCGTCACCACCGCGCCAGCGGCGATCACGCTGCCCGTGCCGATCACGGCCTGGTCCATCACAATGGCGCCCATGCCGATGAGCACCTTGCTTTCCACGGTGCAGCCATGCACCACGGCGTTGTGGCCAATGCTCACGTCATCGCCGATGGTGAGCCCGCACTTCTGATACGTGCAGTGCAGGGTGGCATTGTCCTGGATGTTCACCCGGTGGCCGATGCGGATGAAGTTCACATCGCCGCGCACCACGGCGTTGTACCACACGCTGCAGCCGTCGCCCATCACCACGTCACCGATCACCACGGCGGTTTCGGCGAGGAAGGGGTCTTTGCCAAAGCTGGGGGTGAAGCCGTTCAAGGTGCGTACTAAGGCCATGGGCTGTAGTGGGTGCGGGCTTGGAGATTCGGAACAGGGAAGTACAAAAATGGACGCGGATGGACGCGGAAAAATACCCGCGTCCATCCGGCCCATGGAAATGGATCAATGCTGCGGTGCGGGCACTGTTTCCGGTGCAGCGGAAGGAACCGGCGGTGCCGGCGGCGGGGCATTGTGTTCCTCCTTGGTCATTTGGCAACAGGCGGGCAGCGCGGCGCGTGCGGCGGCATCCGGCTGCACGCCATCGGCTAAGTAGCCGATCTTGGAAACAGCTTCACGCAGCTTGGCGGGGTCGGTTTTCTTGGCCTTGTAGTCCACGTGGATGATCTCCTTGTCCAGGTCCACCGTTACGGATTGCACGCCTTTGGCGTAGAGCATTTCCGTCTCAATGCGGTGCTTGCAATCGTTGCACACGGCGTTGGTGTGGATGTCCACGGAAGCGAACTTGCCGTGGTCGTCCTGTGCCGAAGCGCTGCCGACCGTGGTCGCCAGCAGCAGGAAAGCGAGGGATCTCATGGTCGTTTTCATTGGTGTTGCGTGGTGTTGGCGGCCTTGCCATTCAAAGTGTAACGCAGGCCGAAGTAAGCCATTTGCATGTTCACGGGGCCCCAGATCAGCGAGGCATCAAAATATGGGCCGAACGGATCTTGCAGCGAGAGGATCTGGCGGCTTTGCATGGCTCCGGTGAGGTTTTCACCACCGAGGTAGAGTTCCCAGGCACCGAGCACGCGCGTGATCTGCGCGTTCAACGTGGCATACGCGGGCGAGCGGTCCGGCATGCGGTATTCCTCCGGGTTGGCCGCCGTGGAAGGCATGCGGGCGGTGCCGAAACCGTTCAGGCTGGCGTCGAAGCGCCATTTTTCGTTCTTGGACACGTAGCCGAGGTCCAGCAGGCCGCGGTGCGTAGGCACCAAGGGGCGTTCGCGCAGCACGCCGTCATAGGCGGTTTCCGCCTGGTACCAGCGGTAGCTCACCTTCAGTTCCCATTGCTTGCTGAGCTGCACCTGCACGTCGGCGAGGGCGCTGTTGGCGTAGCTGGGGCCGTCCAGCATGTAGAACACCAATTGTTGCGGGCTGCGGTCGTAGTCCGCCACCACCTGGGCGGTGAAGTCGGTGCGGTAGGCGTCCACCGCCACGCTCCACTTTTTGCCGAACCACTTGAACTTGTGCAACAGGGAGAGGCCGGTGTTCCAGGAGCGTTCGAAGCCGAGGTCGCCCTCGAAGATGACCTGCCGTGAGCTGGCCTGTGCCGCCGGGAATTCCACTACCGGGTTGGCGCTGCGGAAACCGCTGCCGGCGGAGAAACGCAGGGTGGTAAGCGGCGCGAGGTCGTACTTCAGGTGCAGGCGCGGGCTGTAGGCTTCGCCATATTCACTGTTGAAGTCCGCGCGCATCCCCGCCACCAAGGTGAAGCGGTTGCGATTACGCGTGTACTCCGCAAACAGGCCGGGCATGCGCTCGGTACGGCCCAGGTCCATGCGCTCAGCCGGTACAGGGCGGAAGACCTCCTCGTAATCATCAAACTGGAAGCTCGCCCCGGCCTTGATCTGGTCGTTGTTCTTGAGCAACTGTTGGTACACCACGTTGCCGTAAGCGCTGCGCTGCGCACCTTGGTAGTTGTTGTCGCCGAAGACGGAGGACAGGGTGTGGTTGCGGAAACCCGTGAGCAGCCCGATGCTCTTGGCGGGGTCCTTGAGGATCCAGCCGTTCTTGAACACCAGGTCGGCCATTTCATTGCCGATGTCCACGGTGTAGCGCCTGCCGCCGGAGGATTCGCCCAAGGCGGCTCCTTCCATTTGCCCGCCGTTGCGCTGGTCTATTACGTAGCGCAGGATCAGCTGGGTGGTGCGGTTGCCCGAACGTTGCATCCAACGGTCCATGATGTTGAAGCGCTTGCCCAAGGGTTGGTCCATGAACCCGTCACCGTTGTCGTCCAGCGCGTTCTGCAGCATGCTGCCATGCACCATCAGGATGTTGTCCCCCCCCTTCCCGAGGTGTTGCGCGGCATTCACGTTCAGCTCCGCGCGGCCGTGGCTGTTGCCGTAAAAGTTGGTGAAGAGCGCTGGCGCCGTGGCCGGGTCCAGCAGGCAAAGCTCGATCTGGCCCGTCATGGCGTTGGGACCGTTCACGGCCGTGCCGATGCCCTTGCTCACGTTGATCTCACTGATCCACGGGCCGGGCAGCAGGGTAAGGCCCGAGTTTGCGGAGAGGCCGCGCACGAACGGGATGTTCTCCGTGTTGATCTGTGCGTATTTGCCATCGAGTCCGAGCATGCGGATGGTTTTGGTGCCGCTCACGGCGTCGCCGTAGCTCACGTCCACCGTGGCGTTGCTTTGGAAGCTCTCGCTTACGTCGCAGCAGGCGGCACGCTTCAGCTCGCGCGCCCCGATGGATTCGATGGCCTGCAGTGTTTGCAGGCTGAGGCGGGTGCTGGCCTGGCGTTCGCTGATCTCCGCCGCTGCCAATTGCACACTTCCTTCCACCACCACGTTGAGGTGTCCCTTGGGCGGGCCTTCCAAGCTGAGCGAATCAGGCGAGGTGGCGAAGGAGGAGGAGACCAGCACGGCTGGCCAGCTTTCGGGGAACGGCAGCATGAAGTGGCCGGTGGAGTCGCTCATGACGGCGGCGCCGCCGGCCCAGCCCACGCGGGCATCCGGCAGTGGGTGCAGGCTGCGGTCCGCCTCGCGCACTTTAACGGTGCCGTGGATCTGGTCTTGGCCGGTCGCCACCGCAGCGGTGCTGGCCAAGGCCAAAAGGAGGAAAATCTTTTTCGGGTCCATTTTGGAAATTCTTCAGGGTGAATACAAGACACTACCCCGCAACCCTTGGCTGCCGGGTTCACCGGGAAGAAGATCCTATAGCCTGAAGGCGCCCGTGCAGGCCAGCATCCGCAAAAGCGGCAATGGCGGCAGGCCGCTGGGCCGTGCGTCCGCGACGACATGGGTCAGTGGCAGGGGCACGATCACCGGCCAGGTCAAGGCCACTGGAACGGTAGGGGAAAGTGCGGGATGGCTGCCGGGCACGAAATCCGCACGTTGGGGGCGTGCCTGCAGCATTTCGCAGCAGATGGGCTTCAACTCGTCCGAGGCGTGCTGGTGGTCCGTGGGGCAGCAATCGGCCGGTTGACCGACCTGCAGTTCGGAGTGCCCGCCCATCACGCAGGTCATGCGCACCATGGCCGGTGCTGCCGTTCCCAACAGCAGCAGCAGCATGGCGGCCAACGAAAGGCCGCTGGCGCGAAGTGGGCGCATGAACCGCATGGTCGCAAAGATAGCGGGAGGCCCCGCCGGAAGGGGCCAGAGTGGCGGATACACTTGGAAAGCCAAGCAAAGGCCCCGGCGCAGCAAGCAAGCCGCATGGGCTGGGGCGAACGACAAAACCCCTGCATGGCAGGGGCTTTGGATGACGAAGATGCGGGGCGCTTTAGTTGGCCGCCGGAATCACGCTCACGTAGCTCTTGTCGTCGCGCTTGCGGCGGAATTCCACCGTGCCGTCCACTAGGGCGTACAGGGTGTGGTCCACACCGATGCCCACGTTCTTGCCGGGGTGGTGCTTGGTGCCGCGCTGGCGCACGATGATGTTGCCGGCCACTGCGTGGCTGCCGCCGTAAATCTTCACGCCCAATCGCTTCGATTGGGATTCGCGCCCGTTCTGGGTACTGCCTTCACCTTTCTTGTGTGCCATCCGTTGAACGCCGAAGCCCGGCGTAGGCGTTGCTTATCGTGGTCTTTCTTGGTCCGGAAACAGGTCCCGTTCCCGGGGAATTACTTCTTGTCGTCCTTTTTTGGGGCAGCCTTTTTGGCGGCGGCCTTTTTGGGGGCAGCTTTTGCCTTGGCCGGTGCGGCCTTCTTGGCGGCGGCCTTCTTGGCAGGGGCCTTCTTCTTGGCCGTGGCCACTTCGGTGGTTTCGGCCGTGGCACGCGTCTTCTTTACGGCAGGCGTGTAGGCTTTCACCGCAGGAGCCGTGCTTTTGCTGGCGTCGAACTTTTCGCCTTTGGCCAGGATGGCTTCCACCCAAAGTTCGGTGAGGTATTGGCGGTGGCCGTTGAGCTTTTGAAAGCCCTTGCGGCGCTTCTTCTTGCCCACCAGCACCTTGTCGCCCTTGCTGTGCGCGAGCACCTTGGCGGCGATGCGGACACCGTCCACCACGGGCGTGCCCACGCTGGTCTTGGCGCCATCGCTCACGAAGAGGACGTTGCCCAGCTCCACGTGCTTCCCTTCCTCCAGCTCCTCGAGGCGGTGAACCTTTAGCTTTTGCGGGGCTTGCACCTTGAATTGCTGCCCGGCGATCTCTACGATGGCGTACATGTTTCCTGAAAATGGGGTGCGAAAGTAGTGGTTCTTTGTGATCTGGCCAACAAGGGGGAAAGTTGTCAGTGGTCAGTTGCTGGTTGTCAGGGGCATTTGGTGCCACTTGGGCCTGCCGATACCCCTGGTCGCCGTGCAGTCCGTCGCGGCCAAGCCGGACAACCGACAACGGACAACTGACAACTGACAACTGACAACTGACAACACTTACTTCAACCCGAACGCCTTCTTCACGGCCGGCACGGCATCCAGTTCCTCCCAGGGGAAGAGCTTCACCTTTACCGTGGCGGTACGGCCTGCGTTGTCGAATTTCTTGGTCACCGTGCGCGGGGTACGGCCCAGGTGGCCATAGGCGGCGGTTTCGCTGTAGATCGGCGTGCGCAGGCTGAACCGCTTTTCGATGAAGTAGGGGCGCATGTCGAACTCCTTCATGCCCGCAATGGCCTTGGCGATGGCGCCGTCGTTCTGCTTCACCTTGGCGGTGCCGTAGGTGTTTACATAGAAGCCCACCGGCTTGGCCACGCCGATGGCATAAGCCACCTGCACCAGCACTTCATCGCACACGCCGGCGGCAACCAAATGCTTGGCCACGTGCCGTGCCGCATAGGCTGCGCTGCGGTCCACCTTGCTGGGGTCCTTTCCGCTGAAGGCACCACCTCCGTGCGCGCCCTTGCCGCCGTAGGTGTCCACGATGATCTTGCGGCCGGTGAGGCCGGTATCGCCGTGCGGGCCGCCAATGACGAACTTGCCGGTGGGGTTCACGTGGTAGGTGATCTTGTCGTTGAACAGGGCCTGCACGCGCTTGGGCAGCTGCTTCTTCACGCGGGGGATCAGGATGTCTATGACGTCTTTCTTGATGCGCGCCAACATCTTCGCCTCCTTGTCGAACTCATCGTGCTGGGTGCTGATGACAATGGCATCAATGCGCTTGGGCGTGTGGTCGTCGTTGTACTCAATGGTTACCTGGCTCTTGGCATCGGGCCTCAGGTAGGCCATGGGGCTGTCGGTTTCGCGGCGGATGGCGGCCAACTCCCGCAGCAGGCGGTGGCTGAGGTCCAAGGCCAGCGGCATGTAAGTGTCCGTGTCGCGGCAGGCATAGCCGAACATCATGCCCTGGTCGCCGGCGCCCTGGTCCTCGGGCTTTTTGCGCACCACGCCCTGGTTGATGTCGGGGCTTTGTTCGTGGATGGCGCTGAACACGCCGCAGCTGTGCGCCTCGAACATGTATTCGCTCTTGGTGTAGCCGATCTTCTTGATCACGTCGCGGGCGATCTGCTGCACATCCAAGTAGGCCTTGCTTTTCACCTCGCCGGCCAGCACCACCTGCCCGGTGGTCACCAAGGTTTCGCAGGCCACCTTGCTCTGGGGGTCGAACGCCAGAAAATGGTCGATCAGGGCGTCACTGATCTGGTCCGCCACTTTGTCGGGATGGCCTTCGCTGACGCTTTCGGAGGTAAAGAGGTAGGGCATTGTTCGTTGAGTTCGCTTAACATGAATTGCCTTGTGGGCGGGCGCAAAGAAACGGGTTTGATCGGCACGGCGCACAAGGAATGATCCGGCTATTCGCCCGTGCGTGCGGCCGTCAGCTCTTTGAACACCGTTTCCAGGTCGCGTTCGGTCTTTTGCATGGTGAGCACCTTCAACCCCTTGTCCACCGCGAACTGGAACACCGTGGGCCGGATGTCCTGGTTTTCCGGATAGGTAACGGTCCATGCGTTGCCGGTTCCGCGCACGGCCTTCAGCACGCCGGGCAGCGCCATGAGGTCCTGCTCCGTGGCCCGGCCATCGAATTCCACTTCAATGGCCTGCATGCTGTCGCCCATGCCGCGCAGATGCTTGGCATTGTCGTCCGCCACGATGTGCCCTTTGTCGATGATGATGACGCGGCTGCAGATGGCTTCCACCTCCTGCATGATGTGGGTGCTGAGCATCACGGTTCGTTCCCCGCCAAGGTGCTTGATCAGCGCGCGGATCTCCTCCAGCTGGTTGGGGTCAAGGCCGCTGGTGGGTTCGTCGAGGATCAGCACCTTGGGGTCGTGGATCATGGCCTGCGCGAGGCCCACGCGCTGGCGGTAGCCTTTGCTGAGCGCGCCGATCTTCTTGTGCTGCTCACGCTCCAAGCCCACCGTGCCGATCATCTCCTTCACCTTGGCCGCCTTGTTCTTCAGGCCGTACATCCCGGCGGTGAACTCCAGGTACTCCTTCACGTAGAGATCAGTGTACAGCGGATTGTGCTCGGGCAGGTAGCCCACATTGCGGCGCACGTCCATGCTCTGTTCGCGGATGTCGAAGCCGCACACGCTGGCATCGCCGGCAGTGGGCGGCAGGTAGCAGGTGAGGATTTTCATCATGGTGCTCTTCCCCGCACCGTTGGGCCCCAGGAAGCCGACGACCTCGCTGCCACCGATCTCGAACGAAACATCGTCCAGTGCCTTTTGGGCGCCGAACTTGCGGGTGATGTGACGGACGGAGATGGACATGCGTGGTTCGCCGGAGCTTGACGTAGGCAAGGGGCAAAGATCGGGCGATCGAAGGTTGATATGGTGCGCATCTGCACATTGGCCCTAAAAGTGCTGCGCTCCTTCCTGCGACTGCCCACGGGCGGGAGCGCGAGCGCCTTGTTGGCGCGGGAGGTCGAACTGCTCCAATTCCTGGTGAAAGGGAACAGCTACAAGATGATCGCCTCGACGTTGTTCATCAGCTTGGCCACCGTGCAGACGCATATCCGCAACAGCTATGCGAAGCTGCACGTGAACTGCGGGCGCGAAGCGGTGTTGGTGGCGCTCCGCGGCAAGGCCGTGTAGCGTATCCTTCGACGACAGCCCGTCGACCTTTTCATCAACTGAAAGCACCGACGTGCCTTGCTGTAGATCCATATGTTCATGTGATTGCAGGTGCCTCGCGGAGAAATCACATTTGCCATTGGTCAACAACACATGCCAAACACCCATCAAATGGTGCACAACTATCTCTACCCATTACTGCTTACCGGCCTTCTTCTTCCAGCCGCAACAGCCACGGCTCAACAAGCTGCACCGCCGCCCAAAGCCGCTCCAGCACTGGTAGCCACATCCCCTGCAGCACCCCACGGCCGCATGCATGGGGAACTTCCTTCAGCCAGGCCGGGCCATCCGGGCTTCCATGCCCTGCAACACGCTCCGCAAGCAGCAGGCGGCCAGCGTGGCAGCGCCCCGCCCAACGACGAAGCTTGCGATGCACCCGTGGATGCATTGGCCATTGGTGGTACGCTGGACTGGAGCGGAAGCTTGGCAGGCGCCACGGACAGTGAAGATCTCGGGGCGCCCACCGTGTGGCAGGCATTCACCATCACCGAATGTGCCGAGGTGACGCTTGATTGGTGCGGAACCACACCCACCTTTTCCAGTGACTATGTGATCCTGTTCGATGGGAGCTGCGATGCCTTCGGTGTTGCTTATTTCCCCACAGGCCCTTTACCCGAATGTAATGATGGAAACCCGGTAACCACGTTTTATGCATTGGCGCAAGGCACGTATTTCGTCGCTATCGGCGATGTGGATGGCAGCGGCGGCACCTATTCCATCCATGCCTCCGCCAGTGCTTGCCCGCCCCCACCGCCCAACGACGAGATCTGTGACGTGACGCCCGATGCGCTGGCTGTGGGAAGCAGTGTGACCTGGAACGGCATCATGGCCGGGGCCACGGACCAGGAGGGCCTTTACATGAACACGGTGTGGGAGGCCTTCACCCTGAGCGAATGCGCCGATGTCACCTTCAACTTCTGCGGCAGCCCGTCCCTCCAGTTTTCACAGAACTTCCAGTTGGTCACCGGTGATTGCAACGATCCGGACAATTGGAACATGTTCTATCCCTCCTTTAGCCTCACGGACTGTGGCGACGGCAATTTCCTCGCTACGGCGTACGGGTTGCAACCCGGCATCTATTACGGCCTGATCTCCGGCGGCCCGGTGGATACCTACACGGCGGAGGTGAGCGCCGCCACGTGCGCGCCGCCTCCGG
Source organism: Flavobacteriales bacterium (assembly GCA_023957375.1). Lineage (GTDB taxonomy): Bacteria > Bacteroidota > Bacteroidia > Flavobacteriales_F > PHOS-HE28 > PHOS-HE28. Next base: position 636,527 of record JAMLHB010000002.1, on the reverse strand, counting down.
CCAACGACCATTGCGGCGATGTGGTGCCGGAGGCCCTTTCCATCGGCGGCTCCCTCGCCTTTACCGGCCACGTGAGCTCGGCCACTGCGGACGGTGATTTTGGCCCTGACTTTTCAGGGGACCAGACTGTCCACACTGTGTGGCATGCCTTCACCACCACGGAATGTGCCAACATCACCGTTTCGTACTGCGGAATGGAGCATCCCTATTTCTCGGCCTGGGTATTCCTTAGTACGTCCTGCCCTGTAGGCGCGGACTTTATTCCGGGCAGCTATGATTGGGAGCAATGCGCGGACGGCAACATGACGGTTAGGTTTTGGGACCTGCCTGCCGGCACGTACTACCTGCCCGTGGGCGACCAAGGCGGCTATGATTGGCCGTACACGTTGGAGGTGCAGGCCACGGCCTGCGGACCGTATTGTGCGGCCTGGGCGCTGAACACCGTCGCCTTCTATGAGAAGATTTCCCAGGTATCCTTCGCGGGCATCGATCGTTCCTCCATCTCAGGCCTTGGTTACGAGAGCTTCCTCCAGGATACGGCACAGGTGGTGCGTGGCGGCAGCTTTCCGATTACGATCGCCTTGTCCAACGGTTATGAAGGCGATCAGGTGTTGGCCTGGATCGACTTTGACGGGGATGAGATCTTCCAAGAGGATGAGCTCGTGTTCTCCTCCGAAGTGAGCGCAGGTCCCTACGCCGGAACCGTTGCCATTCCCGCCGATGCCACACTCGGCAACACCCGCATGCGCCTGCGCATGCACGATGCGGGCCACCCCGACTGGGCGAACGATGCCCCGTGCGGCATGGCGGATTACGGACAGGTGGAAGACTATACGGTGCGGATCGATCTGGGCACTGGCATCGCGGAAGCGGTGCAGGGCCGGTTCACCGCCATGCCCAATCCGGCCAATGACCACCTGTCCATTGCATTTGCGCCAGGAACACATCCTGCGCAGCTCACCCTGTTGGATGCCACCGGGCGCGCAGTACTGGAGCAACTCGTTACCGGCGGCGGCACGGTTCATCTGGACCTGGTCGGCATGGATCACGGACTGTACGTGGTGGATGTGCGCTTCAGCGATGGCACGCAGGCCGTGGAGCGCGTGGTGAAGGAATGATCCACCAGCCTTGCGCTTCTCCTTGGAGGAAACAGTGTGTGGATAGTTGATGGAAGGGCCGCCGGATGATTCCCGCGGCCCTTTCCGTTGCGGTGCCCTGGTACCTTCCGAGGGTACCGGAAATAACCGACCTTGGTATCGCGTAACCCAGGCGGCAGATCACCAAGCAGCCCGGCCATGGCGGATAAAGCAACTACCTGTGCCTTGGTCTTCTTGATGGCGTTGGTGCCCACCATCGTCAGCGGCCAGTCTGCGGATGTGCGGCCGGAGCGCATTTCCGTCGAGGACGGGTTGAGCAGTCCCATCGTTACCGACATCATGCAGGATGAACGCGGATTCCTGTGGATCGCTACGCTGCAGGGGTTGAACCGCTACGACGGTTCGGAGGTGGTGCGGTTCATGGCGGACGGCACGGAGGGTTCGTTGCCGGCCAACGGGATCAACCACATGCTTCTTGCACGTGATAGCTTGTACGCAGCCACGGCCCGGGGGATCGCTGTGCTGGACAAGAACGGCTACACCACCCGGGTGGTCCACCAGTGGCCCACGAGGGGCGATGACCGGCGGGAGGGCCAGGTACAGGGAATATTGCGTGATGCCCTGGGCCAATTCTGGGCCAGCACTCCTACTTCCATCTACCGGTTGGACAGCAACCTGGCCGTACTTGACGAGTTCCTGACCCAGGCAAACCCGACCGCCAGCCTGAACCGGAACGTGTACCGGGCCATTCTCCTGCCCTCTGGTGAAGCGCTCTTCCAGGTTCCCAGCGGTTGGCGATACTGGTCACCAAAAAGCCGCGGGCTCGAGCAGTTGGAGGAGGGGGCCGGAAGGAAATACCGGTTCCTTGCAGGGTCCGACATTGGTGCGGGCAGCTTGGTGGGGGAGCATTACCTCCTTACTGTGGGTAGCGACAGTGTTTCGGTACATAACATGAGAACCGCAACCACTATGGCCTTCCCGCTTGCGGACCGGAGCGAATGGACGAACCTCTTCGTCCTCCATGGCCATGAGTTTGCACTGAGGCGGTCAAATGGCCTCTCCTTTTATGCATTGGGGGACGATGGGCAAAGCGTTGTGCCGAAGCACCGAATGAGCGGACTGTTGCGAGGCGCGAACGTCAATGGCGTGGTACAGGATGATGAAGGAAATTATTGGGTGGCAACAAGCAACGGGCTGGTTAAGATCAGGGGAGGGAGCCATCTCTTCCACAACCAAAAGTTGCGCGGGAGGCCGGACGCGAACGAGGATAACATGGAAGCGATCGAGCTCTTCGCCCACGGGCCCCATCTGTTCATCGGTACCACAGGAGAAGGGTTCTTCCAGGTGGATACGGTGACCGGGGAAGAGCAGCATCATCTTCTCGGTCCTGCCGGGTCCATGGTGAACATCGTATGGAACTTCCGTCCGGCCGGAGGCGATACCCTGTGGATGGGCACACAACAGGGACTGATGTACTGCGCCTTGGGTACGCATCGGTCCGGAAGACTTCGGTTGAGGTACCCGGAAGTGATGGACAGCGTGGCGATCACCGCATTGCATGAAGACAGCCGGCACCGCGTATGGATCGGCCTGGGCAGGGGGAAAGGCGTGGCCCGGTATGACGGCGCAACGAGGAACTTCCGCATGTTTCCGTACAGCCCTGAAGGATACCCGTTCCCGTATCCGCTTCATGCCGGTGAGGATGCCGGTGGCAATGAGTGGTTCATCAGCGTTGCCACCGGGAACCTGGTGACATGGGATGACCGGGCGGAGCGATTCAGGGTGGTGGAGGTGCCCGGGTTGGACGCCACGGCCAATGAGGCATACGGTAGCTTTTTGATCGACCGGGAAAGGGATGAGATCTGGTACGGAATTGCACCCTCGGGCTTAGTGTGCTATCGGATCGGCGAAGGCAGCAGCCGCATTTACGGAACAAAGGACGGCCTTCCCACTGGGCGCATCCACGGTATTGCCAAGGACGGACATGGCCGCTTGTGGTTAGGCACCGGTCAAGGCCTCTCCTGCTTCGACCCCGCTATGGGCATTGTGGTGAACTTCACCCCGGCCGATGGATTGGCGGCATCACCCTACACCGCGCTCCACTACGACCGCTCCACGAACCGCATCTATGCGTGCGCCACCGGTACGCTGACCTGGTTCAACGTGCCGGAACAATTGACGGACGACCGCTTCCTGCGCACTTGGTTGACCGGTGTGGATGTGAACGGGCGGCCGGTAAGGCTGCCGGGCAATGGCCGGTTGTCCTTGGGCCCCAACGAGGGGAACATCACCGTGAAATTCTCCTCGATCAACTTGACCGATGGCAACGGGAACCGCTACCAGTACCGGCTGAACGGCGGGGAATGGACCGGTCTGGGCAAAGAGGCCGTGGTGCGCTTCGCCAGCATCAAGGCCGGGCAGTACCGGCTTGAAGTCCGCGCCGCCCGCAAGCTTGGGCAGTTTGGCCCCGCCCATTCCCTGCTCGATTTTTCCGTGCGGCCCCGCTTCACCAGTACCATCTGGTTCTACTTGCTCAGCTTAGGAACGGTAGGTGCACTTGCCTGGGCCTGGTACCGCTACCGGCTGCGCAACCTGCGCAAACTGGAAGCGATCAGAACCCAGATCTCGCACGACCTGCATGACGAGATCGGCTCGCGCCTCACCAACATCAACATGATGAGCCAGATCATCCGGCAGGCACCTGCCGGTGAAGGGTTGGGGCAAGGCCTGTTGGGCAAGATCCAGGAGGAGAGCGAGGAAATCACACAGTCCATGCGGGAGATCATCTGGAGCGTGGATCCCGCACATGACCAACTGGAGCTTGCCTTGCCCCGGCTCCTGGCGTTCGCCACGCAATTGCTCGAGGCTGCGGGCATGGAGGTGCGTGCCGAGATGGATGAAGCGGGAAATATGGAGCTCGACATGGCCGCGCGCCGCGACCTGTTCCTGATCTTCAAGGAAGCGGTGAACAACGCGGCCAAGCATTCCTGGGCACGCCATGTTATCCTCCGCTTCAAGAACCGGAAAAACGCGATACAGATAGAGGTGGAGGACGATGGAGCCGGCATGCCTTCCATGCCGACGGGGCCTGGCGGCGGCCTCCGGTACATGCGAGAGCGGGCGGCACGCCATGGATGGGAACTGACCGTGGAAAGCAGGCCGGGTACCGGAACCACGATCCGGCTACGGATACCCTTGCGGAAGGCCACGTGAGCTTGGGGGTGCGGGCCGACCTACTCCTTCACAAACCGCTTCACCACTTCGCCTTTCCCCGTCCGCACCTTCAGCAGATAGATGCCCGGTGCGAATCGGGAAATGTCCACCGTGGTGCTTGTTCCTGTTGCACTGGTCCGCACTACCGGCCTCCCGGCCGCATCGGTGATCAGCAGCTCCATGGATCGCAGGTCATGGGCAACAAGCTCGATCCGGTCGCGTGCCGGGTTGGGCAGAACCTGAATTCCATGGCCCCCGGAGGAGGCTTCATCCTCCCCAACGGTTGAATCCGTTCCGGAGATCTTGGTGATAAAGGCATCGTAGCCCCCCGAGCTGGCAAGAACCACGGTTCCGAAGGTGGCTGAATCGGTGAACCGGCCTGCTACATGTGCCCCCCCATTGACTTCCATGGCGATACCGTAGGCTTCAGCGTTACCGTCTTGCGCGCCCCAGATGCTTTTCACCCACAGGAACGTTCCATCCTGGCCCAACTTGGTGATGAACGCATCATTTATTCCATGGCTCGTAAGCGTCAGGTCCCCGAAAATGCCGGCACCGGCAAATGTTCCCGCCACATGGGGGTCTCCGGCCGGATCAAGAGCAATGCTGTTCCCTTGTTGAAGAGCATCTCCTCCCCCGGCCCGTACCGCCCACATGAAGTTTCCCGAATCGTCCAGTTTGGCAATGAAGGCATTGATTTCACCCCACCCAAGTGCGAACGAAGTATCCCCGAACGTGGCTGTTTGCTGGAAAGTCCCGGTCACATAAGAATTGCCATCGGCATCAACGGCAATGTCCGAACCATAATCAATGCTGCTTCCACCTGCCCGCACGGCCCATAGAAAGGTCCCGGCAACGTCCAATTTAGCGATGAAGATGTCCGAGTTTCCTGCACCCGGCAAGACCTGGCTTCCGAAAGTGGCTGCACCTTCGAAGTTTCCCGTCACGTACGAATTGCCGTAGGCATCGGTCGCGACAGCCGTACCGTAGTCATGTTCGGCCCCACCGGCCTTGGTGGCCCAAAGGACATTGCCGTCCCCGTCCAATTTTACAATGAAGGCGTCATATGAACCGGTACTCAAAAGGACCGTGCTCCCAAACGAAACGCTTCCGTGGAAGTTGCCGGTCACATACACATCGCCGTTCAGGTCCAAGGAAATGCCGTTGCCGGAATCATCATCTCCATCCGACCCCGCAGCAAGAGTCCAAAGAAAATTCCCACTTCCATCCAACTTGGTGATGAACAGGTCACTGCCTTGCGTGCCCGAGCTTGGCAATGTGGTGGTCCCGAAAACTGCTGTGCCCATATAGTAGCCCGTCACGTATGAATTCCCACTACCGTCCACGGCGATGGACCTGGCCCCGTCATAGCTGTTCCCTCCTGCGCGCCTTGCCCACAGGAAATTGCCTGCACTGTCCAGCTTGGCAATAAATGGGTCGCTTTCGCCCGAACTTGTTAAAGTTGCGCCGCCGAATGTCGCCGTGTTGCGAAAGGACCCGGCCACATAGGAGTTGCCATTCGCATCCGTGGCAATACTGTTCCCCATGTCCTGTCCGCTTCCTCCGGCCCTCACTGCCCATTCGAATGGAGGCGCTTGGCCGAAGGAGGCCATCACCATGCAGACCAATAGGAATCCAGCAAGCAGCAACCTCCCTGATAACATCTTGGTGACCGTGCGTAAACGATCAGTGCCGTTGCGCTGGTCATGGGCCGCACCAGTGCAGCGGTAAACATGGTTGGCCAACAGGTGATCGCCAAGGATGCCGGATCGTTGCGAGTCCCCGCCCCGCTTGCGCAAGGTCACTGATTCAAAGGAGAAGGGTATGCTCTGTTTCATTGCGGCTGGTTCAGTTCGTGTACAGTTGTCATGCACAAACGTAGATGGGCGGTTTTCCGGCCACAATCACATGTTCGGTTGATTTTCACAGTTGAAAAAGCAGGCTTGGACGGGACCATTGATGAAAGACGTTGCGTCGCTCAACATGCCCCCAATGAGCGATCCGCCATGCTCAGGCCAACAACCATATAAACATGTGACCACGGCCCTCATGCATGCACAATAGCTTTGCACACATGGCCGCCCGCATCATGCTCTTTGAGGACAACAGCGCCCTGCGCCTGTCCATGAAAACGCTGCTCGATGGCGTGGAAGGGTATGAAGTGGTCGGTGACTACGGGGATGGCTCCAATGCAAGCGAGGCGGTCAGACAACTGAAGCCGGACATTGTGATCATGGACATCGACATGCCCTTCGTGAACGGGATCGAAGGACTGCGGCGCATCAAGGAGACCAGGCCGGAAACAGCGGTGGTCATGCACACGGTGTTCGAGGATGATGACAAGCTGTTCAGTTGCTTGTGCGCGGGCGCCAACGGCTATTTGCTCAAGAACTCCTCCTTCGTTCAGTTGCTGAACGCGCTGGAGGAAGTGCAGCACGGCGGGGCGCCCATGTCGCCTTCGGTGGCCGCCAGGGTGCTGCGATCGTTCCAGCTTTCTTCCGCCGCAAAAAACAAGTATGCGCTCACCAACCGGGAGATCGAACTGCTCCAATTCCTGGTGAAGGGGTACAGCTACAAGATGATCGCCTCGGCACTCTTCATCAGCTTGGCCACCGTGCAATCGCACGTCCGCAACATCTATGCGAAGCTGCATGTGAACTGCGGGCGCGAAGCGGTGGTGGTGGCTTTGCGCGAGAAGATCGTGTAGCTGGCGCACGCCTTTCTGCGGGAGGCATGTCCATCTTTGTGCCCTCATGCCCACCGGCCTCCTCATGCGCTCCACCGGCAGCCGCTACCAAGTGCGCGGCGAGGATGGCGTGCTGCATGATTGCATCGCCAAGGGCAAGCTGCGCATCAAGGGCTATACCAGCACCAATCCGTTGGCCGTGGGCGATGTGGTGGAGTTTGAACCGGCGGCTGAGCTGGTGGGCAAGGAACTGGTTGGCACGATCACCAAGCTGCATGAGCGCAGGAATTACCTGGTGCGCAAGGCGGTGAACCTCTCCCACCACAAGCATGTCATCGCCAGTAATATGGACCAGTGCTTAGTGTTGGTGACCGTTGCACGCCCCTTCACCTCCTTCGGTTTCATCGACCGCGTGCTGGTGACGGCTGAGGCCTACGAGATCCCCCCGGTGCTCGTGTTCAACAAAGTGGACGACCTGAACGACGAAGAGCTGGGCCTGTTGGCGGAATACGAGGACGTATACCAAGGCGCGGGCTACCGCACGTTGATCACTTCCGCATTAAAAGGCACCGGCGTGGAAGAACTGAAGGAACTACTTGAAGGCAAAGTTTCGTTGTTGGTAGGGCATAGTGGCGTGGGAAAGAGTACACTGGTGAACGCCATTGACCCTGCACTGGACCTGCATACGTGGGAGGTGAGCGCCAGCACGGAAAAAGGGCAGCATACCACTACTGCGGCGCAGATGTTTGAAGTGCAGTTGTCCGTTGTCAGTGGTCAGTTGTCAGGGGTGGATTGGAGGCAGCCAGACAACGAACAACGGACAACGGACAACCCTGCCCCCACCTTCATCATCGACACCCCCGGCGTAAAAGGCTTCGGCTTAGTGGACCTCGAGCAGGAAGTGATCGTGGACCAGTTCCCGGAATTTTTCAAGCGGAAGGGGGAGTGCCGTTTCGGAAATTGCAAACACCTCAACGAGCCTGGCTGCGCGGTGGTCGCGGCGGTGGAGAACGGGGCGATCGCCTCCAGCCGGTACAACAGCTACATAGACATGGTTGAAGGTGTGGACGAGGAGAGCAGCTACCGCACCGGTTGAAGCATTCGGTCGGAACACTAATACCATTTCGCAATAGAAGGGCACCCAAAGATGCGCCGCTATTTTTTCGCTGGGCAAGATGTGCGGTTCGTTGCGTAGCGGGGTCTACGGAACGAACTGCACGGTGATGCGATGCGGAAAAAGAGCAAGCAGATCGGGTGATTTTCTATTGCGAATTGGTATAAGGGCACCTCTAAAAACCCAGAATTGGTCATTTGATCCGTTCTTCGCGGCATGAAACGATTCAAGCGGCATCGGGACTACGGCTTTTTCGATCAAGACATCCGGTTGAGCCGACTCACCCAGTTAGGGGACCCGTTGGAACGGCTGGGCCGTGAAGTGGATTTCGAGGTCTTCCGCGAACTGCTCACCGATGGCCTTCATCGCGAACCAGCGGGCAAGGGTGGTCGCCTTCCTTACGACTATGTGTTGATGTTCAAGGTGCTGATCCTTCAGCGGTACTACAACCTGTCGGATGACCAGGTGGAGTTCCAGATCAACGACCGCATGTCGTTCATGCGCTTCCTGGGCCTGACCATCTCGGACGATGTGCCTGATAGTCGTACGGTATGGAACTTCCGTGAGCGGATCACCGACCTAGGGTTGGTGGATAAATGCTTCGAACGGTTCCTTGGAGAACTTGCGCGGTTGGGACTCATTGTCAATGAAGGCCGCATCGTGGACGCCTCGTTCGTTGAGGTGCCAAGACAGCGCAACAGCCGTGACGACAACAAGACGATCAAGGAGGGTGGGATTCCGGAAAGTATCGCCGAGCATGCACCCCGCAGAGCACAAAAGGACGTTGAGGCGCGCTGGACGAAGAAGAACGGGGTGAACTATTTCGGCTACAAGAACCACGTGAAAGCGGACAGCGGCAGCAAACTCATTTTACGGTATGTCACCACCGATGCCAGCGTGCATGATAGCCAAGCACTTGAAGCATTGTTGGACAAAAGCACAGACGAGGGCCAGCCGATGCATGGAGATTCTGCCTATGTAGGGAAGGAGCAAGAGCAGGCCATCGGGAAGACAGGCATGAAGAACCACGTGCATGAGAAAGGCTACCGGAACAAGCCGCTTGATGATGCTCAGAAGGCATCCAACCGCACGAAATCCAAGACACGGGCACGGGTGGAGCACATCTTCGGCTTCATGGAGATGAGCATGAACGGGATGTACCTCCATGTCATCGGAAAGGCACGCGTACACGCCATGAACGGCTTGGTGAACATCACCTACAACATGTTCCGCAGCATTCAGCTACGCGCTATCTGAAGGGGAACGTGCGCCCGAACGCATCGAAAAAGCCCAGGATTCAATACAAAAACTTGACACGCTCCGCTTGAATTCCATCCAAAACGCAACATCGTGACGGAGGACAGAGTTTTTAGAGGTACCCATAAGACTGAACCTTATCTTTGAAGTACGATGTTGGATTGGCGCGACCATATCACTTCAGACCCGAAGGTCATGCTGGGGAAACCTTGCTTCCGGGGGACGCGTGTACCGGTGTACTTGATCTTACAAAAAATCGCTTACGGAGAGCGTGAGGAAGATCTCCTGGCCAGCTACCCCGGTCTTACCAAGGAGAGCATTCAAGCCGCCCAATTGTTCGCCGTTGATGCGGTCAACAACGACATCGTTTACCCTGCGGTTCCATAGTGCTGCCAGATGGACTTCGTTGCGGATGAAAGCGTGGACGGCCACATCATCCAGGCGCTGCGTTCAGCAGGCCATACGGTATTGAATATCCATGATACCGACCTGGGTGCGCCGGATGTGCGTGTACTTGAGATCGCTTATGCAAGTACCCAGGTCCTGATCACCGAGGACAAGGACTTTGGAGACTTGGTCTTCGTGAACAATTCACCACATTCAAGGGTGTTGTTGATCCGCCTTGACGGACTCCCTCCACCGGACAAGGTTGCCCGCGTGATGATGGTGCTCGGACATCACATCAATGAATTGCAAGGGGCATTCACCGTGCTTGACAAGAACAAGTTGAGGATCAGGAAGCACCCTTGACCTGCGCGGCAAGCTGCGGAAATTCACACCACCGCTTCCACTTTCACCACCTCCGGGGCGGCGCGCTTGATGGCCTCCTCCACACCGGCCTTCATGGTCATGGCCACCATGGTGCAAGTGCTGCAGGCGCCGTGGAGTTTTACGCGCACCGTACCGTCGCTGCCCACCTCCTCCAAGGAGATGTCGCCGCCATCAGCTTGCAGGAACGGGCGGATTTCAGCAAGCGCCTGAAGGACGCGTTCCCGCACCCCGGCCAACTGCCTCTTTTCCACCGTGGAAGTTGCACTCATCATCGCACAGCCATTTCATCCGACGCACTGGCCACCTTGGCCGGGGCCGCATGCTCCAATTTCCCCAACACCGCTTGCATTGCGTCCAGCAACGGGGTGAAGGCCTGCGCGGCGGGCGTGCCGTCCTGCAGCACGGCGGGGCGGCCCACATCCGCTGCTTCACGCACGCTTTGCACCAAGGGCACCTCCGCCAGCAGGGGCACCTTCAATTCATCGGCCAGGTTGCGCGCACCGCTCTTGCCGAAGATGTAGTGGCGCTCATTTTCGGGAATGTCCATCAGCGCACGGCCGTTCAGCGTTTCCGCCGGGGCGAACCACGACATGTTCTCCACAATGCCCAGCACGGGCACGTTGATGCTGGGCAGCTGGAAGAGGCCCACGCCCTTGCGCGCATCGATCAGTGCCACCGGCTGCGGGGTGCTCACCACGATGGCCCCGCTGAGCGGTACGGCTTGCACCAAGGAAAGATGGATGTCGCCGGTACCGGGCGGCAAGTCCACGAGCATCACGTCGAGGTGGCCCCAGTCGGCATCCTTGAAGAGTTGGTCCAGCGCCTTGCTGGCCATCGGCCCGCGCCAGGCGATGGCCTGGCTGGGATCGGCGAAGAAGCCGATGCTGAGCAGTTGCACCCCGTAGTTCTCCACGGGCACGATCATGTTCTTGCCGTCCACCTGCTTCACTTGCGGGCGCTCCTGCTGCACGTCGAACATCATGGGCATGCTGGGCCCGTAGATGTCGGCATCCACCAGGCCCACCTTGAGGCCGCGCTGGGCCAAGCCCGCAGCCAGGTTGGCCGTGATGGTGCTCTTGCCCACCCCGCCCTTGCCGCTGGCCACGGCGATGATGTGCTTCACGAAGGGCAGCACCTTGCGCAGGCCCTTGCCCGCCACGTCGCCGCTGATCGGTCGCACGCTGACGCGCACCAGCACATCACCGCCGAATTCCTGCTTGATCTGGAACTTCACCGCTTCCTCCACACGCTTGCGGTTGTGCAACGCCGGGTTGCTCACTTCCACGATCACCGTCACCACGTTCTCGTCCACGGTGACGTCCTTCACCAGATCGAGTTCCACAATGTCCTTTTTAAGGTCCGGTTCAATGACCTTGCTAAGTGCCTTGTAGAGGCCTTCTTCCGTAATTGCCATGATAGGGCGAAGGTACCGCAGAAGGAAGGGAAAGGGCTGAGGAAGGTCAATTTCGATGCAGCTTGGGGCGTTATGTCAGGTGCTGTCGGGTATGCGGCGGTTGTGCGATGCCACAGCGATAAACCACCACAAGGCCGGGGCGGGGCTTCCACATGCCGCTCAAGTCATTCACCACCCCAGCTCCACCGACGGGTCCCAGAACTTCTTCGCGAAATCCACCACTTGGTCGTTTTTTACTTTCACGCCCTCCTTCTTCAGCAGATCTTCCATGGCCGTGGGGCTGCCAAAATGGTGCTTGCCCGTGAGCAGGCCGATGCGGTTCACCACGCGCTGGGCGGGCACATGCGGACGCTGGGCGTGGGCGTTGTTCATGCACCAACCTACCAAGCGTGCACTGCGCGGGGCGCCTAAGTACTTGGCAATGGCCCCGTAGCTGGTCACCCGGCCTCGCGGGACCTGGCGCACCACGTCCATCACGTCCTGGAAGAAGTCGCGCTCCTGCACCGCACCGTTGATGAGGGTTCGCTTTGCCATGTCAATGCGTCAAGTTGCCAATTTGCCAAGGCGCTACAATGTTCATTGCGAATGAGCGGTAATTTCCTTGGCACATGGGCATATTTCATCACAACCGGAACCGCACATAGTGGATCGTGCGTCCTTCCTCCAGCCACATGCTTTCGTAATACGTGCGGATGTGGAGCACGGATCGTTCCTGCGGTGATGCGCGATGCACGAGTTCCCCGTAAACGTCCGCGCTATTTTCCTCCGTGTGCAGCTGGTGCTCCGCGATCTGCTCCAGGGTGTATTCATACAGCAGCGGGCTGTCCGTTTTCAGGTGGATGATGCCACCGGGCTTGAGGATCTCCTTGTAGCGCGCCAGGAAGAGCGGACTGGTGAGGCGCTTGCGTGCTTTGCCGATCTGCGGGTCGCTGAAGGTGAGCCAGATCTCGTCCACTTCGTGGTTGCCGAAGCACCGCAGGATGTGGTCCACGTGCGTGCGCAGAAAACCGACGTTCGCCAAGCCCTCTTCATGTGCGGTTTTTGCGCCGCGCCAGATCCGTGCGCCCTTGATGTCCACGCCGATGTAGTTCTTTTCCGGGTGCAGCCTGGCCAAGCCCACGGTGTATTCGCCCCGGCCACAGCCCAACTCCAACACCAGCGGGGCGTCTCGCTTGAAAAAATCGCTGTTCCACTTTCCCTTGAGCCGAAGATCGGCTGCCTGCAATTCAAGGAAGGTGGGTTGCACCACATGTGCGTATGTGGCGTTCTCGGCGAAGCGGGAGAGCTTGTTCTTGCCCATGCTGGCAGGTGCGAAACCGGGGGCGAACTAACGAAGAAGCGGGGAGATGTCGGCCATATGTCACCCCAGCATCCCTGCTGCCGCGCCTTCCTTCAGGGAATATCTGCTCCAGTGCAGTTGTTGGATGCCGTGCAGCAGTACCCGTTCCACCAGAGCTAGCGCGGGGATGATGGTGTCCACGCGGTGGGCGGGCAGCCCGGGCATCGCTTCACGTTCCGCCCTTGTCATGCGGAAGACCGTGTCCTTCAATGCATCGAACTGCATGGTGCCAAAGGTGGTGGTGCAGGCATCCCCGGCGATGGTGGTGCCGCGCTGGATGGCGATCATGCGGGCGATGGTGTCGAACGAGCCTGCGGAGCCCACCAAAGCGGTGGGCCAGTGGCGGTCCATCACGGCCCACAAGCCTTCCAATTGGGCGTCGATGTGCCGGGCCATGCGCAGCTGGGTGTCCATGCTCATGGGGTCGATCCCGGGAAAGCGCTCAAACAGGCGGGTGGTGCCCAGTTCGAAGCTGTGCTTCCACATCAACGCCTTGTCGGTGGCCAGGATGAATTCCGTGCTGCCCCCGCCGATGTCCATCACCAGCATGGGCTTGCCGGTGAAGGAAACTGCTTGGCGTACGCCGTCCAGGATAAGGGATGCCTCTTCTTCACCGGGGATGATCCGTACGGTAATGCCCAGTTCAGCCTGGATGCGCCCGGCGAACGCGGCACCGTTGCCGGCATTGCGCATGGCGGAGGTGCCAAAGGCGCCCACCCGCTCCGCACCGAGATCTTTGGCCTTCCCCGCCAAGACGCGCAGGGTGGCCATTCCGCGCTCCATCGCCTCTGGCGTGAGCAGGCCTTTTTCCACACCGCCGCGCCCTAGGAATACGCCTATTTCCTCGCTGTGCAGGATGTGTAGGCCGGAAGTTGCCCCCTCGGGCCGTTCGGCCACCAGCAACTTGAAGGTGTTCGTTCCAAGGTCGATGATGGCTACGCGCATGGTGAATGGGTCGGGGTGCAAAGGTGGAAAGCTCACGGCTTCGCTGTGCTCCACCGCAGTTGCAGCCCGCCGCTGATCCACCGGCCCGGCAGTGCGATGTTGCCGCGATCGACCTGCTCCGCGTCCAGCAGGTTGTAGGCGCTGGCGAAGAGCGTGATGGCTCGGTGTGTCCATGCGGCCTTCAGGTCGATGCGCAGCGGGTCCGGGTACGCCATGAGGGCGCCATCGCTGAAGCGCGCGTAGGTGCCGGTACGCTGTTTCCATGTGGCGTTGACCTGCACGCTGAATCCCTTGGGCAGGGGTTGGTTCCACCAGCCTACCACGTTGTGGGCGAGGTGGTCCAATACATAGAGCGAAGCAAAATCGAACCGGTCCTGGTCGGCCCATTGGTAGGCGTAGAGCAGGCCACCGCGCCCCGTGCCCGCTTGGAACGCTACTTCGAGCTCAATGCCGTTGAGGTCCACCTCGGTGAGGTTGGCGGCATGCGCCGTGGTTTCGCCCGGGCGCTGTACCCAATCGATCAGGTCGCGCCCTTGCCGCCGCCATGCGGCGAGCTTCAAGCTCCACGCTTCACGCAGGATGCGGTGGCCCAGCTCCAACTGATCGGCGTGCTCCGCCTGCAGGTTGGCGCTGCCGATCGCGCCGCCGCGGTTGTAGTAGAGGTCGGTCCAGGTGGGGAAGCGGAAGGCGCGCCCCAGGCTGGCATAGCTGCTGTGCCCCTTGTTCCACCGGTACACCGCGTCAAGGCCGGGTCCCCATTCGGGGCTGAACGTTGAATTGAGGTTGAGCAGAACGCCACCGTCCAAGGTCCAGCGCCTGTGCGAGAAGCGGTGGTCCGCATGCAACGCCAGGTTCCGGCGTTCATCGCTGTGGGTAAGAACCTCGCGCGCACCTGCTACGGTGATGGGCGTGGCCAGCGGTTTGCCGAGCACGTTGCTGAGGATATGCTCTTCCCGTACATGGATGCCGATCGCGGTGGTGCCCCCCTTCCAGTGGCGCGAGGCGTTGGCCATGGCGCCACCCACCCGGGTGCGGTGCCGGTTGTGGAAGGTATAGAAGAGGGTGGGGGAGAAGCGGGCTGTGTCCGTGCCGTTACGGATGAAAAAGCCGTTGGTGTACTGGTAGTGGTCTTCATCTTCGCGGAACAGTTCGAAGAGGTCGTCGTGCTGGCGGAAGTAGGCTTTGGCATTCCAGTTCCACGGTCCGCTCGCGTACTGTACGCCCACGCTGGCTAAGGCGGTGCCGGTCACCTCCTGTTGGTCCGGGTAGAGCGATGAGTAAAAGTTCTGCGCGCCGAAGCGCTTGTGCATGTATCCGGCCTGGGCGCGAAGCCTTAGTTTTCCAAAGGCATGGGCCACCTCGGCTTGTCCGCCGGCCTGGTTAAAATCGCTGTTGGCCACGTAGCCACCACTGTGGCTGCGCTGCCCGGCTATGCGCGCGCCGGTCTTCCCGAGCAGCAGGTCTTGCTTGACCGCAGCACGGTACGAGCCGTACTGCCCGCCTTGCAGGGAAAGCGACCCCCGGTTGTCCCGCGGTTCGCGGCTGATCAGGTTCACCGCGCCGCTGAAGGCTCCTGCACCGAAAGTGCGCGAGGCGCCGCCGTAGAGCACTTCCACGCGTTCCAGCACTTCCGTAGGCAGAGGCAGGTCCATGGCATGGTGCCCGGTCTGCGGGTCGCTGAGCGGTACGCCGTCCAGCAGGACCAAGGCTTGGTCGAACGTGCCACCGCGAATGCCGAGGTCGGTCTGCACATCAAAAGGGCCGCGCTCGCGCACGTCCACCAGTGAACCCATGCGCAACACCTCGCCCACTTCCGGCCGCGCCTGCCCGCCCAATTGCAGGCTGTCGATCACCTGCAGGTGGCGACCAATGCGGGGGAGCGCATCGGGGATGCGCGTGGCCGTTACCGGCACGGCATCCAGTTCCGTGGTATCGCTCAACTGGCCGAAAATGCTGCCTGCGAACACCGGTGATATCCACAACAAGAATACACGCAGGTCGATCTTCATCGGGACTGGCCGGCCCAGAGGGAATCCCTTTCAACTTTCAGCTTTCAACTTTCTCCCACACACTCTCTCACCCTCTCTCTCACCCTCTCTCTCACCCTTTATAAAACAACCACTTCCCGAGTTCCTTCCACGTCACCTTCTTGCCGTACATCAGGATGCCGGTGCGATAGATGCGCCCGGCGAGCCAGGTGGTGAAAAGGAAGGTGGCGATCAGCAGGGCCATGCTCAACGCCAGCTCGGCGGGATGGGCAAAGGCGTTGCCGGTGGCGATGCGCACCATCATCACCACCGGTGAGGTGAAGGGAATGATGGAGAACCAGAACACGGCCGGTCCGTCGGGATTGTACACGGCGGTTTGTGCGATCACGATGGCGATGATCATGGGGATGGTGATCGGCAGCATGAACTGCTGGGTGTCCGTTTCGCTGTCCACGGCCGCACCGGTGGCGGCAAAGAGCGAGCTGTACAGCAGGTACCCGCCCAGGAAGTAGAATACGAACAGGAGCAGGATGGCCGTCACCGGTAGGTCATCCCAGATCGCCTTGGCCACGCCGAGCATTTCGGCTGCTTCGCCGGCATCGGACTGCACTGTGCCTTGGTCGTCCATTTGCGCCTGTAGCTGGGTGGTCATTTGCGTAGTTGGCTGCATTGCCGCGCCGCTGATGGCGCTTTTGGCGAAGCCCATGCCAACGGTGCCCAACACCAAGGTGAGCACCACCCACAGGAGGAACTGTGTGAGGCCCACCATGGCCACGCCCACGATCTTGCCCATCATCAGTTGGAAGGGTTTCACCGAGCTGATCAGCACCTCCACCACGCGGTTCTGCTTCTCCTCCATCACCCCGCGCATCACTTGGGCGCCGTACATGAAGATGAAGAAGAAGATCAGGTAGCCGAAGCCGAAGCCCAGGAAGGCCTTGATCTGGTCATAGCTCTGCTTGCCCTGCTTCTCAATGTCGAAGAGCTGGATCTTCAATGCGGTCTTGATGCGTCGATACGTGGCGGGGTCCACGTTGTTCACGCGCAACTTCTCGGTTTCCAGCACCTTCTCGATCTCCCTGCTGATGTAGTTCTGCACCGTCATGCTGGGCAGGTCCTTGTAAAAGATCTGGATGGTGTTGTTCTCCAGCACCAGGGGGTTCACCTCCACCATGGCACTGTAGGGGCTGGCCTTGAAGGCCGAGTCGCTCAGCTCGTCCGGCTCGTAGAAGAATTTGATGTCGTTGCTTTCCTGCAACTTGTTGGTGAGCAGGTGTGCCTTGTCCACTACCACGATGTTCTGGATGCCTCCCTCCTGCATGCCCAGGAAGGTGACCAGCACCATGCCGCCCACCAGGAGCAAGGGCCCCAGGATGGTCATGATCAGGAAACTCGGCTTGCGCGCCCGGGTGATGAACTCCCGCCAGATGATCAGCTTGATCTTGCCCATTTGCCTATGCGTTGCGGAGGTTGTGGTCCATGCTCATTCGGTGGTTCCGGCCGCCACGAGGTCCGGGTTTTTCTCGCTTACCGCGCGGATGAAGATCTCGTGCATGCCGGGCACCTCCTCGCGCAAGCCGATCATTTGTGCCACGGGCAGTGTGGCCGCCAGCACGTTGTTCAGCGTGGCGCCGTGCAGCAATTTCACACGGGCGGTGCAAATGCCTTCCTCATCTTGGTGGTCCAGCAATTCACCGTGGTATGCCAAGGCATTGGCGAAGGCCACTGCTTGGCCCTTGAACTCAACCCGGTAAGTGTTGGTGCTGTATTGCTGGCGGATCTGCTTGACGCTGCCGCTGAGCACCACGTGGTTGCGGTCGATCAACGCGATGTGGTCGCAGAGTTCCTCCACACTGCCCATGTTGTGGGTGCTGAGCATGATGGTGGTACCCGTTGCAGCCAATCGCAGGATCTCCGTGCGGATCAGCTCGGCATTGATCGGGTCGAAGCCGCTGAAGGGTTCGTCCAGGATCAGGAACTCCGGCTGGTGCAGCACGGTGGTGACGAACTGCACCTTCTGGGCCATGCCCTTGCTCAGCTCCTCCACCTTCTTGTTCCACCAGTTTCCCATCTCCCAGCGCTCAAACCACTCTTTCAGCCGCTTGGCGGCCTCCTGTTTGTCCATGCCCTTGAGCTGGGCGAGGTAGAGGGCTTGCTCGCCCACTTTCATCTTTTTGTACAGGCCGCGCTCCTCGGGCAGGTAACCCATGGCCATGACGTCTGCGTCGGTCATGGGCTTGCCGTTCAGCAGCACGCGGCCGCTATCCGGCCCGGTGATGCGGGTGATGATGCGGATCAGTGTCGTCTTGCCCGCGCCATTGGGCCCCAGCAGGCCGAAGATCTTGCCCTTCGGAACGTCCATGCTCACGCCGTCCAGCGCAACATGGTCGCCGAAGCGTTTCACGACATTCTCCACGCTAAGCATTGCAGGTTCCACGGCTCAATGGGATTGGTGCGGGGCCGAAGGTAACGGGCCGGGCGAAGGTTACGGTACCGATCATGGCCCGATGCCGCCGTCCTTCCTGATCCATCGTGGCCAACCGTGCACACCGAACCCGTCGGCAGCCGCCTGGCGACTACAACGGCCAACCCGCAACTCTGCTCACGCATAGATCTCCCTCCGGCTCAGCATGCGCTGTTGCACCGGGTCCCACACCTTCAAGCGCAGGCACTTCAGCACGTCCCAGGGAAGAAGGGTGGTCACCTTGGCCTTTTGCAGCTCGGGGATAGCCTTGTAGACTTCGGGAAGCCGGTAGAAGGGAATGCGCGGATTGAGGTGATGGATGTGGTGATAGCCGATATTGGCCAGGAACCAGCGCATCACAGGGCTCATCTTCATGTGGCTGCTGCTGCTCAGCGCGGCATCGTGGTACGTCCATCCGTCTTTTTCGGCGTAGCGCACACCGGGAAAGTTGTGCTGCGCGTAGAACAGGTAGCTGCCCAGCCCCAGGCTGATGATGAAGGGGATGAGGAAGCCGAACAACAAGCCCCACCAGCCCGCCAACAGGAAGATGCCCGTACCGATGGCAAAGTGGAACACCAAGGCCACGATGCTGTCCCAGTGCTTGCCCGTGTTGCTGACGAACGACCGGATGCACATGCCGTAAATGAACATGAACAAGTAGCCCAGCCCGATGGTGATCGGATGGCGCACGAACAGGTACACGGTGCGTTCCCCCCAGGGGGAGGACAGGTACTTTTCCTTGGTCACCACCGGATAGGAGCCGATGCTGCTGGTGTACAACTTGCAGTTGTGGGCATGGTGGTAGTTGTGGCTGCGCTCCCAGATGCTCACCGGTGCCAGCATGTACCAACCGAACACGGTGAAGATGCCCTTGGCCGCCTTGGAATTGCTGAGGATGCTCTGGTGCAGGAAGTCGTGGTAAAGCACGAACATGCGACCCAAGGTGAGGGCGACCAATACCGTGCAGATCACTTTGGCCCACCAGGGGTTCACTAAGAACACGCCGGTGTAGCCCGCGGCCAGTACCACCAAGGTAATGATGAGGTGCCACCAACTGCGGCCGCGGTACTCCTTGGCGTAGGCTCGGGTGGCTAAGATCAAGTCTCTTCCTTCCAACATGGGGCGGCTAATTTATATCGGGTCTATGCAAGGATGGATTGAAGTCCCGAAAGGGTCGTGCAAACGGCCCCATTCCCGCTGCTTACTGCCCGTTGCCTACTGCCTGCCTCCGGCTCCCATGTTTCCACCGCCTGTGCGTCCACAACCAGATGGCCGGATGCTTTCGGATGTCCTCTTCCAACAGCCGCGTATGGCGCTCGCTGATTTCCCCTTCCGCAGTGGAGCCCGGTTCCGCCTCCAGCAGCTCAAAGCGCATGTGGTAGTGGCCCCGCTTTTTCCGGTCAATGCCCAAGTAGATCACCGGCTGGCCCAATTTGCGCGCAATGGCCTCCGTGCCTCGGAACACCGGCGTGTCCTGGTTCAGGAAGGTGGTCCAATACGCATGCTCCGGCGAAGGCGTTTGGTCGGCGATGAAGGCCGTGGCCGTCAGCTTCCGACTGTCGCGCAGCATGCACCGCACCGTGTCCTTCATGGGGTACAAGCCATTGCCCAAACGGGTCCGCATGCGGATGAAAAGCCGGTCGAAGTGCTTGTTCTCCAACGGGTGGTAGATCACGTTCAAATGGTGCAGGCCCAACTGGCTGAAGCGCGCACCGCCCAACTCCCAATTGCCCCAGTGGCCCATGACGATGATGACGCTCTGACCTGCTTCAAAGTATTGTTTCAACACCCCGGTGCCTTCCACGCTGATCCGCTTGTTCACCTGCCGGGGTGTGATGGTGAGCGTCTTGATCGTTTCCAGCATCAGGTCGCAGAACCACCGCCGGAACTCGTGCTCGACTTGCTTCAGTTCGGCTTCGCTCTTTTCCGGGAAGCTGTTGCGCAAGTTCTCCCGCACCACCTTCAGGCGGTAGCCGAACACCCCGAAGAGCAGTAGCTGCACCGCGTCGCTCAGCAGGTACAGCAGCGGAAAAGGCAAGTACGCGATGCCGTATAAAACAGGCCGTAGGAGGTAGTAGCCGATGGCGCCCATGGGAAGCAAAAGAAAGCAAGGGGACCGCAGGGACCGTTCGGAAGGGGCCTTATTCATGCCTTTGCCGATCGGCGCACGCCGGTTGCCCCGAGGGCCGAAGCTCTTGCACCGATCGGGAAGGCAACTATATTTGCACCCCGTTTCAGCGAGAGTAGCTCAGTTGGTAGAGCACGACCTTGCCAAGGTCGGGGTCGCGGGTTCGAGTCCCGTTTCTCGCTCAGAATGCCTCCGAAAGGAGGCATTTTGCATTTTGGGGAAGTGGGAACGCCCACGGCGGCCCCGTTGGCCCGCCTTCCCTGCATGGGGTGCCTCCGCCCGAATGGCGTTCGTGGGTATTCCCGTAGTGAATGGGGTTCGGCCCTTTGGGCACAGGGGTACACTGCAACGGATGTAAACGGCAAGCACCCCGCACCTCCGCAGTTTGCGGAAGCCGGGGTGCCGCCCCGGACCGTTCCGGCTCAAGGAACGGTGCCATTCGCTAGAATTTCGCCGTCAAGCCCAAGTTCAGGTAGCTGGCTCCGTAGCCCACTTCCAGGTAGGCGCCGAGATGGTCTGTGAAGAGGTAGCGCCCCCCGATGAAGGTGCTCCAGGTCACGAAGTTCAGTTTGTAATGGTAGTTGTCCGAGTAGTCCTCGGTCACCCCGTTGATGGTGCGGGTGCTCTTGTCCTTGTAGCCGCCGATGTTGTAGCCCAGCATCAGGCCGCCGTACAGGTCGAACTGGTCGCTCTCGATGATCTCGTTGACATGGAGCGCCCCGCGCAGCCCGATCACCGTGTTGGACCATTTCCGGTCGTATTCGTAATGCCAGGAACCCACTTGGTTGCTGTGCTTGTAGGATACGCTCTTGTTGGCGAACAGGCCGCCCACGCCGATCGCGCCTATTCCGTCCACCGTCGCCACGCCGTGCTCGAAACTGGCGATGAGGGTGGGCGAGGTCCTGTAATCGCTGTTGTAGGCGTTGAGGTAGCTGTAGCGCGTGCCGCCCAAGCCGATGCCCAGGTTGATGGCGGTGGTTCCTTGCGCGAATGCTTGCGCCTGTGCCTCGCTCGGTGCGATGAGGGCAAGCCCGGACAACAGGGAGATGCAGGTGATGATGTGTTTCATGACAGTGGTTTTTTTTGGATCACTTCCGTTTCAGTGCGATGCTTCCTTCGCGCAGGTCGGCCACGGTGTACTTGGCCTCCAGCTTGCCGTAGATGGCGTCCAGCAGGTCCTGCGTGCTTCCTTCATGCTGAACCGTCAACGTACCGATGCCTTGGTTGAAGGCGCGCTCGGTGTTCTTCACCTTGGAGCTGCTCTTCACGATGGCCTCGAAACCGCCCATGGCCCCATAGTCCATGTTGGCGATGGAGAACACGGTCCAGTTCGCGTTCGGGTCGGCGGATTCCGGAAGCTCGATCTTCTCCCAGTTGTCCGCCAGCAGCATGCAGCTTTGGATCACGCCTTTTTCCAGGGCATTGGCCAGGGCCGGGTTGTTCTTCACGCTGGAAACCGCATTGAACATGCCCAAGCCCAGGCCCACGCCCGATTGTGCCTTGCCCTCCACGTTCACGCTCTTGCTCCACAGGATGTCGCGGGTCTGAGGGTCCAGCACTTTCAGGATGAAGCCCATGTGGATGGTCCCTGCCGCTACTTTGACGAGACCGATCCGTACTCCGCTCGATCCTTCGTTGTACTCAGTGATCTCGCCGGTCACCACCAACTGTGCGCCGAGCATCTTGCCGCTGCGCGCCACGCTGCCGACGTTCATCAGGCCATTGTCCGAGCCTTCGGTTTCCTGGGTCATGTCGCCCAGGTTGCTCTTGCTTTCCAGCACACGGAAGCACTGCATCTCGTTCAATGCGCTTTCCAGCATGGTGGCCATGTTGTCGCCTAGTTCCGGGGGATTGTTCGTGGTGGTCACGTTGAAGCGGGCCACGGCGATGCGCACGCGCTGGTCGCGGGGAAGCGGCACCGAGTCGCATTTGGCCTTCACGTCCTCGAAGGTCACTTCCACCTTCTTCTGTTTCTGTGCCTGGCTGAGCAGCGGCAACGCGGAAAGCGCGGCCAGGGCCAAGAGCTTGAGCGGGTCCAGGGTCTTCATGGGGTGTTTCGGTTAGAGATTATGTTGGTGTTGTCGCATCCTGTATTCCTCCGACAATAGGGCCGCGATCAGCATCAAGGCAGCGGAGAGGCAGAAGAATGAGCATGGCTGTTGTGTGTTGACGGGTCAAATCAACCGGCCTAGCCAGGCCTTCCCCTGCGCGATCGTGGATTCGGCGGGTGGGGGTGAGAATGCGGCGGAAAAGGGCCAAGGAGAAATGCAGCCAAGCGGTGCAGGCGAAGATCCAGGGCGTTTCAATCCCGATGGGGAACGGGCGTGCTGCTGGGCCGGAAGAACGCCAGGATGCCAGCAAGTGCGAACGCGATGGAGGCTCCCACATGGCCGATGCCGCGAGCGGCATGCAAGCCAAACTTGATCGGCGTGCCCAAGTTTTCTGCTTCAAGCGCCCGTTCCATGTTCAAGGGTTCAACAGGCATGCACCAGAGCGCCGCCAGGCCGATCAGGGCCAGCACCATCCATGTTGCGGCCTCCCTGCGAGACCGTAAGAAGGCAAGCAATGCGCCGGCGAGCGCGGATGCGAAGGCGATGATCGCGAACCAGGGGCTGCCCGTGGCTGCCGAGTGCCCAGCCCTGCGGGACCCGCCCCCGCTGAGCATGGCGCGCACTTGTTCCGCCGCTTGGGGACCCGCGGGCTCATCCAGCCGCTTGGTGGCCATCTCCGCCGTTCCATCTCCGACCCAGTGGGTAATGAGCGATGCGGCCAGGCCCTCGATCTCCTTCCACTGCTGCAGTTCAGCCAGCCCGGCCTCATCAGGGGCGGGCGGCAGACCGGCGATCATGCCCATGCCTGAACTGCTGGCCACCCGGACGTGCCAGCAGTTCAGTACCAGGAAAGGCAGGAAGAAGCAAAGTGCTGCCAAGGCAAAGAGGCCCGGCACCAGCGCGCGCACCGGCCCGGTGACATGCAGTTCCGGAATACCGGGGTTGGTGGCCATGGCAAGTGTGTTGTGCAGGCGCTAGGCGGTTGGCTGGTTCTCCTGGCCGGGGAGTGCGCCGGGAACATCGGACCGGAACTGTTCCAGGGCGGAAAGCGCCTTCCAGACCTCCTCGCCGTGCGCGGCCACTTGCACATCGGCGGGAAGCGTCCCCGATTCGGCCATGGCGCGGATCTCGCTCAAGGGCAGCGGCCCTTTGGGGGTGCCGCCAGCGGGGAGGTAGAAGTACTGGGCATCGGGTGCCTCCTTGATCCGTTCTGCCAATGCCTTCCCTGCGCTGCCGGCCTGCTTGGCCAGCGAGCGCGTGGTCCTGGCGATGGACCCCCCGGCACCGGAGAGCAACTGGTGCAAGCGCTCCCCATCGTCCGTCCTGAACTCCTTCAAGCTGTTCGGGTCGGCGGCGCCGGACTGGTCGAACTGCAGGTAGGGCGCTTCGCCGAATCCCATGGAGCGTGCGATGAACACCGTGGGGATGCCCAGCCGATAACTGTTGTATTGCTTCACCACCCCGTTATACTTGGTGCGGGCGGTGCCGATATCGGCCTCGCACGTTTCGATGTTGTTGATCAGCCGGTGGTATTGTTCGCTGGCCTTCAGGTTCGGGAAGCGGTCCGCCACGCCTTGGATGGTGGACAGCACGGTGCCGGACTGCTGGTAGGCATTGGACATGGCCGCCGCGGACTGGTCCTGGGAGACCTGCAACTGCACCAGTTGCTCACCTGCCTGGAAGTTTTTCACCACCTCGATCAACTGGTTGATGGAGGACAGCTTCTTGCTGATGGCGACCTGCACATTGGAGGTCGACTCACGCACGTTCTGCGCCAACTTCTGCAGGCCATTGTATGCACGTACGGCGAAGAGGACGATCGCGGCAAGGAGGAGAAGGAGGAAGTAGAGCATGGTTGGAAGTTTGGTCAATGAGGTCGGAAGGAGCGTCAGTCCTTTTTGAGGAAAGCGATGCCGTCCAGCAAGAGCGTATCGCCGCTCCAGGTGCCTACGCTGGTGGCGCCGTTGCCGAAGGTGAACAGCAGCCTGCCATCCTCCTGGGCGTAGGTGCCGGCCTGCGTCTGCCCCATGATGGTGGCATAGTAGCGCCCACTGGGCTGCAGCTCCAGCTTGGCGGTGCCGAACATGGAGCGCACCCCTGTGCCCTGGCCCTCGTACGAACCCGTGATGGTGGAGCCACAAGTGGTGCAGAGCAGGCAGCAGCACAGCAGGGCGGGGATCGCGAGTTTCATGGGATGGGTGATGTTGGGTTGAGGTACGTGGTTCGAATCCGGGCGACGGGAGTGCAGGCGTCCGCGCTCTTTCCGCACTATTGCTTCACCAACTGCACGCGGTGAATGCGTTCCGGTTCCTTCCAGAAGAAGGCCGTGTAGGTGCCGCTGGCCAGTCCGTGCAGGTCGATGTAGCTCTCGCCGTTCCGCACCTTGTCATGCACCAACTTGCCTTGTGGGTCATAGAGTACCACACGCAGGGGCTTATCATCATCCGTACGCACGGTGATGCCTTCGGTGAAGGGGTTGGGATAGGTGGAGATGGCGAAGGCGGCACTCAACTCTTCTGCCGATGTGCTACCGTCGACGATCACCCGGTTCGTCAGGCTCCATCGCCCGACCAGGTCCAGGGCGCGGACCATCAGGGTATCGTAGATGTTGAAATTCAATGGAACGGGAGCATCGAACACATGCTCCGCAAGGTCCGTGGCCGGGGTTGATACCACGTGTTGGTCAGCCGCCCCGAACCCCGGATCGGGTCCCGGTAGGCCGAAGGTCTCGATGCGTACGATGTCCGAGGGCTCTTCCGGTTCGATCACCACCACCGCTCGGTGGTTCGTCAAGCCCCACACGCCATCGCTCGTGCGTGTCCGCACGAATAGCGTGCTCACGCCTGTGGCAGCATTGGATAGATCGGGGTTGAACATCACGTCGACGGCATCCGCCGTACTTCCCGTCCAAGCGGTAAGGGCGTTCCCGAAACCGGGATCCTCGTTCAGGAAGTATTCGGTCTCCGAGAGATCGCTCGGTGGTACTGGCGGCACCTCGATCACCACGGCCTTGCTGAAGTTGGTGGGGCTCCAATGCCCGTCCGCATCCAGCGTGCGCAGGCCGATGGTGTGTACACCGGGACTGTATCCGGCGAGGCTTACCGGAAGCTGTACACCGGGCACGTCCGGATCATCTGCCAGTGAGAATGGAATGTTCAAGCCGATGCCGAGGTCCTGATCGATCCAGTATTCCCCGCGCACCATGCTCGCGGTCTGTGCCTGTGCCTGGCATAAGGCCAGCAGGAAGGTGATCCCTATGGTCCAGCGTAGCATGGCGGCTCAGGGATTGGAGCGGGTGCTCAGGGTCACGTTCACTGTTCCGCCCGGGGTAGTGTTCAAGGTGGATTGCAGGGCATAGATCGCCGGGATGTTGGGGATGCCGCTCAATCGATAGGGGGATATGCCGCTGAATGCTCCGCGTGCCTGTGCTCCGGTCTCATTGTAGGGCGAAGTGCTCAGGATGTCATACTTGCTGTCATCGCTGCCAACCATCAGGTTGTACACGTTGCCCATGTTCACCACGGCGTTGCTCGCATCGCCTCCGGTCAGGGCCACCGCGCTGATGTTGTCGTGGATCGTATTGTTCGTGCCGGTGATATTCCCTTGGTGGAACACGTTGTAGGCTACCTCGGCGTTCTTCAGCCCATGATTGCCGTTGTACAGCAGCGTGTTGTTCAGCACCAGCAGGTTCTCGATCACGTCGGAAGCATCATTGAAGTTCAGATTACTGCCGATGATATTGTTCCTGATCGTGAGGTTGGTGATGGTTTGCGCGTTTTGCTCGTGGGTAATGCTTCCGGATATGAAATTCTCCGCGATCAGGATGTTCGAGACCGTGACTGCCGTGCCATTGGGAAAGTTGATGCCCAACCCATCGAAAAAACAGCGGCGGATCTGCACGTTGGCCGTGTTCAAGATGTTAAGCCCTCCATTCTGGTTGACGAAGTGCAGGCCCATGATCACCGTGCCCGAGGAGTTGACGCCGCTTAGCGTGAGCAAATTCACCCGTGAGGTTTGCGTGTTGGCCTGTAGCCCATTGTTGTTCGGTGCTGTGCCGAGCTTGTATCCCGCACCGATGATCACCAGCCGTTTCTGAATGGTCAGGTCACCATAATTGGCATCTGAAGGTTCCAAGTGGATCGTGTCGCCATCCACGGCTGCGCCATAGGCAGAGGCCAGGGTCTGAAAGCAATCGGAGCAAGTGGTGGCGAATGCGGCCACGCTGTTCACGCGGATGATCCGCGCTTGGCTCGAAAGCGAGGCCAGCAGCATCGCTCCGGTTAGGAGGGCAGTCAGATTTTTCATGGGTTCTTGTGTATTCGCGGGGTTTGTCTTGATTGCCCTTTCCGAGCGGGGAGGTGATTGGTTGCCCAAATGTGGATCCTCACGATCCCTTGGATCAGTGCCCTTGAGAATTCGGCGGTAGCCATCGAGAATCCGGTGAATGGCCGTGAAAGCGGCGCGCCCGCAGGACAGAAAGGGACATGGATTGGACGCAGCACCCGCGTCCAATCCATGTCCCTGGTCACTGAACTCCACGAGGAGCTGAGCAGGGGGCGATCACAATCGCACCAACGCCTCCATCAGCTCCGGCTTCTGCCTGCGGCTCACCGGCAGTTTCATGCCATTATCCATCCCACTAATGCCTTATCTTCGTACCATGTCCAGCGCCGACCTGTTGATCAAGATCAACTCCCTGCCTGAGGACGTGCGAAAGCAAGTCTCCGACTTCATCGAGTTCCTGCTCGCCCGCAAGCCCCAGCAGGAACCAGCGAAGAAGAAGCGCGTGGCTGGCCTGATGAAGGGCGAGATCCACATCGCCGATGATTTCGATGCGCCTCTGGACGACTTCAAGGAGTACATGGAATGAGCGTGCTGCTGGACACTCACGTCCTGCTTTGGTTCCAATCCCTTGACAAGCGGCTTCCCGCAAAGCTTCGTGAACGGGTTGAACAATCTGACGATGATTACTTCGTTAGCCAAGTATCCCTGTGGGGTGGTCCGAAGAACCGTATTGAGCGAAGCGCATCATTTGGCTTGATTGAATTTCGGTTCATCGGCAGGGCTTTTCAGCCCGTTTTTCGGGCTTTTTCGATCCACGAGGTCACACGCTCCCCATGGCTGGTCGTTTGGAGAGAAGGGTGAGCGTGCGCAGCAGGTTGTAGCACAGGTTGGTGAGGCCCACCCGGAATGTGGCGCGCCTAAGGCCGATGCAGCGGACGCTCAACCCGTGCAACTGCTTATGGATGCTGCCGAACACATGCTCCACGCGGGCGCGGGTCCGGCCGAGCTCCTTGTTGCGGGCCTCTTCCTGCTCGGTGAGGGGCTTGTTGCGACGAGCTTTCTTGTGGGTGCGGTCCTCCATCTTGGCCAGCGCGATGCCCTCCTTCACATCCTCCCAGTCATAGCCTTTGTCGGCGTACAGGTCCTGGCCCTCATCGCGCTCATCAAGCAGCTCCCAGGCCATCTCCCCATCGGGGACCGAGGCCGTGGTCACCACGTAATGATCGATCAGCTTGCTCTGGGCGTCCACCTTCACATGGTTCTTGTACCCGTGGTAGCTCTTGCTGTTCTTCTTGGCCCACGTGGCGTCGAGGTCCTTCTGTGCCTTCTTGCGCGCAGACCAGTTGGCGGGCACCTCGCCGTTCTCAAGCAGTTCGCGGTCCTCCCGCTTGTTGTGCTGGATGGGAGCATGCACCATGCTCGCATCAACGATCTTGCCTTGGTTCACCACCAATTCCGCTTTGCTCAACCGGGCGTGATAGGATGCGAACAGCCCCTCCATGGCCTTGGCCTTGGTCAGATGCTCCACGAACAGGCGCACCGTGGTGGAGTCGGGAACCTGATGCTGGGGCTGCAGGCCCAGGAAACGCTGGAAGCTCCGGCGGTCATTCACCTGGTATTCCAACGCCTCGGCGCTCAGCCCGTACAGCTCCATGAGCACCACGGCCTTGAAGAGCATCAGGCGGTCGTAAGGAGGCTGCCCTCCTTTCTTGGGGTCCCGTACCGGGAAGTGCGCTTCCACTTCCGGGCGGAAGGCCTCCCAGTTCACCAAGCGTGACAGCCGGGGCAGCACGTCGTTGATCTTCTCCAAGGCCTGGTCCCTGAAATGCTCGTCGAACAGGCTGCGGGCAGGGCGCTTCTTCATGCTGCGAAGTGATCGATCAGGATCCACATTGTCAAGATCCTCCAACCTCAAGTTCTCAACAGGTTCTTCGAACTACCCTGTGGGAGGTCGCCATCAAGACTTCCATCGGCAAGTTGACATTGGATCGTGACCTTTCCTCCACGTACCGAATGATCCATGCGGCCGGGTTCCTTCCTTTGCCCTTTCGCGAGGAGCATTTTTTGGAAGTTTCCACGTTGCCGATGCACCACCGTGATCCATTCGACCGCATGTTGATCGCACAAGCCCGGTGTGAAAACTTGTGGTTGCTAACGTCAGACCCGCACTTCGGCAATTACGATGTGCAGCTTATCGGGATGGGGCAGGCATAGAGTTCCCTTTGTGTACTTCGTGCCCTTTGCGGTATAAGCCCGATCACAACCGCCCCAACGCCTCCATCAGCTCCGGCTTCTGCCTGCGGCTCACCGGCAGGTTCATGCCGTCGCACATCACCACTTCGCCGCCCTCGCCCTTTACGTAGCGCTTGATGTGCCTGCGGTTGACCAGGTGGCTTTGGTGGATGCGCACGAAGCCTTGCGGCAGCAGGAAGATCGCGAATTCGCTCAACGGCCGGCTTACCACCTGCGGCCTCTTCTCGCCGCGCACGTACACCTCGGTGTAGTTGTTGTCGCTGTTGCAGTACAGGATGTCATCCAACAGCACGATGGACAGGCCTTCCCCGGTGGGCAAGGCGATCTGGCGTTCATGGGCCAGGTTGCCGAGCAGCGTGGGGATGCCGTCCGGGACCTGGTCCGCCCCCACAGCGGCCACGGCCTTGTTTACGGCATCGTCCAGTTCCTCGGGCACGATCGGTTTCAGGAGGTAGTCAACGGCGCTGAAGCGGATGGCGCGCACGGCATAGCTCTCGTGGGCGGTGGTGAAGATCACGTGGGGAACCTTCGGTGCTATCGCCTTCAGCAGGTCGAAACCGGTCATGCGGCCCATCTCCACGTCCAGGAAGAGCACGTCCGGCCCTTCAGCCCGCACCAGCGCAGTACCGCTGGGCACATCGTTCGCCACCCCAAGCAGGTGGATGCCCGGATGCCGCTCTGCCAGCAGTGATGCAAGCGTTTCACGGCACTGGGCTTCATCGTCAACGATCACTGCGGTGGTGGCCATGGACCGGGTTTGGATGGGTGAAATGTAGATTGGAAAGTTGGAATATCGTCAAGGGTGAAGGGTGGCTGGTGATCGGAGCACAACCGGAGGCGCGTGGCCCACCGGTCACAATCACGTTGAGGGGGAAAACTGAAAGGGGAAAGCAGAAAGCTGAAATGCACGCGCCCAACCTGCGGTGCGTCACCAGTCACCGATCACCAGCTGCCAATCACCGATCACACCGGGATCACCACCTCCACGCAGGTGCCCACCGAGCGCTCCAGGTACTGGAAGCCTGCCTGCCGCCCTTTCTGGGCGGATAGCTGCTGCAGCCGTTCCCGGGTGATCACCGTGCCCAGCGAACGTCCGCCGTCGGGGCCGGGCCGGTCATTAGGCATGCCCGTGCCGTCGTCGCTGATGGTGGTCACCAGGTCGCCCTCGCGCAAGCGGATGCTGATCTCCACCTTTCCGCGCCCTTCCTTGCCCGCCATGCCATGCCACACGGCATTCTCCACGAAGGGCTGCATCACCAAGGGAGGAACCAGTACCTCGTCCGGGTCGATCGCGGGGTCCACCGTGAGGCTGAAGTCGAAGGCGTTGCCCGTGCGCGCCTGCTCCAGTTCGAGGTAGGCCTGCAGCACCTCGATCTCGCGGGCCAAGGGCACTTCCGCCCGCCTGCTGTTCTCCAGTACCAAGCGCATGAGCTTGCCGAACCGGGCCACGAAGTGGTGGGCCTTTTCCGGCTGCTGCTGGCGGATGAACGCACTGATGCTGTTGAGCGCATTGAAGATGAAATGCGGGTCCATCTGCGCACGCAGGGCCTTGATCTCCAATTGCGCCGCCTGCCTGGCGTAGCGTTCGTTACGGCGCTTGCGATCCTGCCAATAAGCTGCGGTGCCGCCCAGTGCCAGCAGCACGCCGCCGCCGGCCAGCCCGATGCTGCGCAACCGCAGGCGTTGGACACTTTCGGCCGCGACCGTGCGCTCCAGTTCAAGGGTTTGCTGGTGGGCCAGGCTATCCGCCAGTTGCCGCTGCGCGAAGGCATGCCGAAGCTCGGTCTGGGCCAACTTGTCCGTCACCTGCAGGCCCTCCAAGGAGTCTTTCAGGGCATGCCAGCGATCCTTGAACGCCAAGGCCTCCTTGAATTGGCCCATCTGCTCATGGGCGAAGGAGAGGCGGTTGAGCGCGAGCAGGCGCAATTGGTGGTAGTTGTCGCGCTCCGTCTGGGGCAGCGCCTCTTCCAGCAGGCGGACGGCCTCCTTCCAGCGCCCCCGGGCGATCTCATTGCTGGCGATGCCGATCTTGGTGGAGAGCACGAACTGCTGGTTCCCTATGGCCTGGAACCGGGCCATGGCGAGCCGCAGGCCCTGGATGGACTCCTCGTACCGGCCTTCCCAGTTCAAGATCTTGCTGCGTGTGTTGGCCACCTGGGCCAGCAGCTCCGGGTCACGGATCTCGTCGGCCACCTGCTGGGCTTGGTCGATCAACGCATAGGCCGCTTGGAAGCGCATGGCATGTTCAAAGCCCGCCTCCTTGGAGCTTGCACTGTCCAAGGCCACGCGGAACTTGGCCAGCAGCAAGGCGATCCCCGCGCTTTCGCGCAGCATCCCCAAACTGTCCGCATGGTGCTTGGCGGGCAGCCATTCATCCAGCACTGCCTGTGGGGGAAGCACGTCCCAGTAGCAGTATCCCAGCAGCTTCCTTGTCAGCACGCGGTCGCGCAGATCGCCTGCCTGTGCGAAGAGCTGGTTGGCTTGCACCGCGGTCGCTGCGCATTGTTCCGCCAGTCCTTGGTCGATCTGCGCACTGGCCATTCCAAGCAAGCATTGCCCCTCCAGCACGGGGTCCGCCACGGTTCTTGCCGCTGCCCATGCGGCCTTGAACATGGATTCCGCTCCTTGGGGATCACCGTGCTCCAAGTGGGCCGTTGCTTGCGCCTGAAGCAGTTCGGAAAGCCGGCGTGGACTGCCGTTGGCGTCCACCAAGGGGCGCAAGGCCCCAGCCATTGAGTCGGCCTCATGCAGCTGGCCGCGTTGCCCGGACATCCGCACCTGGCGGATCTTCGCACGCAGGAACAGATCAGGTCCCAGCCGCTCCTGCGGCGGCAGCAGCACCAGCCTGAGCAAACTGTCCTCCTGCTGCCATTGCCAATGCTGGCCATGCCAGCGGCCCAGGTAATAGTGGGCCCAAGCGGTATGGAGACCCACCTGCCCGGGAGGTGCCCAGCGGGGCATTTCCGCTATCCAGGTCCGTGCTTCGGGGTGGGCATGGAAGATCAGGGCCTCCGCAAGAAGACAGCGGTTGGCCAAGGCCGAGGCGTGGTCGCCGTTGGCTTCCGCCGCACGGATCTCCGCTTCCAGGATATTCCGGGTGCTGTCCAGGTCCGCATAGTACCAACGCTGCAGCTCCATCGGTGCCCACAGGTCGCCTCCGGAAGAAGCGTGCGGGAGCGGCCCCGTTTCCGGAGAGGTTGTGCAGGAGGCCCAGCCCGCAAGGATGCCCATTAGCCCGAGGACAGGTGGGAACTTCGCCATGGTGGTGGATTCGAGGCATGAATATAAAAGGGATCTTCAATTCCATGACCCTGCACAGGTTCCCTGCGATTTTTTCCGGACGGGCTCCAAGCCTCGGTCCATCATCTTCGCCATGGAGGGCCGCGCACCGTTGTGAAGGCATGCTGGTGCTTCAGGGCAGCCTTCCTCCAGTGGTTGGATTTTTCTTCCCCAAAGGGGAAAGGGGCCATCGTGGGCGTGGGGTGCCGCCAGTTCGATCAAAAGGCATTTGCTTTGCACCCCCAAACAGGCAAGGCATGGCTACTAAGGAAGGAAGCAACCTGGTGATCGTGGAGTCGCCCGCCAAGGCGAAGACCATAGAAAAGTACCTCGGCGCGGGCTACACCGTGCTCAGCAGCTTCGGCCATGTGCGCGACCTGCCCGAGCGCGACCTGAGCGTGGACGTGGACAACGGCTTCGAGCCGAAATACATCGTGCCCGATGAGAAGAAGGGTAAGCTGGCCGAGCTGCGCAAGCAGGCCAACAAGGCGGCCACCGTATGGCTAGCCACTGATGAAGACCGCGAAGGAGAGGCCATCAGCTGGCACCTCAAGGAAGCGCTGGACCTGCCCGACGGCAAGGTGAAGCGCATCACCTTCAACGAGATCACCAAGACTGCCGTGCTGGAAGCCATTGCGAAGCCGCGGCAGATCGACATCAACTTGGTGGATGCCCAGCAAGCGCGCCGCGTGCTGGACCGCTTAGTGGGCTACGAGCTCAGCCCCGTGCTGTGGCGCAAGGTGAAGCCCAGCCTCAGTGCGGGCCGCGTGCAGAGCGTGGCCGTGCGCCTCATCGTGGACCGTGAGCGCGAGATCACCGGCTTCAATGCCAAAAGCGCCTTCCGCATCAGCGCGCAGTTCCTCACCGGCACCAAGGCCGCAGTAAAAGCCGAGCTGCCGCAGCGCTTCGCCACCGAAGCCGAGGCCATGGCCTTTCTGCAAGGCTGCATCGGCGCGGCCTTCACCGTGAAGGCCGTGGAGAAGAAGCCCGCCAAGCGCACGCCTGCCGCGCCCTTCACCACCAGTACGCTGCAGCAAGAGGCCAGCCGCAAGCTCGGCTTCGGCGTGGACCGCACCATGCGCATCGCGCAGCACCTCTACGAGCAGGGGCACATCACCTACATGCGTACCGACAGCGTGAACCTCAGCGAGCTGGCCATCAACGCCGCCGTGGAGGCCATCACCGAACAGTACGGGGCGCGCTACAGCAAGCCCCGCCGCTTCGCCACCAAGAGCAAGGGCGCACAAGAGGCCCACGAAGCCATCCGACCGGCCGACATGAAGGTGCGCAACGCCGGTGCCGACCGCGATGCGGAACGGCTCTATGACCTCATCTGGAAGCGCACCTTGGCCAGCCAGATGGCCGATGCCGAACTGGAAAAGACCATCGTGGACATCGCCATCAGCACGCGGCCCAACGACCTGCTCAAGGCCCAGGGCGAAGTGATCACCTTCGATGGCTTCCTCAAGGTGTACTTGGAAGGCAAGGATGATGAGGGCGACGAAGAGCAGGAGGGCCTGTTGCCCGAAATGCGCCAGGGTGAACAGCTCGCCTTGCAGGAAATGTCCGCCACCCAGCGCTACGACAGGCCCGCCCCGCGCTACACCGAGGCCAGCTTGGTGAAGAAGCTGGAGGAACTTGGCATCGGCCGCCCCAGCACCTACGCGCCCACCATCAGCACCGTGCAAAAACGCGGCTACGTGGTGAAGGAGAACCGCGAGGGGGTGCTGCGTCCGTACCGCATCCTCACGTTGGCCAACGGGGCTGTGAGCGACAAAACCGCCACGGAAACCACCGGTGCGGAAAAGCAAAAGCTCTTCCCCACGGACATCGGCATGGTGGTGAACGAATTCTTAGTGGAGCACTTCCCCACCATCGTGGATTTCAACTTCACCGCCAAGGTGGAAGAGGAGTTCGACGGCATCGCCGAAGGACAGGAAAACTGGCGCGAAATGATCGCCCGCTTCTACAAGCCGTTCCACAGCACCATCGACACGGTGGTGGAAACAGCGGACCGCGCCTCGGGCAGCCGCGTATTGGGCCAGGAACCCAAGAGCGGCAAGGACGTGGTGGCGCGCATCGGCCGCTTCGGGCCCATGGTGCAGATCGGCAGCGCCGACGACGAGGAAAAGCCCCGGTTCGCCTCGCTGCGGAAGGAGCAGAGCATCGCCACCATCACCCTGGAGGAGGCCCTGGACCTCTTCAAACTGCCGCGTACCCTGGGCAAGAGCGGCGAGGATGAGGTGGTCGTGAACGTGGGGCGCTTCGGGCCGTACGTAAAGCTGGGCAGCACCTTCGCCAGCCTCACCCCGGATGATGATCCCTTGGAGATCGACTTGCGCCGTGCGCTGGAACTGGTGGAGCTGAAGAAAGCGGCCAGCGCCACCCGCGAGCTGGGAGCATACAAAGGCGAACAGATCCTGCAAGGCCGCGGGCGGTTCGGACCCTTCGTGAAGTTCGGCAAAACTTACGCCAACATCCCCAAAGGCGAGGAGCCGTCAACGGTCACCTTGGAACGGGCCGTGGAACTGATCGAGGCCAAATTGGCCGGCGTGCGGCAGAATATCCTCAAGGCATTCGAGGGCACTACCGTGGAGATCATCGACGGCCGTTACGGTCCGTATCTCACCGACGGCAACAAGATCGCCAAGATGCCCGAGGGCAAACAGCCTGCCGAGGTGACCTTGGAAGAGGCGCAAAAGCTGCTGGCCGAAGCCCCCGAACGCAAGGGCCGGGGCCGCAGAGGTGCAGCACCGAAGAAGGCTGCCGCGAAAAAGGCTGCCCCCAAGAAGAAAGCAGCCAAAAAGAAGGCCGCCAAGAAGAAGTAATGACCGGCATTCCTTGGCCTTTCCCAAGGAATGGACAGCCTCCCCAATGGACGGGATGGACACTGGTGGCCACCAGTGTCCATCCCGTCCATTCCCGTCCATCCGAGCCCCCAACTAACACTCCGCTGTGTGCATTTGCGGCCGCGTTCTCCCTGGGCGGCCCCACGTAAAGGCGACCTTCGCTCCGTTTGCCCTGCCCATGGAATCCAGCCTCTACTTCACCCCGTCCGCAGCTTTCGGTGAGCACCGCCCCGAATGGGCTGCCAACACCTTGGGCGATCACGTGACCTTCCATACCAACAAAGGCTTTCCTGCACTGGAAGGCGTGAAGGTGGCCATCTTCGGCGTGCTGGACGACCCCGGCCATGCCAAACCCCGGGGATGCGTGGATGCACCCGATGCCGTCCGTGCCCAATTGTACAAACTCTACCTGCCGGTCAACAAATTCGGCATCGCCGACCTGGGCGACATCCACCCGGGCAATGCCGCTGAAGACACGCGGCACGCAATGGCCTCGGCCATCGCTGAATTGATCCGCATGAACATCGTGCCGGTGGTCCTGGGCGGTGGCCAGGCGCACACCTTCACCCAGTACCTGGCCTACGAAAAGCTGGAGCGCACCGCCAACCTGGCCTGCATCGATGCGCGCTTCGACCTGGGCGAGCCCGGCCAAGGGCTGGCCGAAAGCAGCTACCTCAGCCACATTGTGCTGCGCCAGCCCAACTACCTGTTCAACTACAGCAACCTCGGCTTCCAAACCTACTTGGTGGACCAGCCCGGCATCGAGCTGATCGACAAGCTGTTCTTCGAAGCCCACCGCTTGGGCGAGTTGCGTACCAACATCAGCGAGGCCGAGCCTGTGCTGCGCAACGCCGACACGGTGAGCGTGGACATGTCCAGCATCCGCCGGTCCGATGCGCCCGGCACCACGCGCCCCGGCCCCAACGGCTACCACGGCGAGGAAGCCTGCCAGCTGATGCGCTACGCCGGCATCAGCGAGAAGGTCACCTCGATCGGCATTTACGAGATGGACCCTTGGCGGGACCAGGACCAGGCAACGGCCCAGCTTGCGGCGCAGATGGTCTGGTGCTTCCTGGATGGCTTCGGTAGCCGCACCAACGACCTGCCCTGGCTGGACCGCAAGCGTTTCGTCCGCTTCCATGTGCCCATCAAGGGCCATGAACAGGACCTGGTTTTTTACAAGAGCACCATCAGCGACCGCTGGTGGATGGACGTGCCCTACCGGGCTGAGCGGGAGGCGCGCTTCGAGCGGCACCACCTGGTGCCCTGCGCGTACAGCGACTACACGGCGGCGTGCCGCGAGGAAGTGCCCGACCGGTGGTGGCGTACCTTCCAAAAGCTGGCTTGATCCCAAGGGAAGTGCCAAGTTGGTGGCGACTGAAATTGTTGAAAAGTTCGGGCCGGATCCTTTTTTGCTATTTTGGCGGCTGCTATCGAGGCTCAACAAGCCTATGGAAAATCGCTGAAAGCCGCGCCAAAACTGGAAAAAGCCGAATGAGGAGGATCATTATCGCAGGTGCTTGTGCCTTGGTCGGGAGCATTGCCACTGCCCAGCAAGACCCGCAATTCACCCAGTACATGTTCGACCGTTTGTCAATAAATCCGGCCGTGGCCGGGACCAACGGCAACATCTGTGCCACAATGCTTTTGCGGCAGCAATGGGCTGGGTTCGATGGCGCACCCAAAACCGGGCTCATCAACCTCCATGGCCCCTTGGCAAAGATCAACAGCGGTGTGGGGCTCTCGGTCTACTTTGACAAGTTGGGCCAGGAAAAGAGCACCATCGCGCGCGTGCATTACGCCTATCACCTGAAGGTGGGCGGCCAGAGCACCCTCAGCGCAGGCATTTATGCGGGCATGACCGGCCGCGGTTTGGAGGGCCATTGGGTTGCTACCGACGGAGTGGAAGGTGACAACTCCATCCCTACGGCCGGGAAGAGTTCCAACGGTTTCGATCTCGGTGCCGGGCTCTACTACAAGTCCCCGCAGCTTTGGCTCGGCATCTCCAGCACCCAGCTGCCCGAAACCGAGCTCAAGGACGTCAGCATCAAGAACAAACGGCACTATTATGTTCAGGCCGGATACGACTGGGCCATTGGAGGGAACAAGAAGTACACCTTGCAGCCCAGCGTCCTGCTGAAGAGCGATGCCAGCTCCACCCAGTTGGACCTCGGGGCCTTGTTCCTGTACGACAACATGGTGTGGCTGGGCGTAGGCTACCGCACCGAGGATGCCATCACCCCGATGATCGGCTACCAGCACCAGTTCACCAAGGGAGAGAGCATGCTGCGCATCGGTTACAGCTATGATGTGACCACCTCCGAACTGAAGAACCACAGCAGCGGGAGCCATGAGGTGATGCTCAGCTTCTGCTTCAAGATCGTTAAACCGGAGGTGATCGAAATGTACCACCACCCCCGTTTCCTGTAAGAGAGCGTAACAAAAGGACCAGATCACCGTTGCATACCTGTCCAACCAGCCACGGACGTGGCGACAAAGGAACCCTGCAAGGAACCCGGACGGACCAGTAGCGGCAAAACCAGGAAGACCATGGAACGAAGTCCCATCCTTTACCTCTGCGGCATAGCGGCCGTCATGGCCAGTTGCGGGAAAGGCGGCCAAGGGCAGTTGATCGGCGCACAGAACAGGCCCTCTTGGTTTCAAGTGGACCCCTACGGGATGAACTACATCCCCTTGGGAAGCTATGTGATGGGACCCAGCGACCAGGACGCCCCGTACGCCATGGTGGCCAAGTCGAAGACCGTGTCCATCCAAGCGTTCTACTTGGACCAGACGGAGATCACCAACAACGAGTACCGGCAGTTCGTCGAGTACGTGATCGACTCCACGGCAAAGAAGATCCTCGGCGATGAGGACATCGGCGAGCACGTCTTCACCGAGGATGAGTTCGGCGAGGAGATCGATCCGCCGGTGATCAACTGGAAGGCGCGCATCAATTGGTACGGGGAAGAGGAAACCGAGGCCTTGGCCGACATGTACTATCCCGAGAGTGAGCGATTCTACCGCCGAAAGGAGATCGACACCCGCAAACTGATGTTCGAGTACTACTGGATCGACCTCAAGGAGGCAGCACGCAAGAGCGGCCGTGACCTGGACCTGGGCTATACCAATACCAAAGGGGGCAAGACCTCCATCATGGGGCACAGTGACCGCAGCAAGTTCATCATCAAGGAGGTGATCAATGTGTACCCCGACACCCTGAGCTGGGTGCACGACTTCACCTACGCCTACAATGAGCCGATGACGGAGAACTACTTCTGGCACCCGGCCTATGACGACTATCCGGTCGTGGGCATTACTTGGAGCCAGGCAAAGGCGTTCAACGTATGGCGTACCCAGAACATGATGAACGCTTGGCTGCAGAACAATGGGGAGCCGTTCATCAATCATTTCCGCTTGCCCACCGAGGCCGAGTGGGAGTACGCCGCGCGCGGCGGGCTCGACCTTTCCCCATGGCCGTGGGGCGGACCGTACGTGCGCAACCGCCAAGGCTGCTTCTTGGCCAACTTCAAGCCCCTGCACGGCAATTACACCGACGATGGCGGTTTCCACACCGTACCCGTCGACAGCTACTCACCCAATGATTACGGCCTGTACAACATGAGCGGGAACGTGGCCGAATGGACCAGTACCGCCTTTGACGAGAGCGTGTACGACTTCGACCACGACATGAACCCTGAATATTCGTACGATGCCGTGGCCAACGACCCGCCCGCGATGAAACGCAAGGTGGTGCGTGGCGGCTCCTTCAAGGATGTGGGGCTGTACCTGCAAACCGGGACCCGCGCCTACGAATACCAGGACACGGCCAAGTGCTACATCGGCTTCCGCAGCGCGCTGACCTACCTTGGAAGAGGCAAGGCCGTGAGGGCCGAGGACCTATAGGTCCACCCGAACAAGAACAACCGGGCCCGGCAACCGGAACCTGCCGGGCCTTTCATTAGCAAGGAAGAACCCAACCAACCAAAAGCAAGGAACGACAGATGAAACCAGGCAGCAAGCGGTGGAAAAATTTTATGGCCAAGTTGTACGGATGGGGCGCAGCCGTGGTGCTCCTTGGCGCGCTTTTCAAGATCCAGCACTGGCCGGGAGCCGGCGTGTTCCTCACTCTGGGCCTTTGTACCGAGGCCGTGATCTTCTTCTTCTCGGCGTGGGAGCCACCGCACGAGGAACCCGATTGGAGCCTGGTGTACCCGGAGCTGGCCTCCGCCGACCATGCCCTGGGGCAGGACTTCAAGACCGAGGACCAGCGTTCCATCACCGAGCAGCTCGATGACATGCTGGAGAGCGCGAAGATCGAACCGGAGTTGATCGCCAGCTTGGGTGAGGGCATGAGGAGCCTGAGCGACCAAGCACGGGCCATGGGCGAGATCACCGGGGCCGCATCGGCCACCAGTGAATATGCCGAGAGCCTCAAGGGTGCATCCTCCAAGGTGAGCCAGTTGAGCGACAGCTATGCCAAGGCAAGCGAGAGCCTCGTAGGCCTGACAGCCAATGTGGATGCTGGCCGCAGCGCCGGTGAAAGCCTGGGACGCATGAGCAAGAACCTCAGCGACCTCAACGAAATGTACGAACTCCAGTTGCGCAGCAGCCGCGAAAAGCTCGATGCCGCAAACGAAATGTTCACGGGCATGGGCGAGATGCTGGCGAACCTCAAGGAGAGCGTCAGCGATACCAAGCGGTACAAGGAGAACATCTCCGAATTGAGCGACAATCTCGCCAAGCTCAATACCGTCTATGGCAACATGTTGGCCGCCATGACCGTTCGTGGTTGAGGAACAGAACCTGAGTTTAGGAACCATCCCAACGACCAAATCAGCAGCCCGACATGGCAGGTAGTAATCTGTCCCCGAGACAGAAAATGATCAACATGATGTACTTGGTACTGACAGCGATGCTTGCGCTGAACGTATCCAAGGAGATCCTGGACAGCTTCGTGATCGTGAACGAAGGTCTGGAAAACACCAAATCCACCTTCAAGGAGAAGATGGATGCGACCTACGCGCAGTTCCAAAATTTGGCCAAGGAGAACGAGGCCAAGTACGGTGCTGCATGGCACAACGCACAACAGGTTCAGGCCATGGCCTCGAAGCTGGTCTCGCATATTGACACGCTCAAGGGCTTGGCCATTGCCAATACCGAGGGCTTGGAGCTCAACAAGGTGATGGGCAAACACAATGGCGTGGACACGGTGCTGAACCTCCACTATGTGGGCAAGAAGGACAACTACGACATCATCACCGCCATGATGGTGGGCTCCGAGCCTGCAACCCCCAAGAAGGGTGCAAACTCGGCCTTTGAGCTCCAGGCCATGCTGGAAGGGTTCCGCGACGAGGTGAAGAAAGCGGCCGCCAACGACCCCAAATTGCAGGCCAGTGCCGATGAGATGTTCAATTTCGAATCCCGCAAGGATGCCAGCGGCACGGTGAACAATTGGGCTTCCATGAATTTCTACCACGTGCCCTTGGCTGCGGCGGTCACCATTCTGTCCAAGTTGCAGACGGATATCCGCACCATGGAAAACGAACTGGTGGGGCGGATGATGACCGGGGTGGAGGCGAAAACCTTCAAGTTCAACACGCTTACCCCCATCGTTCAGCCACAGAGCAGCTATGTAACGGTGGGCGGAACCTACCGTGCGAACATCTTCCTCGGTGCCTATGACAACCAGAACGCCCCCGAGGTATTCATCGCCGGACCTGGCGCACGCGTCGATACCACGGCGAATCCACCTGTGATCGTCGGGGATTCCAGGCAATTGCCCATGAACGGCGCCATGGCCTTGCTGGAGGAGACCGCCAGCGGAGCAGGGCTGAGAACAGTTACCGGGATCATCAAGTTCAAGCCCGTGGGCGGGGAATTGCAGGTGGAACCGTTCAAGACCGAATACGAAGTGGCGGCCCCCAACTTGGTGGTCAGCCCAACCAAGATGAACGTGTTCTACCGCGGTGTGGAGAACCCGGTCAGCATCAGCGTATCGGGTTACAGTGCTTCGAACATCCAGCCCAGCATGACCAATGGCTCGCTGGCGAAGGCCGCGAATGGCTACATCGTAAAGCCGGGCCCGGGGAGCGATGCAACGGTCAATGTAACGGTCACCAACGCGGACGGCTCAAAGAAATCCTTGCCCGGTGTGCAGTTCCGGGTGAAAAACGTTCCCAACCCGACGCCCTACTTTGCCGGCCACGGCGTAAACGACAATTCGGTGAAGAAGAACGAGTTGATCGCTGCGCAAGGAGTGATCGCCAAAATGGAGAACTTCGAGTTCGACCTGAGGTTCGACGTGGTGAGCTATACCGTGTCCACCACCATAGCAGGCAACTTCCTGGAAAAACCCTGCACCGGGCCAGCGCTCACCAGCGAAGCCAAGGAAGTGCTCAGCCGGGTGAAGTCCGGGCAGAAGATATTCATTGAGAACATCAAGGCCAGGGGGCCCGACGGCTCCGTGCGCAACCTTGGTGCACTCTCCTTCAAGGTGATCTGATCGCGTAAATCGCCACACACCATGAACAACCTGCATCGCATCCTCTTCGGCGCCCTGTTGCTGGTGGGCATGGCCATCGCCCCCACCAGCCAGGCGCAAACCGTGCTGGACGGGGCCTACATCAAGGAGCACACCAAGACCCAGCGCGTGGTGCCTTATCCTTATATCCGCGAGGCGGACGTGATGTGGTACCGCAGGGTGTGGCGCGAGATCGACCTGCGCGAGAAGATCAACCTGCCCCTGTACTATCCCACCGAACCGATCAAGGACCGCAAGAGCTTGTTCGACGTGATCAAGGACGGTATCTTGGAAGATGGCTCCATCACCGCCTATGATCCCGGACCGATCGGAACCGACGACGAGTTCACCAAGCCCATGTTGCCCACCGAGGTGAAGGCCATGCTGACCCGCGTGGACACCACCCAGACGGAGGACATCTACACCGGCGAGATGAAAACGGTGATCACGACCATGGACATCGGAAGCGAGGCCATCCGCAAGTACCAGATCAAGGAGGATTGGGTCTTCGATCGGCAGCGGTCGGTGATGGACATCCGCATCATCGGACTTTGCCCCATGCGCGAGAACATCGGGCCTGACGGCGAAATGAGGGGCTACACGAAGATGTTCTGGCTTTATTTCCCCGAATTGCGCTATGTGCTCGTGAACTGGGACGTGTACAACCGGGAGAACGATGCCGAGCGGCGGTCCTTCGACCACCTGTTCTGGACGCGCCAGTTCAACAGTACCATCACCAAGGTGAGCAACGTGTACGACCGTAACCTGGGCCAGTATAAAACGGGCATCGATGCGCTGCTGGAAGGGGAGGAGATCAAAGCGGATCTTTTCAACTTCGAGCACGACCTGTGGAATTTCTGACCGGAAGCATGCCACGAAAAGGGGAAGGCCCCGCAGCTGCAGCTGCGGGGCCTTCCCCTTTTCGAAACCGCCTTGAGCCGGGTGGAAGGACCGGCTTGGCCGCCCGGCTTACCTTTGCCGCCCGAAAAAATGATCAGCGTCAATAACCTCACCCTTCACTTTGGTGAACGGCCCATGTTTGATGCCGTTTCCTTTTTCATCGGAAGCGATGACCGGATCGGCCTAGTGGGGCGGAACGGGGCCGGCAAGAGCACCCTGCTGAAGATCTTGGCAGGCCAACAGGCCTTCGACGCCGGCTCCATCGGCAGGCCCAAGGAGCTCGCGATGGGCTACCTGCCCCAACAGATGGACCACGACCTGGACCTCACCCCTTGGCAGGTGGCGGAAAAAGCCTTTGCGGAAGCCTTGGAAGTGAACCAGCGGATCAACTCCTACACCCAGGCACTGGAGCACGCGCGAACGGATGAGGAGGCCATGGACCTCGCGGGCTTGCTGGCCAACGCCCACGAGCGCTTGAACACCCTGGGGGTGGCCGACCATGAAATGAAGATCGAGCGCATGCTCAAGGGCATCGGCTTCATCGGCGAAGACATGCACAGGCCCATGCGCGAGCTCAGCGGCGGATGGCGAATGCGCGCGGAACTGGCCCGGATCCTGCTGATGCAACCCGACCTGCTCCTGCTGGACGAACCCACCAACCACCTGGACCTGCCCGCCATTCAGTGGCTGGAGGACCTGCTGCGCGGCTATCCTGCGGCCTTGGTGCTCATCAGCCACGACAAAACCTTCCTCGACCGCCTGACCACGCGTACGCTGGAAGTCACCGGCGGGCAGCTCATCGACCGGAAGGTGGCATGGAGCCAATACGTGGAACTGCGCAAGGTGGAGCGCGAACAACAAAGCTCGGCAGCCAAGGAACAGCAACGCTACATCAAGGAGACGGAAGCGCTGATCAACAAGTTCAGGGCCAAGGCCAGCAAGGCGGCTTTTGCCCAAAGCCTGAT
The DNA here is from genome assembly GCA_023957375.1 of Flavobacteriales bacterium. Classification (GTDB taxonomy): domain Bacteria; phylum Bacteroidota; class Bacteroidia; order Flavobacteriales_F; family PHOS-HE28; genus PHOS-HE28. Next base: position 593,007 of record JAMLHB010000002.1, on the reverse strand, counting down.
CACCAAGTTGGACAAATTGGAGCGGATCGAGGTGGAGGATGAAGACCTGCGCAAGTTGCTCGTGAAATTCCCCCCCGCACCGGCCAGCGGAAAGCTGGTGTGCGAAGTGCTCGGCGTTTCCAAGACATATGGCCCCAAGCAAATCTTCAGCAACGCTGAACTCACCATTGCAAAAGGGGAACACCTGGCCCTGGTCGGCGCCAATGGTACGGGAAAATCAACCTTGGTACGCATGATCATGGGCGAAGAGCCGTACGAAGGGGAGATCCGACTGGGCCACAATGTGATCACCGGCTACTACGCACAGGACATGCCTGAGCGCATGGTGCCCCAGCGCACGGTGATGGAAACGGCCGAGGATGCGGCCAGCGTGGAGAACCGGCCGCGCGTGCGTGCCATGCTCGGCGCCTTCATGTTCAGCGGCGATGACGTGGACAAACGTGTGAAAGTGCTCAGCGGAGGCGAACGCGCACGCCTGGCCCTGTGCTGCATGCTGCTGAAGCCGCTCAATTTCCTCATCCTCGACGAGCCCACGCACCACTTGGATATCCAGAGCAAGGATGTGCTGAAGGAAGCCTTGAAGAATTATGACGGCACCTTCCTGATCGTCAGCCACGACCGTGATTTCCTCACCGGGCTGACCAACCGCCTGCTGGAACTGGACGACCACCGCATCCGGGACCAGCACATGGACATCCTGGAGCTGATCGCCAAGCGCAAGGCCCTGCAAAGCGCGGACATTGGAAAAAGCAGCGCTGCACGGCCCGTGGAGCGGAAGACCCCGGCAAACAACGACCAACACGAAAAACGGGAGCGCGGGAAGGATCGAAGGCGCATGCAAATGCAGCTCGAACGCATAGAGAAGAAACTGGCCGACCTGGAACAGGAGGAAAAAACCCTGCAGGAGCAGGTGATGCGGACCGGCTCTCCCGCAGAGGCCGTGCAAAATGGCTATGAAAGGCTGGGCGTGCTGGCCAAAACCATCGCCAGCACCATGGAGGAATGGGAGGGCATCTCGGTGCAATTGGAGGAGCTGGAGGAACAGTGACCGATCAACGCAACATGGAACACAGGGCGGGGTTCGTCAACATCATTGGCAGGCCGAACGTGGGCAAGAGCACCCTGCTGAATGCTTTGCTGGGCGAGCAGCTCTCCATCGTCAACCCGAAGGCGCAGACCACCCGCCACAGGATCCTGGGCATCCTCAACGGGGAGGACCACCAATTGGTGCTTTCCGACACGCCCGGCATCCTGGAGCCAGCCTACAAGCTGCAGGAAAGCATGATGCAGGCCGTGGACGACGCCTTGGCCGATGCCGATGTGCTCGTGGTCATGGTGGAGCTGGGTGAAACGCCCGAAAAGAGCGAAGACCTCATGCGCCGCGCCAAGCGGTTCAACGGCCCCGTACTGGTTTTGATCAACAAGGTGGATACCGGTGATGAACAACGCTTAGAGGAAGCGTTCACGCAATGGAGCAGCGCCTTCCCCCATGCGCATGTACTGCCTATTTCGGCGTTGCACGGCCTGCACATCACGGAGCTGCGGACCAAGCTGATCGGCATGCTGCCCGAGCATCCCCCGTACTTCCCCAAGGAAGATCTCAGTGACCGCGACATGCGCTTCTTTACTAGCGAGATCATCCGCGAAAAGATCCTTCGCTTGTACAAACAGGAAATACCCTACAGCACCCAAGTGGTGGTGAACAGCTTTCAGGAAGGGCCGGACCTGGTGAGGATCCAGGCCGATGTGGTGGTGATGCGCGAAAGCCAGCGGGGCATCGTCATCGGAAAAGGGGGCGGGGCCTTGCGCCAGTTGGGCACGGAGGCCCGGAAGGCGATCGAAAAATTCATCGGCGCCAAGGTCTTTCTCGACCTCAAAGTGAAGGTGGATGAAAACTGGCGCACCGATGAACGCAAGCTCCGCCGGTACGGCTATGGGCACTGAAAGGACACCTTGCGAAGCATGTACCGGAACAGGCACTGCCGACTGGCCGGTTGATGCCCATCTTCGCAGGCCGCCACAACGCTACAGACCGACCCCCAAGACATGGCCAACATCGTCGCCATCGTAGGCCGCCCGAACGTGGGCAAAAGCACGCTGTTCAACCGCCTGGTGGAAAGCCGCACGGCCATCACCACGCCCGTCGCCGGCACGACGCGGGACCGGATCTACGGCCAGGCGGAATGGAACGGCAAACATTTTTCCGTGATCGATACCGGCGGCTATGTGCAGGGAAGCGATGACGTGTTTGAGGCGGAGATCCGCAAGCAGGCCGAACTGGCCATCCAAGAGGCGGACTGCATCCTGTTCATGGTGGATGTGCAGCACGGCTTGACCGCCATGGACCAGGCCGTGGCCAATGTCCTGCGAAGGGCGGACAAGCCGGTGTTTTTGGTGGCCAACAAGGTGGATTCCCACGACAAGGCCCCCTATGCAGCAGAGTTTTACAAGCTGGGCTTGGGAGAGGTGTACACCACCAGCGCCCAAAGCGGTGCCGGTACCGGAGATCTGTTGGATGCCGTGGTGGATGTATTTGACAAGCCGCACGACCGCGTGCAGGACGACCGGCCCAAGATCGCGATCGTGGGCAAGCCGAACGTGGGCAAATCCTCCTTGGTGAATACGCTGCTGGGCACGGACCGCAACATTGTAACGCCGGTGGCCGGCACCACCCGGGATAACGTAAACACGCGGTTCACCGGCTTCGGCTTCGATGTCACCCTGTTGGACACCGCCGGCATCCGCCGAAAGAGCAAGGTGGAGGAGGACATCGAATACTACAGCGTGCTCCGCAGCGTGCGGGCCATTGAGGAAAGCGACGTTTGCATGTTGTTGGTTGATGCCCAGGATGGCATACAGCACCAAGACCAGCACATCTTCTCCATGATCGTGAAGGCAGGCAAGGGAGTGGTGGTGGTGGTGAACAAATGGGACCTGCTGGAAAAGGACACCGCCACCGCCAAGCTGTATGAGCAGGAGGTCCGCAGCAAACTGGCACCCTTCAACGACCTGCCGGTGGTGTTCACCTCCGTTTTGGGCAAGCAACGCATCCACAAGGCACTTGAACTGGCCATGATGGTGTACGGCAATCGGGCCAAGCGCATTGCCACGGGACGGCTCAACGAGGTGATGCTGCCGGAGATCGAACGACGGCCACCACCCATGCTCAAGGGCAAGGCCGTGCGGATCAAATACGTGACGCAACTGCCGGGAGTAGTACCTGCTTTTGCCTTCTTTTGCAACCTCCCCCAGTACGTGGGTGATGATTATGCCCGGTTCTTGGAAAATAAATTGCGCGAAAACTTCGGTTTCACAGGTGTACCGATCCGGATTTTCTTCCGGAAGAAATAAGCACCTCCTGCACTTCCGTTGCATAGGTGCTTGGATCCTTTTAACGGCATCCCCCCCTGGTTGGCAGGCCGTAGCCCCAGCAGGCGGTTACATTTGTGCCCCTTTCAAAAGCAACTGACGATGATGATGAGGACCGTGCTCGGGGGCGCCCTGTGCATTCTTTCGGTGGCCGTGGTGGCCCAATCTGCCAGCAACGACCCTGTGCTGATGACCGTGGACGGCCAAACCGTGCCGCGCAGCGAGTTCGAGGCCATCTACAAAAAGAACAACAAGGACGCACCGGTGACCAAGGAAGCCTTGGACGAATACCTGGACCTGTTCATCAATTACAAGCTGAAAGTGCGGGCGGCGGAAGCTGCCGGCCTGGACACGGCCGCGAAGTTCCGCTCCGAGCTACAGGGCTATCGGGCCCAACTTGCCCGCCCCTACCTGATCGACCGAGGGCTCAACGATCAATTGATGCAGGAGGCCTTCAACCGCAAGAATGAGGAGGTGCGTGCCAGCCATATCCTGGTGAACCTGGCACCGGAGGCCAGCCCCGAGGACACGGCGGCCGCATGGAAGCGCATCACGGCCTTGAGGGCCCGCGTCACGGGCGGGGAGGATTTTGCAAAAGTGGCCCAAGGCCCCGGCGGCAGTGATGACCCGAGCGTAAAAAGCAATGGCGGCGACCTGGGTTATTTCAGCGTGCTGCAAATGGTTTATCCCTTTGAAACCGCAGCCTACAAAACGCCCGTGGGGCAAGTGAGCCAACCGGTGCGCACGCGCTTCGGCTACCACATCATCAAGGTGACCGACCGCAGGCCCGCCCAAGGTGAGATCAAGGTGGCCCACATCATGATCCGTTCGGTGGAAGGTGACAGCCCCGAAAAGCAGGCTGCCGCGGAAGCCAAGATCCAGGAGGCCTACCAGCAGGTGAAGAACGGGACATTAAGCTTCGCGGATGCCGCGCTGAAATACAGTGACGATGCCGCCTCCAGTGCCAAAGGCGGGGAGTTGGCACCTTTTACCACAGGGAAGATGATCCCCGAGTTCGAGGCCAAGGCTTTTGCATTGAAATCCGACGGCGACATCACAACACCGTTCAAAACGCCATACGGATGGCACATCATTGAGCGCCTCGGCTATACGCCGCCACCCTCCTTTGAGGAGGTTAAGGGAGACCTGAAAGCCAAGATCGCCCGTGATAGCCGGGCCGAGATCACCAGGAAAAAATTCCTGAACGACCTGCGCGCGGAATACCACTACAAGGATTTTCCCAAGAACGTACAGGCTGCGGCAAAGGCCTTGGATTCAACGGTTTTCATGAAGGGCAGCCTGGTCATGGATACCCTGTTGCGTGCAAATGCCGGCGATGCGGAAGTGACCCGCAAAGGGCTCAAGTATGACAGGGTGATCACCGGGGTGCTCAAGGAAGGCAAGTTGGGCAGTGCACATGGGCGAATGAACCCTGATGAAGTCCCCGCTCCGGGGGACACGGTGGTGGTGCGCGATACCCAGCGCGGGTGGGTGTATGACAAAGCAAAAAATGCCAAGCTGGACAAGCCCGTCTTTACCATTGACGGCAAAACATTTTCGCAGGCCGACCTGCTGGAATACATCCAGCGGAACCAGCGCCGCGAAGCGAAGCAACCCATGGCCAAGTATGTCAATGAAAAGTTCGACAGCTTCGTGGACGACCGCCTGTTGGAGTATGAAGATGCCCGCTTGGAAGGCAAATACCCCGAATTCAGGATGCTGATGAAGGAATACCATGATGGCATCCTGCTTTTCGAGCTCACCGACCAGATGGTATGGAGCAAGGCCGTGAAGGACACCGCGGGGCTGGAGGAATACTATGGGCAGCACAAATTCGATTTCATGTACCCGGTGCGCTATGATGCGGACATTTTCACCTGCGCCAATGCCGGCGTTGCGAAGCAAGTGAGAAGCATGCTGAAAAAGGGGAAGACCGCCGCCGAAGCTGCCACCGCCGTGAACCAAAAGGACTCGGCCGCAGTGGTTGTCGAGAGCGGCCTGTTCGCCAAGGAGGAAAAGCCCGTACTGAAGGAGGTGTCCCTCCCGGGGCTTACGGCGGATATTGCACAGGACGGGAAGACCGTATTTGCCAACTTGAAGAAGGTGGTGCAGCCCGAACCCAAACCCCTGGAAGAAGCCAAAGGGTTGGTCACGGCGGCCTACCAGGACCAATTGGAAAAAGATTGGATCAAGGACCTGCGCGCCAAATACACCGTGCGGGTGGACCAGGATGTGCTATACAGCATAAAGTAGAAGGGTGGATGGCGGCGTTGTGCCCATGGACCGTGTGGGGAGGGGCGGCGATCATCGCCGCCCTTCCGCTTGCCGCGTGCCAAAGCAGTGGTGCATCCCATGACAAGGTGGTGGCCGTGGCCTACAAGGACAAGCTCTACTGGGCCGACCTGAGGGCCGTGGTGCCCGTTACGGCCAGCCCGGAGGACAGTGCCGCCATTGCCCGCAGGTATATGGACAATTGGGCACGGGACCGCGTGATGCTGCACATGGCGGAGCAGAACCTGGACAAAGCGCAGATCAACCTGGAGGCGCAGTTGAAGGCCTATCGGGAATCCCTGCTCACCTTTGCCTATGAACAAGCCTTGGTGGCCCAAAACCTGGATACCGTCGTGACCGGGTCGCAAATACAGGATTACTACGACAAGAACATCGCCAACTTTGAGCTCAAGGACAATTTTGTAAGGGTTCGCTGGTTCAAGATCAGGGGCAACGACAAGAAACAACTCAGGCAGACCGAACAATTCTGGCGCAGTAATGATCCGGCCGACCTGCACAAGCTGGAGCTCATGTTGGCCAGAACCGGGGTGTCCATTACCGACACCCACGATGATTGGCTGGAGTTCAGCACCCTGCAGCAGCAAGTGCCCATGCGGCCCACCAACCCCACCGACTGGCTGCAACACCAAAAAAAGGTGGTGGTGGAAGATACCACCGGCACTTACTTTGTCCATTTCCTGGACCATCGCCTCAAGGACAGCACCTCGCCCATCGATCTGGTGGAAGGGCAGATCCGCTCGATCATCATCAACCGGCGCAAGCTCCAATTGGTGGAGCGCATGCGTGAAGAACTTTATGCCAATGCCGTGGCCAACAAGGATATCAGTTTCCCGTAAGGCCCCCATGGTGCTGCTGGGCATGGCCTTGGCAGCCGGCCACCTGCAGGCACAGGCACCCGTGCAGCTCCCCGCACCTGCGGGCCGCTACATCGACGGGGTGATCGCCAACGTGGCCGGGCGGATCGTGCTGTACAGCGACCTGGAAGGCAGGCTCCAGCAAGCACGACAAGGCGGGGAGGCGGTTACGGATGAACTGGCCTGTGGCCAGCTGGAAGACCTGCTGTACCAGCAATTGCTGCTTGAGCAGGCCCGGATCGACAGCGTGGTGGTGGACGAAAACCAGGTAAACGCTGAACTGGACCGCCGCATCAGCTACTTCGAACAGCAGATCGGCGGGCGGGAAAAACTGGAGAAGTTCTACGGCAAAAGCGTTACGGAGATCAAGGCTGATTTCCGCGAGCAGGTGGCCGACCAGCTCCTGAGCCAGCAGATGCAGCAAAAAATCGTCGGTGATGTCCGGGTCACCCCGCGGGAAGTGGAGAAGTTCTTCAAGAGCATACCCAAGGACAGCCTACCCTTCATCAATGCCGGGGTGGAGTTCGCGCGCATTTCCATCTACGCCAAGCCTACCGACGCTGAAGACCGCCGTGTAAGGCAGAAATTGGAGGAGTACCGGGAGTCCATTGTGAAAGGGGAAAAGGATTTTTGCACGGTGGCCATCCTGTACAGTGAAGACCCGGGCTCGGCCGCGCAATGTGGCGAATTGGGCATGGTGCCCCAGGGTGTGATGGTGCCGGAGTTCGATGCCGTGGCGTTGAGCCTCAAGGACGGGGAGATCTCCCCGGTCTTCAAGACCCAGTACGGCTATCACATCATGGAAATGATCGAACGCAAGGGCGACAGGTATAACGCAAGGCACATCCTCCTGGCGGCGAAGCCGTCACCGGCGGACATCGCCGGGGCAAAGGACCGCCTGGACAGCCTGATGACCATGGTGCGCGATGGGAAAATGGATTTCAACACCGCCGCCTCCGCGTACAATGAGGACGAGGAAACCAAGGGTACGAACGGGCTGGTGCTCGAACCCAATTCCAATGGTGCCCATTGGGCCACCGGCGACCTGGACCAGCGCACCTTCATGGTGTTGGACAAGCTGCAGCAAGGGCAGATCAGTGAGCCGATCGCCTTTGAGGACCCGGACGGGAAAAAAGGCTACCGCGTGCTGCGGTTGATCAAACGCACCGAACCGCACCGGATGGACCTGTTGCAGGACTATCCCCTGGTGCAACAAGCGGCCGAGGCTAAGCTCCGCCAACGCAATGTGGATGCCTGGGTAAAGGAAAAACTAAGCGGCACCTACGTGAAGATCATTCCGGCATACCGGGGCTGCAAGTTTGAACAACCCTGGCTGGCGGAGGCAGAACAAGAACCGTAGTGTGCACAAACAGGAAAGGGATGAACGGTAAGAACAACGACGTTGAGGCAGTGGAGGAGTTCGGCGGTGAGTACCGACGGCTGAAGGCGGAGATAGCCAAGGTGATCATCGGCCAGGACAAAGTGGTGGAGGACGTCCTCATCGCCATCTTCAGTAAAGGCCATGGCCTGCTGGTGGGGGTGCCCGGCTTAGCCAAAACCTTGCTGGTGAACACCGTGGGCGCCGCTCTGGGATTGAGCTTCAACCGGATCCAGTTTACGCCCGATTTGATGCCGAGCGACATCATCGGTTCGGAGATATTGGACCATGAGCGGCAATTCCGCTTTGTGAAAGGGCCGCTTTTCGCCAACATTATCCTTGCGGACGAGATCAACCGCACACCCCCGAAAACGCAGGCCGCCCTGCTGGAGGCCATGCAGGAAAAATCGGTGACCGCAGCCGGCAACACCTATCCGTTGCCGGATCCCTTCTTCGTGCTGGCCACGCAAAATCCCATTGAGCAGGAGGGTACCTATCCATTGCCGGAGGCCCAGTTGGACCGGTTTATGTTCAACATTTGGGTGGATTATCCGGCCTACCAGGAGGAGCTTGCCGTGGTGAAGGCCACCACAGGCGGCGGGGCCGTGCAAGTGCAGCCGGTGCTAAGCCGGGAACAGATCCTCTTTTACCAAGGGCTGGTCCGCCGCATCCCGGTGCCGGACAATGTGCTGGAGTACGCCGTGAAGTTGGCCACCAAAACACGGCCCGGCCACTCGGACACACCGCAGATCGTTACGGACCATGTAAGTTGGGGGGCGGGCCCCCGGGCAAGCCAGTACTTGGTCATCGGAGCCAAGTGCCACGCCATGATCAGGGGGAGGTTCAGCCCGGACATCGAGGATGTCCAAGCGGTGGCCACGCCTATCCTCAGGCATCGCCTGGTGCGCAATTACAAAGCCGAGGCCGAGGGGGTTACCGCCGAGCGGATCATCACGGAACTGCTCTAAGCTTCATTGTGGGCCGGGTGTTTGGACCGATCGTGCCCGTGGTTGCGCTTTTTTTTCCAAATTGCACACCCCATCCTTTTCGGATGCGGACCGCCAGCATCCCCTTTACCCCCACCCGCATGACCCGTATCTTTCTTTTTAGTGCCGCCTGCGTGGCAGCCACCTTCCCTGCCAGCGCCCAAACAGCTTCGTTCTGGCAACCTTCCCCACTTCAAGCTGTTGCGCGTGGGGAACGCCAGATCAACCCGGCCAAGGCACATGGATTCCTGCTGGACACCACGGCCATGAGGAACTTCCTTTTCCAAACGGCAAGAGGCACCGTGCAGGATCTGCCGACCGCCACAGCCAATGTGGAACTGCCCGTCCCGGGAGGAGGGATGATGGCGTTCCGCTTCCTGGAAACACCCCTGATGGACCCGGCGCTGGGCGCACGCTATCCGTACGTGCGCACCTATACGGGCTCAGCGGTGGACAACAGCCGCATCACGGTGAAATTCGACTTGACACCTGCCGGGTTCCACGCCATGGTGTCCGGCCTAAGCGGGGGCGATGCCTTCATCGACCCGGTGGCCATGGGCAACAGTGTGCTGCACCAAGCCTACTGGAAGCGGGACTTGGGCGCACCCGCTGCAGGTGGCGCATTGAGCTGCGGCTACGATGCCGTGAACGATGTGCCCCAGGAAATGGCGCGTACGGCACAATGGATCGGCGAGGCGGGCGGAGCACGAGCCGGTGACTGCCAGTTCCGCACCTACCGTTTGGCGTTGGCTTGCACGGGGGAGTATGCCAACTACTTCGGCGCCACGGGCACCAACAAGGCCCCTGCGATCGCGGCCATGGCAACCACGCTCAACCGGGTCAACGGCATCTTCGAGCGCGATGCGGCGCTCACCATGGTGTTGGTGGCCAACAACGACCAGCTGGTGTTCACCAATCCGGCCACCGACGGATACACGAACAATGACGGGGGGACCATGCTGGGGGAGAACATCTCCAAATGCAACTCCGTGATCGGCAGTGCCAACTACGACATCGGGCACGTGTTCAGCACCGGTGGAGGGGGCGTGGCCTACCTCAACTCGCCGTGCGGGAACAACAAGGCGGGTGGCGTCACCGGGTCGGCCGCTCCGGTGGGCGATCCCTTCGACATTGATTACGTGGCGCATGAAATGGGGCACCAGTACGGTGCCAACCACACGCAAAACAACAATTGCAACAGGGCCAGCCCTGCCTCGGTGGAGCCGGGCAGCGGGATCACCATCATGGGCTATGCCGGTATCTGCTCACCGGATGTGGGGGACCACAGCATCGCCATGTTCGGCGGGTACAGTTTGCAAGAGATCCATGCCAACATCACCACCGGGGCCAGCAGTGGATGCCCTCAAACCACGGCATTGGTCAATGCCGCCCCCGTGGTGGAGGCCGGACCCAACTATATCATCCCCAAGGGAACACCATTCGTGCTCACCGCCACCGGCTCCGACCCCGACCCCTCCAACCAGTTGACCTATAGTTGGGAGCAAATGGACTACCAAGTGTCCACCCAGCCGCCATCGGCCAGCAGCACCACGGGGCCCAATTTCAGGCCATGGCTGCCCAGCCCCTCGCCCCAGCGTTGGTTCCCGAAGCTGGAAACGGTGGCATCCGGCACCAATCCTTCGCCCAATTGGGAGGTTCTTTCCAATGTGGCCCGAACCTTCAAGTTCAGGGTAACCGTACGTGACAATGCCGCAGGGGGCGGTTGCAATGCACAGGACAACATGACCATTACCGTGAATGGGACCGCAGGGCCGTTCACCGTCACCCAACCGGTGGCGGCCACGACCTGGGCACCGGGCAGCAGCCAAACGGTGACTTGGAACGTGGCGGGCACAACGGCAAGCCCGGTAAGCTGTTCCCTGGTGAATGTCCTGCTCAGTACGGACGGGGGGCTCACATGGCCCTCGGTTTTGGCCACCGCCGTGCCCAACAACGGGTCGGCGACGGTTACCGCCCCGGCCTTGTCCACTTCCTTGGCCCGGGTTATGGTACGGGCCAACGGCAACGTGTTCTACAACATGAACAGCGGCAATTTCACCATCGGGCAAGGCTCCATCTGCGTGCCCACCTCCAGCAATGGCACCGGTGATGGCGATTACATCGACGGGGTGGTGCTCGGATCGATCAACAATACCGGCACCGGCTCAACCACGGGGCCGAGCTACACGGACTACACGGCCATGAGCACCGCACTGGTCCGTGGCAACACGTATACCATCTCCATTACATCGGGGAGCTATTCCAGCGATCATTATGCCGCTTGGATCGACTATGACGGCGATGCAAGCCTCGGCACAGGCGAAAAACTTGGTGAATTCACCACCACGGCAGCCGGGCAAACGCAGGGTATCACCTTCACCGTGCCGGCAGGGGCCACCTTGGGCAACACCGTGCTTCGGGTGCGGGGCGTCTACCACCTGGCCACCGAGCCCGACCCCACCGATCCGTGCTTTGCATACGCCTATGGTGAAACCGAGGATTACGGCATCTCCATCACCGACGCGCAAGAGGTACGCGTGAATGCCAAGGTGGTGCTGGAAGGAGCTTATGTCCAAGGCGGACCCATGCGGGATGACCTGCGGGCAGCCGGATTGGTGCCCACCACGGAGCCATACAGTGCCATGGGATTCCCCCAGGCAGGTGGGGGCGCCGGGGAGTCCTGCCAAGCCGCAGTATTGAACAGTACTGGACCCGACGCCATTGTGGATTGGGTGCGCCTGGAATTGCGCTCCGCACTGGACGCAACCGTGATCTCGGGCACGCGTCAAGCGCTGCTGCAACGCGATGGGGATATCGTGGACCTGGACGGCAGTTCACCGGTCTCCTTCAACCTTCCTCCAGGGCCCTATTATTTAGCCGTGCGCCACCGCAACCATTTGGGGTGCATGACCGCTGCCACGGTATTGCTGAGTGCCGCAACCACGGCCGTGGACTTTTCCACCACCGCCACGTACGGCACAGGGGCGCAAAAAATCCAAAATGGAACGGCCATGCTTTGGATGGGAAATACACGCCACGACAATGCCCTGCGCTACACCGGTGCCAACAACGACAGGGATGCCATTGTCGCCTTGATCGGCGGGAATCCCAGCGAAAGTGTCCAAGGCTATTTCCCGGAGGACTGCAACATGGATGGCGTGGTACGCTATACGGGCACTGGGAATGACCGGGACCCGATCCTGCAGAACATTGGGGTGGCCATGCCTACCAGTATCCGCCTTGAACAAGTCCCCTGAACCGCCAGGGTTCGACAGATCGATCCAACAGGAAGCTGGTTGGATGGATTTATACGACGGATGTTGACGCAGGCCCTCCTTTCCCATAGTTTCGCTGCTTCAGAACCAACCGGAACATGCGAGCAACCTCCACCCTTCTTGTATCGTGCCTTTTGCCCGCCTTGGCCGTCGGGCAAACATTTACCCTCAGTACCAACCTGTTGTCCTACGCCGCACGATCGGGCGGCTGTATTGGCGTAGCCGATATGGATGGTGATGGGTATGATGACCTGGTGATGCTGGACAAGGGAACGAACCTTTATGTCGATTACCAGGCCGCGGACGGTTCCTTCAGCCATCAATCCTACGGACAAGCCTCCAGTTCGGCCCAATGGGGCATGGCCGTTGGCGCTGTGTCCGGTGACGGCCACAAGGATTATTTCAGCGGGGCGAATGGTGATGGCGTGCATTTCCTGCAGATCACCGGCAGGGGGCAATCCGCCGGGTGGGCCAGCCTGAACAACGGTTCCATTTTCATGCAGTGCGCCAACATGGCCGACATCAACAACGACGGGGCATTGGACGCCTTCGGCTGCGGTGATACCGGCCCCCCCAAGATCTGGCTGAACAACGGCACCGGAAGCTTGGCCTACAACAACTACATCGACTTCTCTTCAACCCCGTCCTCCGACATGAGCGGGAACTACGGAAGCGTGTGGATCGATGTGGACAACGACGGCGACCTGGACCTCTTCATTGCCAAGTGCCGGCAGGGAGTGAACAACTCCAACGACCCCAGGCGTTGGAACCGCTTGTTCATCAACGACGGAAACAACAACTTCACCGACCAGGTGGATGCACACGGCCTCACCAACCATGAGCAATCCTGGTCTGCTGATTTTGGCGATATTGACAATGACGGCGATCTGGACCTGGTGGTGACCAACCACAACCGTTCCATGCAGTTGTACATCAACGATGGTACGGGCCACTTCACCGAGGCCACCGTTGGCAGTGGGATAAACAAGAGCGCAGCCTTTCTGCAAGTGAAATTAGTGGACCTGGACAACGATGGATTCCTCGATCTGATCACCAGCGGGAACCTCGGCGGCAGTGCGGAGTACTACTTCCATGGGAATGGCGATGGCACGTTCACGCAGATCTTGAACATGTTGCCTGAACCAGGCACGTGGAACCTGCACACGTTTGCGGTGGGTGACCTGAACCACGATGGATTCATCGACGTGTATGCCGGATATGGCTCCAGCTATGTCAATTACAGTTCATCGCGCTACGACCAACTCTACTTGAACGACGGGAACAGCAACCACTTCATCAACTTCAACCTGCGGGGCCAGCAAAGCAACCCGGACGGCGTGGGCGCACGGGTCACCGTGTATGGCCCGTGGGGTACGCAGATCCGCGAGGTGCGTGCGGGAGAGAGCTATGGCATCGTTTGCTCCTTCACTAACCACTTTGGCCTCGGTTCGGCCACCGTGGTGGATTCAGCCATCGTGCGGTGGCCTTCCGGCATCGTGGACAAGTATTACGGCTTGCAGGCGGACCAATGGGTGACGGTACAGGAAGGCGAAACACGAACCGCCGTGGTGGCGGCCAAAGTATTGTTGGACGGGCCGTTTGTTTCCGGAACGGGAATGATGAAGGATGATTTGCGCGTGCAGGGGTTGATCCCCGCTACGGAGCCATACACCGCCATGGGTTTTGCAGCTATTGGCGACGGCCTCGGGCGGGAACTGACCGCCGCCGTGCTGGCCGTTACCGGGAATAATGCCATCGTGGACTGGGTGTGGCTGGAACTGCGTTCCGCTTCGAACCTCTCCAATGTGGTGGCCGCACGGGCGGTCTTGCTGCAACGCGATGGCGATGTGGTGGAACTGGACGGCAAAAGCCCGGTGAACATGCACGTCCCCCCGGGCAATTACCACCTGGCCATCAGGCACCGCAACCACTTGGGAGTTCTGACCGCCGCGGCAAGCAGCCTCTCGGGTAATGCCACGGTGATCGACCTGGGCTCCAGTGCCACGGCGACCTGGGGCACCAATGCACGGAAAAGCGCGGGAACAGCAAGAACGCTGTGGTCCGGCGATACCAACCGGGACGGAACCGTGAAATACACCGGCGTTGGCAACGACCGCGACAAGGTGCTCTCCACCATCGGCGGGGCCGGGGTCATTGGTACGTTGGCCGGGTACGTTGGCGGAGATGCCAACATGAACGGCGTGGTGAGCTACACTGGGCAAAGCAACGACCGGGACCTGATCCTGATCAACGTTGGCGGGGTGTCGCCCACTGCGGTGCTAATGGAACAGCTGCCCTGAGGCGGGGATGAAGCGGCGTACCTTCGCCGCTCATCCAAACGTGGTCAATGGCACGCGTGTTTTTTGGGGAAGGCACGTCAATGATGCCTGCAATACTTGTGGCCGTGGCAGGATGTGCCGCCGCCCCCAAGGTGGTTGCACAAGCGGATGTGTTCCCTTCGTCCGTGGATATTCGCCTTGTTCAGGATGCCACACCGGACGCGCTGTTGATGCAGGTCCAGCTGCATAGCACTGCCCCTTTCGGGGGGATCTTGAGCGCACTTACGGTAACCATCCGGTACGAGGCCGGTTCGGGCGCGTTCCTCGGGGGAGGGACCAGCTTCTGCCCGGAATGGAGCGCGTTCTCCCCATCCCCGGTGGTCATCAACAATGGCATTGCCTATCGGACCTACAACGGGTTTGGCCTCACCCGCCTGGATGACACCCCGTTTGATGGGGGGTGCGGGTTGAGCATCCCCCCGGAGACTTGGTTCACGGTGACAAGGATCCCCGTTGGGGGAGGGGTATGCACGGAATTCACCCTCGGCAATGACGCATTCACCAGTGCATACAACAGGAACTACTACATCTCCACGGGCGGCTGGGATGTTACCGGCCAAGTGATCGGAGGGCCGGTAATGGCGGGTGCTTGCGGCCTTGACTGCATGGGCGTGGCAGGAGGAACGGCCCTGCCTGGCACGCCATGCGATGATGGCAACCCATTCACGTCCGGGGATGCTTGGTCAGCGAATTGCGTATGTGCCGGCGCTACCGTTTTTGACTGTCCGCTGCTGGAGGCAAACATCGGCGACGCCTGCGATGACGGCGACGCAGGCACCGTGGACGACCTGGTGACGGCGGACTGTGTATGTGCCGGCACAACCGCCTTTGACTGCCCGTTGCTGGGGGCGAACATCGGCGACGCATGCGATGACGGCAACGCGGGCACTGTGGACGACCTGGTGACGGCGGATTGTGCGTGCGCCGGGACGATCGTTCTTGATTGTCCGTTGCTGGGGGCGAACATCGGCGACGCCTGCGACGATGATGATGCGGGCACGGAGAATGATGTGGTCACGGAGGCCTGCGTTTGCCAGGGTGAGGTCGGCACCGGCGTATCATCAACTGATCCGAACGCGGCCATGTCGATCTATCCCAACCCGAACTTCACTGGGCAGGTGTACTTGGCATTGGCCGGTGCACCTATGGCAATGGTAACAGTGCAGGTACGGGATGCGGCAGGGCGATCGGTACTGGAAACGAAGCAGGTGCCGCAGCTTGATGGGCGGACCTATGCCCTGGACCTGGCGGATGCCGCACCTGGTTATTACACCGTGAGGGTCGAAATGGGCGGACAGATCATGACGGCCCGCTTGATCAGGCAATGAACAGCTATGTTGCCCATGCAAAAGGCCGCCTGATCGGGCGGCCTTTTGCATTTGGAACCATGGGTTGATCAGTAATACACCAGCCGGCGCACCTTGGCAATGTGCTTGGCCAAGCGGATCACCTGTTTCGTGTAGCCGAATTCATTGTCGTACCACGTGTACAGCACCACGTTGCGCTTGTCGTTGCTCGCAATGGTGGCATTGCTGTCGAACACGCTGCAACAGGTATCGCCGATGATGTCGCTGCTCACCAGTTCGGGATCCACTTGGTAATGGATCTGGTTCACTAATTCGCCGTTCAGTGCGGCATCGCGGATCATTTGGTTCATGGCATCACGGGTCACGTCCTTCTTTACCGTCAGGCTCATGATCGCCAATGACCCGTTGGGGGTGGGCACGCGCACGGCGTTGGCCGTCAGTTTGTCCTTCAGGCTGGGGATGGCTTTGCTTACAGCGCTGCCGGCACCGGTGGTGGTGATCACCATGTTGATGGCTGCGCTGCGCCCGCGGCGCGCACCCTTGTGGTAATTGTCCAGCAGGTTCTGGTCGTTGGTATAGGCATGCACCGTTTCAATGTGCCCCTTTTCAATGCCGAGGTTGTCCTCCACCACCTTGAGGATGGGGGCGATGGCGTTGGTGGTGCAGCTGGCCGCGCTGAAGATGCGCTCATTGTCCAGGTCGAGGTCCTTGTGGTTGATGCCGTACACAATGTTGGGGACCTCCTTGCCCGGGGCGGTGAGCAGCACATGCTTCACGCCTTTGGACTTCAAGTGGCGCGACAGGGCGGTGCGGTCCTTGAACACACCGGTGTTGTCGATCACCATGGCATCGTGGATGCCGTATGCCGTGTAATCGATGTCTTCCGGATTGGCCGCTGCGATCAATTGGACGCGCTGGCCGTTGATCACCAGTGCCTGGTTCTGCAAGTCCTCCACCACGGTGCCCTTGAAGGCCCCGTGAACGCTGTCGTTCCTCAACAGGGCTGCACGTTTCACGATCTCGGCATCGTTGAGGCTGCGGAGCACGATGGCGCGCAGGCGCAGTTGCTGGCCCTTGCCGGCCTGCTTGATCAATTCGCGGGCAGCGATGCGCCCGATGCGGCCGAACCCGTACAACACCACGTCCTGCGGCTTGAAGGTGTGCTTGTCCTGGCCGATGAAGTTTTTCAGTTGATTCCGCAGAAAATCGACGGGTGAACTGCCTCCGCTTTCCTTGTATTCGTGGCTCAGCCTGCCAATGTCGATCTTGCTCGGGGCCAAGTCCATTTCCAAGAGCGCATGTGCAAGCACGGCCGTGGTGGCGATGTCCACCGGCTTGTTCACCACCGTTTCCGCGTAGTTGAACAGCTTGATGACCTCCGAGGTGTTGATGTCCAGCAGGTGGTTGCGGAAGAAAACGAGCTCCACGCCATGCTCGAACATGAGGCGGCCAACGGAACCGAGCAGGGCCACTGCTGATTTTTCGCGGTCCACGTAATCGGTCAGTCCAGCCTCATAGCTGGCCTTTTTTTCCAAGGTCTCCATGATGACGGTTCGTGTTGGGATTAACGGCAGGGATCAGCCCAAGTAAGCCTTCAGCAACTTGCTTCGGCTGGTGTGGCGCAAGCGCCGGATGGCCTTTTCCTTGATCTGGCGTACCCGCTCGCGGGTGAGGTCGAACTTGGCACCGATCTCCTCCAGGGTGAGGCCGTGGTTGATGTTGATGCCGAAGAACAGCTTCACCACGTCCCGCTCCCGCTCGGTGAGGGTGCTGAGCGCGCGATCGATCTCCTTGGAAAGGCTTTCATTGATCAGCGCACGGTCCGCAGGTACGCTGTCGTTGTTCGGCAGCACGTCCAGCAGGCTGTTGCTCTCCCCTTCCACGAAGGGTGCGTCCATGCTGATGTGGCGCCCGCTCACCTTCATGGTGTCGGCCACCTTTTCGGGCGGGATCTCCAACAGGGCCGCAAGCTCGTCCGCGCTGGGCGGGCGCTCATACTCCTGCTCCAGCTTGGCGAAGGCTTTGTTGATCTTGTTCAACGAACCCACTTGGTTCAACGGCAGGCGCACAATGCGGCTCTGCTCGGCCAACGCCTGCAGGATGCTTTGACGGATCCACCACACCGCGTAGCTGATGAACTTGAACCCTCGGGTTTCATCAAATCGCTGGGCCGCCTTGATCAAGCCCAGGTTGCCCTCGTTGATCAGGTCAGGAAGGCTGAGGCCCTGGTTCTGGTATTGCTTGGCCACGGAGACTACGAAGCGGAGGTTGGCTTTCACCAACTTGTCCAAGGCCGCACTGTCACCCTTTTTGATCTTTCGGGCCAGCTCGACTTCCATCTCCGCATTGATCAACCCTTCCTTGCCGATCTCCTGCAGGTACTTGTCCAGTGACTGGCTTTCCCGGTTGGTGATCGACTTGGTGATCTTCAGTTGGCGCATTCTGCTTGTCACGGGCGTCGGGGTGTTAAATGGTTGTGTGTGGTTGGTGGATCGAAAGGCACACGGATGGTAAACAACCGGTGAAACCTATCGGTTCGCTCAGGCCGCGAAGGTAGGGCCGTGCCCTGCACCGGGCAAGGGGCCCAGTTTAGGGAGGTGGGCCAGTATTTGTAAGTGGCTGATGGATAAATGGTTATACGCCAAGGCCGTAATAGGCGCGCATGCCGTTCGGGTAAACCCCCTCGATCAGCACACCACCAGACCTGCTGCCGAGCGCCTTTTCAACATCCTTTGGGTCGTTCATCGGCTTCTGGTCGATCTTGGTGATGATGAACCCTTCGCGGATGCCAATGCTGCGGAGCTTCCCGCCCGACAGCCGGGTTACCTTCACTCCGCTGCCCAACTTCAGGGCCCTTAGCTCCTCTGGTGAGGCAGTGGCCAGGTCCGCACCCAAGGAAGGCAGGGCCAGTTCGGCGGTGCTGCCGGTCTTGCCTTCGCCAACGCGGTCCTGCAACGTCAATTCCTTCACGCTCTCCTTGCCTTCGTGCAGCACGGTCACCATGATCTTGTCGCCGGGGCTGAACTTGCTGATCTGCCCTTGAAGCTCCGGCACGTTGTCCACCGCCATGTTCCCCACCTTGGTGATCACGTCGCCGCCTTTCATGCCGGCCTTCCGCGCTGCGCCATTGTCCAGCACATCCTTCACGTACACGCCGTTCAGTTGGGAGAGGCCGAAGTTCTTGGCCATGTCCTGGTCGATGTCGCTGATGGTGACCCCCATGTAGGCCCGGCGCACACGCCCGAACTCCATCAGGTCATGGGTCACCTTGTTCACGATGTTGGACGGCACGGCAAAGGAATAGCCCGTGTAACTGCCCGTGGTGCTGGCAATGGCGCTGTTGATGCCGATCAAGTTGCCCGCCGTGTTCACCAAGGCCCCACCGCTGTTGCCGGGGTTTACGGCCGCATCGGTTTGGATGAAGCTCTCGATCGGGAAGATGTCCTTGTCCGGATCGTATTGCAGGATGTTGATGTTGCGCGCCTTGGCGCTTACGATGCCGGCGGTGACCGTGCTGGTGAGGTTCATCGGGTTGCCCACGGCCAGCACCCACTGGCCGACCTTCACGTCGTCGCTGTTGGCAAAAGCCAGGGTGGGGAGCTGTTCCCCGTCGATCTTGATCAGGGCGATGTCCGTGCTGGGGTCGCGGCCGATCACGGTGGCGTCATACTTCCGTTTGTCGTTGAGGTGAACTTGGATCTTGTCCGCGCCGTCCACCACGTGGTTGTTGGTCACGATGTATCCGTCATCGGAGATGATCACCCCGCTGCCCGCGCCGCGAACCTGTTGCGGGGGGCGCTGCTGATAGCCCCAGAAGAAGTTGTACATCGGCGCTTGTTGAACCGTGGATTCCGTGGTGACGTGCACCACCGCATCGATGCTTTTGGCTGCGGCCTCCGTGAAATCGGCCGCTTCCATGGCAATGCCGCCGGGTGCGACCATGCCCACGAAATGGGCCGGTGGGGGCGCTGCGGTATCGGTGGCCACCATGGATGGCTTGGTCCCGATCCGGTCGTGCACACCCAAGGCCAAAAGACCGCCGGCCACGGCCATGCCCACGTATCCGAGTGCTTGCTTGAATGTTGATCGGTTCATAGGTCCCTGTTTTTCTTTGAACGTTGGTTGACAAACGCCGCCCGTAGTGCCTTGTTCATGCAGGCGCTGTTAACGAGTGTTGATCAACGCGCCGGTCCGTACCGGCAGCGTGGCGGGGAATGCGAGGAGCGTGCCAAGCCGATATTTGCTGCCGAAATGGCAACCATCACCTTCTCCAAGTGGCACGGTACGGGGAATGATTTCATCCTGGTGGACGACCGGCAGCGAAAGCTGCCCGAGGATGCCTCCACCTTGGCCCGCAGCCTCTGCCAGAGGCGGTTCGGGATAGGCAGCGATGGCCTGATCCTGCTGAGGCCGGCACACCGGGCGGGCACGGATTTCCACATGGAGTTCCTCAATCCCGACGGCAGCCGCAGCTTTTGCGGCAATGGAAGCCGATGCGCCTTTGCCTTCCACAGCCGCCTCGCCGGGGCGCTCGGGCCGGTGCGGTTCACGGCCATTGACGGGGAGCACCGTGCCCGTTGGATCGGTGACGAGGTGGAAGTGTCCCTGCGTGATGTGCATGCCATGGAGCGCTTGGAGGATGGAACCTTGTGGCTGAACACGGGTTCGCCACACTTGCTGGTGCCCGTAGCCGATCCTGCGGCCGTGGACCTGGTGGCCGAGGCGCATAAATACCGGTACGGGCCACGGTTCTCCAAAGAAGGCATCAACGTGAACTTCGTCCGCTGGCACCAAGGCCATGTGCAAATGCGCACCTACGAAAGAGGCGTGGAGGCGGAGACGTTGAGCTGCGGCACAGGGGTGACGGCGGCCGCACTGTGGGCCATGGCCGTGGGACTGGTTGCCCGGGAGTGTGCCGTGAGCACCCCGGGGGGTAAGCTCCGTGCCATGGCGGCCGTGCACGAAGGCGGCTTTGCGCACGTTTTCCTGCAAGGGCCCGTTGCCCATGTGTTCGATGGCCAAGTGAAATTGCCCGGATGAAGAAGGCATTCCTCACCCTTGGCCTGCTCATCCTGGTGGTCGGCGGCTATTATGCATGGCGCACCTGGAAGAAGGTGTACGGCCCGGCAACAGGCTTTGCCGGAAAAGAGCAGGTGCTGCTGATCCCCACGGGTGCGGAAATGGTGCAAGTGCAGGACAGCCTGCAAGCCGGGAACATCGTTTCGGACATCCGCCTGTTCCGCTGGGTGGCCACACGGAAGAAGTATGAACGCATCCGGCCGGGCCGCTACGTGGTGCCCAAAGGCATGTCCATGAACGACCTGGTGAACAAGTTGCGCAGCGGTGACCAGGACCCGGTACGGATCACTTTCAACAACATCAGGAACCTGCCGCAGCTGGCCGGCCAAATGGCCAAGTACATCCAATCCGACTCCCTGGAGGTGCTCACCGCCATCATGGACCCGGCCACCATCCGTAAGCTCGGCTTTAACCAGGCCACCATCATTTCGCTCTTCCTGCCGAACACCTACGAGGTGTGGTGGACCACCACGCCCGACCAGTTGATCGACCGCATGGCCAAGGAGTACAAGCAATTCTGGAACGATGAACGGCGGGCCAAGGCCGATGCGCTCGGCCTCACGCAAAGCGAGGTGAGCACCCTGGCCAGTATCGTGCAGGCGGAAACCGGAAAGACCAGCGATGCCCCGAAGATCGCCAGCGTGTACCTCAACCGGCTGCGCATCGGCATGCCCCTGCAGGCGGACCCCACCCTGGTGTACGCCTTGGGCTTGGATTCGCTGAACCGTGTGCTGCACAATGACAAGCGCGTGGATTCCCCGTACAACACGTACACACACGCAGGTCTGCCCCCGGGGCCGATCAACCTGCCCGAACCACGCTTCATCGATGCCGTGCTCAGCCCGGCCAAAACCGACTACCTCTACTTCTGCGCCCGGGAAGACCTTAGCGGGTACAGCAATTTCAGCACCACCTACCAGCAGCACTTGGTGAACGCCCGGCGTTACCAGCAGGCTCTGAACAAGCGCGGCATCTATCGCTGAGCCGTGAACTGGAGATGCAGAACCCGGGGATGCCGGGGAAAGGAATGGAAGGGGACGGGGAAATAGAGAGCCATGGGGATGAATGGGAAGGGCGGTTCCGCACCCCGTCACTTCACTTCTTCGCTGCTTCACTTCTTCCCGCTTCTTCCCGCTTTTGATCCAAGTGCAGTTCCCAAGGTGCCCTACTTTCGCGGCTTGACACCTGTTGAACTACATGAGCAAGATCAAGTTCGGTACCGACGGTTGGCGGGCCATCATCGCGCAGGAATACACCGTGGAGAACGTGGCCCGGGTAACCGTGGGCCTGGCGCTTTGGCTAAAGAACAAATACCCGCAGGGCACCAGCGTGGTCGTGGGCCACGATTGCCGGTTTGCCGGTGAGCTCTTTGCCGAAACAACCGCCAAAGTACTGGTCAACCATGGGGTCAAAGTGCACCTCGCCAAGGGCTTCGTGAGCACCCCCATGATCTCGCTCGGCACCCTGCGCATGAAGGCCGGCATGGGCGTGATCATCACCGCCAGCCACAATCCCCCGAGCTACAACGGCTACAAACTGAAGGGCCCGCATGGCGGCCCGCTGATCCCCGAGGAAGTACAACAAGTGGAGGACCTGATCCCCGAAGTGCACGGCGTGGACCTGGCGCACGTGGACCTCGCCAAGGCCAAGGCGGATGGAATGCTCCTGGACATTGCGCTGGAGGACATGTACGTGCAGCACGTGGAGAAATGCTTTGACCTGGCGGCCATCCGCAAGAGCGGCATGAAGCTCGGCTACGATGCCATGTTCGGCGCGGGCCAACGCGTGATCCCGCGCATCCTGCCCGAAGTGGCCCTGCTGCACTGCGACCACAACCCCGGCTTCCACGGCCAAGCGCCGGAGCCCATCCACCGGAACCTGATCGAGTTTTCGAAGTTCATCCCGGCCAATGGCATCCAATGCGGTCTGGCCACCGACGGTGATGCCGACCGCATCGGCCTGTACGACAGCAAGGGCGAGTTCGTGGACTCGCACCACATCATCCTGCTGCTGATCCACTACTTGGTGAAGTACAAGGGCATGAAGGGCAAAGTGGTGGTGGCCACCAGCACCACGCCCAAGGTGGAGGCCCTGTGCAAGCATTACGGACTGGAATACCAAGTGACCAAGATCGGCTTCAAGTGGATCGCCGGGATCATGATCACCGATGATGTGCTGCTCGGTGGCGAGGAGAGCGGCGGCATCGCCATCAAAGGCCACATCCCCGAGCGGGATGGCATCTGGATGGGCCTCACCATCTGGGAATTCATGGCCAAGAGCGGCAAGACCTTAGAGGACCTCGTGGCCGAGGTGTACGCCATCGTTGGCCCCTTCGCCTACGAGCGCAACGACCTGCACATCACCGAAGAACTGAAGCAGGAGGTGCTCAAGCAGTGCGGGGCGGATACCTATTCCACCTTCGGCGAATTCAAGCCGCAAGGGCGGGATACGATGGATGGCTACAAGTACTTCTTCCCCGGGGATGAATGGCTGATGATCCGCGCCAGCGGCACCGAACCGGTGTTGCGCTTGTATGCCGGCGGTCATACCATGGACCGGGCACGGGCCATCCTGGAAGCTTGCCGGGCCACCATCGGTGCATAGTGCGCCAAGGGACCATGGCCCGGGTGCCCGTTGTGCGGAAGCTGGTTCAAGCGGCCCTGTGCGTAGTGGTGGGGTTGTGCGGGTACCGCGCCGAAGCGCAGGATGCCCGGGCACAACCGATGGATAGCCTGCGCCCCGGCCGGGCCTGGTTCGTGGCGGGTGGAACCGCTGCATTCGCCACCGGGTCCCTGATCGCCTTGGACAAGGCGTGGTACAGCGGGCACGACCGGGGCAAGTTGCACTTCTTCAACGACGGCGATGAGTGGCTGCAGATGGACAAGGCAGGCCATGCCTACGGCGCGTATCAACTGGGCCGGGGCGGCCATGCCGCCTTCCAATGGGCGGGCTTCCGCCCTGAGCTGTCCGCCTGGCTCGGCGGTTCCGTGGGCCTGATCTACCTCACCGGCGTGGAACTGCTGGACGGCCGCTCCTCCGCATACGGGTTCAGCTGGTGGGACATGGCCGCGAACACGGCGGGAACAGCGCTCTTCATCGGCCAGCAACGGGGGTGGGGTGAACAACGCTTCCTGCTCAAATGGTCCGCGCATCCCACGGACTTCGCGCCCCAACGCCCCGAGGTGCTCGGTTCCACCCTGCCGGAACGCCTGCTGAAGGACTACAACGGCACCACCGTCTGGCTCAGCGCCAACCCCAACGCCTTTGGCTGGAAGAACCTACCGCCCTGGCTGAACATCGCGGCAGGCATGGGCGCGGAGGGCATGCTCACCGCCCGCGGCAATCTTGGCGAATACCGCCAGTACTATCTGGCACCGGACATCGCCTTCTCCCGCATCCCCACGGAGAGCAAGTTCCTGCGCACCGCTTTCTTCCTGCTGGATGCCCTGAAGATGCCCGCCCCAACGCTGGAATTCCGCAGCAAGGGCCAAGTGGTGGGGCATTGGGTGCTCTTCTGAAGCATAGCCCATTGTACGGTTGCGGTCAACGGGTGATCCAGTTGGGAACAAATCAACCGTTCCCTGCTGAACGAAAGCATACCTTGGCAGGGCCGGAGACGTCTTGAGCAGGACACCGCCACTCGGATCAACCACCGGCAATGAACGCTATCCGCATACTTCCCCAGCGGTCATCCGCGCCCTCCGAAAAGCCGGAACATCGCGCCATGGGCAGCGGAATGAGCCCTGCACGGATGGAACATCCGATCGCGCAAATGAAGAAGTTGGTGCATCTCCTGCCCACAGCTTTGGCCGGCATTGCGGTGTTCGGGTGGGTCGATCCGGCCTGTGCCCAGAACTTGCTCGCCAACGGCGATTTCGAGAACTATACGCAATTGCCGAACAATTATGGGCAAACCGATCTGGCAGTGGGATGGACCAATGTGAACGGCAACTATTCCGGCCCCCCGTACGCCAGCCCTGACTATTTCCATCTGGCGGGCGGCGTGGGCTCCTTCTTCGGACAGATCCAACCCTATTCGGGTGCCGCACAAATGGGTTTCGCGACCTACAGTTCCAACCTGTCAAACTTCAGGGAATACATCTCCTCGGCGTTCTCCTGTCCGATGGAACCCGGTCGGCAGTACCGGGTGTCTTTCTACCTCAGCAATGGGCACAATGGGCTCTATTCGAAGCGCACCAATGCCATAGGGGCCTGCTTTTCCGTGGCCCCATTGGCCCAGCTCGTGGATGAACCCATTCCGGCTGTTCCGCAACTGGAGGTCGCAACACTAGTGGACCACGACAACTACTGGCAACAGTATGAGTTCACGTATACCGCAACGGAAGCATCCAATTACATCACCATCGGGAATTTCCGCGATGATGCCAATACGTTGGTCACTCCCGTTGGAAGCACAGGTGCCTACTATTTCATTGATAAGATCGAGGTGTCGCCCATTACGGATGGTGCCGCAAGTATTCTGGGGGAGGACACCACGTTGTGCATCGGCCAAACCTTGCTGCTGGATGCAACAACCGGCAATGCGAACTATACCTGGCAGGACGGCTCCACCGGCCCTACCTATACGGTGGTGCAACAGGGTGTGTATTGGGTCAACGTGAGCAATACATGCATGGATTTCACGGACAGCATTGCCGTGGGCTACACCATTCTGCCCGTGCTGGACCTGGGCGGCGACACAGCCTTGTGTCCCGGGAGCTCGATCACGTTGGCCTGCGCCGCCGCCACGGATTGCCTGTGGTCCACCGGTGTGGTGGCGCCATCGGTGAACATCACCGCACCGGGGAGCTATTGGGCCCAAGTGACCGAAGGCCAGTGCAGCACCACGGCCTACGTGCTCATTGCTGAAGAATCTTCGTGCGGAAGTGTGATCGAAATGCCGAACGTGTTCACCCCTAACCACGACGGGCACAATGAAGGCTATGGGCCACTGGTGTTTGAAGGGATAGAAAAGGCCGATCTCACCATATTCAATCGCTGGGGCATGGTGATGTTCCACACAGGCAACGTGTTGGCCGGATGGGATGGAAGGGCGAACGGAACCCCATGCCCGGAGGGAATCTACTATTGGGTCCTGCACTATCGGACAACATGGGATGAACCGGGAGAAAAGTCCGGCTACGTACAGCTGGTCCGGTAGGCAAGTCGGCGCGCGCATAGCTGCCTTGGGCCGTTCGGGACCGGTGCCGTACGCAGGCGCGCGGGCCGCTGCCGAGTTTCAGGCCCGGTTCACCGGGTTTGTTCCAGCTTCCCTTCCAGGAGCATCAGTTTCACCTTCAGCACGGCGGCCACGGTAAGGCTGTCGCGTACCTCGCCGCGCAAAACCATTTGGTAAAGCTCTTCAAAGGGAAGCTTGCGTTGCTCCAGCTCCTCGTCGTGGTCGGGTTCCGGTTCGTGGAAGCTGAGGCCCTGTGCCACGAAGATCACGGCCTGCTCATCGCTGGCACTGTTGCTGAGGTCCATCTGCAGGATCTCCGTCCACCGCGTTGCTTCGATCCCCGCCTCCTCGCGCAGCTCGCGCTGGGCACTGTCCAAGGCGGGTACATGGCGGCTGCCGCCACCCTCGGGCATTTCCCAGCTGTACGCCTCCAGCGGATAGCGGTACTGGCCCACGATCCAGGTGTTCAGTTCATCGTCCAGGGGGATCACGCCCACGGCAATGTTCTTGAAATGGATCACGCCGTAAACGCCTTGCTTGCCTCCCGGGTCGATCACCTCGTGGTGCGCCACGGAGATCCACGGTGTTTCATAGGCCAAGCGTTCGCTTAGGGTGGTCCAAGGACCGCGCTTCTTCATGGGGTAAAGATGTGGGGGATTACCTGACCGCCTAAACACCAAGTAGGCTTCGCGGGAGCCCTCCTTGGCGTCTTGACGGTGAACACCCATCACCTGCTCGATGGATCCAACCGGAACTGGATGTCCAATTTCATCACGCTGCGCACACGTTTTCCCCCTTTGATGGCGGGCTGCCAACAGACGGTGTGTGCCAGGCGCATGGCCTCATCGTCGCATCCGCCGCCCAGGAAATTCAGGGTGCGCAGGTTGCTCACGCTGCCACTGGTTTCCACCACAAACTCAATGGTCACCTTGCCCTGGATGTCCAGCCGGAAAGCTTCGGGTGGATATTTCAGGTTGCCCGCCAAATAGTGCGGCAGGCCGCGCAGGCCGCCCGCAATTTGCGGGGCGGCAAGGGTATCCACCTGCTGGCCGATGTAAAGCAGGTAACTGCTGTCCGCAGGCGTGTTGCCGGCCAAGGGCGGGCAAGCGGCCGTTTTTGCGTGAAGCTTCTTGTAGCGCTTGGCATTGAACGGGATGGCGATGGAGTGGTCCGTGTCCAAAGCCGTACCGCCCGTGGAAGCAGGCATCCAGCGGATCAGGCGCACCAAGCGCAAGGCTTCCGCATCGCAGGCCGGGTCCAAGGGTATCTGTACCCGCAGGTGCTCGGTGCTTCCATCGGCCAGTACCTTGAATGCAATAGTTGCCTCGCCATTGATGCCGGCGGCCAGCGCCCCGGCGGGAAAGTGTTGTTCCTGCTCCAGCATCCAGCCCACGGCCTGCTTGCCGCCGTACGGCTCAGGCGTGGCGTAGGACTGGGCGCGGCAGGGGGCGGTAACCACCAAGGCGGCAACCAGAATGGATGGAAACTGTGGCATCGCCCGTAAATTTGCAACATGTCCGCGCAATGGAAGCTGGTGCCGGGGGATGAAGTCTCCTTCCTCAACGAGGTGGGCGGCGGCGTGGTGCTGGCCAATGTTGGGCGGGACAGCGTGAAAGTGCGCACTTTGGACGGTTTTGAACTGGTGTACCCGGTGAGGGAATTGGTGAAGAACACCATCGACCCCAGCCGTGCCGTGGGCGATCACCAGGCGAGCTTGCGCGCAGCGGATGACCGCTTGGCAGAGCGGATCCAGCGGGACAAAGGCCGGGGTGCCTCGGTGCAAAATGGCGGCAAGGCCCATGATCCCAGTGTGGACCCGGCCGTCATGGAGGTGGACCTGCACCTGCACAAGTTGGTGGAGGACGAGAGCCTGCTGAGCGACAGCGAAAAACTACGCTTTCAACTGGAGTTCTTCGAACGCCGGCTGAACACGGCCATCCGTGAGCGCAAAAAACGCGTCATCGTCATTCACGGCGTGGGCGAGGGCGTTCTGCGCGAAGAGGTGCGCAAAGCGCTGCAGTACTATGAAGGGGTGCGCTTTGATGATGCGGACCCGCGGCGGTACGGCTACGGGGCCACGGCCATTGACATCCTGCACTACTGACCCGCACGGGTCATTGTCCGTTCCTTGACATCCCGCGCATCGCTCCGCCGCTTCCGTTGCCGCAAGGCAGTGGGGGAGGAAAGTCCGGGCAGCAAAGGGCACCGTGCTTCCTAACGGGAAGGGGCGCCGCTGGTGACGGCGGCGCCACGGAAAGTGCCGCAGAAAGGGAAACCGCCGATGGCCGCAAGGCACAGGCAAGGGTGAAAAGGTGGGGTAAGTGCCCACCAGCATTCCGTGTGAGCGGAGTGGCTTGGTAAACCCCACGGGCTGAAAGACCAAATAGGCCGGGGCTCCCGCCTTCGGGCGGGAAAAGGACGGCCCGTCCGATCCCGGCGGGTAGGTCGATCGAGGTGTCGCGTGAGCGGCATCCCAGATAAATGACGGAGCCCCGCGTGGCAACATGCGGGGACAGGATCCGGCTTATAGATGCGCGGGTATTTTTTGGGGAGGCTCCGGCCATGTGCCGGGGCCTCTTCTTGCATAACGTGCGACAGCATGGTGCGGTGCGCCGGGGAGAAAACTCACCCGCCGATGTGGGCCCTGCCCAGAACGGACCGGCCCATATCGAACGCCAAACCGAGATACTCCTTCCCGTTGAACCCGAACCGGTCGATCACCTCCCAGCCGAGCTTGCGGACATGGGCCTGCTCGGACACCTTGTTCACCCGGTTGATGAACGTGATGGAGATGGGGTACCTCTTCACGAACGCGAGGCGCATTTCCTCGAAGAGCCTGTTCAGCAGGCCGGTGCCGCGGAAGGGAATGTCGATGCACACCGGACCGTATTGGAAGCTGTTTTCAGTAGTGATCGCTTGGCCACGAAAGGACAATTCGGAAAAGCGGGAGGTCATATGGCCGAAAATCGCCCACTGTTGGAAGTAGTCCCAACTCGCCGCGAAGGCATAGGCGACGATTGTTCCGCCCACGTCCGTGGCCACAAATAGGCCGTTCTGCCGGATCACCTCCCCGACCTGTTCCCCGGTGAACGGCGTGGTGACGAACCCCCTTCTCCGCCCTTCCTCGTTCATGCGGTCGTACAAGTATGTTTCTTGCAGTGCCAGCACACCGGGGATGTCATCCATTGCGCCGATGCGAGTTTGTGGAAAGGAAGCGGCCATGCTCAACAGATCCCGAATGTAAGTATCCGGCCCACGAATGGTTCGGCACGTTCTTCGCCGAAGCTGGTTGCATATCCCTGGCGTGAAGGTGCGGCCTTCCGGCCGCGGCATGGACACAGTAATTTCGGCCCCGCATGCGAAACCGGTTGATCATCCTCCCCCTTCTGCTCATAGCCACCACGGCCGTAGCCCAGAGCGAGGTGACCGTGAAGGGCCGAGTGACCGGCGGCGATGGTGAAAAGACGTTCTACGACCTGATGATCGTGAACCGCCGCATCCGCACAGGCACGTTCGGCAATGCCGATGGCAGCTTCACCGTACGGGCCCAGCGCAATGACACCCTGCTGATCGGTGCAGGCGGCTATGTGACACGCACCCTGCCGTTGGGCGAGTTCCCGGATGAGGAGCTGCTGACACTGAAGATCACCCTGCGCCCGTGGAGCATCGACCTGCAACCCGTGGCCATCCTGCCCAAACGCACCCTGAAGCAGATCCAGTCCGACATTGAAAAGCTCGGGTACAGCGAAAAAGACTACCGGGAAACCGGCATCAACGCCTTCGAAAGCCCGATCACCTTCCTCTACCAATCCTTCAGCAAACGCGAGCGCAGCAGGAGGATGGTGGCCCAGATGGAGAACGAGGACCGCATGCGCGAGCTGCTCAAGGAATTGTTGCAGCAGTATGTGGATTACGGCATCATCAACCTCAGCGATGAGAGCTTCGATGATTTCATCGACTTCTGCAACGTGCCGGAGGAAGTGCTGAAGGGTCTCTCGCAGTATGATTTCCTCGTGTATGTGAAGAAGAAGTACCAGCTCTACACCAGCCTGGGGCCCACGCGCCAGCACTGATGGAACGAACGCTCCTTGCAGTGGCCATGCTTGCGGCAATGCCATGCGCCGAATTGCAAGCGCAGGTTGATGGGGACACCATTTCCAACGTGTACCAGCTCGGCGCCGTGGTGATCCACGGCCGCGCTGAAGGGCTGGACCTGGAAGGCTTCGTGCAGCAAGTAAAGGCGGACACCAGCTTTCTGCACGCCTTCCTGAACATGCGCTACTGGCCGCATGCCGTGGAGAGCAGCCTCGCCGTGCGCAACAAGGGTGAAAAGGAAAAGGCCACGCTGTACCGCAAAGGGCACTTGGCAAGGGCCGGGGCCATGGCGGAACTGCGCGTGGACAGCAGCGCGGAAAGTGGCAACCTGCGGAATCGCGGCGGGAAAATACGGTACCTCACCGCTGAACTGTACGAAGACCTCTTCTGGCCAAGGGGCACGTGGCGCGCGGACAACAGCATCGCTGCGTATGAGCGGGGAAGGGGAGGCAAGGGGCGCATTGAAAAGTACAAGGATGAACTGAAGCAGTTCATGTTCAACCCCGGACAGGAGATCGCCAGCGTGCCCTTCATCGGCGACAAGCTCGCGCTCTTCGATCCGCACATGGCAACGCTCTACAACTTCACCATTGCCCAGGAACACCGCAATGGGCGGCCCTGTTGGCAATTCAGCGCAGCGGCCAAGGACAGCCTGAACGGAAAGCGGGCGGATGAGGATGCCACGGTGATCAAGCGCATGCGCACTTGGTTCGATCAGCAAACGATGCAAGTGATCGCGCGGGAATACCGCATAGCGCATGCCTCCCTGATCTTGGACTTCGACATCAGTATCCAAGTGGACAACACCGTGATGAACGGGGAACTGGTGCCCACTTTCATCCGGTACGATGGTGATTGGGACATTCCGTTGCACAAGCGCGAGCTGGTGCGGTTTTGGTTGAAATTGGGAGGATGGGAGGTGGAATAGGGCTATTCCTGCCAAGCCTGTGCGGATGCCGCTGTACGGCCGCACAACCGCCATGCCGGACTTACCTTTGATGAACCATGAAGAACCTCACTGAGCTAAAGCTGGCATTGGCGAAGCGCATACTCGATTGCGATGATGAAGACCAACTGCGCACGGTGGACCAGCTGATGGGTGGCGAAGGTTCATTCACGTTGACCCCTGCGCAGAGATCGGAATTGGATGCAGATCTCGCAGACTTTGTGAAGGGTAAAGGGAAGAACTACACTTGGGCGGAGGTGAAAGCCCACGCACGAGGCGGCATCGGCAATGGGGCATGAGCTGGTCTTCCGGGCAAGGGCCCGAAAGGATGTCCATAATGCCGTTCAGTGGTACGCAGCCAAGCGCGAAGGATTGGGCGGGCAGTTTCTGTTGGAGTTGCAACGGTGCTTGGGAGGCATTGCATCCAACCCCCGTCGCCATCCCAAGATCTACAGTGAATTCAGGCAGGCCCGGGTGAAGCGGTTCCCGTATGTAGTGGTCTATCGCCCATTGGATCGGGAAGTGGTTGTCATGCGCGTGTTCCACACCAAGCAAGACCACAGGAAGAAATTTATCCGGAAGTGACCTCTTCCAATTGCAATCATGACAAACCCATCGCAATGACCTTGGGGCCTGCAGGCCGGAAGGTGGAACAGACTGGAGCCGAAAGGGATTTTCGGGAATGGATAAGTAAAACATGAGCACCTCCAACTTCCGCTTCCGAGCGCTTAAAGCTGATGAGCTTAGTTCGATGGTATCGTATCGCACCGGCGAAACCAAGCTCGGTGAAGTATTGGCCAAGGACTGGCGGGATGCAAGCTGCCGCTACGTGCTGCTCGGCATTTGCGAGGACATCGGCCCGCGTGCCAACAATGGCTTGGGCGGGGCGCGCAACGGCTTCGATGCTTTCCTGCCCAACTTCCTCAACCTGCAGGCCAACCGCTTCATCACGCCGGGCAGCCTGCACCTGCTGGGCCGCATCGACCACCTGGACCCTGACGCGGAACTGGATCAGGCCACCATGCGCAAGCGGGTGGAAGAATTGGATGAACTGGTGCTGCGCACGGTGCTGCCGATCATGCAGGCGGGCAAAGTGCCCATTGTCATCGGTGGCGGCCACAACAACGCCTATCCGCTGATCCAGGCGGCAAGCAAGGTATTGGGCCATGCGGTGGATGTGGTCAACTTGGACCCGCACGCAGATTGCAGACCGTTGGAGGGCGGGCACAGCGGCAATTCCTTCAGCTACGGCATCATCAACGGCTTCATCGGCAACTACGCTGTTTTCGCCCTGCACCGTGCGCGCAACAGCGAGGCCATCCTGCAGTTCATGGATGACCACCATGTGTACTACACGTTCTACGCCGAGTACATGATGGATCCGTTGCTGTTCCACAAGGAGTTGGATGCCTACGTGGCAGCGGGCAGCACGCCGCTCTGCGTGGAGCTGGACATGGACGTGATCCGCCACATGCCCTCCTCGGCGTTCAGCCCTAGCGGCATGGTGCTGGAAGAAGCGCGCTATTACCTGCGGCGGATCATGGGCTCACCGCGCCACGTGCCTTACGTACACCTTCCGGAAGCCGCGCCCACCACGCCATCGCAAGGGCGCATCGTGGGCAAGGCGCTGGCGTTTTTGGTGCATGATGTGATCAGTGTGCGGAGGTAGTTTTCCATTGCTCCCTCAGCGGTCTCCCGAAGGGGACCCTGAGGTATCCTCCATCGTCAAGGTCCGCTGCGCGAGACCTTGATGGGACCAGCTCCCTCAGCGATCTCCCGAAGGGGACCCTGAGGCACAATCTCCCGCAGGAGACCCTGAGGAATCCTCACTCCACCACGATCCGCTGGGTGTACTCCACACCAGCAGGGGTGGTGGCCTTCAGCAGGTACAAGCCCGTTCCAAGGTTGCCTATTGTCCACGGGCCTTGCACGGGGCTGCGCTGCGTGCGTACCAATTGCCCGTTTGCGTTGAACAAGGATAGGTTGTCGATAGCAACGGTACTGTGAACAGTCACTTGCCCGTTGGAAGGATTCGGGAAGACAGCCAACGCTTCGGATGCCGGTGTTTCACCAATGGCCGTGACGATCCCGCAGTTGGAATAGGGCATGAAGAAGACTTCACCCAATGACGCGTCATCCGCCACGTCGGCGATCACTGCCGCCACTGCCGCGGAATCGGTGGGCGGGTTTTCATAGTCCCAGCAATTGTTCATGGCGGGCACGGTGTTCGGCGTGTTGTTGTACAACGCGTAGATCACCCCACCGTTGCCGTTGTCGGAGAAGGAATTTTCGCCCGGGTTGAATGTGGCCGTGGCGGTATCCCCCAAGTTGGTCATAACCGACCCTTGCAGGGTAATGCCCCATAGGCTTCCGGAGATCTGGTTGCCGGACACCATGGACACGTTCGTGGCGCCGCCGTTCAGGTTGATGCCGCTTCCGCCTTGGGCGGGGTTGCCCTGCGTATTGTTGTCCGCAATGGTGTTGTTGGAGATCAAGGAGGTGATGTTGCTGCCGATCACGGCAATGCCGTAGCGGTTGTCCGTCACCGTGTTGGAATCGATCACCGCATGTCCTTCATTTCCCAGCAGGGAGGAGAAGGCGATGCCGCCGACCATGGTGTTGGCCGGGTTGCCGATCACCGTGTTGTCACGGATCAAGGTGGTGTCGGTGCCGGAAGGCCCGAGGTTGATCTGTGGCCGGTTGGTATTGGCGGAGCCGTTGTGTAGGAACACACAGTCCGTGATCTGCGGTGCCGCCGCGCCATTGGCTGCGGAGGAAATGGCGGCCATTTCATTGTCCTCGAACGTCACATGATGGAGGAACACTTTGCCATCGGACAGCTCCAAAGCCGCGCCGGTGGTGGCGTTGGGAGCTTGGTTGGTGATGGTGCAGTAGGCCAGCATAAGGTCATTGGTCAGGCATTTGATGCCTCCGCCATCCGTGATGGACACGCGCACGAGGTTGATGTGGGAGCCATCTTCAAAACGGATGCCTTGATGGTGCAGTGCGGGGTCGTCCGCAGTGATCACGGCTTGCAACGGTGCCGAAGCGATGAAGCTGCCGAAAATGTTGATGGCGGCGCTGCTTGCCACGGCCCAGGTGAGGTCCTCGTCGATCAGCAGGGTGTCGGTGGCGGCCAGGGTGAAGTCGGTGGTTTGCAGGTAGCTGGTGTCCGAGGTGGAGGTGATCACACCGCCGGAGATGGCCACGAGGTCCGCCAAGGTGTATGAAAGGCCCGTGCCGGGCGTGGTGTACTGGGCATTTGTGACGTGCGCGAAGATGAGGCCCAGTGCGATGGAAAGAAATGGGCGGGAAGTGCAGGTCATTGTGGTTGGTTCCTCGTTGGGGGGCGAAATTACCCCGGAGCGCATGGGTTGATCTTGATAATGGACAAGGGATGGACGCGAATGCACTCGCGTCCATCCCTTGTCCATTAAAAGAGTACTGTTTTACCCCTGCGCGGCCAGCCAACGCTCGGCGTCCAGGGCGGCCATGCAGCCGGTGCCCGCGCTGGTAACGGCCTGGCGGTACACGTGGTCCGCACAGTCGCCGGCCACGAACACGCCGGGGATTTTGGTGCTGGTGCGGTCGGGCGTGTGTTTCAGGTAGCCCATTTCGTCCATGTCCAGCCAGCCCTTGAAGAGCTCGGTGGCGGGCTTGTGGCCGATGGCGATGAACAGGCCGGTGACCTCGAGGTTGCGTTTCTCGCCGGTCTTGTTGTTCTCGATCACCACGCCTTCCACGGTGCCATCGCCGAGCACATCGCGCACCTCATGGTTGTACAGCACCTCGATGTTCGGCGTGTTCTCCACGCGGTGTACCATGGCCTTGCTGGCGCGGAACTCGTCGCGGCGCACCAGCATGTACACCTTCTTGGCCAGCTTGGCCAAGTAGGTGGCTTCTTCGGCGGCGGTATCGCCGGCGCCCACCATGGCCACGGTGTGGCCGCGGTAGAAGAAGCCGTCGCACACGGCGCAGGCCGAAACGCCGCCGCCGAGGTCGCGCAGGCGCATTTCGTTGGGCAGTCCCAGCCACTTGGCGCTGGCGCCGGTGGCGATGATCACCGTGCGCGCATGGATCTCCGTCTTCTCGTCCACCCACACCTTGTGGATCGGGCCGGTAAAGTCCACCTTGGTCACCCAGCCGCTGCGCACGTCCGTGTCAAAACGTTGGGCCTGCTTCTTCAGGTCTTCCATCATTTCCGGACCGGTGCGGCCGTCGGGGTAGCCGGGGTAATTGTCCACGTCGGTGGTGTCCATCAGCTGGCCTCCGGGCTTGGGCCCTTCAATGACCACTGGTTTGAGGTCGGCGCGGGCGGCATAGATGGCGGCGGAGTAAGCGGCAGGGCCCGATCCGATGATCAGGCACTGGAGGAGTTCGGGCGTTTGGCTCATGTTCGGGCCGCGAAATTACGCGCTGGAGGCGGGTGGGGGATGTCCGTTGTCAGTGTCCCGGCTCTACGCCCTGACAACTAACATCGATCAACTGCGCTTCCTCACTGCTTACACACGACCGTATGCAAGTTCACGCCCCATTTCTCATGGTCAAGGCCCGAATCTCTTACTTGGCCTGCGGCTGGTGTGGCGCAATTGAACCACGAAGATGCGCGCGCCTTTCACCCGGAAAACAAGGCGGTACTTCAGTTTGGTGAGCATCACATGGCGGTACTCACCTTTGCGGACCTGGTAGCCGTGGGGATTGGCTTGGATTTGGGCGTAACATTCCGCCAAAGCCGCGAGGAACCGATCGCCCGAACCTCTATGCTCGCCTTCGCGGAATGCATAGATGCGGCCCGCCTCTTCCGTCACGCTGGGCTTGACCACCAACGTGTACGTCATGTCTTGGTTTT
Source organism: Flavobacteriales bacterium (assembly GCA_023957375.1). Classification (GTDB taxonomy): domain Bacteria; phylum Bacteroidota; class Bacteroidia; order Flavobacteriales_F; family PHOS-HE28; genus PHOS-HE28. The sequence continues at coordinate 557,059 of JAMLHB010000002.1, read as the reverse complement.
CCCTGAACCGCGGATCAAGCGCATGGATTCCTCCATGCTATGGAACTTGGCCTCACCACGTTCGTGCTTGGCTATTGCCTCGTTGAACTCGGCATATTCCTCGTCCGTAATGTCGTCATCCTCTTCAACCTTGCCCGGGATTTCCCGCTTGAAATAGCCGGCCAACTTGCGCAGGGTCTTCTCGTCCATAATGGACATAAGGCGTTCGATCAATTCGAGCTTGGTAGCGGCGATGTCCATGGCTTCGGGTTCCTGAACGGTAAAGTTAACTTGTCCCACCCATCCAAAGGTCAGGCTCCCACAACGCACCCGTCGCTCGCGATCACCTCTCTCGTCCGCGTTTGCAACGCGGGCGAAGATCGAGGCGCGCTTGCAGCGCGCACAATTCGAATATCTCTTCTTTCACGGCCCGCACACGATCGTATCCAAGTACACGCCCCTTCCGGCCCAAATGCCCAACCCGCCGGTGATGTTGGTCTTCACGTTGGTGGGGGTGCCGAAGATGTCGCCGGTGTTGGCCACGTTCTGGTCGTAGGAGTAGTAGAAGTCGTATTCCTTCTTGCCGATGCTGAGCGCCTTCACCGCGATGGTATCGCCCACCTTGAAGAAGCCCTGTTCCACGTTGTCGTCCTCGGGATGGCCGGAGTAGAACTGGGCACCGCGCGGCTCTGGAAAGTTGAAGGTGAGCCCGTTGATGTACTTGTCGTCGTAGGTGCTGCCTAAGGGCGAGATGTAATAGTCGTCCATGGTCTGGCCGGCGCTGCGGTGGTTGATGCGCTTGGCCATCCAGCGGTAGCCGTTGCCCATGGTGTCCGGATCGGTGATGCGGAACCAGGCGAATCCCAGGGTGTCGTCGCCGGGGCGCTGCAAGGCCAGTTCGAACCACACCGAATCCAAGGGCACGGGGTTGGGGATGGTGCTCACGGCGCTGAGTTGCTTGCCCTCGGCGCTGATGTCCAGCCGGTAGGTCTTGCCCACTTGGCCCACGTGCGTGGGGTCCAGGGCGGTGTAGATGCAGATGTTGGCCGATGCAAGCACGGCGGGGCTAAGGCCGGTGGCTTCGGCGGCGGCGGCCAGTGAAGCACTGTCCAGCAAGTTGCTGCACAGCTGGTCCAGCTGCCAGGTATTGCCGTCCACCGTTACCGTTACCGTGGCACCGCTGACGAACATGTTGGCGATGGCGTTGAGGTCCGTGGGCGCGAAGTAGCTCTGTGTGCGGGTAAGGATCACGAAGGGCGGCATGCCCGGCTCGATGGTGCCTTCCACCACCAACTGTTCCGGATACACGGGAAGGTCCACGGTGATGTCCTTGGTGCAGGACACTAGGAGGATGATGATGCAGAGAAACGCAAGGCCAGCATTGGCAGGTGTACGAACGAGCGCACGAAGGGCACGAAGCAGTGGCAGGGCTTCCCCTTGGCGTTCTTTGCGCTCTTGGCGGTAAGGTTCCGGTTGCAGTGCTTGGCGGTCCATTCACTTCAGAATTCAAAGTTCCACGTAACGGACGGCAGGATGGAGAACAGCGAGACCTGCTTGGCCTGGATGGTGAGCCCGGCGGTGCCGGTGTCGCTGCTGGCATCGAAGTAGTAGAAGTAAGGGTTCTTGCGGTTGTACACGTTGTACACGCCAAATGTCCAGCTGCTGCGGTACTTGCGCTTCACGGTGTTTACCTCGCCGGTGGCCTTGTCCGTGACCTGCTTGGTGGGCTTGTTCTTCAGCGTGGCCGCGAGGTCCAGCCGGTGGTAGGGCACCATGCGGAAGCCGTTGCGGCTGGTGTACTGGCTCACTAAGCGCCCTTCGATGAAGTAGCGCTGCACGGGCAGGGTGGTGGCCTGGCCGGTGCTGTATACAAAAGTGCCGCCGAAAGTCCAGCGGTCGTTGAGCGTGTAGCCGGCCACCACGCTCACGTCGTTGCGGCGGTCCCAGCGGCTGGGGAAAGGCTCGCCGTTGTTCACGTCGGGGAACTTGCGCTCGGTCTTGCTCCAGGTGTAGCCGATCCAGCCGGTGAGCTTGCCCAAGCGCTTCTTTAGGAAGAATTCCGCGCCGTAGCTCCAGCCTTTTCCGAACACCAGCATGGCGTCGTAGTTGGCGTTGCCGCCCTGGTCGGGCGTGGCGCCCTCGGCGTATTCGATCTGGTGCAGCATGTCCTTGTAGTACACCTCGATGCTGCCTTCGTACTGGCGGTCCTGGATGTCGCGGAACCAGCCCAAGGCGTACTGCACAGCCTCCTGCGGCTTCACGTTCTTCCCGCTGGGGATCCACGTGTCGGTGGGCAGGCCGATGGAACTGAAGCTGGCCAAGTGTACGTATTGTAGGTTGCGGTTCACGCCGGCCTTCAGGCTGTTGTTCTTGTCCACGGTGTAGCGGGCCGAAAGGCGCGGTTCCAGGCCGCCGTATTGGGCGATGATGTCGCTGGCGGCGTAGTCCTTTGCACCGGTGGTGTTCCCGAAGGCATTGGTGAGGTACTCGTGGAAGGGCCCCACGTGCGCGAACCAGCTGTAGCGCAGCCCGGCATTGATGCGCAGCGCGTCGGTGACGTCGAAATCATCCTGCACGTACACCGCGGCCTCGTGGGCATTGAGCTTGCTGGGCGTGTCGATGTTGAAGTCCACGTTGTCGCTGTTCACGGCCACGGTGCTGGGCGTATAGATGTGGTAGGTGTACTGCAGGCCGTAGCGCAGGTTGTGGCGGATGTTGGGGTACTGGTTGAAGTCGAGCTTCAGGCCGTAGTCGCGGATGCCGCTCTTGAGGCTGAAGCCGAAATCGTCCTGCCCGCCGGAAAAGGAGAACTTGTAATCGCTGAACACCGCGGTGGTGTTGAGGAAGAGCTTGGGGCTGAACACGTGGTTCCAGCGGCCGCTCACGGTGGCGTTGCCCCAGGGAATGTTGAACTTGGGGCTGCCGGGCTCGCTGCCGTCCAGGGTGAACACGTCGCGGCCGAAGTAGCCGCTGAGGTAGAAGCGGTCCTTGTCGCTGAGGCGGTAGTTGGCCTTGGCGTTGAGGTCGTAGAAGTAGTAGCCACTGCCGGCAAATTCACCCTCGGGGTTCATGAAGGGCTTGGCCAGCACGTCGATGTAGGTGCGGCGGCCGCTGACGATGAACGAGCTCTTGTCCTTCACGATCGGGCCTTCCAGCGTGAGGCGGCTGCTGATCAGGCCGATGCCGCCCTGCCCGTGGAATTCCTTGTCGTTGCCGTCCTTCATGGTGATGTCCAGCACGCTGCTGGTGCGGCCGCCGTACTGCGCGGGGATGCCGCCCTTGATCAGCTCGATGTTCTTCACCGCATCGGCGTTGAACACGCTGAAGAAACCGAAGAGGTGGCTGGCGTTGTATACCGTGGCCTCGTCCAGCAGGATCAGGTTCTGGTCGGGCCCGCCGCCGCGCACATAGAAGCCGCTGTTGCCTTCGCCGTTGCTTTTCACCCCGGGCAGGTACTGGATGGTCTTCAGGATGTCCACTTCGCCCAGCAGCGCGGGCAGCGTTTGCAGCTTCTGCACGTCCACGTCCATGCGGCCCATGTCGGTGCTTTCGGTCTGGCTCTTGGTGCGCTCGCCGGTCACCTCCACGGCCTGCATCACCTGCACGGTGGTGCGTAGTTTCAGGTTGAGTTGCTGGTCGCGGTCGAGTTCCACCTTGCGGCGCAGGTCGGCATAGCCGATGTAGCGCACCAGGAAGGTGTAAGTGCCCTTGTCCAGCGTGGCTGAATAAAAGCCGTAGTTGTTGGTGGGTACGCCCTTGCCCAGTTCGTCAATGAACACACTGGCGCCGATGAGGGCTTCGCCCGTGGCGGAATCGGTGACGTAGCCGCTGGCGGTGAAGCGCTGGGCGTGGAGCGCAGTGCCTGTAAGCAGGAGCAGGGCAGTGAGGAATTTTCGGCAGGCAGGGGGCATCGCGGGGCGGCAAAGCTATCGGCGACCGTGGAAAGGGATCGGCCGTTGGTCCCGAGTACGGGCCATTTATCATGGGTATTTGGCAATGGGCACTGGTATAGTGGTCGGCTGTGGCATGGTGCTTGCCGGTTCGTGTGCACGAACCTAAAATCCCTACAAAAGGGGATTGCACGGTCCACCCCGGAAGAGGAGGTTTGCAATGCTTGATAACGCCATGGAGCCCGCCCGCTATATCATCCGCTTGATCGAGGACTACCCGCATGTGCTGGCCATGCTCGCGTTGACGTTTTTCCTGCTTGTAGCGATGGTGCTGTAGCTACTTGACCGTGGGGTGCAATGCATATGGCCCGCATGGTCCGGAGGGTCTCGAAATGCGGTGTGCCCGTGGTGCCCTAAGTGGCCTCATCCATCCGTGCAGGAACGGCTGCGTGTTGGGCCGGGAAACCCTGGGGTAGCCGGGGTGTATGATCAGGGCTGTTGCTCGTGGAGGGTAGGTGGGATACAGTGCCTGAAGCCATGCAAATCACCTATTTCAGGCGTAAGCGGTGATGAGCCGCAGATCGATCTATCTTCGCGGCCTCAATTCGGGGTGTAGCGCAGCCCGGTAGCGCACTTGCATGGGGTGCAAGTGGTCGCTGGTTCGAATCCAGTCACCCCGACTGGCAATAGCGAGGAGGCCGCCCGGCCTCCTCGTTCCATTTCCGGCGGGATCAATTCCAGCATGGGGCTTTATTGCGAATGCGTATTATGGTGCAGCCCAACGCATGAAAATCCCTTTTGCCTTCTTTCCGATTGTCCTTGACCCCATTTTCAAGGCTCCTACATTTGGCCCCCCCGCCAGATGAACCGAATGCTCTCCATTCTTTCCGGTTGCGCCACAGCGGCTTTGATCGGCGCGTGCAATGCCCCGTCGGAGCAATCCGCTGCTGCTGCGGGTAATACCCAATACATCATGGATCCGCACAGCTATGCCCGGCCTGCAGAGGCCGCTGCCACCCACCTGGACCTGGACATCCACGTGGACATGGAGAAACACCGCATCAGCGGCACCGCTACCTATAACTTGAAGCGCCAAAGCGGAGACAGTGTGATCTTCGATACCGATGGCCTTTCCATCGAAAAGGTCACCTTGGGCGACGGTACTCCGGCCGCGTTCACCCTGGGCGCAAAAGACTCCATCCTGGGCCAAGCATTGCGCGTGGCGCTGCCACCGGGCGCCGACAAGTTGGCCATCACCTATTCCACCGGGACGGAGGCCAAAGCCTTGCAATGGCTGGCGCCGGAACAGACGGCCGGCAAGAAGTTCCCCTTCCTCTTCACCCAAGGAGAAGCCATCCTCACCCGCACGTGGATCCCCATCCAGGATAGTCCCGGCATCCGTATCACCTACAACGCCCGCATCACCGTGCCCAAGGAGCTGATGGCCGTGATGAGCGCCACGAACCCGCAGGAACGCAGTGCTGACGGTGCGTACAGTTTCAAAATGGACGAGCCCATACCATCCTACCTGATCGCCCTGGCGGTGGGCGACCTCGGGTTCAAGCCCACCGGCACGCGCACGGGCGTGTATGCCGAACAGGGCGTGGTGGACACCGCTGCGTGGGAATTCGCTGACATGGAGAAGATGTTGGAGGCGGCGGAAGCACTTTACGGACCTTACCGCTGGGGCCGCTACGACGTGATCGTGCTGCCGCCCAGCTTCCCCTTTGGCGGCATGGAAAATCCGCGCCTCACTTTTGCCACGCCCACGATCATTGCAGGTGACCGTTCGCTTACCGCCCTCATTGCCCACGAACTGGCCCACAGTTGGAGCGGCAACTTAGTGACCAACGCCACCTGGAATGATTTCTGGCTGAATGAGGGCTTCACGGTGTACTTCGAACACCGGATCACAGAAGCGCTTTACGGCAAGGACTACAACGACATGACCAACGTGCTGGGCCATCAGGACCTGTTGGCCACCATTGCGGAGATCGACAGTGGCAAGCATCCCGACGATACGGCACTGCACCTGGACTTGGCAGGGAGAAACCCGGACGACGGCATGACCGATGTGGCCTACGAAAAGGGCTATGCGTTGCTGCGCCTGATCGAGAGCAAAGTGGGTCGGCCCAAGTTCGATGCGTTCCTGCGCGGCTACTTCGACCACTTCGCCTTCCGCAGCATCACCACGGACACCTTCTTGGTGTACATCCGGAAGCAGCTGCTGGAACCTGGCAAGGTGAACGTTGACATGGACCAATGGATCCTCAAGCCCGGTTTGCCCGGCGATGCGATCGTGCCCACCTCGAGGAACTTTGCCTTGGTGGATGCGCAGTTGGCCCGTTGGGAGAAGGGGACTCCCGCCAAAGACCTGTCCACGGCGGGTTGGGGCACCTTCGAGTGGATGCACTTTTTACGGCGGCTGCCCAAGCACGGGTCCGATGCGAAGATGAGCGAGCTGGACGCGGCCTTCCACTTTAGTGATTCCGGGAACTCGGAGGTGCTGGCGGCCTGGCTCGAACAATGCATCAAAAACGACCATGAAGTGGCATACGGGAAGCTGGAGGAGTTCCTCACCACGGTGGGCCGCCGCAAGTTTCTGATGCCGCTGTACCAGGCATTGATGGCCACGCCCAAGGGGCAGGCCGTGGCACGCCGGATCTACCAAAAGGCCCGGCCCAACTACCACGCCGTATCGGTGAACACCATGGACCAGATGCTGGCGTGGAAGGATAAGAAGCCGCCCGCAACGTTCTGATCGCGGCAAGCGAAAAGCCCCGGGTACATTCCCGGGGCTTTTCGCTTGCGTGGCCCTTGCCCGTCAACGGGCAAGCACAACCCGGTGGATGCTGCGTGCGCCTGCGGCATCGCGCAACGCCAGCGTGTATTGGCCATCCGCCAAGGCGGAGAGGTCCATGTCGTGCGGGCCGTCGAAGCGCTCGGTGCGCACCAGCCTGCCTGCGGCATCGCGCAGTTCGGCCTGCACGGTGCCCGTTGCGGGCAGTTCCACATGCACGGTGCCGACGGAGGGCACGGGCCACACACTGGAGGTGAGGCCTGCGCCAACCTCATCCACCCCTGCCGCCGCACAGGCCTGCGGGGTGATGGTGCTGGCGGCGGGGAAGGCGTTCACGTAGCTCTGCATGCTGCTCACTGGCCAGATGTCATTCTGCACCATCTTGTTGTCCGGCCCGATCAGGCAATAGGTAGGGAACGCATTCACCCCAAAAGCAGTCTTCACGGCTGCACTTGCGCCGTCGGAGCTCGCGGCTGGTGCATGTTGGAAGGAACCTCCGTAGGTGTTTTCATAGGCAATCACTTCAGCATCGTTGTCCACACCCTGGTTGATGGAGAGCACCACCAGGTCGCCGGCGTTGCACCCGTAGGTTTCGTGCAGTTGGCTGAAAAAGGGCTGCGTGGCCTGGCACGGCCCGCAGGCGGCAAAGAAGAAATCGAGCATCACATACTTGCCCTGGGCGGTATAGGTGTACAAGTTGTGCGTGTGCCCTTGGGTGTCCGTAACGGTAAAATCGGCTACGGTGCTGCCGTTGGGATAGTTGTTGGCCTGAGCCATGGCCAAGGAGGCGGCCAAGCAAGTGGAAATGGCGAGTAGTGGTCTGTTCATCGGTTCGTGTTTGGTCATACGAAGCTGAGCGATCGAGCGCGAAAAACCAAACCGGCAGGTTGTGGATCAGGATTTGAGCAATCGGGTAAGCAAAACCTGCTCCAGCTCATGCCCGCCTTGGAACCGGTGTACCTGGTGGGATACGTTGGCCATGCAGAGCCGGGCCGACTGCGCTTGAAGTTCACTGTCCCCAGCGTATTGGTCCTGTGAACCCAGCACTAGATGGAGGTCCAACTTCGCCCAAGCCGCATGCAATTGCTGCGGATCCGGTTCCGGCGGCAATCCGCCCGCCCAGAGCACCAGGCGCTGGATCGTAGTATGCCCATTCAAGCTCCAGCGACACGCCGTGGCCACGCCTTGCGAGAAGCCGAGCACGTTCACCGGCACCTGACCCGTGGAGTGAAGCAGTTCCCCCACCAACGCATCGAGGTAGGTGGCCTGGTCGGCGATCTCGTGCTCGCGGTCCTCGCGCGTCATCCAGGTGGCGCCTACGCGGGTGTGGGCTTCATCGGTGTAGAAGCGGGACAGGCCTTCCGGCGCGGCGATCAACAGCCCATCCTCCAGGCCCTCGAACTTCCGCAGGAAGTAGCGCGCAAGCTGGCCATACCCATGCAGCACGATCCAGATGGCGCGCGCCTTGGCCGCATCGCCCAACGTGTGGTAGCGGGCGGTGCGGGGAACGGTGAGGTGGTGTTGTTGCATGGAAACGACACGCGGGTCGAGCTCTTTCAATAAGGAAGCGTACTAGGTCATGCCACACAGGCCCACCTACCCGGTCATGGCCTTCAGATGGGCGATCACTTCCCGTTCGATCTGCTCCATCGACTCGGTGCGTTCCTTGCATTTCATGGCCCACTTGCGTCCCGGATGCAACGTGTCCCAACGGGGACGAAGTCCCGCATAGCGGCCTTTTCCTGGATCGTGGTTGCCGAATCCGTCGATCAAGTTGTTCCAAAGCGGACTGAAGCGGGTGATCACCAGCGCCTCGCCCAAGGGAATCCAGATGTCATCCAACACCAAGTAGCGGCAGGTGAAATCTTCGAGGTGCAAGCTTTCGGCTGCCCGAATGCTTTCCGCGTGCTCCTTCAACCGCTTGTACAGCACTTCACCGGGTTCGTTGTTCAGGCCCACATCACCTTTTCGTGCACCGGCAGGAACAGCTTTGCCCACATAAATGGGAACTTCTGGACTGTACTTAGTGGGTTGAATGGTGTCGTACTTGGCGAGCATGTCAATTACCTCAGTCCGAGTTTCATAGTGTGGATAATGTTGGCCAGTTCAATTCCATCAATCGCTGTTATGGGGATTTTGCCTGGTACGGTCGATTCGATGAGCGCAGCACGGGAGAAGTGGCTGGTCGTTACGATGCAGCCCGATGCGTGAGGCTGTAAGCTACCCCTTAGTTCAGCGACTTCTTTTCTGCCTACGGTATGAAGCCACCGTTTTGCTTGGAGTTGGATCAGGAGGTGCCGAAGGGGCCAAGCGGTCGGACCCGGCCTGGCGTTTATATCAATTCCCCCGTCTTGGCTGTACCTGGTTACCTCAACCTGGTCGAACCCCGATTGTTTAAGCATGTCATGAATCACATGCTCAAACTGCCTGGGTTCATAGCCGAGCAAGCGCCGTCGGATTGGCTCCAGTAGGGAGAGATCTGGTTGGCTGCTGTCGTGTTGTACGGAGCTTGGTTCCACCACTTCAAGGTCCGCTGTGCTCGACTCGTCTTCGTGGTTTACGAATAAGTCGTGCATGACAGAATGGGCTTTACCAGTTGGTAACTCACTAAAACTCGAATGAACACGGAACTCGAACACCCATACGCTCCTCAACTTGCCTTGTGCATCAACCTGATGTTCCGGATAGCACCGCAGGTACTGTAATAGGCCCAAGAAACCCCATCGTTTGTTGCCAAGGGCACGGTCCCGACGATTGCCCATTTGAATGAACGCGTAGATGGGGAATTTTTCCGCCTGTTGTTGGGCAAGACGCGCATTTGCCCCGGAAACTGACTGGTTCCCTGCCCGACCAGCACCGGTATAGATGAGAATATCCCCCTCCAATCGATCGTGGTAGGGGTTCTCGGCGAGTTGACGAGCGGTTGGGATAGAGGTGAAGACCACTATATGCCGCACTTCAGAGGATGGGCCGATGCTTACCCTTACCCCACCGGCATTACCGACAGCCAAGGAGTGGTATACTTCTTCGTTTGAGTATAGCTCAGAGACTTTGAAGGCGCTAACCTCTCGACTCATCGGTTCGGCGGACCATTAAGGTCAACACGCCTCCGAAGTAACGCACTTGACTTGATCCACGCACAAATGTCGCCCCAGAAGTACACCACAAACGGCGACACCGGGATGTTGGTCAAAGCATTCTTTTTCAGCTTCATTTGGTGTGTCGGCATAAATAATGGTCGCGAAGCGTTGCATCGAATCCGGCCAAAACCCGATGATCGTGTAGGGGTTCATTACAATGCTTCAGAATTGGCATCCCGCGCATCATCATAGCCCTTGTGCTTTCCGCCCAAGGAAAACGGTTGGCAAGGTGGGCCGCCTGACACGAGTTCCACTTGGCCCAGGGACCCGTAGTCGAAGGTCTTGGCATCCGCATGATGTACTTTCCAATGCTGCACGAGCGGATAGCCCAAGGTCTGGTTGTGCCGGATGGTATCGCAGCACCACTTGTCCCATTCCACCACGGCAGCGGCCTTGAGCCCGGCGAGGTCGAGGCCCAACCCCAATCCACCTCCGCCTGCAAACAATTCCAACAACCTCATTTGTTGACGGTTTCTACGTCACTTTAACGCAGGACAACATACCAATGAGTGTTGGATGGAAGCACTGCGTGATAAACAATTATCAACATCGCGGATCAGGCGCTCTGTCAAAATTGGCATAATCAATACCCCAGCAATTCCCCCAGCACCTTGCCCACCTTCTCCGCGCTGGGGATCATCTCCGCTTCCAAGGTGCTATTCAGCGGGATCGCTGGCATGTCTGCCGCGCCGATGAAGCGCACCGGCGCATCCAGGTGCTCGAAACACTGGTCGCTCACGCGGCCGGCCACGGCTTGTGCGAAGGAGTTGCTGATGCTTTCCTCGGTGACCACCAAGCAGCGCCCATGGCTGCGCACGGCCTCCAGCACGGCTTGTTCATCCCAAGGCACCAGTGTGCGCAAGTCGATGATGGTGATGCGCCCCGGGAATTTTTTCGCGGCGGTCTTTGCCCAGTACACGCCCATGCCGTAGGTGACGATCACTGCCGCTTCGCCATTTTCAACCTTGTTGGGATCGGCCTGCAGCACCGTGCGCGCCTTGCCGAAGGGGATGATGTAATCCGATGCCGGTTCGATGGTGCGCGCCTCTTCCGTGCCGGGGATCTTGCTCCAGTAGAGGCCCTTGTGCTCCAGCATCACCACGGGGTTCGGGTCGTGGAAGGCGGCCTTCATCAGGCCCTTGAGGTCGGCGCCGTTGCTGGGGTAGGCCACCTTGATGCCCTTGATGTTGCAGAGCACGCTTTCCACGCTGCTGCTGTGGTAGGGGCCACCGCTGCCGTAGGCACCGATGGGCACGCGCACCACGCAGCTCACTGGCCACTTGCCGTTGCTGAGGTAGCAGCTGCGGGCCACTTCAGTGAAGAGCTGGTTGAGGCCCGGCCAGATGTAATCGGCGAACTGCACCTCCACGAAGGGTTTCAGCCCGGTGGCGCTCATGCCCACGGTGCTGCCCACGATGAAGGCTTCCTGGATGGGCGTGTTGAACACGCGGTGGTCGCCAAAGGTGGTGCCCAGCGTGGCGGCTTCGCGGAATACGCCGCCGAGCCGGGCGCCCACATCCTGCCCGTAGAGCAGGCAGCGCGGATCCTCCTGCATCAGTTCGCGGATGGCGAAGAGCGCGCAATCCACCATCAGCGTGGGTTCCTTGTCCTTGGGTGCGCGTTCGCCTTTTTCCTCCGTGACGGGCGTGGGCGCGAACGCATGGGTGTACAGATCCTCCGGGCGCGGGTCTTCCGCCTGGCGGGCTTCATCAAAATCCACCTTCACCCGGGCGATGGCCTTGCGCTCCAGTTCTTTCAAGCCTTGGTGCTGGATGCCCAGGTCGAGCAATTGTTGGAAGAAGCGCGGCTGCGGATCGCGTTTGCGGTGTTCGGCGAGGTTCTCCTCGCTGCGGTAGAAATTCATGCGCACGCCGCTGGTGTGGTGGTTCAGCAGGGGCACTTTGGCATGCACCAGGAACGGCCTGCGTTCCTTGCGCACGGTGGCGATCACCTCGTGCAGCGTGTTCCAGCAAACCGGGAAATCAGTACCGTCGATGCTGCGTACCTCCAGCCCTTTGAAACCGCGGGCATAGTAGCTGGCGTCGTTGGCGCGGATCTCTTCCGCCGTGGCACTGATGTCCCACTCGTTGTCCTGCACCAGAAAGATGATGGGCAGTTGCTTCAAGACGGCCATGTGCAGCGCCTCGCTTACCTCGCCCTCGGTCATGGCGGCATCGCCGATGGAGCAGACCACCACGGGCTTGTCGGCACCGTAGCTTTTATCAATGCCCATCTTTTCCTTGTACTGCACGCCCAAGGCCACGCCCGTGGTGGGAATGGCCTGCATGCCGGTGGCGCTGCTCTGGTGCGGGATCTTGGGCATGTCGTCCCGTCGCAGGCTGGGATGGCAGTAGTACGAACGTCCGCCGCTGAAGGGGTCGTCGCGCTTGGCCATCAGTTGCAGCATCAGCTCGTAGGGCCGCATGCCGATGCCCAGTAATATGCTGTCATCGCGGTAGTAGGGAGCCACGAAGTCATGTGGCTTCAGTTGCAGGCCCAGCGCCAGTTGGATGGCCTCGTGGCCGCGGCTGGTGGCATGTACGTACTTGCTGGTGAACTTGAAGTGCTCCTCGTAGAGGTCCGTCATCGCCTTGGCGGTGCACATCAGCTCCCAAGCTTTGAGCAGGGTATCCTGGCCGAGGGCGGATGCGTCGTTCTTGGTGCGTGTGGAAATGGCTGGCATAGGCGCTTTTGCAGAAGCCGCTAAGGTAGGTCGCCTTGGGATGGGGCGTTTCGGCTGCGCACGCATACTCTGGCAGGAGTGTCCAATCCCATGCCATCTTAAGAAGGATGAAACGGATTACCAATGGAGCAGTGAGAATTCGCAATTGGGCTTTGAATGCGATGTGGCGTAGATGGGAATGCGGCACGAGCGTGGATGCTCGCACCATTGATGGGCGTTCGAGTTGGGAATTAGGACACGAGATGTACATTTGCAAAAATCATCATTACATGCGTTTCCTTTCCTACATCCTTTTAGGCGGCATCGCCTTGAGTAGTTGCAACAGCGAAGACCCGGAACCTCCTTCGACGCCTGCACCTAGCAGTTCTGCGGCCCTGGCATTTTCTAATATTACGTTCACTTCCACGAATGCCTACTTCTCCACCACGAACGGTATGACACAGCCTGTAACAGCTGCCGAGGCCCAACCCATGGCTGCGGATATCGACATCACTTTCATCTACACTGGAGACTACTCAGCGGTCGGATTTCTTGCTCCGTTAACGCGGTCTCAAGTATGGTACTGGAATCAGTACAACCAACCGTGGTTGTCCGTCGCGGATTCCACCGAACTATTTGCTACAACGCTTACTGCCTCACAATTCACGGATGCGAAGAGCAATGCCGCACTTATCGGAACTTACTTCAGCAATACCGCTTCGGTCTATCCGGCACCGCACTCGATTTTCCCCACCGGAACGTGCGTTGGTGGTCGACAATCGTACAACCCCGCTAGTTTCGATCTGAACGAGGGAACTGTTGTAGGCTTCATGAATCATGTGACAGGTAAACGCGGCCTGATCAAAATAGCCGAGAATCAGGAGCAATTATGGGAAATACTCACAAGCCTTACCAAGGTGGATATTATCCGCGAGCCATGATGCGGATGTGACTTTCTGGTTAACTAGACTAACGCGAGCGTCCACGCTAGCGTCTTCAAATAGCCACTACTTTCACCACCCTGAGCGGACGCTACAAGTTCGTGGAAGGCCATGCACACTTCATCACTTTCGCGGTAGTTGTGCAAGAGTGGAGCATACTTGCACCATTGTGGGGATAGGACCCTGTTCCGGATGAAAGGCCGTGGGAACGGATGCCATTCCGGTCCAAGCAGCCAACTTTGCAGGGACCAAATAAGCCAACCGCCATGACCCGCACCGCACACGAACTGGACCACCGCATCCTGGGCGACGACATCCAATGCGTGGAGATCACCCTGGACCCGGAGGAAACCGTGGTGGCCGAGGCCGGCACCATGATGATGCTGGACGACGGCATCGTGATGGAGACCATCTTCGGCGACGGGCGCGGGCAGACGCAGAGCTTCATGGACAAGATGCTCAGCGCGGGCAAGCGGGTGCTCACCGGCGAAAGCCTGTTCATGACCACCTACACCAACCGCACCACCGGACGCAAGACGGCCTGGTTCGCCTCGGCCATGCCGGGGAAGATCCTGGCGCTGGACCTGCGTGAATACGGAGGCAGGCTGGTGGTGCAGAAGAACTCCTTCCTCTGTGCGGCCAAGGGCGTGAACATCGGCATCGCGTTCAACAAGCGGATCGGCACGGGCCTCTTCGGCGGCGAGGGCTTCATCATGCAAAGCCTGGAGGGCGACGGCATGGTGTACGTGAATGCGGGCGGTACGCTGATACAGCGCGACCTGCAGCCCGGCGAGGTGCTGCGTGTGGATACCGGCTGCCTCATGGGCATGACCGCCGGCGTGGACTACGACATCCAATTCGTGGGCGGCATCCGCAACACGCTCTTCGGCGGAGAGGGCCTGTTCTTCGCCACGCTGCGCGGGCCCGGCCATGTGTGGATCCAATCGCTGCCCTTCAGCCGCCTGGCGGACAACATCATCGCTTCGGCACCTGCGCATGGCGGAAAGAGCCAAGGGGAGGGAAGTATTCTGGGCGGGATCGGCAGGATGTTGGATGGGAGGTAGGTTGAATCAGGCAAATGCCGTGACGAGGAAATGAAGTGAAGAAGTGATGAGCGTGCGGTTCACTTCCTCTCTTCCTCTCTTCCTCTCTTCCTCTCTTCCTCACTCTTGGCGTTGATCGCCCCCATCCAAAGCCAGCAGCACGCTCTGCACCGCCCACATCACCACGCTGAAGGCCAGGGCCCACCAAAATCCATCCACCATAAAGCCGGGCACGATGCGCGCCGCCAGCAGCACCATGGCCGCATTGATCACCAGCACGAACAGGCCGAGGGTGAGCACGGTGACCGGCAGGGTGAACAGGATCAGCAGTGGGCGCAGTACGGCGTTGAGCAAGCCCAGCACCACGGCCACCAGCAGGCCCGTTTTGAAGTCGGGCGCATGCACGCCGGATAGCAGCAGATCTGCCACCAGCACGGCGATGGTGGAGAGCAGGATGCGGATGAGGAGCTTCATGGAGTGATGATCTGCGGGCTGAAGGTAGTTGGTGCGGTTCCGACAGGTCCTGCCTATTGATGTGAACGTTGGTACTGGATCACTTGCGAGCAAGGGCGCAGGATGTAGTTCGTAGAGAATGGGCCACCGAGCTACTCCCCTTGGAACCGCTCCAAGTCCCTCCTGTCGCGCTTGGTGGGGCGCCCTGCTCCCGGCTCGCGGCTGGCCGTGCGCACCTTTCGTGCAATCTCCTGCTTCTCCAGGTCTTCCCAAGGAGTCACGTCCTTGATCAGCTCCGGGACCAGCTTGGCGCCCACGCGGGAAGCAGGCATTTGCACCACTTCAAACTTCCGCCAGATCGGTGCTTGGCGCACGGCGATGTGGTCGCCCTCCTTCACTTCGGCGCTGGCCTTGGCTACGTGTTCATTCACTTGCACATGGCCACGCTTGCATGCGTCCACGGCCACGCTGCGGGTTTTGCACAAGCGCACGCACCAGAGGAATTTGTCCAAGCGCATGGGGCGAAGTTGGGGCCTGCATTGCAAACCCGGCTCCATCTGCGGGGGCGTCCGGTTGTCCGCTTTCGGTTGTCAGGCGTAGTGCATTCACGGCCATGCGGATCCGGGTCACTCACCACAAGTCCGTGCGCCCTATGCCCTACGAACTACGAACTACTCCCTAAGGGTCTCGCCACACAGCATCCGTGTTCATCAGTGTCCGTCCGTGGTGAAAGAAAAAAGGAGGCCTCGCGACCTCCTTCATGGCGCTCGGCTGTGCCGAGTGCCTTTTCTTCGGCGGTCTCTGGCCGAATTCCACTTGCCTGCGCGTACATCATTCAGATACATGCTTCAAGTTGCTGGAACCCGCCGGAGGCGGATCAAGAGCCGGGCACTCGGCAGATTATTGAAATTACTGCTAAAGCGGAGCGCCGAGATCGGGTGCTTCTTTTGACCTTGATCCAATTTGAGTGGAAGTCCTGTTGGCCGTTTTCGGTTGTCAGGCGTAGTGCATTCACGGACCAGCCGATCCGGACCACTTGCCACGAGTCCGTTTGCCCGATGCCCCACAAACTACGAACTACTCCCCAAGGGTCTCGCCACACAGCATCCGTGTTCATCAGTGTCCATCCGTGGTAAAAGAAAAAAGGAGGCCTTTCGACCTCCCTTCCCTCAGTGACCCCGGGAGGATTCGAACCTCCAACCAACAGAACCGGAATCTGTCATTCTATCCAATTGAACTACGGGGCCAGCTCCAATTGCCCGCCGAAACGGGCCGCGAAGATACTCGGCAGGGGCCGATCGACGATAGTCCTGGAAGGCATTGATAAGGGTGCCATGGGCATGCCTGTCCTCGGCGGTTGCCGATGGGGCCGGTGCGGGGCGTTCACCGGAAGCGGGTACGGCCGCGCATCAATTGCACGACATCCCGCACGGTTGCCGCATCGTGCCACGCGGCGTTCAGGTGTTGTTCGTCCATGGCCAGCGTATCCCTGGCCGACTTCCGCAAGGCATCGCGCGTTGCCGGATCGGGGAACAGGCTGTCCAAGCGCATCGTGGGGCGGAGTTCACCGGCTTGCATGCCACGGCCGTGCGCATTGCTTACGGCAGCCAGCCACCGTGCGGTACGTCCGAATGCGCCGGACAAGCGCTCCGGGGGTCCGGTCCGCACATATTCCACGGTTCGGCCGTTGGGCAAATGGCGCACCAAACCGCCGTCATTCAGGGTGTAACGGAATGCAAATTTCTTCCCGGCTTCCTCGAAGATCAGTTGCCCGTCGCTGTTCAAACCCCAGGTTCCGTCCACCTCGGCATCCACGCCGGGCATGGTGGTGGTGATCACGGCATCGCCGCCCCGCAGCAGGTCCAGTTGCTCCAGGTGCTCACCTCCAGGCATGGCCGCCCGGGCCACGTAACGACCTGCAAGCGTGTCCAACGGGACCGGCGGGCAGTGCACGGCGGCGTCCATGTGTACGTAGGAGGCCGCCACCAGCAAGCTGTCCGCACTGCCCGGCACCGCCGTGAGGTGGCCGTTGCACCAGGCCTTGATCCATTGGCCGGGCCCTGTTTGGAGCCACGTGTAGCGCCGTGCCAAGCTGTCCAGGCCGGGGCCGGTGATGCGCAACCTGCGTTGCGTGCCACAGGGCATGAAGATGGTGTCGCCGGAGCTGATGCGCATCTCCCCGACAAGCAGTACATCCGGAGCCGAAGGTGCTCCGCCAGCCCCGCCGCTACCGCAGGCGGAAAGCAGCAACACGGCCAACGCCCCGGCAGCAGGAAGAAGGACTTTCATGGCGCAAAGATCGGATCAAGCATGCGTTGGTGCGCGGCGATGGCCGGCTGGAACCAGGCATGGCGAATGCTGGAACGCGTGCCTTTGCCGATCAGAGTAAACTTTTCCTTGGGGCGCTGCAATTGTTCCGGGTCGGGAATGAAGTACTACAGCACGTCCGTGCCCTGCGTGGTCAGGTCGGCAGGAACCCATAAGTCGCCCGTGTTTTGCATCCGCTTCATCAATGCCGATGGAAGCAACGAGAAGTATCCGGGGCCCTGTTTGGAAGGGGATATTCAGCGACGGGTGACCCCGGGAGGTCAACGAATTCATCGCAAAACCGGTGATGTGCCCTACCTTTGCACGCTTTTTTCAAAAGCGCAGCCCCAAAGCACCATGACGAAACTCCGCAACATCGCCATCATCGCCCACGTGGACCATGGCAAAACCACCTTGGTGGACAAGATCCTCCACCAGTGCCAACTTTTCCGGGTGAACGAAGAGGTGAAGGACCTGTTGTTGGACAACAACGACCTGGAACGCGAGCGCGGCATCACCATCCTCAGCAAGAACGTGAGCGTGCGCTACAAGGACGTGAAGATCAATGTGATCGACACGCCGGGCCACAGCGACTTCGGCGGGGAGGTGGAGCGCGTGCTGAACATGGCCGACGGGGTGGTCCTGTTGGTGGACGCCTTCGAGGGGCCGATGCCGCAGACCCGCTTCGTGCTGGGCAAGGCCATTGAAATGGGCCTCAAACCCGTGGTGGTGATCAACAAGGTGGACAAGCCCAACTGCACGCCCGAGGAAGTGTACGAGGCCGTCTTTGACCTGATGTTTGCCTTGGGCGCCACGGAGGACCAACTGGATTTCCCCGTGGTGTACGGTAGCGGCAAAGGCGGATGGATGGGGCCGGATTGGAAGACGCCCACCAAGGACATCAGCTACCTGCTGGATGTGATCTTGGAGAAGATACCGGCGCCCAAGCAGGTGGAAGGCACCTTGCAAATGCGCATCACCAGCTTGGACTACAGCAGCTTCCAAGGCCGCATCGCGGTGGGCCGCATCTCCCGCGGCACCATCAAGCCGGGCCAGCAGGTGGCCTTGGTGAAGAACGATGGGGGCCTTGTCAAAGGCCAAGTGAAGGAACTGATGGTGTTCGAAGGATTGGGCAAGGTGAAAGTGAAGGAACCCATGGGCTGCGGTGAGATCGTGGCCATCATGGGGCTGGAGAACTTTGACATCGGTGATACCGTGGCCGATGCGGACCACCCCGAGGGCCTGCCCAAGTTCAAGGTGGACGAGCCCACCATGAGCATGCTCTTCACCATCAACAACTCGCCCTTCTTCGGCCGCGAGGGCCAATTTGTCACCAGCCGCCACGTGCGCGAGCGCCTGTTCAAGGAGGTGGAGAAGAACCTGGCCATGCGCCTGCAGGAAACCGACAGCCCGGACCGCATCTTGGTGTTCGGCCGGGGCATCCTGCACCTGAGCATCCTGGTGGAGACCATGCGCCGCGAAGGGTACGAGTTCCAACTGGGCCAGCCGCAAGTATTGTACAAGGAGATCGACGGGGTGAAATGCGAGCCCATCGAAATGCTCACCGTGCAGGTGCCGGAGCCTTTCAGCAGCCGGGTGATCGACCATGTGACGCGCCGCAAGGGCGAGATCGCCAACATTGAGCAGAAGGCCGATCGGTCGATACTCGAATTCTCCATCCCGGCCCGTGGCATCATCGGCCTGCGCAATGCCCTGCTTACCGCCACCGAGGGCGAAGCGATCATCGCGCACCGCTTCAAGGGCTACGAACCGTACAAAGGCACCATCGCCGCACCGCGCCCGGGCTGCATCGTCAGCGCTGAGACCGGAACGGCCATTGCCTATGCCATCGACAAGTTGCAGGACCGCGGCAAGTTCTTCATCGCTCCGGGCGAGGAGGTGTATGCCGGCCAAGTGATCGGTGAAAGCCCCAAGCCGGGCGAGGAATTGGCGGTGAACGTGATCCGCGTGAAGAAGCTCACCAACATGCGCGCCAGCGGCAGCGACGACAAGACCAACATCGCGCCGCCCGTGCGGTTCAGCTTGGAGGAGGCCATGGAGTACATCATCGAGGACGAATACTTGGAAGTGACGCCCAAGAACCTGCGGATCCGCAAGATCCTGCTGGACGAGAACGACCGCAAGAAGGCCAGCAGGAAGGCCGTGGAGGCGTGAGCCGGGGGTGAAGCGGCCTCAAAGCTGCGGTAGCCTGCGCTCCAACTGGCGGATGCCCATGCCGAAGCGTTTGGCCACGGTGAAACGGGTGTTGCCCACGCTCCAGTGGAAGCTGCTGCGCTCGTCGATCAGGTAGCCGATGTTCTCCTGGTTGAAGGAGATGCCGAAGAAGTAGCGGGCGCTGTTGTACCCTGCCGCCGCACGGACCTGGGTGTGCCAGCCCAGCCCGGCCACAGTGCGCAATTCCTCGCCCGAGCGCAGCTTCGTGGTGGCCCGTTGCAGGCTGAGGCCCATGCCCAATACCATGGAAGCAGTGACAAAGAGGTGCTTGCGCACCACCAGCGTGTAGGCGTATCCCGCGCTGGGCCCCAGGTCCAGAAACCCGCCACGGCGCATTTGCAGGCCATCGGGGAACTGAGGGTCCAACGGGGTGGGCACCAGGGAGGAGTCTGCACGCAAGTGGAAATAGGTGAGGTAGCCGCCGGCCAGCAGGGACCCCTGGCTTCGCCGTTGCCACGCATCCTGGTTGAAGGCGGCCCGGTAACTGAACCGGTCGTTGTTGAACACGTGCACCGTGCTGGCACCGAGATTGAACTGCACCAGGTCAGGCCGGGTGGGGAAGAAGGTGGGCTGTTGCCAGCCGAGCTCCTCCTTGATGTACGTGTCCAAGTAGTAGCCGCGGAACCGTTGCAGGAAAATGTTGGTGGCCCATCGCTTGGTGTACACGTTGGCCTGTGCGTCCAGGTAACGCGTTTGCCCGTACTTGTCCTGGTCCTTGTTCACGCCCGGGATACCCACGCCGATGTTCAGCGTCACCGACCGGTAGCTGAGGCCCAGGCCGAAGTTGACCTTGTTGTTGGGGCGAAAAACCAAGTCCTTGGCCCCGCGGTCGGCGACGAGCTGGAGCGTGTTGTACTTGGTGCTGATGTATGCGCGTGCCGTGATGCGGTTGGAATAATCCAGCACGTAATCGGGATCGAACGCATTTCCGGGCGACCGTGTTTGCGCCTTCGCATGGAACGGCAAAACGACGAATGCAGCAGCCAGCCATACACCCCAGGCCGCCAAAACTCGCACGTATGCCATGCTGCAAATGTCGCATCGGCGGGCAGGCATGCGGTTTGTTTGCCCGGCAGGAAACTGATGGCAATGAAGCCGCTCATCCCCTTTTGGGCCATCCTGTGGGCCAGTGTGCCCGGCACCTTGGCCGCACAGCAGCCCGCCGATACCGGCATGGTGCGTTGGATCTCAGTTACGGACAGTGTAGGCCGTGCGATAGGAATGAACGAGGACCAGGTGGCAAGTTGGCGGGAGCGTAACGGGCATTGGCAGTATAAATACCATGCATTAGGCAAAGATCCCGAGCACCACCCCGGTTACATCACTCTGCACAACGCCCGTGAGCTTGACCTCAAAGGGTTCCTGACGGGTGGGCAGTATGACAAATGGAGGTGGATGAACAAGCGCTCACCGCGCCTTGAGCAGGGAAACCCGCCGGGAACGAACATGCCGCCCGACCGATGATCGGGGAAGGGCTTCCCCACAACGGGGGCAAGGGTACACCAAGTGGCCAACGGCTGCAACCGGTACAGGCGGCATGAGCACGGACAAGATGTGCCCGACAGGACATCGTTGCCAGGGGAGAACGCGCTGAACATGGAGCGGCCCGGACTGATTCCAGGGTGGATGAGCGTGCATTGGAATGCCGTTCCGGGAATCGGGAGCGGGGATTACATTTGCCGCCCCTTTCGGGGTACACCACCCCGGGCGTTTAGCTCAGTTGGTTCAGAGCACTACCTTGACAGGGTAGGGGTCACTGGTTCGAATCCAGTAACGCCCACAACCACCGGACAGGGGTGAAACCCGGCGAGTAACCCACTGGGCGCTTGCCGGGGGAGGTAGCAGGACAATGCCATTGGCGTGTGCCACCGATTGAACCCAAACCACCTTTTTAGACGGACATGAACACGAGAAAGACCATTTTGCCGCTTGCTTTGCTGTTGGTGGCGGCCTCCACGGCGAACGCACAGGAGGACAAGGCACAGCGCGATGCGGCAGCCAAGGAGATGCAAACCAAGACCGCAGCGGACACCACCGGGAAGTTGTGGGTGCGCGGTGGCACACTCCAACTGAACATGAGCCAGGTGAGCCTCACCAATTGGTCGGCCGGTGGATTCAGCTCGGTCAGCGGGGTGGCCATGTTCAATGGCTTTGCCAACCGGAAGAAAGGCCGGCACGCCTGGGATAATTCCGTGGCCTTGGCGTACGGCCTGCTTTCGCAGGAAAAGCAGGACCCCGTGAAGACCGATGACCGCATCGAACTGAACACCAAGTACGGCTACGAGCTGAACAAGGCGTGGTACCTGGCGGTCTTGGCCCAGTTCAAGACACAGTTCACCGAGGGGACCGACCCCGCTTCCGGGGGGCGCATCTCCAACTTCATGGCGCCGGGCTACCTGATCCTGGGCTTGGGCATGGATTACAAGCCCAATGACCATTTCTCCGCCTTCATTTCACCGGCCACGGCCAAGTTCACTTTCGTGAACGAACAGGACCTGGCCGATGCCGGCGCATTCGGGGTGGATCCCGCCACCTATGACGCCATGGGCGTGAAACTGACCAACGGCGCCAGCAACCTCTTCGAGTTCGGTGGTTACGTGAAGCTCATGTACACCCAGGACCTGGCCAAGAACATCAACTTCCTCACCCGGGCCGACTTCTTCAGCAACTACCTGAAGAACCCGCAGAACGTGGTGGTCAACTGGGAAACGCTGTTCACCTTCAAGGTGAACAGCTGGTTCGCGGCAACGCTCAGTACCATGTTGATCTACGACGACAAGACGCAGATCATGAAGAAGTGGGAGGATACCGACCAGATGTACGTGGGCAAGGGCACGCAATTCAAGGAAACCATCGGACTGGGGATCACCATCAAGCTCTGATACCGGTATTGGGCCAACAGCAACGAGGGCTGCGCGGATCCGCGCAGCCCTCGTTGCTTCCGGGCATGCTGGGCAAGGCGATGCTCATGGGTATTTCAACGGACCCTTCAACGGCTGGAACAGGCCATAGAGCCATGGGTTGCCTTCCCGCACGGCCACTTCCAGGGAACTGACCCAGGCCGGGCCCCCGCCCTCGTTCCACACATACACGCGCAGCCGTTGTCCTTGGCCATGGCCGGGGAGGTCGGAGAGCGGAATGGCCGACACCAGGGAGCCCTGTACATCGCGCTGCGAAAACCCCTGGTTGCGGTAGAAGGTGGTCTTCCCGCCAGTTCCCAGTTCAGTCACCAGCTTCAAGCCCTTGCCCGCTCCGATGGCGGCGTCCAGCCGTGCTTCGATCACGTCATTATCCCTCTTGGCCACTTGGTACACGGGCAGTTCAAGGAGCACCCCGAACTCCCGACCGGTGAAGTCCCAACGCAGCGGTGCCACCCCGCGCCCCGACATGGTGTCGCGGACGGCGGGCAGGCTGGCATCCACTTTCCATTCTTCGCCGCCGACGGCTTCCGGCGTGATCATCAGGGCCCATGCCCGGTCTTCCACTTCATGGCGTACCGGGGTGCCGCTGAACACGAAGGTTTGCCCCTCCTCCATGTCGTGCCGCTCCTCCATGAACGGGAAGAAGGACTGCACCAAGGCGGCCAGTTCCGGTGCCGAACCCGAAGTGGTCCCGAGGAAGACCGATGCGGAACGGCTGGCCTGCAGCAAGTCCGCCACTTGCGGCAAAGGCATGTTCCGCGCGTTGTGGAAGCGCACCCGCGCCGTGTCCACGTTCCAATGCAGCAGGTAGAAGGCCACCTTCTCCGGTGGAACATCCACCAAGGCCATGCGGCCGGGCTGGTCGGCGGCGTCCACGATGCCTTTGACGGCGGCCTCGTACGGTGAGCGGTAGAACACCTCGTAGTACTTGCGGGTAGTGGTCAAGGTGAACACGGCGACCGCCGCAGTGGCCCCTGCCACCGGGATGGCCCATGCGGTGCGCAGGTGGCGCAGGCCGGCCAGTGTGCCCAGCAGCAGGTATGGGAAGGAGAAGAGCACCACGGAATATTGCAGCACCGGTGCGCGCCACAGCGAATAGGCATAGCCGATCACCAGCGGGAGCAGGCCCCAGGCCAAGGTGATGGCCCACACCGGGCCGCTGGTTTCGCGGTGGCGGATGCGCAGCAAAGCGGAGCCGAGCAGCAGCAGGGCCCACACGGCGGCGAACAGCGCGGAGCAATGGGCCAGCCACCACAGGTAGTCGGGGATCCATTGTGCCGTGGGCGGCGAAAGCCAGTTGCCCAAGCCCGCATAGCCAAGCTGCCCCAGGAAGAGTGGCACGTTGGGCAGATAGGCCAGCAGAACGGCCCCGCAGGCGACCAAGTAGCTCCTGCGTTTTTCCGCGATCACCAGGAACAGGCCGGTGGTGCACATCAATCCGGCCAGCAGCAACGCAAAGTGATGCGTGTACGCGGAAAGGACCGCGCCCAAGGCCATGCCCACCAGGGCCTTGCGCGACCCCGAGCCCAAGTAGCGCGTGAGCTGGTCGGCCAGCAGGGCTGTGGTGAAGAGGCCTGCGGCATAGGGCCGTGCGATCTGCCCGTACATCACCGTGTACTGCAGGGTGGCCAACAACGCCGTGATGACCAGGGCCACCGTTCCCCCGCACCAGGCGAAGGCAAAACGATAAAGCAATGCCAAGGCCAGGATGGACATCAGGATGAACGGCAGCTTCACCACCGCCTCATCCATGCCGAAGAGCCGGGTCCATGCCCATTCAAATAGCTGCACCCCCGGCGGATGGGCATCAATGGCCACGCCCTTGCGGATCGTTTCCCCAAGGCCCGGGAAGATCCGTAGCAGTGCGCTGATCTCGTCGTGGGTGTACGGAACTTGGGCCAGGTTCCAGCAGCGCAGCACGGTGGCCAACAACAGCAGGCCCAACAAGGCCATGCGCTGAACGGCCGTGCCCGGAAGCATGGGCTTGGCCGCCGCAACCAGTTGCTCCCGCCACGGTGGTTTGTTCATCGGCCCCGTTCCATGTCGCGTTTCACGTCCTTGGCCTTCAGGCTCTCGCGTTTGTCATAGGTCTTCTTGCCCTTGGCCAGCGCGATCTCCACCTTCACTTTGCCGTTCTCCGCGAAGAACGTGCGCACGGGGATGACGGTGACCCCCTGGTCCTTGAGCTTGCGTTGCAGCTTGGTGAGCTCCTTGCGTTGCAGCAGCAGCTTGCGGTCGCGGATGGGTTCGTGCCCGAAGTTCTTGGCCTTTTCGTAAGGCTGTATCCGCATGTTGCGCAAGTAGAGCTCATTGCCGATGAAGGTGCAGAAAGCCTCGGTGATGCTGGCATCGCCAAGGCGCAGGCTCTTCACTTCGCTGCCCACCAGCACGATGCCGCACACGAACGTGTCCAGGAAGGAATAGTCGAAGGCCGCACGGCGGTTCTTGACCTCGGGCATCACGGGTGCGGCCATGGTGCGAAGATGCGCATTGCGCGCCGCCCGTGATCACTTGGTGCCTGCGGGGGGCGTCCCCCGGCTGCCCGTCCAAGTGATGCCCCGCTCGTCCAAATGCACCTGGCGGGCCTTGTACAGCGCGCCCACGGCTTGCTTGAACGCCTTCTTGCTGATGCCGAACATCCGGTGGATGTCCTCCGGGGAGCTCTTGTCCGTGAACGGAAGGAAGCCCCCGTGCTGGTGCAGGCGCTTCACCAGCAGGTCCACGTTGGCGTCGTTGTAGTGCGCATAGCCGATCGCTTGCAGGGTGAGGTCCAACTTGTGGTCATCGCGAATGTGCTTCACGTAGCCCGTGAGCCGGTCGCCGATGGCAACGGGCTTGAAGGCATCGCTGGTGTGCAGCAGGCCGAGGTGCTTGCCGTTGACGATTGCGGACCAGCCCAAGTCGCTGCGGCCGAAGATGAGCAGGGATACCTCCTCTCGTTCGGCCACTTCCAGCGTGCTGTTGTCCAGGAAGCGTTCAATGCGCGTACTGCCGAAAAGCCGGTCGGTCGCCTCGTCCAGGGCCATGTGCACCACGTACCATCGGCCTTCTTCCAGCTTTTTCTGCTGTTCCTTGAAGGGTACCAGCAAGTCCTTTTCCAAGCCCCACTCCACGAAGGCGCCGAAGCGGCCCACATGGCCTACACGCAAAGGAGCGAAGCCTCCGAGGCGGACCTTGGGTTCCAAGGTGGTGGCCACCTGCCGGTCTTCCGAATCGCGGTACACGAACACGCCCAAGGGGTCGCCGACCGCAAAGTGTTCCGGCACGTACTTGTTGGGAAGCAGAACCTCGCCACCTTCACCATCGCCCAGGAAGAGGCCCACGCCGGTATGGCGCAGGATGGTCAGCTCCTGGGTGCGGCCGGTGTGGATCACGGTAGTTGGCCCTTGTCGGTGGGTTCGGGTTCCTCTTTCTTGAAAATGCTCCCGATGGTCTTGCCCAATTTCTGCACGGCGTCGATCCCGATGTGCAGGGGCTCGGCATTGAAATCCGAGTAATCCTCGATGCTTTGGTGTTCCGGGTGCTGCTGGGGGAAGACCACCACCCGGTTGTTGGTGGCGAAGTACTTCTCCATCTTCCCCGGCAGGTTCTCCAGTTCGCTGATGTGGGAGGTGGCGCCCTTGCGTGCGGACACCAGGATGAAGAGGTCGGTTTCCCGCACGTGCCGGGCAAGGATCAGGAAATCCTCCCATTCCTCGAAGGGCACCACGGAAAGCGGTCCGGTGTGCTTCAGGCGCTCTATGGCCTTTTGGACGGCCTTGCCCGTGGCGCTGTTGCAGTGCACGATGATGGGCACGGTCAGTTCCTGGGCCAGCTGGGCGACCTTCTTGGTCCACAGTTCGAAGCCCTTCTCGAACTCGGCCAAGGGCGGCACGGCGCACACGATCCGCTTGTGGGCCACCAGCGGCTGGCCCAAGTGGCACATCAGCACCGTCTTCTCCACGTTCTGCAGCACCGCCGTGAACTTGTCGCCGAGGAACCGGTTGAGGATGCCCGCGCGCCGGGGCCAGCCCAGCACAATGATGTCGGCCATCAGCTCGCGCGAAGTGCGCAGGATCCCGCTGGCCGGGTTGTGGTCGATGGTGGCCACCACGTTGAGCTTCACTTCGGAGGCGGCCGCCTGCTTGACGAACTCGTCCAACTTGTTGCGCGCCTTGAGGATGTTCCGCTCGGCCTCGTCGTTGTTGGACACCACGGTGAGCACGGTGATGGGCTTCGCCGACCGCTTGTCCTTGATGTAGATGGCCAGCTCCACCAGCTTTTCCACCCCGCCGATGATGGCACTGGGCACGATGATGTGCTCGGCAGGCTGGCCGTTGGAGGGCAGCAGGTCGCTGCCGTCATCCGGGGTTTCCACCACGATGCGCTTGGCCGCCTTCTCGGTGGCGAACGAGGCCACCATGCACGTCACCAGGATCAACAGGATGGTGCCGTTGAGGATGTTGTCGTCCAGGATCTTCTCCCGGTAGCCCACCAAGATCACCGCCAGGGTGGCGGCGGCATGGGCGCCGCTCAGGCCGAAGATCAGGCCCCGCTGGGCCGTGGTGTAGCGGAACACCAGCTGCGTGATCCAGGCGGCCAGCCACTTGCCGGCAATGGCTACCACGGTAAGGGTACCGGCGACGATCAACGCCGTGGGGCCGTGCGTCAGCACGCCAACGTCCACCAGCATGCCCACACTGATCAGGAAGAAAGGAATGAAGAGCGAGTTGCCGATGAACTCAATGCGGTTCATCAGCGCGGAGGAATGCGGGATCAGCTTGTTCAGCGCAAGCCCGGCCACGAACGCGCCGATGATGGCTTCCACGCCGGCCAGTTCCGCCAGGAAGGCGGCGAGGAACACCACGGTGAGCACGAAGATGTAGTGCGAGTGCTTCTCGTTCTCCAGCTTGCGGAAGAACCACTTGGCTATGCGCGGGATCACCAGGAACATGATCGCGGAGAACACCGCGAGCGAAATCACCAGCTTGATCCAGAAATCCATGTCCAGCGTGCCGTGGCTGTTGCCGATGATCACTGCCAGGATGATCAGCACCGCCGTGTCCGTCAGGATCGTGCCGCCCACGGTGATGGCCACGGCCTGGTTCTTGGAAACACCCATGCGGCTGACGATGGGGTAGGCCACCAGGGTGTGGGTGGCGAACATGCTGGCGGTAAGGAAGCTGGCGTTGAAGTCGTAGCCCAGCAGGTAATGGCACACGGGGAAGCCCAAGGCCAGCGGAAGGGCGAAGGTGAACAGGCCGAAGGTGAGGCTCTTGTTGCGGTTGGCCTTGAATTCGTTCAGGTCCAGTTCAAGGCCTGCGATGAACATGATGTACAGCAGGCCGATGGTGGAAAACAGGTTGATCGCCGCGTTGTTGTCCAACAGGTGCAACCCATGGGGCCCGATGACCACCCCCGAGATGATCAATCCGATGATGCCCGGGATGTTCAACCGCTTGAGCAGGATGGGTGCCAGCAGGATGATCGCCAGGATGAGCGAAAAGACCAGCACCGGGTTTTGCAGCGGCAGCTGGAAATGGTGCAACAGGGATCCGAGGTATTCCTTCACGCGCCAAAGATAGACGGGCCTGTGCAGCGGTTCCGCCAGCGTGGATTCAGCCGAATTTGAAGGAGGTCATTGAGAGGGAACCGGCCACAGGCTGGTCGTTGAACACCGCAATAGGCTCATCCTTTTCCTGCAAGGCCGTGGTGTACAGCAACGGCAGGAAGTGTTCCGGGGTGGGAATGGCCAGGTCGAACGCCTTGCCCTGGCCGCGGAAATTGACCAAGGGTTCGCTGTTGCCACTGAGCACGGCCGACTTCATGCGCGCGTTTGCCTCCTGGGCCCAGTCATAAGCAAAGGGGTCGCTGTTCAGCTTGTCCCACGCCACCAGCCCCAGGTTGTGCACGATGTTCCCGCTTCCGATGATCAGTACGCCTTTGCGGCGCAGGGCGGCCAGTTCACGCGCCAGGTCGAAGTGGTACTGCGGCGGCTTGGTGTAGTCCAGGCTCAATTGAACCACCGGCACGTTCGCCTCCGGATAGAGGTGCTTGATCACGCTCCAGGCCCCGTGGTCCAGGCCCCATTGGTGGTCCAGCCCCACGGGGGCGGCTGCCACCATGCGCTTCACCTCATCGGCCAGGGCGGGGTTTCCGGGCGCGGGGTATTGCACGTCGAACAAGGCTTGCGGGAAGCCGCGGAAATCGTGGATGGTGCGCGGCTGTTCCATCGCCGTGACCAGCGTGCCGCGCGTTTCCCAATGGGCGGAGATGCACAGGATGGCGGCGGGCTTCGGCAGTTCCCGGCCTGCCTGGCGGAAGCCTTGCACGAAGCTGTTCTCCTCGATCGCGTTCATCGGGCTGCCGTGGCCCAGGAAGAGCACCGGCATTTTTTCGCTGGGGGCCAGGGCGTGCAGCAGGGAGTGGATCGCGTTCATCTTCTTGGGCCGCGCGGCAAAAGGCAGCAAGGCGATCAGACGCAGGAAGTCGGTGCGTTTCATGGCGTCTTGGCTGCAACGGTTGCCGGAGGGGCGGTGCAAAGATCGCAAGCTTGCGGGGCGGCCTCACTTCACCACCAGCACGGGGATCTGCACCTTGTGCCGGACGGCATCCACCGTGGCGCCCAGCAGCAGGTCCTTCAGGCCGCGGTGGCCGTGCGCGCCCATCACCAGCAGGTCGGCCTTGTTGCGGTTCACGATGGCGGCGATGGCCATGGCCGGATTGCCGTGGCCCGGCAGGGCATGGGCACGGTATCCGGCAGCGGCCAGCTTGGCCGTATATATGGACAGGTTCTTCGCGTCGTCCACGGCCTCCCGGTCGCCGGTGAGTGCGCCGAGGTAGCGCGCCGCTGCAGATTCGGTGATGTGGATCAGCAGGTATTCCGCCTCTTTGCCGCCCTGGGACAAGGCTGCGTTGATGGTTCGTTCATCCTGCCCGCTGAAATCCACCGCAATGCACACGCGGACCGGCTTCGCACTGGCCTCCACGAGGAACTCCGGCACCTCCGCATCGATGTGGCGCGTGGCGCGGCGCAGCATGGAAAAGAACGGGCGGATGGTGATGTACAGCAGCAACAGAGCAGCGACCGCCACTGCGGGGATTACCGCCCACTTCACCCAGGCCACATGCCGCCCGGGGGTGCCCAGCCATCCGCCGATCTCCTGCGCAACCAACTGGGCGTTCAGTACGATGATGATGAGGGCGCTGGCCCACGCCAATGCACGCACCCAAGGCTTGATGACGAATTCGCCCATGTGTTTCCGGTCCGACGTGAAGTGGATGAGGGGAACGACCGCAAAACCGAGCTGCAGGCTCAGCACCACCTGGCTCAGCACGAGCAGTTGCCCCAGTGAACCGTCGCCGAACAGGTGGATGCAGATGATGGCCGGCACGATGGCCAGCAGCCGGGTGATCAAGCGGCGCAACCAGGGGCGGATGCGCAGGTTCAGGTAGCCTTCCATCACGATCTGCCCGGCCAACGTGCCGGTGATGGTGCTGCTTTGCCCGGCACCGATCAGCGCCACGGCGAACAGCGTGGGCGCCAGCGGGCCGAAGAGCTCGCCGAGCAGTTCATGCGCCTGCTCGATCTCCGCCACGTCGTAGTGCCCCGCCGTGTGGAAGGCCGCCGCCGCGAGGATCAGGATGGCGGCATTCACTAGGAACGCGATGTTCAACGCGATGGTGGTGTCGAAGAAGTTGAAGCGGATGGCCTCGCGCATGCCTTTCGAACTTTGCTCGAAGCGGCGTGTCTGCACAAGCGAACTGTGCAAATACAGGTTGTGGGGCATCACGGTGGCACCGATGATCCCGATGGCGATGTAGAGCGCCTCGCTGTTCAGCTCCGATGGCACGAAAC
The DNA here is from genome assembly GCA_023957375.1 of Flavobacteriales bacterium. Lineage (GTDB taxonomy): Bacteria > Bacteroidota > Bacteroidia > Flavobacteriales_F > PHOS-HE28 > PHOS-HE28. The sequence continues at coordinate 526,851 of JAMLHB010000002.1, read as the reverse complement.
CTTTGAGCACATCGCCTGCATCGGGCTGCACAATGAACATTTCCGCCAGGAACGACAGGCCGATGAGCGAGACGATGGAGATGATGAGCACCTCCATCACGCGCATGCCCTTGTTCATCAACAGCAGGACAAGGATCGTGTCCAGGCCGGAGATGAGCACGCCCCAGATCACGGGCAGGCCGAACAACAGGTTGAGGCCGATGGCCATGCCGATCACCTCCGCCAGATCACAGGCCGCAATGGCCACTTCGGCCAGCACGTAAAGAGGAATATTGACCATGGCGGGATAGGTGTGGCGGCTGGCCTGCGCAAGGTCCAGGCCGCGCACGATGCCCAAGCGTGCACTGAGGCTTTGCAGCAGCACGGCCATCAGGTTGCTCATCAGCAGCACCCAGATCAGCTGGTAGCCGAAGGCGCTGCCGCCGGCGATGTCCGTGGCCCAGTTGCCGGGGTCCATGTAGCCCACGCTCACGAGGTAGGCGGGGCCGAGGAAGGCGAGAACGCGCCGCCAGCCCTTGGCCTTTGGTATGGCCACGCTGGCATTGACCTCACTGAGCGAGCGCCCGTCCCCCATCGCTCAGTGGCTGCTTTTTGCCTTTGTGCCCGTGGCCTCCACCAGCAAATGGGCGGCCACCATGGCGGAGAGGGTGATGGTGGCGCCCTTGGCGGGCTGCAGATCCACACTGCCGTCGAACTCCTGCCGGGCGGCCACGGCCAGTTCCATGCCGATGCCGATCCCCTTGCGGTTCAGCAGTTGCAGCAGGCCGTCGCTGCCGTCCTGCACGGCGGCAATGCGGATGGCTGCGCCCAGGGGGCAATCAGTGAGCAGCACGGTGCTGCGCGAGGGGAAGCGCCCGTTGCGGTCCGGTATGGGGTCGCCGTGCGGGTCGAACGCCGGGTTGCCAAGGTATTCGGACAGGCTGTCGATGAGCTTCGTGCTACGCACATGCTCCAATTGTTCCGCCACCTCGTGCACTTCCTCCCAGCCAAAGCCCAATCTGTCCACCAGGAAGGTCTCCCATAGGCGGTGCTTGCGCACCAGCATCAGCGCGGCCGCCTTTCCCTTGGCGGTCAACTTCACGCCATAATAAGGCTCGTGCTTCATCAAGCCCTTGTCAGCCAGCTTCTTCAACATCACGGTTACGCTGCTAGCCTTGGTGCCCAACCGTTCCGCCACCTCCGTGGTGGAGGCGCTGCCGCCAACTTCAAGCAGGGCATGCACGGCCTTGATGTGGTCCTCCTCGCTGCGGGTGAGCATTGGGCAAAAGTATTGTAAAAAATAAAGATTAGGCAAGCCTAAAAAATAATTCCAGAACACCGCCAAGCCCCGGGGCCCATGCCCAAGGATGGAAACATGCCAAATGCTTGCGGACTGCGCGATCACGTGGTGGAGACCACCTCCGCCCTTGCCGCCCCCAGCCCCACATACAGCTTGATGGCCGCAACAGCCAGCAGCAGCAGCAGCACATGGAGCCAGTTTCCCGTAAGGTCGAAAAGACTTCCGGCGAGGATGGGGCCTGTGGCCGCAAGCAGGTAGCCAATGGCCTGCACCATGCCGGAGAGCCGCGTGGCCGTCGCAGTGTCCGCTGAGCGCACCACAATTAAATAGAGGGCCAGACCGAACGCGCCACCCAGTGAGAAACCGACCATGCAGGTCCACAATTCCACGGGGCCCAGGGCCGGAAAGGCCAAACCCATCAGGGCGAGCGCTTCAATGCAGACGAGCACGGCCATGATCGACCGCTGATCTTTCTTCCTGCCCGCCCACAATGGCGCGATCAATGAACCAAGTACGCCGGTGGCCTGCGAGAGGGAGAGCATCCAACCGGCAAACTCGGGATCGGCGCCACGGCCCTGCAGCATGTCCGGCAGCCAAGCCAGGATCACATAGAACGCGAAGGATTGCAGCCCCATGAAAAGGGCAACGTTCCATGCAAGCCGTGATCGGCCTATGGATTTGCCGGGCTTGGGTGGCGCATTGGCGGGGCTGGCGTGCCTTGAACGGGACAACTGCGGGAGCCACAGGATCAGTGCAAGCAATGCCGGCAGTGCCCAAACGGCCAATGCGCCCCGCCAGCCCCAGCGCCCGTTTTCAGCAAGCGGCACGGTCATGCCGGCGGCCCATGCAGCGCCGACGCCCATCATGCTGGAGTAGAGGCTCGTCATCAAGCCGAACTTCCTGGAGAAGCCCTGCTTCACCAAGGCCGGGAGCAGCACATTGCCAAAGGCGATGGCGATACCCAGCAGGAGCGTTCCAAGAAAGAGGCTGCCCATGGAAGGAATGGAGCGCACGGCAATGCCCCCTGCAAGCAGGCCCATGGCACCGGCCAGCATGCCGGGCATGCCGAAGCGGCGGGTGATGATCGGCGTGAGCAGCGATACCGAGCCGAAGGCGATCAACGGCAAAGTGGTGAGCAGGCCGAGCGCCGAATTGGAAAGGTTGAGCGCCGTGCGGATCTCGCTCGCCAAAGGCCCCACGGCCGCGATCGCCGGGCGAAGGTTGAGGGCGATGAGCAAGATGCCGACAGCCAACAACACGTCCTTGGACCGGGAAGTAGCGGGGGAAGCGGACATCATGCCGAGGTTCGGAAAGCGATCGTGCCAAGGTCCGTACCGGCGGGACCAAAGGGCTTTCCCGCGCAGGAAGGGGGCGAAGGTAGAACCCTACTTTTGCCCGCCGATGTACAAGCTGCTCCGCCCGCTGCTCTTCCGCCTTTCGCCGGAACGTGCCCACCACCTCACCTTCGCCATGTTGGAAGTGGCCAAGCACGTACCAGGGGCATTGGCGTTGGTAGGGGGAAGCAGGCCGCAAAAACAGGCCTCTTTGGAACTGATGGGCCTGCGCTTCCCCGGCCCGGTGGGCTTGGCCGCAGGCATGGACAAGGACGCCAAGCACGTGGACGCCCTGGCCCGCATCGGTTTCGGCTTTGTAGAGGTCGGTACGCTTACGCCCGTGGCCCAGCCCGGCAACGAGCGCCCGCGCCTGTTCCGCCTCAAGGAAGATCATGCGCTGATCAACCGCATGGGCTTCAACAACGGCGGCGTGCAAGCTGCGGTGGAACGCTTGCGGAAGCGCACGCCGGGCATCGTGGTGGGCGGCAACATCGGCAAGAACAAGGTGACGTCCAACGAGCAGGCCATCGACGACTACGTGAAGTGCTTCGAGGCCCTGCACCCTGTGGTGGACTACTTCGTGGTGAACGTAAGCAGCCCCAACACGCCCGGCCTGCGCGCCTTGCAGGAGAAGGGACCCTTGCTGGAGATCCTCGCCGAGCTGAAGCGCCGCGATGAAGCAAAGACCGTGCACCGCCCCATCCTGCTGAAGATCGCGCCGGACCTGACCGACGAGCTGTTGGAGGACATCGTAGCCGTGGTGAAGGAGAGTGGCATCGCGGGCGTGGTGGCCACCAACACCACGCTTTCCCGCGAAGGCTTGAAGATGCCCAAGGCGGAAGTGGACGCCATCGGCTCAGGCGGCCTCAGTGGCCCGCAGGTGCGCAAGCGCAGCACGGAGGTGGTGCGCTTCCTGCGGGCGCGACTGCCCAAGCCCGTGGTCATCATCGGTGTGGGCGGCATCGACAGCGCTGAAGCTGCCATGGAAAAAATGGATGCGGGCGCGGACCTCGTGCAGGTATTCACCGGGTTGATCTACGAGGGACCGGCGCTGCTGAAAAAGATCAATGCAGCCTACGCTGCGCTGCGGCCTTAGATTGGAACCACGGATGCACACGGATGGACACGGATCGGAGAGGCATGAAGGCAATGCGCTCCTTCACGTTGCAGAGACCGAGGCGGTCATCGGCGCGGCCATGGAAGGGCCTAGTGCAGGTCTACACCGGACTGATCTACAAAGGACCGGCACTGCTAAGGCGGATCAATGTGGCCTTCGTTACGCGAAAGCGATAGATTCAACCACGGATGAACACGGATGGACACGGATCGGAACGGGATGAAGGCAATGCGCTCCTTCATGTTGCAGAAACGGAGGCGATCATTGGTGCGGCCATGGAAGTGCTGAACATTTTGGGCCATGGGCTTTTGGAGAAGCCGTACGAGAATGCCTTGGCCGTGGAACTACGTCTTCGGGGAATCCCGTTCGTTCAGCAACCACGGTTCGATGTGGATTACAAGGGAGAGCATGTGGGTCTGTACGTTCCGGATCTGATCGTAAATGGACGGATCGTGATCGATCTGAAGACCATTGATCAAATCACCGACCATGAGATCGGAAGGATGTTGAATTACTTGAAGATCACAGGACTGCAAGTTGGCCTGATCCTGAACTTTAGGTACGCCAAGCTGAAATGGAAGCGGGTTGTGCTGTGAAATGGAACCACGGATGCACACGGATGAACACGGATGGGAAGGCAGAAAAGGTTGCGCCCCACAAGGCATTCATCCGTGTCTATCTGCGTTCATCCGTGGTGAAGACCACGCCCCCCACGGCATTTATCCGTGTTTATCGGTGTCCATCCGTGGTGAAGGCCACGCCCCTCACGGCATTTATCCGTGTTTATCGGTGTCCATCCGTGGTGAAGGCCACGCCCCCCACGGCATTTATCCGTGTTTATCGGTGTCCATCCGTGGTGAAGGCCACGCCCCCCACGGCATTTATCCGTGTTTATCGGTGTCCATCCGTGGTTTAAACAAACATCATGGTTGAAGTAAAGCTCATCGAATGCCCGCGTGACGCCATGCAGGGCATCCACCCGTTCATCCCCACGGACGTGAAGGTGGACTACCTCAACGGCCTGCTGCGCGTGGGCTTTGACACCATCGACATCGGCAGTTTCGTCAGCCCCAAGGCCATTCCGCAACTGGCGGACACCGCCGAAGTGCTCGCACGCATCGACCTGTCGGCCACGAAGAGCAAGCTGCTGGTGATCGTGGCCAACGAACGCGGCGCGGAAGCAGCCGTGCAACAGGAAAGCGTCACCTACTTGGGTTATCCGTTCAGCATCAGCGAAACCTTCCAGCAGCGCAACACCAACACCAGCATCGAGGGCAGTTGGGCGCGCACGGCACACATCGCCGAAACCGCGCGCAAGGCGGGGAAGGAGCTGGTGGTGTACATCAGCATGGCCTTCGGGAATCCGTATGGCGATCCGTGGAACGCGGACATCGCCCTGCGCTGGACCGACCGCTTGGTGAACGAGCTCGGCGTGCGCATCATCGCCCTCAGCGATACCGTGGGCGTGGCGAAGCCCGAGGACATCAGCGCGATGTTCAGCGCGCTGGTACCCGCCATGCCCCAGGTGGAGTTCGGTGCGCACCTGCACGCCCGCATCGACCGCTGGCAGCACAAGACGGATGCCGCTTGGAACGCGGGCTGCCGCCGCTTCGACGGTGCGCTGAAAGGCTACGGCGGCTGCCCCATGGCCGAGGACGACCTGGTGGGCAACTTAGCCATGGAGCGCTTCGTGCATCACTTGGAAGCGCGTGGTATTTCCACCGGCCTTGATCTGCCGCAATTGGAGTGCTGCGTGGCGCATGCGGGCATTGTTTTCCCATGAGCGCCCAGGGGACGACGAAGTGAAGAAGTGAAGAAGAGAGGAGGTGAAGATGAGATCAAGAAACGGCTGGGGCAATGGCTCCGCATTGCCTCTTCTCTTCTTCACCTCATCACCCTGAACTCCTGGCCGCGTTTGGCCACCCCGTCCGTTCGCCTTTTCTTGCAGCGCCGTGATGAGCCGGTAACCCCATGAGCGAACCCAAGGAACCCCGCAAGAAACGCCCCCTGCACACCAAGATCCTGCTCGGCTTGGCGGCCGGCGTACTGGCCGGCATCGCGGTGAATGTTTTGCTCGGGCCCGGCGACCACCGCTTGGAATGGACCGTGGCCAACATCACCTCGCCCTTGGGCAACATCTGGCTGCGCCTGCTGCTGATGGTGGTGATGCCCCTGGTGTTCTCCGCGCTGGTGACGGGCGTGGCCGGCATGGGCGACGTGCGCAAGCTGGGCCGCGTGGGCGTGAAGACGCTCGCCTACACGGTGTGCATTTCGGCGATCTCCGTGGTCATCGGCCTGGCGCTGGTGAACTTAGTGAAGCCCGGGGAGCGCATCTCGCCGGAAACGGCCCAGGCGCTGGAAGCTGAATACGGGCGCAGCGCCGATGAGCGCGTGGGCGCCACCACCGCCGCGCTGGAGCAGCGCAAGGAGAAGCCCGTGGCATTGATTACCGAAGTGGTGTCGCAGTTAGTGCCGGAGAATCCCGTGTCGGCCATGGTGGGCACGCCCAACCTGCTGCACATCATGTTCTTCGCGCTGGTGCTGGGCATCGCCGCGGCCATGGTGCCCGCGGAAACCGCTGCGCCCTTCCTGGGCTTCTTCACCGCGCTGTACGAGATCTCCGTGCGCATCATCCACTGGATCATGCGCTTGGCCCCCGTGGCCGTGGCCCTGCTGGTGTTCAGCAGCATCGCCTCCTTCGGCATGGACCTGCTCACCGCCCTGCTGTGGTACATCGCCGTGGTGCTCGGCGGCCTGCTCATCCATGGCGTGCTGGTGTACGGGGCCTCCGTGAAGTTTCTCTCCGGCATCCCGCCGCTGGAGTTCTTCAGCCGCGTGAAGACCACCGCCATCACCGCGTTCAGCACGTCCTCTTCCAACGCCACGCTGCCCACGGCACTGCGCGAATCGCGCGAGAAGCTGGGCGTGCCCTCGGAGATCAACTCCTTCGTGCTCACCATCGGCGCCACCGCCAACCAGAACGGCACGGCGCTCTATGAAGGCGTCACCATCATCTTCCTCGCGCAGCTCGCCGGCGTGGACCTCGCCTTGGCCACGCAGCTCACCGTGGCCTACTTGGCCATCCTTGGCGGCATTGGCACGGCGGGCGTGCCCGGCGGCTCCATCCCGTACGTCATCGTGGTGCTGGCCTCCTTGGGCGTGGACCCCGCGCTCATCGCCATCATCCTCGGCGTGGACCGCATCCTGGACATGTGCCGCACGGCGGTGAACGTGGTGGGCGACATCACGGCGGCCACCTTCGTGGCCAAGAGCGAAGGGTATGCGTTGCTGAAAACAGGCATTGGGACAGATGAGACAGAAGGGTAAGGGTTAGGCCTTCAGGATCGAGCCTGTTCAACCCCCATTGTGGGCAAGAGCGTGGTCGCTCGCGTCAGATTTGTCGTCATCTATTTAGTCCCGCATCAATTAATATCCGAGTGCCTATTTCAAGGTTCTTAATTGTAAACTAATCGATATTCCAATAGGCCGAAGGATTCCCTCCTAAAACATCATCGATAAAATCATCACTCAAGTCACCAGTTGGGCCACCACCATATTTATAATACGAGGACCCATACATCTCCTCATCCCAGTCAGAAATACCCTCAAAATGACGATGATATGGTTCATGATTTGAGTCAAAGTCATCATTGATGCTGCCATTGGAAGAAAGATAAGATTTAGATTCATTCTTTTGTATGGTTGAATCAGAAAAAATATGCTTCACATCGCCTAGTATTACTTCATCAATTAATTCTTGGAAGGAGCCGAATACATCGATATACGGATTGGCGCTAGGTTCTCCGACCATCCTAACCATTGTTAGGTCTTTGTGTTCCCCAAGTACTGAAAATTCTTTCAATTCATTCAAGTCAGAAATGTAGAATTTGTTAATGTTATTGATGCACCAATCTATATACCAAGGGTCAAATACGTATACAACACCTAATTCATAACCTTGATACATGCCAAAGTCTAATTTTGTGTTTCTATTGTAATGGCCAATCATTTGGTGAAAATGTTGTGTCGTGGTGTCAAGAACGGATGGCTTCGAACGCGTGCATGTGTCATGGTGCTTTTGGCCTTTTATTGAGCCGGTCATGAAGTATTGACGGCCCCGGACAACGGGTCCATCGATTCATCAAGGAGTTGCAATCGCTTCATGTGTCAACAAATACATGCGGGCAAGGGGAACGCCAAGGTAATGAATTTTAGGGTCTATGTCGAATAGCGTGGGTAATCGAACTGGAGCTTGCCTGTGAGGAAGTATATCATGTTGATGAGGTTCTGGTTGTTTCTGTACTCCCTGGCCCTTGCCTTTGCGAGTTGGACCTTAGCATTGATCCCTTCGAGGATGCCGTTTGAGATATGGTACTTGGTGTAGTTGGTGATGCCCGCCCAGTGCTGTGCGACGGTATTGGCGAACTTGACGAATGGTTCAATGGCGGCCTCCGTGGCGATGTCGCACCAGAAAGCCAAGAAGCTCTGTGCCCTTTCGGGGTTTCGGAAGGTCCAGAAGTCGTCGAAGAGGACCTTTAGGCGATAGGCCTCCCCTAGCCTGGGCAAGGTTTCCAGACTGAGGTCCCTGAGTGCGACCTAGTAATCCTTGAGGTTCTTCTCGGCCTTGAGGAAGAGGTATTTCTGGCCCTTGAGGATGGCATGCTTGCGCACCTCCTGTTTGCGCAGGTCATCCATGGCCTTGTTGAGCAGGGCCTTCACATGAAATCGGTCGAAGACGATGCTGGCCTTGGGGAACTCCTTCTGCACCCCGTTGATGAATGCCGGAGGAAGGTCGGATGCACACCTGCGTGATGCCTTCCGGAGGCGACCCTTTGGCCTCCAGGTGCCCGGCAATTGCCGTGATGGTATCGGCCCCTTGCCCTCGGTGACGTGGCCCACGCGGGAGGTCTTCATGTCCACGGCCAAGGTCAGGTAGGTGTGGCCGCGCTTTGAACTGGTTTCATCGATGCCCAGCACCTCAATGCCCGCGTGATCGGCCTTTGCATAGGCCCTGCCGAGCCAATGGTTGAAGATGGTCCAGATCCTCTTGGGGTAGGTGCCGACGGTCTTGCCCACCTTGTTCACGGGCATCTCCTGCTCGATCAGTAACATGGCAAACGCCTCGAACAGCAGGGTGAACCCGCTGCCTTCACGTGCCCATGGAACCTCCACCTGCCTGACCTTGCCATCATCCCCCAGCACCCGCAGCACATGGCGTGGATCCGACCGGTCCAGGCGATACGTATCTGTTCGGTCGCATTGCACGTATCTTCGTTCCATGAAAGCGCGCACCTCGGCAAAAAGCAACAAGCTCACCTTGAGCGTGAGGAGCAGGTACATAGCCATGTTGCGCCGGGCCAGCGCACGGCGGGGGCGCTCCATCACGGAGCTGGTGGAAGAACTGGCGGTTTCCTTGGACAGAGAGCAGGATGAACCCGGCGAGCTCAGCGACTTCGTAAAGCGGAACCGGGGAACAGCAGCCGGTCGCCTGAAACCTACGGACTGGGAGAAGGACGATATGCTCGGCCACATCCTGCGCAAGCACGTGCCGCGCAAATGAAGGTGCTGTTGGACCCCAACGTGCCGCTCAACATGTACCTGGACGGCCTGGAGAAAAGACCCATGGCCGCGCAGAGCACCTTGGTCATGGATGCGGTTGCCAAAGGTCGGGTAACGGGATTTGTTTCTTCTGTCGGGTTCCATATCGTGTTCTATTTCCTGAAACGTGCGTTCGGCAACAGTGAAGCCATATTGAAGGCGGGCGATTTCCTGGACCAAGTGCAAGTGATCGGGCAGGATGAGGGCGTATTCCGGAATGCCCTGGGCAGTGGGTGGCCGGATGTGGAAGATGCGGGCCAGTATTTCGCCGCCAAAAGCATCGGCGGCGTAACCCACCTCTGCACCTCGAACAAAACACACTTCAAAAAAGCCCAAGGCATCAAGGTGGTGGACCCGGCAGGGTTGCTTGCATTGCTTTAGTGTGCGGGCCCCGCTGCGGGCATAGGGTTCCCTGCCAGGACTTTCGTGCGCCCATGGACACGTTGGTGAACATGCATGACGCCTGGTTTGGGCCTCAGAGCGGATTGACGCAAATAACGTCAATACAAAGTCGTGGAAAATGTCATTACCTTTGCTTCACCAACACCCGTGAAGCATGGCAACCAATCCCCACTTCGGCCCCAACATCAAGCTGCTGCGCACGCGCCGCGGCCGCTCGCAGGAAGAAACCGCCATCGCCCTTGATGTGAAGCGCTCCAGCTGGAGCGGCTATGAAAACGGCAGCGCCGAACCCTCCTTGGACCTGTTGGTGCGCATCAGCGGCTACTTCAAGGTGGGCTTGGACAAGCTGCTCAAGGACGACCTCACGGCGCTGAGCGAAAGCCAGCTCGGCATCCTGGAGCGCGGCGGCGATGTGGACCTAAGCGGCCGCCGCCTGCGCGTGCTGGCCACCACGGTGGACCGCGGCGACCGCGAGAACATCGAGCTGGTGAACCACAAGGCCAAGGCCGGCTATGCCCTGGGCTACGCCGATCCCGAGTACATCAGCGTACTGCCCACCTTCCAGATGCCCTTCCTGAGCCGGGACCGCAAGTACCGCACCTTCCAGATCAGCGGCGACAGCATGCCCCCCGTGGGCGAAGGCTCGTGGGTAACGGGCGAGTACGTGCAGAACTGGCAGACCCTGCGCGACGGCCAGCCCTACATCATCATCACCAAGGAGGATGGCATCGTGTTCAAGGTGGTGTACAACCAGCTCAAGACCACCGGCAACCTGCTGCTCTGCAGCACCAACCCCGTGTACCAGCCCTACGAGGTGCCCATCTCCGAAGTATTGGAGATCTGGAAGTTCGTACACTTCATCAGCCATGAACTGCCCGAACCCAACCTGAGCCGCGACGAGCTTTCGCGCAGCGTGCTGGACCTGCGCAAGGAGGTGGGCCAGTTGCGCATGGCGATGGAGAAGCAGGGAAGGCTGGCGTTGTAAATGGCAAATTGGCAATGGGCAATTCGCCAATGGATCAATGAGCAATTGGCCAAAGGATCAATGAGCAATTTGCCAATGGATCAATGGGGCAATTGGCCAAGGCGTGAAAAGCCCGTTGCAAGAGTGAACCCTCAAGTACCTTTGGATCAACTCCATACCCATCACCGATGAACTCCCTGCACCGCTCCTTGCGTTTCATCCGGGTCCTGGCCGCAACGAGCTTGGTGCTCCTGATCTCCGGTTGCCTCACCATTGAGGAGAACTACACCTTCAAGAAGGACGGGAGCGGCACCATGGAATACGTGGTGGACATGAGCGACTTGAAAGACATGGCCGGCATGATGGACAATAAAGAGCGCAAGAAATCCCGAAAGAAGGACGATGGCCCGATCACCGGCTCGGACGCCAAGGTAGCAGCGCTCAAGAGCCTTGAGGGGATCAAAAAGGTGAAGCTCAAGAGCGAGCAGGACGGCTTTGTGCAACGGATCTCCTTTTCATTCAAGGATGTGGATGCCTTGAACCGCGCCTTGAACAAACTGATGCCGGATTCCACGGGCGTGCAGAAAGCTTTTTTCCGCTGGGAGGGTAGCACCTTGGTGCGCACCAACAACCTGTATGCGGAAGAGTTGGGCAAGGAGATGAACGGCAGTGATACCACAGGTTCTGCGGAGCTGCTGAAAGCCATGCATTACAAGTACAGCTTCAAGTTCGCCAAGGACGTGCAGGACACCAGGCTGGCTGATGGCGTGACCAAGGAAAGCCCGAATGCGCGCAAGCTGGAACTGGCCACGGACTGGTCCGTGATCATGAAAGACCCGGAAGCGCTGGACCTGCGGATCACCTTGGCCAAGTAGGGCGTGATGGAGGAGCAACTGTTGGAGCGCGCCATCCGCTTGGCCGTAAAGGTGCACAAGGGCCAGAAGGACAGGGCCGGGAAGCCGTACATCCTGCATGTGCTGCGGGTGATGATGCGCGGAACAACCATGGAAGAGCAGGTGCTGGGCGCGTTGCATGATGTGCTGGAGCGGTCAAGTCTTACAACGGAAGACCTCGGGCTCAAAGGCTTTCCGCCGCAGATCCTCCAGGCGCTGGCCCACATCTCACGCCAACCCGAGGAGGACTATGCGGGCTATATCGACCGTGTGGCGCAAAACAACCTGGCCCTGCGCGTGAAGCTCCACGACCTCAGCGACAAGATGGACATCCGCCAGGCGAAGGAACTGGACCAGGCCGACCTGAAACGCTACAACAGGCAATTGGCCGCATTCCATAAGCTGCGCCAACTGGCGGGCCAAGGCGACCCCGCCGTGCCCATGCGGGGGGGAACAGCGCCGCAATAACCCCGGTTATATTCGCGGACTCGAAACTCTCCGAACATGCAACGCTCTTTGATCGCCCTCGTGGCGCTCCCGCTGTTCACGGCCTGTGGCGGCGGCGAAAACCCGTCGGGCAATACGGCGACGGCTGACACGGCGGCCGTCGACACGTTCAAGTGGCAAGTGGACCAGTTTGCCGACGTGCGCGTGATCCGCTACCAGATACCGGGTTGGGAGGAGCTCTCCCTCCGCCAGAAAAAGTTGGCCTACTTCCTGACGATGGCCGGCCTGAGCGGGCGCGACATCATGTGGGACCAGAACTACCGCCACAACCTGAAGATCAGGCGGGCCTTGGAAAAGATCTTGAACGACTACAAAGGTGAACGCACCGGGGCCGGGTGGGACGCCTTCCTGACCTATGCCAAGCAGATCTTCTTCGCTAACGGCATCCACCACCACTACGGCCAGCAGAAATTCCTCCCGGGCTTCCCGCGCAGCTACATGGATACGCTGGTAACGGCCAGCGGTGCAGACCTTCCGAAGGAAGTGGTCGACATCCTCTTCGATCCGGCCATCGATGCCAAGAGAGTAAGCCTGGACAAGGACAAGGACGTGGTGCTGGCATCAGCGGTGAACTTCTATGGCGATGACATCAACGCCAAGGAAGTGGAAGCGTTTTATGCGGCCATGGAGGTGAAGGGCGATACCACGCCCATCAGCTACGGGCTCAACAGCAAGCTGGTGCGCGGCAAGGACGGCAAGCTGGCCGAAGAGACCTGGAAGGTGGGGGGCATGTACGGCCAGGCGCTTGCCGAATGCGTGAAATGGCTGGGGAAAGCAGCCGACGTGGCCGAGAACGAGCAGCAGCGCAAGGCCATCAACCTGCTGATCCAATACTACAACACCGGCGACCTGAAGGCGTGGGACGACTTTAACATCGCCTGGGTGAAGGACACCTCCGGCACGGTGGACTTCATCCACGGCTTCATCGAGGTGTACAACGACCCTTTGGGAAAGCGCGGATCCTTCGAGTCCATCGTGGAGGTGACCGACCCGGTGGCCACCAAGCACATGGAGGTGATCCAGAAGTATGCACAATGGTTCGAAGACCATTCGCCCTTGATGCCGCAGCATAAGAAGAAGGACGTGGTGGGCATCACCTACCGCTTCATCAACGCCGTGGGCGAGGCCGGCGATGCGGCCCCCAGCACGCCCATCGGCGTGAACTTGCCCAATGCCGACTGGATCCGCAAGGACCACGGCAGCAAGAGCATCAGCTTGGGCAACATCATCAATGCCTACGACAAGAGCACCGGCGAAGGAGCCTTGAAGGAATTCTGCTACGACCAGGCCGAGGTGGACCGCGCGGTGAAATATGGATCGTTGGGCGACAACCTGCATACCGCCCTGCACGAGGTGGTGGGGCATGCCAGCGGCCAGTTGGAGCCGGGCATCAGCGGACCGGACGTTACCTTGAAGACCTATGCGAGCACGTTGGAAGAAGGGCGCGCCGACCTGGTGGCCCTGTATTTCCTGATGGACCCCAAACTGGTGGAGTTTGGCGTGATGCCATCCCTGGAAGTCGGCAAGGCGGAGTACGACAGCTACATCCGCAACGGCATGATGGTCCAATTGCGGCGCCTGAAGCTGGGAGACCAGGTGGAAGAGGCACATATGCGCAACCGCCTTTGGGTGAGCGCCTGGGTGGTGGAAAAGGGCGCTGCCGACAGCGTGGTGGTGAAGGAGGTCCGCGATGGCAAAACGTATTTCCACATCCGTGACTACAACAAGCTGCGCGACCTCTTCGGCCAATTGTTGCGCGAGGTGCAGCGCATCAAGAGCCAGGGCGACTACCAGGCGGGCCATGACCTGGTGGAGAACTATGGAGTGAAGGTGGACCCGGCCCTGCATGCCGAGGTGCTCAAGCGCGCCGAACACATCAAGACCGCCCCGTATGCCGGCTTCATGCAGCCCCGCTTAGTGCCGGTCACGGATGCCAACGGGCAGATCACCGACATCAAGGTGGAATACCCGGACGACTTCCTGGGCCAAATGCTCGAGTATGGCCGCAACTTCAGCTTCCTGCCCTGAGCAGGACAGGTGGCGACAGGAAAAATGAAGCAACCGCCATGCGGATCTTGGGGACCGCTATATTTGCGCCCCCGTTCAGCAGCGGGAATTGAATTACCGGAGTGGCGGAATTGGTAGACGCGCACGTTTCAGGGGCGTGTGACCGAAAGGTTGTGAGGGTTCGAGTCCCTCCTCCGGTACAGGCAAAGCGGCGAAAGCCGCTTTGCTGCTTTTAGGGCGGTCCGGCCATGTTGTTACTTTTGGAAAGAACCGCATGGCCGACAAGCAATTCCATCCGCGCCGATCGTACCGCTACCAAGTGCTGTTCGCGCTGGCCGCCATGGCCTTGATCCTCTCGGGATTTTTGCTGCCAGGCGGAACCGGCGCACCGGTGTTGATCGGCATGGGGGTCGGGTTCGCAGGCGCGGCTTTCGTTGCGCAGTACCGCCCCAAAGTGGAATATGTGCTGGGGCCGGACCGCTTGGAGCTGCGTCGCGGGGCCTTGCGCGAGGAACTGCCCTTGCCGGTGCTGCTGGATGCTAATGTGGTGGACCTGGAGACGGCTAAAAGCTACATCAGGCAACACGCTCAAGGCATCCATGCAGCTTCCCCCGACCAATCCACGGTAGCCCCAGGGGGGCTGACCAAATACTGTTCCGTCCCCTTGAAGAGATGGTTCCTGCTGGACAAGATAGGGTTGGGCAACGGCTTGCAGGGCAAACGGCGTTCCTTGGTACTTCTGCGCTTGCGTGACGGCTACGGCTTGTTGTTGTCACCCAGGCACAGCGATGCGATGGCCTCGGCCATAGGCAAGGCCCTGCGCGCAGTGCGTGGCGCACAGACTGATTGAACCAGCCCTGCGGCTCAGCGCAATTTCAGGTACTGCCCCACGCGCAGCGTATTGTTCGCGCTGATCCGGTTCAGCTTGCACAAGCGGGAAACCGGCACACCGGAACGGCGTGAGATGGCGTACAAGGTATCGCCCCGGCGCACCCGGTAGCCCGTGGCTTGGGCAGTGACAGTTTGGAACGTCCGGGGTGTGATCTGGAAGCAATTGTCACGCAGTTTGCCCGCCTCCAGGTCGAACAGCTTGGCCGGGTCGATCGGGTGCCCCAAGTAACGCGTCTCGAAATGAAGGTGGCTGCCCGTGGACCTGCCCGTCGATCCCCCAAGCCCCAGAACGTCCCCCGCTTCCACCTCGTCGCCCACATCCACCAAACGCTTGCTCAGGTGCCCGTACAAGGTTTCCAGGCCATTCGGATGGCGCACCACCACAACATGCCCGAAATCGCGATGGTATCGGGAGATGCGCACCTTGCCGGCAAACGCACTGAGCACCGTGTCGCCAGTCTGCAGCTTCAGGTCGGCCCCGTAATGGTGGCGGCCGTGCCGCATGCCGAACGGGGAGGTGATCCGCCCGGTGATCGGCATCGCATGGTCGCAATCCGCCCAGCCCAGCTGCAATCCGATGGTGTCCGTGATGGCCGGGCGGCGCTCAAAGATCTGGTCCGTGTTCCAGTCGCCATAGGTGCCGTAGGCTGGGAAGTGCAGTGAGGAATCGGCGGTGGTCCACACTTCATTGCCCACGGCTTCATCCACCACGATGCCCGCACCGGTCTCCTCGTAGCTGTTACTGTCCTCCGGTCCCCCGATGCCGTTGCCGTCATCCTGCCCCATGGCCGCCGGTGAAGCGCACAGCAACAGGGCCAAAGCGATGGCGGGGGCAAGGAGCTTTTCCGTCATGGCCGGCAAAACTATCCGCGGACCCGAGCTTTGCAACCCCGTCCTGCACCAAGGTTGCCCACACGCCGCCGTGGATGGCCGCAAATTGTGAAGGATTCCTTGATCGGTGGGCCGTTCACGGCCGTCCACCATCTTTGCGCCCCCCTGTTAAGGATCGTTGATCATGTTCAAGCCACACTCCATCGCTGCCGTGCTGCCCCTTCTCCTGGTGCTCTCCTGCGGGCCCGCGGCGGAAACAGAACCGCCGGATAGCCTAGAGGTGGACAAGGCCACGATGGATGAACGCATACGTCCGCAGATCTACGTGCCTGTGAAGCTGACGGCCAACCTGCGGGCCCTGGATGAGGCGGACCGCCGGATGGTGCCATTGCTGATGCAGGCGGCACAGATCATGGACAGCTTGTTCTGGCAGGAGGCATGGGGTGCCCCGGACAGCATTCCGGCCAAACACCCTTCGCCGGAGCTGCGGGCCTTCTTCCACATGAACTACGGCCCATGGGACCGCCTGGCCGACGATCGCCCGTTCATGGACGGGATGGGCGCAAAACCCAAGGGCGCCCGCTTCTACCCGGCAGACATGGATACGGCGGAGTTCAGCGCATGGGACGACGGTGCGAAGAAGAGCCTGTACACCATGGTGCGGCGGGATGCGGAAGGCAGGCTTATGGCCATCCCCTACCACCGCTATTTCAAGGCCCCCATCGAAAGGGCTGCGGGGCTGCTGGAGCAGGCGGCCGACCTGGCCAAGGACCCCGGACTGAAGCACTACTTGAAGGAGCGGGCCAAAGCCTTGCGCACGGACGAGTACCGCGCCAGCGACATCGCCTGGATGGACATGCGCACCAATGCCATGGACCTCATCATTGGCCCGATTGAAACCTATGAAGACCAGCTGTTCGGCTACAAAGCCTCGCATGAGGCCTACGTGCTGGTGAAGGACCAGCAGTGGACACGCCGGCTGGAACGCTTTGCCAAGCTGCTGCCCAACCTGCAGCGCAACCTGCCGGTACCGGCCGCCTATAAAAAGGAGAAGCCTGGCAGCGACGGCCAACTGGGTGCGTATGACGTGATCTACTACGCCGGCGCGTGCAATGCGGGGGGAAAGACCATTGCCGTGAACCTGCCCAATGACGAAGCCATCCAATTGAAGAAAGGCACCCGCCGGTTGCAATTGAAGAACGCGATGGAGGCCAAGTTCGACAAGATCCTCGTTCCCATCGCGCAGGTGTTGGTGGCCGAGGACCAACGGGCCCATATCACGTTCGACGCGTTCTTCCAGAACGTCATGTTCCACGAGGTGGCGCACGGATTGGGCATCAAGAACACCATCAACGGAAAGGGCACGGTGCGCCAGGCCCTGCGTGATGAGGCGGGCGCATTGGAGGAGGGCAAGGCGGACATCCTGGGATTGCACATGGTGGAACAACTGCGCAAGGCGGGTGAGATCACCGAAGGGGTGCTTATGGACAACTACGTCACCTTCATGGCCAGCGTGTTCCGGTCGGTGCGCTTTGGCGCCAGCTCCGCACACGGCCGGGCCAACATGCTCCGGTTCAACTTCATGATGCAGGCCGGTGCCTTCGCCCGCGATCCCGCCACAGGCGCCTACCGGGTGGATGCGGACAAGATGCACCAGGCTGTGAAGGACCTTGCGGCGCACATCCTGGTGCTACAAGGGAACGGTGACCTGGAGGGCGTGCGGGCCCTGATGAACGAACAAGGAGGCATCGGTTCCGAACTACAGGCCGACCTGGAGCGTCTGAAGAGCGCGGACATTCCCGTGGACGTGGTGTTCGAGCAAGGACTCGACGTGTTGGGGCTGCATCCCGCGGTAGAACAGTGACAATGAACGAAAGCGCACCGGGTACCGGTTCCTCCGCACCAGGGTACCGCCTGTTGCGCATGGCGGTGCGGCTGCTGGTGGCGCTCACGGTATCGTTGCCGTTGTGCCTGCTGCTCTGGCCCCATCTGCCCTTGTTGAAGGCGCCCACGCTGTGGGGCATGGGCTTGGACCGCCTGCTGCTGCTGCTGACCGTACTGGCAGTGCTGCTCCTCTTGCTGAAACGCTTTCCCGTGGCCAGCTACGGCGTGATCATCTTGTCTTTGGGCGTGGTGACCGTCCGCAGCTTCAAGGGCCACCACGACCTGCGCGACCTGTTCACCAACTACGGAACTGCTTTTGCGGCCCTTTCGCAAACTACCGAGGGTCTGCCCGACGTGGACGAGCTGCGCCCGTTCAAGGGGGCGGAGGAACTGCGGAAAGCCATGGACTACACGGACCCCGAGGTGCGCACATTTGCCGTGCAAGCGGCCACCACCTGGTTCAAGCAGGAGGCCGAGGAAGGGGATCGCACCCTGGTCCAGTCCTTTTCGGTCTTCAAGGTGATCAACAGCGCGTGGACCTATGTAAGCGATCCGGCGGACGCCGAATACTTTGCCTCCGCCAAGGAAAGCAGCGGCCTGCTGGCGGGTGATTGCGACGACCACGCCGTGCTGATGGCAGCGTGCATCAAAGCCATCGGCGGAAAGGTGCGACTGGTGCGCACCACCGGCCACATCTATCCCGAAATGTGCGTGGGCAACGCCAAGGGCATGCAGCACGCCGCCTACCTGATCCGAAACGTGCTCTTCCCCGAGGAAGCACGCTACGCCGACCTCTACTACCACACCGATGCCAACGGTGAGTGTTGGATCAACCTCGACTATACGCGCCACTATCCCGGCGGGCCTGTGATGAACGAAAAGATCATTGGCATCCTCGGGGTGTGAAAAACCCGGCGCGCTACTTTTGAACGCATGTCCGAGGAGCGCAAGCTGATGAACCCGGCTGAACTGGCCAAGGCGAGCCACATGCGGCCCGGCGACCCGCGCATCGCCATGCTGGCGGAGGTCAGCGGGCTGAAGCGCTTGGAACGCTTCTACAACGAGATCAAGGCTGCGCCGGGGGAGGATTTCATCACCGCGCTCTTCGCCCACCTGGACCTCCGGCTGGAAGTGGACCCCGCCGACCTGGAGCGTGTGCCAACCGAGGGCGGACTGGCCATTGTGGCCAACCATCCGTACGGGGCCATCGACGGGCTGGCCATGCTGCACGTGCTCCGCGAACGGCGTCCGGACCTGAAGGTGATGGCCAACTTCATGCTTCAGCAGCTCGAACCGCTCCGGGGCCGGTTCATCGGTGTGAACCCCTTCGAGCAACTCACCGCCCGAAGCAGCTTCCAAGGCATGCGCCAGGCTCGCCAGCACCTGGTCGACGGCGGGGCGCTCGGCGTGTTTCCCGCCGGTGAAGTGAGCAGCTACCGCAAGGATCTGGACGCCGTGGCCGATCCGCGCTGGAAGACGCCCGTCATCAAGCTGATCCGACACGCCGGAGTGCCCGTGGTGCCCATGTGGTTCGATGGCGCCAACAGCTTGGTGTTCCAGATCCTGGGCATGGTGCACCCCAGCCTGCGCACGCTTCAGCTACCACGCGAAATGCTGCGCATGCACGGGCGAAGCGTCCGCATGCGCATCGGAAATCCGCTGACTGAAAAGGAGCTTGCCCAGTTCACCGCCGTGGACGACCTGGCTCGCTTCCTGCGCGCCAAAACGTACTCCATCGGCAGCGGCGTGTCCGTGCGACGTGAGCATTTCAAGCCCCTGCGGTTTCCACGCCGGCCCAAGCCCATTGTGGAGCCCACCCCCGTGCAGGATATGGAGCGGGACCTGGACGGCTTGGCGGACAAACGGCTCAATACCCAGGGCGAATTCGACCTCTTCCTGGCACCCAGCGGGCGGATCCCCAACATCCTGCGCGAGATCGGCCGCTTGCGGGAGGTCACTTTCCGCGCCGCCGACGAAGGCACCAACAAAGCCATCGACCTGGACGAGTTCGACCACTACTATGACCACCTCTTCGTATGGGACCGCGAGAAACGGAGGCTGGCAGGGGCCTACCGCGTGGGCGACGGCAGGATGATCATGGAGCGCTACGGCAAGCGCGGCTTCTACCTCAACACGCTCTTCAAACTGGGCAAACCCATGCGCGAGGTGCTCGCTGCCAGCTACGAACTGGGAAGGTCGTTCGTGGTGGCCGATTACCAGCGCCACCGCTTGCCCCTGTTCATGTTGTGGCGGGGCCTGCTGCTGCACGTCACCGCCCACCCGGACCACCGCTTCCTGATCGGGCCGGTGAGCATCAGCGGGGCCTACAGTAATTTCTCGCGCCGGCTGATCATTGAATTCGTGCAGAACCACCATTATGATGCCGAACTGGCCAAGCACGTGAAGCCGCGGAACCGCTTCTATATCGGCATTGACAAAACGGACGGCAACGCCTTGCTGGAGGCTTCCGGGGAGGACATCAAAAAGCTGGACCAAATGATCGCCGATGTGGAGGCCAGCGGATCCGCAGTGCCCGTGCTGCTGAAGCGCTACCTCTCGCTCAATGCCAAGATCATTGGGTTCAACAGCGATCCCCGCTTCAACGATGCGTTGGACGGATTGGTGGTGCTGGACCTCTCCAAGGTGCCGCCGGCGGTGATCGAGGGCCTGCGCAAAGGCATGGCCTGAACCTGCGCGGGACGGGCTATTCCGCTACGGACAGCTTGTAGCTGCCCACCTGGGAGCCTTGGGTGATGGTGGCGTAATAGAGCCCCGGCGCCAAACCGTTCAAGGGTACGCGATGGAGCGTGCCATCGGTTGCGGCATAGGTATGACGGTAGGCGACCTGGCCGGAACTGGTGTGCAGTTCCACCTGTACAAGGTCCGTGTTGCCCGCTTGCGGAAGCTGAAAGAAGAATTCGCCGTGTGCCGGATTGGGGAACAAGGTGATGCCCGTTTCCTGTGCGCAGTGCGCCGCCACCACGTCCGAAAGGGTGGAGGTGCCGTCAAGGTCGGTTTGCCGCAGGCGGTAGTAGTGAACCGTGCCACCGGGGCTGGTGCCTGACCAGGCATAGTGCTGCATGGAACTGCTGTTGACCGTGCCGGGAACAGTGGCCAGCGCTTGGAACACGATGCCGTCAAGGCTGCCTTCCACGGTGAAGAAGGCGTTGTTCCGCTCCGAGGCGGTGGTCCAGTCCAAGTCCACGGACGAGCCGTGACATTGGACACCGAAGGCCACCAGTTCAATGGGCAACGGAGTGGCCGGGCTTGCCGAAGCAATGGTGAGGTACCGCGTACTGCCTTGGGGGACCTGTGTGTTCGATATGCCGGACACCGTGATGAAACCACCACTGTACGAGAACGAGAGGCCACCGCCCGCAGCGTGCACGGTGGCATTGGTGAAATTCCCGTCCAAGTCCACCAACAAGCGCAGGTCGGACGGGTTCACCATGCCCGGTATCGCACAGGCATTCAGCCGGATGCTGAAGTTGAAGTTTCCGGCGAAACCGGTGTTCACCACCTTCCATTCGCGTTCCAGGCGTGAGTATATGCCGGTTGGCATTTCCAGCAGGGAGGCATCCGTGGAGCAGAGCTTGCCTGCATTGTGGCCGGCTAGGAGGTAACTCAGGTCGGAGCCGAACGTGCCCGTGTTCGCTTGGTTGGAAGCTGCCAGCGCGCCGATGTACAGCCTGGTGGAGTCATCCTCCGTCCTCGATTGCTTCTGCACAAGATCACTGGTATCGTCGCGCCCGATCCCTATCACATCGTTGTGGTAGCCTGAATTGGCAGGCCATAGGACGGCGTTGTTGGAAGCGCGGTAGGCAAGTGTGGTGGATCCGTTGTTGCCCAGTGTAATGCCGTACTTCACCGCGAGGTAGGATTCGATCCGGTTCGTTTCCGCGGTGGTGACCGCGCTTCCGTACAGGATCAGCTCGCCCACGGGACCCAGCCAATCGCGGTAGCGCCCGTTGAATGGTCCGAGGCTGTTCTGTCCGCCCCATGCCGTGTTCACTGCGGCCTGGCCAGTGCCCAACGCAGTGACCTGTTCGAAGTTGCCGCTGTGCTCCGTGTTGTAAGTGATGCCCGTGGAATTGCCGTTCCTTCGCCACACGCCCGCCGATTGGAATTTCGCCCTGCCATATCCATACTCGCCGTATTTGGCCCGGCTGGTGCCATCACCCCCCCCGTGCGGTGCACAACCTGCACAAGGCAGGCCACTGCTCACGCCATCGTAGGTCACAATGTGGGTTGCCTCCCGCGTGATGTCCTGCAACTGGGCTGTCATGAAATAAGACTGTACCTCGAGGTCGGGCAGCTTAAGAAAATCCCCCCCGCTGGTTCCGTTGCTCTTGGTGAACAGGATCACCGGGTTGTAATTCCTGCCCACGCCAACCAGGTCCGGGCTGCCGTTCACCACCGTGGAGCTTCCCTTGGTGCTATGGTCTCCCCATGCGGTCACGTTCACCCCACTGGTGGATACGTTTTCATCGGCCCGCAGCCAAAGCAGGATGTTGTTGCCCACGCCCCCAGGTGCGGGAGGGCAGCGGCGGATGGTGCGGTTGCCGGAAGGGTTGGTGACCGATGGTGCGCGGCTGGTGCCGTCCACCACCAGGGCCGTGCATTGCGCGTCCACCGCATTGCCGGCCGTGGCAGCGGAAGCAAGCACATAGGCCACCCAGAAGTAGTGGGTGCCCGGGCCGAGGTTCACCGAGCCACCGACAGGGATGTTGGTTCCCGCTGCCGCCGGCGCCGCACTACCGAACAAGGTGGCGGTGGAGAAGGCGTTGGTACTGCCGGTGTAATAGATGTTGATCGCGGCGATGTCGGCCAAGGGTGCGGTGCTCCCGTTGGTGCGTACCGTGATCTGCGTGATCGGAGCGGTGCCGTAGTCGCCATCAATGACTAACTGCACGCGGAGCAGTTCCTGGTGCGCTCCGGCGCACATCAATGCGTCCGCCGTACTGGCTTGGGTGGTGGTGGCCGAGAGGTAAGCGGCGGGCTTGAAGGCGGTAAGCTGGATGCTGCGGTTGGTGTTCTGCGTGCCGCAGGAGGAGTTGGTGTTGCAATGGATGTAATAGGTGCCGGCGGCGGTGGAGGTCCAGTCCAAGGGCTGGGTTCCGGAGGCCACCACCGTACCCCCGGGCGTGCTCTGGCGGATGGTGAGGAAGTCGGAGGACCTGCTGCTGGTGGCCCGGTAGTTGGCGCCTGCGGCCACACCGGTAACTTGGGCGTAGCGGCCTGCGCGCATGCTGGCAATGGTGGCCGTGTTCCCTGGCGAAGGTGCTGCCGCCCCTCCGCCGGAGGTGCCGTTGTTGCATTGCGCCTGTACGGTTGCGGCCATGCTGGAGAGGCTCGCCACCAGCAGGAAGTGCCGGAGGAGGAAGGGTGCGGAAAGGGGCATGTGGTGGGGAAGGCGGCTTCGAACCGCCGCCGTTTCTACAACGGGGAGCCTCCTTTGGTTTCACCTGCGCACCGTTCCGTCCGGGGGCGATGCCTACAGCAGGGGGCGTGGCCCTTCAACGCTGGCCCATGCCTGGAAGGTCCGGGCTGCTTTTCCGCACTTGGGGCAGGGCAGCGATCTCCCAGGCCACAATGGCCCTGTCGTCGCTTCCGGTAAGCAACAGAGCATCATTCATCCACAGCACGGAATTCACGGAATAGCCGTGGCCACCGGCATTGCGGTCCAAGCGCCGCAGCGGGGTGAAGCTTTCCGCATCCCACAGCTTGGCTGTTTTGTCGCGCGCGGCGGAAGCCAACGTGGTGCCGTCCGGGCTGAAAGCAATGGAGTAGATGGTGTCCTTGTGCGCCGGAAAGGCATGCAGCGCGCTGAATCCAGCGCCCGTGCGCCAGAAGCGCAGGTGGCCGTCCTTGCCGCCGCTGACGAGTAACGGCTTGATAGGGTGCCATGCCACGCTGTTCGCGCCAATGTCATGTCCTTCCAGCGTGAACTGCTCGTTCAGGTCCGTGCTGTCGAGGATGTGGATGCTGCCATCGCCGCAGGCCACCGCCAAGAATTGGCCGTCCGGGCTCAAGGCCAGACCGCGGACCTTGTTATCGCTCAACGGGATGTTGCGCTGCAAGGTGACGCGCCCGTCCGGCAGCATGTTCCACACGGAAAGTGCCCCATCCCCGCCCGCAACGGCCAATCGCCCGCCAGGCAGGGCCTCCATGCTGAAGATGCCCTTGCGGTGGGCACGTTCCAACTGGATCTCCGCGAGGCTGTGCACATCTACCACGTGCAGCCCGCCGTCCTCATCGCCCAAGTACAAGGTATGGCCCGG
Source organism: Flavobacteriales bacterium (assembly GCA_023957375.1). Taxonomy (GTDB): domain Bacteria; phylum Bacteroidota; class Bacteroidia; order Flavobacteriales_F; family PHOS-HE28; genus PHOS-HE28. The sequence goes on along the minus strand of JAMLHB010000002.1, from coordinate 502,863 downwards.
TGCGTGGTGCATGGCGAAAATGGCGCGGCCGATCCGGGCGAGCATGATGCCGGTGTCCGGGCTGTTGATGGCCCACCGGACCACGGTTCCGTCCCCGCTTGCACTGAGAAATTGCCCCTCGGCCACGGCCATGCTCAAGGCATACACCGAACCCTTGTGGCCCGTGAAACGGGTGGTGCCGGGGAAAACCTTCGACCGAAGCATGGCTGCAAGGTATCCGGCTTCTTCCGCTCAGAACCTGATGAAAGGCACCTTGGGCGGCGTATCGGTTGGTAGCAAAGAAAAAGGCCGCCCTGAACGGACGGCCTTTTCCAAAATCCCTGGATCGATCAGGCCTTGGTCACCTTGATGGTCTTTACCAGCCCGTTGGCCAAGGTGATGCGGAACATGTACACACCCTCGGCAAGGGCGGAAACGTTGATCTGGTTGCCTTGCACGCTGGTGCTGGCGGTTACCTCCTGGCCCACCATGTTGTAGGCGGCAACGGTTTTGATCCGCTGGGTGCTGCGGATGTTCAGCACGTTGGCCATTGGGTTGGGGTAAAATTCAAAGTCGGCGGTAGCCAGTTCGCTTACGCCAACGGGGGTACCGACCTGCACCGCGTCGATTCCGATGTAATTGGAGTCCGTGCCGGAAGGTCCACCGTCCAACACGTTGTAGCGGAAGGCCACGCGCACGGGTACCGGTGTGGAGCCGACGCCGGAGATGGTCGTCGCATACTGCGTCCATACCTCGGGGTAGCTCAGGTCCATACCATCGTTGATCGTGGTCAACAGCAGGTTGAAGGAACCAACGTCCGTAGGTCCTGCAGGGAGTGTGGCACTGCCTACGCTTGCCCGAACCTCCAGCCGGTCGTTCCATTGGGAACCGGTCGTGGTACTCGTCCAGAACGAGGCTTGGTCGCCGTCTTGCACCATCACCACGGGAGTGATGAGCCAATTGCTGATGTCTCCGGCGCCGGAGGTGCTGTTGAAGTTAACGCCGATGTATGAGTTGTCAGCGCCGTTGTATGAGGTCAACGCCGCAGGGTTGCCCTGGAACCACGAGGCGGTTCCGACAGGATTGCTCACATTGGTGATCGTCCAACCGGCCGCGTCAAGCGTGGTGATATCGTCGAAGTTCTCGTTCAACTGGGAAAAGCCCAGGAGCGGCAAGGTGCACAGTGCGGGAAGGAGTAGGTGTTTCATCATGAAGAAGGGTTTTGGTTTTGTGTTTTTGCTGTTGGCCGGAACGTCCTTGGGGGACGATCGGACGACCGTAAATCGAATGCCAAGGTAGCTGATGGGCTGGGTTCGCCGGCCCCTTCCCCGAGGAAATATGAAGCAACCACTGTGGAAAACCCCCGCTGGTGCCTGGCCGCCCGCCGGTGGCCTGGACAGACCGCCGGTGTGATCGGTGTCCACCGGTGTTGATAATTCACCACCTTTCCGCCGAAAACAATAGCACGCATGGACCTGATCATTGAAGGACTCAGCAAAACATACGGCAATGGCGTGAAGGCGCTGGACAACGTGAGCCTGCACATACCCACGGGCATGTTCGGCCTGCTGGGCCCCAACGGGGCCGGAAAGAGCACGCTCATGCGCATCCTTGCCACCCTGCAGGAGGCCGACGGCGGCACGGCGGTGCTATCCGGGAACGGAGCCTCCATTGACGTGCTCAGGGAGAAGGATGCCGTGCGGCGCACGCTGGGGTACCTGCCACAGGAATTCGGCGTGTACCCCAAGGTGAACGCCTACGAAATGCTGGACCACATCGCCCTGTTGAAGGGGGTGACCGTGAAGAAGGAACGCAAGGAGCTGGTGGAGGCCTTGCTGCAGCGCGTCAACCTTTGGGACCAGCGCAAGCGCAAGCTCAGTGGCTTCAGCGGCGGCATGAAGCAGCGCTTCGGCATAGCGCAATGCCTGATCGGCGAACCCAAGCTCATCATCGTGGACGAGCCCACGGCGGGCTTGGACCCCGGCGAGCGCAACCGCTTCTACAACCTGCTCACCGAGATCGGCGAAAACGTGGTGGTAATCCTCAGCACCCACATTGTACAGGACGTGAAAGAGCTGTGCAGGAACATGGCGATCATCAACAAGGGCAAGGTGCTTTATGCCGGGCCGCCGGATGATTCATTGCGCGAGATCCAGGGCAAGGTGTGGGAGAAGCGCATTGCCAAGAGCGAACTGGAGGGTTTTGCAGCGGGCGGAAGGATGATCAGCAACCGGTTGGTCGCTGGTGAGCCGGTGATCCACTTGCTGGGCGACGAGCGGCCGGCGGACGGCTTTGTTGCCGTGGAGCCGAGCTTGGAGGACGTCTTCTTCGGGGCCATCAACCGGAGCAATGCCCAAACCGCCGCGCAATGACCCGGAAGTTCTTCCTCTTCGAGGTGCGCTATTGGCTGAGGCAGCCCATGGTGTACATCTTCTTCCTGATCCTGGGCCTGTTGCCCTTTTTCGCGGTGATCAGCGACAACGTGACCATCGGCGGCGGCATCGGCAATGTGCACAAGAACGCGCCGTACGTGGTATACCAGTTCTATGGTGCCATGAGCTTCTTGGCCATCCTGATGGTCACCGCATTCGTGAACGGTACTGCCATCCGTGACTTCACCAGCGACACGGCGCAGATCATCTTCTCCACACCGGTTTCCAAACGCAGCTACTTAGTGGGCAAGTTCCTCGGCAGCACCTTCGTGGCCTGCCTGCCGCTGTTGGGCGTATCGCTGGGCATTGTACTGGGCAGTTGGTGGCCGTCCGTGGACCCGCTGCGCCTGGGGGCCAATCCGGTCCTTCCCCATGTAGAGGCCTTCCTGGTGATCGCCTTGCCGAACATCCTCTTTGCGGCGGCGATCATCTTCGCCGTGGCGGTGCTGGTGCGCTCCACCATGGCTTCCTTCATAGCGGCCATCGCCCTGTTCGTGGGCTACTCCATTGCGGGCACCTTCATGAGCGATATGGAGAACCAGCACTTGGCGGCGTTGCTGGATCCCTTCGGCAGTGCAGCCACTGACCTGATCACCAAGTACTGGTCCGTGGAGGACAGGAACACGCGGTTGTTGCCACTGGACGGCGTGCTGCTGTGGAACCGCCTGATCTGGCTGGGTGTGGCGCTGCTCGTTTTCCTGTACGGCTACCACCGCTTCCGGTTCACGGACAGGGCGCAGAAGGCAAAGCCCTTGCTGGCGGATGAGCATGGGGTGGCCGCAACGGTTGCCGCCGCCCTGCCCGCCGTGCACCTGCACCATGGCGCGGGCGCAAAACGTACCCAGTTCCTCACCCTTCTCCGGAATGACTTCCTAGGCATGCTCAAGGGCACCACGTTCATCATCATCATGGTGCTGGGCCTGGTACAGCTCTTCTTTTCGCTGGGCTTCGTCACCAGTATGTATGGAAACACCACCTACCCGGTCACCTACAATGTGGTGGACGTGATGAGCGGATCGCTCTTCATCTACCTGATGATCGTGGTGGCCTTCTATGGCGGGCAGCTGGTCTGGAAGGAGCGTGAACCAAAAATGGACGGCATCATCAATGCGTTGCCCATGGCCACGCGTACCAACTTCCTGGCCAAGTTCGCCGCGTTGGTAGGAGTGCTGCTCGTCGTCCATCTCTTCGCCATGCTCGCCGGCATGGTGACCCAGCTCTTCCATGGATACACCCGGTTGCAGCCTGGGGTATACCTCACCTATTTCGTGGTGCCCGGCGTGCTGATGTATGCGTGCTGGGCCGTGCTCGCCATGCTGGTGCACGTGCTGGTGAACAACAAGTACCTCGGCTACTTCGTGTTCATCGTACTGCTTGTGCTGAACTTGTTCATGTGGAGACCCCTGGACATCTCCTCCAACCTGGTGCAGTTCAACAGCACTTCCGGCCTCACCTATTCGGACATGAACGGCTTCGGGCCGTTCCTCCGGAACTGGCTCTTCTTTCGTTCGTACTGGCTGTTGTTCTCGGCACTGTTGGTGCTCGCGGCGTATTTGTTCGTGGTGCGCGGGAATGACACGGCGTGGCGCTGGCGCTTCCGACAGGCGGCCTCCCGTTTGGGCCGGGCTTGGCCGGTAGCTGCCCTGTTGGGGGGCGCCTGGGTGGTGATGGCGGGCTTCGGCTGGTGGAACACCAAGGTGCTGAACACTTACCATACGCCGAACGAAGTGGAGGAACTGTCCGTCCGCTATGAGCGGGACTACAAGAAATACGAGCACATGGTACAGCCCCACTACACCGGTGTGTCGTACCACATTGAACTCGACCCTGCCGAGCGCGCCATCGCGTATTCCGCCGAGATCACCTTGAGGAACAAGAGCGGACAGGCCATCGACACGCTCTATTTCAACGTACCGCACCGGATGAACGTGAGGCTCGACATCCCCGGTGCCACGTTGGTGCTCAACGACAGTGCGTTGGATCAGCGGATGTACCGGCTGGCCGCGCCAATGCTCCCGGACGACTCCATCCGGCTCACCTGTAGCGGCGGCTGGCGGCCCAAGGGCATCTCCAACAGTACCGAGTTCACTTCCCTGGTGCAGAACGGCAGTTTCTTCAACAACATGGACCTGATCCCCTCCATCGGATATGATGCCGGTGGGGAATTGCAAGACCGCGAGAAGCGCCGCAAGCACAAACTGCCGCCCAACGAGCGCATGCCCAAGTTGGCCGATGACCCTGCCAAGCGCATGGACAACTACATCATGCGCTACAGCGACTGGGTGCATGTGCGTACCACCATCGGCACCGCGCCGGACCAGGTTGCCGTGGCGCCGGGCTCCCTGAAAAAGGAATGGCTCGCTGACGGGAAACGCTGGTTCACCTATGAACTGGACCACAAGGCGCTGAACTTCTATTCCTTCCTGAGTGCGCGCTATGAGGTGGCCCGCGAAACGTGGAAAGACCCGAACGGCAAGGAGCCCGACGTGGCGCTGGAGGTTTACTACCAGAAGGAGCACGGCGTGAACGTGCCGCGCATGCTCAACTCGCTTCACAAGTCACTGGACTACTACACGGCGCACTTCGGTCCCTACCGGCAGCATCAGGCGCGCATCATCGAGTTCCCGCGCTATTTCTCCTTCGCGCAGGCCTTCCCCGGCACCATGCCATACAGCGAAAGCATCGGCTTCATCACCGACCTCACCAAGAAGGAGGACATCGACATGGTGTTCTACGTGGTGGCACACGAAACCGGCCACCAGTGGTGGGCGCACCAGGTGATCGGAGCCAGAATGCAGGGCGCCACGCTGCTCAGCGAAAGCATGGCCCAGTACTCGGCGCTGATGGTGATGGAGAAGGAATACGGCAAGGACCACATGCGCAAGTTCCTGAAGTATGAGGGCGACAAATACCAGAACGCGCGCGGCTCCGAGGCATTGGGCGAAACCCCCCTGCTCACCGTGGAGAACCAGGGATACATCCACTACAACAAGGCCAGCGTGATGTTGTACAACCTGCGCTCCTTCCTCGGCGAGGACACGGTGAACAAGGCCTACCGTTCCTTGGTCGAGGACTTCGGCTATGCCGATCCGCCGTGGCCCACCTCGCTGGAATGGTACCGTGCCGTGGACAAGGTGACGCCCGACAGCTTGAAGTACCTGCTGGAGGACGACATCAAGTACATCACGCTCTACGACAACAAGGTGATCGAAGCCAAAGGCACCATGAACCCCGACAGCACGTGGACGGTGATGATGAAGCTCACCGCCGAGAAGGAACACGCGGATTCGCTGGGCAAAGGCACCCCGGTGGACATGAACGACTGGATGGACATCGCCGTGGAGCGCTGGCCCAGCTTCGGCAAGAACAAGGAGCTGAACGATGTGCCTTTGGTGCAGCAGCGCGTGCAGCTGCACACCGGCGAGAACAAGTTCACCTTCCACGTGGCGGGCAAGCCTTCTGCCGTGGTCATCGACCCGGACCATCTCTTCTTCGACCGCCACCCGGACGACAACCGGATGCGGGTGGAGGTGGAGGGGAAGAAGTGAAGCAGCCGGCGTAGGTGGGCCGCCTTACGCCGGATGGAGTTCATAAATTGCCAAATGTGGATGGGAAACACTGCATTTGGCTGCTGACGATACCGCATCGAATACTGGCCGGCCAGTATTTCAAGGAACGCCCAACACTGGCGCGAGCGTCCACGCTCGTGCCGCATTCCCACTAAGTCACATCGTATTCAATGCCCAATTGCGTGTTCGCACAGCTCCATTGATAGGCCGATCATCATTCCCAAGCCCGCACGTAATGGGTTCTCGTGAGGATGATGCCCCAACACTGGCGCGAGCGTCCACGCTCGTGCCGCATTCCCACTAAGCCACATCGCATTCAATGCCCAATTGCGGGTTCGCACTGCTCCATCGATAGGCCAATCATCATTCCCAAGCCCGCGCGTAATGGGTTCTCGTGAGGATAGTGCCGTCTGTGCTTGAAGCGATCAAGATGGCACGAGCGTGGACGCTCGCACCAGACTACGGGCAACGCAAGTGCGCTATGCCCGCTTCCGGTAGTTCAGCACGGCCCCCGCATTCACCGCAACGGCAAACGCGGCGATCGCGGCAAAATGCCCGGCGATGTCCGCGAAGGTGCTTCCTTTCAGCAGCACCAGCCGCACCACGTCCACGAAGTAGCTCACGGGGTTGAACCAGGTGATCACCTGCGCCCAGTGCGGCATGTTGTCGATGGGCGTGAAGAGGCCGCTGAGCAGGATGAAGATCACCAGGAAGAACCAGGAGAGGAACATGCTCTGCTGCTGGGTGTCGCTCAGCGTGCTGATGAACAGCCCGAGTCCCAGCATCACCCAGAGGTAGACCGCCGCGAAGGCGAAGAGCAGGGGCAGGCTCCCCTCGATCGGGATGTCGAAAAACCACTTGCCCAACGCCAGCCCGGCCGCCAACAGGAACAGGCTGATGAACCAGAAGGGCAGCAGCTTCCCGAGGATGAACTGCCATTTCTTGATCGGGGCCACGTTGATCTGCTCAATGGTGCCGATCTCCTTTTCACGCACGATGTTCATGCTGCTGAGGAACATGCCCACCAGGGTCACCAGCACCACGAGCAGGCCCGGCACCATGAGGTTCTTGTAGTTCATGCGCAGGTTGTACCAGTAACGCGCGATCACTTCCACCGGCGGCTTGGGCGCATTCGCCATCGGGTGCATCCGTTGCAGGACCTTCACCTGTTCATTGGCGATGATCTGGCGGGCATAGAGCAGCACCAGGCTGGCATATTGGCCGTCCACGCCGTTGAGGTCGAGCATCAACGGAGCGCTTCCCGTGCGGCCCAGGTCCTGCTCAAAATGCACGGGGATGCGGAGGAAGGCATCGGTGGCCCCGGCGTCCAACGCATGCATGCCGGCATCGAAGCCTTGAAGGGTGTAGTTCACCTGGAAACGGTCCGAGGCATTGAAGCGCTCCACCAGGGCGCGCGAGGCCGTGCTGCGGTCCATGTCGCTCACCAGCAGCCGCACGTTGCGCACCTCGAAGTCGGCGGCGTGGATGAGGACCAACAGTTGCGCGAGGGGCGCCACGAAGATGATCGGCAGCATGCCTTTGTTCCTGAAGACCTGCAGGAATTCCTTGCGAAGGATGACAAGTACGGTCCTCATTGCAGGCGCACGTTGAATTTTTTGATGCTGACCCCGAGCAGGGCCGCGCACATGCCGACCAGCACCAGTGTTTGCGGCCACAGCATGGCGATGCCATTGCCCTTGAGCATGATGCCGCGCAGGATGATGATGAAGTGCTTGGCGGGGATGATGTTGCTGAGCGCCCGGAGCACCCATGGCATGCTGCCGGTGGGGAAGATGAAGCCGCTGAGCAGGATGGTGGGCATCATCAGCACGAAGAGCGAGAGCATCAGTGCTTCCTGCTGGGTCTTGGCGATGGTGCTGAAGAGCAGGCCCAGGCTGAGCGAGGTGAGGATGAAGAGCAGGCCTTCCAGGGTGAGCAGGAGGTAGCTGCCGTTCATCGGGACATCGAAGAGGGCAAGGCCGACCACCAGCACGAAGGCGGTGTTGAGCAGCGAAAGCGCCAGGTAGGGCATGGCCTTGCCGAGCACGATCATGCCCGGTCGCAAGGGGGATACCAGCATCAGCTCCATGGTGCCGAACTCCTTTTCACGCGCGATGCTGATGGAAGTGAGCATCGCCGACACCAGCATGAGGATGATGGTGATCACGCCCGGTACGAACAGGAACACGCTCTTCATCTCCGGATTGTAGTGCATGCGGTATTGCACGGGCAGCACCTCCACGGTGTGTTCATTGGAAAAACGGCCCGCCCATTGCGCGATCATCTGCGCCGCATAGCCGGTGACGATCTTGGCGGTGTTGGGGTCCGATGCATCGGCGATCAGCGCCACCTGCGCGCGGCCTTCCGCGAAGCGCTGGGCGAAGTCCGGCCCGATCTCCACCACCATCTTGGCCTTGCCGGCCTTGAAGACGCGGTCGATGTCGGCCGGGCTTTTCAGCGTTTCCACCGGGCGGAACCAATGGGCGGAAAACAGGGCGTTCACCAGGGAGGTGCTGCGCTCGTCGCGGCTGTGGTCCAGCACCGCCACCTTCGCCTCCTTCACCTCGGTGTTGATCGCGTAGCCGAAGAGCACGATCTGCAGCACCGGCATGCCGAAGAGCACCAGCAAGGTGCGGCGGTCCCGCAGGATGTGGCGGAATTCCTTGTGGATGAAGGCGAGGAAGGTTTTCACTTGTTCAGGTTGTCAGTTGTTCGTTGCCAGTTGTTCGTTGTCAGTTGTCCGTTGTCCGGCTTTCTCAATGGGTGGCGGGAATGGCTTGATCGAGGCTGACGCAGGTCCATTTCCCAAGGGGTGACATCGGCAGAATGGGTGCAGCAGATTGCAGGAGGAAGCGTCGCGGCCAAGCCTGACAACGGACAACGGACAACTGATACCGGATAATTGCTTCCATTCAATCACCCCGTTTAGCACTCCTTGCCAGTTGGTAGAACACTTCTTCCATGGTCTTCACCTTGAATTGTTCCTTCAGTGCGGCGGGCGTATCGCAGGCGGCCATCACGCCGTCCACCATGATGCTGGCGCGGTGGCAGTATTCGGCCTCGTCCATGTAGTGCGTGGTGACGAACACGGTGACGCCCTTGGCCGAGGCGGCATAGATCAATTCCCAGAACTGGCGCCGCGTGACGGGGTCCACGCCGCCGGTGGGCTCATCCAGGAAAATGATCTTCGGTTCGTGGATCATGGCCACACTGAACGCGAGCTTTTGCTTCCAGCCCAAGGGCAGGGAACGCAGGCGGGTGTTCAGCTGGTCCTTCAGGCCCAGATCATCCACCAGGGCAGCGGTGCGCGCTTTCAGTTCCGCTGCCGGCACGCCATACATCCCGCCGTAGAACTGGATGTTCTCCATGACGCTGAGATCGTTGTACAGGGAGAAGCGTTGGCCCATGTACCCGATGTTCTTCTTGACCTCCTCGCTTTGGCGGTACACGTCGAAGCCGGCCACGCGGGCCTCGCCTTCGGTGGGCTTCAACAGGCCGATGAACATCTTGATGGCCGTGGTCTTGCCCGCGCCGTTGGCCCCGAGGAAGCCGAAGATCTCGCCGGCGGAAACGTCCAGGCCGATGGCATTCACCGCCGTGAAGGCCCCGAAGCGCTTGGTGAGGCCCTTGGCGTGTATGGTGATGCCTCCGGTCATTGCATCAGGTGCATGAAGAGGTCTTCCACGCCGGGTGCGATGGGGCGCAGGTCCACCGCTGGGAATCCTTGCCGGACCAGGTCATCGCCCAGCGCACGCAGGTCCAGTTGCTCCTTGGCGGTGATGTGCAGCGAGGTGCCGAAGGGGAAGACGCGCTCCACCCCGGGCTGCCTGCGCAAGGCCTGAAGCAACGGATAGGGCTCGCCGCCGCTGGCGGCGTAGAGCGGCCGGTCGAAGCCTTGGGTGATGTCCTGCGGGGATCCCGTCCGCATGAGCGTACCGTCCTGCAGCAGCCCGATACGGTCGCAAAGCGCGGCCTCATCCATGTAGGGCGTGCTCACCAGGATGGTAATGCCCTGTTGCTGCAACTTCTTGAGCATCTCCCAACACTGGCGCGAGCGTCCACGCTCGTGCCGCATTCCCACTAAGTCACATCGTATTCAATGCCCAATTGCGGGTTCGCACTGCTCCATCGATAGGCTGATCATCATTCCCAAGCCCGCGCGTAATGGGTTCTCGTGAGGATGATGCCGTCTGTGCTTGAAGCGATCAAGATGGCACGAGCGTGGACGCTCGCACCAGACTACGTGAAGTAGTGACTGAACGTAAAGGACACGAGCGTGGACGCTCGCGTCAGAGGGGGGGGTGATGAGCAGGAGCAGGGCCTGCTGCCTGCTGGGCAGGCCGTGGTGCCGGCTACCTTTGTCATGCTGATCATTCCGGATTCCTCTTTCCCGGCCGCCACTTGGACGGCAACCGGATGAAGCGGTGGCCAAAGGACGTGAAGTGAGTGCGCGATAATGCGTTGGACACGAACACTGCCAAGACATACCGCCCTGTTGGGGGCACTCCTGGCCTTACTGGCCGCGTGCAAGAAAGATGGAGGTGCCGCAGTGCCCTATTACGGTTGCGGCAAGGTATCCGGGTTCCACAGGACTGATTTGAACGGGGCGCATTTCGGCGACTCGGACACGACCGATTGGACCTGGCGGGACCAGTGGTGCGCCAAGGTGGACGCTCTCTTTCCATGGCGGTCGGTGCAGTACACGGAGGCAGCCCCGGATTCCCTTGTTATCGCGTGTTACCCCAACCCGGCCCGGCTCGGGCACGCGTTCGTCATCGGCTTCTATCACGGCGGCGTCACATACGCCGATTTCCGGTTTGTTGACGCGGGGTTCAACCTGCTGGCTGCGCGTGACTCCGTTCCCGGCCACGCCGTCTACTTCGATGTCAACGGGCTGGGCATCTCCCAACCGCAACTCGTACGTGCATACTACCGCGCATTCCGTGCGGATGGCACCGCCTTCCGGGGGCATGGCGACGTGCGGATCATGCCTTGAGCGATTGCCCGTTGCGTGGCCGTTCGGCCCCGGTCCTTACATTTGCCCAGCTGATGATCCCCGTCTTAACAACCGGGGTTAAAAGGGAACCGGGTGTGAATCCCGGGCTTTTCCTGAAGCTGTGAGCCTCATAAGGCCGAACCGGCACCAAGCCACTGTCCGAAAGGATGGGAAGGCGCCGGCAAGGGAGGCAAGCCAGAAGACCTGTCACCAGCGCATCGAGTGTTTGCTTTCAGGAGAAAAGCAGGCCCGTGGCGCTTTCCGCAGCGTCTTTGGCCCCTTCATCCTGGAAGCTGTTTGGAACGAACAGCGAATTCAAAAACCAACAAAAAGGGATGAAGACTTTCGTACGCGTACTTTCCGCATGCGCCCTGCTGGGCACCACGGCCGCACAGGCCCAAACATTCACCTCCGGCGACGTTCTGTTCTGGGTGGGCTCCGGCCCCGACAGCACCGTGCTGGTGGTGGACTTCCAGGACGGCACGGACGACCCCAGCTATGCGTGGGGCTTTCTGCACGATGGCACGGCCACGGCCGAAGACATGCTGAACGCCATTGCGGATGCCGACCCCAACACGGGCGGTGCCATCAACGGAGGCTTCCTCAGCGACCTCACCTACAACGGGCACGCGGGCATCGGTGGCCAACCGAACTGGTGGAGCACCTGGAGCGGGCCCAGCTTCGGCGAAATGGAAACGAACATGGGCCTGGCCGAAGTGCTCTCCAACGGCAGTTGGTTCGGCTGCTCTTACACCGACTTCGACCCGGCCTTGGCGCCCACCACGCCCATCGCCGCCATGAACCCGCTGGCGTTCACTGCGGATGATGTGCAGTTCTGGACCGGTGAGGGGGACCACAGCGCCGTGCTGGTCGTGGACTTCCAGGACGGCAGCGGCACATCCTCGTATGCATGGGGCTTCCGGTTCAACGCCACCACCACCGGCGAGGACATGCTCAATGCAGTGGCTGCGGCCGACCCACAGTTCGGAATGGTCGTGAACACGGGCTTCCTCAGCGACATCACGTACAACAACCACGCCGGCATAGGAGGGGAGCCGAACTGGTGGAGCACCTGGAGCGGCACCAACCTCGGCAACTGGGTATCGAACCTTGGCATCTCCACTGAAGTGGGGGACGGCGGCTTCTTCGGCTGCTCGTACACGGACTTCAATCCGGCGCTCCGCCCCGGCACACCGGTGGCTGCCGGGATCCCCACCGGTATCCGCGAAGTGGTCGAGGCACAGGTGAGCGCATGGCCGATCCCCGCCACTGATGTGCTCCACGTATCCACCGATCGGGATGGACAGCAGGAACTGGGCCTTTATGACCTGGCCGGCCAGCAGGTGCACTCCGGCGTGGTGAACGGTCCCGTGACCACCATGGATGTGCGCATGCTGCCCGCAGGCATCTACGTGCTGCAGGTGGGCGATGTGAAGCAGCCGTTGATCATCCAGTAAGCGGGAGGCACCGCTGCATTCATGCGCCTTCCGTTGTGGGTCGTGGCTTTGGGCCTGCTGGCCGCAAAGGGGGCATCCGGCCAGGGTGCCCCCGACACGGTCATGCTGCACAGTGTGGTGATCCAGGCACCGCGGCTGTCGGATTTCACATCCGGCATCAAGATGCAGGTGCTGGACAGCAGTACCATGGCACATTACCGCACGGCCAGCTTGGGCGACCTGCTGCGCGGTGAAAGCCCGGTGTTCATCAAGAACTACGGCCCTGGCAGCTTGGCCACGGCCAGCTTTCGCGGCAGCGGTGCAGGCCACACCGCCATCCTCTGGAACGGCTTCAACATTGGCAGTCCCATGAACGGACAGGTGGATCTCTCCTTGGTGCCGGCGGGCATCGCCGACCAAGTACGCGTCCAGTACGGCGGGGCCGGTGCGCTGTGGGGCAGCGGCGCAGTGGGCGGTGCGGTCCAGCTCAACGATCAGCCCGTTTTCTCGCGTGGGTTGACCGTGGACGCTGGTGCTTCATTGGGCAGCTTCGGCGACAATCGGCAGCAGATGCTCGCGGAGTGGAGCGGCGCGAAATGGATCTCCTCCATCAGTGCCTACCGCAGTGCCGCGCGCAACAACTTCGAGTACCGCAACCTGGAACTGCGCGGCAGCCCGTTGGAGCGCCAGCAGAACGCGGAGTTTAGGCAGAACGGCCTTGTTGCCGCCACCCACTTGCGCATCAACGAGGGCCAGCAGTTGCATCTGCATTACTGGTACCAGCACAACGACCGCCAGGTGCCCGCCACCCTGTTGCAGGCCGCCAGCACCGCCGAGCAACGGGATGCCAGCCACCGCGCCACGGCGGAATGGCAGCGCAACGGCGCCAGGGCGAACAGCTATGTGCGCGCCGGTTGGTTTGATGATCGGCTGGACTGGCACGGAGCGGCGACCGACAGCGCGGCGCAGAACAGGTCGCGCACGTTCATTGCCGAGGCGGAGATGCGATTGCGCATCTCAAGCACGCAACGCATCGACCTGGGCGTGAACAACACCTGGGCGGACGCGATCTCGGACGGCTACCCGAACAGGCTGCACCAGAACAGGACCGCAGCCTTTGCCGCATACCGCATCGGCTCCCGCGACCAGCGTAGTTCCGCCATGGCTTCCGTGCGCCAGGAAATGGTGGGCGGCGTGCCGGTGCCGTTCACGTGGACCGTCGGCGGGGAACATGCGATCGCCAAGGTGCTTTCGGTGAAGGCCAATGCCTCGCGGCTGTACCGCATCCCCACGTTCAACGACCTGTACTGGGTGCCAGGCGGAGATCCGGGCCTACTGCCCGAGAGCGGCTATGGCGGCGAATTGGGTCTGCACGCAAAGGCCGGGCTTTCGGGCGATTGGGCGGTCCATACGGAAGTCACAGGCTTTCAGCGCCTCATGGACAACTGGATCATTTGGCTGCCCAGCGGGGTGTATTGGAGCCCGCGCAACCTCATGAACGTGTGGAGCCGCGGTGTGGAAGCACGCGGCGGGATCACCTGGAAGAAACGGCGCACCACCGTGAAGCTGGACGTGATGACCAACTATGTGCGCTCCACCAACGAACGCGCGAAGAGCGCAAATGATGCCTCCGTTGGCAAACAGCTTATCTACGTGCCGATGTACAGCGGCCACGGTCGGATCACGGTGGGCCATGGGCACGTGCAAGCTTCCGTGGGCACGGACTACACCGGATACCGGTACACCAGCACCGACAACTTGGATTTTCTTCCGCCGTACTGGCTGCTGAACGCAACCGTGTCGTGCCGGATCGCCAAGGGCCGCGGCTACACCGCCGATTTGCTGGTGCAGGGCTACAACCTGCTTGGTGAAAGCTACCAAGTGATGCTCGGCCGCCCCATGCCGTTGCAGAGTTTCAACCTGGGCCTGCAAGTCCACTTCAACAGGCCCTTGCGCCAACCATTGCACCAAGAATGAAGCGGATCCATTTTGTTCATGCAGCCGGTGCGGCGGCCATGCTGCTATTGCTTGCGGCGTGCCACAAGGACAAGCCCGAACCGCCTGTACAGGGGCAAGGCCAAACCGCCACCGGCCACGGCGTGTACATCACCAATGAAGGGAACTTCCAATGGGGCAATGCCTCGGTGGGCTGGTATGATCCGGCCACGGGCCAGGCTACGGAAGACCTTTACGCCGTGGCCAATGGCACAGGCATGGGCGATGTGTGCCAATCGATGTGCCTGCATGACGGCAAGGCATACATCGTGCTGAACAACTCCGCCAAGGTGACCGTGGTGGATGCGGAAACGTTCGTGGCCACGGCCACCATCACGGGCTTCAGCTCGCCGCGCTACTTCCTGCCGGTGGGCAATGGCAAGGCCTACGTCACGGAAATGAGCGGCAACAAGGTGCGTGTGGTGGACTTGAACACCAACACCATCATTGGCAGCATTGCCTGTGCCGGCGTGACGCAGGAGTTGGCGCTGGCAGCCGGGAAGGTGTTCATTACCAATGAGAGCAAGCTGTACGTGTATGTGGTCGATCCCGCGACGGATGCCATTACGGACAGCGTGGCGGTGAGCCGCGGCGGGGGCGCCCTCACCAGCGATGCGGACGGAATGCTCTGGGTGGCCTGCACCGGCGGCGGTGGAACGCCTGCCACCTTGTACCGCATCGATCCGCAGACGGTGGAAGTGGCCAATACCGTGCCGATACCCGGCCCGCGCAAGAGCCCGTGGCGGCTGCGGGCCAATGGCACCGGCGACACGTTGTACTTGCTGAACGGAGGCGTGTACCGCTTGTCGATCACGGATGCGGCCTTCCCGTCCGCAGCCTTCATTCCCGCCAATGGTCGCAACCTCTATGGCTTGGGCATCGATCCGCTGAACGGCGGCATCTACGTGGCCGATGCGATCGACTACGTGCAGCGCGGCAAGGTGTACCAATACGCGGCCAACGGTGCAGAGGTCGGAGACTTTCTCGCCGGAAGGATCCCGAACGGCTTCGTGTTCCGGTAGCCATACGCCGGACCAACAGCGGAACCAGCCTGAGGGTCTTCGTACTTGTTGCGATCTTCGTTCCATGAAGCACCCCATGGATTTTTGGAACGAACGCTTCGGCCACGACGACTATGTATACGGCATGGAACCCAACCGGTGGTTCGCGGAGCAACTGGCCGTGCTGGGCCCGGGAAAGCTGTTGCTGCCGGCGGAAGGGGAGGGGCGCAATGCGGTGCATGCTGCCTCGGCGGGATGGCGGGTCACGGCGTACGACATGAGCGAACAGGGCAGGAACAAGGCACTGCAGCTGGCGGCCAGCCGCGACGTATCGTTCACCTATGTGACCGGCGGGCCTGAGGTGTTGCAGGCGCTGCCGCACGACTTCGATGCGGTGGGCATGATCTACGCCCACTTCGAAGCTGCCGAGCGTGCCGCGCTCAACGCCGAAGTGCTCCGGCATTTGCGCCAGGGCGGTGTCCTTATTATGGAAGCTTTTGCGTTGGCGCAGTTGGACTATCAACCCCTGTACAACAGCGGCGGACCGCGCCAAGCGGACATGCTCTTTACCACGGCACAGGTGCGCGAGGAGTTTGCGGGACTGTCCTTCACCGTGCTGGAGGAGGTGGAGGTGATCCTCCATGAAGGGCGTGGCCATGAAGGCCTGGCCAAGGTGGTGCGCGCCGTTGGCGTGAAGTCGTGATCCGGCAGGACCGAAGCGCAGCACCGGAATGGAGCACGCCGGGCAGGAGAAATGCCTTCAGCGGGATATGCCGTTGCCGGAAGGGTTGCTTTCCCTACATTGCATCAGCTTATCGCTCCCCCTTCACCCCCCAACGATCCCCACGTCATCCATGAATCCGGTTCTCCGCGCGCTGCCCTTGGTCATTTCCTGCATCGGCATGGCCGCCCCCATCAGGGCACAAGACCCCGCATCCCTTATAACGCCGTGGTTGCACGAGCATCGGATGGAATGGGGCATCACTTCGCAAGATGCACAACAGTGGGAGGTCACCAGCCGCTCCACGGACAAGCGTGGCGTCACTTATATCTACATTCAGCAGTTGGCGGGCAACGTGCCGGTGGCCGGGGCCGTGGCGAACTTTGCCGTGAAGAACGGCCGTGTGGTGAACGCGGGCAACCGCATGCAGGCGGATGTTGCGGGGCGCGCGGGCTCACCGGTGCCGGGCATTGGCCCGGAAGAAGCCCTCCGGGCCGCCGCACGGCATTTGGGCCTGGTGCCGGCCCTGGTGCAGGTGGAGAAGCAGGTTTCGCTGACCCATGTTGTTCTGGGCACCTGCGGCATTTCCGTGGACCCGGTACCAGCAAAATTGATCTTTCAGCCATTGGAAGACCAAGGGCCCATTCCATTGGCATGGGAGCTGGTGATCCGCGAACGTGGAGGCAAGCATTGGTGGCGGATGGCAGTGGATGCACAGAGCGGCCACGTTCTGCAGCAACAGGACCGCATGGTGCATTGCACCGTACCCCCGGGAAGCTTTGCGCCGGGATACAACGCTGCGTCCGACCTGGCACTTCGGGCCGCGCCAACTCCCGGTGCCGCACGTGGCGGGGCGGGTGACGGTGCGGGCTACCGCGTCTTCCCATTTCCCACGGAGAGCCCCCTGTACGGCCCGCACGTGCTGGTGGAGAACCCGGCCGACCCGGAGGCTTCACCCTTTGGCTGGCACGACACCAACGGTCTGCCCGGTGCGGAATACACCATCACGCGCGGCAACAACGTGTATGCCGCCGAGGACATGGCCAATACCGATGAGATGGGATACAGCCCGGACGGCGGCGATGGCCTGCAATTTGATTTCCCGTTCGTTGTGGGAGATGGACCTGCGGCCTACCTGGACGCCGCGATCACCAACCTGTTCTTCACCTGCAACATGCTGCACGATGTTTGGCAACACTATGGCTTCGACGAGGGCAGCGGGAATTTCCAAGTGACCAACTACAGTGGTGAAGGTTTTGGCAATGACGAGGTGTATGCCCAGGCGCAGGACGGCGGGGGCATGAACAACGCCAACTTCGGCACACCGGAGGAAGGTGCCTCCCCGGTGATGCAGATGTTCCTGTGGCGCACCAGCGAATCGGACACCTTCCGGGTGAACAGCCCGGCAGGGGTTGCAGGGCTGTACAACATCCAGGTGGCGGCCTTCGGCCCCATATTGCCTTCACCGGGCATGACGGCGGACCTGGTGTTGGTGCAGGACAATGCAGCTCCGGCAAGTGATGGTTGCGAACCCATCATCAACGGAGCCGCGCTGGCGGGCAAGATCGCCGTGGTGGACCGGGGTTCATGTACGTTCGTGGCCAAGGTGCAGGCCATCCAGGCCGAAGGTGCCGTGGCCGTGGTGGTGGTGAACAACGTCGGCGGTGCGCCGATCACCATGGGCGGTGATGACCCGGGGGACATCACCATTCCTTCCGTGATGGTCTCCATGGCCAACGGACAAGCCATTAAAAACGCCATGCAGAACGGAGCGGTGAACGCCACCCTGCAAGGCCCCGGGTTGGCCAGCTTGCGCGATGGCGATTTCGACAATGCCGTGATCGCGCACGAGTATGGCCACGGCATCTCCAACCGGCTCACCGGCGGGGCCAACAACGTGGACTGCCTGTGGAACGATGAACAGATGGGCGAGGGATGGGGCGACTGGATGGCCTTGGTGCTCTCCATGCACCCGGGCGACCTGCCGGAAACTCCGCGCGGCATGTCCAACTATGTATTGGACGAAGGCCCACTGGGCGTGGGGTTGCGCCCCTTTCCGTACACCACCGACATGGGCGTGAACGGCGTTACGTACAGCGTCACCAACTCCGGCGCCTTCCAGGAAACGCATGCGCTCGGCTTTGTGTGGGCCACCATGCTCTGGGACCTCACTTGGGCGTTGGTGGGTGAAGAAGGCTTCGATCCGGACATGTACCATGGCACCGGGGGCAACAATGTGGCCATGCACCTGATCATGGACGGCATGAAGCTGCAGCCCTGCTCGCCGGGCTTCGTGGACGGCCGCGATGCCATCCTGTTGGCCGACGAGCTGGCTTACGACGGTGCGCATGCCTGCATCATTTGGCAGGCATTTGCCCGGCGCGGCCTGGGCTACAGCGCCTCCCAGGGCAGCTCCTTTTCCGTGGATGATCAAGTGGCGGCGTTCGACGTGCCGGCGTTCTGCGCAACGGGTATTTCGGAAACCGGCACAACAGCTACCGGCTTCGCCGTGACATCCGTGCCCGGCACCGGCCAGGTGCAATTGCTGTTGGACGCCAGCACGCAACAGCAAGCCGACGTGCGCTTGATCGGCATGGACGGCCGGTTGCTGCGCCGTTGGACGATGCCGCGTGGAGTGCAAAGCATGGTGCTGGGCATGCCGGGGATCGCCGATGCGCCCTACATCATGGAGCTGGTCCCCGCGAACGGGAAGCCGGAACGGCGCCGGTTCGTGTATTTGACCGGCCGTTGAGCCGATAGCCGCACGATCGCTGTTTTGTGCTAAACGGAGGTACCGTCCCACCGGCGGCATGGCGTGGATGTTGCGGAAACCGATCTTTGGCGATCATGGCCGCGCGAAAGATCAAGGATGAAGCCCGAGAGCTGCTGGGCCATGGCCTGCCGCACCAGCTGGCGTTCGACCAACTTTTGGCGCAGTACCCGCAGGAGAAGCCCAAGCGCATCGCGGACCGGTTGCGCTACATGCCATCGCTTGCGGCCAAGGAGAAGTATCGCGCCGAGCAACGCGTGCTGCTGGCGCTGGTGGTGCTGAGCGTTCTGCTGAGCGTGTGGCGTGCGTTCAATGGACTTCCGGACGACCTGTGGGGCGGTATTCGGCTCTTGCGTTTGGTGCCTTTCGCCTCGCTGTTCCTGGCCTACGGCGTGTGGCACTGGCACGGGCAGCACGTTGAATGGGTGGGCTGGATGAACATCCTCGGGGCGATGGGCGAGTTGAAGGCCGTCTTGGCCGTTGCGGACGGAAGCCCGTTGACGGCGCAGCTGGCGGGCAATGTGCTTTCAGTTGCCATTGGCGCGCTGGCGCTCTACCTCTTGCACAAGGCCTTCCCCAAGTACACCAAGGGGAAGGACCCGATGACGGGGGCAGCGCGGTATCTGTTCCAGGAGCGGACCTGAGGAACAACATTGACGACATCATGCACCCTTATCTCGTTCCGTTGCGTGCCGCTTTCCACAGTCATGCGCACCCGGCCAATGCCGCCGCGATGTGCGCCTACATGAAGGATCATTTCCCATTCTTCGGGATCAAGGCGCCGGAAAGGCGGGCGTTGCAGCAGGAGCATGTGAGGTTGCACGGCATGCTGAAGTTGGACCAGCTGCCGGTCATGGCACGATCGGCCTTCGCGCAGCCCGAGCGTGAACTGCACTACGCGGCGGTGGACCTGTTGGTGAAGCGAGCGAAGGAATTGGGCCCGGAACACCTGCCCTTGCTGGAGGAATTGATCACCACCC
Source organism: Flavobacteriales bacterium (assembly GCA_023957375.1). Lineage (GTDB taxonomy): Bacteria > Bacteroidota > Bacteroidia > Flavobacteriales_F > PHOS-HE28 > PHOS-HE28. The sequence goes on along the minus strand of JAMLHB010000002.1, from coordinate 482,984 downwards.
AAAGCTGGTGGGACACGGTGGATGCCTTGGCCGTGCATGTTGTGGGTGCGGTCCTGAAGAAGTACCCGTCAGCGATCGAGGAATGGAATGATCGCTGGGTGGAGAGCAATGACCTTTGGCTGAATCGCACCGCGATTCTCTTTCAGAACCGTTGGAAGCAGGAGACGGACCAAGTGTTGCTTTTCGCGAACATCGACCGGCACGCGGCGCGCACCGATTTCTTCATCCGCAAGGCCATTGGCTGGGCATTGCGCGAATACGGCAAGACCGACCCGGGTGTGGTGCTGGAGTTTGTGCGCAGCAGGAAGCTCTCGCCGCTGAGCGAGCGGGAGGCCGTGCGGAACTTGTAGTGTATGTGCGCCGGACGGCGCATGCTGAATAGAACCACGGATGGACACGGATGCACACGGATAAAGCTGGACTACCCAATTGAGACCATCCGTGTGCATCGGTGTTCATCCGTGGTTGGAATTTGAAAAGCCGGAATGCGGAGCCTGTGGTATGTTGACGTAGAAGGCCATGCGCCTATCGGCGCATTTGGTGCGGAGAAAAAACCACGGATGGACACGGATGCACACGGATCTTGAGGGGCATCCTAATGGAAGACCATCCGTGTTCATCGGTGTTCATCCGTGGTTGGAACTTGAAAGGCCGGTATGTGGAGCCTGTGGTATGTTGATGTCGAAGGCCATGCGCCTGTCGGCGCATTTGGTGCGGAAAAGAACCACGGATGGACACGGATGCACACGGATCTTGAGGGGCGTCCTAATGGAAGACCATCCGTGTTCATCCGTGGTTGGAACTTGAAAGGCCGGTATGTGGAGCCTGTGGTATGTTGATGTCGAAGGCCATGCGCCTGTCGGCGCATTTGGTGCGGAAAAGAACCACAGATGGACACCGATGCACACGGATAAAGCTGGACGACCCAATTGAAACCATCCGTGTTCATCGGTGTTCATCCGTGGTTTGTTTTTGGGTGGACTGCCCGTAGGGCGTGCTACCTTGTCCCGGCCCGCTATGGAACCGATTCTTATCCATCCCTTCCACATCCCGTTTGGCGAGCTATTGCTGGGCTCGTACAACAACGAACTGTGCCTGTGCGATTGGCGCTACCGGCGCATGCGTAGCACCATCGATGCGCGCATCCAACGCGACTTGCAGGCTGAATATGCCGAAAGTATTTCACCGGTGATCGAGCAAGCAAAGGCGCAATTGAACGCGTATTTCGCCGGTGAGCGCACCACCTTCAACCTGCCGCTGCGTTTCGTGGGCACCGACTTCCAGCAGCGCGTTTGGCAGGCACTGCTCGCGGTTCCTTTTGGCTCCACGATGAGCTATGCTGAACTGACCGCGAAGGTTGCGGAACCCACGGCGATCTGTGCGGTTGCTTCCGCAAACGGTGCGAACGCGCTCTCGATCATAGTGCCTTGCCACCGGATCATCGGGAGCAACGGGGAGATGACGGGTTATGCAGGCGGGGTGGGGGTGAAGCGGAGGTTGCTGCAATTGGAGAAAGCGACCATGGGAACGCCGCAGGTGGATCTTTTCAGCATGCCACACAGCGGGATTGTTCACGGCGCTTGAACTTGCCGCGTTGGGACATGGGTGCAAGATCGAGGAGAGAGAAGTAGTGATGTGCCCGCCCATTGTCGTACTTTTAACGCATGGCAACGAAGAACTCAGCCACGCGGCCCGGACGGAAAGCCATGAAGGCCCCGCTGACAAGCAAAACCTTGCGACGGGCTTCCGAGAAAGCTACAAAGGCAGCGAGCCGGAAAGCGTTTGAGGAAGTTGACGAATTGCTGGTGGTGAAGGAGGGGTGGTTGGTGAAGGTGGACAGAAGCGGGAAGGTGACCAAGCGGGTTCGGCGGATCCAGTTGCCGGCTGCCTGATAGGCCATGGCGCCATCGCTCCGCTTGCGGGTGTTTGCAGGTCCGAACGGTTCGGGCAAGACGACCATCATCGAGGAGGTACGCAAGGCACGGGTGAATGGGCGTCCGGTCGATTTCGGTGCATACATCAATGCGGACGAGATTGCCAAGGCCCTTGGAAAAGGGTACGACCTGACCCCTTTCGAGTTGGAGCTTGGATCGGTGGGATTTCTGGAATTTGCGAAGAGCTCAGGGTTATTGGACAAGGAATTGACCATTGAACACTTGGCGGAAGGTGTACGCTGGACACCGAAACGCGTTCGCTCCGGACCGACATTGCCCAAGGACCGCGTGGCCCAATTGATCGCGCAGTTCCTGTATGATGAGCTATTGAAAGCAAGGAAGAAGTTCTCGTTCGAAACCGTGTTCAGCCACCCCGGCAAGCTGGAACTGATGAAGCGGGCCAAGGCTGCGGGGTACAAGGTGTACTTGTACTTCGTTTCCACGGAAGACCCGGCCATCAACGTACAGCGGGTGAAGGAGATCCGGGTAAGGCAGGGTGGGCACGACGTGCCGAAGGAGAAGATCATCAGCCGTTGGAGCCGGACGATGGCCAACCTGCCTGAAGCATTGTCGATCGCCTATCACGCCTATCTGTGGGACAACTCGAAACATGGCTCGGCGCAACTGTTCTGTGAGGTGAAGCGTGCGGGCAACCGTGCAACTTGGAACATACAAGCTGAGTTGGTGCCGATCTGGTTCCTTCCCTATTTGTTGGTACCTCAGGAGGATGGCAACAAGTTGTCCGAAGTGTACATGAAGGCGATGAAGAGGTACCATGGCATGGAGGATCCGTGATCGGTCCCCGACGTGATCTTCCGCCCGGGATGTGCCTTCGCCCGCAGAGCCGGGCTACGTCGCACACCGTGGCAGCGGCAGCCCGGCGCGGCCGTCACGACAAGAACTACGGGACCGCCGCCCTTCGAGTGCCTCAGGGAATGGGGGATTGAAGCCCCGGCACTCGGCAATATGCTAAGTTGCCGCTAGAGCCGAGCGCTGGAGATACCCGGGCACGGGATGGGGCCTTTACCCCATGCTCGGCGGCTTCTTGAACGATCCGCACTTTCTCTTCCTTGCTGAACTTCTTCCTCTCTTTCATGGGTAAACGGTTTATGGTTTTGCGATCATAAACGCATCCGGGAAATTAGGGGGCTAGAATAGACATGGGCAACCATTGCTTCCGTCCGGCGTCTATCGGAGCATGAGGCCACGAGTGTTCCTGCGGGCACCGGCGTTGTCGTTGAGCGTTTTGCTCGTATCGGCCATGCCCGCCCAATCGCCGTTCATGCTCATGATGCAACCGGAGGACACCACCGAGACCTGGTACTGCCGCAACGTGGAAAGGACAGGTGACGGTCTGTACAGGATCTCCGGTACCAGGATGGCGTCCTCGGGCAGCGGGTACCTGCAGTTCGATCTGGCTGCCGACGGCACCACCTCGAACGCGGTGCGCACCCTGCTTCCGCCGCCCCACGGCCCGCAGCAAGGAGGGACCATGACCCCGGACGGGGGGCGGCTGTGGACCTTCGGGTCATACAGCGGCGGCATCCGCCAGTTTGGCATGGTGAAGACCGATGCGCAGGGGGGCGTGGAGTGGACCCGCTTGTATCCCGAATGCAATGGCATCTTCCTGGCCACCGTGGAGCGCTCCGTCGTGGCCAAGGATGGCGGTTACTTCTGCCTGGGCCATTTGCAGGACGTTCCCTCGGGCCAGGGGTGGGCCAGCATACTGTTGCGAACGAACGGATCGGGCGAGGAGATCGCCACTTGGGTGTTCGACGCTGGCGACTACTGGTCCGACCGGGCCAATACCCTGCTCACCACGGCGACCAATGGACTCGTGGCCGTCACGGTCCAGAATCCTGCGGGCAGTCAATCCAGCTTCCAGTTCATTGTTGTTCGCCGGTGGAACGCGGAGCTGGAACTGGAGTGGTCCTATCGGTACTCCTATGGGAACTACCATCAGGTGAACTTCGCCCGGGAACTGGCCGATGGCGGGCTGCTCATCGGTGGCAGTGTGCAGCAGGTTTACCAGGGCACCTTCGCGCCATTCCTGCTCCGCACCGACAGTACGGGGCAGGTCGTTTGGGGCCGTATCGCCGAGGATACCGCCCCTGAGCCGATCAGCGCGATCGAAGAACCCGATGGAACGTTCACCATGCTGTACCGGGTCATGGTCATACCATACGCACCTGCAATCGGGCGGATCGGAGCGGACGGAGCGCTGCTGGAGGCCTCGTGGGTGGAGGGGGATGGTACGCTCATGGCCATAGGCTCGGAGTTTGTCGGTGACAACACCGCTCCCGAACGTGCCGTGCGCATGGGCAGCGGGGACCAGGGCCGTTACATCAAGTTCTTCCGCATCGGCGGCGATGGCTCCACCACCTGCGGCAACGAATCCTTGTCGTGGACCGATGCGTCCGTGCTGCCGGTGCGCACCGACCGCCCCACGACGTTCACCAGCCTCACGCTGCCGTCTGAGTCCCTTGCGCTGCAGACCGTGCCCGGTGGCTATCTGGCGACGCTTCTTTGCGTCACCACGTCCGTGGCCGGTAAGCCCAGCCTTGATGACGGCCGGAGCATGGTGCTGGCGCCCAATCCCGCCCATGCTGGTGACGGCGTCACCGTCTGCTTCGATCGCCCGCGCACGGACGTGCGTGTGTCCCTGGTCGATGTGGCCGGCCGTGTGGTGGCGGAATACCATGCGCCATCCGCCACCCAGGTGGCCGTGCCCCTGCATGGCGTGTCCAGCGGAATGTACATGGTGGTCGCACATTTCCGGGACGGCCGGGCCGAGCCGCAACGGTTGGTGGTGCATTGATGGGCCGCATTCGAAGGCGCGCCGTTCACGGCCACCCTGTCAACGTCGGCGCAACTGTTCTGTGAGGTGAAGCGTGCGGGCAACCGCGCAACCTGGAACATACAAGCTGAGTTGGTGCCGATCTGGTTCCTTCCCTATTTGTTGGTACCTCAGGAGGATGCCAACAAGTTGTCCGAAGTGTACAAGAAGGCGATGAAGAGGTACTATGACATGGAGGATCCGTGATCGGTCCGGGACGTGATCCCCGCCCGGGATGGCAGCGGCGGCTGGCCGCAGGCCGGACCTTGCGGTACCGTGGAGCGAGGAGGCCCGACGGCAGGCTGCAAGTCCCGCCAACGGCGGGGAGGGACCCCGCAGCCCCGGTGGTGCCGGACCGGACAAGGGCACCACAACGGACAGCCCGTTAAGGCGGCCAAATGCTCGTGCGTATCAAAAATCACTTTTGCCACTGTACAGTCGACCCAGTGGGGTCGACGCGACAGTCGACGCGACCGTGGATTCTTCCGATCCCTTCCCCGCCCAATATCTTCGCGGCATGTCACACCCTGTAGCGAAACCCTACGTCCCCAAGCACAAGATCCGCATTGTCACTGCGGCCTCGCTGTTCGATGGCCATGATGTCGCCATCAACATCATGCGGCGTATCCTGCAGAGCACCGGCGTGGAAGTGATCCACCTGGGGCACGACCGCAGCGTGGAGGAGGTGGTACACACCGCGATCCAGGAGGATGCCCACGCCATCGCGATGACCAGCTACCAGGGCGGGCACATGGAGTACTTCAAGTACATGTACGACCTGCTGAAGGAGAAGGGCGCGGGGCACATCAAGATCTTCGGTGGCGGCGGCGGCACCATCCTGCCCGAGGAGATCAAGGAGCTGGAGGCGTACGGCATCACGCGGCTCTACCACCCGGACGACGGCCGCGCGATGGGCCTGCAGGGCATGATCAATGACGTGGTGAAGCAGTGCGACGAAAGCTTGGGCGCCGAACTGCATGGGGAAGTGAAGGAACTGACGCCGCAAAGTTGGCCGGCCATCGCCCGGCTGATCAGCGCGGCGGAGAACCATCCCGATGTGTTTGCGAAGGCAGCCGACAAGGTCCATGCGATGGCGGCGAAGAGCAAGGCGCCGGTGCTGGGCATCACCGGCACGGGCGGCGCGGGCAAATCATCCATGGTGGACGAACTGATCCGCCGCTTCCTGCTGGACCAGCCCGGGAAGACCATCGGCATCATCAGCGTGGACCCGAGCAAGCGCAAGACCGGAGGCGCGCTGCTGGGCGACCGCATCCGCATGAACAGCGCGCGCAGTGAGCGGGTGTACATGCGCAGCATGGCCACACGCCAGAGCAACCTTGCGCTGAGCAAGCAGGTGAAGGAGGCCGTGCTGGTGCTGAAGGCCGCGGGCTTCGACCTGATCATCCTCGAAACGAGCGGCATCGGCCAGAGCGACACCGAGATCCTGGACCACAGCGACGTTTCGCTCTACATCATGACGCCGGAGTTCGGTGCGGCCACGCAATTGGAGAAGATCGACATGCTGGATTTCGCCGACGTGGTGGCCATCAACAAGTTCGACAAGCGCGGCGCCCAGGACGCCCTGCGCGACGTGAAGAAGCAGTACAAGCGCAACCACCAACTGTGGGACGCCAAGGACGAGGACCTGCCCGTGGTGGGCACCATCGCCAGCCAGTTCAACGATCCCGGCACCAACACGCTCTATGCGCGGCTGATGAAGAAGATCGCTGAGAAGACCGGTGTGCAGCTCGATTCCGCCTTCCACGCGCACGACGAGATGAGTGAGAAGGTGTGGATCATCCCGCCCGCAAAGAGCCGCTACCTGAGCGAGATCAGCGAGAGCAACCGGAGGTATGATGCGAAGGTGGATGCCCAGGCGGAGATCGCGGACCAGTTGTATGGCTTGTACAGTGCGGTGCTGACGTTCGGGGGACCGGATCTTTTGGAAGGGAATGCAGAGGCCGGGCTACAAGCGGCAAGCTTCAAGCCGCAAGCTGCAAGCGCGACGACGAACAAGCTTGAAGCTAACAGCTCGCAGCTTGAAGCCCTGATCGCGAAGTTCAACGACCTCAAAAAAGACCTCGACCCGCACCTCTGGAGCATGCTCACCGGCTGGAAGGCCGAAGAAGCTCGCTATTCCGGCGAGTTCTATACCTATTCGGTGCGCGGCAAGGAGATCAAGGTGCCCAACCACAGCGAAAGCCTTTCGCACCTGAAGATCCCCAAGGTGGCGCTTCCGAAGTTCAAGAGCTGGGGCGACAAGGTGCGCTGGGCGATGCAGGAGAACACGCCCGGCTACTTCCCCTACACCGCCGGCATCTATCCGTTCAAGCGTACCGGCGAGGACCCCGCACGGATGTTCGCCGGCGAGGGCGGCCCCGAGCGCACCAACAAGCGCTTCCACTACGTGAGCCAGGGCCTGCCCGCCAAGCGCCTCAGCACTGCCTTCGACAGCGTGACGCTCTACGGCCACGATCCCGGCCGCCGTCCGGACATCTACGGCAAGGTGGGCAACAGCGGCGTGAGCATCTGTTGTTTGGACGATGCCAAGAAGCTCTACAGCGGCTTTGACCTCAGCGCGCCCACCACCAGCGTCAGCATGACCATCAACGGTCCGGCGCCCATGCTGCTCGGTTTCTTCATGAACGCAGCGATCGACCAGAACTGCGAGAAGTACATCCGGGAGCACGGGTTGGAGAAGGAGGTGGAGGCGAAGATCGAGGAAAGGTGGGGAGCTGCAAGCCACAAGCTGCAAGCTTCAAGCGCGAAGCGTCAGGTGACAAGCTTGAAGCTTGAAGCTAACAGCTCGCAGCCCACCTACCACGGTGACATCCCCGAAGGCAACAACGGCCTCGGCCTCCTGCTCTTAGGCATCACCGGCGACCAAGTGCTCCCCGCCGACGTCTACGCCAAGATCAAGGCCGACACCCTCGCGCAGGTCCGCGGCACCGTGCAGGCCGACATCCTCAAGGAAGACCAGGCGCAGAACACCTGCATCTTCAGCACCGAGTTTGCGCTGCGGCTCATGGGCGACGTGCAGCAGTACTTCATCGACAAAAAGGTGCGCAACTTCTACAGCGTCAGCATCAGCGGCTACCACATCGCCGAGGCGGGCGCCAACCCCATCAGCCAGCTCGCCTTCACCCTGGCCAACGGCTTCACCTACGTGGAGTACTACCTCAGCCGGGGCATGGACATCAACGCCTTCGCGCCCAACCTGAGCTTCTTTTTCAGCAACGGCATGGATCCCGAGTACGCCGTGATGGGCCGCGTGGCGCGCCGCCTCTGGGCCAAGGCGCTCAAGCATCGCTATGGCGCCGACGAGCGCAGCCAGATGCTCAAGTACCACATCCAGACCAGCGGCCGTAGCCTCCACGCGCAGGAGATCGACTTCAACGACATCCGCACCACCCTGCAGGCGCTCTACGCCATCTACGACAACTGCAACAGCCTCCACACCAACGCCTACGACGAAGCCATCACCACGCCCACCGAGGAAAGCGTGCGCCGCGCCATGGCCATCCAGCTCATCATTAACAAGGAGCTGGGCCTGGCCAAGAACGAGAACCCCTTGCAAGGCAGCTTCATCATCGAAGAGCTCACAGACCTGGTGGAAGAGGCCGTGCTGCTGGAGTTCGACCGCATCACCGAACGCGGCGGCGTGCTCGGCGCCATGGAGACCATGTACCAGCGCAGCCGCATCCAAGAGGAAAGCCTGTACTACGAAACGCTGAAGCACACCGGCGAATACCCCATCATCGGGGTCAACACCTTCCTCAGCAGCAAGGGCTCACCCACCATCCTGCCCAAGGAGGTGATCCGCGCCACGGAAGAGGAGAAGGAGGCGCAGATCCGCACCGTGGAGAACCTGCAGCAGGCGTACGCGGCGGAAAGCAAAAAGGCGCTGCGCGATCTGCAGGAGGCGGCGATCAAGAACGAGAATATGTTCGCCGTGCTGATGGAGGCGACGAAGTATTGCAGCCTCGGGCAGCTCACGGCGGCGATGTTCGAGGTGGGGGGGCAGTACAGGAGGAATATGTGATTAACAACGAAACACTTCACACCATGCGCTTCAGTGAGAGATACCTGTACGATGAGAAAGGCAACAAGATTGGGATAAGGGTCACCGTGCTCGAAAACCCAGTCAGTGTTGAGGACAAGGTGAACGTTGAACGGATGTTGTTCGACCACGCCTTGCAGTACACGGGTAAGGGCCTCAGTGCATTTCGAGCATACTATCGCGACATGATGGGGCTCGTGGTGTTCTGGGATAACTGATTGCCGGGCGTATCCCTTTCCCTCGCTCAGGCCCACGCACGGGTCGGGCCATCCGCTATAGCCGGACTTGTCGCGGCCAGCGGTCGCGGCGCTGCGGTGGCTTCCTTTGGTCGCCTCCTCGCTGCTCGCGTCCGCAAGGCCGCACCTGCGCCGGGCTGCCGCTGCTGTCCCTTACGCGATGCCGTAGGAAAGCTGTGGCTACATTTGAAGCTCTTGAACAGTTGTTTAAGCCCACACTCGAAGAACATGGCAGACCTCAACTTGGCGACAATGGATCGTCGCGCAACCACCCAAGACATCAGTTGGTTTCTGGACCATGAGCGGAACCAACAACTCGATCTAGATCCATCCTACCAGAGACGAAGTGTATGGAGCCCAAGAGAGCAACGGTTCTTTCTTGATACGATCTTCAGAGGTTATCCGAGTCCAGCCATCTTTCTTCACAAGCGCGTTGACCCAGATTCTGGCAAACAGGTCTACGAGGTTGTTGACGGTAAGCAGCGGCTTGAGACTATCATCCGCTTTGTCAACAATAAGATTGCTATCGAGAAGACTTTCGGCGATGCTCGTCTCGATGGGAAAAAATGGCGACAAATTGAGGATCCAGCTTTGAAGAGCCGTTTCTGGGATTACGTCATACCGGTTGAGTTTATCAAGATTGTAGAAGGAACTGTTGTGAACGAGGTATTTGACCGCCTCAACCGGAACTCTAGGAAGCTTGAACGACAGGAATTGCGACACGCGCGCTATGATGGGTGGTTAGTGACCTTTGCGGAGAACGAGGCCAATGACAAGTTCTGGAAAGACTTTGGTGTCGTTACTACATCAAAGGTTAAGCGCATGAAAGATGTTCAGTTCATCTCTGAACTGATTATGGTTGCACTGTATGGACGCGTGCAGGGCTTCGACCAAGATGCCATCGACTCGGCATATGCTGAGTACGATGTGCCTCAGGACACGGATGCGGATTTCCAAGAAGAGACTGTCCAATCGAAAGTCCGAGAGGTTAAGGAGTACATCCAAGCGATGAAAGTCGCCGTACCGGGGATTATTGAGCATCTACGGACATCCACCAACTTCTATTCGCTGTGGTCGGTGTTGGTGCTGTTGAGCAATGAGCGTCCTGATCCTAAGCGTGCTGCTGAGGCCTATTCCGAGTTTCTGAACATCGTTGCAGCCATTCGTGAGCGAAGGGGCGCCGGTACGCCAGACACTGATCTGGTTGAACGTAATGGCGCGGCAGCAGTCTATCTTGAGAATGCGACCGGAGCCAGTACGGAACCTGCTCAGCGAGAGAAGAGACACGAAATCCTGCTGGCTCTCTTCGCCGAGGTCGGCTAAAGTGTGAGGCTTTGAGGATTCCATTATCCGTCCGTTCGCGCTATGACGAGCAAGCGGATAGCTATGCCCGTCTCGGAAAGCTCGTTGATGCGACTATCACCAGCGTCAAGCCGGCTGGCTGGCACTTTATAAAACGGACCAAGGAGATCGAGAGCTACGCGCTCAAGTTGGAGACCGGGCGATACGAGAATGGGGTCATTGACGACTTCTTCGCATGCACGCTTGTTGTGGAGAATCGGAGATCTGTTGATGCCGCAGAAGAGTTGATTCGTAAGCACTTTCATGTGCATGAACGGCGGCCCAAAGATCCTGCGCGGACACACAAGCATTCCGACGCATTCCCGTTTGATGATCTTCGTCTGTATGCTTCAATACCGCTGAGCGACCAAGTAAGGCCAACTGGTCTCGAGGATTTGCGGTTTGAGGTGCAGGTAAAGACATTCTTGGAACACGCGTGGGGCATAGCAACTCATGATCTTATCTATAAGGGCGATGAGGTAAGCTGGGCGAAAGAGCGCATTGCGTATCAGGTGAAGGCGATGTTGGAACACGCCGAGCTCTCCATCGACCAATCCGAGCAACTAAGACAAGCGGGTTCCATCGCACTTGAAAACGAGGAAACGATTCGGCTCTCTGGAATAATCAGATTCCTAACTCAACGCTGGTCCGAAGACAGGCTACCGAAGGACAAGACACGATTGGCAAGGACGATTGATACGCTAATGTTTGCTCTTAGACTGGATCTTCCCGCAGTCGAAAAATGCTTGACGACAGAGGAACAGAAGGGAGGCGGCTCGAAGACGCTACATCTATCGCCATATGGAACGATACTGAACGCCGTACTTCTCCATCACAAGGATGCCGTGCAAGCATATAGTCGGAAGTACAAGAAGCGTCATCGGCTCTTCGTAAGTCCGGAGATTGAGGCGTTCGACTCGGTGTACGCTGCCATGAAGGATGTCTTTCAAGTCCTTGCAGGAGCGAAGGTAGAATAGGCCTTCAGATCGGCAGTTCGCGGACAGACGCAACGGTCAGGTGGCGGCACCGCATCTCTTTGTCTAAATGTGCATCGACAACGCCCGCCCGCAGAGCTTCCATCAGCCGCTCACAGGTTGAGACCTGTCCGTCGTATGGCTGGCAAACGATCAAGTGATTCTCCACAGCCACAGGCGCTCGCCCGAGAACCAAACTCGCGGTCGCCCGATGCTTGTCACCCGGCCGTGACGTTCGCCTGACCACCACTAAGGGCGGTGTGAACACGGTGCCTCTGTATCGGCGCTCCTCGGTCCGTCGATGCAATGCGACCCAAGGCTTTGCATTCTTCGCATGCAGATAGCGATACAGTGGTCCTTCTTCCGGGTCGCGGTGAGGTACGACCGGTCCGACGCTCACCTTGAAGAGGTCGCCAAGCCGCCGCGCTCCCTTCCTCTTTTGCGTCATTCGGAAAGCTCTGCCCGTTGTGGCCATGACCTTCTTCTTTCGCAACACGAGGATGAACACGTCCACATCGGCGTTGTGGAACAGGCCGACGGACATCACGCGCTCCACATCGGCCATGCGCGTGATCTCTTGTTGCCACTTCTTGTAGCGCGTCCCGGTGCGGAGGACTTCAGGGAGGATGGCGAGTATCTGTGTGCCCGGCTTCGCATGCTTGACCGCATGCTCCATGAAGATCGCGGCAGCGTTCACCTTACCCTTCGCCCAAACGCAGTCCTTCGGGGCGGCCATCTTCGCGAACGGCGGGTTCATCACCAAGTGCGTGGCCCGCTCGTACAGCGCTTTCTCCGTCAAGGCATCGCCCACTCCGATGTTGGGGAAAACGGAAGCCCAATCGATGGCCTGCTCATCGAACGACTGATGCAGTGAGCGGGCCAAAAGGACAAGCCGGGCCTTTGAAGCTTGGATGAACTCCTTCTGCTGGTCGATGCCGAGGAGTTGCGCCCCCCAAGCCTTGATGGTTCCGGTGAGCCGCTTCTTCCTGCTCAACAGCTTCGCGCTTGCGATCAGAAGGTCCGAAGCTCCAACCGTCGGATCCGCGAAAACAAGGAACTTGGCTTGGGATAGATCCGCGTATGCAAGGAGTTGTTCAGCGAGTTCGTGTCCAGTGAAGAACGTTCCTTGTGCCCGGCGCGTTCGCACCGGGACCAATGCCTGTAATCGATTCCCCGCCTGACCGTTGAGAGCAATGTCAGCCTTCTTCAACCAAGCGCTCGTATCTTCTGTCACCTTGCTCGTCGCGAGGGCGACAACATCATCCACGTAAGGCTGATACTTGGTGAACTCGGACACCATGTTCTAATACTCGGTGCCAAGGTAGTTGATCATTGCTGGATCATGGATTTCCTTGGATAGAATACCTGCCAAGGCTGTCGCGAGAACCGCCAAGATGGGCTTCTCAACCACTCCCTAATTGCCGACCTTTGTAGGTCCCGTGAATCAATATACCGAAACAAGATCAGGCCATGAACAGCAACGTGACCCGCAAGGCATTGGTCGAAGCCCTTCTTCCGCAACAAGTCCCGGATGCGGAGGTGTTGACCCAAGCGGGCCTGAAGCGCTTTGGCCTGCTTACTGATACTCCGATCAGGCTACCGAACGTGATCGCCTACTCGCAAGAGCACGGTGCGCTGTTCTTCATCGACGACAGTGCCATGGATACCACTCGGCTTGCTGAACTCAAAGCCTGGTCGGATGCTGTGACCTGCCGTAAGGTTTTTGTGTTGGTCTTCCATTCCCGCAAGGAGTACGCGGAGCAGATGGAAAGCCAAGCCGCGAACACCTTCGCCTGGTTCCTGGAGGAACCGAAGCACTTTGTCTTCATCAGCAGCTCGCCGGAAGCATCGGCGGAGTTCCTGGGCGCACGGTTTGCGGCCGGGTAGGGGATATCATACTGCAAGGTCAAACACTTTGAACGGTCCGCGATTCATGGGGCCGTATGGGTGAGCAGCCGTATCCAGCGCCTACCTCAACGCCACAAGCCAACCTTCTTCCGCCTTCAGTGCCTGCATAAAGCGCTTCTTCTCTTCACTGAACCCTTCCGCGTACAGCTCCGCCAGGATCGCCCGTGCATCACCGTAGCGGCCCAAGGCTGCCAAGGCGCCGGCGCTCAGGAGTATTCCTTTTTCGGTGCTGGTTTCCAAGAGCGCGAGCAGGCCGTGCAGGTTCGCCAAGCTTTCGGCATCCTCGGTGGGCGTGGCGGGTTTCAGGGCATTGCGGAAGGGTTGGTTGTGTGCCCACCAGATGCGCAGGCGCAGGTAGGCCTCGCGGTCCTTGTGCGGCGCCAGTGCCAGCTCCTTCAGCGCTTCGAGGTGGCCGCGCTGGTCCAGGTGTTCCATCTTCGGTGGTACGGGGCGCGATGGGGCGGGATCATCCTGCAGCGCGTGCTGTTCGCTGAGCGCGAAGTTCCGGCTTTCCTGCTGCGTTCTGCTGTATTTGTTGAAGAACCCGTACGGCACGCGTTCCAACACCGGCGCGTCCTGCACCCAATAGGTGGCCTTGCAGTTGGTGCAACGGGTCACTTGCACGGCATCGTCCAGCATGGGTGCCTGCAAGTACCCGTCGGACCAAAGCCGGGAGCTGAAGGTGTTGCCGCTGAGAAAACTGCTTCGGTAGGCATTGTGTCCGCAATGCGGGCAGGCATGGATGGTGTCCGGTGCGGGCAGCATGGATCGGGGATAGGATGGACAGCGAAGATCGGCATTGGAAGGATGGATGGCACGACCAAAGCCTGCTGATCAACTTCCTGCCGCATCGCGCTGGTCCACACCGGAACTTGCCTCTATCTTGTCGCAACGCGGCTGACGGGAAGTGCGTCAACCTGAATGAAAATGAGCAAAGGAGAATTGTTGATCGACCAAGGCAAGGAGGACCACACGTACGCCCTCACCCCAGCCCCTCCATTCCCTTCAGCAAAGGCACCAACTGCAGCGCGAGCGGCGTGAGCGTGTACTCCACGTGCAACGGCTTCAGGCGGATCACCACGCGATCCAGCAGGCCATCTTCCTCCAGCTCGCGCAGGGCCGTGGTGATGGACTGCTTGTTGCTGCCTTCCAGCTTGCGCAGCAGCTGGCTGAAACGCACGGGGCCCTGCGAGGCGAGCAGGATGATGCCCGGTTTCCACTTGCCCGAAACGCTTTGCAGCAGGGCTTCCGCCGGGCAGTCCGCGGTGCGTAGGGGAGTGGTCAGCTTTTTCTGACTTATTGATATGCCGGACATGGAGGGCGACCTTTGTGGGCAAGTTAACGAAATGGCACGCCATATCCCCTTTCTTCTTCTGCTCACCACGTTCGGCGCATGCGCCCAAACACCTGATAAGACCATGAAAAGCGAGAATCCCCTGATCTGTGATATCGAGACCGGAACCTGTGATGTCGCCGGTGCCGCCACGCAAGAGGCGGTGAACGAGGCCCCCGTGCAGCCCACCGCCGGCAGCACCGTCACCATCCAATACTTCACCGATCCCATCTGCTCCAGCTGCTGGGGCATCGAGCCGCAACTGCGCCGCCTGGCGGTGGAGTACGGTGCGGCCGTGGATATGCAATACCACATGGGCGGCCTGCTGCCCGGCTGGGATGGCTTCAACGGCGGCGGCATCAGCAAGCCCGGCGACGTGGCCACCCATTGGGATGAAATGAGCCAGCACTACAAGATGCCCATCATCGGCGATGTGTGGCTGGAGGATCCCCTGTCCAGCAGCTACCCGCCCAGCATTGCCTTCAAGGCCGCGGAACTGCAGGACAAGGACCTGGCCCATGCCTTCATGCGCCGCATGCGCGAGATGGTCTTCATGGAGAAGCGCAACATCGCGCGGCAGGATGTGATCAATGAGGCAGCGGCCCAAGTGGGGCTGGACCCCGTGCGCCTGGAAAGCGACATGAAGGGCGCGGGCGATGCCCTCTTCAAGGCCGACCTCGCCTTGGCACGGGCCTCCGGCGTGCGCGGCTTCCCGACCATGCTCTTCAGCAACGCGGAAGGCCAGCGGCAGGTGGTTTACGGTGCCCGCTCCTACGAGCAGATGGAGCAGGCCCTGAAGCAACTCGCGCCGGGCGTTCAAGCCGCCGCGCTGCCCACCACGGTGGATGCGCTCTTCGCCCTGCACCCCAGCTGGTGCGCGCAGGAGGCCGCCCTGATGTTGGCCACCACGCCGGAAGCGGTAACGGCCCAGCTCAACGGCCAAGTGAAGGAAGGTAAGCTGGAGCGCCTCGATACGCGCAACGGCTCCATCTGGCGCAAGGCCCGCGCCTAAGCGGTGGCCGTGGGCCTACAACTACCGAACACGGATCCCGTCTGCAGCCTGCAGGCGGGATCCGTGGGTTGAGGGAGCGCTATCCATCGGGCGCTCGCACCAGACCGAGGAAGGCCAACTGAGGTGGAACGAGATGGCCGCTGCCCCGGCTAGAAGGTATACCGCACGCCCAACCCGCCTTGCAGGCTGAAGAGGAAGGGCTGGTCGTACAGTTCCATGAAGAGGGTGCCATCGAGGAACATGGCCAACGGGGCATTCTTGAATTTGTATTCCAAGCCGAGCACGCCGTCCAAGCCCAAGTTCGTTTCCTGCACGGACGCATCGTTCACCACCACCCAGTCCGGACCATTCTTCACCTTGTACCGGTAGGTGTAGGAGACCCGCTGCGTGCGGACCTGCCCACCAAATCCCCAGTACCATTGAAGGCCCTCGGCATTCTTCACCGGCTTCTGGAAGAGGTAATGCACCTGCAGGCCCAAGGGTACAGAGGCACTATAGCCGATGAATTCATGCTCCTTATGATCGAAGTGTTGATGGTCATACCAATAAGCATAGCGGTTGTTGAAGTAGCGATGCCCATTGAAGAGGTGGGTTCGACCCAAGTTGAATTCCCAGGCATGGCCCTCGCCGTATTTCTTCACGGAAATGCCGCTGGGGTCGCCCAAGCGGACGCCCAGGCCCCACTTCTGTGCGGTGGCGCTGGTGGCGATAAGGGAAAGGAGGAGCAGTGCGAGATGGTGATGGCGCATGTGATCGGTCAATTGATGGTCGGTCCCATCGCAAGGGCGGGGCCATGGCACCAACCTCTTGCACCTCAACCAGGTGACCGGGCCAGAAGGGTGGGGCTGTGGGGCGTGCGTGCCCCCGATCGGGGCCGAATGCCAGCAGCGCGGTGCCGGTTGCAGAGGGCGCATGAAGCCACGCGCCAACTCGACGGCCAAGTGAAGGAAGGCAAGCAGGAGCGCATTCGCGACATCCGCACCAGCGAGCGGCAGTTCTACCGGAAGGTGACGGATATCTACGCCACCAGTATGGACTACGACCCGGCCGAGGAGGCTACGCGGAAGTTCTATGCCACGGTGCAGAACAAGTTGCACTTCGCCATTACCGGCCACACAGCTGCGGAATTGATCGGCGGAAGGGCCAGCTCGGAGAAGCCGAACATGGGCTTGACCAATTGGCCGGGCGACCGCATTCTTCCGCGCGACGTGACGATCGCCAAGAATTACCTGAACGAGGACGAGTTGAAGCACTTGAACAACATCGTGGAGCAGTACTTGGCATTCGCCGAATCACAGGCTTTGCGCAAGAATCCGATGCGCATGTTGGACTGGATCGATAAACTGCATGGCTTTCTTACGCTGAACGAACGTGAAGTGCTGGAAGGGCTTGGCGACCATGCGCCGCACGAATACCAAAAGTTTCATGCGGCGAACAAGCTGGGGCCGCACCACGAGAGCGATTTCGATCGTGCCGTGAAGCGTTTGAAGAAGAAGTCCTGATGGATGTTGCCATCGAAGCTCGCAAGGCATAGAGGAAGTGGGGAAAGCAGTTTTCGGCCATGCGAGCGCAATGTGCGATTGAGGATGCCCCCTCACAGTTTCCCTAACTCCTCCATCAGCCCCTTGCGCCGCTTCAGCCGCTCGCGCCAATCGGCGCTAAGGGCCGTCACCAAGTCTTGCCCGCCCAATTTCCGCACGCGGCGAAGCAGCTTGGTTGCATCCACATAATCGCTGTGCTTGGGGTTCGTTTTGCTGGCGTACGCTTCGGCGCGTTCCGCGAGGGTCGTGGTCACCTCGTCCTTGAAGTGCTTGGCCAGCTCCGCTTCGTACTTGTCCAGTACGCTGTGGAAGTAGAAGATGTTGCGGTTGCGTCCTTCCTCGCGGGCGATGTCCATCACCTCGTCCCAGCGTTCCTCGGCTGCGCAGATGTCGGCATGGAGCGCGCGGTTGTTGCCCTTGCCCTTGCGCAGGTCGTTCAGGAGCTGCTCCAGGAAGGCGGGCCATTCGGCAACGGCGACATGTTTGCGCAGGAGCTTGTAGTGTTCCATGCCATCACGGTTGCTGTCCAGCATCAGTGTTCGTGCCAGGCGGATCACCTCGGGCGTGTCCTTGGTGAGTTGTGCGATGCGCAGCAGGTGGGGCGTCCAGTAGTGTTCGTGGGTCACGGTCCGGCCGTTGATCCGCACAAGCCTTCCTTCCTCGGCCAGCTGTTTGGCGCGCTTCCAGTCCTTCGCCTTGATGGCCCTTTCGATGGCTGCTTGGCGCACTTCGCTGTGGACGAGGAAACGTTCTTCCAGCGTGGTTGCAGCTTCGGCGCCTTGGAACCGGCGGGTGAGCTGCAGCAGGGCGGTTCTTGCGGTAGCGCCGCCATACTCCACATCGGCGGAGCGTTTCAACGCCGCCATCAGCGGGGCCGCCTCGGCGTCGGTGCGGGCCAGGGCCGCAGCGGCCGGCTCCAGATGGCCGTTCCAGTCGCAGTCGTTCACGGCCTTGTCGGAGAGTAGGCGCCAGGTCTCCGCAAGCAGTTCCTTCCGGAACGGTTCCTCGTGCTCCGCCCGTGCCAGCTCATCAAGCAGCACCATGGCCGACTCGATGCCACCGCCGATGTCGCCGTTGCTGTCGTCGGCGTGCTCCATGGCCTCCGCGCCGGCTTCGATCACCGCGCTGATCATCGGCAGGGCGCGTTGCGGGTGGCCTTTCTTGATCAGCGTGCGGGCCTGGTCCACCATGTCATGCAGCACGGCGGCGGCCGCGTACGTGTCGTCCCAGCCAAAGAACCCGCCACGCCCGGCCACGGCCCGCAGTCCGGCCCGCAGGCTTTTGAGGTGGTCCTTGCGGTCGCCGGTGATGGCTTGCGGTGCGCAGGCCACCAGGAATTGCTTGCGGAACGCGCCATCGGCCATGCACCGGTCGCGCACGAAGGCGACCAATTCCTTGTGTGGCAGTTCTGTCAGGGCACGGTCCACCTGCTCGGCCACAGTGGGCTTCTTGGCTTTCTTTCGCCCCTTTCCTTGCTTGGGCAGGTGAAGCACGTTTTGTTGCAGTTCGAAGAGGAGTGCCACCACGTGCTTGCACACGGGGCCGTCATACGGGCAGTCGCAGGCATATTCCGTAACGGCGTTTCCCTTCAGCCGAACACTGACCGTATAATCCTCGCTGCCTTGCACCACGGCCTCGTACAGGCCCGGTTCCAGTTCTTCCGGTTCCTCCACAGCGCCGCGCTCGAAGTACTTCAGCCCGCGCTCCAGGATGCGCTCGTCGATCTCCTGCTCAAAACGGTCCAAGGGGATTTCCATGGGGCGAAGGTGGGAAGCAGGACGTTGTCTGCGCATGCAGTGATCGGCACGGCGACAAACATGCGCGACGCGATGGATGAAGGTATTCGATCGGTGGTGCTGCTTTGTAGGGCGCATTTGCCATTGGTATGGAGGAGGGGCATCACCTCGGAGCGCTTGGCCTTGGTGAAAACGTCGGTGCGCTTGGTCGCTGATGGCAGGCCGATTCAGAGCTTCACTCCGAAGCTCTTCAATTTGTTGACCGCGCCCTCCACCACCGTAAGCTTGTTGACCTGGAAGATCTCCTTGCTCTTGGCTTTCAGGTAGGCCCGCAACTCCTGTATGGCCTTCGTCTCGTTGTATGTCAGGCGCTTGGTCTGTACGCCGAGGTCCAGGATGCGTTGCCATTCCTTGTCTGGAACGACAACAAAACGTTGCATGACCTGTTCAGGGTCAATGAGAGGCTTTTCCTCTTGCTTGCTCAATTGCCTGATGTCATCGACGTTCAATCCCATCGTCTCGAACAGATCCAAGATGGTGTAGCCCTTCTCCACCTCGCGGGCGTTCAGGTCTGCGCCGTTGCGAAGCAGCTTGTTCGCGATGCTCATGATGATCCCACGTTGGTTTGCATCGAACAGGTCGTGCCGGATGGCATGGATGCTTAAACCATTCCAGAATCGCGTACCCATATCCGTGATCCGCTGTAGCATGCCATGGTTCCGGGCCTTGTCCGCGTCCGCATCGCCCTGAGCATGTCGGGCCTTGCGTTCGGCTTCGGTGGTCATGAAATGCGCGAGCACCTTTAGGTCGAACGGTTGTTCCTTCTGCTGCTTCAGGGCATCCCATGTCCGTTCGTATTTGGCCGCCTCGCTGATAAGGGATTCGGGCAGGTTATTCAGGAACCCATACACGAACTGAAGACCTTTGCCCAGTGCATTGGCTAAGGCAGGAGGCAGCGATTGGGCACGCCATATTGCACCCAGGTCCAGGAGATTCCCAGTGACTTGATGCAAGTATGCCAAAGTGTAAGTCACTGTTGGGGCCTTGATGTTGGTGTCACCAATGGCGTCCTTGCCCTTGCGGCCGAACAGCTTGTCGGCTTCGCGGAAAAGAATGGCATTGGCCACGATATCCTCCCAGTAGACGCGGCCCGGCATGGTCTTCTTGAATTCCTCGCTGATTGCCTTGAGGTAGATGTTGTAGTTCTTCTCAGCGCCTTTCACCACATGGAAGGGTAGACGATTCCATGTGTTCATGTACTTGGCCACCTCGGATTTGATGACCACTTGTTCCTTGGGGAACTTTCTCTTGAACGCTTCCTTGCGGTTGTTCGGCTCCTTGGCCAAGGCTTCACGGTACTGTCCCTTCACCCGCTCGAAGTACCAGACCGATTGCTTGTTCCGATCCTCCGGGTCTATCGCATAGATCGTCCGGGACAACTCCTCCAGCTTCTGAAGGATCGGATTGTTCGAGGTAAGGTCCAGTTCGGATACCTTATTTTGACTGTTCGCGAAACGTGCAATGTCCGGAACCGCGGCGTTCTTCTTGGTTTCGTCCTTGATCACCGTCAACTTCATCTGCACAAAGACCTTGTCCAACGCCACCTTGTGCTTGTGCTCAGTGTGGAACAGCGATGCGGTCGTCTGCCCACCGTTCACGATCTGGAATTCGCGCATGCCGGTAATGTACAGTTGGCCCTTATCCACTTCCGTCTGTACGTCCAGCGCGGTGGCTGCCAATCCGTTATTGTAGGGCAAGAACATTTCCGGAGTTTGCCGGATGGTTTGCATGATACCCTTGTTGACCTTGCCGGTTTGTTGCAGGAAGGCTCGCACGTTGCTTTCAAGCAGTCGCGTCCCGTAGTTGCGATAGAGCGTGGCTAAGAGCTTGCCTGGAACAATGGCCAGATAACATTCATAGATGTCGTTCTCTGACGGCATGGAGAGGCAGGGTATGGGCTCGCCATGGAGTTCCTTCAGATCGATCTGGATCGGATCCCGATTATTGGTGGACTGGTCGAGGCGATGAAGACGCTCGATATCCCAGATATGAAAATTGATGGTGAGGTCGTCGAAACCCTTCAGCTTCTGATTCTTCGGCGGGTCATGTGGAATGAGCCCATTGCTGATGAGAAAGATGTTGACGCGGATGAAGTCCTTATGATGTTTCCGAAGGATCCTGGCGAGGGCGAGCGCCTCGGAAGCGCTGGGTTCAATGTCCTCCTCGTAGCCTTTCAGAGCCACATTGGCAAAGTTCACCGGCCACTTCAGCAGTTTATCAAAGTCGGACTTGGCCAACCGATAAGCCGTGGGGGCATGCTGGTAGTGCGTGATGAAGAGGTCCAGTGTCTCCTGATTCTCATCGATCGCGTATCCATTTATCTTGAGTTCAGTATTTCCGTAGCGATTCTCTTTCTCGTAGCGGCAGCGTATGGGGCTATCAGTTTCTCCGGCATCGGAGAGTATAGTCAGAATGTGTTCGGTGAAAACGTTCTCGCTGGTGGCCCCTTCCGGTTCGGTCTCCAGAATGGAATCCACCTCACTGTGGAGTGATTGAATGAAAAGGGACAGTTCATGGTCGATTGAAGAGTTGGAGGAGTTGGTCATCATGAACGAAATAAGCCCAATGCATTGTCAAGCTCCATGCCATAGGGTACGCAGCCAGCCGGATGAAGCTCATAGGTGACCTTTCCTATGGTACTGCTCAATCCACTTCTCCGGATGGCCGGGAAGTCCTGGGTCACGCGATAGCACGAAATCGCACGCACCTCATATCCCTGTTCACTGAACAGGTCAAAATGGCGTGGGTCGACACCGACCTTCAGAAGTTTGGATTGGAACGCGGCCTGAATGGCCGGACGTGTGCTGCTCCGTTGGATCAACTTCCCGATCAAGGTGGACAGCGTATGGGACCCACCTCGGACCTCATTGAGGTGTACCAGGCACAGCACCAGATGGCTCCAACCGGTGAGGTCCAGCTGGACCTCGTTGCTGATGTGCATGACCGGTAGGCTCGCGATGGAGGTCTTGACTTCCATTGCCGTGCCTGCTTTGCTGAAGTCATGGTTGGCGCTGAGCGGCCCTCTCCAGCAATCCCATGCCTCCGGAGCATCGGCATGACGATCAAGGAGCTGCTGGAGTATGGTAAGTTCTCCGAAGAGCCCCCTTTGCCTTTCCATACCGATCATGTCGGAGGCAACTCTGGCAAACATTTGCTGCCAATGCTCGAAGCGCGTGTAGAAAGCAGAAACAGCCTGCTCCGGGGTCTGTGCAATGACCAAGTGTTGGAGCAGGTCATCCACAAAGAGGGAGAATACATCGGCCAATACGGGTTCCTGGAGCAGAAGGATCAAGCTGCTTCCGCCGTGGGGCAAGGGCACCCTTTCCAATTGAATAGCCTGTGTCCGACGGATCGGCGAGCTGTAGCTGGGAATGCCTGGTGGAAGTTCGAATTGAACGAACCTGGTCGCCGTACGTGGCGTGTATCCCAGAGTAAACTTGCCGCTCCGTATGGACTCAACGATGAACTGAGCAGTACGCCCACCCTGTTCGCGCACCATGTCCTCCCAAATGGTACGGGGATCAAACATCGCTGTCCGCGGGATCGTCGCTTTCCTGCACTTCGTCCTCCATGCCGGCCATCGGACGCACGGCATACTCGTATGCCACCTCGCCTTCGATCTCCGGGAATTGGATGCCTACACCGACGAACGGTACGGAATGACCGGCATCAGAAATACGCGGGTCCATGGGCAGGATGACAAGTAAGGGGGTCCCTGTCCTCTTTCGAACAGCGCGCAACTCTTGTTCGCTTATGTTATCGGCCGGGGTAGAAAGGTCGAGGTCTATCATACGGGCCCGTTTATCCAAGATGGCATTCTTGCTGCCGCCAACTATCAGGACATCCCCTTTCTGTTCCAAGCTTCGGGCGGGCAGGCCTCCGCTCATCGAACCATTGGACCACTCGAAAATTTGCGACCTGACATCGCGGAACCGGATCTTGTGATTGTGTTGATTTCGTGAATTGAGAATGATGGCGACATTCCAGTGGGTCAGCAGGCGGGAGCTGTTCTGCTGGATCACATAGCCGCGCATGGATTCACTGGGGAAAAAACCGAGCCCATTGTATGCGGCAAGGAAGTCGATGACGCGGTGCGCTTCGATGCCGCGCCAGAGAATGGAATTGGCAGGGGTATCAGTCGATGGAAGCATTGGTCCGGGTAGCTGCCCCAGTAGCATTTGAAGTGCCCTGTAGTTGTTCATGACATCTTCCTTCTTGTCACTGAATGCATAGGTCTGCTTGAGCTGTCCTGAATAGGATAGCTCCAGTGTTTCGTGCCCCCTCATCCTGGCTGCCGAAGTGATCATCAGCATGCCGGGGTGTTTCATGACCTTGATCTGGAATTGTTCCGGCGTCTTGTTTTGCGTGGACATCACATCAAAGTCCGCCCGCATCTCGTCAGTGGCCATAGCCACATGCTCGTACCACAGTTGCAGCTCCGGTGTTGTGAACAGCCTGCACAAATCCACATAGCCCGGCCTGTAGCCGAACCAGCGCCCCATCTGCATCAATGAGTCGTACATACGCGTGGTGCGGAGATAGTAGCTCATTGAGAGTCCTTCCAATGTGAGGCCGCGTGCGAGCTTGTTCCCCCCAACGGCGATTACGCTTAACCCGGTACCGTCGTACTCGCCATAGTTGAGTTCCTGGGTGTTTTTATACTCCAGATTGCGGAGGTTCTTCTGCCCATGGACAGCTCGCACTTCGATTTTGTTCACCGCAGCCGACAGTTCGGGCCGTACCGCGTCCCACGTCGTGATCTTGATGGCAGGGTCTTGGTATCTCAAATTCTCCAAGACCGTGGTCGTGGTACCTACGAAGTCTTCGTTGAAGAGCTGTTCCAGCTCCCTAAGCAGTGGGCCCGTGTTCAGCTGTATCTGGTTCCTATAGTCATGTAACGCTTCGTTGACCAATCGGGCGATGCGATCGATCCAAGCAACACGGAGTGCCACATGTACCAGCATGGAGTTGTGCTTGGTGGCCTGTCCACGCAAGCGCCTGATCGCACAGGTCAATATGAACGACTGGATCGCACGCTTCAGGCTGGCAGGAAGACCGTCGGGCAGTTGATCCCGATTTTCCTTGTTGATGCGTGCCGGGAAATAGGGCTCCTGATCCGTCGCGTCACGAATGATCGGAAGCGGGTCCGGAATGTTCTCAATGCCAGCCTCACCATGACCGAATACTTCGGTGGCTCCGATGTAGTTGCTCGGCGGATGGATGTTGACAATGAAGTCCCGCGGGAAAAGGTCCTCTCCGATCCGGAACGGTTCACCGCCGATTGTAGTCCGCAGGTCGCGGTTCCATGACGACGGGATGAACAAGTTGGCGTATGGCGTGGCTGTATATCCGATGAAGGCGTTGCGGTCGAACAGGTTCAGGAGTACCCGGATGTATCGGTTGATGGTCTTGACATCATCTTCCGTGCCGGAGTTCACCGAGGCACTGTCCGCTTCGTCGTCGATGACAAGCACAGGAACGTCGTGGATCTTCCGGTCACCATCGGCATTGGGTTGGGCGAACTGGGCGAGCCACAAGATGAGGTTCTCCAGGATGCTTTTGTTCTTCTTGATGACCAGCACGGTGGGGTTGCTCCCGTTGATGGGCACATTGAGCCGCGTCGCTGTACCGCGATTGAAGTCGCCGTTCTCATCAGATGACGTATAAGAGTATATAGCGACGTCGGACGCGAATCTTCCCACTCCAATGGATTGACCGTTCATCCGTCTAATAAGCTCCGCGCTATTCCTGCCGATAAAACCTTCGTCGATGCGTTCTTGGGTCTGCTTCCGAAGCGTGTTATGAGTGCCTGCGATGACGATGATCATCTTATACCCGGCATCTGCAGCTTTATTGATCAGTCCTGTATAGTTGGCGGTCTTCCCGGATTGTACGTTCCCCACGACCATACCCCTGCGATCCCAAGGCCCGGACGACCTAGGGTCAGCGCACTTGTCCAGGATCTTGTCCGTGACATCATCCAGGTCCTTGGTGTTGAATGAAGGATTCTTGGCTTTCATATAGCTCGCATAGCGCTGCCACAGTTGCCAATTGATAGCCCCCTTACTGTCCTTCAGCCATGGCTTTACTTTCGGGTTCACCAGGGAGGTGGCTTCATGTCGGAAAACCTGATAGTCCGCTTCGAGCTGAGTGACTAGGGCATCTATGTCAACGCTGGTGTCGCCTACCGTGGACCAGGCTCTCATTGCGAATTCGCGGATGATGTCCTTCGTAGGATTGTTAGTTATTTCCTCGATGAGGATGTGAGCGATTTGGCACTGAGCTTTCATTGTGGTCAGAGGTTATCGAGATAGCTGGTCAGCTCCGGGTATTCACTGAAGGGCTGCGTGTTCAGCAGCCGCTTTTCGGCCATGTCCTTGCTCATTCCTGCTTCGAGTAGCTCTTTGTAGATCGACCGGGCAAGCAAAATGGTCTGTTTGTCCAGTTCACCATAGGGCTTGCGCAGTTCATGCCTGGCGGCAGACTCGCTGTGATTCTGGATGATCACCTCCACAGGAACAGCTGCGGCCACCTGACGCAGCACGTACATGAGGTCTTTCGACTTGAGCCCGTCCTGCCGCATGAAATGCTGGATCAGTGGATGGTCCTCGTTGATGGAATAGTTGAAATTGCCATCGCGGTCCTCCAGTGCTTTCCATATCGCATCATAGGTAACTGAGGAGGCGTTGTGCTGGAGCAGCACTTTGTTACCTCGGAACTTGTGGATCTTGATCGAGGTGTTCCGGGTGACCATTGCCAAGCGCTTCAGGTGCTTTTTAATGTGCGCAGGCGGTCTGGCTGTGGACTTCTTGATGTCTATCTGCCATTCATGGTCGAGTGAATTTGGCAGATTGACCATGATGCGGGCGTTCTTCGTGGGCTCAGAGCGGTTACCGGTTCCGAGCCAATCTCCGTAGAGAAGCAACCTGTCGTTGCGGTATACATAAAAGCCTTGGAGGTCGGGCCATTCATTGGTGCGGGCATCACTCCGCTCCGCCGCTGGGATGTTGGTGATATGCGGCATGGTATAACCCTTCACCGTGATCCGGCCTTCATCGAGCGCTTCTTCCACAGGGATCTGAACGCCGGGCTTACCCTTCATGAACGGGTCCCAAGGCACCAGTTTGTTGCCACCCATGAATAGGGCGAGTTCGCCCCGCTCCAAATAGCGATGGAATACCAGGCTCAGGTGTTTGTGAACCTGCTCAAGCTCTTCGAAATAGGCAGCGCGACCCGCCTCATCCGATTCGAGCCGAGACTTGATCAGGCGATCGAGCTTGCGCCACAAAACGATCGTGCCATGTTCTCCGAGCGCTTCTGCCGAGACAGGGTCCGGATTGTAATCAAGCAGGGACCAGTTGCCGGTCTCGTTCACATGGTCAAGATCCCAGCACCTGTGGATCACACCATGGTCCCTTCGCTTGGTGATGACGGTGAGCTGCTTGCATTGGGAGAAGGAGGCCGTTTTCAATCCGAGGCCGAACCGTCCAAGATCCTTGCTGTCGCGCTCCTCATTGGGGTCCCTACTACCTGGTGTCATGGCCTGGATCAACTCAGGCAGGGACATTCCATGACCATCATCGCGGATGCGGATGAAGTAGTCGGGACCTTCCCAGTTGTAATCGACCCACACATTGCGCGCACCCGCGGAGATGCTGTTGTCGATGATGTCGGCGATTGCCGTTCGGAGGTCATATCCGAAAGCCCTGAACGTATTGATCATCACCCCGGCCTTGGGTGGAGCGTCCTGGGCCGGATACTGGGAGAGGTCCACCATCATAGCCTTGCCTTGATCGCTTTGGCTATACTCTCTGCCATAAGCGGAGGAACTGCATTGCCGATCTGCTTGAAGGCAGCGGTACGCGGGCTGTCGACCTTCACGCCTTCAAAGTAGAAATCGTCGGGGAAGGACTGTAGCCTGGCCGCCTCTCGCACCGAAAGGGATCGGTTCTGCTTTACGTCAGGATGGATATAGTGGTGCCCATCGCGCGCGATGTGAGCCACCACGGTATGGGAGCATGGCTGATCCGCCGCAACCACTTTGAACCGGTCCAAGAAGCTGGTGGTATTCCTATGAGTACGAAGTGTGCTGGGTAGGTCCGTGTAGTGTAGCCGTTCCTTTCCCTTGTTCCATCGTTCTACAGCTATCCGGTAGATTTTGAGGTCTTGTGTGGTGTGCGGGCGAGCACAGTGTTGAGTTAGGACAGATAGTCCATTCCTAAGTTGAGAACGGTTCAGGTAATCTGTTGCTTTTCCATGGTACCGACCGTTCTTCATTTCTCCCTCTCCAGAGTTGATGATGGGCAAGTCTCCAAGGATATCCGCAACGGTGTAGTCCCAATCTATTTTCTGGAAGCTTGGCATGCCCTTGATCTTCAAATTCTTCTTCCAGCCGATGATCAATATCCGCTTGCGGTCTTGAAGAACTCCGAACTCACGTGCTTTTAAGAGATCATCAGCTACCACATACCCGGCTTTGTCGAAACATTCCTTCATGTCGTTGAAGTACTTCCCGTTGGCCGCCGTCCGTAGGCCAAGTACGTTCTCAAAAACAAAGGCTTTGGGCTGGTAGCGTTCGAGGAATTGGGCGTAGTACTTGTAGAGATAGTTCCTAGGGTCGTTGCGCATGCCATTGGCATCGCGTGCACGGCCGACCACGGAGTATGCCTGGCAAGGAGGACCTCCTGCAAGAACATCAATGGGCTTACCATCTGCCAATGCATCCACGCGGGTGAAAATGCCTTGGATCGTATCTTCTCCGATCGTGGCATTGATCACTGAGTCGTGGGCCTTTGGAGGAAGCAGGGAGTAGAGT
The DNA here is from genome assembly GCA_023957375.1 of Flavobacteriales bacterium. GTDB lineage: Bacteria > Bacteroidota > Bacteroidia > Flavobacteriales_F > PHOS-HE28 > PHOS-HE28. The sequence goes on along the minus strand of JAMLHB010000002.1, from coordinate 455,198 downwards.
TGATCCCGGCTGATCTTGCCCTTCAGATAGTCAATATATTTTCCGGTCTGGTTCGTTTTCTTCAGGTAGTGATAGGCCAGCCTGGTCTTGAGAGTGTAGCAGGCTGCGCGGTCCATTTCCACATGGGCCACCGGTGTGAACCCGGCCTTGATGAAACCTTCGGAGAGACCTCCCGCACCCGCGAAAAGATCTATATAGCGCATGGTACGAAGGTCTCAAACGATAATGTATGCCACATTGCTGGTTGCTCAACTTTTCAACAATGTGGACACCAAACCGGTTTCGCCAGCCATGCGGTCCAGTATTCCGCTTTTGACTAGCTCATAGCAATAGAGTTCGTCATCAGCCATCATGCCCAACTCGTCCCGTCGCCAAGCCTCGGCCGCAAGGGGCGCGAGCACTAAGGGCCAACCGCTGCGCACATAAAACGGCGCGACCAATCGCGGCTCGATAAGCCGGAAGCGATCGGGCCCAATGTCCTCGTAGCTGATTTCCGTTCCGTGGAAGGTCACTTCGTCGGGGTTCAACCCGCCATACAAGTACCCGATGGCGAACCATGCCTTCAGGAACTCATCATGCGGCATGTTCTGCAAGGGCCTGTCCAGCGCGGGGATCAGCCATTGCAATGCTTCGCGTTCGTCTTTTGGGCGGAAGTGATCTGTGGTTTGCATGATTGGCGATATTTACGTCAATGGCTCGATGGCATAATAAGCACGCTAAACCGCGCATCCAAATCCTGTTGATAAACAGTTACCCATCGCCTCGACCCGCAGAACGGCATCGCCCTAAACGCCCTCCACGACCGCGCCTTCGATCGTGGCCTGATCACCTTCGATGCCCACTTCCGGCTTGTCTGCTCCAAAGCGATCAAGGACCACTTCGCGCACACCACCGTGGCCCGGCACTTCCAAGCCTACGAAGGCCGGCCCTTGGCCATTCCCGCAGAGGCCGGAGGCCCGAAGCCGACGTACCTTGAATGGCACCGGCGGGAGGTGTCCGGGAAGTGATGGAACACTTATTCCAGCCACCTGCGCAGCTGGTCCTTGATCGCTGAAAGTGTGTTTGGCGAAACCGCTCCGATGGTGCCTTGGACCACTTTGTCCGGCAGGGTGGCCAGTTGTGCCACGCGCACCACGTTTTCCATGCGCAGACCCGTGCGGTGGAAGTCCGGATGCCCGGTGCCAATGACGATGTCCAGGTCCTTCACGGCGCGGTGAACTTGCGAACTCACCGCGCAGACCAGCCAATCGTTGAACGGCGGAACGGAAGCGAGGATGATGGCGGGGCGCATTTTGCGCTGGCCATCGCCTTGCACGAAGGTCCAGCGCACCACGTCGCCGGGCTTCATTTTCCGTAATTCGGGTTCGGCTCTTTCAGCACAAGGCCGCTGATGTCAGGCTCATCATCAGCGTATGCCGAGGCGCCGAAAACACTGGCCGCAGCGATTAGGTCCTCGTCGTGTTCCTCCGCGGAAGGCGAAGTCCGCGTGCGGAGCAGCTCCAACAAGCGTTTCACCTTGGTCAATACGCCCGCATCATTCGTGTTCACGAGCTGTTGCACCAATTCGAGCTTCAGGGCTTGAATGTCCATCACAGTCAAAGTTAGGGCATTGCAGCCGCCCGATCTGAGCAGGCTGGTACTTGCGCTTGGTCAGGGTTGGCGTTGTGCTGCGCCTCTTCCCTCTGCGACCACTGCACCACGGAGGCCATTGCCTTCAGCTTCAACTCCTGCGAAGGAAGCCTGCTGAGCCTGCCGACGGAGGCCGCCGGCCCGAAGCCGGCGTACCTGGAATGGCACCGGCGGGAGGTGTTCGGGGAGTAGGCTTACTCCATCCCCTCATACCCCTGCACATCCGCGCTATTCCTGCCCAGCAGGTCGAACACCACCAGCTCGTTCACGCCTTGCTTCAGCCAGGAGGCCGGGCAGTACAGCCGCTGTTGCGGACCGATGTGCCAATAGCGCCCCAGCGCGTGGCCGTTGATGTACGCCATACCCTTGCCGTAGCCGCTGAGGTCCAGGAAGGTGTCTCCGGTCTTCTTCAGGGTGAAGGTACCCTTGAAGAAGTTGCCCGTGGCAGCCGGGGGCGTGGTGGTGGCGGTGATGCCGTTCAGGTACGCCGCATCGAAGGGCAGCCTGTACATGTCCCATTCCATCAGCGTCATGCCGTTGAGCAGCACGCGCTCGGTGATGCCCTTGCGGTCGATGATGTAAGGGCCGTAGTTGATGTGGCCCATGCCTTCCACCAGGATGTCGAGCACGGGTTCAGCCACGTCGGTCTTCGGCAGGTCCACGGTCCAGTTGCCGCCATCGCGGAACACGGTGTCGATGAAGGTGCCGTTGAGGTACACCAGCGCCAGATCGTGCGGCTCGGTGATGGTGAGGGTACCGCTCTTGTGGCCGATGAGGGTGGTGCGGTACAGCACCAGGCCCTGGTTCTGGCCGAGCATCTCGAAAGGCAGTGGTTGTGAGGCGTGCACGGGCGCGGGCAGGTGTTGCCACAGGTCGGTGTAGCGCTGCATGGGGATAGGCGGGATGGTGATGGTGGGGATGGGCTTGGGGATGGCGGGCAATTTGTTCTTGCTGTGCGCGGCGATCAGCTTGCGCAACATGAAGTATTTGGCCGTGGGCCGGCCCTGCTCGTCGATGGGTGCATCGTAGTCGTAGCTGGTCACATCGGGATGGAACTGCGTGGGCGAGCCTGCGTTGGCACCGGCGGTGAAGCCGAAGTTGGTGCCGCCGTGCAGCACGTAGAAGCACCAGGAATGACCGTTCTCCAGCAGGAAGCGCACCTGCTTGGCCAACGCCGCGGTATCGGGCCGCTGCCATTTTTCGCCCCAATGTGTCAGCCAGCCGGGATAGGTCTCGCTGCTGAACACGGGCATGCCATCGGCGTGTTTCGCACCCACCTTGAAGTCTCCGGCATCGCTGCCGCTGTCTAAGCCCACTACAGCACCGGGCAGGCTGCCCGCCTCCAGCATGTAGTGCGTGGGGCCGTCGGCGGTGTAGAAGGGCACATTGATGCCGTGCTGCTTCCATTGGTCGCGCAGGGCCTCCATGTAGCTGCGGTCGTTGCCATAGCTGCCGTACTCGTTCTCCACCTGCACCATGAGGATGGGCCCGCCGTGCGTCACTTGGAGCGGTACGATCTCCTTGGCGAAGGCCGCGATGTAGCGCTCCACGGCTTCCATGTAGCGGGGGTTCATGCAGCGCAGCTTGATGCCGGGATCGGCCAGCAGCCAGGGCGGCAGGCCGCCGAGGTCCCATTCGGCGCACACGTACGGGCCCGGGCGGATCAGCACCCACATGTTCTCTTCCGCACACAGGCGGATAAATGCGGCCATGTCACGCCGCTCCGTGCGGAAATCGAACTGGCCCTCCACCGGCTCCAGGTCGTTCCAGAACACGTAGCTGCTGATGGTGTTGCAGCCCATGGCCTTGGCCATCTGGATGCGGTGGCGCCAGTATTCGCGCGGGATGCGCGCGGGGTGCAGCTCGGCGCCGATGATGCGGAAAGGCTTGCCGTCGAGTTGGAAGGCTCCGTTGTTCGTGGTGAACGTGTGGGTGGCTTGGGAGGAAGCAGGAGCGCTGCCCAAGGCAAGGAACAGGAGGAGGAGGAATTTGCGCATCACGGGGTTGGGATCAACATCGACCAAAGCTATCCCTGGACCCGAAATGCGATATTGTTCGGCCCCCGATCCTCAGCAGCACGTACTTCCGCTCCCGCAGCAAGCGGCCTTCAATTCTTCCTTTGCCGCATTCACTTCGGGCTTCATTGCCGAAACGGTGATGCTGAAGATACCCGTGCCGCTGGCCTTGAACGCGGCGAGTTCCGTTGTGTTGAGGTAGTTGGCGAGGATGTCGTCCGGCACGGTGATGGCCTTGCGTTTTTGCACGGTCACTTCGCCGAAGCCCAATTGGTGAATGATCCCTAAGTAGTCGCTTTCCTGCAACGCGCCGGAGACGCAGCCGGCGTACATCTCCGCCGCGTGCTGCAAGGCTTCGGGCAGCTTGCCCTGCAACACCACATCGCTGATGCTGAAGTGGCCGCCGGGTTTCAGCACGCGCAGGATCTCGGCGAAAGCCTGCTTCTTGTCCGGCACCAAGTTCAGCACGCAATTGCTCACCACCACGTCCACCATGGCGTCGCTCAGCGGCAGTTGCTCAATGTCGCCCTCGCGGAACTCCACGTTGGCGAAGCCCATCTTCACGGCATTCGCGCGCGCTTTGGCGATCATTTCGGGGGTGAAGTCCACGCCGATCACGCGGCCGTCGGGGCCGGTCTCATGCCGCGCCACGAAGCAGTCGTTGCCCGCGCCGGAGCCGAGGTCCAGTACGGTATCGCCCGATTTGATGCCCGCGAATTGCGTGGGCAGCCCGCAGCCTAAGCCCAGGTCGGCCTCAGCCACATGGCCTTCCAGCCCGGCGTAGTCGTCGGTCATGATGTTGTACACTTCTGTGCTGCACCCGCCGCTGCCGCAGCAGGAGGCGGCGTTGTCGGCGCGGTCCTGTTGGGCGATCTCGGCGTATTTGGCGCGTACGGTCTGTTTGATGTTTTCCGCGGTCTCCATGGTTCTATCGTTTGGTTGCGATCGTTTGTTTGGCCGGCGCGCAGCAAGAACCGCCGTCGGTGAAGCTCTTTAGTAGGTCGCCTAAGCACTGTTCCGCCATGGCCCAGGCCTTGGGGTCGATGCAATAGCACACGGTGGTGCCCTCGATCTCGCCCAGGATCAGGCCGGCGGCCTTCAGTTCCTTCAAATGCTGGCTCACCGTGCTTTGCGCAAGGGGCAGCTCGTCCACGATGTCGCCGCACACGCAGCTGCGCTTGTGGATGAGGAAGCGCAGGATGGCCACGCGGGCCGGGTGTGCCAGCGCCTTGGCATAACGTGCGATGCGGTTGTCGCGCAGGGTGAACTCGTCGTGTTTGGAGAGGCCCATCGGGGTGATGATGATCGTAAAAATACGATAGCAAGGGAAATGAAGCAGCGCTTGACAAAGGAATTCATCGGCAGTGTCGGGCCTGTTTGCAGGGCTATCTATGTGCCTGGCCCGGGTGCAAGCCATTGTGCTTGGACGGCAACGACGGACCTGAAAAATGGGAAGCCGCCCACGGGGAGCGGCCTCCACGGCATGGTGCGTTGTCCTTGCCGACCGTTGCTCCTACGGTTGGCCACTCCCCCCCGGGAATAGGACATTGCTCCATGCACGATCAAGCTGTTGGGCAGTCGGTGCCATCGCGCATAAGGGTCCAAAAAACACATGCCAAAGATGCTGGCCGTATAACACCCTGCAATACCCACAAAGGGGGATTTTTGGCAAAGTTCCAATATGTCGCAGGGAACGGTCAGCGTGCCTTGGGCAGGTCGTTAAGGCCGTAAGACCTCATCCATGGCCTACATGGACGTTGATCGGGGGGTCACTCCTTCAAGGTGTCGCATCCATGGCAATCACCGCAAGAACCACCGCCACCCTTCTTTGCGCCATACCACGAAGCAGGCACATAGTTCCATGCCACGTATGCCACGGCGGCCAGCACGATCAGGATTGTGAGCACGGTCTGCATCAGGCGGTGAGCCAGCTGGCCATGTGGTAGGTGATCAGACTGGCAAGGTACGCCAGGGCGAAGAGGTATCCGCCCATCAGCCACATCTGCTTCCACGAGTTGGTCTCGCGCCGCACGATGATGAAGGTGCTCAGGCACTGCGGTGCGAAAACCATCCAGATCAGCAGGGAGAGCTTGGTGGCGGTGGACCAGCCGGTGGCGATGCGGGCCTCTAACTGTGCGCCCACCTGGTCTTCATCGCCCTCCATGGCGTAGGCGGTGCCCAAAGCGCTCACCACCACTTCACGGGCGGCCATGCCCGGTACAAGGGCGATGGAGATGTGGGCGTTGAAGCCGATGGGGGCAAAGACGTGTTGCAGGGCATGGCCGATCTCGCCGGCCAGGCTATTTTCCAGTTCGCTGGCCCCGGTCTGTGCGCGGGGCGAGGGAATGGTGTAAAGTGCCCACATCACGATCGTGAGCGCCAGGATGATGGTGCCCACGCGGCGCAGGAAGATCATGGCGCGCTCCCACAGGCCGATGGCTAAGCTGCGCAGGTCGGGCCATTGGTAGCTGGGCAGCTCCATCAGGAGGGTTGAACGGGAGCGGTGGCCGCGCTTCATCACCCAGGCCACGGCCATGGCGCAAACCACGCCCAATGCATAAAGGCCCACCATGGTGAGGGCGGCAGCCAGCGGTTCGCCGGGGAAGAGCGCGGCGATGATGAGCGTGTACACGGGGATCCGCGCGGAGCAGGCCATGAGCGGCGCGATGAGGATGGTGGCTAGGCGGTCGCGCGGGTCGCTGATGGTGCGGGTGGCCATGATGCCTGGGATGGCGCAGGCGAAGCTGGAGAGCAAGGGGATGAAGGAGCGGCCCGAGAGGCCCGCCTTGCTCATGGGCTGGTCCAGCAGAAAGGCAGCGCGGGGCAGGTAGCCGCTGTCTTCCAAGGCCAGGATGAAGAGGAAGAGGATGAGGATCTGCGGCAGGAAGACGATCACCCCGCCGATGCCCCCGATGATGCCCTCCACCAGCAGTCCGCGCAGCAGTCCGTCGGCCATGTGCGTTTCCACCAGCCCGGCCAACCAGCCGAAAGCATCTTCGATGTAACCGTTTAGCACATCGCCTAAGGAGAACACGGCCATGAAGGTGGCGAAGAGCACTATGGCCAGGATCACGAAGCCCCACACAGGATGCATGATCGCCCGGTCGATCTTGGCGCTGGGGTCGGCGTCCACGGCGGGCTCCTGCACGGCCAGCTTGAAAATGCGGTGTGCCTCATGCTGGGTGGCGCGCACCGTTTCGGCCGTGGCATTTTTCCAGGTGGGAGGGCGGTGGGGTGCCAACGGCCGGTCCAAAAAGGCTTGCAGTTCGCGGGCGCCATGGGCCTGCACGCTTACGGCGCCCACCACGGGCACTCCCAGTTCACGCTCCAGGGCGGCGCGGTCGATGGTGAGGCCGAGCTTCTTCACCCGGTCCATCTTGTTGAGGACCACCACCATGGGCAGGCCGAGGGCGCGCGCCTCCAGCACCAAGCGCAGGTGCAGGCGCAGGTTGGTGGCATCGGCTACGCACACCAGCAGCTCGGGCAGGGTATCGCGTTGACCGGTGATCACCTCGCGGGTCACGGCCTCATCGCCGCTGAGGGCGTTGAGGCTGTATGCGCCAGGCAGGTCCAGCACGGTCACGTGGCGGCCCTCGGCCGTGTGCAGCGTGCCTTCCTTGCGCTCCACGGTAACACCTGCATAGTTGGCCACCTTCTGGCGGCTGCCGGTGAGCAGGTTGAACAGGGCCGTTTTGCCGCAGTTGGGGTTGCCCAAGAGGGCAATGCGTTCGGGCAGGATGGCGGTGATGGCTTCGGTCATGCACGGACGGGCATCACCTGGATGTACGCCGCTTCATGGCGCCGCAGGGCGAAGGTGGTGTGGCCCACGCGCACGGCCAGCGGCCCACCTTGTCCGGGTCCTTGGCGGACGATGCACACGCGCTCGCCGGGTACGAAGCCCAGCTCCATCAAGCGGATCGCCACCGCGCGGCCCAGGCCGGCATGGGGCATCGGTACATCATGCACGATGGCCCATTGCCGTGCGGGCAGTTGATCAAGCTGCAAGGTGTCGCGCGGCTCTGCGCGCAGTCCCGCCATAGCGGGGCCGTGGAGGGGGGCGGACATGGGGTGCAAAGTTCCGCTGCACCGCTGCTGCACCCTATACCACGATCAGGGTACTTTCCAAGGGGCTGGAAAGGGTTGAACCCAACGTGCAGTCCGATCGCGTACCGCCCTTCGGGCGTAGCTCAATCCTGCCGCACCCAGCGCATGGTGCTGCGGGTTCCATCGGCCTGCGTGGCCCGCACTAGATAGGTGCCGGGGCTGATGGGCGCGGGGATCGTGCGGGCCGTGCCGGCATGCCGGGCGAGGGTGCGGCCGGTGGCGTCGAACACCTCGATCTGCTCCAACGGGGCCACGGCCATCACGTTGATCTCACGTCCCCTTCCCGGATTCGGGAACAGGGTGAAGCCACCTGACCCGGGCTGCTCATCGATCCCCAAGGTGATCGGGCATAGCGGCAATAGCTCCGGCACTTGCAGGGAAATGGTGGTTTGGTCCAATTGGAAGGAAAGCTTGATCCAACCCACTTGGCCGTTCCGGCGGTAAGCGATGTACCGGTCATCGATCTCGAAAGGGCCGGTTATGACCCAGCCGCCGAAGTTGCCGAGGTACAGTTCGCCCACCAGTTGCCAGTTGAAGTTGGCGCCGCAATCCAACGGCTCGCCGAAAAGATGGTATTTGGGGCGCTGCGAAAAGCCCGGAAGCAGGTCCACGCACACTTCGATGTCATCATCCACAACGTGCAGGGCCGCCCAATTGGTGCCGTCCACCTCGGGCATGTCGCGGTGCAGCACCGCCCAAGCGTCTTGGAAGTCATCGCAGTCCAGCTCCAAGCTGGCTGAATCGGTGGTGTTGGGCGTACTGAGCGAAAGGTTGATGGAGGTCTGCAGGACGGTGCCACCGGGCGGCACCCCACCGGCGGTGAGTTGTGCGGCAGCGGGTCTGCAGAGCGTCAGGAAGGCGAGCGGGAGCAGAGTAGTTCTCATCGTTGGCAGGGGGCGGGTTGATCGCACCTTCGCCCACAAGACGCACATGCTGCGCCGTCCGCTGCACGGGCAGGTGGCTTGGGCTCAGTGCGAATGCCGGGTGGCGTGCGCTGTCAGCCCCGGGCCACCGAACAACCCGTGCACGGCGTACAACAGGCCGGGCACGGCGGGCACCAGGGCGAACGGCTGCAACCAGTCGGGCTGCAACAGCAACACGGCCACCAAGCTGCCCAAGGTGATCAGCCCGCCGAGGAATTCATACTTCCATGCCAAGGCTAAGCCGATGATGGTGAGGACCGGAAAGGTGAGGAAGGTGAGGGCTTGGCGCACATCGGTGAAGAGCGGGGTACCCACACGGCCCGAGTCGCCCGAAATGACCCCCATCATGACAAAGATCAAAAAGGCCACCATCAGCGTGCCGGTGGTGCGGGCGATGAACTGAAAGATGCGCCCCAAGGTCATGGTGCCGTGTGTATGCCAAGGCAACGCAGCGCGGGAAACCTTATTGCGGGCCACCCGCCCATGGGCCCTGCACCGCCCGGATCACAGGGTGGGATTGATCAACTTGCCCCCGTCGACCAGCTTGTGCAAGTAGGGTTCCGTGCGTACGGCGTGAAGTGCTTCAATGTGCTTCATGCTGTGGCAATCACTCCCTACCAGTTCATACCAGCCCTTGTCGACGATCCGTTCCGCGGCCTTTTTTACCGCCGGCCCGTACGCCCCGCCCAAGGCGATGGTGTTCAACTGGAAGAGCACGTTGCGGTCCTTCAGGGCCTCCATGGGGGCCATGTTGGTGTGCCAATAGTTGTACCGCTCCGGATGCGCCAGAATGGGCGTGTAGCCTTGGGTCTGCATCTGGAACACCATCTCCAGAAGCACCGCCGGTTCGCTGATGAAGGGCAGCTCGAAGAGCACCATGTCGTTGCCGATGGTGAGCAACTGCTGCTTGGCTGTTTTTTCCTGCAAGGCGTGGTCCAAGTAGTATTCCGCCGCGGCATCCACCTCCATGGCGATGTCTGCTTCCTTCACGGCCCGGCGCAATTTTTCAAGTCCCCCCAGGATCACTTCGGGCGGGTTCTTGTAGCCGTCGGCCATGCTGTGCGGTGTGGTGATCACCTTTCGAAAGCCCAGTTCGTGCATGGCGCGCAGCAGCTCCAGGCTGGCTTCCATGTTGGGCGCCCCGTCATCGATCCCCGGAATGAAATGCGAGTGGATGTCGCATTTCAACACGTTGAAATCCACGGGTGGCAGCTCGGGCTGCCGCTTTCCGAAGAGGTTCCGCAGAAGGCTCATCCCTGCTTTCCGTATTGCGCCGCGTAATAATCGCGGTATGCACCGGAAGTAACGGCCTGCAACCAGGGATCGTTCGCCAAGTACCAGTCCACGGTGCGTTCCAGGCCGGCCTCGAAGGTGATGCCCGGCTTCCAACCCAGCTCGCGCCCGATCTTGCCCGCGTCAATGGCGTACCGGAGGTCGTGGCCGGCGCGGTCGGTGACAAAGGTGATCTGCTTGGCGCTGGTGCCGGAGGCCCGGCCCAGCTTGCGGTCCATGATGGAGCAGAGCAGGTGCACCAGGTCGATGTTCTTCCACTCGTTGTGCCCGCCGATGTTGTAGGTTTCCCCGTTCACGCCTTGGTGGAAAATGAGGTCGATGGCGCGGGCATGGTCCTCCACCCACAGCCAGTCGCGTACGTTTTCCCCCTTGCCGTAGACCGGAAGGGGTTTCCCTTCGCGCAGGTTGTGGATCATCAGGGGGATCAACTTCTCGGGGAATTGGTGACTGCCGTAGTTGTTGCTGCAATTGCTCACCACGAAGGGCAGGCCGTAGGTATTGCCGTAGGCCCGCACGAAGTGGTCGCTGGCGGCCTTGCTGGCGCTGTATGGGCTTTGCGGGTCGTAGGGCGTTGTTTCCAGAAAGAAGCCGCCGTCGTGCAGCGAGCCATACACTTCATCGGTGCTTACGTGGTAGAACCGCTTGCCCTCGAACTTGCCTTTCCATGCTTCCCGTGCGGCGTTCAACAGGTTCACGGTGCCGGTGACGTTGGTCTCCACGAAGGCCATGGGGTTGCTGATGCTGCGGTCCACGTGGCTTTCCGCGGCCAAGTGGATCACGCCGTCGGGCAGGTGCTCGGCGAAGATCTTCGCCATGGCCGCAGCGTCGCGGATGTCCGCCTTCACGAACGCATAGTTCGGTGCCTGTTCCAGGTCGCGCAGGTTTTCCAGGTTCCCGGCATAGGTGAGCGCATCGAGGTTGATGATGCGGTACTGCGGATACTTGTTCACGAAGAGCCGCAGCACGTGGCTGCCGATGAACCCGGCACCGCCGGTGATCAACAAGGTTCTGCTGTGCATGATGCCGGCTGCTGGGTTGGTCTCGTTGGCTGAAGGTTCTTGGACTGGTGGAAAACAAAGGTGCCGGGCCCGGCCGCCTGCGATCCGTTGTTGTTGTGCAGGTGCCGCTCCGAGCCCATGGGTCACAGGCTCCAATAGCTCAGCCCGTTCACCTGGTTGCGGTAAGTGCCCTTGAGGTCCACCAGGATGCCCTTGGGCTTGAGGTGTTGTTTGAACCAGCTTTCGTCATGATCGGCGTAGGCGGCATGGTTCACCGCCACGATCACGGCATCGTACGGTCCGTCGGCGGCCTGCACCAGCTCGTAACCGTACTCGTGCTTCACTTGGCCGCTGTCCGCATGGGGGTCGGTCACGTCCACGTGCACGCTGAAGCTCTTGAGCTCTTTCACCACGTCGGCCACCTTGCTGTTGCGGATGTCGGTAACGTCCTCCTTGAAGGTGGCTCCCATGACCAGCACGCGCGCATCGGCCGGGTTCACCCCTTCGGCGATGATCTTCTTCACGGTCTGCTTGGCCACATACCCGCCCATGCTGTCGTTCACGAAGCGGCCGCTGTCGATGATCTGCGCATGGTAGCCCAACTGCTTGGCCTTGTACACTAAGTAGTAGGGGTCTACCCCGATGCAATGGCCGCCCACTAAACCGGGCTTGAACTTGAGGAAGTTCCACTTGGTGCCTGCCGCCTCCAGGACATCATAGGTGTTGATGCCCATCCGGTTGAAGATGATGGAGAGTTCATTGGTGAGGGCGATGTTCACGTCGCGCTGGGTGTTCTCAATGATCTTGGCGGCCTCGGCCACCTTGATGCTGGGGGCGCGGTGCACACCGGCCTTCACCACTAATTCGTACACCTGGGCCACGGTCTCGGCGCTTTCGGCGTCGCAGCCGCTGGTCACCTTGGTGATGTTCTCCAGGGTGTGGTTCTTGTCGCCGGGATTGATCCGTTCGGGGGAATAGCCCACCTTGAAATCGCGGACGAACTTCAACCCGCTGATCTGCTCAAGCAGGGGTACGCAGTCCTCCTCGGTGCAGCCGGGGTAAACGGTGCTTTCGTACACCACGTGGTCGCCTTTCTTCAGCACTTGGGCCACTGTGCGGGTGGCACCCAGCAAAGGGGCCAGGTCGGGGATGTTCTGCTTGTCGATGGGCGTGGGTACGGCCACGATGAAAAACTCCACGTCCTTCAGGTCGTTGATGTCCGCGGTGAACAGAATGTCGGCGCCGTGGAAAGCTTCGGCGGCCAGCTCCTCGCTGGGGTCCTCCCCGCGCCGCATCATGTCCACGCGCTTCCGGTTGATGTCGAAGCCCACCACCTTCAGCTTGCGCGCAAAGGCCAGCGCGATGGGAAGGCCCACGTAGCCTAAGCCGATCACCGCCAGTTTCGCTTCCTTCTTCTTCAGCCGATCATAGAGTCCGCTCATTCCTTTTTTGGTAGATCCGTTCAATGATGTCCACCACCTTCAGGCCTTCCAGCGCGTTGGTGGTCATGGACGTTCCGTTCTTCAGGGTGTCCACCACGTTCTCGATGATGTAGTGGTGGTTGCTGGCGCTGCCTTTGTACGCGCCGTAATCGTTGGCCGGGTTGGTGGGCGGAAGCACCGGCATGGTGTAATCCTGCACGTGGCACACCTCCACCTGGTCCATGTATTGCCCGCCGATCTTCACGCTGCCCTTGCTGCCGACCACGGTGAGGCTGCTCTCGAGATTTTTATCCCACACGCTGGTGGAGTAGTTCAGGCAGCCCATGCCGCCGTTCAGGAAGCGGAAGTTCACCAGGCCGCTGTCCTCGAATTCGGTGAGGCCCTTGTGGTTGAAGTCGGCGAAACGGCCCTGGATGTCGGTGATGTCGCCGAACAGCCAGTACATGATGTCCACGAAATGGCTGAACTGCGTGAAGAGGGTGCCGCCGTCCATGTCGGCCGTGCCCTTCCAGCCCCCCGCCTTGTAATAGCGGGCATCGCGGTTCCAGTAGCAGTTCACCTGCACCAGGAAGATGTCGCCCAGGCGCTTTTCATCCACCATTTCCTTGATCCACTGGCTGGGCGGGCTGTAGCGGTTCTGCATCACCCCGAACACCTGCTTGTGCTTCTGCAGCGCCTTCCCCAGCACGGCCTCGCACCCGGCTTTGGTAAGGCCCATGGGCTTTTCACATACCACGTGCTTGCCGTGGCCCAAGGCGGCAAGGCTTAGGGGCACATGCAATCCATTGGGGGTGCAGATGTTCACCACGTCGATCTGCGGCACCGCCTGGAACATGGCATCGAGGTCCGTGAAATACGGCACATCGAATTGCCCGATGCCCAGCTCCTCCTTCGGCTTCACATCGCACAGGGCCACCAGGCGGCTTTCGCTGTTGCGGCCGATCATTTCCGCGTGGCGCTTGCCGATATGGCCGCAACCGACCACGGCGAAATTCACTTTGTTCATGCGGTCCGGCTCACTTTGTTGTCCTTCAATTGGTATTGCTGGCCACTTTCAGGGCAGGTGGCCTGGCCGCCCGCATCAAAGAGCAGCTTGTGGCCATGCTCGCTCATCCAGCCCTTTTGCCGGGCCGGGTTCCCCACCACCAAGGCATGGGCGGGCACCGTTTTGGTGACCACCGCACCGGCACCGATAAAGGCGTATTCGCCGATGTCGTGCCCGCAAACAATGGTGGCGTTGGCCCCGATGCTGGCCCCCTTGCCCACGTATGTTCTGGCATACTGGTTCCGGCGGTTCACCGCGCTGCGCGGGTTGATCACGTTGGTGAACACGCAGCTGGGGCCCAGAAACACGTCGTCCCCGCATTCCACGCCGGTGTACAGGCTCACGTTGTTCTGCACTTTCACGTTGCGGCCCAGCTTCACTCCAGGGCTTACCACCACGTTCTGCCCGATGTTGCAGCCCTCGCCGATCTCGGCCCCTGGCATGATGTGGCTGAAATGCCAGATCCGGGTGCCCGCACCAATGGTGCAGCCTTCGTCAATGATGGCGGTAGGGTGGGCGGTATAGAGCATGGAAAATACGGAGCGCGAAGGTAATGCCTTGCCATGTTCCGGTGGCACCGCGTTGGGCGGGAATGGGGCGCTCTTCGCCTGAGCGCTAAATTTCCGGCCCGCATGACCGCATTCCTGCCCGCCCTGCTCATTGCCGCTGCAGCCAGTTTCATTGGTTCGCTGCAAGCAGGATTGGTAAACACAGCCGTATTGGCCACCACCTTCCGCAACGGTCCGAAAATGGCGCGGGGCACGGCCTTGGGAGGGGCACTGCCCGAACTGCTGTATGCGGCCATTGCCTTTGTGGCGGCCAACCGCATCCTGGCATTCACGGAGCGGCTGCAAATCACTCCGGAGCGCATCACCGCTGTGGTGCTGGTGGGTCTTGGCTTGTTCATCGCCTTGGCCACGAGACCGTTCCACATCAAGGATGAGCCTGCCCCGCGAAGCGGTTTTCACCGCGGGTTGCTGTTGGGTCTGATGAACCCGCAACTGGCCCTGTTCTGGTGCGGGGTGCGTTTGGGTACGGAAGCCATGGGCATTAAACTGCACGGCTGGGCGGCGATGGCCGGCTTCAGCCTTGGCGCTTTCATCGGCGCCATGGGGTTGCTGCTCCTGCTGATCCGCGTGGGCGGCCACATGCGTGAACACATGGCCGGCAGAACGCTGCTCTACTTGTTCCGCGGACTGGGCGTGGTGCTGGTGTTGGCGGGTGTTTGGGCGTGGGTCGCGGGGTAGGGGATCACCGCCCCGGCCTCACTTCCGCACGTAGCCCTCGAAGGTGTTGTGCTCCTTCGCGTTCAGCTCGGCCTTGCTCAGGCCCTTGAAGTACGCATAGGTGATCTTCAAGCCCTCGGCGCGGTTCACCTGGGGTTGCCATTTCAGTAGCTTCTTGGCCAAGGTGATGTCCGGCTTGCGTTGCATGGGGTCGTCCTGCGGCAGCGGCTTGTAGACGAGCTTCTGTTTGGTGCCCGTGAGCTTCACGATCTCTTGGGCGAATTGCTTGATGGTGATCTCCGCCGGGTTGCCGATGTTCACCGGACCGGCGTAGTCGCTCTTCAGCAGGCGGAAGATGCCCTCCACCAGGTCGTCCACATAGCAGAAGCTGCGGGTTTGGTCGCCCTTGCCGAAGATGGTGAGGTCTTCACCGCGCAGGGCCTGGCCGATGAAGGCGGGCAGCACGCGCCCGTCGTTCAGGCGCATGCGCGGGCCGTAGGTGTTGAAGATGCGCACGATGCGTGTTTCCAGGCCGTGGTAGGTGTGGTAGGCCATGGTGATGGCCTCCTGGAAGCGCTTGGCCTCGTCGTACACCCCGCGCGGCCCCACGGTGTTCACATGGCCCCAATAGCTCTCCGGCTGGGGGTGCACCTGCGGATCGCCGTACACCTCGCTGGTGCTGGCCACCAGGATGCGCGCCTTTTTCTCCAGCGCCAGCCCAAGCAGGTTGTGGGTGCCCAGCGAGCTTACTTTCAGCGTTTGGATCGGGATCTTCAGGTAGTCGATCGGGCTGGCCGGGCTGGCGAAGTGCAGGATGTACTTCAACTTGCCCGGCACGTGCACGAACTTGGTGACGTCGTGGTGGTGGAACTCGAAGTCCTTGCGGTGGAACAGGTGCTCGATGTTCTTCAACCGGCCGGTGATCAGATTGTCCATGCCGATCACGTGGTAGCCCTCCTTCAGGAACCGGTCGCACAGGTGCGAGCCCAAGAAGCCGGCGGCGCCGGTGATCAATACACGCTCCTTGGCTACGGCAGGCTTGGCCTTGGCGGCGGGCTTGGCTTTGGTGGCAGCGGCTTTCTTCGCCATGGTCAGGCGTTGGCTTTGATCGGTGCGTTCACCGCTTGGCGGCCCACGCTCACGTAGTGGAATCCCTTTTCCTTCATTTCGTCCAGGTCGTACAAGTTGCGCCCGTCGAAAATGGTCTTGCTCCTGAGCTTGGTTTCGAGTTGGGCCAGGTCCGGATTGCGGAAGAGGGCCCATTCGGTGGCGATCAACAAGGCATCTGCCCCGTCCAAGGCGGCGTATTCATCGGTGGCGTAGTTGATCTTGTCGCCCACGACTTTTTGGACGTTGGCCATGGCCTCGGGGTCGAAGGCGGTGATGGTGGCGCCTGCCGCCGTAAGGGCATCGATCATGTACAAGGCCGGCGCCTCGCGGATGTCGTCGGTGTCCGGCTTGAAGGCCAAGCCCCACAGCGCGAAGTGCCTGCCGCGGAGGTTCTCGCCGTAGTGCGCCTTCACCTTGTCCACCAACGTGGTCTTCTGCCGCTCGTTCACCTTCATCACGCTGTCGATGATGCGGAAGTGGTAGCCGGCCTCCTGGCCGCTCCTGGCCAAGGCCTGCACATCCTTGGGGAAGCAGCTGCCGCCGTAGCCGATGCCGGGGAAGAGGAAGCGCTTGCCGATGCGGCTGTCCGTGCCGATGCCGATGCGCACCTTGTCCACGTCGGCGCCCACGGCCTCGCAAAAGTTGGCGATCTCGTTCATGAAGGTGATCTTCATGGCCAGGAAGGCATTAGCGGCGTACTTGGTCAGTTCAGCGCTGCGCTCGTCCATGAAGATGATGGGGTTCCCTTGGCGTACGAAAGGCTTGTACAGGTCCTCCATCACCTTGCGCGCCCGGGCGCTGCTGGTGCCCACCACCACGCGGTCGGGCTTCAGGAAGTCGTCCACGGCATAGCCCTCGCGCAGGAATTCGGGGTTGCTGGCCACGTCAAACGGTTCGCGCGCATGTTCGGCCACCGCTGCGCGGACCTTCTCGGCCGTGCCCACCGGCACCGTGCTCTTGTCCACGATCACTTTGTAGCCGTTGATGATCTTGCCCAGCTCTTTAGCCACCCCCAGCACGTACTTCAGATCGGCGCTGCCGTCCTCGCCGGGCGGCGTGGGCAGGGCCAGGAAGATGATCTCGGCTTTTTCCACGGCCTCCTTCAGGTTGGTGGTGAAATGCAGGCGACCTTGGCGGATGTTGCGCTCGAAGAGCACGTCCAAGTGGGGTTCGTAAATGGGCACCCGGCCCTCCTTGAGCATCTTCACCTTGGCCTCATCAATGTCCACGCAGGTGACGTTGTTGCCCGTTTCGGCGAAGCAAGTGCCCGTTACCAGGCCCACATATCCGGTTCCTACTACAGCAATGTTCATGTTACGGTGTTTGGGCACGGCGCCATGGCGCCGTGGTGCCCGGTTTTTTTGTTCAATTGAAAAATGACGCCACCGCCCGCGTGATGTGTTGCAGTTGCCCTGCATCAAGTTCGGTGCTCATGGGCAGCGAAAGCACCTCGGCCGCCAAGTGCTCGGTAACGGGCAGCGAGCCCGCCGGGAACCGGTCGCCCTTGTACGCATCTTGCAGGTGGCAGGGCACCGGGTAATAGATCATGGCGGGGATGCCTTGTTCCTCCAAGTGCTTCTTCAGGGCGTCGCGCCTGCCGCCCGCCACGCGCAGGGTGTACTGGTGGAACACATGGCTGCTGAAGGAGCTGCGGCCGGGGGTGGTGAGGCCCTTCAAGCCCCCGAAGGCCTCGTCGTACACCGTGGCGGCGGCGTTGCGGGCACGCGCGTATTCGTCCAAGTGCTTCAGCTTCACCCGCAGCACGGCGGCCTGCAGTGAATCCAGGCGGCTGTTCACCCCGACGGTCTCGTGGTAGTACCGCTGCCGGCTGCCGTGGTTGCACACCCGTCGGATCTTCATCGCCAGCTCATCGTCGTTGGTGAAGAGCGCGCCGCCGTCGCCGTAGCAGCCCAGGTTCTTGCTGGGGAAGAAGCTGGTGACGCCGATGTCGCCCAAGGTGCCGCTCTTGCGCTTTCCGTTGCTTCCGCTGTGGTCCGCGCCGATGCTCTGGCAGGCATCCTCCACCACGTACAGGTTGTATTCACGGGCGATGGCCAGCATGGCATCCATGTCGGCGCTTTGGCCGAACAGGTGCACCGGCACAATGGCCTTGGTTTTCGGGGTCACCTTGCGGGCCACGTCGGCGGGGTCCAGGTTGAAGGTGCCCGGCAGCACGTCGGCAAACACCGGCACCAGCCCCAGCAGGGCGAGCACCTCCACGGTGGCCACAAAGGTGAAGGAGGCGGTGATCACCTCATCGCCAGGCTTCAGGCCGAGGGCCATCAGGGCCACTTGCAGGCCATCGGTGCCGTTGCCGCAGCCGATCACATGCTTCACCTTGAGGTATTCCGCCAGTTCCTGCTCCAAGGCTTTCACCTGCGGCCCGTTGATGAAGGCGGCCGTGGAGATCACTTCGTGCAGCGCGGCGTCCACCTCGGGTTTGATCTTTTCGTATTGGCCGACCAGGTCGACCATTTGGATGGGTTTCATGCCAGTTTTTCACGCTTGCCAAGCGGCCATATTCCCGCCGGGCCAAGGGGCGAAGGTAAGGGGAGCGCTATTCCGGCAATGCACCCCTGTCAGGGCAAACGCATCTTATTTCAATGCTAAGGCTTCTCGCCTGTGCGACACCCTTCGGGGTCGAATCCCCGCAGAACTCCAACACCTACGCTGTGTGACACCCTACGGGGTCACAAAGTGCGCTTCCATGATCGCCACAAGACTGGGGCAAGGAGCTTAGCACTTTCGGGATGCCGCAACCGATCCAATGCTTGACCCCAACGGGGTCATATAGCGTAGTACATTCGGTATAAAGAGAATTTCGACCCCGAAGGGCGTCGCACAAAACCCAATGCTATCAACCTGTTTAGATGCGTTTGCCCTAGCACCCGCGTGGGGCTGTCGCTTCTTAAACACTGCGCATAGACCCGCATAGGCCCAAGGCAACTGCCCGGGAGGAGCAGGCGCCTTGGGCCAGTGCCGAGCAGCAGGACCTATTCCACGCTAAAGCTACGTGAAACCGAGGAACCGTCCCCGTATTGGAAAATGGCATGGTAGATGCCGTTGGGCCACAGGGTGCCCATCTCCACCACGAACTTGTTGCGACCGGGCAGGTCGAAGTACAGTTCCTTGGCGAAGAAATCCTTGCCCATGTTGTTCACAATGGTGAGGTTCACGGAGGTGGGCACCAACAGGTCGATGTCCACGGCAAATTCACCACCCTTCACCGGTACCGGGTAGATGTTCACGTTGATGAAGTCCGCGAAGTCGGCATTGATGATCTGCGGCTGGTCGAAATCCTGGATGACCTGCGTACAGATTCCAGGGTCCGGCATCTGCGCAGGGGTTGCCTCCCCGGTCACACGCCCAGTTCCTTGCGGGCCTCTTCCCAGCGCCGTCGGCTCACTTCAATGTCCAATCCGCTCTCTAAGGTCACATGGCCATTGGTCATCCGAGCCACCTTGGCACGGTTCACGAGTGCAGAGCGATGTACGCGCACGAATCCCCACGGACGAAGCATCTCCTCGTAGTCCTTTAGCGTTCGGGCACTGATGAAGCGGCTGCCGTCTGCCTTGTACAGCTCAGTGTAGTTGCCGTCGGCTACGCAATGGCTGATCTCCGCCGGGCCCACTGAATAGCAACGATCGCCCCGGGTGAGCGTGAGTTTCAGCCCCTGTTCATCGGCCTGGGCCAAGTTGCTGATGAACCGTTCTTGCACCGCTTCTTGCATGGAGGTGTTACCACGTCTCTCTTTGAAACGCTGGAGGGCGGAGGCGAGCTCATCGGGTTGCACGGGCTTCAAAAGGTAATCCAGCGCGCTGAAGCGGATGGCCTGGATGGCATAGTGGTCGAAGGCTGTGGTGAATACCACGTCGAACGACCAAGTACCCATTTTGCGCAACAGGTCGAAGCCGCTGCCCCCCGGCATCTCCACATCCAAAAAGACGATATCGGGGGAATCTGTGCCAAGGGCGGCTTCCGCTGCTTCAATGTCCCCCGCTTCGCTCATCACGGCAACTCCATTCCCGTATTGTTCCAGAAGCGTTCGCAGGTATTCGCGGTTGCGCGGACAGTCGTCCACAAGGAGCGCGCGGTACATGGCGACAAGATACGGTGAACACCTTAGTCGGGAGCGTTCGTCAGGTCGGGTTGATCGTTAGCAGGCAAAAGCATCACCCTTGCCGAAACGAGGACGTTGTGGTCATCACGGGGTAGAATGCCGGAAGTCCGGCCCACCACTTGGTGAACCGGACTTCCAGCCTTACGCAATGATCAGCGCTCCAACTGCTCCAAGCGCTGTTGCAGCCTCGCCATGTTATCCTGCAACGTGGCGATGGTCTTGGCCTGGGCCTCGATCATCTCCTGCTGCTCCTGAATGCCCTTGATGGCCACGGCGCTCATGCCAGCGTAGTTCACCGTGTAGGCCACGTCCTTGCCTTCCACCACTTCGGGCTTGTTCACAAACTCGGGGAACTGCTTCTCCAGTTCCTGCGCGATATAGCCCAGCTGCGGGCGATGGGTGTCATCGGCCTTGTAGGTGTAGCGCTTCACTTGCACCTCTTTCAACAGACTGAGCACGCTGCCTGCGGGCACGATGTTCTCCTTCAGGCGAAGGTCGGAAGTGGCGCTGTAAGCGCCCGAGGTGCCATCGAAAAACCCGCAATAGTTGCCGTTTTTATAGAGGTTCATATTGGTAGATGCATAGAACCCCCATTTGTTCGAGGCGCTGGCGTCGTAAAGCGTGAGGGCATCGATGACGCCTGCTTGTTGTGCTTGCAGCATACCGTCGGAGGTGCTAATGGTTGTGATGGCGCCGCTATTCACCCCAACCTTTCCTTGGCCGGAGATCCTGAGGATATCCTTGCCTGGGATTTGCCCGTCCGCATTGGCGCTGTAATACACATTGAAGACGGAGGCGGCGGCATCAGCACCTTTATTTCCCGCCAATACCCATGCTCCCGTGTTTGAGTTTTGGAAATGCAGGCGTGCATAGCCATCTCCTCCGTTTTGCATCAGGCGCAGTTGGGGGCTGATCGCATTGCCGGTGCTCTTGATCTCCAGCTTGGCCCCTGGCGTGATGGTGCCTATGCCCACCTTGGTGCCGTCATCAAAGATCTGTGAGTTGCCGCCGGCCGTGGTGCCGGTAAACTTCACCAACTTGTTCACATCACCATTGATGTTGGCCCCGCCGCCGCCTGCACTGGTGGCCGCATGCAGCGCATACGGCACGCTGAGCAGCTGCGTGGTGCCCATGTCCACATAGCTGGTGCCTCCATTCGGGTCAATGGCCACCTTGATGTTCTTGGTGCCGCTGGCCCAGGTAACGGCGCCCATGGTGCCGCTCACCACCGTGCCACCACCGATCTGCACGTCGTACAGGCCGAAGTTGTTGGTGGTTACGTTGTGGGTCTCCACATATTGGGCAGTGGTGCCGTCCAGTATGCTGATCCTCAGGCCAAGGGCCTGGTTGGCCAGCGGCTGCCCGGAGGTGTTGCGCGCAATGCCCTGGTAGTTGAATTTCTGCGGAGCTTGCGCCTGCATGGAAGTGGCCAGGCCTAGGGCACCGACCAGAAGGAGTGAATGGATCTTCATGGTGTTCTTGGGTTGATCTTGGTTGTTTTTGTTTCAAGGGCGTGTGCAGTTCAGCGGCGGACGGCTGCCTTCAGCACTTGGAATGTTTTTTGGAATTCATGGTCGTTGTGGCGCACCACGGCCTGAAGCAGGTAGGAGCCTTCGGCGTAGGGGGCCATGTCGATCTCCTGTTCTTCGCTGCCGGTGCCCAGGCGGGCTTGGCGTTCCATCAACAGGCGGCCGTCCACATCCAACAGCCGGATGAGGAGGCCACTACCTGCACTGAGCTCCGGGTGCAAGTACAGGCGGTCGCTAACCGGGTTGGGATAGAGGGTGATCTGCGCCGCCGCGTTGTCCAGCTCCTGCACGCCGATCGTGGCGTCGGGGCCGGCCTGCATCACCCCCTGGGTCACCAGGAAGGTCTCCGCAACGACCGTGCTCACCACGGTCATTTCACCGATGGAGTAGGCGAAGGTGTTCCCTGCGATGGTGCCGCTGTGGCCCGATGCATTCACGGTGCTTTGCGCAGCCGCTCCATGGGGGATCAGCAACAGCATGCCTAGGCCCATGCCGAGCACGCTTCCGATGGTTGGTCGTTTGGTTTTTGTCATGATCATGTGGTTTTTCGTTGTTCGCTTGGCGGACTTACACGGTAAATTCCGCCCGTAAAGCAGCGGGTTGCACATGTGATCGCCCAGCATGATCGAGCAAGCGGCAAGGATTCGAGCAAGCGGCAAAGTCGCCGTTGCCGCCCTGCGAGAGGGTTGGGCCCCAGGCCAAGCTGCCGGGGCCGCATCATATCGGTCCGGGGGGGTGGAGGTCGGCACCGGCAGGTCGTCTCCGCCTAACCGGAAGAGCGGCTCGCGGCCGAAGAATGGTACCACCCCCGGTGCTTGGGCCACGGTGGTGCTCCATTGCGGCACCAACGAGGTTGCGTCCACCAGGGTGAGTTCCCAATTAAAGTCCGGACTGGTGGAGGATTTCGAGAAGACCATGTACCCGTTGCCCGCCATGAGGGGTTCCGTGCCCGTGGCGATCGGACTTATGAAATCCACCTCCGATGCGCGGCCCATAGTTCCAGTGCCTGCCGATCTCGGAGCAGCCGCGAACCCAATGTCATTCAGTTAAGGGAGGAAGAGCACTGTTGTAGCACAGGCTTCCAGCCTGTGGAACGACCACATCGCAGGCTGCAAGCCTGCAGACCATGCTCAGTTGATAAATGCTTCCTCAACTTAATGACATTGGCCGCGAGCCAGCCAGTCCCAGCCGCCAACAAGGCCCATAGGTTGAATGGGGCGGAAAGAGTGCGACTGCGGAAGAAGGATCTGCCCAGGGTGGATGATCGCCTGGAACGGAGCAAGGCTGGAGACGGTGAAGAAATTGTACTTGTTGATCGAACGGCGCTGGATCGAAGGAGCAGCCGCGTGGTAGCAGCAGGTGCTGCGGAAGAACGGGTACCTTCTCTGTTGGCACGGCATCGGTCCCGGCTTGCTTCCGGCGGGCCGTTCAGGTTTTCGCGCCTACGGGAACTCTCCCTGTTTTCCTCACAGCTCCAGGTTCACCTCTGTGCCCTGGGGCCGGCCTTCGCCGTTGCGCAGGTCTTTCACGGTGTAGTGATTGTTGTTGCCCAAGCGCCGCGCCAACAGGCGAAGCCGCTGGCCGGTAAGGTCCATGCCCAATGAGCGGTGGGTATCGCCCTTGTTTTCGCGGGCGGCCGTTTCCCGCCCCACACCGTTGTCGGTTACGGTGCAATGCACGCCGCCCCGCGCGGTAGAGGAGAAACGGATGCCCAGCACGCGCATTCCTTCGTGCTTGGCCAGTCCGTGCCAGATGGCGTTCTCCACGAAGGGCTGTACCAGCATGCCGGGCACCATCACCTCCTCATCGATGAGCTTGGCATCGGCCTCCACCGTGTAAAGCAATCCGGGTATGCGGTGCGATTCCAGCTTCAGGTAGAGCTCCAGGAATTCCATCTCCTCTTCCAACGGGATGCGGTCCCGCACGCTGAATTCAAGCACCATGCGCAGCAGGCGGGCAAAGCCCTGCACATAGGCCAAGGCATCGGCCTGCTTGCCGGTCTGTACCAATTGTGCCGCGCTGGCCAGCGAATTGTAGATGAAGTGGGGGTTCATCTGGCTGCGCAGCAGGCGCATCTCCAACAGGCCGTTCATCTCCGAGATGTCCGCGTTGCTGTGCCCCAGCTCATCGTTGAGTTTCTCCAACACCCTGGAGTACTTCTTTTTTTGCCGGTAGTTGCGCCAGGTCAGCATCATGGCCGCCGAGGCCAGAATGGCCAGTGCCATACTGCCAAAGAGCAGGATCTTCCGCCGTTTCAGGCGTTCCTGCTGGGACATGTTCTCTGCGCGAAGCTCGGTGTTCTCGCGCTCCTTGCGCTCGGTCTCAAACAGGGTGCGCAGCCGGGCAAGTTCCCGCTGGTTGGCTTCGCCTTTCAAGCTGTCCCGCAGGAAGAGGTAACGTTCCAAGTGGCCATATACCCCACTGGCATCATTCCTGGCCTTCGCCAGATCGGCCAGGCTGCGCTCCACTGCCATGCCCAAGGCCCCCGAGCGGGTTTGTGCGGCTAAGGATGAGGCTTCTTTCAGTGCTTCTTCCGCCAACGCATGTTGACCCAGCTTCAGCCGCACCTTGCCGATGGCGAGCAATGCATACGCTTTGTCCAGCATGCCGCCGCTGATGTCGTACAGGTCCAGGGCCAATTGGTAATGGAACAGGGCCTTGGCTGGTTCATGCTCGGCGAAGTGGTCGCCGAGGTTTTCCTGCACAAGCCCTTGACCGGCCGCATCCTTCACTTCGGCAAAGAGGTGGGCGGCCCGCTCATAGTCGGACAGGGCTGTGGGCACGTCGCCGGATTCGCGGCGGGTGTTGGCCAGTGCCAGCAGGCAGTTTGCCATTTTCTGTTTCCGGCCCAATGCGGTTTCCGTGCGCAAGGCACGCTGCAGGTAGTCGGCCGCTTGGGCATATTCGCCCATCTTGCGGTAGCTCACGCCGATGGAGTAGGTGATGGTGGCTTCCTTGATGCTGTCCCGTGCCGTTTCGGCCTTGCCTAGGGCTTGCAGGAAGTGCTTTAGGGATGCGGCGTCATCCCCGCGCTTCTCGGCCAACCAGCCAAGGTTGAGCAGAACTGCGGCCTGGTCGGACCCGTCCTGTAGCCGGGTAAAAATGGCCAGGGCCCGTTGCAGCTTGTACTCGGCGCTGTCCAGCCGTCCCTGTTCGGCATCCAGCCAGCCCAAGCTGTTGTACGCATGGCCTGCTGCACTCTGCGACCCGCCCTTCGAGGCCAACCTGAGCGCCTGTTGGCCGGTAAGCCGTGCACTGTCCGGGTCGGAGCGGATCAGGTGGAAGGAAATGCGGGCCAATGCCACTGCCCGCGCACTATCGGAACCGGCACTCCGGTACGTGGACAGCAAAGCGGAGACCATGGTGGCGTCCTGGGCTTTCAGGCAGGGCAGGCCAAGCAGAACTATGCACACCAATGACAGGAAGCGCATCATGCGAAGGGGTGGGCCAAGATCGCCAAATAATCCGCTGAATGAAGCAGCCGGAAGATGCGGACAAGCCTGCATGCAGCGGCTTCCGGACCGGTGGCGCCGCACGTGCATGCCTAGAGGTGGCCGTCGGTAAATGCAGGCCATGGGCCAGCCAGGCTCAATGCCCGGGCAGTACGTGGCTACCAGGGAAGGATGCAATGGTCCCATGTCCACCCCGCGATGAGCCTTCCGGAGCGTCGATCATCCATCACCCCTGCTCAGGCATGGGTTCACGGAAGTACCTTCGCGCGGCATGGGCCAAACGCGGAATCTACTACCCGTTATCGGGTTCGTCCTCTCCGGGCCGATTTGGGCCCAAAGCGGCATCCAGGACACCTCCATCACCTTGGTGCCTCTTACCGTCAGCTATGCCTACCAGCTGCCCAGCGGTGACATGGCCCAACGCTTCGGCGCCAACAGCAACTTGGGGCTCAGCGCCTCGGTGAAGTTCAAAAGCAATTATTCGCTGGGCCTGGAAGGTGGCTATTTGTTCGGCGACAAGGTGATCGATCGCAGCATGCTGCGGGCCATGACCACGGCAAACGGAGTGGTGGTGAACCAGGACGGCGAGCCGGCCAGCATCCTGCTGTTCGAGCGGGGCTTTACGGTGATGGCCTTTGCCGGTAAGGTGATCCCCATCGTGGGGCCCAACCCCAACAGCGGCATCCTGCTGAAATTGGGCGGAGGTTACCTCGCACACAAAGTGTTGATCCAGCACCAGAACGACGTGGTGCCGGCCTTGGAAGGTGACTACCTCAAGGGCTATGACCGCCTTGCCGCGGGGCCGGTAGGCATGTTCTTCGTGGGATACCAGCATTTGGGAAACAACCGGTTCATCAACTTCATGGGCGGGTTCGAGCTGCAAGTGGCCTTCACCAAGTCCATGCACCCCTATCAGTTCGACAAGGGCCGCAGCGATGGGGATACCCACGTGGACGGCCTTACCGGGTTCCGCTTCGGCTGGACGCTGCCCATCTACAAGACGCGCGACACCCGTGAATACTACCGCTGATGCCCTTGCTGTACGACTTGGGCATCGGGGCATACCATGCGGCCATCCGGCTTGCGGCCGCATGGAACCCAAAGGCCAAGGCATGGGTGCAAGGCAGGAATGAATGCTGGGACCGGCTGGAACAGGTGGCCCCGCAACTGCAAGGTTGCCTATGGATGCACTGCGCCAGCGTGGGCGAGTTTGAACAGGGCAGGCCCGTGCTGGAGGCCATCAAGGCCCAGCGCCCGGAACTGCCGGTGCTGCTCACCTTCTTCAGTCCCAGCGGATACGAAGCGCGCAAGAACGAGCCGCTGGCCACGCATGTGGAGTACTTGCCGCCGGACAGCCCGGCCCATGCAAAGCGGCTGCTGGGCTTGGTGAACCCCGCTGTGGCGATCTTCGTGAAGTACGAGTTCTGGTACCACCACTTGCACGCCCTTGAGCGCAGGAAAGTGCCGGTATTCCTTGTTTCCGCCCTTTTCCGCGAGGACCAACCCTTTTTCCGGTGGTATGGCGGCGCATGGCGCAGCATGCTGGGCTGCTTCAAGCAGATCTTCACGCAGGATGAAGTTTCCTTGAAGCTGCTTGAGGGTGTTGGAGTACGACATGTAGCGGTGGGTGGTGATGCACGGTTCGACCGTGTAGCGGCGATCGCTGCAGGCAAGGAGGAATTGCCCTTGGCCCGGGCCTTCGCCGGCAATGGGCCCGTGCTGGTGTGCGGCAGCACTTGGCCCAAGGATGAAGCGCTCCTAGCCGAGGCGCTGCGCGGCATGGGTGTGGGTGCGCCCAAGTGCATGGCCGTGCCGCATGAGCTGCACGAGGCACAACTGGCGGCCATCGAACGCGATTTCCCCAAACCCTTGGCCTGCTGGAGCGAATTG
Source organism: Flavobacteriales bacterium (assembly GCA_023957375.1). Lineage (GTDB taxonomy): Bacteria > Bacteroidota > Bacteroidia > Flavobacteriales_F > PHOS-HE28 > PHOS-HE28. Next base: position 428,422 of record JAMLHB010000002.1, on the reverse strand, counting down.
GAGCAAAGCCCGGTAGAAAGCGTGGAAACCATGTTGGGCGCAGCGCTGCAGGGCACACTGCTGGTGGACCGCATGGGCTTGCTGGCCCGCTTGTACCGCTATGGCAGCGTGGCATACGTGGGTGGCGGGTTCACGGACGGCATCCACAGCGTGCTGGAAGCAGCGGCCTGGGGCGTGCCGGTGATCGTGGGGCCGCGGCACAAGAAATTTCCCGAAGTGCAGGGCTTGATTGATGCAGGGGCAGGGCAGGAGGTAAGGAACTCGGCGGAATTGCAGGGGGCGCTGGGCCGTTGGCTGAATGATCCGCAGGCGCTGAGGAAAGCTTCCGAGGCAGCGGCCCGCTATGTGAACGAGCGGAAAGGCGGGGCCGGGCGGGTGGCAGGCACGGTGTTGGCGGTAATGCGATAGGAGGTGTAATGGGCACCGATGGACGCCTTCCGCGTCCATCGGTGCCCATTTGAGTCCTCGCTACTTCAACTTCGGGTTCTGCCCGTGCCGCTGCGCATCGCGGCTGGTGCGCTTTTCCATTTTCTTCCGCCACGCAGCCTGCAGATCGGTGTTGGTTTGGTTGGCAATGCACAGGGCGACGAACAGCACATCGGCCAGCTCTTCGCCGAGGTCCTTGCCCTTGTCGCTCTCCTTTTCGCTCTGCTCACCGTAGCGCCGGGCCATGATGCGCGCCACTTCGCCCACCTCCTCGGTGAGGATCGCCATGTTGGTGAGCTCGTTGAAGTAGCGTACGCCCACCGTTGTGATCCACCCCTCCACCTCGCGTTGCAAGGTGGCCACTTCGCCGCCTGCCGTTCCCGGTCTTCCTTCCATGGTGTTTGGAATTTTCACTCTTTCAATTTGCTGTCGATCACAATGGTCACCGGTCCGTCGTTCACCAATTCCACCTGCATGTCGGCGCCGAACTCGCCGCTGCGCACGTGGTTGTGCACCAGCACGCTGAAGAGCTGTTTGGCACGCAGATAAAGTGGAATGGCCTCCTCCGGGCGCGCCGCGCGGATGTAGCTGGGCCGGTTTCCCTTGCGGGTGCTGGCGTGCAGGGTGAATTGGCTCACCAACATCAATTCGCCCTGGGCCTCGTTGATGTCCAAGTTCATTACGTCTTCCGCATCCGCGAAGAGCCGCATGCGCGCCACCTTGCCGCAGAGCCATTCCAGGTCCTCGGCCGTATCGCCTGCTTCGATCCCCAGCAACACCAACAAGCCCTTGGAAATGTGCGCATGCTCGGTGCCGCGAATATGTACCGAGGCTTCCCGCACCCGTTGCACCACGGCACGCATCAGTTGGCGTTCTTCTTCAGTACGGCTCCCTTGTTCACTGGCTTGCCTTCCAGCGGTTTGCCGCTTACCGCGTCCAGCCAGGTTCCATACATGGAATTGGGCAGCATGATGAAGTAACGCTCCAGGGTATCGCGTTGTGCGTCCACCAGTGGCTTGCCATGGTCCACGCTGCGGTTTTTGAAACTCTCGTCAAAGTCGCGGAGCTGGTCGCCGGCCAACAGGGCGATGTAGTGTGTTGCGGCCACTTGGGCGCGCCGCGTTGTTTTATCGCTGGTGCCGTGCATCAGTATCACGTGGGCAGTGTCCACCATGGGAAAGCCTTCGCTCGCCAGGTTCCGCAGGGTGGGCCCGAGTTCATCCGTTTCGCGGTTGCTGATGTAGTAAATCGCACAGCCCTTGCCAGCGGCATAGTTCAGGAACTCCACCGCGCCGGGCAGGGCCTTGGCGCTCGCCTTGGCGGTCCATTGCTTCCAGGTTTCCGGGGAATACGTGCGGCCGCTCGCGGCGTTGGTCACTTGGTAGGGGCTGTTGTCCAGCACGGTCTCGTCAATGTCCACGATCACCGCCGGTGGCAGCGTGTGCGGCCGGGCCAAGTTGGCGTCCAGGCGGATCTTGGCCAGCTCATAGCCCTGTTGGAACAGGCGGTACACCTCGGCGGACATGTTCTGGTAGATGGTGGCATCCACGTTCTGCTGGGCGAGTTGGGCGGCTGGGGACAGCTGCGGCAGCTGCGTGGCCACCGGGGATTGTGTACGGCAGCCGATCGCCAAGAACAGAAGCAGGAAAACGCCAGGTTGGATGTGCTTGTGCATGCTGTGGATCTGATGGACAAAGTAACGGGTTCCATGCAGTGGTGAATACCTGCCGGGTTGGAAGGCCCCTGACCCCCATCAGTTCGACCCCTCCTTGCCCCCACTACCTTTGTACCTCGAAATGGACACAACCACAACGCTTCCGCCCAAAAAGGTGGAAGCCCGGGAGAAAGTCGTGATCCTCTTCGCTGGCGACAGCGGCGACGGCATCCAGCTCACCGGCGCACAGTTCACGGACAGCAATGCGCTCTTCGGCAACGACGTGAGCACATTCCCCAATTACCCGGCGGAGATCCGTGCGCCGCAGGGCACCCTGGCAGGCGTCAGCGGCTTCCAGTTGCACTTCGGCAGTGTGGACGTGTTTACGCCGGGCGACACCTGCGACGTGCTGGTGGTGATGAACGCCGCCGCACTGAAGGCCAATCTCGGTAAGCTCAAGAACGGCGGCATCATCATCGCCAACAGCGACGGCTTCGATGCCAAGAACCTGCGCCTGGCGGGCTATCCAGACGTGGAGAACCCGCTTACCGACGGCAGTTTGGACAACTACGTGCTGCAGAGCGTGGATATCACGAAGCTTACCCGCAACGCGCTCGAGGGCACCAAGCTGGGTATGAAGGAGAAGGACCGTAGCAAGAACATGTTCGTGCTGGGCTTCATCCACTGGATGTACAGCCGCAAGCTGGACCGCTCGCGCGCCTTCTTAGCCAAGAAGTTCGCGAACAAGCCCGACCTGCTGGAGGCCAACCTGCGCGTGCTGCAGGCGGGGTACAACTTCGGCGACACCAGTGAAACCTTCACCACCCGCTTCGAGGTGAAGCCCGCGCCCATGCCCAAGGGCACCTACCGCAACATCACCGGCAACCAGGGCATCGCCATCGGCCTGATCGCCGCCGCGCAGAAGTCCGGCCTGGAACTTTTCTACGGCAGCTATCCCATCACGCCCGCCAGCGACATCCTGCACGAGCTCTCGCGCAACAAGCATTTCGGGGTGAAGACCTTCCAGGCGGAGGACGAGATCGCCGCCGTGTGCTCGGCCATCGGTGCCAGCTACGGCGGGGCCTTGGGCACCACCGCCAGCAGTGGGCCGGGCATCGCACTGAAAGGGGAAGCACTGGGCCTGGCCTGCATGCTGGAACTGCCCTTGGTGGTGGTGAACGTGCAGCGCGGCGGGCCCAGCACCGGCATGCCCACCAAGACCGAGCAGGCGGACCTCTTCCAGGCATTGCACGGCCGCAATGGCGAAGCGCCCATTCCGGTGATCGCCGCCAGCAGCCCCACGGACTGTTTTGAAATGGCGTACGAAGCGGCAAAGCTCGCCGTGGAACACATGACGCCTGTGATCCTGCTCAGCGACGGCTACATCGCCAATGGCGCGGAGCCATGGCGTTTCCCGGAGGCCAAGGACCTGCGGCCCATCATCCCGCCGTTCGCCAACGGTTCGGCCATGGATCCGGCAGCTTTCCACGACAGCGAAGGCAAGTTCCAGCCGTATGCACGCGATGAGCGCGGCATCCGCCCTTGGGCCGTGCCCGGCATGGCCGGCCTGCAACACCGCATCGGCGGCATCGAAAAGGAGGACAAGACCGGGAACATCAGCTACGACCCGAAAAACCACGAACTGATGGTGCGCCTGCGTGGCGAGAAGGTGCAGCGCATTGCCGATACGTACCGGCCCATCCGCTTGGACAGTGGCCCGCCCGAGGGCGACCTGCTGATCGTGGGCTGGGGCTCCACCTACGGGGCCATCCGCACCGCAGCACTGGAACTGCAGCAGGAAGGCCACAGCGTGGCCCACGTCCACCTGCGCCACATGTTCCCCATGAACAAGGGGCTGCGCGGCCTGCTGAAGAATTACAAGAAGGTGCTGGTGCCCGAAATGAACAGCGGACAACTGCGCCAGCTGCTGCGCGCGGAATACTTGGTGGACGCACAAGGGCTGAACAAGATCCAGGGCATGCCCTTCACCTCGGCGGAGATCAAGGCCGGGGTAATCGATCTGTTGAAATCATGAGCACGGGGAACACAACCGGGATTCCGGCCCAAGGCCGGAATGACGCATTGCCGGCTCAAGGCCGGAATGACAAGATCAATTACGCGAGCGACCAGCAGGTGCGCTGGTGCCCTGGTTGCGGCGATTATTCCATCCTCAAGCAGGTGGAGAGCGTGCTGCAGCACCATGGCCGGCCCAAGGAAGAGATCGTCTTCATCAGCGGTATCGGGTGCTCCTCGCGTTTCCCGTATTATTTGGACACCTACGGCATGCACGGCATCCACGGGCGCGCACCGGCCATCGCCAGTGGCCTGCGCAGCGTGCAGCCCGACATCAGCGTGTGGGTGATCACCGGCGACGGCGATTCGCTCAGCATCGGCGGCAACCACCTGATCCACCTGCTGCGCCGCAACGTGGACCTCAACGTGCTGCTCTTCAACAACGAGATCTACGGCCTTACCAAAGGCCAGTACTCGCCCACTTCGCCCGAAGGCGCCGTGTCCAAGAGCACGCCCATGGGCAGCACCGATCATCCCTTCAATCCGCTTGCCCTGTGCAAGGGCGCCGATGGTACCTTCTTGGCCCGCAGCATGGACCGCGACCCCAAGCACCTGCGCGAAGTACTGCTGCGCGCCGAGGCCCACCGCGGTACCAGCATGGTGGAGATCTACCAGAACTGCAACGTGTTCAACGACGGGGCCTTCGAGATCTTCACCGAGAAGGCCAGCAAGGCGCTCCACACGGTGTTCGTGGAGCACGGCAAACCCCTGCTTTTCGCCAATGGTACCAAGGGTATCAAACTCGACGGCTTTACGCCCGTGATCATTGACCTTGCAGAAGGGAAGCACGGCGTGGACGAGGTGTGGGTGCATGATGAGCGGGACAGCTTCAAGGCCAGCATCCTCGTGCGCCTCTTCGACGACCCGCACCGGGAAGGAGCGCTGCCCCGGCCCTTCGGCGTGTTTTACGTGAACGACCGCCACACCCACGAGACCAAGATGAACGCCCAGGTGGCCATGGCCAAGGAGAAGAGGGGCCCGGGAGATCTGGATGCGTTGCTGCGCGGGGAGAACGTGTGGACGATCAATTGAGGTTCTATCCCACCGGCTGGAAGCCGGTGGCACATGATCTATCGCAGGTGATTCGGTATCACGCACACCGGTATCGCATTCCACTTATGCGCGTTGGCGGCGTGTAGGCGGTCATAGATGGCGAGCACCTTGCGTTGGCGCGGGCTAAGGCTGCCTTCGTTCACTTCGCTTGCACTATCACGCAGCGCCATGGCCCATTCCAGCTCGGGATAGCTGGCGCCAAGCTGGTCTTCGTCGCTGCGGTTGTCGCCGAAGAGGCCGTCGGTGGGCTTGGCTTGTTGGATGCTGTCCACAATGCCCAGTGCTTTCGCTAGTGCGAACACCTCGCTCTTCATCAAGTCCGCAATGGGGCTGAGGTCCACGCCACCGTCGCCGTATTTGGTAAAGAAGCCCACGCCGAAGTCCTCTACCTTGTTGCCTGTGCCGGCCACCAGCGCGCGGCGGATGCCGGCGAAATAATACAGTGTGGTCATGCGCAGGCGGGCGCGGCTGTTGGCCAGGGCCAGGTGCAGCACGGGGCTGTCCGGATCTGGCGGCAATGCTTGGGTGAACGCATCAAATACCGGCGTCAGGTCCGTGCGGACTTCCTCCACGTTGGGGAACTGCGCACGCAGCCATGCCATGTGTTCCTGCGCGCGGTCCACCTGCGAAGGCGCCTGATGGATGGGCATCTCCACACAGAGCACGGGCAGGCCGGTGCGGGCGCACAGCGTGCTGACCACCGCGCTGTCGACGCCGCCGCTGATGCCTAACACGAAGCCCTGCTGCCGGTTGGTAGTGCAATAATCGCGCAGCCATCCGGTGATGTGCGTGATGGTGCCCTGTACGTTCAGCATGGTACAAAGAAAAGCCCCGCCCCCTTTACAGGGAGCACGGCAGCAGGTCGTTCGGCTCAGAAGAATACGCCCAATGAAAGCTCCAAGTAGTTCTGCTTGGCCTTCAGTTCCTTGTCGCCCACCTTGATGTCCTTGTTGATGTTGGTGAAGCCGTTGTTGTACGTCACGCCGATCATCGCCGAAGTGTTGCCGCTGAAGTTGAACTCCAGGCCCGCACCCACGATCAGTGAGGCCTTGAACAGCTGCGTGTTGTCCATGATGTCCTCATCGGTTACACGGACGATCTCGCCGCGCTCGTTGAAGGTGTCAAGATCGGATTTGGCCCTGATGTTGAAGGCCGTACCGAAACCGATCTGGCCGTAGTAGGTCATGTAGCCGATCTCGTTGGTCTTCAGCTTCAACGTGAGCGGCAGTTCGATGTACTGGTATTTGGATTCCGTGATCAGGTTTTGCTTGTCTGAAGGGTACGTGGACTTACCTCCCACGTTGTTCAGGAAAAGCCCGGTGGCAAAGGCGTAGTTCTGGTTGGCGCCGATCATGAAATCACCCATCAGGCCGAAAGTGTACCCAAAGCGGGCCCCATCATTCTTCAATTCCTTGGTGTCGGGGTTGATCCACCCGAAGTTGGGTGCGACCTTGATGCCGAAACGGACGGATTTGTCCTGGGCTTGCGCAGTGGCCGTAGCAAGCGCGAGCACGCAAAGGATGGCGGAGACCTTCTTCATAGGTTTGCAGGCAGTTTGGGATGATGGCCAAAGGTAAGCGCGGTATCGGCATAGTGGCGGGAGCTGCCCTTGCGGCCACGATGGGTTGCGGGGGGGAGACCGCCACGCGAAAGACCGTGCCGGTGGACACGCACATCCGCATCGAGCGGCTGGACCGGGACCTGTTCCGGGCCGCAAGTGACAGCAGTGGCAATTTCAGCCAGTCGCTGTATGCAGCGTACGGCCCGTTCTATAAGCTTTATGTGGAGCACGTGTTGCAGGCTGCGGCCTATGACGACCCCCGGTTGCCGATGGCCTTGATCCAGTTCACGCACGATCCGGACTGGAGCCGATTGCAGCAACTGGCCGACAGTACGCTCGGTGACATGGCCGGGCAGGAGGCCGATTTCAATGAAGCCTTTGGCCGCTTGAAGGCTTTCTTTCCCGACAGCCTCATACCGCGCATCATTGCCTACAATTCCGGGTTCAATTACGGCGTGCTGCCCACGGACAGCGTGCTGGGTTTTGGCGTGGAGTGGTTCGTGGGCAAGAACAGCCCAGTTGTCCAATACCTCTCGCCCGAGGTGTTCCCCCAGTACCGCAAGGACCGCATGCGGCCGGAAATGCTGGTGCCCAGTGTGGTAAAAGGTTGGCTGCAGGTCCATTACACACGCGACGTCCGTGGCGAGGACCTGCTCACCAACCTGGTGGTCATCGGCAAGGTGATGGCGCTGCTGGACGCGCTGTTGCCGGGGACCGATGCCAGCCTGCGGTTTGCATTCACCCCGGCCCAGTTGAAATGGTGCGAGGACCATGAGTTCAATATCTGGCGGGAGATCGTGGCCAAGCAGCTGCTCTATTCCAAGGACCCGAAGGAGATCGACCGATTCCTGAACGACGGGCCATTCACCCAGGGGTTGCCCCAGGAAAGCCCCGGGCACCTCGGCGAATGGATCGGCTACCGCATGGTGGACAGCTATCTGCGGGCCAACCCCAAGGTGACCTTTGCCGAGCTTTTCGCCATGCATGACCCCCAAGCCATTCTGAAGTATTACAAACCACGCTGAATTTCCTTGCTTCCACATGAAAGAGACGGACATCACCATCCGCGTACACCTGGACGAAAACCACGTGCCGGAGAACATTGAATGGAAAGCCGACGACGGCGGGGGGGAAGGGGTGTCCAGAGCCATGCTGTTGAGCTTTTGGGACGCCGAAGACCTGAATACGCTGCGGATCGACCTGTGGACGAAGGAGATGACCACCGATGAGATGAAAGCCTTCTTCCATCAGAACATCCTCACGCTGGCGGACACCTTCGAGCGAGCGACCAACGAAGAGAAGATGGCCGCCCAAATGCGCGATTTCGCTGCCTATTTCGCCGAGCACATGCTGCCCGAGCTGAAGAAGAAGTCGTGAGTCCTTTAGTCTTGAAGTCGTGAGTCCTTCAGTCTTGAAGTCGTGAGTCCTTCGGTCTTGAAGTCGTGAGTCCTTCGGTCTTGAAGTCGTGAGTCCTTCAGTGTTGAAGTCGTGAGTCCTTCAGTCTTGAAGTCGTGAGTCCCGACTCCTAGACTCCCGACTCCCAGACTCCCGACTCCCAGACTCCCGACTTCCGGACTCCGGACTCCGGACTTTAGGACTTCAGGACTCCCGACTTACAAACCACCAATCAGCCATTCTGCCACCTCCCATTCACCTCGGCGATGAATTCGAGCAGTTCCTCGCGCCCCGTGCCGCTTTCCGATGAAGTGATGATCAAGTGGGGAAGCGTTTCCCAGGTCTTCTTCAACGTGCGCTTGTAGAAAGCCACATTGCTGACAATGGAAGGTTGCTTCAGCTTATCAGCCTTGGTGAACACGATGACGAACGGAATGCCTTCCGTGCCCAACCACTGGATCATGTCCAGGTCGTTCTGTTGAGGGTCCAACCGCACGTCCACCAGCAGGAATACGCATTGCAGGTTTTCGCGCTCACGCAGATAGGCCTGGATCATGGTTTGCCATGCGGCACGTTCACTTTTGGCAGCCTTCGCAAAGCCGTAGCCGGGAAGGTCCGCAAGAAGCCAGTCGGGACCGGAGCGCTTGGGGGCCTCCACCTTGAAGTGTTCCACATTGCGCGTTCGTCCCGGTGTGGTGCTCACACGGGCCAACCGGTGGATGCCCACCAACATGTTGATCAACGAGCTCTTGCCCACGTTGCTCCTGCCGATGAACGCATATTCCGGCAAGGTGGGCTTGGGCCAGTGCTTGGCCTCGCGGCCGCTGCCGAGGTGCTGCGCCTTCAGGTTATGCATGCTGCTGGAATACTGCCGTCGGATGCTTGGTCACGTTCCGCAGGCGATCGGTGATTGGTGAACTGTGACTGGTGATTGGTGAACTGTGACTGGTGACCGGCGACGGACGCTGCCCTTTGCCCCCACAGCTTGCTGCCAGCCAAGAGCCACGGGCTACGCCAGTGTTTTCGTCAACCATCCGTCCAGGATGTGGTTGAACTCCGCCGGCTGTTCCATCATCGCGGCGTGTCCGCAGCGATCGATCCAGAACAGCTCGCTGTGCGGGATGAGCGTGTGGAACTCCTCGGCCACATGGGGCGGGGTTATGGTGTCCTGCTTGCCCCAGATCAGGCAGGTGGGCATCTTCAGCTTGGGCAGCTCCGCGGCCATGTTGTGCCGGATGGCGCTCTTGGCCAGCGACAGGATGCGGATCAACTTGGCGCGGTCGTTCACCGTTACGAAGCATTCATCCACCAGCTCGTCCGTGGCAAATTTGGGGTCGTAAAAGGTGACGGCCACCTTCTTGCGGATGAACTCCTTGTCCTCCCTGCGGGGAAAGCTTCCACCGAACGCATTTTCATAAAGCCCGCTGCTGCCCGTAAGCGTGAGCGTGCGCACCATGCCCGGGTGCTTGCTGGTGTACACCAAGGCCACATGGCCGCCCAGCGAGTTGCCCAAAAGGTTGATGTCCTTCAGGCCGAGATGGCCGATGAACCGGTCCAGGAACACCGCCAAGGCTTTTACGTTGGTATTGAGCATGGGCAATGAATACAGCGGAAGGATGGGCATCACCACCCGGTACTTGTCGCGGAAGTGTTCCGTGGTGTCGCTGAAGTTGCTCAATGCCCCGAACAACCCGTGCAGAAAGAGCAGGGGGGTGCCGCTTCCCACGTCGATGTACTTGAACTCCCCCGCTTCCTTCAGCTCGTTCCCCATGCTTGCCGTGGATGCCCAAATGTAGGGGCTGGTACCGAACAATGGGCGGTTTGTTCAACGCGCCAGCAGCACGTACTGTTGATTTTGGAACAGGCGCACCGGAAACCAGTGCACGGCCTTGGGCATCCGGGCCAGTTCCTGCGGACTGACCAACAGGTGCGTGACGCCGTATTTGCCCATCAAACCGGCTGTGCCTGGCAAAGACCGGGCCATGCCTTGCAGCAGCTCCGCATTGTCCCGTTCGCGCTGGGCATGGTCCAAGTATGGATTGCCCATGGTGCTTTCCGTGGCAACCACATGGCGTGCAGTGGCCAACATGGGCCAGGCGCTGAACTCCGGTTCGCAGAGCACCACGCCGTTCCACGGCACGAGCCGGTGGATCGCCTGCTCTGCCTGGCTGCCCGCCGTGTCGCTTTTGAAAGCAAGGTCGCGGTTGCGCACGATGGCGATGTCGCGGCGGGTGGCATACGAGGGATAGCGGGCGGTACAAGCGGCAGCGACCAGCAGGAAAAAGACAAAGACCAACCCGGGCTGTTCGCTGCGGTACCCGTTTGCGCCGGGGCTCCCGCGCCGGGTCCAGGTCCATTTCAAGATCTCCACCACGGCCAATCCGGCAAATACCGATAGCACTGCGCTGGTGTAGAAGTAAAAGTGGAACGAGGGAAGCAGCAACGGCAAGGAGATGCCGTAATGCGTTTGCAGCAACGACGCAAGGTAGCTGTATGCGAAGAGCAACATCGCAAGCGCGGCCCACGCAAAAAGGAGTTTGCGGGTATAAGGCGATCCACCGGCCCAGGCGCGGTTGTGCCAAACGGCCATGATGCCGGCTGCGGCCAATAAATTGACCAGGGCCAAGTTGTGGTACAGGAACACGTTGATGCCGTGCAGCGACAGGGCATAATAAGTGAAGAGGAAACCCGCGCGGTTGGCCACGTGGAGGTTACCGGTGAGCAGGTGCCAGGTAAGCGGCAGGGAGGCGACGATAAAGGCGGCTGCGGCCAGCAAGGCGGTGCGTGCGTTGCTCCACGCGGCTTTCCGGTCTTGGCGGAGCAGCGCGGAGGATACTTCCCACATGGTCAGCACGGCAACAAGCAGTACGGCGATAATGGCTGGGCCGGCATGTGCGAGGAACGTGATGCCCATCAGGGAGCCTGCGAGCAGCGCTGGAACGGGTCGTTGCCTGCGGAAGGCGTGATCGATCAAAATGAGGTCCAGGTAAAAGAAGGATTGGCTGAACGACACGGGGATCAGGCGATGCGAATACGTGGCCACCACCCAGCCGGGTTCCTGCCCGATGGAGAAGAACAGGAAGATGGCGGTGCAGGCCACGGCGCGCACCGGCCCCACGAAATACCAGCACATGGTGAAGAAGGAGATCGGTGCGAGCAGGTTTGCGAACGGCCCCAGCTGCACGATCACCTGGCTCGCGGGCAGGCCGGTGAGCCAGGCCACCGCTGCTTCCAGCCAAGTGATCAGGGGCGTGTACCACATGCCACCACCGAGGTAGGCGGGGTCTTCCCCGTAATGTCCTTCCAACAGCGCACGCACGAAGGCCTCGTCGCGGTGAAGGTCGATGGTGGACCCGCGTTCAAGGCCGGCCACCGCCCTCAGGGCGGGGATCAACGCCAGCACGAGCATGTACAGGAGCATGAGGACCGCCATGGCGGCGAGCTGCCGCCGGGCCTGGCGCTGTTCCAAGGGCAATGGGGCCATCAGTCGCCTGAAGGAGTTGTTTTGATATAATCCACCTCCTCATCCCTTTCCTCATCGTCCTTGCTGAATGGTGTGCCGCAGATCCGCATGCTCAACCTCGGCCCGGTAATGGTGCTGCGCAGGCGGATGCGGCGGTCCCAAAGCGGGTTGTCCGTGCGCACGATGCGTTCCTGTGTGTCCCATGTCCATGTTCCGTGGAATGGCAGCCCGGGGGCATCACCTTCCAACAGCAGCGTGCCGTCCGCACCCAGTGCCAAGGTGGCCGGTGTGCCGCCAACGGGCAGGAGGAAAGGGGACGCCCGGTGATAGGAGCCAACAAGCGCTTGGCGGGGAACAACGGGCCAGGCCAACCGGATGGCCCCGGCACCGGAGATCGCCAACGCCAGCACCAAGCCGATGAGCAGCCACTTGAACGGGGGCGCCTTGAACGTGTGGTGCAAGCCGGTCATGTGCAGGTGTTTAGCGAAATGGCTTGTAATGCGGGTCCGAGGCCATGGCCAACATGGGCCTGTCATCAGGCGTGTCGCCGTAGGCGTACAGCCGTGCATCATCCAACGGCCCGAACAGTTCCCTGATGCGCCGAACCTTCTCCGGACCCTTGCAGTTGGGCGTTGCCAACCGTCCGGTGAAGCGGCCATCACGTTCTTCCAGCCCGGTGGCGATGCACGGGATGTTGTGGCTGGCGCACCATGGCGCTGCCCATAGGGTGCACGAAGCGGTGACCACCACCACCTCGTGGCCTTGCCGCTGGTGGGCCGCAATGCAGTCCATGGCCGCAGGGCGCAACAACCGGGGCATGCGTTCCTGCGTGAAGCGCACGGCGCGTTCATTCCATATGGCCACCTGCCCGCCCGAGAACACGCGCCGTACCACCGCTTTCTTCGCGGCGTCCTGCGGGGCCAAACCGGCTTTTGCCAGCAGCCATGCCGGAAATACCGATGCCAGCAGCAGGTACAGCCTGGGCCGGCCATGGCAGAAAGCGATGAACTCCAGCATGGCGTCCGCCTTGGTGATGGTGCCGTCCAGGTCGAAGAAGGCGATGGTCCTCATAGGCGCAACCGCTTGAACACGCCCTCCGGAAGCAGGGTGATGATGAGCATGACCCAGCGCCAACGGCCCAGCACGTATGCCGTGTTGCGCTTTTTCCGGTAGGCGCGGAAGATGAGGCGTGCGGCTTGTTCGGCCGTTGCCGTCAGCGGGGCGGGCAAAGGCAGGCCCTCCGTCATGCGCGTGCGCACGAATCCGGGTTTTACCGTGAGGACGTGCACGCCCGACCGGTATAGCCGGTTGCGCAGGCCGCTGAGGTAGGCCGTGAAGCCGGCTTTGGCGCTACCATAGAAATAGTTGCTGCCCCGGCCGCGGTCGCCCGCCACCGAAGAGATCCCGATGATGGTGCCGCAGCCCCGCTCCTCCAAGTCGCGTGCGGCTTCCTCCAGGATGCTCACCGCGCTGGTGTAGTTCACCGCGATGGAGCGCAATCCGGCGCCGGGCCCGTCCTGCGCCGCAACCTGGTCCGGCAGTATGCCGAAGGCGCATACCACGATGCCCGGACGCGGGTCAAGTGCCGAGTAGAAGGCGGCATGTTCCGCCGTGGCCTCGGCATCGAAATGGACCGCCCTGCAATCCACGCCCGCCTCCCTGCGGATCGCCTCGGCCAACGCCGCACCCGCATCCGTGTTGCGCATTGCCAACGTCAGTGGATGCCCTTGGCCTGCGAACTTCCATGCCAGCGCAGTGGCGATGCCCGAGCTGGCCCCGAGGATCAGCACCCGTTGTGGATCGTACTTCATTTCGCGAGGCGCGTTTCCGAGCAGGTTGAGGCGCTCGGAAAGAGCCGTGTTGAAGCGGCCTTGGCCATAGATGGCAGCAATGCGGCGGAAGTCCCCCAGCTGTGGATAGGTCAGCTCCAGCATGCCCGCGGACATCCGCGCATCCTTTACCAGGTAGATCCGCCCGCCGGCATCGGCCACCAGGCGGTCCAGCCGGTTCAGCACCTCCAACGTGCCCTTGCGCAGCGGGATGTCCAAGGCCAAGGTATAGCCTTCCATGGGGAAGCTGATCAGCGGCCCTTGCGCCTCGGGGCCGAACCGCTTGAGCACCGCCAGAAAGCTCACCATGCCATGCGTGCGCAATTCCTCCAGCACTTCGCCCATCACCCGGCGCCCTTCCCGGAGGGGCACCACGAACTGGTATTGCACGAAACCGCGCCGGCCGTAGATCTTGTTCCAGCCGCCCACCGCGTCCAAGGGATGGAAGTAGGGCGCATAGTGCACGTAGCTCCCGGCATCGGAGGTGCCTGCCTTGAGGTAGTAGAAGAAGTTGAACACCTTCACCGCGAGCGGAGAGAGCACAAACCCGGGGAAGAAGAAAGGCACCTTGGCCCGCACCTTGCCATGCGGGCGCAAAGGATTCCTGGATCGGGCGCCCTTCAGCTCCGAGGCATCCGCATGCTCGCCCAGCAGCAGCACCGAGCGCCCTTGATGGTGCCCGCCGGCCATCAGGTCGATCCAGGCCACATTGTACGTGGTTTCCTTGTGCGCTTCGAAGCGCTCGAACAATTCATCCAGGTGGCGGCACTTGATCGCACGTTGGCGGATATAGGAAGAGGTGATCGGCTTGAGGCGGATGGTGGCCTCCACCATGAAACCGGTGAGGCCCATGCCGCCGCAAGTGGCCCAAAACAGGTCGGGGAGTTCCGTGCGGGAGCAACGCACAACCCGCCCGTCTCCAATGATCAGGACCACCTCCTCAAGGAATGCCGAAAAGCTGCCGTCCACATGGTGGTTCTTGCCATGGATGTCCCCGGCGATGGCCCCGCCGACGCTCACCAGCCGGGTGCCGGGTGTGACCGGAAGGAAGAAACCGAGCGGCACGGTCCGCAGCAGGATCTCGTCCAGCAGCAGGCCCGCACTGCAGCGCAGGGTGCCGTGCGCCTGGTCGAGCTCGAACACCTCGCTGAGCCCCAGCCCGCTGATCATGCGCTTGCCCAAGGAGGCATCGCCGTATGAGCGGCCATTGCCGTGCGGGGCCAATCCCTGGTGTTCAGTGGTGAGCCGCTGCGCCTCCGCAATGCTTTGCGGCCGCCATAGCGTGCCGGGCACCTCGGGGAAGAGGCCCCAGTTCGTCCATCTGCCGTGCTCAGCCCGCATAGAGGATGATACCGAATGAGATCGCCCATGCAAGAATGATCAATTGGATGGGCCGGTCTTTGAACACTAGTTTGGTGGGGTCGCCGGTCCGGTGCTCCACCAAGGTGAGCTGGAAGTAGCGCATCATGCCCAGTACTACGAATCCGCTGGTGATGTACACCCGGTCCGTGCCCAGCCGCTCGATGACATCCTCACTGACGGTATACAGGATGTAGGACTGCACGACCAAGGCGGCCAAGGTGATCATGGAGGCGTCGACAAACGGCAGGTTGTAGCCGCGCAAGCTTGCACGCAGATCCGTGCCGCCGTTGGCCTGCACCAGGTCATTGCGGCGCTTGGCCAAGGCCAGAAAGAGGGCGAGCAGGAAGGTGACCAACAGGATCCATTTCGAATTGGGCACATGGGCCAGGATGCCGCCCGAGTGGACGCGCAGTAAAAAGCCGATCGCGATGATGGCCACATCCACGATGGGGATGTGCTTGAGCCGGAACGAATACAGCAGGTTCAGGGCCGCGTAGGCCGCCAGCACCATGGCAAAGTGTATGTCCGTTAACCAGGCCCAGCCCAATCCGGCCAAGGCCAGCAACGCACTTGCCCAGGGCACCAAGGCAGGGTCCACCTCGCCGGCGGCAATAGGACGGAGGCGCTTCACCGGGTGCAACCGGTCTTGCTCCACATCACGCAGGTCGTTGACCAGGTAGATGGCCGAGGCCACTAAGCTGAAGCTCAGAAAGCCCGCCAACAACCGCCCGATCACGTCGGCTTGGAAGAGAACCCCGGCAAAGAAGGCCGGAAAGAACACGAAGCCGTTCTTCAGCCACTGGGGAAGCCGCAGAAGGCGTGGAAGGATGCTTGGCTTGAACAGTGCTTGGGGCCTGGTGGGTTGCATCGCGTCGGGCAATCTATGAAACCCGGCCACTGCAACGAGACCGTGGCTCCGCAGGTTCAGTTCCGGCAAGAGGCCGGGTTCCTTCACGTACGGCACCATGAACTGGCGGAGCCAGCGTACAAACTGTCGGCCCGCCCGCTGCGGAAGGGGCATGGGCCAGGCGCGGAGCCGATAGCACTCCGGTGGGGCTTGTGAATATGTTTTTCCCACTTTCCCCCACCATGGAAATCTATAGATGGCGCCTGCAATTTGTACACTTAATGGAAATTGAATTACGTTTGTCGGGCAATAGTTTTGAACAAAGTGGGGTTATGTGGATGAAAGTGGGACAAAGGGCCTACTTTCGCCGCCACAAGTCCCCCGATGGCCACCCATGCTCAACCTGCTCGGCGAATACGAGGTCCGCTTGGATGCGAAAGGGCGCTTAGTGCTGCCTGCCGGACTGAAGAAGCAGTTGGAGAGCGCCCTCTCAAAGGGCTTCGTGGTCAACCGCGACGTGTTCCAGCCCTGCTTGGTGCTCTATCCGCACGCGGTGTGGGATCAGACCAGCCGCATGCTGGGCCGGTTGAACCGCTTCGTGGAGAAGAACATGGAGTTCATCCGGCGGTTCACTTCGGGGGCCACGCATTTGGAACTCGATGGAAGCGGGCGCTTGCTGCTGCCCAAGGCACTAATGGACGATCCGAAGCTGGGCAAGGACCTCAAGCTGGTGTGCTTGGGCGACCGGGTGGAGGTGTGGAGCAAAGAGGGTTATGCGCGGATGCGCCGCGAAAAGGTGAACCTCTCCGCATTGGCGGAAGAAGTAATGGGCAGCCTGGGCAATGATGACGGCCCAAGCCACATACCATGAGCCGGTCCTGTTGCAGCAGAGCGTTGAGGCCCTCGTCATCGACCCGCAAGGCACCTATGTGGATGCCACGTTCGGAGGAGGTGGGCACAGCCGCGCCATCCTGGCCCGGCTCGGGGCACAAGGCGCCTTGATCGCATTTGACCGCGACGCCGATGCCAGGGCCAATGCCCCGATTGATCCGCGCTTCACCCTGGTGGCCTCGGATTTTCGATGGGTGGCCAACCAATTGCGCTTCCTGGGGAAGTGGCCTGTGGACGGGCTGCTGGCCGACCTCGGCGTAAGCAGCCACCAGTTTGATACGCCGGAGCGAGGGTTCAGCTTCCGGTTCGATGCGCCCCTGGACATGCGGATGAACCAAGGCGCCAAGCGTTCCGCCGCGGACCTGCTGAACACCTTGGATGAAGCGGACCTGGCCAAGATCTTCAAGGACTATGGCGAGGTGGCCCAGGCACGCCGCGCGGCCCGGGCGATCGTTGCGGAGCGCGCCCGTGCGTCCATTGCCACCACGGGCCAACTGGCTGCTCTGCTGCGCCCGCTTGCACGGAGGGGCGACGAGCATGGATTCCTCGCGCAGGTGTTCCAAGCCTTGCGCATCGCCGTAAACGATGAACTGGGTGCGCTGCGCCAGCTGCTGCACGACAGCGCCCGGATGATCAGGCCGGGCGGCCGTTTGGTAGTGATCAGCTACCACAGTCTGGAGGACCGCCTGGTGAAAAACTGGATGCGGGCCGGCAACATGGAAGGGCATGAGCAAAAAGACCTGTACGGAAACAGCCTGCGCCCGTTCAGTCCGGTGGGCGGCAAAGCCGTGCAGGCATCGGAAGAAGAGATGGACCGCAACCCGCGTGCCCGAAGCGCGCGGATGAGAACCGCAACAAGGCGATGAACAAGCGCAAGGACATGCCCCGGCAGGAAGGAGAAAAACGGCGGCGCACGTTCCCGCGTGGGCTGGTGAACGTGCTGAACGGCACGTTCCTCACCCGCGAAAAGGTGCTGGCCAACATGCCTTTCCTGCTCTTTGTGGCCGGGCTCATGCTCTTCTACATCGGCTACGGCTACTGGACCGAGCGCACCGTGCGCGAATTGGACCGCACCAGCAGCGAACTGAAGGAAATGCGGTCGGAATACATCACCGTGCGCAGCCTGCTGGAACGCACCGAAAGCCAGAGCCAAGTGGCGGACGACATCAGCGGGCTGGGCCTGCGTGAAAGCCGGGTGCCGCCTGCGAAGATCGCCGTGGAACAGAAGGAACTGACAAAGCTCCGCAGCAAGCCATGAACGCCGGAAACCCATACCAAGTGCGCATGGGGGTGGTGTATGCCGTGCTGATCCTTTTCAGTGCCGCCATTGCCGTGAAGCTCTTCAGCATCCAGCTGCTCGAAGGCGACCAGTGGCGCGAGCGGGCCGAAAACGTGGCCACGGCCATGCGCACGGTGAGCTCCGAACGAGGCCACATTTTCAGCGATGACGACCGACTGCTGGCAACCAGCGTGCCCATGTACGAGATCCGCATGGACATGCAGGCCGACGGCCTGACCGACGCGCTGTTCCAAGCCAACATCGATTCACTGGCATGGAGCCTCTCCCAGTTCTTCGGCGACCGCACCATGCAGGAATACCGCCAAAGCTTAGTGCGTGCCAGGGAGAGGGGTGAACGCTACCATTTGATCAAGCGCCGGTGCGACCACGAACAGTTGCAGGCCCTGCGCAAAATGCCCCTGTTCCGGTTGGGGCGCAACAAGAGCGGCTTCATCGCGGACAAGTACATGATCCGCATACGGCCCTTTGGCCGCTTAGCCTCCCGCACCGTGGGCTACCTGCTCAAGGACAGCTCTGCCGTGGGCCTGGAGGCCGGTTTTGCCCCATGGTTGCAAGGCGTTTCGGGAAAGCGCCTCGAAAGGAGGCTGACCGGTGGCGTGTGGATGCCCGTGGACGGCGGCGAAGGAAAGGAACCCGTGCCGGGCAGTGATGTGCACACCACCATCGACATGAACCTGCAGGACGTGGCCGACAACGCCCTGGCCACCCAGCTGCGCCGCAACGGCGCACACCATGGCTGCGTGGTGGTGATGGAAACCAAGACCGGCTACATCAAGGCCATCAGCAACCTTACCCTGCAGCCGGACAGCTCCTACGCCGAGGATTACAACTACGCCATCGGGGCCAGCACCGAGCCGGGAAGCACCTTCAAGACCGCCGCCCTGATGGTGGCCCTGGAAGACGGGCGCGTTTCCCTGGACCAAGTGGTGGACACCCGTGGCGGGAAGCGCCGGTTCTACGACCGGACCATGATCGACTCCCATGACGGAGGCTACGGCCTGATCACCTTGGGAAGAGCCTTGGAACTGAGCAGCAACACCGGCATTTCGCAGGCCATCGACCAAGCGTACCGGACGGACCCGGCCAAGTTCGTGGAGGGCCTGCGCAACCTGGGCTTTGGAAGCACACTGGGCCTGCGCTTTCCCGGGGAAGGCATACCGGTGCTGCGCGGGCCCGAGGATAAAAAGCTGTGGAGCGGGGTCTCCCTGCCGTGGATGAGCATCGGCTATGAGGTGAGCGTAACGCCCATGCGCATCCTCACCTTCTACAACGCCATTGCGAACGGAGGGCGGATGATGCAGCCCCAACTGGTCCGCCAGATCACCCGCGAAGGGAAGGTCACCGAGCGCTTTGAACCGGTCGCGCTCAAGGAGCGCATCTGCGGGGAAGCCACCTTGGCCAAATTGCGTGGCGTGCTGGAAGCAGTGGTGGATTCAGGCACCGCGACCAACCTGCGCAGCGCGCACTTCCGCATCGCCGGCAAGACAGGCACCGCGCTGATCGCTGCGGACAAGGCCGGTTACAAGGTGAACGGCAAAAGCTATCAAGCCTCCTTCGTGGGCTATTTCCCAGCCGATGCGCCGCGCTACACCTGCATTGTGGTGGTGAGCTCCCCCACCCAGAAGGGCATCTACGGCAATGTGGTTGCCGGACCTGTCTTCCGCGAGATCGCCGACAAGATCTACAGCAACCGCCTGGAAATGCAGGCCCCGGCCACGGCCCAGGCCGATACCGTGTTCCGCACGCCCGTCTCGTTCGGCGGCAACCGGGCCGACCTGCTGACGGTGCTCGATGCGCTGAAGGTGCCCGTGAACGTGGAGGGTGACGGGGAGTGGGCCTCCACCAGCGCAACCGACAGCGTGGTGATGGTAGGACCGCGGGCAGTGCCGGACCCCGGCACGCCCATGGTGCCGAACGTGCTGGGCATGGGCCTGCGTGATGCCCTCTACATCCTGGAAAACCACGGCATGCGCGTGCGCTTTACCGGAAGCGGCATGGTGAAGCGGCAGGCGCCCATGCCGGGGGAGCGCTCTTTAAAGGGAACCACCGTAACCCTGGAACTGGCGATATGAAACTGCTGAAGGACCTCCTGTACCGCACGCGCCTGGAAGAAGTGGCCGGTGATACGCGTACACCCATCGCATCCATCGCCTTCGACAGCCGGTGGGCCGGGCCGGCGGGCGCCTTCGTGGCCGTGCGCGGCACCCACAGCGACGGGCATGCCTTCATCCAGGCCGCAGTGGAAAGGGGCGCAGTGGCCGTGATCTGCGAGAAACTGCCCGGCGAAATGAAGGAGGGCGTGACCTATGTGCGCGTGGCCGACAGCCGGCACGCCTTGGCGATCATGGCCGGGAATTTCCACGACCATCCCGATCGGAAACTGAGGTTGGCCGGTGTTACCGGCACCAACGGAAAGACCAGCGTGGCCACCATGCTGCACGAGCTTTTTACCGCGCTGGGCTACACCTGCGGACTGATCTCCACGGTGGAGATCCGCATGGGCAACGAGGTGTTGCCGGCCACCCACACCACGCCGGACCCGTTGCGCATCAACGAGCTGCTCGCCGAAATGGTGGAACGGGGCGCCACCCACTGCTTCATGGAGGTGAGCAGCCATGCCGTGGTGCAGGAACGGGTCGCAGGGCTCCAGTTCGCCCTCGGCATATTCACCAACATCACCCATGACCACCTGGATTACCACGGCACGTTCGACAACTACATCCGGGCCAAGAAGGGATTCTTCGATGCCTTGCCGGCGGAAGCACATGCCTTGGTGAACGCGGACGACCCGCATGGCGCAGTGATGGTGCAGAACACCAAGGCTGCCAAAAGCACCTATGCCGTGCGCAACCTGGCCGACCATCGCGCACGCATCATCGAGAACCAGCTCGCCGGTCTGCAGCTCAACATCGACGGCCATGAGGTGTACTCCAAGTTGGTGGGCGAGTTCAACGCCAGCAACCTGTTGGCCGTGTATGCGGCGGCCGTGCTGCTGGGCCAGCCGCAGGTGGAAGTGCTTACGGCACTGAGCAGCCTCGAGCCGCCGCCGGGGCGCTTCCAAGTGGTCAGGGGGCGGGGCGGCGTGATCGGCATCGTGGATTACGCGCACACGCCCGATGCATTGAAGAATGTGCTCAACACCATCGGCGCCGTATGCGGCGACCGCGACCGCGTGATCTCCGTGGTAGGCTGCGGCGGCGACCGCGACAAGACCAAGCGGCCGCTGATGGCCGCCATTGCCGCAGGCTTGAGCAGAACGGTGATCCTCACCAGCGACAACCCGCGCAGTGAGGAGCCCATGGCCATCATCGATGATATGCGCAAGGGCTTGTTGCCCGCGGACCAGGCACGGGCATTCGTCAATGCCGACCGCCGCGAGGCCATTCGCCAGGCCTTGGGCATGGCCGCCCCGGGCGATGTGGTGCTGGTGGCCGGAAAGGGCCATGAAACCTACCAGGAGGTGCACGGCGTGCGCCACCACTTCAGTGATGTGGAGGTAATGAAGGAAACCCTTGAACTCCTCGGCAAGTAATGTTCTACCACCTCATCAACGGGTTCCACCTGGCCTTCCCCGGAAGCGGTGTGTTCGATTACATCAGCTTCCGGGCCGGCATGGCTTTGATCGCCTCCCTGATGATCTCCCTGTGGTGGGGCAAGGGCATCATCAGGCTGCTGCAGCGAAAGCAGGTGGGCGAGACCGTGCGGGACCTCGGCCTCGAGGGCCAGGTGGCAAAACAGGGAACGCCGACCATGGGCGGCCTCATCATCATTCTGGCCACCATCGCGCCCACCCTGTTGTTCGCCCGGTTGGACAACATCTACATCCTGCTCATGCTCATCGCCATGGTGTGGTTGGGCACCATCGGCTTCATCGACGATTACATCAAGGTCTTCAAAAAGGACAAACGGGGCCTGGCCGGCATGTTCAAGGTCATCGGCCAGATCGGCATCGGCCTGGTCATTGGGCTGACCGTGTATTTCCACCCGGCGATCCGCACCAAGGTGGAAGTGCCCCAAGTGATCGCCGAGCAGTTCGACCCGGCCGAGATCAGCGTGTTCACCGAGGACAGCGGCACCAAGCACTACCTGCTGGACCGGAGGCAGCCCAACACCACCATCCCCTTTGTGAAGGGCAATGAGCTGAACTACTCCTCGGTGATGGGGCTCTTCGGCCGCGAGGCCCGCAAATACACCTGGGTGCTGTACGTGCTGGTGGTGGTCTTCATCATCACCGCCGTCAGCAATGGGGCCAACATCACCGACGGCATCGATGGGCTGGCCGCGGGCACCAGTGCCATCATCGTGCTGGCACTGGGGGTGCTCACCTACATCGGCGGCAACATCATCTTCTCCCAATACCTGGACGTGATGTACATCCCGGGCATCGGCGAGCTGGTGGTGTTCGTGGGGGCGTTGCTGGGGGCCTGCATCGGTTTCCTCTGGTACAACGCCTATCCCGCGCAGGTCTTTATGGGCGACACCGGCAGCCTCGCCTTGGGCGGAGTGATCGCCGCACTGGCCATCCTGGTGCGCAAGGAACTCCTGATCCCCGTGCTCTGCGGCGTGTTCGTGGTGGAGAACCTGAGCGTGATGATGCAGGTGTCCTGGTTCAAGTACACCCGCAAACGCTATGGCGAGGGACGCCGGATCTTCAAAATGGCCCCCTTGCACCACCATTTCCAAAAACTCGGCTACCACGAAAGCAAGATCGTCACCCGCTTCCTCATTGTGGGCGTGATGCTCGCCGTGGCCACCCTGGTAACACTGAAACTGCGATGAACGCGGCGGGCAAGGCAAAAGAGCTGGTGGTGCTGGGCGCGGGGGAGAGCGGCGTGGGGGCTGCCCTGTTGGCCAAGAAGCTCGGCGTGCCGGTCTTTGTCAGTGATGCCGGCCTGATCGCGGAGCCGTTCCGGAAACGCTTGGAGGAAGCTGGCATCGGGCATGAGCAGGGCGGGCACACCTTGCACCGGGTCCTCGCGGCCGACGAGGTGGTCAAAAGCCCGGGAATCCCCGACACGGCCTCGGTGGTCAAGGCGCTGCGCAGCAAGGGCGTGCCGGTGATCGCGGAGGTGGAGTTCGCGTCGCGCCATGTCACCGTGCCCATCATCGGCATCACCGGAAGCAATGGAAAAACCACCACCACGCTCCTGGTGCACCACATCCTCCGCAAGGCCGGCATGGACGCCGGGCTCGCAGGAAACGTGGGCACCTCCTTCGCAGGGCTGGTAGCCAAGGAGCGGCATGACATCCTGGTGCTCGAGCTGAGCAGCTTCCAGTTGGACGGCACCAGCACCCTCAAGCCCCGCATTGCCGTGATCACCAACATCACGCCGGACCACCTGGACCGCTACGACCACCGCATGGAGAACTATGTGGCCAGCAAGTTCCGCATCGCCATGAACCAGGGGCCCGAAGACCACTTCATCTTCTGTGCCGACGACCCCCAAACCCGGGAAGGCCTCAAACGCCATACGGTGCGCGCACGCCATTGGCCCTTCTCCATCCGCACCCAAGTGGAACAGGGCGGCTTCCTCCAAAACGAAAACATCCACATCAACACCAACCAATCCTCCTTCACCATGAGCATCCTGGAACTAGCCCTGCAAGGCAAACACAATGTGTACAACTCCCTGGCGGCGGGCATTGCGGCGCGTGTGCTGGACGTGCGCAGCGATGTGCTGCGCGATGCGCTGGCCGATTTCCGCAATGTGGAGCACCGCCTGGAGCGCGTTGGCACGGTGAACGGCGTGGAGTTCATCAACGACTCGAAGGCCACCAACGTCAACAGCACCTGGTTCGCCCTGGAGAGCATGGAGCAGCCCGTGATCTGGGTGGTGGGCGGTGTGGACAAGGGAAATGATTATTCGGAATTGCGCGACCTGGTACGCCGCAAGGTGAAGGCCATCATCTGCTTGGGCGTGGACAATGAAAAGATCCACCAGGCCTTCGGCGACATCGTAGGTTCGATAACCGACGTGGATTCGGCGGAAGCAGCCGTGAACAAGGGATACGAACTGGGCGAACCCGGCGATGTGGTGTTGCTCAGCCCCGCTTGTGCCAGCTTCGACCTGTTTGAAAATTACGAGGACCGCGGCCGCAAGTTCAAGGCAGCGGTGCGTGCGCTCTGAGCCAACCGTGGAAATCTCGGACCCCATGTCAGCAGGCAAGACCATGGCACAATGGGCGGAGCAATTGGCTTCCGCGCGCGATCGGACGCCCCGGGTGACGGGGGTGTTGGGCACCGTGGCCTCCATTGCCGGCGTGGATTACATGGAGCTTTCCGCCGGGGCAACGTTGGACGGAACCCTTCAGGCCATCTCCGGGCTGGGCAAGCCCCTGGTGTGGATCGCGGATGCGGGCGTGGCCGGTTCCTTGGACGAACGTGTGATGGAGCTCCTCCATGCGCACGTGGATGCCGTAGTGTTCCATGGCAAGGCCGATCCCGCACTGGTGGATGCGTGGAGCGCCGGATCGGAGCTGGCCTATTTCACCCCCGACCTCCGCACGGCCGTCTTCACCGCGCGTGAACTGGCTGTGCAAGGGGGGAAGGTCCTCTTTTGCCCAGATGGCCCTGCCTTGCAGGAAACGGGGAGCAGTGCGGGTTCCGGGAAGGAATACAGACTTGCCTTGAAAGACCTCTGACCCCCGCGCCATGTACAACCCACGGATGAATGTTTTGCTGGACCGGCACCTACGAGGTGACCGCACCATTTGGATGGTGGCCTTGCTGTTGGCCGTTACCAGCCTGTTGGCGGTATATAGCGCCTCCTCGTGGATGGGCTGGCGCGATACCGGCGGCACGTTCAGGATCCTGGTGAAGCATGCTTTGATGCTGGCCGGGGGAGGGGGTATCATGTATGCCGCCAGCAAGCTGCGCTACACGGTGTATTCCAAACTGTCGCAAGTGTTCTTGGGCGCCACCGTGGCGTTGCTTGTCCTTACCCTGCTGGTGGGCAGCAATGTGAACGGTGCTTCGCGGTGGCTGGCCATTCCGGGCATCGGGCTCACCTTTCAGACGAGCGACCTGGCCCGCGTGGTCATTATCGCCTACACGGCCCGCGTGTTGGCTCGGCGGCATGGCGAACCATGGACCTTCCGCGAGGTGCTGCTGCGCCTGATGCTTCCTGTGGGTGCCGTGGCCGCCGCCATCCTGCCGGCCAATTTTTCCACCGCGGCCCTGCTCTTCGCCACCTGCATGGTGCTGATGTTCATCGGCGGGGTGCCAATGAAGCATCTGCTGGGCATCTGCGGCGTAGCTGCGGGCGGCTTTGCCCTGTTGCTGCTCCTCTCCAAGGCCAACCCGGAACTGTTGCCCCGGTTGCAAACATGGCAGGCGCGGATCGAAAGCCATGGAGGCACCGATAGCGACGCCAATTACCAGGTGAACAAGGCGAAGATCGCGATTGTACACGGCGGCTTCCTGCCCAACGGCCCCGGAACGGGTACTTCACGCAACTACATGCCGCACCCCGAGAGCGACATGATCTACGCCTTCATCATCGAGGAGTACGGTTCGATCATCGGCGGGCTGGGCGTGTTGCTGCTGTATGTGATCCTGCTGTCGCGTGCCAGGCGAATCGCCAACCGCTGCGAGAAGCCGTTCGGCTCGCTGGTGGCCATCGGCCTGGCGTTGGGTTTGGTGATGCAGGCGCTGGTGAACATGGCCGTTGGCGTAAACCTGGTGCCCGTGACCGGCCAGCCGCTCCCCTTGGTGAGCATGGGCGGCACCAGCATGTGGTTCACCTGCCTGGCCATCGGCATCATCCTCAGTGTAAGCCGCAGTGTATACGACGATCCAGCCAACGCCAAGGCCGGGAATCCCCATGCATCAGGTGCCCATGCCGCAGCTTAAGGTCATGATCAGCGGGGGAGGCACGGGGGGGCACATCTTCCCGGCCATCGCCATCGCCAATGCGGTGAAGGAACGCGTGCCCGATGCACGTTTTCTGTTCGTGGGCGCGGAAGGGAAGATGGAGATGGAGAAGGTGCCCGCAGCGGGATACGAGATCGCCGGCCTGCCCATCCGCGGGTTCCAGCGCAAGGCCCTGTGGAAGAACATCGGCCTGCCTTGGCGGTTGCTCAGGAGCATGTGGAAGGCCCGCCGCATCGTGCGCACCTTCAAGCCGCAGGTGGCCGTGGGCGTAGGCGGCTATGCGAGCGGCCCGGTGATCGCCGCTGCCCAGCGCGCCGGGGTGCCCACCCTCATCCAGGAGCAGAACAGCCATGCCGGCGCCACGAACCGCATGCTGGCCAAACGGGCTTCGATCATTTGCGTGGCCTACTCCGGGATGGACCGCTTTTTCCCCAAGGAGAAGATCAGGCTGACCGGCAACCCCGTGCGCCAGGACATGGTGCGCCTTGCGGGAAAGCGTCCGCGAGGCTTTGAACACTTCAACTTGCAGGATGGGGCACCGGTGGTTTTCGTTACCGGGGGCAGCTTGGGCGCGCGCGGCATCAACCTCGGGGTAATGGCCGCACTTGAACAGCTCAGGGACCGGGGTGTGCAGCTCATTTGGCAAACCGGAACCCCCTTCCTTGCCGAAGCGGAAGCGGCGGTGCAGCGCGCGGCGTACACCGGCGCCCGCGTACAGGCCTTCATCAACCGCATGGACCTGGCTTATGCCATTGCCGATGTGGTGGTGGCGCGCGCCGGCGCCATCAGCGTGAGCGAACTCTGCCTGAACCAGCTGCCCTCCATCCTGGTGCCGCTGCCCACGGCCGCCGAAGACCACCAGACGAGCAATGCACGCGCGCTCGCCGACATAGGTGCGGCCGTACTGGTGAAGGATGCCGGGGCGGTGGAACACTTGGGCCCGGCGCTGCTGCGCCTGGTCGCCGACCCCGGGGAGCGCCAACGCCTCAGGGAAGCCATGGCCACGATAGGCATGGGCAATGCGGCGGCGGCCATAGCGGCCGAGGTTCTGCGGATCGCCTTGCCGGCAACGGATGACGACAATAGCAACGCATAGCCATGGAACGCCCGGAACTGATCTACTTCATTGGCATCGGAGGCATCGGCATGAGCGGCCTTGCCCGCTATTTCCGCCGCCAAGGCGCCACCGTGGCCGGCTACGACAAAACTCCGGGTGAGGTGGCCGCGCAACTCGCCCACGAAGGCATCGATGTGAGCTACAGCACCGACCCGCGCAACATTCCCGGGGAATTCCGCGTGGCGGATCCGGCGAAGCTGCTGGTGGTGCGCACCCCGGCCGTACCCTTGGACAACCCGCTGATCGCCTATTGGGAGCAACGCGGGGCCGTCATCAAGAAACGCAGCGAGGTGCTCGGCCTGGTTACCCGCGACCGGCGCACCTTGGCCGTGGCGGGCACGCACGGCAAAACCACCGTGAGCACCATGCTCGCCCACCTGCTCACGCAGGGAGGGGTGCCCTGCAATGCCTTCCTCGGCGGGATCAGCACCAACTATGACACCAACGTGCTGCTCAATACCAACGCCGTGCTCAACGTGGTGGAAGCGGACGAGTATGACCGCAGCTTCCTCGCCCTGCACCCGGCCGACGCCGTCATCACCGCCATGGACCCGGACCACTTGGACATCTATGGGGATGCGGAGGCCATGTACCGCGCCTACGCCGATTTCGCCGCGCTGGTACAAGGCAGGATCCTGGTCCACCGCCGGGTGATGGACCGGCTGCGGCAGCACGTCACCAACTTGCGCGATGCCGTGCCTTACGGGATCGACGAGGTGGACGGACCCCATGCAGAGCATGTTGCCGTAGGTGATGGCAAGTACCACTTCGACCTGGTGCTCAACGGCACCGTGCTGCGAGGGCTCACCCTGGGCATGCCAGGGAGGCACAACGTGGAAAACGCGGTGGCCGCCGCCGCTATGGCCGTGCACGCCGGCATGAACCCCGAGGCGGTGCGCAAGGGCTTAGCCTCCTTCCAAGGCGTCAGAAGGCGTTTTGAGGTGCGGGCGCGCACATCCAAAAGCCTGTTCATCGACGACTACGCACACCATCCCACCGAGCTGGAAACCTGCATCCGCAGCGTACGCGAGCTCTATCCCGGCCGCACGATCACCGGCATTTTTCAGCCCCACTTGTACAGCCGTACCCGCGACTTGGCCGATGGATTTGCCCACAGCCTGGCCCTGCTGGATGAATTGATCTTGTTGGACATCTATCCGGCCCGGGAGGAACCCCTCCCCGGCATCACCTCCGCCTGGTTGGCCAAGCGCATCATTGGGACTAACACCACCCTGTGCACAAAGGAGCAACTGGTGCCGCTGTTGAAGGCCCGTGATGTGGACATCTTGCTGACCCTTGGAGCGGGGGATGTCGACAGGCTGGTCCCCGCCATTGCAACCATGCTCAACGCCAACCCATGAGCCGTGTGAAAAAGACCCTGCGCCTGGCGGCGAAGTTCGCCGCGGCCTGTGCCGTGATCGCGGTGCTGGGCTTCGTGGAGCAGCGCGGTAACAACGTGCCCGTGCGGGAAGTGCGCGTGAACCTGGCACCTGCGGGAGACGTGCATTTCATCGATGCCGAAGCTTTGAAGCTGCAGGTGGCCACGGGCACGGGGCCCGTGATCGGAACCCCCGTGAACAAGCTGGATGAAACCGCCATCGAGCAACACCTGCGTGCCATCCCTTGCGTGGCGGAGGCCGATGTGTACCACACCATGGACGGAGTGCTGCACGTCAACGCGCGGCAGCGCGAGCCCATCGTACGCGTGGTGAACGCGGATGGCACCGGCTTCTACATCGATAAGGAAGGCTGGACCATGCCCCTGGACCCCAACTACACCGCCCGCGTGATGGTGGTGACGGGCATGCTCCAGGAACCCTTCGGGATGCAGGCCCCGGTGAATGTGACCTCCGGAAATGATTCGTTGGCCATGCACTCCCACTGCGCAGCCATACATGCCCTGGCCACCACCTTGCGCAAAAATCCCTTCTGGAGCGCGCTTTTCGGACAGGCCGTGGTGGACGCCCAAGGCGAGTTCACCCTGGTGCCCAATGTGGGCATGATGCAAGTGCGGGTCGGCGATGGAAGCCACCTGGCCCAACGGCTGGACAAGCTCAAGCTATTCTACCAACAAGGCTTGCCACAGGCGGATTGGCGCAGGTACAGCACCGTGGACCTGCGCTTTGACGACCAGGTGGTGGCCACCAAGCGATCCCCCCAATAACCCCTGATACCAACGATAAAAACTGCCCGAACGCCGGAACAATGAACATGGAGCACAACGAGGATATTGTCGCAGGCCTTGACATAGGCACCACCAAGATCGCTTGCATCGTGGGGCGCAAGAACGAACAAGGCAAGCTGGAGGTCATGGGCATGGGCAAGAGCCGCAGCGATGGCGTGACCCGCGGCATGGTGACCAACATCCAGCGAACGGTGGAGTGCATCAAGGCCGCCGTGCAGGAGGCCGAGAACAGCGCCGGCGTGGAGATCACCACCGTGAACGTGGGCATCGCCGGCCAGCACATCCGCAGCATGCACCACCGCGGCATGATCACCCGCCAAAGCCTCGAGGAGGAGATCCGCCAGCAGGACATCGACCAGCTGATCGACGACATGTACAAGTTGGCCATGGTGCCCGGGGAGGAGATCATCCACGTGCTGCCGCAGGAATACATCGTGGACAGCGAGCAGGGCATCAAGGACCCCATCGGCATGAGCGGCGTGCGGCTGGAAGCCAACTTCCACATCATCACCGGCCAGGTCACCGCCGCGCGCAACATCAATAAGTGCGTGGCACGCGCCGGGCTGACGGTTACCGAGTTGATCTTGGAACCCTTGGCCAGTGCGGATGCGGTGCTGAGCTCCGAGGAGAAGGAGGCGGGCGTGGTGCTGGTGGACATCGGAGGCGGCACCACCGACATCGCCATCTTCAGCGACCACATCATCCGCCACACCGCCGTGATCCCCTTTGGTGGCAATGTGATCACCGACGACATCAAGATGGGCTGTGCCATCCTGCGCGACCAGGCCGAACTGCTCAAGAGCCGGTTCGGCAGCGCGCTGGCCAGCGAAAACAAGGAGAATGAAGTGGTGTGCATCCCCGGGTTGCGCGGCCGCGATCCCAAGGAGATCAGCCTGAAGAACCTGGCCAACATCATTCAAAGCCGCATGGAGGAGATCCTCGAACATGTCTACTTCGAGATCAAAAACAGCGGCCTGGAAAAACAGCTCAGCGGGGGCATTGTGCTAACGGGCGGCGGGGCGCAGCTAAAGCACCTCCGGCAGCTCACCGAGTACGTCACCGGCATGAGCACACGCATCGGATACCCCAACGAGCACTTGGCCAACAGCAAAGTGGAAGCCGTCACCAGCCCGCTTTTCGCCACCGGCGTGGGCTTAGTGCTGCGCGGGTTCGATTACCTCGACCGCCAGCAGAACAAGCTGTCCGGACTGGAGCCCAAGGTGAAGAGCCACAGCACATCCAGGGTCGGCAATTTCTTTTCCGCGGTGATCAGTGGCGCATCCGACATCTTCCGCGACGACGAAGCCTGAACCCGACCAACAGACCATACCGTTCCCAGAACCCGAAAATCCCTTTCCCCATGAAATTCGACCTTCCCAGCGAGATCTCGTCCATCATTAAAGTGATCGGTGTAGGCGGTGGCGGCAGCAATGCCGTCAACCACATGCACGGCCAGGGCATCCAAGGCGTGGACTTCATCATCTGCAACACCGACAAACAGGCCCTGGACATCAGCCCGGTGCCCGTGAAACTACAGTTGGGCTCCAACCTCAATGATGGCCTGGGGGCCGGCAGCATCCCCGAGCGCGGCTCGGCTGCTGCGCAGGAAAACATCGAGGAAATCCGCGAACTCCTCGGCAACCGCACCAAAATGGTGTTCGTCACCGCCGGCATGGGCGGGGGCACCGGTACCGGGGCCGCGCCGGTGATCGCCAGGGCGGCCCGCGACATGGGCGTGCTTACCGTGGGCATCGTCACCATGCCCTTCCAATGGGAAGGCCGCAGGCGTAAGAACCAGGCGGCACAAGGCGTGGAGGAAATGCGCCAAGCCGTGGACACGCTGTTGGTGATCAACAATGACCGCCTGCGGGACCTCTACGGCAACTTGGAGATGGACCAGGCCTTTGCCCATGCGGACAACGTGCTGACCACCGCGGCCAGGGGCATCGCCGAGATCATTAATAAAACGGGCAAGGTCAACGTGGATTTCGAGGATGTGCGCACGGTGATGACCGGTAGCGGCGTGGCCATCATGGGCATCGGCGAAGCGGAAGGGGAGGGACGCACCATGCGGGCCGCCGAAGAAGCCCTCTCCTCGCCCCTGCTCAATGACAATGATATCAGGGGAGCCAAGTACATCTTGCTCAATTTCGCCATCGGAAGCCAGAACATCTCCATGGACGAGATGACCGAGGTGAACGAATACGTCCAGGATGCCGCGGGCAGCACGGCCGACGTGATCTGGGGCTATTGCACGGACGAGTCGCTCGGCGACCGCATCCGGATCACCTTGATCGCCACCGGGTTCAACCAGAACGAGATCACCGCCAACCTCGAGCAGCGTATCCCCGAAAAGAAGGTGACCAGCCTCAACACCGAGCTGCCCACCATGA
Source organism: Flavobacteriales bacterium (assembly GCA_023957375.1). Lineage (GTDB taxonomy): Bacteria > Bacteroidota > Bacteroidia > Flavobacteriales_F > PHOS-HE28 > PHOS-HE28. Next base: position 397,000 of record JAMLHB010000002.1, on the reverse strand, counting down.
TCACGGCCCCCATTTCAAGCCCGCTGCAAGGAATGGTGCAACAAGCACCGGCGCCGGCCCCGGAAATCAGTGAACCCTACCTGAAACCTGCGGAAGCCAACGGGGTGCCGGCACAACCGCGCCTGCAGTTCGAGCCTGCGCCATTGCCTGCGCGGCCGAAAGCCGAACCTGCGCCGCAGGAAACCAAGGTGGTCCACAACCTGCATGAAGCCCCGCAAGGAAGCGTTGCCCACGAGCCGCACGGGGAAGCACCCGCCAACGCCCCGGAAGAAGGTCCCGTGACCGCGCAGCTTTCCCACGCCGAACACCAGCTGCGCGTGGAGAACCGGCTGGCGCACATGCGCGAAATGAGCATGCAGTTGCGCACCCCCGCCGGGTTGGCGGCGATGGAGCGGGAGCCCGCCTTCAAGCGCCGCAACGTGGAACTGAACGAAGGGCCGCACAGCACGGACAGCAACGTCAGCCGCTACACCCTGGCCGAAGGAACCAATGAGACCGGGGGGCACCAGGTGGAGCTGCGCCGCAACAATCCCTTCCTGCACGACAACGTGGATTGATCGGGAGATTGTACTGCCATGGACCTCCAACAACGGATCGACAGCGACATCAAAGCCGCCATGCTGGCGCGCGACAAGGACCGCCTCAACGTGCTGCGAGCCATCAAGAGCGCCCTGCTGCTGGAGCTCACCAAGGAGGGCGGCACACACGAGGTGAGCGGGGAGGCTGCGCTGAAGATCCTGCAGAAACTGCACAAACAGCGCACCGAGGCAGCAGCGATCTACAAAGAGCAAGGCCGCCCGGACCTGACTGCGGAAGAGGAGGCCCAAGCCAAGGTGATCGAGGCTTACCTGCCTGCGCGAATGGATGACGCGGAGATCGGGGCAGTGGTGAAGGAGGTGCTGGCGGAGATCGGTGCCACCTCCATGGCCGACATGGGCCGTGCCATGAAGGCCGTGAACGCAAAATTGGCCGGCAAGGCGGATGGCAGTGCCATTGCTTCTGCCGTGAAGGCAATGCTCGGCGCGGGCTGAGCGGCATTATTGGGTAGGGAACGGTGGCGGCGTGCACTGCAAAGTGCGCGTCGCTGCCGCTTTGGGCCCGAACCTAGGCCACTTGCATCTTGAACCCGATGCCGTGCACGTTCACGATGCGCACGCGCTCGTCATGCCTCAGGTATTTGCGCAGGCGGCTGATGAACACGTCCAGGCTGCGGCCCAGGAAATAGCTGTCATCGCCCCACACCATGTTCAGCAGCAGTTCGCGGGGAAGCACCTGGTCCTGGTGCATGGCCAGCAGGCGAAGCACGGCAGCCTCCTTCTTGGTGAGGCGCCGCGTTTCAACAGCGTGCTCCAGTACCTTGTTCCGGTTGTCGAAGGTGAATTCCCCGATGGTGTACACATCGTGGCCGGCTGGATCGTGGGCTTGCTCGCGGGTGCGGCGCAAGATCGCATCGATGCGAAGCAGCAGCTCCTCGGTGCTGAAGGGCTTGGCGATGTAGTCGTCCCCACCGGCCCTGAAGCCTGCAATGCGGTCCTCGGGCTGGCCCTTCGCCGTAAGGAAAATGATGGGCACCTTGCTGTTGGTGATCCGGATGTCCTCGGCCAGGCTCAGGCCGTCCTTGTCGGGAAGCATCACGTCCAGCAGGCACAGGTCGTAATGGTTCTGGTTGAAATGCTTCAGGCCATCCTTGCCATCGCGGAACAAGTGTACCGTGTAACCGTGGCGTTTCAAGGTGTCCTGTACCACGAAGCCGAGGTTCTCATCATCCTCCACGTAGAGCAGGACACCCTTGCTGGCCGGGGATGGTTCAGTTTTCATGTTCATCGGATCTTGTTCTGTGTCCCTGCCAAGGGAAGTTCCAAAGTAAAGGTGCTGCCTTCTCCCGGGGTGCTTTCCACCCGCACCTTGCCACCGTGGGCGCGAACCATGCCGGCCACGTAGTGCAGCCCCAGGCCGAACCCTTTTACATCGTGCACGTTGCCGGTATGCACGCGGAAGAAGCGCTCGAAGATGTTGCGCAGGTCTTCCTTGCGGATGCCGATGCCGCGGTCGGCTATGGCCACTTCCAGCCATTGGCCCGCATTGCGTGTGGCGATCCGCAGTCGCGGTGCCCCCTTGGAGTACTTCGCCGCGTTGTCCACCAGGTTGAACAGCACGTTGCCCAAGTGGACGCGGTCTCCTTGCACCACCGCATTGCCGGCGCGAAGGTCCAACGTGCATTCCCCGGAGCGTTCGGTGAGGATCAGGCCGAAGGAGCCGACCGTCTCCCGCAGCAGCTCGTGCACGTCCACCGGTTCCATGCGAAGCTTGCTTTCGCCTGTTTCCATGGTGGCCAATTGAAGCACGCGCTCCACCTGTTGGCGCAGACGCTCGTTTTCGGACTGGATGATCTTCGCGTAGGTGTGGAGCCGGTCCGGTTCTTTCACGATGTCCGGGTCGGTGAGCACTGCGCTGCTGAGCGCAATGGTGCTGATGGGCGTCTTCAGCTCATGCGTCATGTTCCCGATGAAGTCGTTCTTCATCTCGTCCAACCGCTTCTGCCGCAGGATCACCCACATGCTGTACACGAAGAAGGCGAATACAATGAAGGTGACCACGGCGGGATAGATCCAATTGATCGTGCTTCCTTCGGCGGGCGCCCACAGGGCGGAGGTGCGCCGCGGGAAGAACACCCCGAAATAGTGCCCGTCCTTGTCCAACTTCAGCAAGTGGCTGTGCCGCGTGGAATCGGTGCGCATGGTGTCGCCCACGCTCACATAGTTGCCGTACACGATGCTGTCCGTGAAACAGTCGTAAATGCCATATTCGAAATCCTCGTTGATGTTGCGCCGCCTGAACTCCTGCTCCAGCAGCGATTCCAGTAGGTAGGGGTGGATCGTGTCGTTGATGCTGGCCACGAAATAGTTCGGCCGCTCCTGCTTCACGGCATCGAACAGGTCGCTGGGGTCCTTGGTGATCGACAAGATCCGTTCGGTGACCTCGGTGAGCGCGATCACCACGCGATCGTTGAACTGCTTGTCTAATTGCTCCTGGTGCTGCTGCTGCAGCGTCACCTGTTCCCGCTCATACTGCTGCGCGCGCTTCAACCAGACCACTTGCGTGGAAACGACCCCGGCCACGCTCAAGGTGGCCAACAGGACCAAGGGGCCAAGGGTGCGGCGGCGCATGGGGCGGTGAAAGCAAGGCAATGTTAAGCAATGGCCCTGCCGTGCGCGGGAAGCTTCACAGCTCTTGGCACCAAAGGCCAGCGGGCAACGCAGGTGCCGGCCCGGGGAGGCAAACGTGCGAAATCACAATTCCATGACGGAAACGCCCCTGAATACCGTGATCGGGGTATCACCGGAAAGCCATTTCTGCTGTCCTTTGCACCGCCATGAAAAAAACTATCCTTCTTCTTTCAACGATCGGTCTGACAGCAGGGCTTCAGGCACAAACTCCCGTCACGGTTTCCATCTCGCCCACCTATACCGACCAGGTCTGGTACAGCTTCCAGAACGGCGAGGTGGGCCGCGCACCCCTCCATGAGTGGGACCTGGCGTTCGAGCTCACTGGCCTTACCGCAGGTGTGCGGGTGAACACCGCAAAGGGGTCGGTGGTGTACGAAACCCCGTTCACATTCGGCACGTGGGACCAGCTTAACGCGCCCGATGAAGCGGCATGGACCCGCATCGACAACGATGTGGCCCGTTGGGACATGGGCGCGCTCAACCACGGCAACAACATGGATGACCCCGATGGCTTTAACGTGGGTTGGGGCAACTACAACTCCGTCACCCACCAGATGATCGGAAACAAGGTGTATGCCGTGCTGCTCCCGGACGATACCTGGAAAAAGCTCCGCATCAATTCCGTGATCAGCGGGGTGTTCAGCTTCACGTACGCCAACTTGGACGGCACCGACAGCCACGATGCCAGCATCAACAAGGCCAACTACACCGGAAAGAACTTCGCCTACTGGTCCTTCGGCACCAATGCGGCCATGGACCGCGAACCCGCATCCGCCACCTGGGACCTGCTCTTCACCAAGTACACCGATTTCGTGCCCACGCCTTACAATGTGACCGGCGTGCTGCAGAACCGCAACGTCACCGCCTTGGAGGTGGACGGCGTGCCCACGGACCAGGCCGACTGGTGGGGAGGTGATTTCAGCAGCGACATCAACATCATCGGTTCGGATTGGAAGCGGTACAGCGGAAGCTATGTGATCGCGCCGGACACCACCTACTTTGTGAAGGACCGTGCGGGCAGCGTATGGAAGATGGTCTTCACTGGCTTCGGCGGAAGCGCCACCGGCGACATGAACTTCAACCAGGAATTGATGAGCCCGGCGGCCGTAAGCGAAGTTGCCGTACATCAGGCCGCGCTGCACGCATGGCCCAATCCGGTGGAGGGAAGCCAGGCGCAAGTGCAATTGGAATTGCCGCAAGTCCGGGGAACGCTGAGGGTGTTCAACGCCGCCGGACGGCAAGTTGCCGTGCACCAATGGAACCAGGCCACAGGAGTGCTTGCTTTGGACGTGAAGGACCTGGCCGCCGGTGTGTACACCTTGCGGTTTGAAGCGGACAAAGCGGTAGCCACCGGCAAGTTGGTGGTGCAATAATCCCCGCATTCAACCTCTGAGAGACCGGTATGGCCGGCTTGCGGCCGGCAACGGATTTTGCCACATGAAACGTTTTGCAGCCATCGGGCTGGCCGCACTGCTTGCCACGGGGATGAAGGCACAGGTGGAGATCACTGTGCGAGAGGCCGGATCGCATGAGCCGGTGGGCTATGCCCATGCCACCTGGACGGTGCTGCAGACCCAGGCCAAGGGATTGACGGTGGCCGGACCGGAAGGGAAGTGCACCCTGCCGGTACACCAGGCGGAGGTGGAAAAGGGCCTCGCCGTCCGCATCGACTTCATCGGATATGAACCGGTCCGGGATACCCTGTTCACCTTGGCCCCGCGCACCTTCATGCTGCGCCGCGCAGCAGCTTTCAACCTGGATGAACTGGTGGTGACCGGCCAGTACAAACCTACCCGGGCGGACCGGGCCGTGCAGCGCATGCACGTGGTGAATGCCGAGCAGATCCAACGCATGGCGGCACAGAACCTGGGGGATGTGCTCGGCCAGGAACTGAACATGCGCCTGGCGCAGGACAACATGCTGGGGACCTCCCTGAGCATGCGCGGCCTCGGAGGCGAGAACGTGAAGATCCTCGTGGACGGGGTACCCGTCATCGGCCGGCAGGACGGCAACCTGGACCTCGCCCAGATCGACCTGACCGGCATTGATCGCGTGGAGATCCTGGAAGGGCCCTTGAGCGTGAACTACGGCACCAACGCGCTGGCGGGCACCATCAACCTCATCACCCGCAAGGGAACCGGCCCGGCCACCTCCCTGAAGGCAGTGGCCTATGCGGAACAGATCGGCAGGCTCAACCTGTCGGCGGCAGCCGGAAAACGCTTCGGAAAAAGCGATCTGCTGCTTACCCTCGGCCGGAATTACTTCGGAGGTTGGGCGCCGGGTCAGGCCTCCACATACGCCTTCGGCAAGCAACTGGCCGATTCCTCCCGCTACCAAACCTGGAAGCCCAGGGAGCAATACTTCGCCCGCGCCAACTATCGCTTCGACCTTTCCAAGGAGTGGAGCCTGAGCTACAAGGGTGAACTGATGGAGGACCGCATCATCGATCGCGGAAGACCACGCGCACCCTACAATGAATCCGCCTTCGACTCGGAGTTCAACACCCGGCGGCTGGACAATGCGGTGTTCACCACCGCCAACCTCGCCAAGGGGCGGCGCTTCAATGCCTTGGTGGCACACGACCGATACCAGCGCATCCGGAGCCAATGGCTGCGCGACCTCACCACGCTGCAGGCCAAGCCCGTGCCCGGACAGGAAGATGACTCGCGCTTCACCCTCACCAATGTGCGGGCAACCTTTTCCGGCCTGCCGGACAGCGCGCGCATCGGATACGAGGCCGGCATGGACCTGAACCTGGAAACAGGGGAGGGCGTGCGCATTGCCGACGGCACGCCCCAGCAGATCGGCGACTATGCCGCCTTTGCCAGCATGCAATGGAGCCCGGTGGGCAACGTGGTGTTGCGGCCCGGCGCCCGTTACGCCCACAATACGCGTTACCGCGCCCCGGTGGTGCCTTCGGTGGACCTGCGCCTGCAGTTGGACACCGCCTGGGTGCTGCGGGCAGCCTATGCCCAAGGCTTCAGGGCACCTTCGCTCAAGGAGCTCTTCCTCTACTTTGTGGACGTGAACCACGACATCCACGGCAACCCCGACCTGCTCGCGGAAAACTCCAACAATTACTCCCTCTCGCTCAACTACCGCAAGCCGCTGGAACACGGCATACTGCGCGGGGAGGCCTCCTTGTACCACGACCGGGTGCACAACTTGATCACCCTGGCCGAGGAGAGCGCCACCTTGTACCGGTACATCAATGTGGGCGAATACCGAACGCTGGGCGGAAGCATCGGCATGGGCTGGGAATCGGGCCACTGGTCGGTGCAGGCCGGTGGGGCGCTCACCGGAAGGTATGACACCCTGGGGGTGCGCACCGGCGGTGATGCCTACGACCACTCGCCATCGGCCAACTTGGGCATCACTCGCCACTGGCGCAAACAGGCATGGAGCATCAACCTCTTCGCCAAGTATCAGGGGCGGCAGCAGAGCTACATCTATGTGGGGGAGGATGAACTGGCACGCGGCCACATTGAGCCCTACCTGATGGCCGATGCATCCGTGTCCAAGTCGCTGTGGAACAACCGGCTTACCGTGCAGGCGGGCTGCAAGAACCTGTTGGACATCACCGACCTGAACGCTACGGTGGGCAATGGCGGGGCGCACACCGGGCCTTCGTCCGGCAGCATTCCGATGGCCACCGGGCGCACTTTTTTCATCCGTTTGGCGGCAGACATCAAAGGGAAATCCAAACTAGACCGGCCATGAAGGCGATCCATGCCATGGGGGTAGCAGCTATTGCATTGGGCGGATGCATGAAAGAAGAGTTGCCGGTGCCCAAACACGCACGCGGCGGTGCCGTGGAGTGCGTGGCACCCGTTGGCCCCGGCTACGACCGCCAGCTGTGGTTCGACCTGGGCACGTACAGCGTGGTGGCCATGAACAGCAAAATGGACTGGGACCTCGCCTTCGAATGCGGCGACGGAGGCTGGCAGGTGCGGCTGAACTATGCACGCCTGATGCGTGCGCACCACAGCAACGTTCCCTGGGAGCAGGCCGCCGATTCCAACGGCTTCGGCAACACCTGGAAGATCGACCTGCCCAACGGGAGCACGGACAGCTTGGCCTTCGGCGATTGGCGCCAGGGCAACCCCATCTTTGTTTTGGACATGGGCTACGACATCAGCGGCCAGCCCATGGGCCTGCGCAAGGTGCAGTTCACCAGCGTGGATGCCGACAACTTCCAGTTCCGCACGGCGAACTTGGGTGGCACGGACGAGCACGTGTTCACGGTGCAAAAAGATGCGGCAAGGGCCTATGTGCACTTCAGTCTGCAAGCGGGCGGTACAGTGCAGATTGCTCCGCCGTTGGGCACGTACGACATGGTGTTCAGCCAGTACACCGAGCAATTCCGCCCGCCCGACCCTTACCAGGCCTACCTGGTAACCGGCGCCGTGAACGGCTTCAGCGGAGTACGCGTAGCCAAGCTCACAGGCAACTTCAACGAGGTCACTCTGGCCGATACACTGGCCCACCCCTTCACCACCGATCAGGATGCCATTGGCTACGATTGGAAGGAATACTCCTTCGATAGCGGCCTGTACGAAGTGTACAGCAACAAGGTCTACATCGTGCAGGACCGCGAGGGCTACTTCTTCAAGCTCCACTTCGTGGACTACTACGACGACCAGGGCCTGCGGGGCTCGCCGACGTTCGAGGTGGTACCGTTGTAGCCGGTTCACTCGCCGCCGCCCTCGTCACCCCCGCCGGTGCCGGGCACACGGCGTTCGCCGGGGCTGGCCTTGCGCTTGAACAGCTGCGTATCCTGCTTGCCGAACCGCCAGGAGGCCGTGATCCGGAACGACCGGGTGCCCCACGTGCGGAAGCTCTCCTGCACGAAGGTGGGCGTGTCGTAGTAAGATCCCCAGCCGCGTGAATCCAGCAGATTGTCGGCGCTGGCCGTGACGGAGAGGTTCTTGCCGAACTCCTTGCGGGCGGAGATGTCCAACGAATAGCGCTCCAGCGTGTGCCCCTGGGGGATCACACGGGGACTGTCGTAATCGCTGTTCACTTGCACGGTGAAGCCCTTGGGCAGCTTCTGGGAGAGATTGATCTTGCCGTCGAAGTTCACCCCGGTGTTGTTGAACGACCTGCCACCCTGGCTCAGGCCGATCTGCACCCATTGCACATTGCCGTTCAGCGTTGCCTCAAGGCCCTCCCACACGGTGAGCTTGATGGTGTTCTCCCAGCCGTAGCCTTGGTTGCCGTCACCGTTCACATAGCTGGCCAACAAGATATTGGGGTCATTGGCCATCGGCAGGTTGTAGCTGGTGATCACGTCCGTGGTGAAGCGGGCGTACACCGAGGAGAGCCAGTTCCCCTTTTCACCCAATGGCAGCAGGTGGTTCACCTCCAGGATGGTGCTCATCTCGGGCCTCAACGTGGGATTCCCCATCCGGTAGCTGCGCGCATCCACCGGCATCAGGTAGGGCATCATTTGCCAATGGTTGGGCCGGTTTACCTTGCGCGATACGTTTACCTGCAGTTCGCGCTGCAAGCGGCCTTCCTCAGCATCCCACTTGTGGCTCAGGTACACCCCGGGGAAGAGGATGCGCCCCAGGTCGTTCAACCCGCTGGGGTAATTGTAGCTGAAGGATTGCTGCAGGTCGGTCCGTTCGGCGGTCATGCCGTTCTGCTCCAACCGCAGGCCCGCCTGCATCGACCAGTGCGCGTTGAGCTTCGTGGTCCAGTTCACGTATGCGGCATTCACCAAGGTGCGGATCAGGTACGCATTGCTCAACGACGTGTCGCGCAGCAGCCCGGCGATGGTATCGTTGCCGAAGGTGACGTCCATGGTGGATCGCTGTTGGTCCAGGTTGGCCTTGAACCCCCATTCAAGCTTGCGGTTGTCCGCGTAGGCGTCGGCCACGTCGAACTGCCAGGTCCATTCCTGTTCCTTCACTTGGGAATCACGGTTCTGCAGGCTGTATGCCACGGCTGCCCCGCTGCCAAAATTGTGTTGTTCAGTGCTGGAGGGCGAAGTGCGGTCGCTGAAGTTCACGGTGAGGTCGGTGCTCCATTCCTTGCCTGGCTTCAGGGTGCTGCGCTTGAACCCGGCGCGGGAGGTATAGTTGGAGAACTTCCCTTCCGTGGCGTTGCGCTGGGTGCCCCAACCGTTGAGCAGGTGCGCACCGTCCCGGCTGGTGTATTCCTGGTCCTCGGTGCCGCCGCGCTCCCCCATGGACATGCTTTGCATCAGGCTAAGTGTGTTGCGCACGCTCAAGTTGTGGTCCCAACCGATGCGCGCGTTGTAGCGCATGCGATTGTTCACCTGTGTGGCGTCCTGGTTGAAGTAACCCGTGGGCAAGTCGTCGGCCAGGTCGGTGCGGCGGCTGTAGCTCCGGCCCGGCGAGGCGCCGTGCCCCAAGCCCAGCCCGATGTTGAAGGCATTGCGTCCTTGGCGAAGCTGGAAGTTGCCGTTGGCATTGTACCGTTCATCGGTGCCTATGCCCGCTTGCAGCTGTCCGCTGAACCCCGGTCGCAAGGATTTCTTCAACACCACGTTCACGATGCCGCCCGTGGCATCGGCGTCGAAGATCACGCTGGGGTTGGTGATCACCTCCACGCGTTCGATGTCCGCCGCCGGGATCTGCTCCAGGGTGAGGGTGCTGGGCCGCCCGTCCACGAACACGCGCGGGCTCTTGCCGCGCATCTCCACGTTGCCGTCGGCATCCACGCTCAGGCCGGGGATGCGCCTCATCACGTCGGTGGCATCCCCTCCTGCCGCACTGATGTCCTTCTCCACGTTGTACACCCGGCGGTCCACCTGAAGTACCTGGGTGGCGCGCTCCTTGGTGATCTCGGCTGCTTGCAGCACCACCGCATCGGTGGCCAAGCGCAGGTTGCCAAGATCGCGCGCGGGCTGTTGCGCCGACAGGGTAAAGCTGGTGTCCAGGGGTGAATAGCCCATCGCCACGGCCCGCAGCCGCAATTTGCCCAACGGCAACCGGGGTATGTTGAAGTCGCCGTTCTCCTGTACCAGCACGCCGCCTACCACGCTATCGCCCCGCAGGATGCTGATGCTGGCAAAGGGCACCGGCTTGCGGTTGCTGTCCATCAGGCGTCCGTAGGCCTGGCCTGTGGGCTGCATGCCGCCCGGTCCGCGCTGGGCGGGCAAAGGGTTGAATCCCATCAGGCCCAAAAACAGCAGAACAAGGTGTTTTGGCATGATGGCCCCAAAGGTACCGGCGCCGTTGCGGACAGCCCGGCAGATGCGATGTTTTTGCCTTTTTTAGCCCGACTATTTGGCCGGGGTGCGAACAGGACGGCAATGAAAAGCCCCCCGGGGATTTCTCCGGGGGGCCTCCAAATGCCAACAGGGGCTGATCAATGATCGTCCTGGTAGCCGCGCTCGCTGCGCTCGCGGTAGCCACCGCGATCACCGCGGTCGCTGCGCTCACGGTAACCGCCGCGGTCGTTGCCGCCGCGGAAGCCCGAGTTCTCGGTGCGCGGGCGGGCCTCGTTCACCACCAGGTCACGACCGTGGAAGCTGCTTCCGTTGGTGCCTTCGATGGCAGCGCGTCCGCTGTTATCGTCGGACATTTCCACGAAACCGAAGCCACGGCTGCGGTTGGTGGCCTTGTCCATGATGATCTTGGCCGAGGTCACTTCACCGTATGCTTCGAAAAGCTCGCGGAGGTCCTGGTCCTTTGCGGAGTACGCAATGTTGGCGACGTAAATGTTCATGAGTTCAACTGAGTGAGTGATTTGAGTTTGGCCCTCAGCCCGGGTTCTCGCCAAAGAACGGTTGGCTTTAAGCGGGGCGAAAGTAGTGGGATCCCCAATACGTGCAACCAGTCCCTGTTTTTTTTTCTGCCCCCCCCGGGGGGCACGGGGCGGGAACTCCGCCCGAAAAGGTGGCCCGGACCGGCCCGCCGGTACATTTGCGCCTTGCCCGATAACCGCACCAATGCCATGGCACAAGCCTATTTCGCCCAAACACCGCCCGTGTTCTTCCAACGGATGAGGGCCGTGACCGAGGCCTACTTCAAGGAAAACCAACTGAAAAAAACCGGAGACGGTAGGCTGTACCGCAAAACCGCCATCCTGCTTTCCGCCATGGTGGTCCTGTACGTGGTGCTGGTCTTCTTCACGCCGGCGAACACGTGGCTGGCATTGGGCTTGTGCGCCCTGCTGGGCCTGGTGTTGGCCAGCATCGGGTTCAACGTGATGCACGATGGGGCGCATGGCAGCTACAGCAGCCGCAAATGGGTGAACGAGCTCATGGGCTCCTGCCTCAACGTGCTGGGCGGCAGCGTGAAGTTCTGGAAGATGAAGCACAATGAGAACCACCACACCTTCACCAATGTGGAAGGTATGGACGACGACATCGACATCCGGCCGTTCGTCAGGGTCCACCCCGGGCAGAAGCGCTATTGGTTCCACCGCTTCCAGCACATCTACGGCCTGTTGCTGTACGGGCTCACCTACCTGTTCTGGATCTATTACAACGACCTGCGGAAGTACTTCACCGGCAAGATCTCCGACAACACCCGCATGAAGCCCATGGGCCTGCGGGACCACGTGGTGTTCTGGGCCACCAAGCTGGGTTACACGGCGGTTTTCCTGGTGCTGCCCATGTTTTTCGCCGGGGTGGTGCCCACGCTAGTGGGCTACGGGGTGATGGTCTTTGTTACCGGCCTGTTCATTGCCGTGGTGTTCCAGTTGGCCCACGTGGTGGAGGACATTGATTTCGTGGATGCCACCACAGGCCCGGGTACGGTGGAGTGCGAGTGGGCCGTGCACCAGGTGAACACCACGGTGAACTTCGCCACGCACAACAAGGTGTGGAACTGGCTCTTCGGCGGGTTGAATTTCCAGGTGGAACACCACTTGTTCCCCAAGATCAGCCACATCCACTACCCGGAACTGAACAAGCGGCTCAAGCAGGTGTGTGCGGAGTTCAATGTGAAATACCGCGAGTTTCCCTCCATGCGCAGCGCGCTGCGCAGCCACTTGCTGCACTTGCGGCGCATGGGGTTGGCAAGCTGAAGGGCACGCGCCCCGGTCAGTGCTGCAGGCGGAACGTGGAGCGGGTACCGGAACTGCCGGTGGCCCGGAACAGATAGGTTCCCGGAGCAAGATCCGCCGGCATTTCCAGTCTGTGTGCAACACCCCGCCCGCTGAATGGCCCCGCTGCATGCACGGTGCGGCCCAACGCATCAAGCACTCCAACCATCACCGGCTCGTCCGTGGCCGTTCGGAAGTGCACCTCCCGGCTGAAGGGATTGGGGTAGGGGGCGGCCATGGTGGGCGTGGTGGTGGCCATGCCGGTGCTGACACCGCAGGTGCCGGGCAGATTGGCATCCAACCAGGCCCAGCGGGCGTTCATAAAGTCCTTGAGTTCCTGCACTTCCCCGGCATAGGTGGTGGGCACGGGCATGGGGTTTGGCCACACGGGTATGCCCAGGATGGGCCAACGGTAAAAATTGCGCTGCTGCGCCCCACTGAGCAGGATGGCCACGGAGTCGCAGTAGGCGGCTATGTTGGCCGGGGACAGCACATTGCCCCGCAATTCATTCCACCGGCACCGCACGCTGTTCACGAAGTTGCTGTCTTCCTGGAAACGCTTCCACCAGAACGGCACCTGTTCGCCGTCGATCGGGCAAACATCGCCAAAGTCGTACGCCCAACCCGCCGGGTCCGAACCCGAGCAGTAATTCGCATTGCCCCAGGCGATGTCATAATCCCAAGCCGGGCCGGCGTGCAGCTTGCCCCCGTTGCTGTACTTGTCCTTGTACAGATAGGTGCTTAGCCGGTAGCCGTCCACGTTGCGGCTGATCTCGTTGAGCAGCAACAGGTCGATGAATGAGGAGTCGTTGGCGAAAGCGCGGTAGCCCGTGGCAGGGTCGGCGAAGCCGGGGCTCGCCAACGCCGTTTCAAAACTGTCCACATAGGCTTGAATGTAGACCTGCTGTTGCGCTGCGATGTTGTCCGGCTTGGGGTAGCGATATTGGAAGAAAGTGGTTTGCCCCTCGCCGTCCTCGGCGGGAGGGTAGGGGGAGGTGAATCCGCTTCCGGGCCCATCGTAGCGGTCCACGCTGAGGATGTACCCGCCGGTAAGGTCGTCGCCGACGGTCTCATCGGGTTGCAGCTTGGCAATGGGCACCCGGTTGGGCCCGCGCTTGATCCGCTCCACAAAGTTGTACACCCCGATGTATTCGCCGTTGAGGATCACTTCCACATCGCGCGTGCGGGGTGCATAGCGGCCCATGGCGCGCGCCAAGTGGAAGCTCAGCGAGTTGTTCATCAACGACTTGTCGAAGTAGTTGGCCAGCAGCACCCAGTCGCTTTCGCTGGGCATGCCCAGCAGGGGTGCGTCCAGGTCCTGTCCGAAGGCATCCCGAAGTTCCACGCTATAGGACTTCTTTGGCGACATGCCGTCCGAACTGTTCCCGCGAACCTCGATCCCGATCGTGCCGTCGTAATCCGTATAGGGATCGGAGGGATGGTTTACACTTCCCGTGCCATTGTCCACGATGCCCATCTGCGCGGTGATCTTCACGTCGTTCGGAATGGATTGCCCATTGGTGTTGATCACCACGATCGGCAGGTTGGAGGAGGTGAGGACGAATGGCGCGGCGGGGTTGTTGCCGAAGGTGATGCTCCAGGCGATCACGCTGCCCTGGTCGGAAAACGGGTAAGTGTCCAGCACACGCAAGTGCCACTCCCCATTGCCGTTCTGCCCGTTGTTGATGAAGCCCAGGTCCCCTTGGGGACGGAACGTGCCGGAATAGGGGGGGGCGCCCTGCATGATGGAAACAGGGGCATCCTGCCGGAAGCACGTGTTGCTGAAGTGATCGCTGTTGCCGCCTTGTTCCGAGGCCAGTAGCACCACCGTGCCGTCCGGTGCCACCAGGCTCACGTGGAGGTCGCTCAACCAGCTGTGGGTGATGCTCACGCACACTTGTTCCAACCCGAAGTTCGCCACGTCCAAATTCGCCGCCAATCCGGTTACGCCCAAGGGTATGTTCAGGGTGTTCCCATTGTCCGGTATCGCAGCCCCGGCACCCGTGAAGGTTTGTGCACCGGCCAGGAATGGGGTGAACAGGAGAATGGTCGCCAATGGTTGGAAGATCCGGGTGCCGTGCATGGGTGCGTTGCCGTTAGTATCAATTCGTCATTCACACCCCCCCTAACTTCCGCAGCGGTCTTCCAAAGGAAATCCTGCGGCAACCATGAATCAATCGGGCGATTTTGAAAGACGACGTGGTATTAATACCGCGAGTTTAAGCCCGGAACGGCGTAGTGCGCAATGAGTGGCGGCCCGGCACCGGTCACAACTTCAGGAAGCGCTGAATGCGTCTTTCCCCGCTGGCCCATTCCACCGCCAGGAAATACACGCCGGGGGCAAGCAGGGGAACATCGATCTGGGCGGTTTCGCCCCGGATACCCTTATCCAGTAATGCCCGCCCGGCGGCATCCAGCACGGTAATTCGTTTCATCGGTGCGCTGCCCTGCACGTGCAAAGCGCCTGTGGTGGGTGTTGGATAGAGCAGAAGGTTGTGCATGACGGCGTGTTCGTCCACGCCGGCCCATCCGGCAAATACCAGATCATCCACTTTCAGAAAGCTGCCCGCTACCGGCGCCGCAAAATCCTTGCTGGCTGAAAACATGATGAAAGCGCGATCAGGGACCGTTTCGCTGTAGTAGGTCAAGGGTACCGTGAATGTGGTCCAGCCATTCTGCTGGCCGGTTACCTCCAAGGTGCCCAGCGCCACGGGGTCCAAGTTGCCTTGGTCATCCACCAAGCCCAGGGCAACGAGCACTTCCGCCGTATCGCCCGGCTGGATGCCGTACTGCCACTGGCCGGTGAGTTCAGCAGGCCGTGCGGAGTACGGGAATCCCGCCGGTTCTCCGTGCCCGGCAGGGGCTGCGGACATCCATCCTTGAATGGTGCTGCCCGAAGGCGTTGTGCGCGATTGGATCCAAGCGTACGAATTGCCGGCCGCGCCGGGATAACCGGGTTCCACCGTGGTGAAATAGCCCTGGGGCGTGTACGTGTCGTTGTAAGTGATCCAGCCTTCCGGCTCGATGTAACCGCTGTGATCCACCCAGTTTTCAAAACTTGCGTTGGGTATTTGTGCCCTTGTGCTGGCCAATGCCATGACCGGCAGCAGGCTCAGCAGCACTATCCGATGGAACAGATTGCCTTGCATTGCTGCGAAGGTGGGCGCGGGGGGGGGGCAATTCCAAATTTGCCATGCTCCCCTTCTTTCAAACGCGCAAGCCTACTCCAGCACCACCGGCAGGTCCTTCGGGTATTTCACGCTGTAGGCAAAGCCCAGCTTCTTGGTCTCCTTGGGCGCCAAGTTGAGCTTCCAGGTGAGCATGCCGGTGTCCTTGTCCAGGGCGGCACCGCCGTCGTCGGTGAGCTTCACCTCGATCTCGCTTTGCGGGCTCAGCGGGTACTGGTCGCGCAGCTCCAGGTTCACCGCGGTGCCCTTGGTGTTACGCACCGTAATGTCCCACCCGATAGTCACCGTGCGTTTGCCGCCGATCACAGCCTTTTCATTGGTGCTCTTGCGCTTCACGCGTTCCACCACCACGCCCTTGTCGCGGCCCAGGCTGAATTCCAGGGTGTCTTTCGGAACGCTCAGGTCCAGCTGGCTCTTGCCCACGTAGGTACCCTCGAAGAACACGTTGGCCTCGCCGCTCAGCAGGTTCAGGTCTTCCCAGCCTGTGGTGCGCGCATAGAGAAAAGCGTCCTTGTCCAGCTTGGGCGTGGCGATCCAGGTGTAGGTGGCCGGCAGTGTGTGCTCCTGCACGGCCACCGTGTGCGGCTGCCCGTCGCTGGGCACGCTGAAGGGCGTGGCAATGGCGTATTCCACCGTGGTGGCCTGCTGGCTCACGTTCACCACAGGGCCGCGGAGGGCATCTGCCATGCCGGCCGTTTCGGACAGGGCTTCCGAATTCTTCGCCATGGAAGGTGCGGCTGCGCCAGCATTCCGATATACGGGCTCAGGCCGCCAAGTGAAGAGTGTCCATGGCTGTAGCGCAGGCATCACCCCGCCCAAGGTGGGGTTGCCGCTGCTCAGCGAAAGTTCCACGCGGTCCCAGTCCTCCCCGGTGTTGTTGGTTAGGGCGGCCTTCATCAGCAGGTCGATGGGCTTGCCCGTGCCGCTGGCGCGCAGGTCGTACGCGGGCCTCCATGCCGCCCGGTTCACGAAGTAGGTAAGCGTGAAGCTGGCGCTAACGGCGGCCGGGCTGCTGATCTCCACGACCACTTCACTGGTGGGGCGCTGCCCCAGGGCCTGTAGTTGGGAAATCTGCAGTTGCAACTTGATATTGTCCTCCTGCAGGTCGGCGAGCTTTTGTTGCTGGGCCAGCTGGCCGGCCTTCACCGCGCGCAGCCGTTCGCGGATGTAGTCGTTCACCGCAGTGAGCTGGCTCAGCGTTACGCCGTTCTGCTGGCCGCCCACGCTGCTGTTCTTGATCAGCAACTGTTCCTCGTTGTTCCACACGGCCAACATCGCGTTCTCGTTTGCGATGTCCCGATCCATCTTCTTCATCCGCGCCTCCAACTCATCGAGCTCTTTCTTCTTTGGGCTTTCGCTCAGGTAGTTGATCCGATGGTTCACGCTCAGGATGGTGTAGCCGCCCTTGCCGGTCACTTGCAGGCTCTGCGGGTCCAGGTTTTGCGACAGCCCCGTGAATACGATGGTATTGGCACCTGCCGCGATGGAGGCACTGGCCGTGCGCGTGAGCTGTGCGCCCTGCAGGAAGACCTTGGCCGAGCTGAGCGTGGACGGAACGTTTTTCCCGTTGTCCGCCGCAGTGGCGGTAAGGGTTGCAAACAGTGCGGGGATCAGAAGGTGGCGAAGCTGCATGGGATGTTCTTGGTGCAAAGGAAGGTCAAGGATCGTGCCGTCTTGGGGTGCTGTACACGGAATGTCGGCAAGCGTTCACGGATCCTAGGCAAGTTTGTGCGGATTGGCTCCCCAAAAGCAAACGCCCGCCCCGAACTCCGGGACGGGCGTTGCAAGCCACACGAAACCAACGTTCTATTGTTTCATGAAGCGGGTGTTCCACGTGCTTTTTTCGCCGGTAACGCGCAGCAGGTAGGCGCCGTTAGCCAGCCCGCTGATGTCCCAATTGCGCCAAGCGCTTCCGAGCACGGCCCAGGAACCTAAGTCCAACACGCGCTGACCGGTCAGGTCCACCACTTCCAGTTGCAACGTGCGGCCCGTATCGCTGTTCAACCGAAGGCCGAGCTGCTCCGTGGCGGGGTTGGGGAACAACAACAGGTCGGTGATGCCGGGCAGCTCATCAATCCCGGTGAAGTAGCTGTAGGTGCTGCTCAAGGGGACGGACCAGCTCGTGTTCACGCTGCTGAAGCGGATGGTGAAGATGTGGGACCCGGTGTCCGGCGGCACCTCCAGGTCGGCGATCAGGTTTACCACGCTGTTGGGGCCAATGGCGCCGCTGACGCGGTCGGCGATGGCATCGTCGGTCCAATACTCATAGCCGTTCACCGCACCGCTGCCGCGCACGAAGGGCTTGGTAACGGGCACGCTGTAGCGGCCGTCGCTTTCGCGGAACTGGATGGTGACCAGGTTGAAGAAGCGCTCCAAGGAGCTTGTGGCCAGGTCGTTGACCAAGCTGAAGGTGGCGCCTGGCGCGATGGAAGCCGTGGCCACGGTGGCGGGATCGTCGTTCAGCCAGTAGCGGTAACTGTTCACTAAGCCGCTGGTGCGCACGAATGCGGAGGTGCGCGGTACGGACCAGGTGCCGGAGGTGTCGCGCACCTGCAGGCTTACCCGGTGGTAGCCGGCCCCAAGGCTGCCCGTGGGCAAGTTGGTGTTGAGGTGCAGCAGCGGGGTGGCGGCCACGGCGGAGGTGGTGGCGCTGGCCGCATTGTCATCGTACCAGTAGCGGTAGGCGTCGATCTGCTGGGCGCCGGCAAGGGCCGGAGCAAGCAGCAGCAGGCTGAGCAAGGCGGTCTTCATGGCTCAATGCGTTTGGGCGGCCACCTTGATGTTCACCGGCAATGCGCCATTGCTGTTGGTGGCCGGGGCGATGGTGCTTTGCAGGAAGTGCGGGTTGTAGGGCACGGCCCCCGGCTTGTAGGGGGATGAGGAGCCGTAGATGCCCGCATCCGTGCCGTCGTTGGCAAAGCCGATCGCCGGGCTGTTCGCTGCCGGGTGAAGGTCGTCGGAGAATTCGTACTGGTAATTGCTTTCCGAAACGAAGAGGGTGGAAGCATCCGTGAGCTGTTGGCTGTTCACCAGGGTCATGGTGTTGTTTCCTCCGTAGGCCCAATGGGCGAAGCCGTTCAGCACATTGGTCACGGTGGCGCCGCCGCAGTCCCCGCAGAAAAAGTCCCAGTTGCCCGGCGGGTACCCGGTGAAGATGGTGTTGCTGATCTGTGCCGTATAGCAATCGCCTAAGCTTGGGCCGAGGAACACACAGTGGTCCACGGTGGTAAAGCCCGCATTGTTGGCCGTGATCGTCCCTGCTTGGTCAAGGATGCAGCGGGTGGCCACGACGCCCCGGTTGCCCCCATAGATAACGGCGCTGATGACGCATTCGTCGAAGGTGGTTGTCAGGCCCGCCATGGCCGGAGAGCTGTTCGAAGGTTCGAAGGCCAGATTGATCCTGCTGCTCCTGAAGCGGCACCGCTGGAAGAGGATATTGCCCGCCTGATCGTTGGTTGCGTCCGTGCCGTATGCGATCATCCTCCAATTGGTGTTACCTCCCCCGTTGTTATCGAAGTAGATACCGGTGAAGGTGCTGCCCGAGGCGGATTGCAGGATGTACAGCGGGTCGTTACCGCCGCCACTCCGGTAGAAGGAGGTGGTGCCGGTGGCCGCCGTGCTGTCCGGGTGGATACCGGCGCCGATGAAGTGCAGCGACTTGTCGATCTGCAGGCCCCCGGTGTAGGAGAAGGTGCCCGCGCTGCAGTACAGCACGTCGTTGGGCTGGGCGGCGGCAATGGCTGCGGTAAGGTCGGTGAAGACCTGCGGTGCACCGGCACCCTGCACCACGATGCGGGGTAGTTGGGCGGTGGAGGTGCTAGCGGCCAAACCGCCGGCCAGTAGGAGGATGGCATGTCTCATGGTGTAAATGTTCTTGGGTTGTTGTTGTTCAAGTGGATCCTTGCCTCATTTGCGCCGATGTTCATACCAGCCCATCCTTGAGGGCTTTGCTCACGGCCTCGGTGCAGTTGCCCACGTGGAGTTTGTCGTAGATGTTGCGGATGTGGCTGTTCACGGTGTGGAAGCTGATGGCCAGTTCAGCGGCGATCATCTTGTAGCTCTTGCCGTGTACCAGCAGCCCCAGGACTTCCCGCTCCCGCTCACTGAGGCGGTAGCCGGTGGAAGTCCCGGGCACGGCTTCCATCCGGCGAAAGCAGGCCAGTACTTTGGTGGCGATGCTTGGCGTCATTGGGGCGCCGCCCTGGTACACGTCGCGGATGGCCTTCACCACCTCATCCATACTGGCGGTCTTCAGGATGTAACCGCTGGCACCGGCGCAGATGGCGTCGAATACCTTGGCATCATCCTCGAACACGGTCTGCATCAGGATACGCGCCTGGGGCCAACGCGTCCGTATCGCCTTCACCCCTTCGATGCCGTTCATCCCCGGCATCTGGATGTCCATCACGATCACGTCGGGCTTCGCGGCATCGATGTCGCGCATCATCTGGCTCAGGTCCGGGTGTACCGCCACGCACACCATGTCCGGTTGGGCATCCACCAGCAGGCGCAGCATTTCACGCAGGTCCTTGCTGTCGTCGAAGGCGATCACGCGGATCGGGGCGAAGGGGGCCATGGTGGACCTGGTTATGCAATGGGCGGGGCGGGAAAACCCCATGGATCAGAGTGCGCAAAGATCCCCGCCTGCCCCGGTTCCGTCAATGGCAAATTATTGCGATGGTGATGTGGCGGTCCCCAACGTACTATCCACCAAGCGGAACATCCACAAGGATGCTGGTGCCTTGGCCGGGTGATGAGCGCAGGGTGAACCGCGCGCCCAAGGCGTCACTCCGCCGCCGCATGCTCCCCAAACCGTGCCCGTCGCGGTACAGGCGGGTGTCGAACCCCCGGCCGTTGTCGCTGAGGCCCATGGTAAGCCTGTTCCCCGCGCTTTCCAGGCTTATCCGCACATGGGTGGCCCCGCTGTGCTTACTGGCATTGTGCGCTGCTTCCTTGAAGATCAGCAGCAGCTCCTTGCGCAGTGCCATGGACAGTTTCAGTTCCTCCAGGCCCCGGCCGGTCCGGTACTCCACTTCCACCCCCTTGCTGGACAGAAGTTCGTCCGCGGTGCGCTGCATGCGCTTCACCAAGAACCTGCCTTGGTCGTTCTTTGGGTCGATGGCCCAAACGATGTCACTGATGTTCCGCATGCTGGTGCTGCTGGCCTCGCCGATGCGCGTGAGGATCTCGGTGATCTGTTCGTTCCGGCCATCGCTGAGCTGCCGCGCCAGTTGCGAACCCAAGGTGATGGAGCTGAGGGAAGAGCCTACCTCGTCGTGCAGGTCGTCGGCGATGCGGTTGCGCACGGCCTGCACCTCTAAGCGTTGCCGGTACCGTGAACGGGCAATGGCGTAAGCAACCGCACCCGCGAACAGGGCCACCAGCAGGTAGAACCACGGACGTTGCCAGTACGGGGCGGCCTTGATGATCGTGGCTACCAGCACAGGAGGGCTCATGCGTCCGTCGGGGGAAATGGCTTGTGCCCACAGCGCATGCGTGCCCGGAGGCATGCCCGCGTAGGACAACGACCCGTCTGCATTGGTGGGGCGGGGCCCCGGGTCCACCCCGTCCAAGCGCAAGGTGAAGCGCAAGCCGCCCGGCATGGAAAGCGACAGGGCGCTCAGCTGCACTTCCAGGATCATCTGGTTGACCGCAAGGCTCAGTGTCCCGGCCGCAAGGTTCGTCGGCCCGGGTTTGCCGTCCACCTGTAGGCCGATCAGGTACGGAAGGGGTACGGGCGTTACCTGCGGCGTGCTCGCCGGGTCAAGGAGTACCAAGGAGTTGCCGGAGGCGAAGGCGATCGTGCCATCCTCCATCGGGGCCGGGGCATGGGGTACGGTTTCGCTGGTAGTTGCCGAAGGAATGGGCAGGTGGGCCCACGAGCCATTGCGTGGATCGTACACGTTGAACCCTCCATGCGTGGCGCACCAGATACGGCCTTGCCCATCGTGCAGCAGCGCATGGATACGGCTGCATGCGGCATCCGTGCATGGGATCTGCCGCATGGACCTCCCATCCGAATGAACCAGCCACCCGTTGCGCAGGCCCGCCCAGACCCCTCCGGCCGGATCCGCCAACAAGGCGAGCACGTCATTTCCGGGAAGGGTCCCCTCACCCGCATCGTTCCGGAAGGCCTGGAAACGGTTCGGGTCGGAGAGGCCGCGGCCGGTCCAGCGGTACAGGCCGCCCTGGGTGGCGAGCCAGGTTTGCCCGTCGCTGGCACGCACCATCATCCGCACCAAATTGTTCCCCAGGCTGGCAGGCTCATCAGGCCGGAAGGCACAATCCCACAGCTCACGCTTGGAGGGGTCCATGATGACCATGCCGTAACCCAACACGCCCAAGATCACCACCGGCTGCCCGTGCAGGGTGTCCAGCAGGATGGAGCGGACTTGGAACAGGTCGGGAAGGCTCCCATCCTCGTTGGTGGACGTGGATGCGTTGCGGGGGGTCCATCCGGTTCCCAATGCGTCGGCCCGATCGCCTTTTCCGTCCCAGGTATAGATGCCTTCTTCCGCCCCTACCAGATATTGATCGCCATAGGGAACCACCGTATTCACCTTCAAACGCCGTGTGCCGCAGGTGAGCGGATGGTGCTTGAAAGATCCGGCCTGCCGTACATACACCCCTTCGGTGGTGCCGATCATCAAGGGATGGCCGGGAAGGGCGATGATGCGTGTGTCCTGCAGATCGGGCAGGTCATCGGCACGGATGGGCACGGCCTCGTACAGCTCCCTGCCGGGTGCGGCCATGTCCAGCCCTTGCTGCGTACCTACCCATAGTTGGCCGTCGCGGTCAACCAACAGGGCCTGCACCCGGTCGTCCGCAAGCGAACGCAGGTCGTACGGCCGGTGGCGGAACTGGCGCCAGTGGCCCGTGGCCGGGTCCACTTGCAGCAACCCCATGCTGCGCGTTCCGGCCCAAAGCATGCCGCTGCCCGCATCGGCCAAGGCTGTGCATTCATCCGGGACCGCCACTGCGGCATCAGTACCTGCGCCATCGGCCAGTGCATGAAGGTGCAGTCTGTGCTGCCATCCCGCCCCGATCATGCGCTGGTCCATGACCAATGCCGAGGAGATGGTCTGGTCCCCAGGGAACTCGGTGAACGTACGGCCCAGGATGCGGCCGCTGTTCCGGTCGACCATCACTTGCTTGAAATAATGCAGGAAACCAATGGCAAAGCGCTGCCCGTCCACCGGAAGCAAATAATGGCACCACGGGCCGATGCTGTCCGGTAGGCTCGTGCGCGCCAAAGCCGGATGAACCGGGCCTGTCCCGTTCCAGAAGGTGAAGCGCCCGCTCCGCTTGTCCATGAAGGACAGCGGAATGATCCGCCCGCCAACCAGCAGCGTGGTGTCGTTCAGGTCGTACACGCAGGTGAAGTGGATGGGTTGTGGCAATGCGTGGTACACGTGTTCCAGCATGCCATGGCTGTTGAACACGGCCACGGCACCTTCGCCATAGCATGCGTAGATGCGCCCGTCCCGTGCTTGGGTGATCCCGGTAACGAATGAGGCGTCCGTCCCTTCGTGGTGCTGCCAGGTCCACACATGTTGCCCGTCATACCGGTTCAGGCCGTTCTCGGTGCCCACCCATAGGAATCCGTCGCGGTCTTGATGGAGTGCCGTGATGGAGTTATCGGTGAAGCCGTTCGCGGTGGACAAGTGCTGGAAGAGCAGAGGGCGTGCACCCGCCGCCTGGAGTACCAGGACCGCGCCTGCCATGGTGAGCACGTGTCGCATCGAAACGGCAAGATAGGACAGGCGGAAATGGAAAGGCCCACCCCGGAAACCAAGATGGACCTTCACGTGGTAGCGTTGTGTTCGAGGCCTGCCGGTGGCTGTGCCGACCTTAGCCCTCAGGGCCGGGCCCATGAGAGCCCCGGCGTTGACCCAGTTGATTGCGCTGGTGCGCTGCACGATCCGTTCATTAGCTGCCCCGGTGTTCACTCAGTGCACGCCCGTGGCGACGTCCTGGTCCAACTTTTTCATCCGGGCCAGCAACCCGTCCAGTTCCTTTTTCTTCGGGCTTTCACTCAGGTAGTTCATCCGCTGGTTCACGCTCAGGATGGTGTAGGCGCCCTTTCCGGTCACTTGCAGGCTTTGCGGGTTCAAGTGCTGTGACAGCCCGGTGAAGACGATAGTGCTGGCTCCCGCCGCAATGGAGGCGCTGGCCGTGCGCGTGATCTGTGCGCCTTGCAGGAAGGCCTTGGCGGAGGTGCGGGTGGACGGAAGGCTCTTTTCGTTGTCGCCGGCGAACGCCGCAAGGGTAGCGGTGAGCAGGGCGGGAAGCAGCAGGGAGTGGAGGTGCATGGCGCCGGGTTGGTGTTGCAACGGAAGGGACAGGGAATGTGCCGTTTCCATGCAGTACACGCTTTGGACGCGAGGGTTCCGTTGGTTGTTGCCAATTGACAGGCCGAACAACGGACAACCAACAACGAACCGCCCCAAGCAACAACGCCCGCCCCGGTTTTCCAGGACGGGCGTGGTGCTTCCAACTGAATACGAAGATCAATCCGGCTGCGCCGCCACGCGCACGTTCACGGGCAGATTGCCTGAAGCATCGGTGCCGGTGGCCACTTCGATCCGCCTGTAGTGGGGGGTGTGCGGCACACCTCCTGGCTTGTAGGGCGAATCCGTGCCATAGATGCCGATGTCGGTGCCATCATTTCCGGCCCCGGCACCTGGACTTGACCCGGCCAGGTGCAGGTCGTCCGTGAACTGATACTTGCCGTCAAGTTCATTCACGAAGATGGCGTCCGCAGGTATGCCGAACACATTATTTTCCTCCAGGCCGGTGCAGTTGCTGAAGATCAAGGTGTCGGAGAACAGGCAATTGCTCACCTGCGCATCCTGGCTCTGCCAGATCGCGCCGCCCATGTGCGTGAACACGCAATTCGCGATGGACGCATTCAGGCAATGATCAAGCTTGCCGCCCAGCACTACGCTGTTCAACATGTAGAGGCCCGTGGGCCGGAAAATGGTGATCATGCCCCCGGTGCCAGGTGTGTAGTCGAAGATGCAGCGGTTCACCACGCTCGTGCCGCCGTACCCCGCGAAGGTGCCATGGAATATGCACTCGGTGAAGGAACTGGTGGTGCCGCTCGGCTCCTCCACGCCCAAGTTCACGCCGTTGCTGAACATGCAGCGCAGGAAGTCCACGTCGGTTACGAACTGGTTCCCGGAGAAGGTGCCGAATGAGATCGTGGGCGAGGCCTCGTTGGTGAACATGATCCCGGTGAAGGAAGTGCCGGACGCGCCCGAGATCAAGGCGAACTTGCCGCTGCCCGTGGTGCAGATGTTGGTGGCCCCCGTGCCATTGGTGCTGTC
The DNA here is from genome assembly GCA_023957375.1 of Flavobacteriales bacterium. GTDB lineage: Bacteria > Bacteroidota > Bacteroidia > Flavobacteriales_F > PHOS-HE28 > PHOS-HE28. Next base: position 372,235 of record JAMLHB010000002.1, on the reverse strand, counting down.
CGGGTGCATGCCTGCGCCGATGAAGTGCAGGGGCTTGCTCAAGGCGAAACCGCCCTCAACAAAGAAGCTGCCGCCACTGAGGTACAGGTTGCTGTTCGCCGGTGCGGCCAGCATGGCCGCACCAAGGTCGCTGAACACCATCGGTGCTCCCTGGCCGTCCACCACGATGCGGGGAAGCTGCGCGGCCAAGGTGGTGGCACAGGCCACGCCTGCTGCCGCAAAAAGAAGGTGGATGGTCTTCATGGCTTTGTGAAGGGGATGTTGGCCGTGTGGCCTTGGGATGAAATGCGGATGATGTACTGGCCGGCCGCAAGGGAGCGCGTGTCCCAACTGCGCTGCGAAAGGCCTTGCACGTTCCACTGCACCGTCGGGGCTACGGTCCGGCCGAGGAGGTCGAGCACGCCCACTTCGTATTCGGCGGGGTTCAGCGCGTCCAAGCGAAGGGTCAATTGGTCTTGCACCGGGTTGGGGAACACGGTCAGGCTGCCCACGCCAGGGAGTTCGTCCATGCCCACATAGACGCTCACCGTGGTGGTGATCGGCACGCTCCACTCCCCGGCCTCATCGTGGAAGCGGACGGTGAAGGTGTGGTCGCCGGCAGGGGTGTTCAGCGGCAGGTCGCTGATCAGGTCCACCATTCCTGCGGGTCCAATGGTGTTCGTAACGCGGTCCGCCACCTGGTCATCGATCCAGTATTCATAGCCCGTGATCAGGCCGCCGCCGCGGGTCATCAGCGAGGTGTAAGGCACGCTCCATTCGCCGCGCTCATCCTTGCCGCGCAGCGTAACAAGGTGAAGACCCACGGGCAGGGCGGCTGCATCAAGCGAAGCGGAAAGGTCCAAGTCCGCAGTGGGCGTTACCGGCAGCAGGCTGGCATTGCCCGCATCATCGTTGAACCAGTATTGCAACGCCACGAGCGTGCCGCCCTTCTGGTTGAATTCGCTGGTCCACGGGGCCGACCAATGTGCATCGTTGTCCTTGAACTGCACTGTTACCGTGTGGTAGCCGGGAGATAGTGCGGCGCTGTTGAGGGAGATCCCCGCGTTCAGTTCGGGGGTAGCCGTAATGGTTACGTTGACCAGGTTGGCGGTCTCATCGTCGAACCAATACCGGTAGTTGGTGATCTGTTGCGCCTGGGCGGTGCTGCCCAACAGCATGGCCGAGCCGAAGGCCAAGGGCAGGCATGGCAATATGTTCCGGAACTTCTTCATGGTTCAATGCGATTGTGCCGCCATGCGGATGTTCACGGGAAGTTCACCCTGGTTGTTCGTGGCCCCGTTGATGGTGGCCGCCTGGAAGTGGGGGTCATAAGGCACTGCGCCCGCCTTGTAGGGGCTGCCGCTGCCATAAATGCCCACGTCGTGCCCGTCGTTGCCGGCATTGGCGCCCGGGCTGCCGCTTGCCAGGTGCAGGTCGTCGCTGTACTGGTAGGTGTTGTCGGTCTCGTTCACGAAGATCGACGATGCAGGTTGGTCATAGATGATGTTGGTCTCGTAGTTGCCGGAGGCATTGCTGTAGAGTTCGGTGCCCGTGATCAAACAATTGCTGATCTGTACGCCTCTCACCTGCCAGAGTGGTGCAGCGTTGATGGTGAACACGCAATTCTGGACGATGGCGTTCTTGGAATTCGACAGCTGGGCATTCAGCACCACACAGTTCTTCATGAACAGGCCGGACGGGCGGAAGAGGTTGATACCGCAGTGATCAATGATGCATCGGGTCACCACGGCCCGGCCTCCATACCCATTGAAATGAACGTTGCCGCCTTGGCGGATCACGCACTCGTCCAGCACCGAGGAGGATATGGCCCCTTCTGCCCAGCCTAAGCTCAGCCCGCCGGTGAAGTCGCACCGCTGGAAGACCATCCCTGTGGGGTCGTCATCCGCCGCTTCAGTACCATAGCCCACGGCATTCGCGAAGGCAATGCCGGTACACGTGGTACCGCTGGCCTCCGTGGTGAACCGCAGGGCGCCGGAGACCAGGGCGATCGTGGTGGAGCCCGTAACGGCCGAGCTGTCCGGATGCATGCCCGCGCCGATGAAGTGCAGGGGCTTGTCCACAGTGTAGGATGCGGGCAGGAGGAAACTGCCTCCGCTGAGGTAAAGCTTGTCACCGGGCTGGGCATCCTGGATGGCGGTGTCCAAGCTGGTGTAAACCGCAGGGCCGGCCGTGCCCTGCACCACGATCCGTGGCAGTTGGGCGCTTGCCGTGGTGGCGAATGCACCGGTGAGGCAGCAGGCGAGGAGTAGTTTGAGGTTCATGTAGGTTGGTGTTGCGTTTTTTGGTTCGGTTTCATTAGGCCAGCCCGTATCTCAAGGCTTTGGCCACGGCCTCGGTGTTGTTGTGTACGGCGAGCTTTTCGTAGATGCGCTTGATGTGCGTGCGCACGGTCTCGAAGCTGATGCTCAGGCGGTGAGCGATCATCTTGTAGCTCAGGCCCTCCACCAATGCGTTGAGCACCTCTTTTTCGCGTGGGCTTAGTTCGGTTACTGGCGTGGCCACCGGCTGCGGGAAGGGATCGGTCACTTGCAGCATCACGCGCTGGGCAATGTTGCTGTCACCGGGCAAGTTGCCCCGGCCCATCTCGCGGATGGCATTCAGCAATACCTGCGGGTCGTTGCTGCTCAGCAAGATCCCCGGCGTGCCCGTTCGCATTTGCTCCGGTGTTACGCCTTGGCCCTCCGCCACGGCAAACATGATCACGGTGCGGGCCGTGGTGGCCGATCCTTCCTGGGGGGGCATGTCCTGCATCGGGTGGTGGTGTACCGATGTATCGGGGACGGCCCCGTAATGTGAACGATCGGGCTGAAAAAAGGCGGGGCGGTGTTCGATCACCGCCCCGCCTTGGTTTGCCGCTTTGGTGGTCCCGGCTTATTCTGCCAGCATGATCACCTTGTTCTTGCTCACTTCCACCACGCCGCCTTTCAAGCTGAAGGTTTCCACCTTGCCCTCCGGCAGGGCCCGCATTTGCCTGAACCGTATGGCGGCATTACTGGTACGGTGGCAAAGAAGCGGTCCTTGCCGGTAATTCGTGAAGAAATAAAGGAGTGGGGAAGCTGCGCCCATCTTCACTTCTTCTCTTCTTCACCATAACGGACGCCAATCGGGGTGACCGGATCTTCATCACCGGCTCAGTAAAAGAGCAAACACCCGCCCCGGAACTCCGGGACGGGCGTTGCAAACCACACGAAACCAACGTTCTATTGTTTCATGAAGCGGGTGTTCCACGTGCTTTTTTCGCCGGTGACGCGCAGCAGGTAGGCGCCGTTCGCCAGCCCGCTGATGTCCCAATTGCGCCACGTGCTTCCGGCCACGGCCCAGGAACCTAAGTCCAGCACGTGTTGGCCGGCCAGGTCCACTACTTCCAGTTGCAGCGTGCGGCCGGCGTCGCTGTTCAACCGGAGGCCCAATTGGTCCGTGGCCGGGTTGGGGAACAGCAGCAGGCCGCTGATACCGGGAAGTTCCGCGACACCCACATGGTAGCTGTAGGTGGTGCTGATCGGCACGGACCAGGTACCGTTCGCGCTGCTGAAGCGGATGGTGAACAAGTGTTCGTCGGGCAACGCAGGCACCGGCAGGTCCGCAACCAGGGTGACCAGCCCGCCCGGGCCGATGGTGCCCGGGGTGCGGTCCTCTATGGCGTCATCGGTCCACCATTCGTAGCCGTTCACCTGCCCGCTGGCACGGACGAAGTGGCCGGTGCGTGGAACGGACCAATTGCCGTTGGTATCGCGTACCTGAAGGGAGATCAGGTGATAGCCCGCACCCAGTGGGCCGGTGGGCAGGTTGGTGTTCAGTACCAGCACATCGGTGGCGGCCACGGTGATGGTGGTGGCGCTGGCCGCATTGTCGTTGTACCAATAGCGGTAGGCGTCGATCTGCTGTGCGCTTGCAGTGGCCGAGGCCAGCAGCAGCAAGGTGATGCATGGGGCTCTCATGGCTCAGTGCTGTTGTGCGGCCACCTTGAGGTTCACCGGCAAGGCCCCGCTGCTGTTGGTGGCGGGGGCGATGTTGGCCTGGCGGAAGTGCGGGTTGAAAGGCACGCCCCCGGGTTTGTACGGTGAGGTGCTGCCATAAATGCCCACATCGTTGCCGTCGGTGCCGAAGCCAGTGCCGGTGCTGCCCGCAGCCATGTGCAGGTCGTCGGTGAACTGGTAGTTGTGGTCGGTTTCCGAGAAGAACAAGGTGGCCGGATCCACTTGGAGCACGTTCATCGTGGCAGGCTGGGGATTGTAATAGGCCAGGTCGGCGAAGCCCTTCAGGGTGTTGCTGATGGTGCCGCCCGCGCAGTCCATGCATAGCTTGTCATATTGGTTGCCGTTGCCGGTGAAGATGCAATTGCTCACTTGGGAGCCTGCACAAGTGTTCATCATGGCCCCGAGGAACACGCAGTTTTGCACGGTGAGGCTGGCGCCGTTGAACCCCCCCAGCGCATACACGTTGGTGCCCTTCGCGTCGAAGATGCATCGGGTTACCACGGCACTGCGGCCCACCCCGTTCACGGCGGCATGGATTTGGCATTCGTCAAACGTGGTGATCAGTTCCGGGTGGAGCGGTGCGTCCGGGGCGGTGTTGCTCCCCAAGCGGACGGAGCCTGTTCCAAAACGGCAACGGTGGAAGAGGATGTCGGTGGTGAGGTCATCGCTGGCGTCGGTGCCGTAGGCGATCAGCCAGTGGTTAAAGACATTGGAGGAGCTGGAAAAGTCGATGCCCGTAAAGGTGCTGCCGGAAGCCGCCTGGCTGATGCGCATCGGTTCGGTGTTGCCTTGGCGGAAAAACACCGTGGCACCGGTGGCCAACGTACTGTCCGGGTGGAAGCCCGCTCCGATGAAGTGCAGCGGCTTGTTGATCACCAGGCCGCCGGTGAAGGCGAAGGTGCCCCCGCTGCAGTATACCACGTCGTTGGCCTGGGCGCCGGCAATGGCATCGGCCAAACTGGTGAAAATGTGCGGGTCTCCGCTGCCCTGCACTACAATGCGGGGCTGTTGGGCCAGGGTGGTCATCGCCAAGGCGGTCCAACGATCAATGAAAGGGTACGATGGAGTTTCATGTTGTTTGTATTGGTTTGCATGGATCGATGTGGTTCTGGTTTCAGGCGTATTCCACCAGGCCGTTGCGCAAGGCTTTGGCCACAGCCTCGGTGTTGTTGTGTACGGCGAGCTTTTCGTAGATGCGCTTGACGTGGGTGCGCACGGTCTCGAAGCTGATGCTGAGCCGCGCAGCGATCATCTTGTAGCTCAGGCCCTCCACCAGCGCGTTGAGCACCTCTTTTTCGCGCGGGCTCAACGCGGTTACTGGTGTGGCTTCGGCTTGTAGCCCAGGTTCGGTCACCTGCAGCATCACGCGCTGGGCAATGCTGCTGTCGTTTGGCAGATTGCCTTTGCCCATTTCGCGGATGGCGTGCAGCAACACTTGCGGGTCGTTGCTGCTCAGCAAGATCCCCGGCGTACCCTTGCGCATCTGCTCCGGTGTTACGTCCTGGCCCTCGGCCACGGCAAACATGATCACGGTGCGGACCGTGGTGGCCGATCCTTCCTGGGGGGTAATTTCCGGCATCTGGCGGTGGTGTACCAGTGCATCGGGAAAGTCTATGAATGTGAACGATCGGGCTGAAAAAAGGCGGGGCGGTGTTCGATCACCGCCCCGCCTTGGGTTGCCGCTTTGGTGGTCCCGGCTTATTCCGCCAGCACGATCACCTTGTTCTTGCTCACTTCCACCACGCCACCTTTCAAGCTGAAGGTTTCCACCTTGCCCTCCGGCAGGGTCACTTTTACCTCACCGGCTTTCAGCACGGTGATCAGCGGGGCGTGATGGTCCAGGAAGCCCATGCTACCGTCCACGCCGGGAACGCTTACGCGCTTGGCCTGGCCGTTGAACAGCTCCTTGTCCGGGGTGATGATCTGCAGGTCCATGTATTGCTCCCTATCAACTGGCAACTACGAACTACGCACCGTTCAGGCCACTTCGGCCAACATTTTCCGGCCTGCCGTGATCACGTCCTCAATGCTGCCCTTCAGGTTGAACGCCGCTTCGGGATATTCATCCATCTCGCCGTCCATGATCATGTTGAAGCCCTTGATGGTGTCCTCGATGGAGACCATCACGCCGGGCAGGCCGGTGAATTGCTCGGCCACGAAGAAGGGCTGGCTCAGGAAGCGCTGCACGCGGCGGGCGCGGCCCACGGTGAGCTTGTCTTCCTCGCTCAGTTCGTCCATGCCGAGAATGGCGATGATGTCCTGCAGTTCCTTGTAGCGCTGCAGAATGGCCTTTACGCGCTGGGCGCAGGCGTAGTGCTGCTCGCCCACCACGGCGGGTGTCAGGATGCGGCTGGTGGAATCCAAGGGGTCCACCGACGGGTAGATGCCCAGTTCGGCGATCTTCCGGCTCAGCACCGTGGTGGCGTCCAAGTGGGCGAAGGTGGTGGCTGGCGCAGGGTCGGTCAAGTCGTCCGCAGGTACATACACCGCCTGCACGGAGGTGATGGAGCCGCGCTTGGTGGAGGTGATGCGCTCCTGCATGGCGCCCATTTCGGTGGCCAGGGTGGGCTGGTAACCCACGGCGCTGGGCATCCGGCCCAGCAGTGCGCTCACTTCGGAACCGGCCTGGGTGAAGCGGAAGATGTTGTCCACGAAGAAGAGGATGTCCCGACCGCCGCTTTCCTCATCGCCGTCGCGGAAGTATTCCGCCAGGGTGAGGCCGCTCAGCGCCACGCGGGCGCGTGCTCCGGGGGGCTCGTTCATCTGCCCGAACACGAAGGTGGCCTGGGAGGTCTTCAGCGCATCATGGTCCACCTTTTCCAGGTCCCAGCCGCCTTTCTCCATGCTCTCGGTGAACGCCTTGCCATACTTCACAATGCCGCTCTCGATCATTTCGCGCAGCAGGTCGTTGCCTTCGCGGGTGCGCTCACCCACGCCGGCGAACACGCTGTAGCCGCTGTGGCCCTTGGCGATGTTGTTGATCAGCTCCTGGATCAATACGGTCTTGCCCACGCCGGCACCGCCGAACAACCCGATCTTGCCGCCCTTGGAGTAGGGCTCGATCAGGTCGATCACCTTGATGCCGGTGAACAGGATCTCCGTGCTGGTGGTGAGCTCCTCGAACTTCGGTGCTTCGCGGTGGATGGAGGCGCCCTTGCCGCCGGTCACCTGTGCCATGCCGTCGATCGCCTGGCCCACCACGTTGAACAAGCGGCCCTTGATCGCCTCGCCCGTGGGCATGCTGATGGGCTTGCCTTGGCCGATGGCCTCGGCGCCGCGCGCCAAACCGTCCGTGCTTTCCATGCTCACCGTGCGCACCGTGTCCTCGCCGGTCAGCTGCTGCACCTCCAATACCAGGGTGGAGCCGTCCTCGCGCTTCACGTGCAGGGCGTCGTAAATGTTGGGCAGGTCCTTGCCGGAGGCAAAGCGTACGTCCACCACGGGACCGATCACCTGAACTACTTTACCAATGTGCTGGGGCATGTTGTTCGTTGTGGAAGGGCGGCAGCCCTGTTTTTGCGGGCGCGAAGGTAGACAGGGAATCCCAATGTCACGCGGAATGTTGATGATATGGGACGGAGGGCCAAGTTGCAACCGACTGAAAACCAAGGAAGTGTTGGTTGCTGGGGGCGCTGCTCCTCCCGGCTCATCAACACATCGGCCGGTAGGCTGGCAAGCAAGGGCATGGCCGTTCGCCCGGGCCGTGCGAGCTTTACGCCCCCGGTTTCCGCAAGGCGGGTAGCTTCCATGCAGGTCCATACCAACCTTTCCGATTTCCGTGGCGTGAAGCGGCCCGTGCTCACCACCGGTACCTTCGACGGTGTGCACCTCGGCCACCAGGTGATCCTGGACCGGTTGCGCACCGTGGCCCGGCGCGAGGGTGGCGAAAGCGTGCTGTTCACCTTCCACCCGCACCCGCGCATGGTGCTCTACCCGAATGATAACGACTTGCGCCTGCTGAACACCCAGGAAGAGAAGCTGCACCTGCTGGAACAAGCCGGGCTGGATCACCTGCTGGTGGTGCCTTTTTCGCGCAGTTTCAGCCGCATGCGGGCCGAGGATTACGTGCGCGATGTGCTGGTGGGCCAGATCGGCGTGCACGCCCTTGTGCTGGGCTACGACCACCGCTTCGGCCGCAACCGCGAAGGCGACATCGGCCTGTTGCGCACCATGGGCAAGGCGCATGGCTTCAGTGTGGAGGAGATCCCCGCCCAGGAGGTGGACCACGTAAAGGTGAGCAGCACCAAGATCCGGGAGGCTTTGTTCGCCGGCGAAGTGGCCAAGGCCAAAGCCCTGCTGGGCTATGCCTATCCGCTTTCGGGCGTGGTGGTGAAGGGGCAACAGTTGGGGCGCACCATGGGCTGGCCCACGGCCAACGTGGGCGCCATCGACCCTGTTAAGCTGATCCCCGGGAACGGGGTCTATGCCATCACGGCCACCACCAGCCACGGCCGCTTCAAAGGCATGATGAATATCGGCGTGCGCCCCACGGTGACGGAGAACGGCGAGCGCACCGTGGAGGCCCATCTCTTCGGGCTGGATGCCGACATATACGGCGAACCCATCACGGTGCGTTTGCACCAATGGTTGCGCCCCGAGAAGCGCTTCGGCAGCATTGCGGACATGAAGGAGGCCATTGCCAAGGACAAGCTGGACGCTTTGCGAGCGTTGGAACAGCTATGAACATGCGCACTTCCTTGTTCGCCTTCCTGTTGGTGCTGGTCACCGGGCAGGCAAAGGCCCAATTGCTCCCGCATCAAGCGTTGGACAGCGTGCGCACCTTCTACAGCCTGGAACGTGCGCTGCTAGTCCCCGACAGCGTGTACCGCCTGGACCTGTCGCGGAAGAAACTGAGGGAAGTGCCCGAGGCGGTGCGCCAGTTGAAGAACCTCAATGCACTGGACCTGGGCCGCAATAAATTGAAGGAGCTCCCCGCCTGGATGAACGAGCTGCAATACCTGCAGGAATTCTATGCCGGACGGAACAAGTTCACCAAGATCCCCAACGTGGTGTGCCAGTGGAAGCACCTCAGGCGATTGGACCTGCACCAGAACCGCATCGAAGGACTTCCCGCATGCATCGGCAACCTGAAGGAACTTTATTCACTGAACCTGTGGAGCAATGATCTCGGCGACTTCCCGGACGAGATCAGCGGCATGAAAGCCCTACGCTTCTTGGACCTGCGCGTGATCCAATTCTCACAAAAGGAGATGGACCGCATCAGCTCCCTGCTGCCGTCCACCCGGATCTTCTTTTCCCAGCCGTGCAATTGCGGGGAATAGGTTGTTAGGTGCGTGGGGCATAGGGCGGAGGGAATGGAGCATAGGGCGTCCAGTCCTCCCTCAACTATGCACTGCGAACTACGATCTACGAACTAGAGCCACGTTCCATGATCAATGCACCACGCCTTACCCCTCGGTTACCGTGAAGCTGTACTTCTCCATCACCAAGTTGGCCAACAACTTGCGGCAGGCCTCGTCCACCTTGGCCTCGGCCGTCTTCTTGTCCGCAGCTTCCACCTGCAGGGTAATGTGCTTGCCGATCCGCACGTTGCCGATCTCCGGCAGGCCGAGGTTCTTCATGCTGCCGCCCACCGCCTTGCCTTGCGGGTCCAACAAGTTGTCGTGCGGCATCACTTCAATGGCGGCGTGGAATGTCTTCATTGTGGCTTGGGAAAGAGCTTGCCCCAGAGGGGGCTGGTCAGGTACAGGAACAGCAGCAAAGGAACGGCAAGGAATCCGAATGCGATCACCAGTACGACCCCAAGGCCGGCAAGTACGTACATCACCTCGTTGCCGCGCCATCCGGTTTGCGTGAACTTCAGTGAAGGCAGCGGGATCTCCACCAACATCAACGCGGCGAGAAGGATCACCACCGGCGCCATCACCACGGGGTCGAACAGGAACTCCGCCAGCCACCTTGTCGATTCATGTTCCCCGCTCCGCTGCTCCACCATCCACATGATCAGCCCTGCCCAGAAAAGCGCGTTTGCCGGGGTGGGCAGTCCGAGGAAGCCGTGGGACTGGCGGGTATCGATGTTGAACTTGGCCAAACGCCAAGCGGCGGCAATGGGAATGGCCAGCCCAATAACGTAAGCGGGCCATAAGCTCCAGTGCAATAGGGAGGTGGTATGGGACGGGATCACGTCGGGGGTCAGGAACCTGAGATAGATCCAAGTGGTCAACCCTTTGCCGATCATTTGGTGGACGAGGAAGCCCGGTGCCACGCCAAAGCTCACCATGTCCGCCAGGCTGTCCAGTTGCTTGCCGAATTCGCTGCCCCCGCCCTGGGTACGTGCCGCCAGCCCGTCGAACACGTCGAACAGGGCGGCGATGAAGATGAACCAACAGGAGATCGTCAATTCTCCCTGTACGGCAAACAGTACGGAAAGCACCCCACAGCATAGGTTCGCGGTGGTCAACAGATCGGGTAACCGTGGAAGGTGTGCCAAAGCGGGCCGAAGTTGACTATTTTCGGGCAATAATGCGGGGCACCTTCTGTTAGAAGTTGCGTCAATAACACAGCACATGGAATTTTCCGGAAGGTTTGGCAAGGGGATGTTGGTCGTTGGCCTCTTGGTTGGAGGTGGGGCGGCACAGGCGCAGGACGCACCCAAATACAGCAACGAGTTCCTGGCCATCGGCGTGGGCGCCCGCTCCTTGGGCATGGGCTACTCGCAGGTGGCCGCTGTGAACGACGTGACCGCGGGCTACTGGAACCCCGCCGGCCTGCTGGGCGTGAAGGGGGACCTGCAGGTGGGCGCCATGCACAGCGAATACTTCGCCGGCATCGCCAAGTACGACTACTTGGCCGTGGCCAAACCCATCGATTCGGCCAGCGTGATCGGCATCTCCTACCTGCGCTTCGGAGTGGACAACATCCCCAACACCACCGAGCTGATCGACAACAACGGCAACCTCGACTATGACCGCATCACCAGCTTTTCCGCCACGGACAACGCCTTCCTGATCAGTTATGCACGGAAATTGAAGGTGCCGGGCCTCCGCTTGGGCGCCAATGCCAAGGTGATCTACCGCAATGTGGGCCAGTTCGCCAAGGCCTGGGGCTTCGGCCTCGATGCCGGCCTGCAGTACGACCGCGGGCCGTGGCGCTTCGCAGCCATGGGGCGCGACGTCACCAGCACCTTCAACGCTTGGAGCTACTCCCTGGACCAACGCATGCAGGACGTGTTCGTACGCACGGGCAATGAACTGCCGGTGAACGGCGTGGAGGTCACCCTGCCGCGCATGGTGCTCGGCGCGGCCCGCCAATTCAAGATCGGCAGCAAGGTGGACCTGCTCGCCGAGGTCAACCTGGAAAACACCTTCGACCGAAAGCGCAACACCTTGATCGCCACCAGCACGTGGAGCGGCGACCCCCGCGTGGGCCTGGAAGTGGGCTATGCACGCGTGGTGTTCCTGCGTGCAGGGGTGAACAATTTCCAATACGTCACCGACATCAACGACAAGCGTTCGCTCAACTTCCAGCCCAACATCGGCGTGGGCTTGAAGATCAAAAGCGTGGCCTTGGATTACGCCCTCACCGACATCGGTGACAACAGCGTGGCACTCTATTCCAACGTCTTCTCCCTCCGCTTCGACCTCTTCAAGCACCCCGGGTCATGAAGAAATTTCTGCTCGTTGCGGCCGTGCTGGCTGCGGGACTTCAAACCGCGGCACAGGGGCCCTACGGCAACGAGTGGATCCACTACGACAGGGAATACTGGTTCTTCAAAGTATGGCAGGAAGGCATCTTCCGGATCGATTCCGCCACGCTTTCCGCGGCGGGTTTTCCCCTGCAGTCGGTGGATCCGCGCAACATCCAGTTGTATGCCAGGGGCAGGCAGGTGCCCATTCACGTGGAAGGTGATGCGGACGGAGTGTTCAATAGCGGGGATTTCATCGAGTTCGTAGGGGCGAAGAACGATGCCTGGCTGGACAGCACCCTGTGGGACGACCCCGCCCACATCAACAATCCCTACTACTCCCTCTACAACGACACCATACGCTACTACCTCACATGGGGGCCGCAGGGCGAAGCGCGGCGGGCGACCGTTTCGGGCAGTTCCAACTGGGCGGCCTACACACCGCTGCCTTATTGCTTCGGCACTACCATGCTGTCCTATACCTCCGGCTACCAAACCGGCAAGCGCACGCCGCTAGGTGCTTCCATCAGCCAGATGAACGAAGCCGAAGGCTACTTCAATTACGTAGCCCTCATTGCCACCGGAAACGATGCCACCAATACTTATAATCTGGCGGTGCCCGGCTTGTACACCGGTGCGGACGCACCGCCATCCACCTGGAGTTTGGCATTGGCCAGCCTGAACAATCCGGGCGGATACGGATGCGCGGACCATCACCTCCGGATGAAGCACGGCAGTACCGTATATGCCGATACCATCTTCAACGGCTATGCCCTCTTGAAGTACGCGTTTGAACTGCCGCCGGGATCGGTATCCGGAGCCAGCACCACCGTGAGCATAACGGCCGTGCATGACCTGACGTGCGACCTCCTCGCACCGGATTATTGGGACGCCTCGGCCCCCGCGTGGCAAAGCATACGCTACCCGAGCATCTTCGCCTTCAACCACCAAGCCAACATGGAGGTGCCCGGCCAACCGGGAGGCGATAGCCTGATGATGGCCCTGACCATGAGCACCTTCCCGGTGATCTACGCACAAGCGCCCGATGGCATGCACCGCATCCAACCCGTTCAGGTGCCGGGAGGCCTAAGGGCCGTGCTGCCACCGAGCGCACAGGACATGCGCATTTGGGCAGCCACCATCGTCGGGGCAATTCCCGTTACCTCCGTGGCTGCCGTGAACGGAAACGGCTTCTTCACCGACTTCGGTGCCAACCTGCCCGACTCGGCGGAAGTGATCGTGACCCACCCCAAGGTGATGGCCGCCGCCGCCCAATACGCCAATTACAGGCAAACCAACCCGTACAACCGCCACAACACCGTGGTGGCCGACGTGGAGCAACTGTACGACCAATTTGCTGCCGGAGTAAGGCAACATCCGTTGGCCATCCGAAACTACCTGCGCTACGTGTACGACCACGCGCCCTCCCGGCCGCGCTACCTGTTCCTGGTGGGCAAGTCCGTTCAGCCACACGCAACGGGCGGACTTTCCTACCAAAAGGGCTATCGTAACGATCCGTTGGCGTCGGCAGCATGCTTGGTACCCAGCATCGGCTGGCCGTGCAGCGACATGATGTTCGGGCTGAACCTCGCGGGGGATCAGCCGGCCTACCTCTCCGTGCCGGTGGGCCGCTTGGCGGCCAGTACACCGGAGCAAGTGCTCCACTACCTGCAAAAGGTGGAATCCCAGGAAAGCCAGCCACCGGCCGCCTGGATGAAGAACATCCTCCACTTCCGGGGAGGGTTCAACCAGCAGCAATGGAACCAGTTCGACGCCGCCCTGCAAAGCTTCCAAGTACTGGCCGAGGATTCCTTCTTCTACGGAAAGGTCACCAAGTTCTCCAAGAACAGCGCCGATGTGATCCAGCAGATCACCGCGGACAGCGTGGCCGACATGATCGGCCAGGGCGTGACGATGATGACCTTCTTCGCACACGCCTACGGCGGCGGTTTCGACATTACGATCGATGTGCCCTCCAACTACGATTGGCACGGCAAGTACCCCATGATCCTGGGCAACTCGTGCTATACCGGCAACATCCACTTGTACGACCCCTCCAGTGCCAGCGAGCTCTTCGTGCTCCAGGAGAACGCCGGCGCCAGCGCCTTCCTTTCGTCCACCGACGTGGGGCTCTCCAACAGGCTGGCCGAATACTCGCGCGAGTTCTACAAAAGCTTCAGCCAGGTGAACTACGGCAAGGCCATCGGCGACCACATGCGCTTTGCGGCCTTCCACCAGCTCAGCCAAAACACCATTGAGGCGCTCAACAGCGGTGAAACAATGACCCTGCACGGCGATCCCGCCTTAGTGATGAACTCGCCCCAATGGTCGGACCTGGAGGTGAAGGCCGAGGATATCACCCTGATCCCCGAACAAGTGACCGCCGACCTGGACTCCTTCCAAGTAAAGGTGGCTTTCAGGAACATCGGAAAGGGTACGGGGCAACCGTTCACCGTAGTCCTGCAGCGCACCATGGTGGCCGAGGGAGTCATGGTCCCCGCGCAGGTACAGGAGGTCACATTGAACAGCTTCCAGGACACCGTGGTGTTCACCCTTCCGGTGAAAGTGGGATCCGCAGGCCTGGGCATGAACGACCTGAACGTTCGCCTGGACCTGGACCCCGACCTGATCGCCGAACTGGACGATACGGGCAACAACCAAGTGACCAAGCGCATCACCATCACCGCAGGGGATCTGCTACCGGTGGAACCGTACGACTTTGCCATCGTGTCCCAGCCTGCGCCCATGCTCAGGGCCAGTACCGGCGACCCCTTCGCGCCGCCCAGGGCCTACATCTTTCAGATCGACACCACCGACTTGTTCAACAGCCCCCTCATGGAACAGCACACGCTGGTGGCGCCGGGCGGGGTGGTGGAATGGCAGCCTGGTCCGGTGTACGCGATCAACAGCGTGCGTGACAGCGTGGTTTTCTTTTGGCGCTGCACCCTGGACAGCGCGGGCCAGGGCGGCTACAACTGGCACGAATCCTCCTTCCAGCACATTGCCGGGAAAACCGGGTGGGGGCAATCGCATTTCTTCCAGTTCAAGAACGACGGCTTCAATTTGTTGAACTACGACCGGCCGGAGCGGCAGTTCGAGTTCTTTGGCGGCGACCACCAGATCACTTGCGAAGTGCGCGGCGAGAGCTTTGTGCAATGCTATTGGCTCAAGGACCTGGGCATGGAGGAAAGCGGCGGGTGCGGGCCGTACGCTTCCATGAACGTGAGCGTGGTGGACCCCTTTGATTTCAGCACATGGGTGACGCAGTACAACGGGGTGGGGTATGATTTCGGCCAGGTGAACAGGAACGGAAGCTGCCGGGCAAGGAGCGAAAAGAACTTCGTGTTCTGGTACCATCAGCAGCAACGAATGGATACCATGGCCTACATGCTTTCCAACGTGATCCCGGACGGCTATTACGTGTTGGTGCATACGTATCTGCGGCTGCAGCGCACCGCTTTGGAAAACAGCAATGCCATGGCCGCGCTGGCCGCGCTGGGGGCCACCAACTTGGCCAATGGCACCGTGCCCGATACGGTGCCGTATATCTTCTTCTGCAAGAAGGGCGATCCCTCCTCGGTGCAGGAAGTGTGGGGGAACACCCGCGATGCCCTGGTCCAAATGACGGCCTACATGCACCTCAATAGCCGCAGTGGCACGATGCAGGCCCCGCGCAGCAATGCGGCAACGGCATGGCAAGGCCTGAGCTGGCAGGCCAAGCCCGTCCTGGGCAACGACAGCACCAAGGTGCAATTGGCCGGCATCACCCCGCAAGGCGCCGAAGCCCCCCTGATGGAGTTCACGGACCACAGCGGCGACGTGGACCTGCAACCGCTGCTCACCGCACAGCAGTATCCACAGCTCAGGCTGAAAGGATATTTCTGGAACGACACGGCGGAAACACCCCTGCCCGCACAGCTCAAGCGATGGCAGTTGCTGGGGGTGCCCGCGCCCGAATGCGCTATCGATCCCCCCTCGGGCCTGCACGTGATGGTGGACAGCCTGTTCCAGGGCCAGGACGCGGAGGTGATGGTGGCCGTGCGGAACATCGGCCAAGTGCCCATGGACAGCCTCCTGATGACCGCTTGGGTCACCGGCAGCAACAACCAGGCGCACCGCGTGCATTACAAGTACAACGCCCCCCTGCCAGTGGGCGCCGTGCTGCGCGATACCATCCGGTTCAACACCCAGCAGTTCCCCGGGCCCAACGCCATGCTCATCGAGGCCAACCCGGTGGATACCCTAACCGGGCTCTACGACCAGCCCGAACAACACCACTTCAACAACATTGCCCAACTGCGGTTCCTTACCCAGCAGGACCTGGAGAACCCGATCCTCGACATCACCTTCGACGGCATCCACATCCTGGACGGGGACATCGTGAGCGCACAGCCCGAGATCCAGGTGACCCTGCAGGATGAAAACCAGACCCTGCTGCTCAACGAACCGGGCGATACCTTGTACTTCAAGGTGTTCCTCACCGACCCGTCGGGCACCATCAAGCGGATCTATTTCCACGAGGGAGGACAGGAAGTGCTGCAATTCGTGCCCGCCACCGGGCCCGACAACCTTAGCAAGGTGTTCTACAGGCCCAACCTCATGCAAGACGGGAAGTACCGCATCATGGTGAGGGCCACGGACAAAAGCCGCAACAACAGCGGCGACCGCGACAACAGCGTGAATTTCGAAGTGATCAACAGGCCCACCATCACCGAGGTGCTCAATTACCCCAACCCGTTCACCACCAGCACACGCTTTGTGTTCACCCTCACCGGGCGCGAGGTGCCGACGGCCATGCGCATCCAGATCATGACCGTTACCGGCCGCGTGGTGCGCGAGGTGTCCATGGCCGAACTGGGGCCGCTGCACGTGGGGCGAAACATCACCGACTTCGCTTGGGACGGCACCGACCAGTTTGGCGACCGGTTGGCCCGGGGCGTATACCTGTACCGCGTCTTGGCACAGCTTCACGGGCAGGACATTGAATACCGCGATGGGGGAGCGGGAAGCTTCTTCACCAAGGGGTTCGGCAAAATGTACCTGCTCCGGTAGCCCACGTTCCGCGCGTTGCCGCATGTTCCTGCCCTGCAGGATGAACCGGCACCGGAACACCTCCCTGCAATTACTTTCGGCGCATGCGGCACCGCACCTTCTACCTGCGCTGCGCCCTGCTTACCGGGGTGCTGCTGGCGTTGGCATGGCCTGGTACGGGGGGCATCACTCCGTTGATCTTCATCGCATGGGTACCCCTGTTGTGGGCCGAGGAGGTCTTCGCCCGAAGCCCGGAAAGGGAGCGGCCGCGCAACTTCATGCCCTATGTGATGCTGGCCCTGCTCGTGTGGAACGGGGCCACAACCTGGTGGCTGTTCAACGTCAGCGAACACTTGGCCACCCGGCTCTTCACCCTCATCGGCCCCAATGTGGGCAACGTGCTGGTGATGTCCGTGCCCTGGTTGTTGTTCCGCATCGTGCGGCGAAGCATCGGAGGGGGGGCGGCCCGTTGGTCCCTCATGGTGTTCTGGTTAGCCTTCGAACGCTTCCACATGCACTGGGACCTCAGCTGGCCGTGGCTCACCTTGGGCAATGCCTTCGCCGGCCATACGGCATGGGTGCAGTGGTATGAGGTGACCGGCCATCTCGGGGGAACCATTTGGGTATGGGCGGCCAACATCATGGTGCTGCGCGTGGCGATCAGGGGCGCCAAGGGGGTGAAGCAGGCCATCACGAAGCCCGCGCTGGCCGCCGTGCTGGTGGTGGCCGTGCCATGGGCCGGATCGCTCCTGCGCTACGCCACGTTCCAGGAGCGGGGCATCTCCGCCGAAGTGGTGGTGGTGCAACCGAACATCGACCCGTACAAGGAGAAATTCGGCGCCATCGACCCCATGGACCAGTTGGAGCGCATGCTCGGCCAGGCCAGGCCATTGATGGACAGCGCCACGGCCTTGGTGGTGATGCCTGAAACAGCCCTCCAGGAGCCGACCACGATCTCCAACGACCGCGGACGCCTGGTGTTCCACGGCCTTTGGGAGAACGACATGCGCGGAAGCCGAAGCGTGGCCCGCATCCATGATTTCCTCCAGCCCTGGCCCAAGGCGGCGGTTATTGCGGGCATGTCCGCTGCCAGGTTGTACCCGCCTGGCGCTGAATACCCGGTGTCCGCACGCGTTCTCGAGGGCATGGACCGCGCTTTTGATGCCTACAACGCCGCCTTGTTGGTGCGCGCCGACGGCACCGTGGAGGACTACAACAAATCCAAGCTCGTGCCGGGCGTGGAGCTGATGCCCTTCGAAAAGGTGCTGGGCCCCTTGGGTGGCTTGGCCATAGACCTGGGCGGTACCACCGGCAGCTTGGGCACCCAACAGGACCGGGAGGTGATTTGGAGCGGCCCCCAACCGATCGGCGCGGCCCCGATCATTTGCTATGAAAGCATTTATGGCGACCATGTAGCCGCCCACGTGCGCAATGGAGCCAACCTGCTAGTGATCATGACCAATGACGGATGGTGGGGCAATACCCCCGGCTATCACCAGCACCTGCTGTACGGAAAGCTGCGGGCGGTGGAAACCCGCCGCGACGTGGCCCGCAGTGCAAACACCGGCATCTCCTGCTTCATCGACCAGCGCGGGGACATGCACCAAACAACGGACTGGTGGGTGCCCGCAGCCATCAAGAGCGAAGTGCTCCTCCGGCACGACTTGACCTTCTTCGTGCTCCACGGCGATTACATCGGCAAGGGAGCCTATGCCGCCACCTTGGTATTGCTGTTGGTGGCGGCGGGAAGGGCGGTCCTTCGAAGGAAGGATCCCGCGCCGTAGCCGTCTTCAACCACCCGATGCAATGGGGGCCGCTTATTCCAAGTGTACCCGGCGGCTCATCATGTTGGTGCTGTTGTACAGCTGCACCACATAGATGCCGGTGGCGATGTCCCGCTTGTCCACGCGCAGGGTGGTGGTACCGGTGTTGATCGTTTGGGCACCGCGGCTGGCCATCACCTTGCCTTGGGCATCCATCAGCACCAGGTCATAAGCACCGTCAATGGTGGAAGAGACCACCAGGTTCAGGTAACCGCCGTCATCCCAAGCGTTCACGATGGCGGTGCCGTTGCCCGTTCCGCAGCCCACCGCAAGGGTGTTGCTCACCGTGCTGCTGCCGTTGATGTCGGTTTGGCGCAGCCGGTAATAGGCCAAACCGTGGGCATCCTCGTCCACGAACGAGTACTGGATCATCTGGCTGCTGTTCACCGCTCCGGGCACGGTGCCGATGGCGGCCCAATCGGTGGCATTGCGGCTTTTCTCGATGGTGAAGAACAGGTTGTCCTGCTCCGACGCGGTGGTCCAGGCCAGCTTCACGGCACCACCATCACAGCGGCCCTCCCACGCCGCCAAGGTGATGGGCAACGGCAGGTTCTTGTTGGAGAGCGTCCAACTGCGCAGGAAATCGGCCGGTGCCGGGTTGACACTTCCAACGGTGTTGCCACTTTGCGCCCCCAGGGGCAGAATATCGTACCACAAGCCCAAGGAGGAGTTGAAGCGCTGGGCCACCAAATTCCCGTTGGCAGCTTGGATGGCGGGGTCGTTGCCGCCGTTCCCGTTCGTCTCCACCGGGTCGAACCCGAAGGTGATGTTGACCGCCGGTTTGGTCGTGTAGGCGTAACTTCCTTCCCCCGCATCGATGATCCAGAACCGATCGATGGCATTGCTGGAGTTGTTCGCCGTGCCGGTGGGTTCGTCATGCATGTGCGTCACATCGCTGGGCCTGTACCCATTGTTGTCGTATCCGGCGTTTACCGGGGTTCCTACCGCCAAACTGTTGTAGGTGGAAAAAACCAGAGAGCCATCTGCACTGCCGGCGGTGGTCACTTGCACCGATAGCGGCATGGCCACCGCACTGGTGGTGGAGAACGGGACCGTGTACGTGCCAGTGCCGCTCCCAACCGCCCACCGCGTCTTGTTCTGCTCGTGCTCGCTCTTGATCACCGGCACGCCGCTGGTGGTCACCAACTGGGTAATGCCGGTGGTGGCCGGGTTGTCGATCACCAAGTAGGCGCCCGGGCTGGTGGGGCTGAACACCACCCATGGGTGGTTACCCATGGTGGCCGAGGCATTGTTGAACACGAGCCGCGCGGCTTGTCCATGGGCGGAGAACGCAGCTGCGGTACCGAGGGCCAGGGTAACGAGTTTGTTCATTGGCAGGGGTTTAGGGCAATGCTAAAGTAATCAAAATATGCTCGGCCTGAACAGGGCATCGCATAAGCGGCGGTACCAACCGGTTGGTGGGTAGGGGCAGCCGTGCAGCGGGGGTGGCCAAGTGCATCCGAAGGGTGCGAAGCCTGCCAAAGGTGGGTTTGGGGGGCGGGGCAAGGGAAAGACGCACGAAGGTGCCGTTGGTTGCCTGAGCAGGGCCGCCAAGTGCTTTTTCACCGTTGTACAAGATGCCATGCACAGGGGACTAGGCGCAGGCGGACTTATCCTTGCAAGACATATGGGCACCTCTAAAAACCCAGAATTGGTCATTTGATCCGTTCTTCGCGGCATGAAACGATTCAAGCGGCATCGGGACTACGGCTTTTTCGATCAAGACATCCGGTTGAGCCGACTCACCCAGTTAGGGGACCCGTTGGAACGGCTGGGCCGTGAAGTGGATTTCGAGGTCTTCCGCGAACTGCTCACCGATGGCCTTCATCGCGAACCAGCGGGCAAGGGTGGTCGCCTTCCTTACGACTATGTGTTGATGTTCAAGGTGCTGATCCTTCAGCGGTACTACAACCTGTCGGATGACCAGGTGGAGTTCCAGATCAACGACCGCATGTCGTTCATGCGCTTCCTGGGCCTGACCATCTCGGACGATGTGCCTGATAGTCGTACGGTATGGAACTTCCGTGAGCGGATCACCGACCTAGGGTTGGTGGATAAATGCTTCGAACGGTTCCTTGGAGAACTTGCGCGGTTGGGACTCATTGTCAATGAAGGCCGCATCGTGGACGCCTCGTTCGTTGAGGTGCCAAGACAGCGCAACAGCCGTGACGACAACAAGACGATCAAGGAGGGTGGGATTCCGGAAAGTATCGCCGAGCATGCACCCCGCAGAGCACAAAAGGACGTTGAGGCGCGCTGGACGAAGAAGAACGGGGTGAACTATTTCGGCTACAAGAACCACGTGAAAGCGGACAGCGGCAGCAAACTCATTTTACGGTATGTCACCACCGATGCCAGCGTGCATGATAGCCAAGCACTTGAAGCATTGTTGGACAAAAGCACAGACGAGGGCCAGCCGATGCATGGAGATTCTGCCTATGTAGGGAAGGAGCAAGAGCAGGCCATCGGGAAGACAGGCATGAAGAACCACGTGCATGAGAAAGGCTACCGGAACAAGCCGCTTGATGATGCTCAGAAGGCATCCAACCGCACGAAATCCAAGACACGGGCACGGGTGGAGCACATCTTCGGCTTCATGGAGATGAGCATGAACGGGATGTACCTCCATGTCATCGGAAAGGCACGCGTACACGCCATGAACGGCTTGGTGAACATCACCTACAACATGTTCCGCAGCATTCAGCTACGCGCTATCTGAAGGGGAACGTGCGCCCGAACGCATCGAAAAAGCCCAGGATTCAATACAAAAACTTGACACGCTCCGCTTGAATTCCATCCAAAACGCAACATCGTGACGGAGGACAGAGTTTTTAGAGGTACCCATATGGAGCACGGCAAGGCTGAGTGGAATGGCATAGTGGACCGGTCCGCCTTGGCGCAGTGGGACACCGTGCTGGCCCGAAGGGTGGGTGACCGGAATGAATGGTGGATCGGGTTGGGGCGCGAGGGAACTTCCTCCGCCGGACCCGATTGGGGGGAACAACCCTGTTTTGGATTCGCCGGATATGATCTGAAGAACGAGTTCGAAGACCTTTCGACCAAGCATCCGGTGCAGGACGGCTTCCCGCGCTCGGCATGGTGGACCCCACGGATCACTGTGCATTTGGCCAAAGGCATGGCCGCCTATTGGGCCACCCCGGGGGCCGGGGGCGAAGCCCGTGCCTTCCTCCGGTCGTTCCTGCGTGCACCTGGCCCCCTACCACCCGTGGGGCCGGCCCGTTGGACACGTACGACGCCACGGGAACGCTACCTGCAGCAAGCAAGTACCTTGTTGCAACACGTGCACCGGGGCGATATCTACGAGGTGAATTATTGCACCAGGCGTACAGCGCTGCTGCCTGAATTGAACCCCTACGCGGCATTTGAGCGCTTGGTGCGGTATACGGATGCGCCACACGCGGCCTTTCTCCGCTGGGGAAACCACTTTGCCCTGTGTGCCAGCCCGGAGCGTTTCTTCCGCTTGGAACAAGGACGGATCTTCACCCAACCGATGAAGGGAACCCGGCCCCGGGGGTTGGGGGAAGCGGAGGACCGGGCACTGGTGGAGGAACTGGCCGCGGATGCCAAGGAGCGAAGCGAGAACATCATGGCCCTGGACGTGGCGCGCAACGATCTGGGCCGCGTGGCGGTGCCGGGCTCCGTGCAAGTGGGTGAACTTTGTGCCGTGAAAACCTTCCCCAACGTACACCAGATGGTGAGCTCCGCCAGTGCGCGGATCAGGCCGGGTGCCACGCCCATGCAGATCCTCAGGGCCACCTTCCCCATGGCCAGCATGACCGGGGCTCCCAAGGTGCGCGCCATGCAATTGATCGATGGAACGGAGGACATGGCGCGCGGCTTGTACAGCGGGACCATGGGCTTTTTCCTGCCCGGGAATACCGCCGACCTGAACGTGGTGATCCGCACCATCACCTGGGATGCCGCCACCGGGGAGGCTGCACTGCTTACCGGAGGTGCCCTCACTGCCGCCAGTGACCCGGTGCTGGAATGGGAGGAGTGTGAACACAAGGCGCGTTCGGTGCTCAACGCCCTGGGCCATGCTTGCTGAAGTCCGGCGCACCATCCGGCGCGAGGCCATGCTGAAATCCGGTGAACCGGTGTGGGTGGCCGTGAGCGGCGGCGTGGACAGCATGGTGCTCCTGCACGTGCTTCACTGCCTGGGCCACCCCGTACAGGTGGCCCATGTGGACCATGGCCTGCGCGGCGCCGAAAGCGATGCCGACCGTGCCTTTGTGGAGGCGCAAGCCGGCAAATTGGGGTTGCCTTTCCGTGCGGTGCGCGTGGACGTGAAGTCCGTGGCCGACGGAAGCTCGGTGCAGATGGCCGCGCGGCAGCTGCGTTACCAATGGTTCAAGGCCCTGCTGCGCGAAGGCCCGCCGGTGATCGCCTTGGGCCACCATGCCGACGACAGGGCCGAAACGCTGCTGCTGCATCTGCTTCGCGGCATTGGTGCGCGGGGCTGGAACGGCATGCCGGCGGTCACCCGGCTGGAGGAGGGCCGCGTGTGCAGGCCGTTGCTGGGCGTGGGGCGAAAGGAAATTGCGGCCTATGCGGCGGCCCATGGCATTGCGTTTCGCGAGGATGCCAGCAACAGGGACCCCAAGTATCTGCGCAACCGCGTGCGCAATGAGCTGGTTCCATTCTTGGAAGACCTCAGGCCGGGGGCACGGAACGCGCTTGCGCACAGCGCGGAAGCCCTGCACGGCCTGGCCCGGACAGCCTCGCGCCAGTTGGAACACGAAGCCCGCACCATCCGCCCCGGGACCGATGGCAGCCTGAGCGTCCCCCTGAAAACCTTGAAACGCAGTGCGGCGCCGCAGCTCCTGCTCCTGCACCTGCTCCGCCCGGACAGCCCCCACCCGGACCTGGTGGTGCGGATCATGGAGGCCGTGGAGAGCGGTGCCACTGGTTCCCGGTTCCAAATAGGGAGGCGCTGGGCCACGCTGGACCGCGAGGCCTTGGTCGTGGACCATGGGCCGGTTGGCTTTCCCACTTTCACCATTTTCCGGGAGCACTTGCCCCAGGGCTCCGCCGGGCCGTTCAAGTGGGCCACCGTCCTTGCTTCCAACGTGGACCTGGGAGAGGGAATGAACACGGCATGGCTGGATCTCGCGACGCTGGATTTTCCCCTGGTACTTCGGCCATGGCGCCATGGGGAACGCATGCGGCCCATCGGCTTGCGCGGGTCCAAGCTCATCAGCGACATCCTCACCGACGGCCATGCGGACAGTAGCACGAAACCAGGAACTTATGTGCTTGCCAGTGGTGAACGCATCATTTGGCTCGTGGGCCACCGCGTGGCGGAAGGGCACTCCCCGGCAGCCAATACCAAAGAAGTGTTACGGCTCGCCTACCGGCCCTTGTGACAAGGATCACGATCGGCAGGGCATTGATTGCCGGTTGTCCGCACCGTGGTCGGTACTTTTGGGGCATGCCCAACATGCAGCCCATCCGTATGTTCCTGTTGGCACTGGCCATGGGCCTGTGGGGAGTGGTCATGGCAGGCGGGCCGGTGACCTGGACGTTTGCGGCCACAGCGTTGGGCAGCGACACGGTTCAGGTACTGTTGACGGCGGATTGCGGGCCCGGCTGGCACATCTACGCGCTGGACCTGCAGGCTGACGAGGGCCCCTTGCCCACGGTGATCACCTTGGGCGATGGGCAACGCTACCACTTGGCAGGTGCGCTCATGGCGCCACCCGCAACGGAAGCCTTCGATACTGCCTTTGCCATGCCGGTAAAATACCATGCCGGCAAGGCCACCTTCACCCAGAACATCAGGCGGACAACAACCGAAGCCTTTATGGTAAGCGGAACCGTGGAGTACATGGCGTGCAATGACAGAACCTGCCTGCCGCCGAAAACCGTGGAGTTTACCTTGAACGTCCCACCATCCCTTCATTGAACCATGCGACCGATCGCCATAGCCGCCCTCTTATCGGCTCCCTTCGCAGCCTTGGCACAACCGGGCGCACAACCTGCGGCCCAGGATCCCGTGAAATGGGCCATCACCGCATCCAATGCCGGGCCGGATGCATGGGACATCACCTTCACGGCAACTGCCGACAATGGCTGGTACGTGTACTCGCAGCAACATTTCGGTGAAATGGGCCCCATGCCCACCACCTTCGCTTTTGACACCCTGTCCACCTTCACCTTGGAAGGCGGCACCTCGGAAAAGGGTACGCATGTAAAGGAAGGCATGGACCCGGTATTTGAAATGAAGGTGAAGAAGTTCGCCGGGCAGGCCGTCTTTACCCAGCGCATCCGAACCACCTCCCCGGAAAGCCCAGTTACCGGCCGGTTCGATTTCATGACGTGCAATGACGAAGCCTGCATTTTCCCCGATCCGGTGTACTTCAGCGTCATCCCGTCCACCGGCGGGGCCACCATGGGTGCGCTCCCGATCAAGGCCGACGCGATGGCGGTGCAGGCAAGCAATGGCCCGGGGCAGGAGCAAGGCATTCTGGAGCCGGTGAAGTGGACCATTTCCGCCCAGGAGCTGGGCGGCGGCAAATGGAGGGTGGACCTCAAGGCCACGATCGACGACCCGTGGGGCGTGTACTCGCAGGTCTCCTTCGGGGAAGGGCCCATCCCCACGCACATACAGTTCGATACCACCGGGAGTGCGATACCCCTCGGCGAAACCATGGAGAGCGGGCCCAACATGCACGAGGGCATGGATGAGCTGTTTGGTATTGTGGTACGCAAGTTTTACAAGGAGGTCACCTACAGCCGTGAAATGCAGGTGATGGACCCCATGGAGCCGATCAAGGGGTCCATCGACTTCATGGCTTGCGACAATGCCCGGTGCGTATTCCCGGACCCGCTACCCTTTCAGATCATCCCCGCCACGGGAGCATCGGTCATTGGAAACCAGCAAGGGGGCGGTGAAGCTTCCGGGCAGGGCTGCGACCTCAAGCTGGCCAAAGTGGACTTGGACGCACCCGTGCTGCGGGGCGATACCGATACCATCGATACCCAAGTGCGCAAAAACGGGTCGTTGTGGAACATCTTCTTCCTGGGCTTCATCGGCGGGCTGATCGCCTTGCTCACCCCGTGCGTGTTCCCCATGATCCCGCTCACCGTGAGCTTCTTCACCAAGGGCAGCGAAGACAAGGCCAAGGGCCTGCGCAACGCCATCACGTACGGTGGCTTCATTCTGCTGATCTACCTGCTCTTTAGCATTCCGTTCCACGTCCTGGGGTCGGTGAGCCCGGAGATCTTCAATGAGATCAGCACCAACCCCTGGCTGAACATCTTCTTCTTCATCATCTTCATCGTTTTCGCCATCTCCTTCTTCGGCTACTTCGAGATCACCCTGCCGGCCAGCTGGGTGAACAAGATGGACACCAATGCCAGCCGGTTCGGCGGGGGCATCGGCATCTTCTTCATGGCCCTTACCCTGGCCCTGGTCTCCTTCTCCTGCACCGGCCCCATCCTGGGTTCCCTGCTGGCGGGGGCGCTTACCAGCGACGGAGGAGCCTGGCAGCTCACTGTGGGCATGGGCGCCTTTGGTTTGGCCTTGGCCTTGCCATTCGCGCTCTTCGCCATGTTCCCCGGGTGGCTCAACTCCCTGCCCAAGTCCGGCAGTTGGCTGAACAGCGTGAAGGTGGTGCTGGGCTTCGCCGAGGTGGCCTTGGCCTTCAAATTCCTCAGCAATGCCGACTTGGTGAAGGGATGGCGCATCGTGCCCTACGAAGTGTTCATGGCCATCTGGGTGCTCTGCGCCTTGGGCATCGTGCTGTACCTGCTCGGAAAATTGCGCTTCCCGCACGATAGCCCGCTCACCAAGGTCTCCCCGCTACGCTGGGGATTTGCTGCCGTGTTCACGGCCTTCACCATTTACTTGGCCATGGGCTTCCGGACCGACAAGACCAACAACACCTTCACCACCATGAAGCTCATGAGCGGCCTGGCCCCGCCCGTGGGCTACAGCTGGATCATGCCCAAGGAATGCCCCAGCGGCTTCGATTGCTACCACGACCTGGAGGCCGGAATGGCCCAAGCCAGGGCTACCGGTAAACCCATCCTGCTCGATTTCACCGGTTATGCCTGCGTGAACTGCCGCAAGATGGAGGAGCACGTGTGGCCTGTGAAAGGTGTGCACCAGCAGATCGACAAGGAGTACGTCCTGATCTCCCTGTACGTGGATGACAAGACCGCGCTTCCGGCGGAAGAGCAGCGCGATTATACCACCTGCTCCGGTAAGCAGAAACGCTTGGTAACCGTGGGCAACAAGTGGAGCACGCTGCAAACCGAAACGTTCATCAACAACAGCCAGCCATACTATGCACTGCTGAGCCCTGACGGCAAGTTGCTCACCGACCCCGTGGGCTACACCCCGGACGCCCAGGAGTACAGCGCCTTTTTGCAACGCGGCCTGAAGGCCATGGAGCACCTGGATGCGAAGGCAAGCAAGTAGGTGAGGAGAGAGTCCTTGCAGTCGTGACCCCTTTCAGTCGTGAGCCCTGAAGTCGTGAGTCCTGAAGTCGTGAGTCCCGAAGTCGTACCCATGCCTCACGACTTCAGGACCAAAGGACTCACGACTTTAGGACCAAAGGACTCATGACTTCAGGACTAAAGGACTCATGACTTCAGGACTAAAGGACTCCGGACTTCATGACTAACACCCCTCCATCCATCATTCCTGCGCATCTTCGCGGTCAGCAAAGCCATGGGGAACCAACGCATTTCCGCCCACTTTGAAGAAGCAGCCGCCGTGTTGGAGCGGTTCCGCGCCGAACAGCGCAACATAGAGGTCGTGCAGCATGCAGGCGACATGATGGTGGCAGCGCTCAAGGCCGGTGGCAAGCTGATCAGTTGCGGCAACGGTGGCAGCATGTGCGATGCCATGCACTTTGCCGAGGAGCTTACCGGCAAATTCCGCAACGATCGCGCCCCCATCGCCGCCATGAGCATCAGCGACCCCTCGCACCTCACATGCGTAGGCAACGACCATGGCTTTGAGCAGGTGTTCGCACGCTTTGTGCAGGCGCACGGAAAACCAGGCGATGTGCTGCTGGCCATCAGCACCAGCGGCAACAGCCCCAACGTGCTGCGCGCAGCAGAGGCCGCCCGCGCAGCCGGGATGAAGGTGGTGGCGCTCACCGGCAAGGACGGCGGAAAGCTTGCCGCAAGCTGCGACATGGAAGTGCGCGTGGCACACCAAGGCTACGCCGACCGCATCCAAGAGGTGCACATCAAGGTGATCCACGCCCTGATCGACCACATCGAGCAGGCCATGGCCTGAACCCGGAGGACCGCGCTATCTTCCGGCCGATGATCGTCAAGAATTTCGGCTGTGCGGTGTTCGGCGTGGAGGCCACCGTCATCACGGTGGAGACCAACATCGTCAAGGGGGGCCTGTTCTTCATGGTGGGCCTGCCCGACAATGCCGTGAAGGAAAGCCACCAGCGCGTGAGCGCAGCGATCAAGAACATCGGGCTGCACATGCCGCGCGGCAAGGAGATCACGATCAACCTGGCACCGGCGGACCTGCGCAAGGAGGGCACTGCTTACGACCTGCCCATCGCTTTGGGCATCCTGGGTGCCAGTGAACAGATCAGCACCTCACGTTTTACCGATCTGGTGGTGATGGGCGAACTGTCGCTGGATGGCGAGGTGCGTCCGATAAAGGGGGCGTTGCCGATTGCTTTGGAGGCCAAAAAGCAAGGTTTCAAGGGCGTGGTGGTGCCCCGCGAAAATGCGCGCGAGGCCGCTATTGTCCAAGGCCTCGAAGTGTACGGCGTGGAACACCTGCAACAAGTTGTGGAATTCATGGAAGGGCGCGAAAACATGGAACCGACCCGGGTGGATATCGCAGCCGAGTTTGACGCCCGGAGCAGGGGCTACCCCGTGGACCTGAGCGACGTGAAGGGCCAGGAGAACATCAAGCGGGCCTTTGAGATTGCTGCGGCCGGTGGGCACAACGTCATCCTCATCGGTCCGCCGGGGGCCGGTAAAACGATGATCGCCAAGCGGCTGCCCACCATCCTGCCGCCGCTCAACATCGAGGAAGCCTTGGAAACCACCAAGATCCACAGTGTGGCGGGCAAGTTAGCCAAGGAGGATGCCCTGGTGAGCACGCGCCCGTTCCGGGCACCGCACCACACCATCAGCGATGTGGCCTTGGTGGGGGGCGGGTCCTATCCGCAGCCGGGCGAGATCAGCATGGCCCACAATGGCGTGCTTTTCCTGGATGAGCTTCCGGAGTTCAAGCGCACCGTGCTGGAGGTGATGCGCCAACCTTTGGAGGAACGCGTGGTGACCATCAGCAGGGCGAAATTCACCGTGGCCTATCCCGCCAGCTTCATGCTGGTGGCGGCGATGAACCCATGCCCTTGCGGCTACCACAACCACCCGGAACGCGAATGCGTTTGCCCGCCCGGGGTGGTGCAGAAGTACCTCAACAAGATCAGCGGACCGCTGCTGGACCGCATCGACATCCATGTGGAGGTGACCCCGGTGGCCTTCACTGAGCTGGCCAGTGAACGCGAAACCGAGAAGAGTGCCGCCGTGCGCGAACGGGTGGTGAAAGCACGCAATTTGCAGGAGCAGCGCTATCGGGGTACGCGGATCTACTCCAACGCACAGATCTCCACCCAGCAACTGCGCAAGTACTGCCGGGTGGATGCACAAGGGCAGGCCCTGCTGCAGAAGGCCATGGAGCGCCTCGGTCTGAGCGCCCGTGCCTACGACCGCATCCTGAAGGTGGCGCGCACCATCGCCGACCTGGCCGGCAGCGTGGCCATCGGCAATGAGCACCTGGCCGAAGCCATTCAATACCGCAGCCTCGACCGCGAAGGTTGGGCCGGTTAGAAGCCTCAGGCCTTGGTGAAACCTTCGGTACGCCTGTAGCGTAGGAGCCATCAGAACATCCCCATCGTGAAACATCAAGTATCATTTCTCCTAACTGCGGTCCTGTTGTCCGGGATGGCGGTTAGTGCCAATGCACAACGCGTGTGGCTGGACCAGGGGCTGGAGCCTTCGGTCAAGGCCAAGGCCACCTATTATCTGGAGGCCGGGGGCACTGACGGGACCGGCGGGTTCCTGGCGGACATCTTCAATTTGGACGGGACATTGAAGGCCCAGGGCCGCTATGCGGATCAGGCCTTCCGTGTGCCGGACGGCCACTTCAAGTTCTTTCATCCCAATGGCAAGCTGGAAAGCGAAGGGGATTACGCCATGGGCAATAAGGATGGCATCTGGGTACGCAAGGACCAATGGGGCCGACCGCTTGCCGAAAAGGTGTACAATGCCGAATGGATGAAGAACATTGTCTACACCGTGGCGCAGACCATGCCGCAGTATCCCGGCGGTGAGAAGGCCATGGTGCGTTACATCCGTGAAAAGGTGGGCAGGGCCCAAGGGGATGTCATGGCCAGTTTCATCGTGGAGAAGGACGGGAATTTGAGCGGCGTGCAGGTGGTGGGTGCGGAAGACCCGCAGATCGCCGACCAGATCGCCTCGGCCATCAGCGCCGCGCCCCGCTGGGCTGCCGGCCAACAGGATGGCCAACCGGTGCGCGTTCAGATGCGCGTACCCCTGAAATAAGAACCAACCGACATACACCAATGCGAAAAGCCCCGGGCGACCGGGGCTTTTCGTTTTGGTGCGGGAACATCCTATGCGCCTGCCCCGTGGCAGTTCTTGAACTTCTTGCCACTGCCGCATGGGCAGAGGTCATTGCGCCCCACCTTTTTCTCCACGCGCACGGGCTGGGTGGGCTGCGGGCGGGAA
This sequence comes from Flavobacteriales bacterium, assembly GCA_023957375.1. Lineage (GTDB taxonomy): Bacteria > Bacteroidota > Bacteroidia > Flavobacteriales_F > PHOS-HE28 > PHOS-HE28. The sequence continues at coordinate 341,996 of JAMLHB010000002.1, read as the reverse complement.
GGTCCTTGCGGCGGGGGCATGCGCTGACCGCCGCCCGTTGAAGGACGCTGCGCCCTCGGCTGGGCTCCCGTGGAGGCACCTGCATATTCGGGCACTTCGGTCCGGCTGGTGCGCATCTGGCGCTGCTCGCGGGGAGCTTGCTGTTCCGGTGCCTGTTGCACGGACGGGTCGGCGGCGGGCAGGCCCGCGCGCACCAGGAACTCCACCACCTGGTCGCTGATGCGGTCGATCATGCCGTCGAACAACTTGAACGATTCCAGCTTGTAGATCAGCAGGGGATCCTTCTGTTCGATGCTGGCGTTCTGCACGTCGCGGCGCAGGTCGTCCATCTCGCGCAGGTGCTCCTTCCACTCATTGTCGATGATCGCCAGGGTGATGTACTTCTCAATGCTGTCGATCAGGTCGTGCGCCTCGGTCTTGTACGCCCGTTCCAGGTTGGTCACCACCTGCATGGTCTTGGTACCGTTGGTGATCGGCACCACGATGTTCTGGTACTGCTTGCCTTGGTTGAGGAAGACATCGCTGATCACCGGCAATGCCTGCAGGGCCGTTTGACGCCCGCGCCGATCGTAGGTTTCGAGGGCCGCCTCGTACACCTTGTCGGTGATGTCCTCCAGCTTTCCGTTCTTGAAGGCCTCGGCAGTTATCGGGGAGGAGATGGAGAGCTTGCGGAACATTTCCGTTTGGAATCCTTCGAAGTCACCCTCGGGCTGGTACGTCGCGGTGATGTTGGAGGCCACGTCGTGGAACATGTTCAGCACGTCCAGCTTCAGGCGGTCGCCGAAGAGGGCGTTGCGGCGGCGCTTGTAGATCACCTGCCGCTGCTTGTTCATTACGTCGTCGTACTCCAGCAGGCGCTTGCGGATGCCGAAGTTGTTCTCCTCCACCTTCTTCTGGGCGCGCTCAATGCTGGCGGTCACCATGCTGTGCTGGATCACCTCGCCCTCCTTGAGGCCCATGCGGTCCATTAGCTTGGCGATGCGCTCGCTGCCGAACATGCGCATCAGGTCATCCTCCAAGGAGATATAGAATTGCGAAGAACCGGGGTCGCCTTGGCGGCCGGCACGCCCGCGCAGCTGGCGGTCCACGCGGCGGCTCTCATGTTTCTCGGTGCCCACGATGGCCAGGCCCCCGGATTCTTTCACGCCGGGCCCCAGCTTGATGTCCGTACCGCGGCCGGCCATGTTGGTGGCAATGGTGACGGTGCCGGCCTTGCCGGCGTGCGCCACAATGTCTGCTTCGCGCGCGTGCTGCTTGGCGTTCAGCACGTCGTGCGGGATGCTGCGCATCTTGAGCATCTTGGCCATCAGCTCGCTCACCTCCACGTTGGTGGTGCCCACCAGTACGGGGCGGCCCGCCTCCTGCAGCTTCACGATCTCGTCGATCACCGCGTTGTATTTCTCACGCTTGGTCTTGTACACCAGGTCTTCGTGATCAATGCGCGCGATGGGCCGGTTGGTGGGGATGGTCATCACATCCAGCTTGTAGATGTCCCACAGTTCCTGTGCCTCGGTTTCCGCCGTTCCCGTCATGCCCGCCAGCTTGTGGTACATGCGGAAGTAGTTCTGCAAGGTCACCGTGGCATAGGTCTGCGTGGCGGCCTCCACCTTCACGCGCTCCTTGCTTTCAATGGCCTGGTGCAGCCCGTCGCTGTAGCGGCGCCCCTCCATGATCCGGCCGGTTTGCTCGTCCACGATCTTCACCTTGCCGTCCATCACCACGTACTCAACGTCCTTCTCGTAAAGGGCGTAGGCCCGGATCAGCTGGTTCACCGTGTGCACGCGCTCGCTCTTGATGCCGAAATCGCGCAGCACTTCATCCTTGCGCCTTGCTTTTTCCTCGGTGGAGGCGCCGCTTTTCTCGATCTCGGCCACTTGGCCACCCACGTCGGTGAGGATGAAGAACTGGGGATCGGAGACGTCGCCGCTGATCAGGTCCAGGCCCTTTTCGCTCATCTGCACGCTGTGCAGCTTCTCATCGATGGTGAAGAACAGTTCCGCGTCCACGAAGGGCATTTCCTTCTCCTGGTCCTGCATGTAGCGCGCTTCGGTCTTTTGCAGCAGGGCCTTTACCCCGGGTTCGCTGAGGTACTTGATCAGCGCATTGTTTTTCGGAAGGCCGCGGTAGCAGCGCAGCAGGGCTAGACCTGCCTTCTCCGTTTGGTCCTTGGAGGCCCCTTCCTTCAGCAGTTCCTTGGCCTCGGCAAGCAGCTTGGTCACTAATTGGCGCTGGGCGTTGTACAAGCGCTCCACCTTGGGTTTGTAGTCGTCGAACTGCTGGTCGTCGCCCTTGGGCGTGGGCCCGCTGATGATCAAGGGCGTCCGCGCGTCGTCGATCAGCACGCTGTCAACTTCGTCAACAATGGCATAGTTGTGCTTGCGCTGCACCAACGCGTTGGGCGCGTGGGCCATGTTGTCGCGCAGGTAGTCGAAACCGAACTCGTTGTTGGTGCCGAAGGTGACATCGGCCAAGTAGGCTTGGCGGCGGGCATCGCTGTTGGGCTCGTGCTTGTCGATGCAGTCCACCCGCAAGCCGTGGAATTCGTATAACGGCCCCATCCATTCGCTGTCCCGCTTGGCCAGGTAATCGTTCACCGTTACCATGTGCACGCCGCGGCCGGCCAGGGCATTGAGGTACGTGGGCAGGGTGGCCACCAGGGTTTTGCCTTCACCGGTCATCATTTCGGCGATCTTGCCCTTGTGCAGGGCGATGCCACCGATCAACTGCACGTCGTAGTGCACCATGTCCCACGTGACCGGCGTGCCCGCGGCCGGCCAGGTGTTCTTCCAAATGGCTTTGTTGCCGTCGATCACCACGCTGTCGCGTTTGGAGGCGATCTCGCGGTCCAGGTCGCTTGCCGTAACGATCACTTCCGCGTTTTCCTTGAAGCGCCGGGCCGTTTCCTTCATCACGGCAAAGGCTTCCGGCAGGATCTCCAGCAATACCTCCTCGATCTCCTTCACGGCTTGCTCCTCCAGCTTGTCGATCTGCTCATAGCGCGCCTCGCGGTCCGCGATGTCCATTTTCAGGTCCGCATCGATCTCCGTCCGAAGCTGGTCGATGCGCGCCTGTTCGTCCGCGATCTTGGCCGCAATGCGCTGCTTGAAGGCGGCCGTCCGTGCACGCAGGTCATCATTGCTGATGTCCCCGAGCTTGGCGAACTCCGCCTTGACCTGTTCTACCAGCGGCTGCACTTCCTTCAGGTCGCGCGAGGTCTTGTCGCCGAAAACTTTTTTGATGATGGTGCCGATCATGGAAGAAGGGGTGCCGACAACCGCTGCGTTCCCGAGGGCCTTGGATAATAATTCCGTGTGCCCGTGCAATGCGGTTGTGCGCTGCTTTACTTTTTAAGGGATGCAAAGTTAGCAAGCCGCCGGGTGGTATTTCGGCGAAAATGGTTAACAAACCGGCATCCTGAGGGTGCGAAGGTGCGATGGTCCCTGTGCCGCTGATCACCAATGGACCGCCACGGGGTTGCTCATTTCGCATTCTTTTCCAACGACCTATTGAGATCGGGATGGTGCAGCGGGTTTCTTTTCGCCCGTGGAAAGCACAATGCCGGCCAAGGTTCCGCCAAGGGCAATAGCCTCGGCTATTGTGGCGGGGGGAGAGCCGGTGGGTCGTTGATGCCGCCGGGATCCCGGGCCAAGGCGGCGCCCCTGCTGCAGGCTCCGGGCGAAGGAGCGCCATACGCCATGGAGGCAGCAAAAAGCCCTGCGGTTGGGGCAGGGCTTTCGATCGTAGTTGAAATGGGGTTCAGTATTCGTCTTCGTTGAAGAAGAAATCTTCCTTGCTGGGGTAATCAGGCCAGATGTCCTCGATCGTCTCGAACATCTCTTCATCATCCTCAATGGCCTGCAAGTTTTCCACTACCTCCAGCGGGGCACCGGTGCGCATGGCAAAGTCGATCAGCTCGTCCTTGGTGGCAGGCCAAGGAGCATCTTCCAAATAGGAGGCAAGTTCAAGGGTCCAGTACATATCTACCCGCACAGGGCGTTTTTTGAAATTGGCCGCAAATATAACCGGATCGCCTTGGCGTTCCGGAAGGTGGCGCGGGCCCGGTGTTTTGTGGCTGATGACCAGCCAAGTACGCCGCTCCACATGATCATCCGCGCGGTGCCCATTGTGTTTCCGGCACGTTCATTTTCCATCCGGTCCACCGGGCCAGCATGAAGAAGAAGTCGCTGAGCCGGTTGAGGTAGCGCACCGCGATCTCCGGTACTGGTTCTTGTTCGGCCAAGCGTATCGCCATGCGCTCTGCCCGTCGGCAAACGGTACGGCACACGTGGGCTTGTGATATGGCCGGATGGCCACCAGGGAGAATAAAGTGCCGCATGGTGGGCAGGTCGGCATCCATGGTATCCATGGCTTTCTCCAAGGCCTCCACGTCGGCGTCGTGCACTTGGGGCACCTTGAAGCGTTCGATGGTCGCCTCATCACCGGCGGAAAGGGTGGAACCCATGTCGAACAGGCGCATTTGGACCGTGATAAGCAGTTCCGCGCTTTGGCCCTCCAGCAAGTCGCGCAGCAGCCCGGTGTGGCTGTTGAGCTCGTCAATGGTTCCGTACGTTTCGATGCGCAGGCTGTCCTTGGGCACGCGCTTGCCGTTGAGCAACGATGTCTGGCCTTTGTCGCCGGTGCGCGTATAGATCTTCATGGGTGGTGGTGTTGCGGAGGGTCAATAGCGCAAACGGAAATGCTGCTTCGCTTGTTCGCGGCGCAGAAAGACGATCCCGAAATGGAACAGGTCAATGGTGACCGTTACCTGGGCATGCACTTTGATCAGCGCCCATGCCTCTTCCATGCCTTGGCTCCAATGGATGTCGTCAAAGATGAACACGGTGTCGTTGTGTGCTTTGGCCAGGCATTGGTTGAAGTACTGCAACGTGGGTTCTTTGGCATGGTGGCCGTCGATATAGGCCATGTCCAGCCGGTCCAATGCAGCCAATACACGCGGCAGTTGATCTTGGAACGGGCCGGTGTGCAAGGTGATGTTGTCCGCTTGAAGGAGGTGAAAGTTGTTCAAGGCGACCTGTGCCGTGGCAGGACAGCCCTCCACGGTGTGGATCCGGGCATTGGGCGCGGCCTGTGCCAAGTATAGCGTGGTAATGCCCAAGCTGGTGCCCAGTTCGACGATGGTCGCCGGTTTGAAGTGGTTGGCGATCCGGGCCAGCTGCTCGGCTTGCCGCCTCGGTTTCAGGGCACTGGAGGCAATGCTGCCAATGCGGCGGCGATCGCCGCGGAGGTGGCGCGATCCGGCACCCAGGTCGGTGACGTTGATGCAGTCCTTGCGCCGACGCAGTTTGTGGCGGAGCTTTTCCACCGCCGCGAACTCCGACGCTTTCGTAGGCACGCGAAGCACCTCGGCGATCAAGTGGTAAACAAATGGTGAATGGACCCCATGCCGGTTGCCCGCCTTGGCCCAATGGCTGAAATACGCCCGAACAGGATGTGTGATAAGGGGCATGCCGGTGCGCGAATGTATTCGCGCACCGGCATGCCCCGGGTCGTTCCGTTCGCTGATCGCCTCGGTCCGTCGAATAGGATCAACCGATCACCACCGCACCGGGGTACTTTTCCTTCCAGAAATCCAAGGCTTTCTTGCTGGCCAAGGTGATCACTGTACGAGCGTCCAAGCGAACCTTGAACGTCTTGATGCCTTCACGAACAGGCTGGGTTAGTATGGGCTGGCGTTTTTTGCGTGGCATTTTATGAGTTCCGATTATTGGCTCGCAGGCCGTTGGTGTAACGACGCTTGGTGTGTGATAGTTTGCCCATGCCTGCGGCAAGCCCCTTGATTAACAGATGTTAACCGCTGCACCAAGCTCATCGAACGCGTCATGCGCGTTCAGGACAACATGCCCATCAGCCGTTGGCGGGCCTGGTGTATCCGGCTTTTCACCGTGCCAACGGGAATCGACAGCTCGTCTGCGATCTCGTTGTACTTGTATCCGTCATGGTGCATTTGGAACGGTGTACGGAAGATGTCGTCCAATCGTCCGAGCGCACCGTTGATCTCGCTCATTCGGATCTTGGATTCCGAGGTTGCCGGTGTCTCAACCAAACTTGCCTGCTGGCGTACCCGGTCCACATGTTCCATCACCCGGCCAGTACGCTTGTTGCGCCGATGGGCATTGATGAAGGTGTTCTTCATGATCGTATAGATCCATGCCTTGAAATCGGTATTCTCACGGAACTTGTCACTGTACGTGAGCGCACGCAACATGCTTTCCTGCACGAGGTCGGAGGCATCGTCACGGTCGTGGGTCAGGCTCAGTGCAAAATAGAACAAGGGGTTGCGGAGATCGACGAGTTGGCGGGAAAATTCAACACTTGACATCTTAATTGTGTGTTTAGGCCCTTCCGGCCGCAAACCCCGTTCCTGTGCGGGCCCGTCATCGTGCCGCAGGCCATGGCCGTGTCTGCAACGCACGCTGGCTGTGCCTTTCACCGTTCCGGTACGCCCTTTCGCCATACCGCGAAGGCCACCGTCATCAGGAAGATATTCCCCAATCCGAGAACACCCCACCCCACCACGAGGTTTTCCAGCCGGGGGCCCCACAAATCGGAGCTTCGGGTACCGTACAGCAGCATGGCGGACAGGAAGGCGGTGAGCACGCACAGGTCGCGTTTGGCAAAAAGGTAGGCCAGGGTGAGCAGGATCAGGGGCAGGGCGAACATGAAGTGCTGCTGGTCAGTGATCACCAGGTTGGGTACCACGGCCATGGCAAGCCACAGCTCAAACGCGGTGTCCATGCGGGTTTCGGCTTCATTGCGGGCGCGTCGGCGGTTCCGGTGGGTGAACCAGGCGAGCAAGGCTCCGGCGATGGCAATGAAAATGGCGTCCGAAACCGTGTTTGTTGCCAGCCCGAAGGGTTTGCCCAGGATGGCGCCGATGCGGTCCGGGCTGTCCATTACCTGCGTGTGGTACAACATGGAGTGTCCCCATTCGCGCAGCAGTTCCCACCATTGGTGCGGCCCCTCCATGGGCAGCGGCAACAGGAGCCCGGCCAGCATGACAGCCCCCGCCGTGCGCAGTACTTTCCACTCGCGCCGCACCACCAAGGGCACGAGCATCAGCAGAAGGTAAGGCTTGATGAGCCAAACCACGCCCAGCGCAAGGCCGGCCTGCACGTGCTTCCCGGCCAACAAGCGCTCCACGCCCAATACCGCCAGCAGGACCAAGCCCATGTTGATGTTGCCCATGTGCAGCTCCCGCGTGAGCAGCACGGCGATGCAGAGCAGTCCAAGCGCCGCGCGCTGCGCGGGCCGCGGCAAGCCGGGGTGCAAACGCCCCAGTGAACGTTCGATCACGGCAAAGCAGGCCATCAGCATCACACCGATCACCAGTACGTGCAGGGCGCCTGCCACCTGGAAGGGCAGCAACGTGTAGGGCTGGAAGAAGTACAGCACCACCGGGGCATATTTGTACAGGCCGGTGTCCTCGCCGAACACTTCTCCATAGATGGGCAGGTCGTGCCGCAGGTTGTCCGCGGCCATGTAGTACACCCGGAAGTCGTTCACCCAAAAGCGCCCGTTGGCGAATTCCAGCACCAAGCTGGCAACGATCAACAGGGCCACAACAACATAGAACGGAAGTAAGCGGCGGAACATTCCCATTGGGGCATGCAAAGATCACGTCTGGCTGCATATCGGCGGATAGGACCAACGACTATCCAGGCCGCTCATATTTCCCGTTCCGGGGCATCGCTCCGGGGTGTATATTCGCGCCCCGTCATTGGGGAGCATAGCTCAGCTGGTTCAGAGCATCTGCCTTACAAGCAGAGGGTCGCTGGTTCGAATCCGGCTGCTCCCACATACATTTGCCGCTTTGGCAAGGCCTTGATATTTTGGGATCTTAGCTCAGTTGGTTCAGAGCGCATGCTTCACACGCATGAGGTCACTGGTTCGAATCCAGTAGGTCCCACTCCTTGCAGCAGCAAGCCCTCCAAGCAATTTGGGGGGCTTCGCTTTTTCAGCGCTTGGATGAATTGGCTACACCAAGAAATTGGGCGCCCATTCTATACAATCTGATATCCTGTCCAAATTGGAGCATCAGAACCGCGCCTGCACGCTCACCATGCAGTTGCGCCCCGGCGCACTGATGCCGCTGCCGAAGGTCCTGTAGTTCATGTCCAGGATGTTTTCCAAGGCGAGTTGCAGACTGAGGTGCACATTGAAAGCAACCGATCCGCGCACGTTCAGCGTGTACCACGCCGGTGAGCCGTAGGCCGTGGCGGACTCCAAATTGTCCTCGCTACCGGCCGTGGTATTGTAATCACGCAGTCGTTTCCAGCCGTTGTACACCACGGAGGCTTCCATGCGGAGCTTCTTGGCCTGGTATTCCAAACTGGTGCGGCCGAAAACCGGCGGGATGTGGTCCAGCGGGATGTCGGTGCTGTCCGTGCGGATGCGCGCGTAGGTGTAGGTGAAGCCGCTTCGTAAGGTGAAGTGGGCATTGAAATGCCCCGTGAAATGGCCGCTGGCGCCGTAGAGGTACGCTTCCGAGGTGTTCTGCAAGGCAGCCACCCGGCTCAGTACCCCATCGTAGTCGATGCTGTCCTGACCGTTCACCAGGTAGGGTCCCACGGTGATGGCGTTGGTGTAAAGCGTGTAAAAGCCGTTGGCCTCGAAGGTGACCTGTTGGTTGATGGTCTTGCTGATGGAGCCCTCGAAGTTGGTGGTGTATTCCGGCTCCAGGTGCGGGTTGGGTACGATCACGTCGCCTTGGGCGCTGTCGAACACCTTGCCGATGTCGTCCACGTTGGGCGCGCGGAAACCGGAGCTGCCCAGCAGGCTGAAACGCCAGTCGCTCCCCGGCATCCATACCACACCGGCCCGCCAGGTGAGGGCCGCGTTGTTCTGCGCGTAGGTGCCATTGAGGAATCGGAAGTCCTCGCCGTCATTGAAGGTGGTGTGCAGGCTCACGTGGGTGAAGCGCAAACCCTCGGTGAAGATGAGCTTCGGGGAGTACTCCAGGCTGTGGTTCACGTACGCGGCGAAGCTGCTCATCGTGGTGCCTCCGTTCGGGTAGCGGGTGGTGCGGTACGTCCGGGTACCGGTATCGATGTCTTCGTTGTAGGCGCTGCTTTCCACCTCCTCACCGCTGAGGTCCCCGCCATAGCGCAGCTCGTGCATGCCGATCCGTTTCTCCATGTCGGCGCTGAGGCCCAACACATCCACTTGTTCGATGTTGTGTCCAAGGTTGGACGAACCGAACCGCCGGTTGTGGCGTGTCTGTTCCTGGTGCTGCCAGGACGGTGTGAAGCGGGCCTTGTCGTACCAGCTGGCCTCCTTGTCCACTTCCAGCCTGTAAGCTGCCAGCACCCGCTGCTGCGGCCCGTAATACCACTGAGCGAATCTCGGAACGTAGCTCCCGGCGCTGTCCATGGTGTAGGTGGAGAGGCGATCATAACGCGGCACATCGGAGGACGTGGTGAACTGCAGGTTCAATTGATGGACCACGTGCTTGCCGGAGCGGTAGCGGAGCTTCTCCAGCAGGTCCAGTTGCTTGTAGCCTGAACCGAGCTGCACGTTGCTGTCGTCGTTGCGCTTCACCACATCCATGCCGCTCTCGCGCACCACCTCATAAGGCATGCGGCCGAGGTCCTCGTAGAAAGGGTTACGGGTACTGCCCTGCCGCAGGTCGCCGAAGTCGCTGGCGGTGATGCTGGTGAAACTGGCCAGTTTCTTGCCGCGGAGCTCGATGCCGGCATGGGCGGTCTTCTCGTGTGCGGCAGTGGCGTAGCGCACAAAGGCATCGCCGGTGGTGCGGATGCTGTCGGCGCCCATGAACTGCGGGCTGCGGGTGATCAGGTGGATGGTGCCGCCGAGGGCATCGCTGCCGTAGGCCACCGAGTTGGGGCCGCTCACCACTTCCACTCGGTCCAGCGCGTACTGGTCCACGGTGATCAGGTCCTGTGTGTGTCCGCTGCGGGTGATGGCGTTGTTCATGCGCACACCGTCCACTACGAGCAGGATGCGGTTGGCCTGAAAGCCGCGGATGGTGGGGCTGCCGCCGCCGAGCTGGCTTTTCTGCACGAAGACGGTGCCCGTGTTCTGCAGCAGCTCCGCCGCCGTGGGCTGCGCCATGAAGGCGATTTCCCGCCGGGGCAGCACATCGATCTGCTCGGGCACGTCCCGCTTGGGCTCGGTGAAGCGACTGCCGCTGGTGACCACCTCGCGCAGCAGGTTCACACGGTAGGTCAGGTCCACTTCGGAATCAGCCGCCAACGCCGCCCAAGCCATGGTGACCGGCGTATAGGAAAGGTGGTCGATGCGGATGCTGTCGCAACCCTTCAAGGGCGCAATGTCAGCGCGGCCATCGGCCTTGGACAGCACCGATTTTCCGGAGGCTACACAGGTGAGCGTGACATCGGGTATGGGTGTGCGCGTGGTCTGGTCCAAGAAGGTGACGGTTTGGGCTTGAAGGTTGAATCCGAGCAGGCAAGTAACCGCGCAAAAGGCAATGGTTCTATTGCTCATGTGGGACAAGGATCGGAAAAGGAATTGCGCATTCATAGTTCAAAGTGCATTGCTTAATTTCTTCAATTTCTTTCCTTGCTTAATTCCTCATCGCACCACCACCAACCGCATCGCACTCCTCCCTTTTGCCGTTTGCACCACGGCCGTGTACACCCCCGGTGCGTATGCGCTCAGGTCCACTTCGTTGCCGTGCTGCCGGAAAAGCAGCTTGCCTTGGGCGTTGTACACGATGATCTGTTCGGCTGCTTGGCTAAGGTGGAAGAGGCCGGTGGAGGGGTTGGGGGTGGCTGGTCTCACAGCTCCGAGGTTGTGTGAAGTATCCGTGATCGTGCTCGGTATTTCCCCACATGCCTGTAGGTCCGGTTCTCCACAAGGCGACATATAGAGCAATTCTCCGTTCACGGTGAAACACATCAGTAGGATGGAGAACGTATTTGGGGTGGCATAACAAGCCGTAAGTCCATTGGTTGATCCCATACCTTCAATGATGGAAGTTTGTTGGCAGGGATCCGTTCCCGAAAAATTGATCCTCCTCCGAAAACTTCCCCCCACTTGAACGGAATCAATCGATTGGACTGTAAATACACCACCAGCGCATAACCCGGTATTGCCATAGAGCCCACCAAGCGTATCGCCCAATTCAAGGGTGAAATCAAAGAGCAAAGTATCGGCATCCATCCCAGGTATCCGCCAATAGACCTTACGGGCCACCGTATCGTCCCGTAGAAAACCCGGACCAAGATCTTCCGGTGGTCCGCAACATCCTCCGGCATCCTGGCTTACTACTTCATGAACGACTTTATATGTGTTTCCTTCGATCGAGGTATCCCCGGCAAAATAGTTTTGGATGTATATCGAATTGCCGCATTGTAGAACCATGTCCGAGCAACCTGACACCATCCCCCATACCGCATTGCTGTCCGGGAAGGGGTGGTACACGTTGTACTGGGCTTTTACTTGCGAGGTGCTCACAAGGAAAGCAATGCCCCAGAGCATGCCTCTGCATTGGCTCCATGCTACCATGGTGGATCTTGAATTTGAAGCAGGCTCTTTCATGGCCCTTACCGTTGAGATGCTTCCAACGCTTGGATCCGCTGCTCCAAGCCCGCCTGTTTTTCCTCCAACTGGAGGATGTACAGCGCCTGCTCCTCCATCACCTTCAGCATGCGAGTTTGCAGGTCGCCTACTTCCACGCCTTGCTTGGCGTGCAGCTCGGCAGCTGAGGGGATGCCGGGGAGGTGGTTCTTCATGGGCGCAACACGACTTTGGCCCGACGGACCACCCCGTCCGTAAAGAATAACAGCAAGGTGTACACGCCTCCTGGCGCGTTGCCGCTTATTGAACAGTTGAGCCTACCGGAACTGTGGCGCACGCTGACCGGCACTTGGTGCCCCAAGGCATCCAACAGATGCACAGCCAAAACAACGGACTGGCCTGTTGAAAGTTGGACTGTGAACTCACCTTCGTTCGGGTTGGGGTATACCTTAATGGTTGCTTCGGTTCGCTCCTGAGTGCCCACTTGTGAGCACATGCCGACTTCGCCGGAGGGCCAGATCGTATCGTTGTGCTGCATGCAACTGAGAAAAGCCACATTCATGGGATAGAAGTATAGTCCAAAGGTGGATAAGAGGCCACCGGTACCACCTACACCTTCTATCCAGAATTCCGCAGCTTCCTGTCCAGCTTGATCAAACTGGGTGTCATTCACAATGCCGATCATCTTGTACTGATCACCTTGTGTATTTTGTAGTTGCTCGATGGACACGATGTGGATCAATTGCGGTATATAGGTGCTCGTCTGTGAATCGCCGATCCATACCTGCATGGTATCACCCACCGCGGGGGCAAAGTCATAAAGAAGATACTCGATATTCGTATTCGGGTGATAGTAGTAAACGCGATGTTGAGCATCTTCACGTAGGCCCCCTGAGAAAGCTCCGCCTTGGGCTTCAGCACCGGCCCATAGCGTGTTATACAAAGTTCCGTTGATGAGCGTGTCGTGATTGATTGTTCTAATGTGATAGCCATATTGTTCGATGAATCCTGGTTGGCCATACACATCCATAAGCCACAAAGCATTCGAATCCGGGAAATTGGGGAATTGGGCGCTATTTGGATCAGCGCTGCCCAGGATAATCAGTACAAACAAAGCGGTACGTGCTTTCATGGCTGTACGATGATCTTGGATTTCAGGATGGACCCGTCCGCCAGTTGTATCCGAAGCATGTACATTCCGCTTGGAATGCCGACATCAACGCTTACGGATATCGTCGGCCCACTGCCTCTTGGATCGACCGGGAACTGCCGACCTTGTGCATTCCACAAGGTCATGCTTTCCACGGCAGCCGCTCCTTCCGGTAAGTGCAGGGTGAACCGGCCCTGGTTCGGGTTGGGGAAGATCGACAAATCACTCGCATTGTACTCCACCACTCCAGTAGGCCAACAAGCTCCCGGCCCTCCACCTGGCCAGATCGTATCGTTTGCCTGCATGCAAGCCAATGATATGCTCAATGAAATACTTAAGGCCCCAATGGTGGTGAACAACCCACCAGTGCCACCCACTCCTTGTATCCAGTATTGATCGACCCCTTGACCTCCTGTAATCGACGCATTGTTCACAATGCCAATCTTCTTATATGACACGCCTTGAGCGTTCTCCAGCATCTCGATGGTGTCGACGTACATCATCTGGAGAGGTGGACTTCCATTCCATATGGGATCACCGACCCATACCAATAAGGAATCACCCACCATTGGATCAAAGTCGTACAGTAGGTATTCCGTGTCCGCTCCTGCGGGATAGAAGTACACACGGCTTGCAGTGTCTTCCCGCAACCCACCAAAATATGCGCCGGATTGACCGATCATTCCCCCCAAGACCGGGCTGTACCAGTTACCTCCTATCAAGGTGTCGGGGTGTTCAGCTGGCAATTGGTATCCATAGGAATAGAGGAATTGCGGTCCATCGGTCACATCCATCAACCAAAATGCATTTGAGTCCGGGAATTGCGGGAATTGGGCATTTACGCCACCCGCACCGGAAAGGGAAACCATTAGGACCCAGATGGTTTTCACTTTCATGGCTGGATGATGAGCTTGGTGTGAAGGACCGTCCCATCCACAAGTTGTACCCGCAGCACATAGAGGCCATTGGGGATATCATCAACGGTTATGGAAATTATTGGCCCGCTGCCCTTTGGATGGACCGGGAACTGCTGGCCTTGGGCATTCCATAAGGTCATGCTTTCCACGGCAAGCGTCCCTTCCGGCAGGTGTACAGTGAACCGGCCTTGGTTTGGGTTGGGGTGAACATTGATGCCCGCCACATTTCGCTCTTCCATGCCCACTGTTGAGCAAATGCCTGGCTGACCAGAAGGCCAGAGCGTATCATTGTGCGACATGCAATCAAGGTATGGGGTGTCGCCAGGATATAAGTCGGTCCCATAGGTGGAAAGCAATCCGCCGGATCCACCCACACCTTGGATCCAATATTCAGGACCAAATCCACCAGCCATGGCCGCATCATTAACAATACCTACCTTCCTATATTCAACACCATTGTTGTTGGCCAGTGTATCAAGCGACACGACATGCATGAGCAGCAATGACGGCCCTGTGGAATTATACTCACCTACCCATACCACCAGCGTATCGCCAACTTCAACCCCGAAGTCATATAGTAGGTACTCCGAAATAGTGTTGGGATGAAAGTAATAAATCTTCCCTGTCGTATCCATTCGGATTCCTCCGGCAAAGGCACCCTCTTGCCCATCGGCACCACTCCAAAGGACATTGTACAAGGTGCCTTGGAGAATAGTATCTTCATTTAGCTCCTTGAAATGATATCCCCAAACCCCGGTAATTCCGGATTCATGATACCCCTCGGGGGTCACGTTGATCACGCCCCAAGAATACATACCCCAAAACGCATTCGAATCCGGAAAATTGGGGAATTGGGCGCATGCGGAATTGATGCCGGACATGAACCACAGGAAGATTAAAATTGCAAGGGATTTCATGGCTCGATGATGATCTTGGTGTGGAGGACGGCCCCATCATCGAGTTGTACCCGCATCAAGTAGAGTCCGCTGGGTATGTCGTCGTCTAGGGTTACGGACATTGTTCGCCCGCTACCCTTTGGATGGATTGGGAATCGCTTGCCTTGTGCATTCCACAAGATCGTACTTGCCATGGCAGCAGTTCCATCCGGTAAGAGCAGGGTGAACCGGCCTTTATTCGGGTTCGGGTATACTTCCAATTCGGCACTTCCAATGGAACGGAAGTCAATACTGCCTTCTGCCGGTGGAGCACCTGCAAGCATGGACTTGAAACTATTGCCTGCCTTGTCGCAGGGATGGATAAAGGCATGGAAGCGTGAACCACTGCTTGCATGAAAACCGGGCAGCAGGTGTACTTCATTTCCCGCTCTGTAGGATACATCCTTCCCGACAGGAACCAATGCCGTTGCACTGATGTCGTTGAGGGCTTCTCTGAAAGCATTGACATTGTATGTTCCTGACTCCACCAGGTCAATTTCCGATGGGCACCACAGGTCATGTTCCCACACACCCCGCCCTTCCATGCCCGCTCGCAGCCTGTTGGCTTTGTAACTGATCTCCAATCCGCGACAACTCACATGGGGCAAATCGCCCCCCAGCAATTGCCATCCAGTACCGTTGGCGAGGAATTCGTTGTTGGTGTAGTACACGCCCAGGTCCGTTCCAATGTACATTCCGCCATTGCTTCCGCGTTCCAGCACTACGGCATCCGAACCCACCCCCGTATTGGGCAATGCACCCGCCCCTGGGAGTGCGCTCAGGTCCTGTGCCGTGGCATTCATGGGGTTCTGCGCATCTTCGTACCGCACCTTGAACAGCATGCCACTTCCATTTGGGACGGGATCGTCCATGACCTCGGAGGAGTATGCGAAATAGAGCACGTCAGGGTCCAAGGGATCGAAGTCGATATCCGCAATGAAGCGATCTGTCCTGGGCACATAAACTTCTTGCCAGCTGCCTTGGACTGCGGTTGCGGTACTCCTGGCCATTCGCGTGCGGAACACCCGTTGGCCGTCAGGGAAGTGGACCAACAGCTCGTTTGCATCATAAGGGGAGGAATAGATGCGCCAAACGATCTTACGGCCTGTTCCCAGTGGGGACAGGAAGTTGGAAATGACCTCCCAACTGGCCCCTCGGTCGACTGATCGCTTTATCTCGGCGGGGTGATTAACTGACATGCAGGGAGACCCTGAGTAGCAACCCCCTGAGCCTGCAGACCAGCCCGGCAGGTAGATGGCATTTGGAACTCCATTGTCCATCGCGCCCGCTGTCTCCCACTCCAAGCAACCACAATTCCAGGCGGACATACTTTGCCAGTTACTCCCATAGTTGTCCGATTTCCGCCACGCTGAAGACTGCGAAGACCAATACATCCAGTTGCCTTCGTCGTGATCGATCAAGGGCTTTTGCCCGTCCGCACCGCCCAACTGCCACCATTGGGGTTCCCAAGCGGGGCCATACATCCCTTGGGTAAGTAGGCTGGCATCGTGGTACAGACCCGTGATCAACCGGTCTGGCTCACTGTAGGAATTGGCCATCCGGTAGACCTGCGCGACGGCTAATCCGCTGCCCCGCCATTCCCAGGTGGCCCCGCCGTCCGCCGATCTATGGATTCCTCCGTGATTGGCCATCCAAACCACATCTTCTTCATCAGGGTCACCAACGAAATCTTCCACATCGACGTGGTATTGTAAATAGTTGCCGGCACTTGTATAGGTAGTCCAACCGCCATTTACGTATGACGAATACCTTCCGAGTGAGGTACTATTTTCGATATAAACATCCTCTCCGATAATTTGATCTACACCGAACCCGTTACCAGCACCATAGGTTAAATGGATATCCGCTTTCAAAGGAGGTGCCCAATTGCCCATTGCTGCGTCCGTGATTTTGTAGAGTTCATCCACGTTCTGATTGGGTGGTTGCGGTGGTGGGGGTGGATTGGGGTCATTCAGGTCATAGAATACATAGAGCCAGTTGGAGTTTGCATGAGTCACTTCTATGGTCATCAGGTTTGCATTGCGCATTGAACCGTCGGACGCCAAGTAAAAGGGATGAAGTGGTTGGTTAGGCATTTCCGTCCATGTCCCCCCACCGTCCTGCGAGCGCATAAGCCGCCAGAACTGCACCTTCTGCTGGGCGGAATTTTCACCGTCAAACCGGACCGTGGCATAGAGGTTTGTGGCATGTATGGGGTCCACTTCGAAGTCATACACGTTGCGCACATCGCTGTACGTGTACCCAGCGTTGGTACCGTAGTCAGGATTTCCCGTAATGCTTGGAGGAACGGGAATGTACACTTCGCTCCAGGTCGGGTCCTGGTCATTCACATTGGTGGTGCGCCACAGCCGATGCTCCGTTGCGGCATACAGTACGTTGGGATCGTTATGGACGGTGACGATCTTGTTCACCTTCGTCCAAACACCGCCTGCCGGGAAATCGGACTGGTCAGCAATCACTTCCCAAGTTGCTCCGTAGTTGGTGCCACGAAGGATAGCACCGGAGTAAAAGAAGTAGCCTGAATTAGCGGCATACCAAGTGAAAGCGTCCCCAACCTTGAAAACCGCGGATTTGCAGCCGGTCCGTTTCCAGGCACCACCATCACTCCCTCCATTCACCCACTGCTGACCTTCATTGTCGGAATACCAAAGCCCTCCGATGTTTGACCCGCAAAGCATTTTGTCCGCGTCCACATCACTGAAGGAGATGAAATGGATGGGTCCGATGCCCGGTTGCGAACCTTGGCCGATACTGTTTTCTCCCAAAGTCGGCTTGTCTTTCGGGCCGATCTCATACCAAGGGTCCGTATTCCCGGCAGAGCGGCTCTGCATGTCAGCACGCGCCACAGCTTCGGCGTTGAAGTAGTCCCGGAAATTCGTTCCTGCCTTGAGCCGCAAGGACCAGAATTCGTCCCATCGCTTGAAACGGGAATAGGGGCCTCCTTCGTGATATGCACTGCTGTCTCCTGCCGTGGCCAAGCTGTCGTAGTAGTGCCTCAAGGAATCCCGCAGCTGAAAGAAATCCCGACCTTGAAAATCGATCGACCATTGTTGCCCATGGATCGGCTTGGATGACATGCACAGCACCATCAAGAGCCAAACGAACCTTATGAATTGCCCCGTTCCCATCACGGTTACCGTTGAGACGCTTCCAACGCCCTGATCCGCTGCTCCACCTCCGTCAGTTTTTCCTCCAGTAGGAGGATGTACAGCGACTGCTCCTCCATCACCTTCAGCATGCGGGTTTGCATGTCGCCCACCTCCACGCCCTGTTTGGCCTCCAATTCGGCCGCAGAGGGAATGCCCGGCAGGTGCTTGTTGGTGCGGAGGTATTCGCGCAGCTCATCCAGCGGCATCAGGGAGTAATTGGGCTGGAATACATGGTCAGGCCAGGTGCCCAGCTTCACCAATACATCGCGGCACACAATGCCGTTCTCCACATAGAGGCGATAATCGCCGATGGCACCGCCGGGCGGGTTGGTGCCGATCCCCACCTTGCCGCTTGTGGTGACCACCATGCGCTGCACGTTGTTGGTGCGGATGGCTAAATTGTGGTTGCTCAGGGTGCCCAGCCAGGGCAATGGATCTTCGTCACACAGGTACTCGAAGTCGTTGCCGTACACCCGCCAGTAGGGCACGCCCTCCCCTTCGCCACCCGTGCAGGGCGCATATGGC
The DNA here is from genome assembly GCA_023957375.1 of Flavobacteriales bacterium. Taxonomy (GTDB): domain Bacteria; phylum Bacteroidota; class Bacteroidia; order Flavobacteriales_F; family PHOS-HE28; genus PHOS-HE28. The sequence goes on along the minus strand of JAMLHB010000002.1, from coordinate 323,779 downwards.
GTAAAAATTTCCGACAATGCCGTGGTGAAGGGTCCGCTTTTCAGCACGCCGGTGGAATCGCGGTAGAGCACGCCGGTCAGCGTATCGCTTCCCCAGATCCTGATGTTGCCATCGGCCTGCAGTTTCAACACCTCCTGCCCGTTGCTCTTCAGCACCAGGTCCTGGTTGTCGGCCGTGCCCAAGTAGTTGGTGCCGGGCACGGTGTTGGCGTTGCCTGCCATGCCCCAGTTGCTGGGTGCGGGTCCTCGTAGGTAGATGGTGGTGTTGGTACCCTCGCAACCGTTGGCGTCGGCCACGGTGATCTTGTAGTCGCGCGGGCCCAAGTTGTAGCGGTTGGCGCCCACGGGGCCGTCGCTCCAGCCAACCGTGAAGGGGGCCGCGCCGCCCATCACCACCACGGAAGCGTTGCCGTTGTTGCATTCGTAGCAGCTGATGTTATGGCCGTTGGGGTATTCGTACACGTCCACGTCCAGCTTCATGGGCAGGGGCTGCTCCAGGGTTACTTGTAAAGTGGCGATCTGGCCACCCTGATCGGTCACGTCCACCTTATAGTAACCGGCTGCCAAATGGAACTGGTCTTCTTCTCCGGACCCATTGCTCCATTTGTATGTATAAGGTGCCTCGCCGCCGCTTACGTTCAGGCCGATCCATCCATCTTTCATGCCGAAGCAACTTACCTGGAAACCGTTGTAGTTGCTCACCTGCAGCGCGACATGCAACGAGTCGGCGGCCCATGCAGGCAGTGCAAGGTTCATGATTGCGAACACCAATGGGATCCCTAAATGACGTTTAGCGGATTTCCTGGCGGGCGGGGTAGACGTGGGTGACATTGGGCTGGTGTTGAGGTTTTACTCCATAGCACAAGACTGGCTTGCACTGACGAGTGTGAAGGTCTGTTACAAATCGGGGGGGGGGGGGTAAAAAAATAACAAAACATTAACAGATGTATTTAGGTCATGGGTTATAAGGTGTCCCTGCGAACGCTTCGGAGCAGCACGGACCAGCCATCCCAGCACCTCCAAAAGTCGAGTCGCTTAAAAAAAAACGTCCGCAAGCCCGCCATGTGGTCAAGCAACGCACGGCTCAGGACAGTGTGTGGCTCCGTAATCGGCGTAATCGGTGAAATCGGTGAAATCGGTGAAATCGGTGGAGGGAATCAACGCAATCCTCCCTCACACCACCTCCGCCACCACGAATGCACTGCCCGTAACGAGCACGAGGTCGTTTCCGTGGGCGGTGTTCCGGGCTGCGGCCAATGCGGCCTGCACGGAAGGATAGGCTTCCCCGTGCAAGCCGTGCTCCTGTGCTTTTTCCTGCAATGCTTCCGCCTCCAGCCCGCGCGGGATGTCGGCTTTGCAGAAGTAGTACACGGCTTCCTTGGGCAGCAGGGCCAGCATGCGGCCGATGTCCTTGTCGCTCACGGTGCCCAATACAAGGTGCAAGCGTTCATGCGGCGTTTGTTCCAGCATGGTGCGCACCACGCGCAGGCCGTCGGCGTTGTGGCCGATGTCCACGATGGTGTGCGGCCGTTCCGCGATGGTTTGCCAGCGGCCCGCGAAGCCGGTGTTGCGGTACACGTGCGCCAGGCCGGAGGTGATGTGCGCATCGCTGATCTGCCATCCTTTTTCCCGCAGGATGCGCAGTGCGGCCAGGGTGGTGCGCGCATTGCGCTGCTGGTGCGGCCCCTGGAGGTCAAGCTGAAGGGGCATGGCCGCACCTTGGTCCACGAAATGAACGGGTGCGCCCACTTCCTCCGCCTTTCTGCGGAACACCTCCGCGATCGTTCCTTCCGCCTCGCCGACCACCACGGGGATGCCCGGCTTGATGATGCCGGCCTTCTCAGCGGCGATCTTTTCAAGGGTGTCGCCCAGCAGGTCGGCATGGTCCCAGCCGATGTTGGTGATCACGGATACCTCGGGCATTACCACGTTGGTGCTGTCCAACCTTCCGCCCAGTCCGCATTCGATCACGGCGATGTCCGTGTGTTCCCTCCGGAACCAGTCCAGCACCAAGGCCACACCCCATTCGAAGAAGGAGGCGCCGATGGGCTCAAAGGCTTGGTGGTGCCGTTGCACGAAGGTCGTAACCGCTTCCTGCGCGATCATTTCGCCGTTGAGGCGGAAGCGTTCGCGGAAGTCGCGCAGGTGCGGTGAGGTGTGCAGGCCGGTGCGGTAGCCCGCTTCCTGGAGCACACTGGCCAGCATGTTGGCGGTGCTGCCCTTGCCATTGGTGCCGGCTATGTGCACGCACCTCAACCCGCGTTCCGGATGGTCAAGCAAGTCCATGAGTGCATGCGTATTGCCCAGGTCGGCCTTGTACGCGGCCTTGCCGATGCGCGAGAACATGGGGAGCCGTGCGTTGAGGTACGACAGCGTTTCCGCGTAGTTCATGGCGTGGTCACCGGTAGAGAACCACGGATGCACGCGGATAAACGCGGATGGTGAAAATGGGATCGGTGTCCATCCGTGTGCATCCTTGGTTGAAAGAAGCTATTGCAGCTCGAAGATGAAGGTCATCTCCCCCTTTTGCTCGGCGGGCCCGTCCGGTTTGGCGCTGAAGGTGCATTGCAGCGCGGCTTTCTTGGCTAAGTTGAAGAGCAGCGTGCTGGTGGTGGTGCTACGGTCCAGGTTTTGGGCCACGTGGGTCACTTTGCCGCTGCGGTCCACATAAATGTCCAAGGATACCCGCCCGCCTTCACTGGGCTTCTCGGAAATGCTGGGCCCGCGCTTCAGCCCGCGCCCTGCCAAGCGCCCTTGGAAGCCTTGCCCGCTGAAGCTCCCCGTGCCCCCCCCCGTTCCCCCGCCGCTGTTGCCGCCGCTGCCGGGCCCGCCATCGCCACCAGGGCTGAAGGTGCTGCCCGGCTTGGGTTCGTTGCTGCCCGTCTTGGACGGGGTGAAGAGCGCATTGGGGTTCGGCTTGGGCGCCTGCTCCACCACCGGCTTGGGGGCGGTCGGCTTGGGTGTGGGCTTTGGCTTTTCCGCCTTGGGCACGGAAACGGGGCTTTCTTCCTGCGTGCTTACCGGCTCCGCAGGCTCGGGTTCGGCGGCCTCCACCGGAGGTGCGGCGGCCACCTCGGGGGTTGGCGTGCCCCCCCCTCCGCTGGCGCCTCCCATGTCCTCGAACACCAGTTCAACAGCCTGTTCCTTGGGCAGCGGGTTGGGCTGTTTCAAGCCCACATACAGGAACAGCAGCAGCAGCAGCACGTGGAACACGACGGTGGCGATGGCGCCCGTCCGCCGGTCATGTTCCTGCTGCTTGAGGCTCAGGCTGTCCATCCTGTTCAGTTCACGCGGGCACGGGGCGTGCGCTCCATGCGGGGGTCGTTCATTTCGGCTTGGTGGCCAGGATCACCCGCCATTTGTTGCGCTTGCAGATGTCCAGAACGCTTACCGTGATGCCGGTGGCCACGCTCTGGTCCACATGCAGCACGATGGCCTGGTCCGCGGGGATCTTCGCCATTTCGGCGGTAAGCACGGGTTCCAATTGGGAAGGATCGATCAATTGGTTGTTCACGCTATAGTGGCCTTCGGCATCCAACCGCACGGACACGCTCGCCTTCTCCTTGGTCTTGTTCGCACTGGTGGGCAGGTCCACCGGCAGCGCGTAGGGGCTGACCAAGGTGCTCAGCAGCACGAAGAAGATGAGCAACAGGAAGACCAGGTCGGTCATCGAACTCATGTTGAACCCGGCGTCCACCTTATGTGAGTTGCGCAGTCCCATTTCCTATTTCGCTGGGGAATCCAACACTTCCATGAAGGCGATGGAGGAGGCTTCCATCTGCTGCACCACCTTGGTCACCCGGGCCACCAACGTGTTGTAGGCCACATAGGCGATGATGCCGATGATCAGGCCGGCCACGGTGGTGACCATGGCCTGCATCATGCCACCGGAGAGCTGGCTGACTTCCACGCCCGCGCCGCTGATCTCGATGGTGTGGAAGGTGACCACCATGCCGATCACGGTACCCAGGAAGCCCAGCATGGGCGCAGCGCCTGCAATGGTGGCCAGTACGCTCAGGCCTTTTTCCAGCTTGTACACTTCCAGTTTGCCCGCGTTTTCAATGCTCACCTCGATGTCCTTCAGCGGGCGGCCGATGCGGTTGAGCCCTTTCTCCAGCATGCGGGCTACCGGGGCGGGTGTTTGGGCGCACAGGTTTTTGGCTGAATCGATCTTGCCTTCGTGGATGTAATCGCGGAGCTTCTCCATGAAGTCCGGTGCCTGCTTTAGCGCGCGCCGGATGGCCATGCTGCGCTCGATGATCAGGTATACCGCGATCAGGGACATCAAGCCCAAGGGGCCCATGATGTACCAGCCTCCGTATTTGATCAATTGCCACACCGTCAGGGTGTCCTCCACCGGTGCGGCTGGTGCGGCGGTGGCGGCCTGTTCCAAAAGTTGGCGGGCGGCCTCGGCGTTGTCCTGTATTTGGGCGATGAGCTCGAAATGCATGGAGGAAGGTTGCTGGTTATTGAACGGGGTGATCTCCCGGAAATTTCATCGGTTGAGCTGTGCGAGGGCGATCTCGAAGGCCGTGCGCGTGATGTGGGTGTTGCCGGCGCTGCGCGCATGGACCTTTTCCAGTGCGTGACCAATGGTAGTGCTCACGTCGCGGAAGATGGCCTTGTCGGAAAGGTCCGAGCCGTACATCATGCAGTAGGCGAACACGCGGGCCATGCCGCAGTTGGCAATGAAGTCGGGGATCACGGCCACCTGCCCATCGGCATGCTCGGCGATGGGGCCGTAGAAGATCTCCGGGTCGGCGAAAGGCACATTGGCCCCGCAGGCGATCACTTCCAGCCCGGCAGCGCACAGGCGGTCCACCTGCTCGCGAGTTACCAGCCGGGAAGCCGCGCAGGGCAGGAATACTTCCGCACCGCAGTCCCAGAACCGCTGGTTCACCTGCTCGAAGGGCATCAGGTCCGGCGTATTGAGCAAATTGCCTTCCTTGTTGAGGTAGAGCTCCTTCACCGTTGCGGCATCCAAGCCCTGTGCAGACAGCAGGCCGCCGTGCCGGTCGACGATACCGGTGATCAATGCACCGGCCTGGCCGAGGTAATAGCCTGCGGCCGAGGCCACGTTGCCCCAACCCTGCACGGCTACCCGCTTGCCTTCAACCGTACCCCCTTTGATGCGATAGTGGTGGATCACGCTTTGGGCCACGCCCCAGCCCGTGATCAGGTCGGCCACGGCATATTTGCCCGGGAGGGGCGTGTAGGCGGTGTCACTCACCCGCTTGCTTACCCCCGTGCGCAACTGGCCGATGATGCGCGCCCGGCCTGCCTCGTCCAAGCCGAAATGCCCCCGCACCACGCCTTCCTGCGGGTGCAGCAGGCCGTATTGCTCGGTGATGGGGATCACCTCGTGCAGCTCGTCCACGTTCAGGTCGCCGCCCGTGCCGTAGTAGTTCTTCAGCAGGGGCATCACGGCCTTGAACCAGCGTTGGAGCACCTCGTGCTTCCGGGGGTCCTGCGGGTCGAAGTCGATGCCGCTCTTGGCCCCGCCGATGGTCGGCCCGCTCACGCTGAACTTCACTTCCATGGTCTTGGCCAAGCTGGTCACCTCACGCTTGTCCAAGCCCTTGCGCATGCGCGTGCCGCCACCGGCAGCGCCGCCCCGCAGGCTGTTGATCACCACCCAGCCTTTGGCACCGGTGGGGCCGTCATGCCATTCAAATACGATCTCCGGCTCGCGCTCCTCAAACTGCTTCAATGCTTCCCTCATGCTGTACACGCCTTGGCGGGCAGCCAAAATTAGCCGCGTGAACAAGGGCGTTCGGCGTGCGACTGCCGGGTTATCCCTTGCCCACTGTTAATTGGGCAGGTAAATGGCCCCGCCCATGCTGTCGTGTGCCGCGCCGGTCACGCTGGCCAAGGTGTTCACTTCGCCGCGCCACCGCATCAGCCCATGAAAGGCGAAGATCACTGCTTCCTTGAAGTTGATCAGCGCAGCGGAAGGCAATACGGGCTTGCACGGGCCCAAGGCCGCGATCCGTTCCACCAGAAAGCCGTTGTGCGCCCCGCCCCCGGTGAACAGCGCAGACCGCGTTCCGGCACGGGCCAATTCCCCCGCCACCAGCGCGGCAATGTGCTCCACCGCCGTGCGCAGGCGGTCCGCCAGCGGGGCAGAGGTGGCGATCAGCGGTTTCAGTTGCTCATCAAACCACTCACGGCCCAAGGAGCGGGGAGGGCGTTGCCGGAAGAAGGGCAGCGCGTTCAACGCTTCCAACAGCTCCGGAAGCACCGCCCCGGAACGCGCCAAGGCACCGTCCGCATCATACGCCAGGCCCGCCTCCTGGGCCAGAAAATCCAATGCCTGGTTGCACGGACAGACATCGTAGCCGGTCACCTTTCCATCGGTGTGTACCGACAGATTGGCAATGCCGCCGAGGTTCACGAACGCACGATGCTCCGGAAAGAGCATCCGTTCGCCGAAGGGCACCAACGGCGCGCCTTGTCCGCCCAGCGCCACGTCCATGGTGCGGAAGTCGCATACCGCCGGCAAGCCGGAAAGTGCCGCGATGTGCGCGCCGCAGCCCACTTGTGTTGTGAGTCCTTCATCCGGCTTGTGGAACACGGTGTGGCCGTGGCTGGCGATCAGCGCGGCATCCGTTCCCTTCCTGAAGTCCTTGCAGGCCGCGCCAATGGCGATGCCCACATCGCGGTGCAGGCGCGCCAGTTCCAGTGCATCCGCCCCGGTGGCGTGGAGCAGACGTTCCCGCAAGGTGCCGGGCAAGGTGACAGTTTCGGCTTTTTCGATGGTGAAGGACCAGTGCGCGCAGTTCGGTTCAAAGCGGCACAGGGCCAGGTCGATGCCGTCCAAGGAGCTGCCGCTCATCACACCGATGACACTTGGATGTTCCATGCCGGGGCGAAGGTATTTTCCGAGGGGGATTGGGAATCATTGGTGTCCGGGAAAAGCATCGGCATAGGTCGGAACGCCCTGCCCTGTATGGAAATGGATGGGGCGTGCAATGAAGCTCCCCGTGTCAGGAACACCGGCTGCGACACCCTCCGGGGTCGAATACCATGTGGTGGGCAAATGCTACAAGCTGCGACCCCTCCGGGGTCAAGAACCCAGCGTCAACAAAGGGGCCTGACCCCGGAGGGGTCAAAGCTTATAGACTAACAGGCCCGTGTGCGCGCCGACCCCGGAGGGTGTCGCAGCCGGTGTTGGGATGTTATCCCGGACGCCAGTGGATTGGGAATATGGATTTGGACAAGGGGCGTAGTTCGTAGGGCGTAGTGCAGCGCGCGAGCCAACGCCCTGTGCCCTACGAACTGCGCCCTACGAACTGAGCCCTGCGAACCACACCCCCATTCCCCTACATTTGCCGCACGTGCATTCATTCCCCTCAATCCATGTCTGAAACTGCCACCCTCTCTGGGATCAACTTCGAACTTTCCGAAGAACAAAAAGCCGTGCGCGACGCCGCCCGCGATTTTGCCCAAAACGTGCTGAAGCCCGGCGTGATCGAACGTGACCGCGAGCAGAAATTCCCCAAGGAGGAAATCAAGCAGCTCGGCGAGCTCGGCTTCTTAGGCATGATGGTGAGCCCCAAGTACGGCGGTGGCGGCATGGACGCCGTGAGCTACGTGCTGGCCATGGAGGAGATCAGCAAGGTGGACGCCAGCTGCTCCGTGGTGATGAGCGTGAACAACAGCTTAGTGTGCTGGGGCCTCGAGGAATTCGGCAACGAGGACCAAAAGCAGAAATACTTGGTGCCCTTGGCCAAGGGTGAAAAGATCGGCGCTTTCTGCCTCAGTGAGCCTGAGGCCGGCAGCGATGCCACCAGCCAGCGCACCACCGCCATCGACATGGGCGACCACTACCTGCTCAACGGCACCAAGAACTGGATCACCAACGGCGGCACCGCCAGCACGTACTTGGTGATGGCCCAAACGCACGCTGAAAAGGGCCACAAAGGCATCAACTGCCTGATCGTGGAAAAAGGCATGCCCGGCTTTGTGGTGGGTGCCAAGGAGGATAAGCTCGGCATCCGCGGCAGCGACACCCACACCCTGATGTTCCAGGACGTGAAGGTGCCCAAGGCCAACCGCATCGGCGAGGACGGCTTCGGCTTCAAGTTCGCCATGAAGACCTTGGCCGGTGGCCGCATCGGCATTGCTTCTCAAGCCTTGGGCATTGCCAGCGGCGCCTTCGAGCTGGCCGTGGCCTACAGCAAGGAACGCAAGGCTTTTGGAAAACCCATCAGCGAGCACCAGGCCATCGCCTTCAAGCTGGCCGACATGGCCACCGAGATCGAGGCCGCCCGCCTGCTCTGCCTGAAAGCAGCATGGTTGAAGGACCAGCACTTGGATTATGACCGGGCCAGCAGCATGGCCAAGCTCTTCGCCAGCGAAACGGCCATGAAGACCACCGTGGAGGCCGTGCAGGTACACGGTGGCTATGGCTACGTGAAGGAATACCACGTGGAGCGCCTGATGCGCGACGCCAAGATCACCCAGATCTACGAGGGCACCAGCGAAGTGCAGCGCATTGTGATCGGTAGGAGCGTGCTGAAGGAAGGCTAGACCGCGAGGACCTTGAACAGCGTGGTCATTCATAGTTGAACGCCGTTCCGCGCTTTGGCGGAATGGCGTTCAACGGTTTCGGGCTTTGCGTTCGGGCGGGTTTCGGAGCACAAAACTGTCTGCCAGCACTGAACTTGAATAGAAGCACAAAGCTCCAAGTTTGCACATCAGCCCGCCTGACGCAAAACCCGTGTTAGCGGTTCGGGCTTCTGTTCTTCTCGTCATAGTTGTCGGAATTGTTCAGCGTTAATAATGTTTTGAAGCAAGCTGTATGAAGCAGAAGGTGCTGTCCGTGACGATGGATGATAGAAGTCAATTACTTTGGCATTTTTGTGTCTGCCGATTGCAATTCCGTAACCACTATTAACCCAATTTACTTTTGGAAAAAGTCCGTTGCGAAGTTCTTTCCAAGAAGTTCCGGTAATTATGATGTCTGGCGAAATGATGTCAATTTGTTGATGTAAAAAGTCAAAGTTCTTTTCTAAATGCTCCATCATTCGGTCGTATTCAGAGTTTCCAAGTCCACCCGATTTTTTAATGTTCATAAAGGCTATACTTTGGATTGCTTTATGAGCAGAACCTTTATTTGTCCAAATGTTGTCATACTGCGGAAAGTTGTTAAGAAGTCCAAAGCTCCATTCGGAAATGCGATAAGAAAAAGTGTAAGCAATTTCTTCACGCCACCATTCTCTAAAATCGCCTGCGTCTTGGTTAGGATTGTTCGGTTCTTTGGCAATGAACAAAACCTTTGTCGGGGCAGATAAGAATTGTTGCTCGTCCACAATACCGTCCTTAACGAACTTGCCTTGATATTCGGGAATGGTGTTTTCCCACTTGTCAAACAAGTCGTTAAGCAAATCGGTTTTGTTTGTTGTTGTCTGCTTAAAGTCCACCTTGAATTTCAACTTTTTGTTGGTTACCACATTTTGAGCAACGAAATGAGGTTGTTAATTTAGAACTTTTGGTAGATGGTGCAGATGTTGAAGTTGTGCTGTTGTCCAAGTTGCCGCATTTTTCACATTTCTTTTTGTAAGAGATTTGCAGTCCGTTTTGTTTCACGATAACCGCTCCTTGAAGTGCTACTGGCATAATTTGTCTGTTTTATTTTTTGCCTACTCTGTTCGGTTTTCAGCTTCCCCGTTTTTGGTCGGGACTGTCGTTACAGCCTGACCGCTAACGTTTCCTCGGCTCGGCGTACGGCCAACTTTTTACGTTAAACTTAGACACGAAGATAAAACTTTTTTCTTAGCAAAAATGTTAAATCGAAGCGATTAACTTGGCTGACGCTGAACCGAGTGTTATGGTGCGTTTTTTATAATTTCCCTGCTGTTATTAGTTTTTCATTTACTCGCTGTGCATCCGATTTAATCTGTGGTCGAATTTTATTGAAAGCATCAAGCAAAGCATCTGGATATGCTTTTCTCATAGCATTTTTCATTGAATATCCGTAATAGTATGCCACCTTAACACTTGATTCGCCAATTGCCGTGTATTTGCTTACCAATTTATTGTCTCTATCAAGAATTCTTATTTCAACTTCCACTTTGTATCGAATATTCATAAAAGGCATACCGAATATATTAGGAATTGTCAGTAGCATACTAGATAATATATATTGGCCCATACCCATTTTTGCGTCAATAATATTTCTTTTTAATGCAATGTAACCATACTTGTCTCCATAGGGGTCAATTAAATTATTCTCAACTTCCTTAGTAAATAATTTTAGTTCATAGTTACTTGTTACTACACTAGTATTCGCCATATCTTCCATTCGTCTTTCTAGCGTGAGTAACTTTGGTGTGATAGGGTCGTTCTTAGGCGTTAACATTGAAGCGTCCCAAGTTTTACATCCTGTCAACACGACTAATGCAATTAAATGAATTAGAATTTTCGATTTCATCTTCTTTTTATTTAAAATTAACCCTACTCATTTGGCTTTTCGGTGTCGCCCCGTTTTTTCATTAATGGTTGCTGGTCTCCACTTTTCTAAATTGTCAATTTTGTCTGTCAAGAAGTATAAAAGTTAAATGTTGGTTTCCTACGGCTATGTCTTTTAAAATGCACCATAACTACTCAGTTGACGTAACAGGTGTTGATATTTCGCCTTTGTAAGGTGTGTATATCGTGCCTTTTCGGCACGTAAAGCACACCTTCAACCTAGATGTCCAGATCATCCAATGGGCTGCGGATCTTTCCAATGGCCTTGGTGCTGACATGGGTGTAGATCTCCGTGGTCTTGCTTGAGCTGTGCCCTAAGAGGGTTCGAATATAGCGCAGATCGGTTCCCTTTTCCAAAAGGTGGGTGGCAAAACTGTGGCGAAGGGTGTGTACGGTGGCGGGGGCTTTGATGCCAGCTCTCGCCTTGGCTTGAAGGAACACCTTCTGAACACTGGTTGCCGAGTATGCCCCACCGGTCTGCCCTTCGAACAGGTATACCTTGGGTCGGTATTCCAAAAGGTACCGGTCCAGCTTCTCAAGGACCTTGCTGCTAAGCAACGTGATGCGGTCCTTTCGACCTTTGCCGCCACGGATCACTGTAAGCCTCCGGCCAACTGCATCTTGTGAGTTTTGGCTCGCATACCGTGGTTTGCGGCCATGACACGTACTGAACGGAGGACGGAGATGCTGGCCCATGTGGCCGCATGGAAGGCGAGCGGTCAACCGCGCAAGAGCTATTGTTCAGCGCACGGTTTGGGGCTGCATACCATGGCCTACTGGTGCAGCAAGGCACGGCGCGAGCAAATGCCTGGAGGCTTTGTGCCCTTGGAAGTCGGTGCCGGAGAGGGACTGGAGTTGCACTATCCGAACGGCGTGCGCCTGCTGTTGCCCACGGGAACAAGCATGGCCCAAGTGGCCGCTTATGTGCGGCTTTACTGATGTTGGCGCTCACCAGCGCCCACCATTACCTCTTGCGCAAGGCCCCCACCGACATGCGCAAGGGCTTTGATAGCCTGTGCGGGCTGGTGCGTGATGAGCTCGGGCGCGACCCGCTCAGTGGCGAGGTCTTCGTGTTCATCGGCTCGCGGCGTGACCGCATCAAGTTGCTGCTGTATGAGAGCGGCGGCTATGTGCTTTGGTACAAGCGCCTGGAGCGCGGCACCATCGAACTTCCCAAGGGTGATGGAGCGGTGAAGCTCACCTGGGGGCAATTGGTGCGCATGCTCGAAGGCATCGCGCTGGAGCAGCCAAGAACACGCCTGCGCTGGGAACCTGCGGTGATCACAGCGCATTGTTGAGAAACGCTCATAACTGGATCTTGACGGTCCGGCGTGTGGATCGGAGCTTCGCACCGTGATCGCCGAGGCCACCGATATCGAGGAACTACGCGGGCAATTGCGCCGTTCGCAGGAACAAGTTGCCCTGCTGACCTTCCAGCTCGAGCAGCTCAAGCGGATGATCTTCGGCAGCAGGAGCGAGCGCTTCGTGCCTGCGGACCCCGGCCAAGCCACGCTCTTCGAGACACCGGCTACGGCACCGCCCCCCACGCAAGCGATCAGCTATACGCGCACCAGGCCGCAGGAGAAGAAGCAGCCCGTGCGCGAGGCTATCGCCGCGCACCTGCCGCGCGTGGAGCGGGTGATCGAACCGGAGAACATCCCCGAAGGAGCCAAGCGGATCGGCGAGGAGATCACCGAGACCTTGCAATACACTCCGGGCACCATCCACGTGGACAAACTGGTGCGGCCCAAGTACGCGGCGGCGGACAGCGTCACCATCGCACCGATGCCCACATTGCCCTTCCCCAAGAGCAACTTGGGGGCGTCGCTCGCTGCCCATATCTGCGTCTCGAAGTTCGCCGACCACCTGCCGCTGTACCGCCAGCGCACCCAGCTCAAGCGCGCCGGCCTCGATGTTAGCGACAGCACGATCGGCGGTTGGTTCCAGGCCACGGCCACCTTGCTGGAACCCTTGGGCGAGGTGCTGCGCAAGGAAGTGCTTGCCCAGCCCTACCTGCAGGTGGACGAGAGCCCGGCCCCCGTGCAGGACAACCATAAGGAAGGCACGCTGCGCAAAGGCTACCAATGGGTCTATCATGCACCGCTGATCAGGGCCGTGCTGTTCGACTACCGTCCTGGCCGCAGCGCCGAGTTCCCCGCCGCTGTGCTGAAGGACTTCCAAGGTGCCTTGCAAACGGATGGCTACGCGGGCTACGAGAAGCTTGCTGCGCGAGAAGACATCACGGCACTTGCGTGCATGGCCCATGCACGGCGTTACTTCGACAAGGCCCTGGACAACGATAAGGCCCGAGCCACGTATGCGCTGGAAAAGATCCAGCAGCTCTATGCCATCGAACGGCGGTGCGATGAACGTGATGATCCCCCGGACAAGCGCCATGGGCACAGGCAGGAAGAAGCCGTGCCGATACTCGACGAACTCGAACAATGGGTCAAGACGGAGATCAATGTGGTGGCACCCAAGAGTCCCATCGGACAAGCTATGGCCTACGCCCTGGGCCTATGGCCGCGCCTGCGCGCCTACACACTTGACGGCCGCTACCTGATCGACAACAACCGCATCGAGAACACGATCCGGCCCCTGGCCATTGGGCGGAAAAACTACCTCTTCGCCGGCAGCGACCGGGGTGCGCGCAACGCCGCCCTCATGTACTCCCTGCTCGGAACGTGCAAACTGCACGGCGTGGAACCCTTCGCCTATCTCAGCGATGTGATCGCACGGATCAGCGACCACAAGGCCAACAAGCTCCATGAGCTGCTGCCACAGAACTGGCAATCATTAGCCAACTAGGGCACTAAGGTGTGGTTGGCCGGACGCTTACGGATCACTATCTGTTTTCGTTCGGGTATGATATCAGCCCGTTTCAAAGCGGTCAATTCGCCCAAGCGCAATCCGGCCGAGTAGATCAACATGAGTATGCACCGGTGCTTCAGGTTGGTCACCGATCGGAGCAAGGTTGTAACTTCCTCCTCACTGAGCACGTTGGGCAATTTGCGTTCAGCCCGTGGTCGTTCGATGAATTTTACCCTTGCCGGATCTCCGAGCACATCCTTGTAGTAGTACCGCACCGCGTTGACCATTTGGTTCAAGGTGCTGTTGCTCACTTTTCGCACGGTGGCCAGCTCATGTTGAAAGGTCTCGATATCCGCGGTCGTGATCTCCTTCGGGACCGTGCCGGGAAAGCGCACGAACAGTTGTTTAGTGGCCGCTACGTACATGCTGATCGTCCGTGGACTGTACCGGGAGATTTCCAGCTTTTGTCGCATTCGCTGTAGCGCTTCCTCCTGAGCGGGATCCAACGGTACCTCATGTCTCCGATGTGGTTCGTCGATCGGAGTACTGGCGGTATGTTTGGCCGGAGGCCGCGGAGCATTTCCGGTTTTGATGAACAGCGCATCGGCATTTAACCAAGCTTGGCCCTTGTAGGCGGCGAAAATGGCTTCCATGCTGGCGCTGCCATTTTCCACATGCCAACACTTGTTGGTTTTGCTCCATTGGGCACCGATGGACTTGGCGGTGGCGATCAACGCGCTGTCATAAGGAAAGCGCAAGGCGATCCGGCGTTGGCCATTATGGTCCAATACTTCCAAGGTCACGGTTTTCCGATCGACGGCCTTTTCGTCGGGCATGATGCGATCAAGATACGCAGTCGCAGCTCGATCGGAGCAATGAAGGCATTGTGCTGTTGCATGAACCAGCTCTTCTGGTCGCTCCATTCAGGAAGAGAGGATGATCGAGCGGTATGCCTACAGCACCCCGACCACCTCTTCCAACTTCACCCCGCGCGAGCCTTTTACCAGCACCAGTAGACCGGTGGGTTTGGCGGCTTTCAATGCTTCCACGGCAGCGGCCACGTTGGGGAAGCGGCGCAGGGCGACCTCCGGTGCGGCTTGCATGAACTCCGGGCCCACGAGCACGGCATCCAACCCAAGCCGCTTCACCAATTGAATAATGGCCGCATGTTCGCTCCGGCTGGTTTCGCCGAGCTCGCGCATATCGCCGAGGATCACGAGCTTTTTTCGCTCGGTGTTGAGGTGTGCGAAGTTCTCCAAGGCCGCCGCCATGCTGGTGGGGTTGGCGTTGTAGGCATCGAGCACCAGGCGGTTGCGGTCGGTATCTTTGAGCTGAGAGCGGTTGTTGCCAGGCACATAGTTCGAGAGCGCACCAATGATCAGCTCGTCGGGAACACCGAAGTGCCGCCCGATGCAAATGGCGGCGAGGGCGTTGGGGGCGTTGTAGTCGCCGATCAAGTGCGTGGCCAAGTGGTAGTGGCCGTTTTCATCCAGGTGGTCGACCACCAATTCCATGCAGGGCTCCTCGGCGGTCACGGGGTTACCGCAGGTGTCGAGGCCCGCTTGGGTACCGTAGGTGATGCGCTGGAGACCCTCGCTCTTGGCCATGAGCAGCGCATCATCGCCATTGACGAAGGCGGTGCCGCCCCGTTCGCGGAGCCAGGCGTAGAGCTCGGTCTTTGTGCGCACCACGCCTTCCACGCTGCCGAAGCCTTCCAGGTGGGCCTTTCCGATGTTCGTGATCAGGCCGTGGGTGGGTTCGGCGATGGCGCACAGTTCGGCGATGTCGCCACGCTTGCTGGCGCCCATTTCAATGATGGCGATGCGGTGCTCGGGTTTTAGCTTCAGCAGGGTGAGGGGCACGCCGATGTGGTTGTTCAGGTTGCCTTCGGTGGCCAGGGTGGGGCGCTCGGCGGCCAGCACCGCATGCACCAATTCCTTGGTGGTGGTTTTGCCGTTGGTGCCGGTGATGCCGATGACGGGACCCTTGAACGTGCGGCGGTGCTCGCGGGCCAAGTCTTGCAACGCCTTTAGCGCGTCGGGAACAAGGAGGAAGCGTTCATCCGCAACTGCGGCGGGGTCATCCACCACGGCGTGGGAGCACCCCGCCCCCAGGGCCTTGGCCGCAAAGGCATTGGCGTTGAAGTTGGGGCCGTTCAGGGCAAAGAAAATGCCGCCGGGCAAGGGTTTGCGGGTATCGGTGCAGATGCCGGCGGAGGCGAGGAAAATTCGGTGCAGTTCCAGGATGCTCACCATGGGCGCAAAGAAAAGGCCCCGGTCCTTTCCTTTGAACCGGGGCCTTTCACGGCTTATGCACAGGGCTTATTTCTTCAGGCTCTTGCGGCGCTTGTCGTCACCCAGGCCGATGGGGCTGCCCACGCGCGTCATGGCGCAACGGAAGCCGATGGTGGCGGTGCTTTGGCGCTCGTCCAGGTAGCGGCGGGTGCCGGGGTTGGCCCAGTAGATGCGATCGGCCCAGCTGGCCCCCTTGTATACACGTGCATGGTCGTTGATCAGGGTGGTTTTACCCCAGTCGTACATGGCATTGCCGGTGTAGTCGGGCTGCTCGTAGTAGATGCTGCTTTCCTTGTCGCCGTCCACGTAGTCGATGTTGTCGGACTCGCGGTAGTTGCGCCGGTCGATGTTCTCCTCCACGGTCACGCGCCGTTCCTTCACCTGGCCCGGTTGTTCGCTTTGGTATTCGCTGATGCCGGCCAAGAGTTTCGGGCAGATCTCCAGGTCTTGGCCCTTGATCAGGTCCACCATGTCCTGGATCTGCTGCTGGGCGGCGTCGTTCTTGCGGGTGTTCACCAGCTCCTCGGCCTGCCCCACCTTGGTGTTCAGGTTTTCCAGCAAGGCTGTTTCCTCTTCGGTGGCACGTGTGCCGAGCTTTTCCTGGAATTGGGTGAGCCAGTATTTCACCCCGTCGATGTCGTAGATCACCTTGTCGTACTTGTCGGCGATGTCGCCGTCGCTGTTGAGCACCTTGGTCTTGAACACGTTGCCGCGGAAGGGCTGCAGGTCACCCACGTCCTCGTACGACAAGGGGCGGTACACGTCCATGGTCCATTCGCTCACGTTGCCGGCCATGTTGTACAGACCGTAGTCGTTGGGCCAGTAGCTGAACACCGGCGAGGTGATGTCGGCATTGTCGTTCAAGCTGCCGGCCACGCCCATGTAGTCGCCCCTGCCGCGCATGAAGTTGCCGCGGAAGTCGCCGAAGAAGGAGCCTCCTTTTTTGCGGCTGTCGTAACGCACGAAGTGGCCGTTCCACGGATAGATGCGCCGCTCGACGATGCGCTCGTCCACGGTATTGCCCACCAGCCCGTATGCGGCGTATTCCCATTCAGCCTCCGTGGGGAGGCGGTAGCGGGGAAGCAGGATGCCGTCCTCCATACGCACGTTGCGCGTGTCCTTGTTGGGGTTGAAATCCTTGATCCCGTCCACTTTCTTGCCGCTTTCATACTGGCCGGCCAGGTAGCTGTCCGTGGTGTAATGGTCTTCGTTGATCTGGTTGGGGTAGTGTTCGAAGAGGCCCTCGCGGATGAGGATGGCCTCGTTCACCCGGTCCCCGCGCCAGGCGCAGTAGTCATTGGCCTGCAGCCAGTTCACGCCCACCACGGGGTAGTCGCGGTAGGCCGGGTGGCGCAGGTAGTATTCCACCTTGGGCTCCATGAAGGCCAGTTTGCTGCGCCACACCAAGGTGTCGGGCAGGGCCTTCTTGTAGATTTCCGGATAGTCGGCCGCGTAGACGCGTTCCAGCCAGTAGAGGTATTCGCACCAGTGCAGGTTGGTCACCTCGGTTTCATCCATGTAGAAGGAGGAAACTGTTACGGTGCGGGGGATGTTGTTCCATTCGTGGGTGAGGTCGTCCACCACGCGGCCCATGGTGAATTGGCCGCCCTCGATCAGCACCAGGCCGGGTCCGGTTTCCTGTTCATCGAACGGTGCCTTTTCGAAGCCTCCGTTGCGCGAGTCGTTGTAGTTCCAACCCGTGGCGGTGCTCTGCTCGAAGCGGCAGCCGGCCAACAGCAGGCCGGCGCAGCCCAGTAGGGCCAGGTTCCGTGTCAGATTCATTGTGTTCATGGCGTTCGTGGCTGGTTCCTTCCTTGCTAGAATACCGGGCAGGGCACGGTGCGTACCCGGCGGCGTTTCTTCTTGCAGTCGAATTGCAGGGTGAGGCTCACTTCATGCGATCCGGCGGTGGCGGTGGTGAGCTTGCTGGTGGTGACGTCATAGCTGTAGCCGAACTTGAGGTGCTCGGTTTGGAAGCCGATCAGGGCGATGAAGGCATCGCGTGAGCGGTACCATACCCCGGCGATGATCGGGCCGTGGTCCACGTACATGCCCAAGTTCAATTGCTGGAACGCGGCCTGCTGTTGGAATAGTATGTTGGGTGCGAGCTTGGTTTTGGCCTCGCCGTATTTGCCGCGCATGCCCAAGGGGATGGCCGCGCCGGCATGGGCGGTGAGCTTCATGGGCATTTTGCTCGTTCCTACGATCAGCGACTCGTTGGGTTCGGTGAGGTGGTGCGCGGCGAAGCCCACGAAAAAGATGTCGGTATAGCCCAGGATGCCCGCGGAGAAGTCGGCGTTGCCCACACTGCCGCCGCGCGGCACGTCGTTGGTGGCGTAGATGAAGCCCCGGCGCGGGTCGATCTGGTCGCCGAACGTGAGCTTGTTCCAATCCAGCGATTTCTGGAAGTAGGTGGCCTGGAAGCCCGCCTTGATGGAGAATTTGCTGCTGACCGCCTGGGTGTAGGAATAGATGCCGCTGATGGTGGTGGTGTTCAGGGTTCCCTTGCCTGCCTGGTCGCTGGTGATCAACAGGCCCAGGCCGCCCATGATGCCCCGCACGTCCTGGTCGTAGCTGGCGCTGGTGGTCACAAAGGTGCCGCTGAGGGCGGGCCATTGGTTTCGGTAGTTCAACGTGGCCCGGGGACACCTCACCGTGCCCGCAAAGGCCGGGTTGAGGTACAACGGGTTTGCGTAGAACTGCGTGAACTGCGGGTCCTGCGCCAGTGCGGACATCGTGCCCAGAAGGCCCATGGCAAGCCCTAGAGCGACACTTCTGCCGGTCCTTTTACTCATGCTGCACGATCGTTCATAGCCCCTTGGAAGCGCCAAGTATACGTAGCGGAACCGAGTTCGTTGTTATTGCCCCCTGCAATAAGCGGCTGAAGGGGGCGTTTACGGGTAGCCCGGATTTGAACGGGTCGAAGGTATACTTTAGCCCCCATACCCCAAGAAACCAGCTTACGAGTTGTTCATGCGAGCGTGCTTTGGCCTTTTGCTTTTTGCCTCCATCACCGCTTCCGCCCAGCAAACCGAGCCTGCGCAGCGGGCCGTGCCAGGGTTGGCAACAAACGCCGGAAGGCAAGTGGCGGAGCACCCACGGTCGGCATTGCCGCAATGGTGGGGCAAGGTGATCCCCGATGCCACCCGGGAGAACCTGCCCGTCATCCATGAGGTGCGCAGGCTGGGCTTGGGTACCACCGGCTTCACGGTCCACCTTTCGGACCGGCAGTGGCTGCCCTTGTCCGCCGAGGAGATCCGGCAATGGCCCGGCATCGGTGAACCCGGGCCCGAGCCCGTGGTCACTTCTTTCCTGGGCGAATCACGCAAGGTGCCCTATGCCGTGGTGGACATTGAACCTTTCCGGCGCAATCCGGCCACCGGGCAGCTCGAACGCTTGGACAGCTACCGCCTGCAGGTGGTGGAGGAGCACGGCGGGCGGGGCAGCCTGCGGGCTGCGGATTACCCCGATCATTCCAAATTGGCACAGGGAGACTGGTACCGCTTCACCGTGGCCAAGGATGGGGTTTATGAGATCAGTTACCAGTTCCTGCGGCAGTTGGGGGTTGATGTGGGCAATTTGGCCTCGGACGCCATCAACATCTACGGCAACCACGCCGGGCTGCTGCCCTTTTCCAACAGCCTGCAACCGCCCACCGACCTTGTTCAGAATGCCATCCGGGTGGAAGACGGCGGGGACGGCATCTTCGGGCCGGGCGACCGCCTCCTTTTTTATGCAAGCGGCCCGCAGCGCTGGGTACGCAGCGCCGACGGAAAGCGGTTTGAGCATGTGAAGAATTTCTACTCCGATTCCGCCAGCTATTTCATCGGCATCGGCACCGATGCGCCCAAGCGCATCACGCAGGCACAGCTTCACGGCGGGCCGCCCACCGATCAGGTCACCGTGTTCAACGACCGCATGGCGATCGACAACGACGGCACGAACCTCGTCAAGTCCGGCCGGGTGATGTTCAGCGAGATCTTCGACCAAGTGACCACCTACAACTACGGCTTTGCCCTGCCCAATCTGAACCCGGGCGATTCGGCCTGGTTGCGCGTGAACCTGCTGGGGCGCTCCATCGGGGGAAGCAGTTCCTTCACCGTGCAGGCCGCAGGAGCCGTGCAGAACATCCCCATTGCATCCGTGGGGACCAATGTTACGGCACCATACGGCAAGTATGAAAGCACGTTGTTCGGGTTCCCGGCCTCGGGATCCAACCTGCCTGTTACGGTGACCTACAACAAGTACGACCCCGTTACTTCGCTCGGCTACATGGATTTCCTGGAGGTGAACGCCAGGCGCCAACTGCGCATGGCGGGGGACCAGATGGGATTTCGCGACCTGAGCTCGGTGGGGCCGGGGCGGGTGGGCCAATTCACCATGGAGATGGCCGCAGGGGTGGAGCATGTTTGGGAGGTCACCTCACCGGTGGACGTGCGGGAAGTACCTACCACGGCGAACGGCAGCCAGCAAAGCTTCGTGGTGGGCACCGACAGCCTGCGGGAATTCATCGCCTTCAAAGGCAGCGGCCTGCTGGTGCCCACAGCGATCGGGCACGTGCCCGCGCAGGACCTGCATGGCACGCCCCTGCCCACCGACCTGGTGATCGTGGCGCCCGCGGAATTCCTCACCGAGGCCAACCGCTTGGCGCAACGCCGGATGGAGGAGGGGCTTGTGGTACAGGTGGCCGGCCTGCAGCAGGTGTTCAACGAGTTTTCATCGGGGCAGCGCGATGCCACGGCGATCAAGCGCTACATGAAAATGCTCTATGACAAGGCCGGGCCGGACAGCCTCCTGTTGCCGCGCTACTTGCTGTTGTTCGGAGACGGTTCGTACAACAACATGGCCCAAACCACGGGCAACCAGAACCTCATCCCCACCTACCAGAGCGTCAACTCCTGGGACCTGACCCAATCGTACACGTCGGATGATTACTTCGTGATCCTGGGGGATGCGGAAGGCGAGGCGCAGAACGACCTGATCGACATGGGGGTGGGGCGGTTCCCGGTGAGCAGCCTGGACCAGGCGCGGGCCGTGGTGGACAAGCTGCTGAACTACGACAGGCTCAGCCTCTCGGGCACGGCGGCTACCGCGTGTGATGCAGCAGGAGACGGGGGAGCCAATGACTGGCGCAACCAAGTACTGTTCTGCTCGGACGACCAGGATGGCGATGGGGTGGAAGGGATCGTGCACATGTCCAACAGCGACAAACTGGCCGTGCGCGTGGAGCGTGAATCGCCCTGCCTGAACATCTCCAAGATCTATTTGGACGCGTACACCCAGTACAGCACCCCCGGCGGACAGCGGTATCCCGATGCCGCCAGAGACCTGCGCGACCGTGTGCAAAAAGGTGCGCTGCTGGTGAACTATGTCGGCCATGGGGGAGAAGTGGGGTGGGCCCATGAGCGTATCCTGGACAATGCCACCATCCTGGGCTGGACCAACTTCGACCGGTTGCCCTTGTTCATGACCGCCACCTGCGAATTCAGCCGCTGGGACGATCCCGGGCGGACCTCCGCCGGGGAGTATGTGCTACTGAACCCCGCTGGCGGGGGAATCGGTTTGATGACCACCACGCGGCTGGCCTTCAGCAGCCAAAACCAATTCCTGTCCAACAAGTTCTACGACGTGGCCTTCCTGCCCACCGATGAGCAGGGCCGCGACCAGCGCATGGGCGACATCTACCGGCGGTGCAAGGTGGCCGCCACGCCCCACTCCGGCAGCGGCACGCCCAACCACCGCAACTTCACCCTGCTGGGCGACCCCTCCATGCGGTTGGCCATGGCCCGCAACAGTGTGGCCATCACGGCCATTACCGACACCTTGGGCAATCCGGTGGACACCATCAAGGCCCTTTCCACCATCCGCATCAGCGGCACCGTGAACGGGCCGGACGGGCAGGCCCTCACCGGCTTCAACGGCACCGTGGTGCCCACCATCTTCGACAAAAAAGTGGCCACGGCCGCCCTGATGAACGACCCGGGCGGCAATGCCGCACCGTTCAACTTCCAAGTGCGCAAAAACATCATCTACCGAGGCCGGGCCACCGTGGCCAACGGGCAGTTCCAGTTCACCTTCGTGGTACCCAAGGACATTGACTACCGGGTGGATTCAGGGCGTGTGTCCATCTACGCGGAAAGCTTGGCCACAAACGCCTGCGGCTATTCCAACAACCCCTTGGTGGGCGGAACGGACAACACGGCCGTGGCCGATCTCCAAGGGCCTTCCATCGAACTGCACCTGAACGACGAAAGCTTCGTGAACGGGGGAACCACCAACGAAACCCCCCTGCTCTTCGCCAAATTGTACGATAGCAACGGCATCAATACCATGGGAAGCAGCATTGGCCACGACCTGGTGGCGGTGCTGGACGCCAACACGCAGAACGCCATCGTGCTGAACGACTGGTACGAGGCCGACAAGGACACATACAAGAGCGGCCAGGTGCGCTACCGGTTCAGCAGCTTGCCGGAAGGCCGTCATACCTTGGACCTGAAGGCGTGGGACGTGTACAACAACAGCAGCACCCAGAGCGTGGAATTCGTGGTGGCGCCTTCCGCCGAACTGGCCTTGGAGCACGTGCTGAACTACCCCAACCCCTTCACCACCCACACTGAGTTCTACTTTGAACACAACAGGCCCTGCACCACCTTGGATTGCCAGGTGCAGGTGTTCACCGTGGCCGGCCGTTTGGTAAAGACCCTGAACCGGCGTCTGCAGTGCAACGGCTTCCGCAGCGAGCCCCTGCCCTGGAACGGATTGGATGACCAAGGCGACCGCATCGGGCGGGGCGTTTATGTCTACCGGCTCAGCATCACCACCCCCACCGGGGAACGGGCCGAAAAACTCGAGAAGCTCGTTATCCTGCGGTAGCGGGCAATAACCCCCTGCATGCCACGTATATTTGCCGCCCTTTTTCCCTCGCAGAAAGTATCCCTCCCCATGACCTTCATTGCCCGCCAAGCCGCCTTCCTGGGCGCCCTCGGAGCCTCCGCCGCCCTCTGCGCGCAGGTCAGTCAAGGCTGCATCAGCGAACTCAGCGGGCAGGAATGCGGACCGCGCCTCAACACCATTACCACCGCCGTGCCCTTCCTGATGATCGGCCCCGATTCCCGATCGGGCGGCATGGGCGATGCGGGGGTGGCCCTGCCTGCCGATGCCAATGCGCTGCACTGGAACCCCAGCAAGATCGCCTTTGCCGAAAACGAGGGTGAGCTGCGCATCTCCGTCTCACCATGGTTGAGGAACCTGGTGCCCGACATGAGCCTCACCTACTTGGCGGGATACAAAAAGCTCAACAAGCGAAGCGCCCTCGGCGGCTCACTGCGCTATTTCAACCTCGGCAGCATCACCTTCACCGACATGAACGGCAGCGTGATCCGCGACTTCAAACCGGCCGAGTTCGCCGTGGACGTCTCCTTTGCCCAGCAGTTCAGCGACCGCACCTCGGGCGGCATCACCCTGCGCTACATCAACAGCAACCTTACAGGCGGCCTCAACGTCAGCGGGGCCAACACCAAGGCGGGCCAGGCCGTTGCCGCCGACCTTTCCTTCTTCTTCCACAACGATGAAATGACCGTGGCGGACCGCGATGCCACCCTCGCCTTCGGCATCGACATCTCCAACATGGGCAACAAGATGTCCTACAGCGAAACGGCCCGCACCGACTTCCTGCCGATCAACCTCCGCGTGGGGCCCGCCTTCACGGTGGAGCTCGACCCCTACAATACCATCACCTTCAACGCAGACGTGAATAAGCTGCTGGTGCCTACTCCGCCGATCTACAAGACCAAACCGCGGGAGGACGGCGGCGTGGATATCGATACGGACGAGGATGGCAACTATGTGATCTTCAGCGGTGAAGATCCCAACCGGGGCGTGGCCGCAGGCATCCTGGGGTCATTTTCGGATGCTCCGGGCGATGTGTACATCGATTCCGAGGGCGTGCAGCACCTGAAGCCCGGCAGCCAGATGCGCGAAGAACTGCGCGAGCTCTATTTCGGAGGTGGGTTGGAGTACTGGTACGCCAAGCAGTTTGCCTTCCGCACGGGCTATTTCTGGGAGGCGGCCACCAAAGGCGACCGCAAGTACTTCACCATGGGCTTGGGCGTGAAGTACAGCATTTTCTCGTTGGACTTCAGCTACCTGATCGCCAACACCACGAAAAGCCCCCTGGCCAATACCCTGCGCTTCACCTTGGGCTTCAATTTCGACGGCAAGGCCAAGAAGAAGTCCGACGCGGCGGAATGAACATCCGCACAGGCTACGGCTACGATTCGCACCGCTTGGTGGAAGGGCGGCCGTTCTTGCTGGGCGGCGTGCTGATCCCTTTCCAGAAAGGCGGGATGGGGCACAGCGATGCCGACGTGCTGCTGCATGCCATTGCCGATGCCTTGCTGGGGGCGGTGGCCTTGGGCGACATCGGGCTGCATTTCCCCGACACCGACCCCGCGTGGAAGGATGCGGACAGCCGCATGCTGCTGGCGCATGTGGTGAAGTTGCTTCGCGAAAAGGGATGGACCGTGGGCAACATGGATTGTACCGTGGTGCTGGAACAGCCCAAGCTGCGGCCCCACGTGGAGGCCATGCGGCAGGCCATCGCCGGCATCCTGGGAACCCCCGTGGATGCGGTATCCGTAAAGGCCAGCACCAATGAGCGGATGGGCTTCACCGGCCGCGGCGAAGGCGTGGCTGCCCATGCCGTGGTCCTGGTGCACCGCACCGGCGCTTAGTCCCCGTCATCCCGGCGGCTGCGCGTAAAGCTGCCATGGCCCTGCTCATCCTCGAAGTAGAACACCCGCAGTTCAGCCGTGTCCCGCAGCAGGTCCACGCGGCCCACCTCCACGCGGCTGGGCTTTACGCCTAGGCGCTCCTGCAGGTCGGCGTACAAGCGCTCCTTGTGCTCCGGCTTGATCAGGTCGATCTTCTCGTAAACCAGGTTGCGCACCGCTTCGTGGCGTGTGAGCCACACCTTCTCCAGCAAGTACACCATCACCAGGATGGTGGTGTTGGTGAACATCAGCTCGGCCAGGCTGACGGTGGAACCCGTCAGCGAGTTGACCACCGCGATGGTGATCACCGCGAAGAGGTAGGTCATGTCCTTGATCTCGATCTGCTCGGTGCGGTAGCGGATCACGCTGAAGATGGCGAACAGCCCAAAGCCGAAGCCCATGCTCAGCTTCACGTTGTTCATCAAGATGCACAGGAAGAAGATCAGCACGTTGAAGATGAAGTAGGTGAACAAGTTCTCCTTCTTGCGGTGCACCGGGAAGTAGATCAGGCGGATGAGGATGAAGGTCACCGCAGCGTCCAGGCCGAACCGCATGATCAGCTCCCAGAGGTCTTCGTGGAACAGGTGCATGTTGAAGTGGTTCATACGGGAAAGGTAGGTGCCGGCAAGTGCGCCACCTTGTGTGCACGCAGCAGAACGGCTTTGAAGTTGTTGTACTTGACGCCGGGGTTGAGCAAGACCGTGCCAATGCAGTATTTGCTGAAGTTGGAGGGCGGTGCCGGGAGAGCGCGCACCAAGGCAGTGAACGGGGATCCGTGGCCGATGTCCGCCTCCTTCAGCTCAGCCACGCACAACCCGGGTATGGAGGCCCCGGTGCCGTCCCCGCTGCTGAACTGCAGGCGAAGGTCCAGCGTCAGGCGCTCTTTGCGGGTGCGGTGCACCAGCGTATAGCGGAAGAATTCATTCCGCACCACGGGTTGCAGTTCCGTGTGCGATCCGATGGCGTCGGCCACGAAAGCCGCCTGCGCCGGGGACAGGACCGGGCCGATCGCCGCAACCGGGACCCGCCGCTTGCGGGTACCGCCCCGCCCGGTGCGCTGCTTCACTTCCAGGAAACACGTGCCCGACCCCACGTACTCGCGCATGCGCACCTTGCTGCGAAAGGTCCGCCCGTTGTGGTGGTCGCGGTAGAACCGCCGTTCCGGCGTATCGTAGTACAAGGTGCGGTACAACGTGCCCCTGCCGGTTTCGGTCTCCAGTAAACGATAGTCGGCGACCAAGCGGCCAAGCAAACCGGGTAGTTCCGTTTCACCGACCAGGTACTTGGTGTCCATCCGCGATTGCAGGGCCACACCTTCCATCTCATCCAGGCTGATGGGGGCGAAACGCGCGATCACGGAGGAAATGTCTGCCATGGCAATTACGCGGCCAAGCTATGCAACCGATGAACAAGATCGAGCGAAACCTGTTCAGCATACGGCCGGGTGCATCCCCGCACACAGGGCTTCGGATCGGCCAGTTGGCCCCCACGGTATAAATTCGGCACCCTTTGCACCATGGCACAAACCCGAAAGATCGCGCTCCACTACCTGCATCATGCTTCTTGGTCCGCGTTGCCGCCGGAGGATCGTGAACTGCTGGAACTAGCGGCCAAGGCAGCGCGCAATGCCTATGCCCCCTATTCCAAGTTCAAGGTGGGGGCAGCGATCCGCATGGAAAGCGGGGAGATCATCCCCGGCAGCAACCAGGAGAACGCCAGCTTCCCGGCGGGCACCTGTGCCGAGCGCACGGCCCTGCATGCGGCCATGGCGGTGCTGCCCAAGGGGGTGGTGGAAAGCCTGGCCGTGGTGGTGCCCCAGGTGAAGGGCAGCAAACCGGTCACGCCGTGCGGCATTTGCAGGCAGGCCCTGGTGGAGCAGGAGCGCAGGCAGGAAGGCCCCATGCGGCTGCTGCTCGGCGTGGTAAAAGGCCCCGTGATCGAGACCTTCAGTGCCGAAACCCTGTTGCCGCTCTCCTTCGACAGCAGCCAACTGGGCAAGAAGGCTCGCTGAGCAGAGGCTATCTTTGCACGGACTTCTTCAACATGAGCGATACGGCCACAAGCAAGGCCCGGAATACGGGCAGATCGGCCAAGGGGGCGCAGGCTTCCTTCGGCAAGGATATCCACCTCCGCTGGTACAAGGACATGCTGCTGATGCGGCGCTTCGAGGAGAAAACCGGGCAACTGTACACCCAGCAGAAGTTCGGGGGGTTCTGCCACCTCTACATCGGGCAGGAGGCCATCCTGGCCGGCTTAGTGACCGCCATGAAAAAAGGCGACCGGATCATTACCGCCTACCGCGACCATGCGCACCCGCTGGTGCTGGGCACGCCCCCGGGAGAGGTGATGGCCGAGCTGTACGGCCGCAGCACCGGCAGCAGCAAGGGCAAGGGCGGCAGCATGCACTACTTCGACAAGGGGCGCAACTTCTTCGGGGGGCACGGCATCGTGGGCGCACAAATCGCTATCGGCGCGGGCATTGCCTTTGCGGACAAGTACCGGGGTGGCGACCAGGTGACCTTCTGCTTCATGGGCGACGGCGCCATGCGGCAAGGCATCCTGCACGAAACCTTCAACATGGCCATGAACTGGAAGCTGCCCGTGGTGTTCGCCATTGAGAACAACGACTATGCCATGGGCACCAGCGTGGAGCGGACCAGCACGGTGCGCGAACTGTACAAGGCCGGGCTTTCATACAACATGCCGGCAGCCCCGGTGAACGCCATGAGCTGCCAAGAGGTGCACCAGGCCTTTGACGAAGCAGCCGCACATGTGCGCGCAGGAAAGGGGCCCTTCCTGCTGGAACTGAAGACCTACCGCTACCGCGGCCACAGCATGAGCGACCCCGCTACCTACCGGACCAAGGAAGAGGTGGAGGAATACAAGAAGCGCGACCCGCTGGAACTGGTGCACCGCGAGATCATCACCAACAAATGGGCCAGTGAAAAACAGCTGGAGCAGATGGACAACGAGGTGAAGGCCGAGGTGGAGGAGGCCGTGAAGTTCGCCGAGAACAGCCCCCACCCGGAGCTGGAGGAACTGTACGTCGACGTATACACACAGAAGGATTATCCCTTCATCAAGGAGGATTGAGAAACACTTGCACCCGGCCTGCAGGGCCGGGCAAGCAAAGGCGATAAAGCAATGGCAGAAGTGATCAACATGCCGCACCTGAGCGACACCATGACCGAAGGGGTGGTGTCCAAGTGGCACAAGCAGGTGGGAGACCCGGTGAAGAGCGGCGAGATCTTGGCCGACATCGAGACCGATAAGGCCACCATGGAGTTTGAAAGCTATTATGACGGAGTGCTGCTGCACATCGCCGTGCCGGAAGGGAAAGCCGCTCCCGTGGATGCGCTTTTGGCCGTGATCGGGAAGAAGGGGGAGGACATCGGTGCCTTGCTGAAGCAGACCGAAGCGCCCAAGGCGGAAGCAAAAAAGGAAGCAGAACCCGTAAAGGCTGCTGCCACAGCCGTGGCCGCAGTGAAACAGGAACTGCCGCCGCCCGCCGCCCCCGCAAGTGCAAAACCGGCGGCCCAGCCTGCGGTATCCGCCGCCCCCGCCGCACAGGCCAATGGCCGCGTGAAAGCCAGTCCCTTGGCCCGCCGCTTGGCAGAGGAGGGCGGCATCGACATCCGCATGGTGCGCGGCTCCGGCGACGAGGGTCGCATCGTGAAGCACGACATCGAACGGTTCATGGCCGGCGGCATGGCTGCAGCACCTGTGCGCGAAGAGCGCTACACGGAGGTGGCCGTGAGCCAGATGCGCAAAACCATCGCCCGCCGGCTGGC
Organism: Flavobacteriales bacterium; assembly: GCA_023957375.1. Classification (GTDB taxonomy): domain Bacteria; phylum Bacteroidota; class Bacteroidia; order Flavobacteriales_F; family PHOS-HE28; genus PHOS-HE28. The sequence goes on along the minus strand of JAMLHB010000002.1, from coordinate 295,640 downwards.
GGAAAGCAAGTTCAGCGCGCCGCACTTCTACCTCACCATGGCCGTGGACATGTCCGCGTGCATGGGTGTTCGGGAGGCCGTCAACAAGGCCATCGCCCCGAACAAGATCAGCTTCAACGACCTGGTGGTCAAAGCCGCTTCCATGGCCCTGCGCCAGCACCCCAAGGTGAACAGCAGTTGGTTGGGCGACCGCATCCGGTACAACGAGCACGTGCACATCGGCGTGGCGGTGGCCGTGGAGGAAGGACTGCTGGTTCCGGTGGTGCGCTTTGCCGACACCAAGACCCTCCGCCAGATCGGTGCCGAAGTGCGCGAGTACGCCAAACGCGCCAAGGATAAGAAGCTACAGCCGCAGGACTGGGAAGGGAACACCTTCACCATCAGCAACCTCGGTATGTTCGGCATCGAAGAGTTCACCGCCATCATCAACCCGCCAGATGCCTGCATCCTGGCCGTGGGCGCCATTGTGGACACCCCGGTGGTGAAGAACGGCGCCGTGGTGCCCGGCCACGTGATGAAGCTCACCCTGAGCTGCGACCACCGCGTGGTGGACGGTGCCACGGGCTCCGCCTTCCTGCAAACACTGAAGGACATGCTGGAGAACCCGGTGATGATGCTGGGTGCCGCTTCCATTTAGGTCATGGCCGCCAAGGGCCGCGACCCGTTGGCAATCCTGCTGGTGATCGGGCAGTTTGCGTGCATCACCATGCTTATGATCGGCAACTGGCGGTTGCCCTGGTGGGCATGGGCCATCTTCGGATCGGGCATCGCAGTGTTCCTGCTGGCAGCCTCCGCCCTGGGCCCCAACAACCTCACCGCGATGCCCGTGCCCCGGGAAGGCAATACCCTGGCCAAACGCGGCATCTACAACGTGGTGCGCCATCCCATGTACCTGTCCGTGCTGCTCTGCGGGGCGGCTTTGGCCTTCGGCGCGCCCGCGTGGTGGCGTTGGGCCGCATGGGGTGCGGCGGTGGTGGTGCTGGTGCTGAAGATCAAGTATGAGGAGCGCGCCCTCACCGCGAAGCACCCGCAATACCCCGAACAGATGCGGGGGGTGGCCCGACTGCTTCCGGGCGTGTGGTGAGGTGGCCCGGGAAGTCCCGAATACAACGATCGTGGTATTGCCGCCCCGGCCGCCCACCACTTCCTTCGCAGCCATGGAAAATGAAGGTGCCGCAGCTCCAGTGGCACAGCGCAAATGGGGCATCCTCGCTTTCTTGATCGTGCTTCTGCTGATGCCCATCGGCCATGCGCTGATGGTGCTCAATGAACAGGTGCTGCACACCGGGAAGTACGGTAGCGCGGCCGTGCTGGGCCTGGTGGGCGTGGCGCTGCTGGTATGGGGCATCCGCCGGGACCGGAACAAGGCCATCGCCAGCCTGCTCGGCCTGCTCGCAGGCATCCTGGCATGGACCGGCTGGGTGGAGTTCTCCTTCGTATGGATCGCCGAAAAGGAGAACGTGGCACCCATGATGGAGAACGGTGAAGTGGTGACCAAACCGGAATACCTGGTCATGCTCTCCTCCATCGGCCTGCTCGCGGTGGCCCTCGTCATGTTCACCCTCAGCTCCACACGCTGCCCATATTTCAGGTGGTGGCAACGGATCATGGGCCTGCGCAAGTCCATCCGCGAAACAGGCACCAACCAGGAACTGAGGCCCATGGCCGTCACGGTGTTCATGGAAGTGGTGGTGATCATGTGGACCTTCTACGTACTGCTGCTGGTGGCCTATGATCCCCAGATCGCCGGTGACCGACATCCGTTCACCTACATCGTGGCCTTCGGCTCGCTGCTTTGGTCCGCCATTCTGACGGCCAAGCTGATGCGGATCAAAACCTTCGATCACGCCTTGCGCTACGCCATCCCCACCGTGATCATCTTCTGGAACTTCGTGGAAGTAGCCGGGCGCTGGGACCTGTTCTCGGAGATCTGGGTGCACCCCATCGAGCACTGGTTGGAGAACAGCATCATCCTGGCGGTCCTGGCTGCAGCAGTGGTGTATTACGTGGTGGACGGGCGCAAGGACCCGAAGGCGTTGCGCAAATCGGCCATGCCGGCCGCACGGGAGCCGAGGGCGGTGCGGGGTACGGCGCAGGCACTCGGGCCGGCCCTGAAGGCGGGGCAGGCCTTGAATCGGGGGAAAGTCCACGTGGCGGCAGGTATCGAACACCCGGACCCGGCCTGAACAAGTTGGACCGCGCAGAGGACGCGAAGGTTATTTTCGGGCCATGCCGGATGTGCTGGAAACGCCCATTGAATACCTGAAAGGCGTCGGCTCGCAGCGCGGGGAACTGCTGCGCAAGGAGTTGGGCATAGGCACCTACGCCGACCTGCTGCTGCACTACCCGTTCCGGTACGTGGACCGCACGCACTTCAATACGGTGGGCAGCATCCGCGAGGAGCATGCGCCCGTGCAATTGCGCGGCATCTTGAGGCAGGTGCGCATGGTGGGCGAAAGGCAGGCACGGCGCCTTACGGCCAAGCTCGAGGATGCCACCGGCAGCATCGAGCTGGTGTGGTTCCGCGGACTGCGCTGGCTGCAACCTGTGCTGAAGGAAGGCGGCGAGTACATCGTGTATGGCAAGCCCACCCTGTTCCGCGACCGCTTCAACATCGCGCACCCCGAGGTGGAGGCGGCCGCCACCTGGGATGAGGGGGCGGCCACCCCGCTGCAACCCGTGTATGGCACCACCGAAAAAGCGGCCGCCAAGGGGCTCAACAGCCGCGGCATTGCCAAGCTCGTGCAAGTGCTATTGCCCCAAGTGAATGGAGCCCTGCACGAAACGCTCAGCCGATCCCTGGTGGACCAACTCGGAGGATTGGGCCGGGAAGAGGCTGTGATGGAGGTGCATTTCCCACAAACGCGCGAACGGCTGGATCGCGCACTGAAGCGGCTGAAGTTCGAGGAGCTCTTTTTCATCCAGCTTCAACTGCTCAAGCAGAAACAGCTGATGCAACAGGAGGTGGGGGGCAACGTGTTCGGCCAAGTGGGGGAGCTGTTCAATACCTTTTATGCGCACCACTTGCCCTTCGAGCTTACCGGGGCCCAGAAACGGGTGGTGAAGGAGATCCGCCGAGACATGGCCTCGGGACACCAGATGAACCGCCTGCTGCAGGGGGACGTGGGCAGCGGGAAGACGCTGGTGGCCTTGTTGTGCATGCTCTTGGCACTGGACAATGGGTTCCAAGCCGCACTGCTGGCCCCTACCGAGGTGCTTGCCCAGCAACATTTCCGCTCCATTTCCCGCTTTCTGGAAGGTTTGCCCGTGCGCGTGAGGCTGCTTACCGGTACCACCAAGGCGGCCGGGCGCAAGAGCCTGCTCACTGCGTTGAAGGCAGGTGAGGTCCACATCCTCGTAGGCACCCACGCCCTCTTGGAAGACCGTGTGGTGTTCCAGCGCTTGGGCCTGGTGGTGATCGATGAGCAGCACCGCTTCGGGGTGCAGCAGCGCGCCCGCATGCAGGCCAAGGCCGAGGTGCCGCCGCACGTACTGGTGATGACCGCCACGCCCATCCCGCGTACCTTGGCCATGACCCTGTACGGCGACCTGGACGTGAGCGTGATCGACGAACTGCCGCCGGGGCGGAAACCCATCCGCACGGTGCACCGCTACGACCATTCGCGCAATGCCATGTTCGCCTTCCTGGAGTCAGAGATCCAAAAAGGGAGGCAGGTCTACGTGGTGTACCCGCTGATCGAGGAAAGTGAGAAAAGCGACCTGAAGGACGTGGCCGACGGGTTCGAGAGCCTCTCGCGGCGGTTCCCGCTGCCCAAGTATGCCGTGGGCATGGTGCACGGGCGCATGACCCCGGAGGTGAAGGATTACGAGATGGCGCGCTTCACCAAGGGGGAAACCAATGTGCTGGTGGCCACCACCGTGATCGAGGTGGGCGTGGACGTGCCCAACGCCAGCGTGATGGTGGTGGAGAACGCCGAACGCTTCGGGCTTTCCCAGTTGCACCAGCTGCGCGGAAGGGTGGGGCGCGGCGCCGAGCACAGCTACTGCATCCTGATGACCGGCGACAAGCTCGGCAATGACAGCCGTACGCGCATCAACACCATGGTGCGCACCCAGGACGGCTTCGAGATCAGCGAGGTGGACCTGCGCCTGCGCGGCCCCGGCGACCTGATGGGCACCCAGCAGAGCGGAGTACCGCAGTTGCACTTGGCCGACCTGGTGCAGGACGCCGACCTATTGCAACAGGCCCGGCGCACCGCGCAACGCCTGCTGGATGAGGACCCGGAGCTCCGGCACCCCGGCAACGCACTGATCGCCGCCGCCCTGCAGGAGCAGATGAAGGACAGGGCAGTGTGGGGCAGGATCGGGTGAAATTTGACAGGACGGCTGGCTGATCGACGAACCGCAAACGCGCGGATCGGAACGGAAGCGGATCAGGTGCTCAGCGCTTCCCGCTTGCGCAAGTTGTCCGGGTCCAGCACATGGGTCAGGGCACCGGCGGCGATCAAGGCCTGCGCCGCACCATAGCCCACCATGCTCCACAGCGGGGCCCATGACATGGGCAAACGGAAACGCTCCAGTGTCAGCAGGCTGCCCGAGGCCATGAGCAACAGGGCGCCCGCCATCACCATCCAAAAGCTGTTGGGGTAGGTGCGCCGGAACCGGAAGGCGGCGGCCATGCCCATGAAGGCCAGCGCGGAGAGATAGGCGATCACCGGCAGGCCGAGGCCCTCCTCCACGTGGGGAAGCAGGTCCCAGGTGAAAAAGAAGAAGTAGGTGCCGATGCCCACGGTGATCAGCGAAGCGGGCAACAGGCCTTCCAAGGCACTGACCGCGGCCATGTTCTGGATAAAGGCGAACGCATAGCAGAGCTGTGCCAGGAAGAAGGCGCCAAGGCCCACGATGAAATTGAAATTATCCACGTGGGTGAACATCAGGGCCACATCACCGATCAACGAAAAGAACAAACCGGCCTGGATCAGCAGGGTGAACCGGTCGCCCACGCGGCGGCTGTTGAAAAAGAACCACGACGAGAGGATGAGCATCAACAGGGGCCTGCAGGCATATTCCAGCGCGTGCAAGTCCTTCAATTGGGCCACGCAGGTGCCCACTAGGGCAAGCACGTACAAGGTGCCGTTCAGCAAGGTGTTTTTCCCGGGGTGCATGCAGGGCCCGAAGATAATGGACCGCCTATGCTTGCTTTCGCTTTGCCTATGGCCCATGGCTACTTTCGCGGCCCGGCCGCCCAACGGCCCGGAACCTCCCCATGCGCATCTCCTGGAACTGGCTTCGCACGCTGACCACTGCCGGCGACCTATCCCCCATGCAGGCGGCCGACATCCTCACCAGCACCGGACTGGAAGTGGAACGCTTGGAAACCGTGGAGCCTGTACCGGGCATGCTGGCCGGGGTAGTGGTGGGAGAGGTGCTCACCTGCGTGAAGCACCCGGGCGCGGACCGGTTGCATGTATGCACGGTGGATACCGGGGACGGATCTCCGGAAGAGATCGTCTGCGGTGCGCCCAACGTGGCTGCGCTGCAAAAGGTGCTTGTGGCCACTGTGGGCACCACGCTGCACCCCTTGGGAGGTGGGCCGTTCACCATCAAGAAGGCCAAGATCCGCGGGGTGGAAAGCAACGGCATGATCTGCGCAGCCGATGAACTCGGCCTGGGCACCGACCACGCCGGCATCATGGTGCTGGATGCGTCGGCCAAGCCGGGCACGCCTGCTGTGGAGCAACTGGAACTGAAAGGCGACCACGTCCTGGAGATCGGCCTCACGCCCAACCGCTCCGATGCCATGGGCCATTGGGGCGTGGCCCGCGACCTGGTTGCCGCACTGAATTACCGCACCGGCAGCAAACACCGCGTGCTGTTGTCCCCGGTGGAGCTTTTCAAGCAGGATGATCAGGCCGGTACGGTCACCGTGGAGGTGCAAGACCCGCATGCGGCACCGCGCTATGCGGGGCTAACGCTCACGGGCATCACCGTAGGGCCTTCACCGGCCTGGTTGCAGGAGCGCCTGCAAAGCATCGGGCTCAAGCCCATCAACAACGTGGTGGACGTCACCAACTTCGTGCAGCACGAACTGGGCCAGCCGCTCCATGCCTTCGATGCGGACAAGCTCGAGGGTGGAAGGATCATTGTGCGGAAAGCTGCAACGGGCGAGCGCTTGATCACCTTGGATGGGCAGGACCGCGCGCTCAGCACCGAAGACCTGGTGATCGCCGATGCGGAAAAGGCCGCCTGCATCGCCGGGGTGCTCGGAGGCGCCAGCAGCGGCGTCTCGGAAAGCACTACCGCCATCTTCCTGGAAAGCGCCTGCTTCGATGCGGTCACCATCCGCCGCACCGCCCGCCGCCATGGGCTGAACACCGATGCTTCGTTCCGTTTTGAACGCGGTGTGGATCCGGAGATCACGGTGTATGCGTTGAAACGCGCGGCCTTGCTGCTGAAGGAGGTGGCGGGTGCATGCATCAGTTCGGCCGTCACGGACATCGCACGACCAAGGCCCTGGGCGGAGGTGCAGCTGAATTTCGCCGCAGTGGACCGGCTTTGCGGCATGCCCATTGAACCGGACCACGTGGTGCACATCCTGGAGCTGCTGGATTGCCGTACCAGCGAACGGGATGCACGGGGCGTGCGCGTGCAAGTACCGCCCTACCGCGCCGACGTGCTGCGCGAAGCCGACCTGGTGGAGGAGGTGTTGCGCATTCACGGCTACGACCGCGTGCCCCTGCCGGAGCGCTTGATGGTGCCTGCCGTGCGGCAGCCGGACACCACCGATGAAGGCTTTCGGCAACGCTTGGCCCAGCACTTCGCCGCACGCGGCTTCCGCGAGGTGATGACGCCCTCGCTGGTGAACGGTGCGCGCACGGTGAAGTTGGGTGCTGCGCAAAAAGCGCAATTGGTGCACCTGAGGAATCCGCTCAGCGCCGAGCTCGACGTGCTGCGCCCCACCATGCTGTTCGGCCTGCTGCAAAGTGCCGCCCACAACCTGGCCCGCCAGCAGCACAACTTGCGTTTTTTCGAAGAAGGACGCATCTACGAGGTGCAGGCGGACGGCACCACGGTGGAAAGCGAACGCACCGCCCTGCTGATCACGGGCAACCAGGAAGCGGAGAGCTGGCGCGGCAAGGCGCACCCAACCGAACTCGCCGACGTGAAGGCCGAGGTGGAATTGCTGATGGACCGCTTGGGGCTGGCCAAGAACGCCGCAGTGGCCATGGTGGAACATCCGCTGCTTTCCGCGGTGGTGGAAGTAAAGCACGGGAAGCGCACGGTGGCCGTGATGGGCGCCGTGAAGCCATCGGTGGCCAAGGCGTTTGAAGTGCACCAACCGGCATGGTATGCCGAACTGATGGACGCCGAGCTGGTCCGGCTGCTGCGAACGGGCAAGGCCTCGTACCAGGAGGTGGCCAAGTTCCCTGCCGTGCGCCGCGACCTGAGCCTGTTGCTGAACAGCGCAGTGGATTATGCCACGCTGGAGCGTACCGCCTTCCAGGCCGAGCGCAAGCTGCTGCGCGAAGTGGGCCTCTTCGACGTGTACGAGGGGGACAAGCTGCCCAGCGGCAAAAAGAGCTATGCATTGAGCTTCATCCTGCAGGACACGGAAAAAACCCTCACCGACGAGCAGGTCGAAAAGGCCATGGGCCGCATCCGCCTGGCACTGGAGAAGGAGGTGGGGGCGGAGCTGCGCGGGTGAGGAAGAGGACGCCTCCCTTTCCCGGAACGGAACGCGGCTGCACGGACCGTGAACCTTCTTGAACACGTGGAGGATGGACATGGGCATGAAGGCCAGGGCATTTCTTCCTACCCGGATTATGCAGCAGGGTTCGTTGCGAGGGTCGAAATCACAAGGACAGCGCGGGTTTCACCGAGAAGGAATAGCACAAGCTATTGTGCCTAAGGGAAAACCGGCGATGCGTACGCTGCCGCAGCGATTTCGGGCCGTAGTAGAAATCCTGCTGCATATTCCGGGTCCTACTGAACGGGCTGGATCCGGAAAGGAGCCGGGCAAGCCGCGAAGGGGTTGACCGGAGCCAGGGCTATCGCGTCTTATTCCCCGGTCAGGCATGGGATTTTGTGCGACACCCTTTGGGGTCGAACTCCATTTATCGTGTTATTGCTACGCTCTGTGACCCCGTTGGGGTCAGTTGAGAAAACACGACTGGTGACCCCGAAGTGGGTCACACAACGTAGAAACCACATCCTGCGCGGTGGTCGACCCCAAAGGGCGTCGCACAGTGCATACCTTTCTGTGCTGCTGGTAAGACGCGATAGCCCTGGACCGGAGCGACCAACGCCCCGGCCCGTCCCTATTTTCGCCCTTCATGAAACTGATCTCCTTCAATGTGAACGGCATACGCGCGGCGGTGGGCAAGGGCTTCATTGAAAGCATGCGCGCCGTGGACGCCGACATCATTTGCCTGCAGGAAACCAAGGCCACCCCGCAGCAGGTGGCCGATGCCCTTGCCGGCCTGGGCGGATACACCATACACGCCCATTCCGCAGAGAAAGCAGGCTACTCGGGCACTGCCGTGCTCAGCCGCCAGAAACCCGAGCGCGTGGACCTCGGCATCGGCATCGCCGAGCACGACACTGAAGGCCGGGTGATCACCGCCACCTTCGCCGACCACATCGTGGTGTGTGCATACGTGCCCAACAGCGGCGAAGGATTGAAGCGGTTGAGCTATCGGCAGCAGTGGGACAAGGACCTTCGCCAATACTTGGTGAAACTGGCTGCGGGCAAACGCCCGGTGATCTTCACCGGAGACCTGAACGTGGCGCACCAGCCCATCGACATCGCTCGGCCGAAAACCAACTACAACAAAACGGCCGGCTATACCCAGGCGGAGATCGACGGCATGTCGGCCTTGATGGACGCGGGATTTACCGACACCTTCCGCCACCGCCATCCCGATGAGGTCAAGTACAGTTGGTGGAGCTTCCGCATGAATGCCAGGGCCCGCAACGTGGGCTGGCGCATCGACTACGTGCTGGTGAGCAGGGGCTTCGAAAAGAAGGTGAAAGAAGCGTTCATCCTCAATGAAATCATGGGCAGCGACCATTGCCCGGTGGGGGTCACTTGGTAACCGGGGCTTGAAGCGTGCAACTTGCAGCTGCATCATTCTACGCCGCAGGTAAAACAAACCGCATGAAGACCCTGCTCAAACTGGAGGAACTGGCCCAGCTGCTCGTTTGCACCGTCACCCTGTGGATGCACGAAATGCCTTGGTGGGGCTACCTGCTGCTGCTGCTTGGCCCGGATGTAGGCATGGCGGGGTACGTGGTAGGGCCGCGAACGGGAGCGTTCACCTACAACCTGCTTCATCACAAGGGCATGGCACTGGCCGTGGCCGGCATCGGCATCGGCGGCGCCTATCTCGGCGTGCCGCTTGGGGCGCTCACCACGATCCTCCTTCCCGCAGGGGTCATCCTGTACGGCCATGCCTGCTTGGACCGCCTGTTCGGCTTCGGCCTGAAATACACGGATGCTTTTGCCCACACCCACCTCGGATGGATCGGCCGTGAAGGACGACCCGTGGAACAGTGATCAGGCCCATGCGCATCCTGCTGTTGGACAACTACGATAGTTTCACTTGGAACTTGTTCCACCTGCTGGCGCCCATGGCGGCGGTGGACGTGGTGCGCAATGATGCGATCACCGTGGAAGAGGCCGCGCAGTATGACCGCATCGTGCTTTCGCCAGGGCCCGGCTTGCCGTCGGAGGCGGGCGTGATGCCCCGGCTGGTGCACACGCTGTTGCCCACGCATCCCATCCTCGGCGTTTGCCTCGGATTGCAGGCCATCGTGGAGGAATGCGGCGGGAAGTTGTACAACCTTTCCGCCGTGCGGCACGGCGTGGCCCTGCCCTGCATTCCCGAACTGCCGGAGGACCCGCTCTTCCATGGGCTTGGTGCATCCTTCCCGGTGGGCCTCTACCACAGTTGGGCAGCCGATCCAGCACGCCTGCCGACGGACTTGCGGGTGATCGCCCGCAGCGGGGAAGGCACGGTAATGGCTGTGCGGCATGCCACCTTCCCCGCATGGGCCGTGCAATTCCATCCGGAAAGTGTGCTAACGCCCCAAGGGCCGCGGATCATCCGCAACTGGTTGGAGCACTGCCCGGCCCACTAGCCCATGCGGTGGAGCGGCGCCCGGTTTTCAACCGAAATGGACCACCGATCGTTGATGGAACAAACACCAAAGGCGCAGATCACCATCCATGGGCCGATAACTTCGCCCCATGTTCCGTTGCCTCGTGTTCCCCGCTTTGGTGGCAGCCGGTAGCCTGTGTGCGCAAAACGTGCTTCAGCGCACCTTGCAGAACGACACCATGCCCAACCTGTTGCCCAACCCGGGTTTCGAGGAATACCAGAGCGTGCCCTGCGGCTGGACGCAGCAGGCGCGCAAATTCGGCGAGGAACTGATGGTGGCCTGGAACTCGCCCACGGAAACCACGCCGGACCTGTTCACCACCGAGGCGGACCGCAACTGCTGGAGCAATCCGGCGAAACGCACCGGTGGCAAGGCGGCACCGCGTACGGGCAAGGCCATGGCCGGCATCAAGGTGCGCGGCAAGGGAAACACCCCTACGTGGTGGCATGAATACCTGCAGGTGGAGCTGAACGCCACCATGGAGGCGGGAACCCGCTATGTGGTGGAGTGCTGGGCCAGGTTGGCGGAGTTCAGCGAACATGCCAGCGGGAACATCGGCCTCTATCTGTCGCCCGTGGCCATTGGCACGGGCAACAACCTGCCGCTCTACTTCACCCCGTGCGTAAATGCCGAACAAGTGGTGAAGGGCGGACGCTGGCGGTTGGTCAGCGGCGTGGTGGAAGCAACAGGCAACGAACGCTTCCTGGTGATCGGCAACTTCTACAGCGACGAGGCCACGCCCTTCGAAAAGCAGGAAACCGGCGAACGGGGCAGCTACTACTTCATCGACGACGTGAGCGTGCGCGTGGCACCGGCCGGGAGCAAACCCACGCCAAAGCCCCAGGAGAGCGTGCCGCCGCCGCCCAAGCAAGTGGTGGCGGACCGCACCAGCACCAAGGAAGTGGCCCTGCCCCGCATGGAGCCGCCGGCAGTGGGCAAGAGCGTGCGCTTGGACAACATCGGGTTTGAGTTTGCCAAGGCCACACTGACGCCTGAAAGCAAGAAGGAGCTGGATGAACTGGCCGACATGCTCATTGACTACCCCAACATGCGCATCGAAGTGGAAGGCCACACCGATGACGTGGGCAGCGAGGCGTTCAACCAAACCCTCAGCGAGGAGCGGGCCAAGGCCGTGGTTGATTTTCTGCGGGGCAGGAAGGTGGAGCAGGAACGGATAGGCTGGAAGGGCTTTGGCAAAAGCAGGCCATTGGTGCCCAATACAAGCGAAGAGAACAAGGCGCTCAACCGCAGGGTGGAATTCCGCGTGATCGAAAAATAAGGGGACTACACCGGGCTACGAACCCGGCGAAAAGAGATCACGGCGCCGGGCAGGTTACACCCGCTCGTCGATCATGCGGCGTGCAAGGTCCAGGATGCGCGTGTCATCCAAGGCCACAATGCCGCCTCCGGGTCCCTCTTCCACATGCACGCCCATGGGCTTCCCGTTGCTGTGGCTGTATCCCCCGAAATAATTCCAGACCGTCTCCACGTTCAGGTCCAGTTCCTTGGCGATGCGGTGGATGCTCCCGTCGGGCAAGCGGTCCTTGATGTCGCGCAGCTCATTGAAGGTGATGTTCATGGCTTGGAGGATTTGGAATGGATGCCCTGAAGGTAGGCCGCGATCGGGCCAAAAGCGGCATCCATTGAATTTTTTTCCGGTTGGCACAACGCCATGCCGCCAGTCGCCAATTCAACCTTGCCATGGTGGACCACCGCATTGCACCGGTCCATGGCAACATGGCACGGACCTTGGCCCGCCAACAATCCGCCCTCCATCCGGAGAGCAAACGGATAAGGCGCCCGGACGTGCCGGAATCACATATTCATGTGATTGATGAGCCTTGCTGGCGATCGTATCCTTGTCGCCCAATCAACACCTCCATCATGCGTATATCATATACTCCGCCGATCTTAGTGCTCCTGTTGCTCTCCGCGCCCTTGCTGAAGGCCCAAACGCTTCAGGTGGGTGACCTTACCCCGCCGCTCGGCGTTCCGATCGCGGTGCATTACATCGACTACCAACCACCCGGCCCTGGAGGCACCGGCCTCACTTGGGACTTTTCCGCCTTCCCAACCACCGAACCCACGGCCACCACCTTCGTGGATGCCACCCAAAGCACGTACGCGGCATCCTTCCCGGCAGCCAACATCGCGGAACACCTCGGCGATGATTTCTACGATTTCTATGGCTATACCGCAGCAGGCATTGATTACTTCGGCATGGCTAGCGCAAGCAACAACGTGCTGATGCAGTACCAGAACCCGCAACGCACGATGGTATTCCCGTGCAGCTACAACACTTCCTGGCAGGATGATTTTGGCGGGCCGTGGACGAGCTCCACCGGTGCTTCCGCCCACACCTATGGCAATACGTCGATCACCGTGGATGCCATGGGCACTTTGATCATGCCCTACGGCACGGTGGAGAATGTGCTCCGCGTTTCCACCACCACCCATGACTCCGATACCTTCGCCGGCTTCGGCTACATCAACTATTTCGTACAAAGACAGGATTATTACAAGCTGGGCGTTCCCCGGCCGCTGGTTACCTTCTTCGACCAAGTTGGCGGCGGCACCGCCGTGAGCGGCGACCTGAACGGTAATTTTGGCGCTTGGCTGGAGGACCCTGCATTGCTGGTGCGCGAAGTCGTGGACAATGCCATCGGCATGGACGTGATGCCCAACCCTGCCCACGGCCATGCTTCCCTGCTATTCGGCAACACTGGGGTGCAGTTGGAGTTGATGTTGATCGATGCCACCGGACGCATCGTGCGCAACATGAAGCTGGACCGGCAACCGTTGGGGATCGCCAAGCAAGACCTGGACCTGAACGGAATTCCGCCAGGCTTGTACACCATCCAACTGACCGCAGCCAACGGGCAAAAAGGCATGAAGAAGCTGGTGGTGGAGTAATTCATTGCCCTGCACCATGCACCTATGTGAAGGGCCGCCCGATGGGGTGGCCCTTTGCATGTTCCGCATGGCCGGCCCAGCCGAGGGGCACGCAGAAGGTGTTGGTGGAGGCGGGGCGGAAGGGCGCAAAAGACCGCGACCCCTTTCGGGGCCGCGGATAAGCCTTGAAGCTTAGTTCTCACAACGGAATAATCCTTATTGTGAAAGACTTCAGGTCGGTGCAAGTATAGTAGATTCCTGCTTTTCCTGGTTCGGCATATTTTGTGCCTTCAGTCCCACAATGCAAAAACAGTGATCGAGAGATGATGCAAAAAGAAAATGAATTGGTCGTAGGCCTGGATGTCGGAAGCAACAGCGTAGGCTGGGCTGTGGTGGAAATGGATGGCGAGAAGCTGGAAAGGATCCACGGCATCGGCAGCCGGATCATTCCCATGGGCGATGAGAAGAAGGAATTCGAGCAGGGCGCCAAGATCACTAAGAACGCCGTGCGGCGGCAGAAGCGCAGCATGCGCCGCAATCATCAACGCTATAAACTGCGCCGCTCAAATTTGATCCAGGTGCTCAAACTTATTGGGGCATGGCCGGAAGGGCTGGGCGAACGAATTGGCCCGGATGCGCCGGTACAGACCAGCCTGCAATTGTATGGCCTACGTGCCTTGGCCGTGGAAGACCCTGTCTCGCTTACCGAGCTTGGCAGAATCCTGTACCACATGAACCAGCGCCGGGGCTACAAGGATATCGGCGACTTGATGGACGAGCAGGACGGAGCTGCCCCCACGGGTGAAAGCAAGGACGATGGCAAGAGCATCGAAATGGTCTTCATTGAGAATGTGGAATTGGAGGACGAAAAGGGCAAGAAACCGAAGTATCTCGTCACGCTTGCTGATGGGCGCGTCGGCACGTCCACGATCGCTAGGATCATGGAGATGAAGGGTTCCGAGCAGGAACTGGAGATTACCACCAAGGAAACAAAGAAGGGCACCACCCATGAGTTCCGCCTGGCCTTGAAGACCGATTGGCGCAAAGGCATGGAGAGCATCAACCAAGCCATTGATGAAAGCCGCCTTACGCCCGGCCAGTTCTTCCACCAGCAACTGAAGGCCGATCCGCTGTACCGCATCCGTGAGCGGATTGTGCTGCGGGACACATTCAAAGCGGAATTCGATGCTATTTGGAAACGGCAGTTAGGTGAACATGCCGAGCTGGGGAGCGACACGCTCCGCGATACCGTGGTGAGAAACCTGATCCCGAACAACAAGGCCGAACAGGCCAAATGGCTGGGCAAGGACCTTGGCAGCTTCATTCGGGACTACGTGATCTACTACCAACGGCCGCTGAAGAGCCAGGCATCGAGCAAAGGCCAGTGCCGCTTCGAGCCCCGGAAGCCCGTGATGCCCGTGAGCAGCCCGATCTACCAGTTGTTCCGCATCTGGCAGCAGGTGAACAACATCCGCTTGATCGACCGGTACGGCAAGGAAAGTGAATTGTCCGCTGCGGAGCGCATCGCCGTGGTGCAACACCTGCTCGAAAGCAAGGAATTGAAGACGGACAAGTTGCTCGATGCCATCGGACGCAAGAAGGAAGAGCTCGGGAACAACCTGCGCGCCAACCTGCCCGGCCACCAGACGCTGGACCCGCTGCGGGCAAGGCTGAAGAAGTCCGCCTTGTGGGGGAAGCTGTTGCAGGAAGCCTCCACGCCCAAAGACATCGACAAGTCCACGCTCTTCCGCATCTGGCACATCCTCTACTCCATCCCGATGGAGGAGCATCGCCAGATGGCGCTGAAGGCCATCGACGGCATTCCGCAGGAAGAAGTGGACGCCCTCGCCAAGATCCGCTACGACCGCAAGACCGGTGCGGTATCGGCGCGCGCCGCTTCGCGCATCACACCGCTGATGACCTGCGGACACACATGGAAGTGGGAGAACATCGCACCGCGCGACCAACGCCGCATCGAAGAGGTGATCGCCAAGGTGGCCGACGGCGAGGCGATCGACCGCTTGCCCAACGAGGTGTTCGCGCGATTGAGGGCATATTCCACCAAGGAACATTTCCAAGGTCTCCCGTACTGGCTGGCCGCGTCCGTGCTATACGGCGACCATCGCGCGGCCATCGCCAAGCCATTCGACAAGCCGGATCAGATCAAGACCCTCTCGCGCGGCTTCCTGCGCAACCCCGTAGTGGAACAGGTAGTGAACGAATCCCTCATGCTGATGCGCGACATCTGGGCCACCTACGGCCGCCCCACCAGCGTGCGGGTGGAGCTCGCCCGCGAACTGCGGCAGAACCAGGCCCAACGCAAGCGCACCTTCGAGAACAACAACCAGCGCGACAAAGACCGCAAGAAAGTGGTGGAAATACTGGGCGGCGAGTTCAGCAGACCGAAGCCCAGCAAGAAAGACATCGAGCGCTACGAGTTATGGGTACAGCAGGAGCATCGCTGCATGTACTGCGGCGGAGCGATACAGAAGGGCCAGCTTTTCGACACGCGCGACACCGATGTGGACCACGTCATACCCCGCGCACGGTTCTACGACGACAGCATCCAGAACCGCGTGATCGCGTGCCGGCCATGCAATGCCGACAAGGGTAAGCAACTCGCCGCCGCATACATGAAAAGCAAGGGACCCGGCGAATGGGAAACCTACGTGGACCGCGTGAACAAACTGAAGGCGGGGCGCACCAAGAAAAAGTACCTGCTGGCCGAGGAAGTGCCCGAGAGCTTCATCAACCGCCAGTTGCAGGAAACGCGCTACATCGGCACCAAGCTCACCGAACTGCTGCAACCCATCTGCACGGTGCATAGCACCCTCGGCATCGTTACCGATGCGCTCAAGAACGAGTGGGGGTTGAACGAGGTGTACAAGGAAGTCCTCATTCCCCGCTTCAAACGCCTTGAAGGGATCCTTGACCGTAAGCTCATTGAAGAGCTGCACCGGACCAACGGCGGCAACCACGTGCAGTACAGGATCGAGGGTTACGACAAGCGCATCGACCACCGGCACCATGCGCTGGACGCGCTCACCGTAGCACTCACCCGCCAAGGCTACATCCAGCGCCTCAGCAACGTGAACCAACTCAACCTCACCAACGAAGAGAAGGAGGCCCTGAAGCGGCCCACCTGGTACCCGCTGCCCCACCCCGATCTGCGCCGCGTAGTGAGGGACCAGTTGGAGCGCACCATTCCCAGCATCAAGAACCGGCAGCGGCTGCTCACCAAGGCCAGTAACCGCACCGCCTACCTCGACCCCTCCACCGGCGAAGTGCGCAAGGGTGACAAGGGGAGGAAGCAGACCAAGGGGAATCTGCGCGCCGTACGCGGACCGCTGCACAATGAACAGCCCTTGGGCGAAGTGCGGGAGCAACGTAAGTGGCCGCTGAAGGACGTGCTGAAACGTCTTGCCGAAGTGATGGACAAGGAGGGCGCCTTGCACGTATTGCGACCTATGGACAAGTCCGACCCCGACTATCGCATACGTTTCCTCGCCCATGAGCATGAACGGAAATTGCTCCACGATCACCTGGCGAAGTATGATGGGCACATCGAGAAGATGAAGAAGGCACTGAAGAAGGATCCGCTCGTGAACGCGAAGAATGAACACGTGGAAGAGCTTACCATGCTCGTGCCCAAGTACAGCACCATCGTGGCACTCGCATCAATTGCTTCCGGGCAAGACATGACCAAGGAGAAAGTGTTGAAGAGGATCGAGAAGATCATCGACGTGAAAATCAAGGAACGTGTGCGAAAGCACTTCGAGGCATATGCCTCGAACCCGAAAACAGCCTTCACGGACGAAGCCTTGCATGCGTTCAATAAGGGTCAAAGCGTTCCGATTCATAACGTACGTTGCTGGAAGGACAAGGGAGGGAAAGACCTCTTGGTTGGAAATGCCAAGGGGCGAACTCCTATGAGGCGGCCCCACGACCCGAACCGGAAACTGCATGTGGAAAAAGGCGAGAACTACGCCCTGGCCGTGTTCGTAAACGAACAAACCAGTGAACGCAAGTTCGAAGTGATCCCCTTCTTCGATGCCGTGGAACGAAAACTGAACGGACTTGATCTGGTCGAGGCACGGCTAGGCTTCCAGCACTTCCTGCTACGGAAGGGCGACGTGGTATATGTGCCAAGACCCGATGAAGATGTGAGGTCCATCAACTGGACCAGCACCAAAGTGGTCGGCGACCGGATTATGCAGATGACCAAGATGACGCAGCGTGGTGAGAACTCAGGACAGTTCTATTTCCTGCCTTGCCCCTTATCCAGCCCGGTCACCTTCGACAAGAAAGCCCAAGAGTTTCCCACGGAATTTGAGGACCGCGACAACCCACGGACCAAGATTAGCTCCGTCTGTATCCCTGTCCGGGTCGATCGCTTGGGCAAGGTCACCCCTCTATTTCCGTGATCAAGCGCACCATCCATATCGGCAGTCCCTGCACCTTGCGCCGGCGCGAGCAGCAAATGGTGGTGCAATACCCCAAGGACCTGGACCTGCCCGAGAAAACCGTGCCCATCGAGGACATCGGCGTGGTGCTGCTGGACCATGAGCGCGTGGTGGTGACCCAGCTGCTGCTGGCTGCTTTACTGGAGAACAATGTGGCGGTGATCACCTGCAACGAGCAGCACATGCCCACGGGCATGCTGCTGAACCTTGACGGCCACACGGTGCAGACGGAGATCTTCCGGCACCAGATAGCGGCCAGCGAGCCCTTGCGCAAGAACCTGTGGATGCAGACGGTGCAGGCCAAATTGCGTAACCAGGCGGCCATGCTGGAACAGATCGGCATTCCCGGCGATGCATTGCGCGAACATGCGAAGCAGGTCCGCAGCGGAGATCCGGACAACCTGGAGGCCCGGGGTGCCGCGCACTACTGGCGATTCCTGTTCCCTGCGCACCTGAAGTTCACCCGGCACCGACATGGGGAGCCGCCGAACAACTTGCTCAACTACGGCTACGCCATTCTGCGCGCTGTGGTGGCACGGTCGCTGGTGGGCAGCGGGCTCTTGCCCACGCTGGGCATCCACCACCGGAACAAGTACAATGCCTACTGCTTGGCGGATGATATCATGGAGCCTTACCGGCCCTTTGTGGATGAGCTTGTGCTGAAACTGGTGGTGCAGGAGCGCGTGAATGCCGAGATATTGGACACGGCCATCAAGGGCCAACTGCTGAAGGTGCCGACCCTGGATGTAATGATCGATGGCCAGCGCAGCCCCTTGCTGGTGGCCGTTCAGCGAACCACCGCCAGCTTGGCACAGAGTTTTCAAGGTGGGCAGCGCAAGTTGCTCCACCCGGAGTGGCACTGATCATGGCCCCATGGGGCGTTTGGATGAATACCGGATCATGTGGGTCTTTGTCTTTTTCGACCTGCCCACCGCCACCACCAAGGACCGGCGCAACTATGCCCGTTTCCGCAAACAAATCAAAGAGGACGGCTTCACCATGATGCAATTCAGCATCTACGTGCGCCATTGCAACAGCGCTGAGAATGCCGAGGTCCACATTCGCCGGGTGAAGGGTCTGCTTCCCCCAGCGGGCGAGGTGATCATCTTCACCCTCACCGACAAGCAGTTCGGCATGATCCAATTCTTTGAAGGCAAGAAGAAGGCCCTGGCACCGGACACCCCGCAGCAGTTGGAAATGTTCTGAGCGTGTCCGCCCGCATCATGACCGGCTGGGTAGAAATGCGAAAGGCCCTCCGGAGTTCCGGAGGGCCTTCGCCGCTGTGCCTTTTTATCACCGGGTCGGCAGCCCTGAAACCGCGTGGCTGTAGCGGTTCAAGAGACCTGTGGTATCACAGCACGTCAAAGATCTTGACCTGAAAGCCTTTCACAACAAGGCGGACCCGATGCCGCCGAACAGATCCGGTATCACAGCACGTCAAAGATCTTGACCTGAAAGCCTTTCACAACTGCCGATGCAGAGGCTGGCGTGTGCGATGCGGTATCACAGCACGTCAAAGATCTTGACCTGAAAGCCTTTCACAACTCGATTGATGAAATGCGATCCATCAAGCATGGTATCACAGCACGTCAAAGATCTTGACCTGAAAGCCTTTCACAACTGCAGCACGAGGCCCTGCGACTCCCAGTACGGTATCACAGCACGTCAAAGATCTTGACCTGAAAGCCTTTCACAACACTCCAGGCCGGAGCAATATGCGGACCGGGGTATCACAGCACGTCAAAGATCTTGACCTGAAAGCCTTTCACAACTGCCTGCGGGTTGGTCCGCACCTGCGGGGGGGTATCACAGCACGTCAAAGATCTTGACCTGAAAGCCTTTCACAACCCAGGAACGAGCCCTCCCGTGGCAAGAGAGGGTATCACAGCACGTCAAAGATCTTGACCTGAAAGCCTTTCACAACTCCCTAACCAAGCAGGCACATGGAAGTTCGGGTATCACAGCACGTCAAAGATCTTGACCTGAAAGCCTTTCACAACTGCCGGACGGCACGCCGAACAAGCGCGAATGGTATCACAGCACGTCAAAGATCTTGACCTGAAAGCCTTTCACAACGAACAGTTCGGCGGTACGCCACGTGGCCGGGTATCACAGCACGTCAAAGATCTTGACCTGAAAGCCTTTCACAACAGCCACAGCGGGTTTCACGGCTTTTTGAGGGTATCACAGCACGTCAAAGATCTTGACCTGAAAGCCTTTCACAACAAGCGCTTGCCTTGTGCCACGATGGCGAAGGGTATCACAGCACGTCAAAGATCTTGACCTGAAAGCCTTTCACAACTATAGGACATGGGACCTGAGCTGCCGAAAGGTATCACAGCACGTCAAAGATCTTGACCTGAAAGCCTTTCACAACGCTTTGGCCGCTAATGCCTTCAGTGCGGGGGGTATCACAGCACGTCAAAGATCTTGACCTGAAAGCCTTTCACAACCTTCAGTTGATGTGCATGCCGGGGAGTGGCGGTATCACAGCACGTCAAAGATCTTGACCTGAAAGCCTTTCACAACACGGTGGCGGCTTTGCGACATACCTGGGTGGGTATCACAGCACGTCAAAGATCTTGACCTGAAAGCCTTTCACAACCGCTGGGCGGGGTTTCTCAATAGATGTATGGGTATCACAGCACGTCAAAGATCTTGACCTGAAAGCCTTTCACAACCAGTTGCCGCCGGTCTGTCCCGGCGCGTCCGGTATCACAGCACGTCAAAGATCTTGACCTGAAAGCCTTTCACAACACCACATGGGGCGGTAAGGTGCCCTTGCTGGGTATCACAGCACGTCAAAGATCTTGACCTGAAAGCCTTTCACAACGCAGAAAGAGGCACAAGAACGGCCGGTCGAGGTATCACAGCACGTCAAAGATCTTGACCTGAAAGCCTTTCACAACGGTTGATGGCTGCCAACCGGACGGTAAGTGGGTATCACAGCACGTCAAAGATCTTGACCTGAAAGCCTTTCACAACCCGAGAGCGTGGCCGTGAGCTTCGGTCCAGGGTATCACAGCACGTCAAAGATCTTGACCTGAAAGCCTTTCACAACCCACCGCCAGCCAGCGCACGGACGTGGACCGGTATCACAGCACGTCAAAGATCTTGACCTGAAAGCCTTTCACAACGGGCTGAACGCTGGCTCGATAATGTCTGAAGGTATCACAGCACGTCAAAGATCTTGACCTGAAAGCCTTTCACAACACAGCGGTGGTGGCAGGCGTGGACCAAGGGGGTATCACAGCACGTCAAAGATCTTGACCTGAAAGCCTTTCACAACATGAGCACTTGGGAATACGGCGGCGCGTACGGTATCACAGCACGTCAAAGATCTTGACCTGAAAGCCTTTCACAACACAAACTGATTGGAAAGGCGCTGGATCTATGGTATCACAGCACGTCAAAGATCTTGACCTGAAAGCCTTTCACAACAGCAGGCGGCAGCGCGCCGCCTCGTCCAGCGGTATCACAGCACGTCAAAGATCTTGACCTGAAAGCCTTTCACAACGGGCGGCCTACGAGAAAAAAGGCAACCGCCGGTATCACAGCACGTCAAAGATCTTGACCTGAAAGCCTTTCACAACCACGATGGTGAGGTCGTTGCTGCTGTTCACGGTATCACAGCACGTCAAAGATCTTGACCTGAAAGCCTTTCACAACAGGACATTGATGATTTATATGCACTTTCTGGTATCACAGCACGTCAAAGATCTTGACCTGAAAGCCTTTCACAACACGGTCTGCGCCGTGCCACTATACGAGATGGGTATCACAGCACGTCAAAGATCTTGACCTGAAAGCCTTTCACAACTCCATGATGTCGTCAGCGCGGCGCAGCAACGGTATCACAGCACGTCAAAGATCTTGACCTGAAAGCCTTTCACAACAGGCCTTTGATGATCTGTGCGTCGCCGTTGGGTATCACAGCACGTCAAAGATCTTGACCTGAAAGCCTTTCACAACACGGACTCATTTATGACCTGCAAGTGGGCAGGTATCACAGCACGTCAAAGATCTTGACCTGAAAGCCTTTCACAACGGTTGCTGGACGCGATGGGCTACACGTCGGGGTATCACAGCACGTCAAAGATCTTGACCTGAAAGCCTTTCACAACACATATAGCGAAGAAAAGGCGACATTGGCGGGTATCACAGCACGTCAAAGATCTTGACCTGAAAGCCTTTCACAACGCACCGGCGTATGCAGCGCACCAAAGTGGGGGTATCACAGCACGTCAAAGATCTTGACCTGAAAGCCTTTCACAACTGCTGAACAGCGCAGAGGGCATGAGCAATAGGTATCACAGCACGTCAAAGATCTTGACCTGAAAGCCTTTCACAACCTATTTTCCGCAGCACGAAACCCGAAGCAAGGTATCACAGCACGTCAAAGATCTTGACCTGAAAGCCTTTCACAACGCACTTGGCCCGCGTGCTGTTCACCGTGCGGGTATCACAGCACGTCAAAGATCTTGACCTGAAAGCCTTTCACAACCTGCGGTCGTTCGTGCCCGACGTACCGGCCGGTATCACAGCACGTCAAAGATCTTGACCTGAAAGCCTTTCACAACTACGGGGACAGTAACAACCACCTCGGCGTCGGTATCACAGCACGTCAAAGATCTTGACCTGAAAGCCTTTCACAACCGCAGTATGTCCTGTTCGAGTTCTTCGGCGGGTATCACAGCACGTCAAAGATCTTGACCTGAAAGCCTTTCACAACAGTGGAGCCGGGTGGAACATGAATTCACCGGGTATCACAGCACGTCAAAGATCTTGACCTGAAAGCCTTTCACAACGACCTGAGCCTGCGCTACACCGCAGCGCAGGGTATCACAGCACGTCAAAGATCTTGACCTGAAAGCCTTTCACAACTGAGCGTCATATCCAGCCGCATCCGAAAGCGGTATCACAGCACGTCAAAGATCTTGACCTGAAAGCCTTTCACAACTTGCGGTGCCACACGTGACCCTCGCGCTCGGGTATCACAGCACGTCAAAGATCTTGACCTGAAAGCCTTTCACAACGCGGCGAAGGCCACGATTGCGCACCCAGCGGGTATCACAGCACGTCAAAGATCTTGACCTGAAAGCCTTTCACAACACGCCTCGGACAACTGCGGCAACCTGAGCGGGTATCACAGCACGTCAAAGATCTTGACCTGAAAGCCTTTCACAACCGGACAATGCCCCTTGGCCCCTTTACAATGGGTATCACAGCACGTCAAAGATCTTGACCTGAAAGCCTTTCACAACCAAGGTGGACGCGTCTCCCCTGAAGGAGAGGGTATCACAGCACGTCAAAGATCTTGACCTGAAAGCCTTTCACAACGCAGCTACTCCCCGGCTGTGACAGCAGCCTGGTATCACAGCACGTCAAAGATCTTGACCTGAAAGCCTTTCACAACGGGTGTGTGCTGGGCGGTGCCAACAGCATGGGTATCACAGCACGTCAAAGATCTTGACCTGAAAGCCTTTCACAACTATTGCCCTCGACGGGTAGCGGCCCCAAATGGTATCACAGCACGTCAAAGATCTTGACCTGAAAGCCTTTCACAACAGGGTTCGACCCGCCACGGTGGAAGTTCAGGGTATCACAGCACGTCAAAGATCTTGACCTGAAAGCCTTTCACAACTGCGCAGCACCGTTGGAATGCAGGCCAGCTGGTATCACAGCACGTCAAAGATCTTGACCTGAAAGCCTTTCACAACGCACATCCGGCCGGTCCAGTACGCCGTCGAGGTATCACAGCACGTCAAAGATCTTGACCTGAAAGCCTTTCACAACTGCGGCACTGATGTCTTGGCAAGGAAAGCCGGTATCACAGCACGTCAAAGATCTTGACCTGAAAGCCTTTCACAATAGAACACCGCCGGGGCGCGGATTGAAACTACTTTCTGGCCTACTTGGTGCTTGTGGTGGCCGTCGCTCGGCATTTAGGTGCCGGGCGCGGATTGAAACTAAATAAGTGCCCAAACCCCGTACTGGACGGAGTTCCGTTCACATGTGGCGGCTCTTATTGATGTTCGATCAATCCCGTGGATGGTGGCATCATCACTGCATTTGGCAATTGGAGCAGGAAAGGCAGGCATTTATCCAGGTTAATGAGCGGCCATGTCCGGCCCATCTTCAGCGCTTCATAATACGCCGAAAGATTCAGGCGGTAGTAGAGTTCGCTTCTTAGATGCCATGCGCTGCGGCCCATGGCACCTGCCAGGAACCATTTTTCAAGGAGCCTGGCCGTGCGCCCGTTCCCATCCGCGAAGGGATGCACCTGCACAAAGCGAAGATGCAGCAATGCCGCGTAATACAGCGCCTCGGTCAACGATAGGTTACGAGCCTGCAAATCCTCAACTTCTTCCATCAACTGTTGCATCAATCCTTTCACCTGCGTGGCGAAGGGCCCGACGTAGACGGTTTCCCAAAAACTGCCCACCCGGATGCCTTTGGTCCGGTATGCCCCAACGTCGTTTGAATCCGCCAAAAGTGTTTTGGCCAATCGGCCATGCACCGCAAGCAGGTTGGTTTCCGTGATCTTGCGCCGTTTCGCGGTGCGGTAAGCCTCCACCAGGTCGTAAACTTCCCGGATGTTTCTTTTTCGAGGCTCGCCCCCGCTTACAAGCATGGCACGCGTGTACTCGCCCATGGTCACTTTGCTCCCTTCAATTTGGCTACTGCTTACCGCGCCCTCAATGATCAGCGCCACCGGGTCGCGATCTTCTTGAACCGTGCTTTGGGTCCAATGCGCGGCAAGACGGCTTGGCAAACGTTTGCGATAACCGGGCAGGTATTTCGGCGTAAGCAATTTCATGGGTGAAAGGTATTCAGCAGGCAACCGCTTCATGCGCGGGCGTGGCCAATACCTCCTGTGGTATCACAGCACACCAAAGATCTTGACCTGCAAGCCGGGTTGGGGTCCGATGGGAACACGGAACGAATCGGTTGCAGCGTAGGCCATTGAACCTCAACCCGCCTTGCAGACCTGGGAGAGGCATATAGGCCGTGCCGTACGCGCTCCGCGCGGCTTTCCTCAGCTCAGCCCCGTCACCACGCCCTTTGCATCGATGTCCATGCCATCGCTGGCGGGCGCTTCGGGCAGGCCGGGCATGCGCATCATTTTGCCGAGGATGGGCACCACGAAACCGGCGCCGGCGGCGATCTCGATGTCGTTCACGGTGATCTCGAAATCGGTGGCTGTGCCCAGCTTGGCGAGATCGGTCTCCTTGGTAACGCTCGGATGCGCCGGAATGGTGCGCGGTTCTGTCGCCCTGTCCGGCGGCCCGGAACACACCCGCGATGCAATGGATAAGGGCCGCACCGTGCGGGCATTTCGACGCAACGACGCGGGCCGGAAGGGCCAAGAAATTTGCCTATCGGATTGCCTGGTTACTTCAGGAACTTCTTCACGAAGTCGGTAGCCGTGTATGCCTTGATGCCTACCATTCCCTGCTTATTGAAACGCTCGGCTTCAGTGGTCACGATGGCTTCAATGGGATTCTTGAACCGTTTTGCAGCGTGGTATTGCCAACAGTCTTCAATGTCATTCCATAGTCCGGCCTCGAACCCGTCCATGAATACGCGCTTTCCTTGGGGGATGATGGTCACACATTTCAACAGGTCTTCACCATGTGCTTTGACCAAGGCATTATTGCGCACTCCACTGCTGAGAACGAGCATGGAATACAGGAACAGTGTCGGGGTCATATAGCCTTGGATCACCCCATTTCCAGCGGCCTCCATAACCTTGGCGCTTTCACGAGGCTCGGGCCTGCTTTCCCACAACCAAACGTTGCTGGGAATATTCGCATCGATCAACACATTCATGCACGAGCGTATTTCCGGAGGGCAAATCCGGTCATGTCGTCGCGTTGGTAGGCCTCCTTCGGGATCTTTCCTGTGAGCACGCCCCTATTTTTCTCCACCCATGACGTTCCAAGCCCCGGAGCCGGTTGGGCAGCATCCTCTTCATAGAACTTCAATAGAATGAAGTCGAGTTCTTCGCTCATGGAACGGGAACTGCGTTTGCTGGCCTTGCGCAAACGTGTCTTTGCCCTTTCGCTCACACGTGCGTAAACGGTTACGCTCCGCCTTGGTGCTTTCTCTTTGGCCTTCATGCCCACGAAGATAGGCGCTTGCAACTTAGGCCGGAATGGACCGCTCGAAGTAGTACGGGCCGGACTGGGCGTTTCCGTTCACCCTTACCACCATGGTCGGCAGCTCTTCCCACTTGGCCACCTTGCCCTCCTCCGCCTCTTTGGGCGGTAACGTGGTGCGGAACACATACAGTTCCGGCGAGCACGGCATATTGAAACCCAAGAAAGCACGACAGGCCATGAAAATGTGTTGGATCAGCCTACCCCAAAGGAAAGAATTGAAAGCAGATCACAACCATGGGTTTTCCAGCGGAGCCCTCCGGGCCCCACTGGAAAACCCACGCCTGCGGCGGTGGCTGTATTGGGCATTGCCGTCCGCGCTTCGCGCGGCTTTCCTCAGCTCAGCCCCGTCACCATGCCCTTTGCATCGATGTCCATGTTGTCGCTGGCGGGCGCTTCGGGCAGGCCGGGCATGCGCATCATTTTGCCGAGGATGGGCACCACGAAACCGGCGCCGGCGGCGATCTCGATGTCGTTCACGGTGATCTCGAAATCCTTGGCGGCACCGAGCTTGGTGGGGTCGTCGCTGAAGCTGTACTGTGTTTTGGCGATGCACACGGGCAGGTGGTCCAGGCCCAGGTTGTTGATGCGGCGCAGCATGGTGCGCGCAGCCTCGCTGTACTTTACGCCCTTGGCGCGGTAGATTTCCTTGGCAATGATCTCCACCTTTTTCTCGATGGGCTGCTCCAGTTCGTAGAGCAGTTGGAACTTGGTTTCATTCTTTTCCACCACGCGCACCACGGCCTCGGCCAGGTCGGTCATGCCTTTTCCGCCTTCGGCGAAGCCCTTGGCCAGCACGGCTTCCACGCCCATGGCGCGGCACAGGTCCTGCACCACCTTGATCTCCTCGGCGGTATCGGTGGGGAAATGGTTGATGGCCACCACGGCCTTCACGCCGAATTTGGCGGTGTTCTCTATGTGGCGCATCAGGTTGTCCATGCCTTTGGTGACGCGCTCCACGGAGGCATCGTTCACCTCCTTGAGCGGTGCGCCGCCCTGGTAGCGCAGGGCCCGGATGGTGGCCACGATCACGGCGGCGTGGGGCGCAATGCCCGCAGCGCGGCACTTGATGTCGTAGAATTTCTCAGCACCGAGGTCCGCGCCGAAACCCGCTTCCGTGACCACGTAATCGGCCAGGCTCAGGCCCATCTTGGTGCCGAGGATGCTGTTGACCCCTTGGGCAATGTTGGCGAACGGCCCGCCGTGCAGGATGGCGGGGTTGCCTTCCATGGTCTGCACCAGGTTGGGCTTGATGGCGTCCTTGAGCAGCAGCGCCATGGCGCCTTCGGCTTTGAGGTCGCGGGCGTAGATGTACTTCTTGTCCGGGTTGTGGCTGTTGCCCACGAAGATGTTGCCCAAGCGTTTCTTCAGGTCTTCGTATCCGGTGGCCAAGCAGAGGATGGCCATCACCTCGCTGGCGGCGGTGATGTTGAAGCCGTCCTGGCGCGGAATGCCGTTGCCGGTTCCTCCGAGGCCGATCACGATGTCGCGTAGGGAGCGGTCGTTCATGTCCATCACGCGCTTCCAGGCGATGGTGCGGGCATCGATCTGCAGGTTGCGGGTTTTGCTCTGCAGGTTGTTGTCGATCAGTGCGGCCAGCAGGTTGTTGCTTTTCTCGATGGCGGCGAAGTCGCCGGTGAAGTGCAGGTTGATGTCCTCCATGGGCACCACTTGGGCGTACCCGCCGCCTGCGGCGCCGCCCTTCATGCCGAACACGGGGCCGAGGGAGGGTTCGCGCAGCACCGCCATGGCCTTTTTGCCGATCTTGTTCAGCCCCTCCACCAAGCCCACGGTGGTAGTGGTCTTGCCTTCGCCGGCGGGCGTGGGCGAGATGGCGGTCATCAGGATCAGCTTGCTCTTCTTGATCTTGCCCTCATCGATCAGGTCCAGCGGAAGCTTGGCCTTGTAGCGGCCGTAGTTCTCCAAGCGGTCGGCGGGGATGCCGAGTTTTTCGCCGATGGCGGCAATGGGCTGCAGCGTGGCCTTCTGGGCGATCTCGAGGTCGGTGGGAAATGCCATGGTAGGGATTGATTCTGGGGGCGAAGGAACAAAAGAACCGGACAAGGGGGGATCACGGTTTCGGTGGCAAGGCGTGTACACCCACCACGCCGTCGCGGTCCACGGTGACTACTTCAAGCGCCCCGTCCAAGTTGATGTCGGCCACTTGGAACGGGACTACGCCATCCAGGGGGAAGCCGGGCCACAGTTCACCGGCCTTGTCGTAGAGCCTGATCTGCCCTTGCTCCGGGAGCACCACCCCCACGGCGGCCCCATCCCCGGCCAGGGGCACGGGGAACGCCGTTGCGCCGGGGGCGTCGGGATAGCTGGTGCGGAAGAGGGCTTTGCCGCCGGCTTCCGCAGTGAGGGCGGAGATGGTGGCACGGATCACCTCGTCATGCCCGTCCCCGTCCAGGTCGAACACGGCGGGCCTTCCGCTGGTCGCTGCGGAAAGCGTATCCACCTGGCCGTCCAACGTGCCGCTGAGCACCGCCCCGGCGCTGTCGGACCAGATCATCCGGCGGTCACCGATGAACATGGCATCACGGCTGCCTATGAACTGCTCGATGCCCCGCATGTGGAGTTTGGCCGCATAGCGCACTTCGCCGCGCCGGTCCAGTACCACAACATCCCCGCCCCGCAACGGCACCACCAAGAAGTCCTTGTCCTTGATCCGTGCATGCTCCACGGCGGCCAACGCCGGGCTTGGCAAGCGCTTCAGCACCCAGCCTGCCACAGGTTTGCCGTCGATGCCTATGTTCATCACCGTGCCGATCGCGGTGGGCACCAGGATCCGGTAATCCTTGTTGCGGTCATAGTCGAACACGCTGAGCGGCGCGCAGGCGCTGTCCTTCAGCGCGAGTGGGAAGCCTTCCACGTCACGGCCCAATCTGTCGATCAGGTAGATTTTTCCCGCGGTGTTGAAGAGCAGCTGCAGCTTGCCGTTGCGGTAGCGGTCCACCAGCTGGGGGCCGCCCATGAGCGGGCCGTCCAATTGGCGCTGCCACAGCAGCTTGCCGGTGCAGCTGATCAGGCTGATCCGATGGTCGCGGTCCTGCACCAGCACCTGCAGGGTCTTGCTGAGGTAATCTTTTACCAAATGCACGGGCCCTTCCGCAGGTGCTGGCAAGGCGGTGTTCCACAGGGCCCCGGCGGCGCGCTTGCCCTCCGGCGCATGCTGGAAGCAGAAGGTGGCCGAAAGGGCGCCGTCCGGACGCGGGGACAATTGCAGCAGCACGCCGCCGGTTGCATTGCGCGCGTTGGCCAACGGACCTTTCATCGGAGGCAGCGCCTTGGCGGCATCCACCCACCAGCTGTACACGGCGCTGGATCCGAACTGTTGGAAAAAATCGCCGGAACGCGGGTCCAGCGCCAAGGAGTTGCGGTCCGTCCAGGCATCAATAACGGCTCGCATGCCGGCGGGGCTGTTGGACATGGCCACCGCGTTGCCGAGCACCGCCCACCAGGGCTGTTGGAATGCGGAAAAGTCCTTGCCGAACAACATGGCCAAGGCTCCGGCATCCGCCACGCGCTTGAAGATGATCCCACGGTACTCCGCAGTGACACAGCCGCCGTCCGGGCATCGCTCTGCCAACGCTGCCATGGCTTTTCCGGGGTCATCCGTGCTGAACACCGCCCACTGGTTGCCCACGCTGTCCCCGATGGGCGGCCCTTCCGCAGTGCCCATGGTGCCGTTGAGCCACGCTGCGTATGCATCGAAGAGTTCCGTGCCTGCCTGCTCTCCCGAAACGTAGGCCACTGGATCAGTGACCTGAAAGGCACGCAGGCGGCATACATCCGCAGGCAGCACCTTGAGGATGTCCAAATTGCCGGGTTGTTGTTGCGCAATGGCCGTGACGGCCCGGTTGGTTCCAGCGGGAAACAGCAGGCCGTTCATCAGCACCGCGCCGGGGCGCAGGCGCACATCCAAGGCAGCCCAACCGTCCATAAGCGCACCTTGCGGGAAAATGCCTTCCCCTTCCGCCGCCAACAATACAGAAGCATAAGCGGGCTTTACTAAGAGGTGTGCATCCGCGCCTTGACTGAGGCTGGTGCGGGCCTTGGCAAAAAGTTGGTCCCGCAGGGCGCCGTTGCCGGAAAGCGCTTCCTTCAACCGGGCACGATCCGTGGAGAGCAGCAACAGGCCCTTGCCCCAGGCCATGAACATGGGCGGTAGTAGGCTGTCGGGCTGCACGGGCAGCATGTCGCCCGCCCAAAGAGAGGGCGGCACCTGGCTGCGCAACACGTTGCCCAAGGCGAGCAGGGCTTCGGGCGTAGGGTCTACGGGCCAGGTGATCATTGCCGAAAGGCTGTCGCCTCCCACGGGGCACCAGGAGACGAGCATCGGCTTCTCCTTCTTTTGCTTTCCGCGCAAGGCCGGGTCTGCTTCCGAGAGCCTTGCCAGCACGCCGTTGATCCCGCCGAACAGGCTGGTGCTTTCCAGATCGCCCCAGAACTGGTTGGTGCCGGTGAAGCTTCCCCATGCCGCAAGCGGTGCCGGTACTTCCAGCACGGCCACGGCGTCTTCGGACACCGTATTCCATGGGTCGGCCACGGGCGCCACGGCGCCGCGCCAGCTCCAGAGCCACCAGCCGATGGCACCGACAATGACAAGCAACAAGGCAACCGTGATCGTGCGGCGCATGGAAGTTCCAAAGTTGCGGAACGGTGTTCGTGCAATTTCGCCTGCAGGGCAAGCCTTTCGCACAATGGCCTGTGGACGCCCACGATGCCGGTCACTCTTCAACGGGGAGCAGCGTGAAGCTGGTGCGGTGGTGGGCGCAAGGCCCGTGTGCGGCGATGGCCGCGCGATGGTCCGCCGTGGGGTAGCCTTTGTTCACCTGCCAACCATACGCGGGATGCGCGTTGTGGAGTGCGGCCATCAGCTCGTCGCGGTGCGTTTTGGCCAACACCGATGCGGCGGCAATGCTGCGGAACTTGCTATCGCCCTGGATGATGCAATGGTGCGGAATGTCTTCGTAGGCGCGGAACCGGTTGCCGTCCACCAACAGCGCTTCGGGCCGTATGTGCAGGTTGGCGATGGCGCGGTGCATGGCCAGAAAGGAGGCATGGAGGATGTTGATGCGGTCGATTTCCTCCACGGTGGCCATGCCGATGCCCCAGGCCAGTGCCCCTTGCTCGATCAGCGGGCGGAGCCGCTCACGGCCGGTGTGGGTGAGCTTCTTGGAATCATCCAAGCCGGGAAGGTGCAGGCGTGGCGGCAGGATCACCGCAGCGGCCACCACCGGCCCGGCCAAGCAACCGCGTCCCGCCTCGTCGCAGCCGGCTTCCGGGATCCCAGGGGTATGGCAGGATGCAAGGCGAGCCATGTTCAGGCAGATCGTTGGAGCACGTGTTCCATGCTGCGCCACAAGCCTTCCGCCGCGCGGTCCCAGGAAAAAAGGGTTGCGCGCTCCAGGCCCGTCGCCACGAGCTTGTTGCGCAAGGCTGCATCCTGCCACATCCGTTGCATGGCCTCCGCGATGTTCTCCACGCTGAACGGATCGCAGTAGATGGCGGCATCCCCGGCCACTTCGGGTAGGCTGGTGGCGTTGGCTGCGATCACGGGCACCCCGCACTTCATCGCTTCCGCAACGGGGATCCCGAAGCCTTCGAAGTAGGAAACGAAGACGAGTGCCAGGGCATCACCCAGTACTTGGTGCAGCTCCTGTTGCCCCAGGCGGCCGGTGAACACGACCTTGTCCATGTGGCGCGCACGGGTCTTGGCGGCCTTCATCCGTTCATCCCACCAAAACGCCTCGCCCACAACCACCAGCCTGGCCTCTGGGATAGCATCGGCCACGTGGTCGAAGGCCTCCAGCAGGCGGGCGATGTTCTTTCGCGGGTGCAGGGAGCCGATGGACACGAAGTAGGGTAGGCCTCCGGTGAGGCGCTTGCGCGCAAGACCCTGCTCGGCAGCGTGCAGGGGCCGGTATATGCCGCTGATGCCGTTGTGCACCACATCGATCTTTTCCGCCGGAATGCCATAGGTGGAGGTGATGTCCTGTTTGGAAAAGGCCGAAACGGTGACAATGCGCGCTGCCTTGCGGGCAAACAGCGGGAAGGAACGGCGGTACCAGCGGCTGTAGGCGCGGGGCAGGTCCTGCGGATAGTGCTCGAAATTGAGGTCGTGGATCACGGCGAGCTGCGGCACCGGGGTGCGCAGGCTGAGGTACCCGTCCGGGGAGAGGAAGGCGTCCGCGCGGTACTTGCGCAGTGCCGGCGGCAGCATCCAATCAAACCAAACGCGGTACAGCAGCGGGTGGCGCGTGGGTGGCGGCAGCACCACGGGGGTCACGTTCGCAGCATGGACGAAGCGCGCGTCATACGGCCGGTCGAAGAAGTAGATGAACTGGTGTTCCGGATGTGCTGCGGTGATGCGGCTCAGCGTTTCCTGCGCAAACCAGCCGATGCCTTCCAGCTTTCCGGGCAGCAACAGGCGGGTGTTCACGGCGATGCGCATGCGGGCAAAGGTGGTTGTTTAAGTCGGGAGTCCTTTAGTCTTGAGTCTTTAGTCTTGAGTCGTGAGTCCTTGAGTCGTGAGTCTTGAGTCCCGACTCCCGACTTCCGGACTCCCGACTGATCGACTCCGGACTTCAGGACTCCCGACTTCCCAAACTCTCCCGACCTTT
Organism: Flavobacteriales bacterium; assembly: GCA_023957375.1. GTDB lineage: Bacteria > Bacteroidota > Bacteroidia > Flavobacteriales_F > PHOS-HE28 > PHOS-HE28. Next base: position 263,372 of record JAMLHB010000002.1, on the reverse strand, counting down.
CGGCGCGCATGCAACGCAAATTCCTCACCAACCTGGCCCTGGTGCTGGCGCTGAACCTGTTGGTGAAGCCGTTCTACATCTTCGGCATTGATGCGGAGGTGCAAGTGCGGGCGGGCACGGCGGCTTATGGCGGCTATGCGGCATTGCTCAGCCTGAGTTTCCTGCTGAACATCCTGCTGGACCTCGGCATCACCAACTGGAACACGCGGCACATCGCTCGGCACACGCATCTGATGCGCAAGCAGGTGAGCGGGATCATCGCGGCGCGTTCGCTGCTGGCCGTGCTGTATGCTGTGGCCATCTTCGCTGCGGCTTGGCTCTTGGGCTACCGGGGCGGGCAGCTTCACCTGTTGGCCATTTTGGTGCTGAACCAAGTGCTGGTTTCCACCATTCTGTACCTGCGCTCGAACATCGCCGGCTCACAGCGGTTTGCCCAGGACAGCCTGCTCTCCGTGCTGGACCGGGTGCTGTTGATCGGCATCTGCGCCTGGCTCATCTGGGGCCGCGATCATCCCGGCGCCTTCCCCATCGAGTGGTTTGCCTGGGCACAGACCGCGGCATACGGCATTACCGCCGTGGTGGCCTTGGCCCTGGTGGTTCGCCATGCCGGCGGATTAAGCCTGCGGTGGGACCCGGTGTTCACGTTCAGCATCCTGCGACAAAGCTTTCCCTATGCGTTGCTGGTGCTGCTCATGAGCTTTTACTACCGCACCGATTCGGTGATGTTGGAACGCATGCTGCCGGACGGCGCATTGCAGGCGGGTGTTTACGCGCAGGGATTCCGCTTTTTCGAGGCGTTCAATATGCTGGGCTTCCTGTTGGCCGGGTTGCTGCTGCCCATGTACAGCCGCATGCTAAAGGACCGGGAGGACGTGGGGCCGTTGACCGGCGTGGCGCTCAAGCTGGTGCTGACCGGCAGCATAGCCATTGCCGTGGTGGGCAGTTCCTACGCACAGGCGGTGATGGACCTGCGCTACCATGAGCATACGGATCTTTCGGCGCCCGCCTTTGCCGTGCTTATCTGGTGCTTTGTAGCGGTGTGCATCACCTACATCTTCGGCACCCTGCTTACGGCCAGTGGCGACCTGAAGGCGCTGAATTGGATGGCGGCGGCGGGCATGGTGCTCAACCTCGGTCTCAACCTGGTGCTGATCCCCCGGTGGCAGGTGCTGGGCGCGGCGTGGTCCAGCCTGATCACCCAAGGGTTGATGGCCGTGGCGCAGTTGCTGCTGGCCGCCCGCCGTTTCGGGCTGCGGGCCCGGGTTCGCGACAGCCTGGCCATGCTGGCCTACGTCCTGGTGCTGGTTCTTGCAGCCCGGTTGCTTCGCGCGGGCGGGGCCCCGCTGGCCAATGCCCTGTTGGTACTGGTGCCGTTGGCCGCTTTTGCCGCCCTTGCCACGGGAGCGCTGCCGCTGCACCGGTTGCGGGCACTGCTGCCACGCGGGAAAGGTTGAAGCGGGCTACTTTAGCCGACCTTTTCAACCAGTCTCCCTTCATGGCCCAGGACCCGCACTCCAAGGATGGCAATTCCTTCGACCTCGTACTTTTTCTATGGGGCAAACGCCGCTTCCTGCTGGGCATGGCCCTGCTGGGGCTGGTGGGCGGCATCGTGGCGGCCTTCGCACTTACCCCGAGGTTCCGCAGCGAGGTGATCCTCTTTCCGGCCATTACCAACAGCGTGTCCAAGGCCTTGCTGAATGAACAATCCACCGGCCGTGACGACATTCTGGCCTTGGGCGATGAGGAGGACGCGGAACAGTTGCTGCAGATCCTGCACTCGGACCAGGTGCGGGACCGCACCGCCGAACGCTTCAACCTGCTGGACGTGTACGAGATCAAGCCTGACAGCAGGCACAAGCGCTCGGAGCTGCGCGATGCCTACGAAAGCCACGTGAAATTCGAATACACCAAGTTCGGCAGCGTGCGGGTGGAAGTGATGGACAAAGACCCGCAGCGCGCGGCGGATATGGCCAACTTCATGAGCATGCAGGTGGACAGCGTATGGAACGAAATGGCCCATGAGCGGGCGCTGAAGGGATACCGCATCGTGAAGGAGAGCGTGGATGAACTGCAGGCGGAGATCAAACTGATCGGCGACAGCATGGAAGTGCTGCGGTCGTTGGGCGTGCAGGACTACCACACCCAGTCCGAACGGTACAATGAGTACCTCGGCGCGGCCATCGTGAAAGGCGACAAACGCGCCATCGACGAGTTCGAGCGGCGCTTCGCCATCCTGGCCAAGTACGGCGGGGCATACGTGCAACTGCAGGACAGGCAGTTCAACGAGATCAGGCGGTTGAGCGTGCTGAACATGAAACTGGAGCAGGCCAAGGCCGACCTGGACAGCGACCTGCCGCACAAGTTCACCGTGAACGAAGCATATCCCGCCGACCGGAAGAGCTTCCCGGTGCGCTGGCTGGTGGTGGCGGTGAGCTTGGTTGGCACCATGGCCTTGGCGCTGGTGCTGCTGGTGGCTGCGGAAAACATCCGGAAAATCAAGGCACAACATGCGTGAGCCGCTGCATTTCGGGCCCTCCATGGAGCTGGTCCTGCGCCATTGGAAAGTGTTCGCAGCCGTGGGTTTGGTTGCCGCAGGGCTCTCCGCGGTGCTCAGCGGCCCGGCGTTCATCAAGCCGCGTTACCGCTCACAGGCCGTGGTGTACCCGGTGAACCTCAACAGCTATTCCATCGAAACCCGCGCCGACCAGTTGATGCAACTGCTGGAAAGCAACAGCATCCGGGACAGTTTGGTCCAACGCTTCCAATTGGTGCAGCACTACAAGGTGGATACCGTCGCCCAAGGGGGGAGGGCCGCGTTGTACAATATGTTCAATGAGCGCGTCACCATTGAAAAAACCCGGTATGAAAGCGTCGATATCCGGGTGGTGGACGAGAACCCCGTGCTGGCGCGTGACATGGTGAACGAGGTGCTGCACCAAGCGGACCTGCTGGCGCGTAAGCTCCAGCGCCATACCTCTGCCGAGCTGCTGCAGGTGGTGCGTACCGGGTTGGGCAACACGCGCCAGCGGATGGACAGCGTGGAGGCCCGGCTGAACCAGTTGCGGCGGGCGGACGGCCTGCTGGACTACATGGCCCAGACCGAGGAATACAGCAAGGGTTACGCAAAGGCACTGACCAGCGGCAGTGGCAGGGCCCTGCAGGAGATCGACGGGCGCCTGAAGGCATTGGAGGAGCACGGCGGGGAATTCCTCCGCCTCTCCACGTTGAACCGGCTGCTGGTGGAGGAATACGGCAAGCTGCAAGGACAGGAACGGCAATTGCAACTCGACGTGGGGAAGGAGCTCACCTACACCGATGTGGTGATCTATCCGGAAGTGGCGGACAAGAAGATCTACCCGGTGCGCTGGTTGGTCGTGGCGGTCGCGGTCGCCTCGGCCCTCCTGTTGTGCTATGTGCTGCTGTTCCTGCGCGGCCAACGGCACAGGCCCGGATCGTCGCCGGAACGGGTTTGAGCCATGGCAGCGCTGTTGAAATCCTACTGGATCCCCGCCGTGTGCGTGGCCTTTGTGGTGCTCAACACCGTGCTTACGGCGCATGAACTGTACTGGCTGAACCTGCTCCCGGTGGCGGTGTTGGTGGGGTGGGCCTTGGTAGCGGCCACGGACAAGTTGCTGCTGTTCATCGTGTTCGCCACGCCCCTGTCGATCAACATGGAGGAGATGGACATGGGAGGCATTGGCGTGGCGCTGCCCACCGAGCCCTTGATGGTGGCGCTCATGGTGCTCTTCCTGCTGAAATTGGCCCTGGAGGGCGGGGTGGTCGCTCCGCGGGTGTGGCGGCATCCCGTTACGCTGGCCATTCTGGCACAACTGGTTTGGATGGCGGTGTGCATCCTGCCCAGCAGCATGCCGTTGATTTCCCTGAAGTACTTCACAGCGCGGCTGTGGTTCGTATGCGCCATGTACTTCATGGCCGGGCGCATCTTCAGCGATGCGCGCAACATCCACCGGTTTTTTTGGTGCTTCATGGCGGGCTTGGCCATCGTGGTGGCCTACACGCTGGTGCAGCATGCGCGGCACGGCTTCGCCGAAGATCCGGCCCACTGGGTGATGTCTCCCTTCTTCAAGGACCACACCAGCTACGGGGCCATCATCGCCTTTTTCCTGCCCTTCGCGGCGGCGGCCGTCTTCATGCCGGATTATTCGCGCACCCGGCGCGGAACGGCCGCCGTGTTGCTGCTGTTACTGGTGGCGGGCTTAGTGTTTTCATACACCCGGGCCGCATGGATCGGGGTGGTCGGCGCCGCAGCGGTTTTTGCCGCCATGCGGTTGCGTATCCCAGCCTGGGCCATTGGGCTGGTGGCGCTGGTGGCGGGATCGGTGGCCATGGCCAATTGGGACCGGATCACCATCGCGCTGGGGCGGAACACCGCCGAAAGCCATGACGACCTGGCCCAGCACGTGAGCTCCATTAGCAACATCCGCTCGGACGCCAGCAACCTGGAGCGCATTAACCGCTGGAACTCGGCCGTGCGCATGTTCGAGAAGAAGCCGGTGACCGGATGGGGGCCCGGCACCTACATGTTCCAGTACGCCCCCTTCCAAGCCGCCCGTGACCGCACCATCATCAGTACCAACTTCGGCCTGGTCGGCAACGCCCACAGCGAGTACCTCGGGCCGCTGGCGGAACAGGGCCTGCCCGGATTCCTGTTGGTGCTGTTGGTGGTAGGGGCTATTACCACCACGGCGGTCCGGTTATGGTCCAGGCTGTCCGACGGAGTGGACCGCAGGTTGGTGGGCGCGGCCTTTCTGGGGCTGGTCACCTATTTCATCCACGGGCTGCTGAACAACTACTTAGACCTGGACAAGGCCAGCGTGCCCTTCTGGGGCTTCGCCGCCATGATCGTGGCGCTGGACCTGAAGCACCGCCAACCAGGCGATCACTTGAAGCGGCAAGTGAGCAAGGCCAGGTCGTCCAAATAGGGCTGGGTGCCCCGGTGGTTCTCGAAGGTGGTCATCAGGGCATCGTTCACCGCGGAAGGCGGGGCTTTGGAAAGCATGTCCAGCACCTGCCGCACGGAGCCTGCCCCGAAATCCTCGCCTTGGGCATTCTCCTGCTCCACCAGCCCATCGGTATAGCATAGCAGCAATCCGCCGCGCACCGTGGCATGCCCAGTTTGCACGAAGGGAAGCTGCTCCAACATGCCCAAGGCGATGGCGCCGTCCATCAGTTCCAAGACCTCCCCGCCGGGGGTGGCCAGCAGGGGAGGGTTGTGCCCCGCGTTCACATATTCCATGGTGCCGGTTTCCAGGTTCACCCGCCCGATGAAGCAGGTGATGAAACGCTCGCCGCGCGCCCGCTCCATCACGTTGGTGTTCAGTTCACGGACCAAGCGGTCCAGCGGACCGGCATTGCGCTGGAGGGTGGCGCGCAGGGTGGCTTGGAAATTGGACATCAGCAGCGCGGCGGCCATGCCCTTGCCGCTCACGTCCGCCACGCACAGCACACGCTCGGCGGGCCCGGTCTGCACCACGTCGTAAAAGTCGCCGCCCACTTGGTGGTGCGGCTGGTACCATGCTGCCGCTTCCATCCAGGCATCGTTCGGCAAGTTTCTGGGCACCAGCATCTGCTGCATCTCGGCGGCCAGCTCCAGTTCCCGCCGGTTGCGTTCCTGCACCAGTTCCTGCTTGGCCATGCGCTTGTTCTCCATGGCCACGGCGATGAGGTTGGTGATGGTCTGCAGGAAGTTGAGGTGCTTCACCGTGGGGCTCATCCGCCGGTCTTCATCATCGTCCACATCGCCGATCAGCAGCAAGGCCAAGGGAAGCCCGCGGTGCAGCACCGGAATGGCGATGTCGAACCGGCCCACGCCCTGTTCATCGCCCGATCCGATGAACTCGATCTCCCGGTGGTCCCGCATGTAGGCTTCCACCCCTGCTTCCAAGGCCGGTCCTTCATCCCCCTGCGAAAGCACGCAATGCCACCCCCCGTCCTGTTCGAAGTACTTCAAGCGCTCGATGCCCAATTCCTTGTGGATGAAATCCGCGTATAGCTGAAGCAATTCCTCCTTGGGCTCGTTGTTGTTGATGGCCTTGGTGATGTCCAACAAGGCACGCAACTGGAATTCCTTCAGGTTGAGCCGCTCGGTGAGGCGTTGCAGGTGCGCCATGGGGTCACCGGTTCCTGGTTCTGAGCATTTCGGGCAAGTGCGCCAGGCTGGCCACTTCGCGCATCTTCTGCTTCCACTCGCCCGCAGGTGACCCGAAGTAGGTCTTCCCCGGCTCCAAGTCGCCTATTAGGCCGCTCTGGCCCAGCACGGTGGCGCCGGCGCCGATGGTGAGCTTGCTGGGCACGCCCACCTGCCCCCAAAGCGTTACGTTATCGCCGATGGTGCAGGCGCCTGAGATGCCCACCTGCGCGGCGATCAGGCAATTGCGGCCGATGAGCGTGTCGTGCCCCACCTGCACCTGGTTGTCGATCTTGGTGCCGGCCCCGATACGCGTGTCGGCACTCACGCCGCGGTCGATGGTGGTGCCCGCGCCGACCTCCACGTCATCCTCGATCACCACGCTGCCGGCCGTCACCATCTTTTCGTAGCCGCCAGCGCGCTTCTTGTAGTAGAAGCCGTCGCCGCCGATCACGGCGTTGGCATGGATCACCACCCGGTTGCCGATGGTGGTGCCGGGGTAGATCACTACGCCGGGCATGATGGTGCATCCGCTGCCGATGGTGACGTTGGTGCCCACCACCACGCTGGAGTGCACCGCAGTGTCCGGTCCGATGGCGGGCGGCTCGGCGGTCCATGCCACCGGGGCCATGAAATGCCGCACCAGTTTGTTGTAGTCGCTGAAGGGATCGCGGCTCACCAGGATGGCCTTTCCCTCGGGGATGTCCACCCCCTCCTTGTCGATCAGAATGGTGGTGGCCGCGCTGCGTAGCGCCTTTTCGTAGTACTTGGGGTGGTCCACAAAAACGAGATCGCCCTCACGCACGCGGTTGATCTCGTTGATGCCCGTGACGAGGCGGTGCGCGTTGCCGGCCACCCGGGCGTGGATGATACCGGCCACGGACGCGGCCGTCAATGGTTCCTTCAACTCCATCAGGTCCACAGGCCATGCAACGGGCCTGCGGGACAAATGTAGCCGCACCTCCCGGGGATGATCCCCCCGGGGGCTACTTCTTCACACGGTCCAAATAAGCACCGGTTTCGGTGTCGATGCGCACCAAGGTGCCGATCTCCACAAAAGAGGGCACCTGTATCTCTTGCCCGGTTTCCAAGGTGGCGGCCTTCATCACCTTGTTGCTGGTATCGCCCTTCACCACGTTTTCCGTGTAGGTCACCTCCAGTTCCACGATCTTGGGCGGACGGGCCAGGATGGGCGTGCCGCTTTCGAAGCCCACCTGCACGGTCATTTCCTCCTTCAATAGGCCAAGGGCATCCCCGAAAAGCTCCACGGGCACATGGAACTGCTCGAAGCTGTTGGGGTCCATGCACACCAAGTGGTCGCCTTCGCGGAAGAGGTACTGGTAGTCGTTCACCTCCACGCGCAGCACTTCCATGCCTTCACCGCTGCGGAAGCGGTGCTCCAACAACTTGCCGGTGCGCAAGTTGCGCATCTTGCCCTGGTAGAAGGCGCGCAGGTTGCCCGGGGTGCGGTGCATCCACTCCACCACTTGGCAGATATCGTTGTTGAACCGGATGAAAGAACCTACGCTGACGTCTCCCGTGTTGGCCATGTTGCTGAAAAATGAGGCGCGAAGGTAACCAAGTGGGGAAAACGCAAGTTCCTCCGATCGCCAAGCACCCCTTCAGCAAACCAGTGGAGGCGCAAATACCATCACGGCGTGACCACCACGCGGTACGTTCGAACTGCGGATCCATCCTGCCCGGAAACGCACAGCACGTACAGGCCCGGTGCCCATCCATGGGTTTGGATGGCGGTGCCTCCCGTGTAGCGTTGATCATGCACCACGGTCCTGCCTGCAGCATCCAGCACGTTTATCAGGCCCGCTGCCCGGGTGGCAATACGAAACGGTTCCCCCTGCCGCGCCACGGTGTTCAACAGGTCGTTGGTCTCTTGGCCATCGATGCCCCCAACACCCGTTGGGATCATCAGTTGGCACAATTCGAGCGTGGGCAGAACAGGGCGGGGCAGGTTGGTCCCGAGGCTGTCGAGCACATTCAATTGCAAGGGTTGCTCAAGGTACGGTTCCATATCCTCTACCTGGTACAGGTCCGTTGGCACAGGAATGTGGTTGACCTGCTCGGATGCGACATAACAACCCGGTTGACCCGGATCAACCGTGCGAACGGCTGGCCGATAATAGGTGAAGCCCAGGTCCACATGTACCTGCGTGAGCACACCGGAGATCACCGCGCCCTCTGGCCGGGCGTTCAGATGCATCGGGATGAATGTGTTGCGCTGATCATCCGATACGTGGCTTGTGAGGGTTGCCGCGGCCAGCACCTCTCCCGTGCCGTCCACATGCACCAGCAAGGAATCAGTGGACAGAAAGATGCTGCCATCATCCTTCAGGCCCAATCCGGCAGAATTGGAATAGGTTACTGCGGGATGCGCGTAGAAATCCGCGTCCGTCACCACGCCCTGCGGATCCATTCGGAAGGTGGAGAGGTATTTGTGCCCGGGTATTTCGATCTTCCTGTAGTTAAGCAGCGACCCGTCCGGCATGACCATCGCCTCGTCGCCCCCCAGCAGGGTTAATGACGCGTTTACATAGTCGTACCGCTTCCACCAGTTCAATGTGCCGTCCTGGTCCGCATACCCGGCATACACATGGCCTTGCCCGTATGGGTCAGCACCCCTTATGAACAGTCCTCCGGCTTGGTCTCCCACGACTTTGGAGAGTTCCCACCCATCCACATAGTAGTCCGTTCCAAAGGAGCGCGACCAAACTTGCTGCCCCTGCATGTCAAACTTCAACAGGGAAATCTGATCTTGTTCACTGTTCGACGTGTGGACGACCAGGAAAACGGCATCCGGTCCCGTGCCCATGGAAGCTTCCCGCGCGTAGTACATCTGGCCCATGTGGTGATCATATTCGGTTGTCACTACCCGTTGCCATGCAATGTCGCCAGCCGCATCCACCCGGGTCAACAAGTAGTGCAGCCGCAGGGTATCTATCAGGCCCTCATCCGGGTAATTCGAAATCTGTTCCGTGGACAGGAGCTGCAACAGCACGACCCCTCCCAGGCTGTCCGCACTCAGTTGACTGGCTGTTTGAAGGGGCGACGTCCCTATCTGCCGCTCCCACAAGGGCGTTCCGTCTGCTGTGGACCGCCAGAGCAGCACACCGGCCGCATTGCGCAAGTACAGCACACGGTCACCATTGGAAGCCACTGTTCCGTTGTAAATGATGACATCCTGCGTGCTCACCGTGTCGAGCGCCAGTTGGGATTGCGCGGTGGCCAACATGGGCAGGCCGATCAGGAGGAGGCTGAAGTACTTCATCGGGGCAAGTATTTTCAAGATGATGAAATTAGCCAACTTCCGTGATCCGCTCTGCCCGGATCGCGGAATGTGGGTTTCACGCCCCTAAGACACGGTGGGCGGACGGAATGCTGCCCAGCACTATTTTGCCCCCATGCACAAACTGAAGATCATCCTGGCCAGTACCCGCGAAGGGCGCAAGGGGCCTGCCGTGGCTGAGTGGATCACCGCCGTGGCCCAGGCCGATGCGCGTTTTGATACGGAGCTGGTGGACCTGAAGGTCGTAAACCTGCCCTTCCTGGACGAGCCGAACCACCCGCGCCTGCAACAATACACGCACGCCCACACCAAGGCCTGGAGCGCAAAGGTGGACAGCGCGGATGCCTTCATCTTCGTGATGCCCGAATACAACTACGGCTATTCGGCCCCGCTGAAGAACGCGATCGACTTCGTGTTCCGCGAGTGGAACAACAAGCCGGTGGGCTTGGTGAGCTACGGCGGGGTGAGCGGCGGCCTGCGTGCCGTACACCTGCTGAAGCCCGTGCTTACGGCAATACAATTGACGGTGGCCGGGGAAGTGCCCATCCCGTTCTTCCAGAACTTCATTGGCGAAGACGGCGTGTTCAAGCCCAATGAGGTGCTGGAAAAAGCAGCGCCCCGCATGTTGGACGGGATAGCCAAGTGGGCGGAAGTACTGGGGCCTATGCGGGTATCCTAACTGGGTTCGTAGGGCGTAGGGCGTAGGAAAAAGTGCGCAGGCCCCTACGAACTACGCCCTACGCCCTACGCCCTGTGCTCTATTTCCACTTACTGATCCCATCTCTCGCGCGAGCGTCCGCGCTCGTGCGCTTGCACAATGGGGGCACGAGCGTGGACGCTCGCGCCAGTAGGGGCACGAGCGTGGACGCTCGCGCCAGTAGGGGGGTGTAGGGTGTAGGAAAAAGTGCGCAGGCCCCTACGAACTACGCCCTACGCCCTGTGCCCTATTTCCACTTACTGATCTCCAAGCTTTCCGTACAGGCAAATGTCTCCTCCTCCTGCCTGTTGCTGGCCACCAGCAGGGTTCGGCCGTCCAAGTTTTCCATCAACAGTTCGCGGAACCAGGCGATGCCCTCCGCATCCAGGTTGGTGGCGGGTTCATCCAGCAAGAGCAAAGGCGTATTGCTGAGGATGGCCAACGCCAGCTTCAGGCGCTGCTTCATGCCGCTGCTGAAATGCAGGACGGGTTTTTCCAGGTGCGGTTCCAGATAAGCCGTCTTGGCCACGTCCTGTACGGAAATGCCCGGATGGAACGGCTTGAAGCGTGCATGGTTGGCCAGGGCTTGCCGCAGGGAAAGGTCCTCATACAAGTTCAAATAGGGCGCCGCAATGCTCACGTGGCGGTACACCTGTTCGGGGTCGATCAGCCTTCCTGCAAGGCGGTGTTCCACACTTCCCGCAGTGGGCACCAGTGCCCCGGCAACCACCTGCAGCAGCGTGCTCTTCCCGCTTCCATTGGGGCCCAACAAGGCCGTCCTGCTCCCCGGTTCAAACACATGGATTGCGCCGCTGAACACCTTTTCGCGGGCGAATTTCTTCGCCACATTCTCCAGCGTGATCCGCATGCCTTGCCCGTCGGCCATTTCACTCGGCCAGCCCGCGCATGATGCCCTTGGGGCTGTTGCGGATGAACTCCGTGATCAGCAGCTGCTCCGGGGTCCCCTTGAAGAGCTGCTCCACGTTCTGCAGCGCGCGCTCCAGGTTGTTGTTGCGCACAAAGATCTCGCGGTAGATGTCCTCGATGCGCGCCACGGTGGGGTCATCGAAGCCGCGGCGGCGCAGGCCCACCACGTTCACACCCACGAAGCTCAGCGGCTCACGCGCGGCCTTCACGAAGGGCGGCACATTCTTGCGCACCAGCGAGGCCCCGGCAATGAAGCTGTGCGCGCCGATGCTGATGAACTGCTGCACGGCCACGTTGCCTTCCAGGATGGCCCAATCCTCAATGGTGACATGGCCTGCGAGGTTCACGCTGTTGGCGATCACCACGTTGCTGCCCACGATGCAGTCGTGCGCCAAGTGGACGTAGGCCATCAACAGGCTGTGGCTGCCTACCGCGGTGCGCTGGCGGTCGGTGGTGCCGCGGTTGATGGTGACGCACTCGCGGATGGTGGTGTGGTCGCCCACTTCGGCGGTGGTCTTCTCACCCGCAAACTTCAGATCTTGCGGAATGGCGCTGACCACGGCACCTGGAAAGATGCGGCAGTGTTTGCCGATGCGCGCGCCATCCATGATAGTCGCGTTGGGGCCGATCCACGTGCCGTCGCCGATCACCACGTCGCCCGCGATCGCGGTGAACGGTTCAATAACGACATCCTTGCCGATGCGCGCGTCCGGGTGGACAGAGGCGAGCTTGGAGATGCTCATGCGCGTGTGGCGGACTTGGGTTGTTCGGCCTGGGCTTCGGAAGGGGCCTTGTCGCGGGCGATCTGGGCCATCATCACGGCCTCCACCGCAGGCTGCCCATTCACGTAGCCCACTCCCTTCATGTGAACGATGCCGCGACGGATGGGCGTGATCAGTTCCAGGCGGAACACGAGCGTGTCGCCGGGGATCACCTTGCGGCGGTAGCGCACGCCGTCGGTTTTCAGGAAGTAGGTGGTGTAGTGCTCCGGATCGGGTACTTGGCTCAGGGCGAAGATGCCGCCCACCTGGGCCATGGCTTCCACCTGCAGCACACCGGGCATCACGGGGTTGTCCGGGAAGTGGCCGGTGAACTGCGGCTCGTTCATGGTTACGTTCTTCACGCCTACGATGCTGGTCTTGTCCATGCTCAGCACCTTGTCCACCAGCAGGAACGGGTAGCGGTGGGGCAGCATCTTGGTGATGGCGTTGATGTCGTAGAGCGGTTCCTGGGTGAGGTCGAAGAACACGCGCTGGTCTTTTTCCTCCTCGCGGATACGGTCTTTGATGCGCTTGGCGAAGGTGGTGTTGCCGAAGTGCCCGGGCCGCGCCGCCAGGATGTGGCCCTTGATGGGGCGGCCCACCAAGGCGAGGTCGCCGATGATGTCCAGCAGCTTGTGGCGCGCGGGTTCGTTGAGGAACTTCAGGTCGGTGGTGTTCAGCACGCCGTTGCGGCGCACCTCCACGTCCTTGAACTCGCGCCCGATGCTCTTGGCCAGCGCCTTCAGGTCGTCCTGCGTAATGTCCTCGCGATCCTCCAGCACAATGGCATTGTCCAGGTCGCCGCCCTTGATCAGGCCGGCCTTGGCGAGTTGTTCCACTTCGCGCAGGAAGACGAAGGTGCGGCACGGGGCGATCTCCGTTTTGAACTCGCCGATGTTGTACATGCTGGCATGCTGGGTGCCGAGCACGGGGCTGTTGTAGTCCACCATCACGGTAAGGCGGAACTCGCCGCCGGGCGCGGGCACGCCGAGCATCTCGGTGCCGCGCTCCTCGGTCTCGAACCAGATGGGCTCCTTCAGCACCCACCAGTTGCGGGGCGCGTCCTGCTCCTGCAGCCCGGCGCGGTCTATGGCGTCCACGAAGGCCATGGCGCTGCCGTCCATGATGGGCACCTCGGCGCCGTCGAGCTGGATCAGGCAATTGTCCACGCCCAGGGCGTAGAGCGCGGCGAGCACGTGCTCGGTGGTGTTCACCTTCACCTCGCCCTTGCCCAGGGTGGTGCCGCGCGCGGTGCTCACCACCAGGTCGGCATCGGCCTCTATCACGGGCTGCCCGTCGAGGTCCATGCGCTGGAACTTCAGCCCGTGCCCTTCGGGGGCGGGGCACAGCAGCAGGTTCACGGCCTCGCCGGTGTGCAGGCCCACGCCCTTCACCTGGGCCTTGGCCTTCAGGGTATGTTGCTTATCGCTCATGGCTTCTCGTTCACGCGGGCGCCGGCCCGTTGCGGCCAGCGGCGGCCTTCAGGGCCTCCAGCTCTTTTTCCAGTTGGTCCATGCGGTGCATCAGCTCGGGGAGGTTGCGGAAATGCACGTAGCTGCGCTTGTACTCGCCGATGGGGAAGGCGGGCGAGCCCTGCACCACGGCATCATCGGGGATGTTGGAGCCGATGCCGCTCTGGGCGGCGATCTTCACGCGGCGACCGATGTGCAGGTGGCCCACGATGCCCACCTGTCCGCCCACTTGGCTTTGCTCGCCCACGTGGGTGCTGCCTGCGATCCCCGCTTGGGCCACCACCAGGGTATTGGCGCCGATCTCCACGTTGTGCCCCACTTGGATCAGGTTGTCCAGCTTGGCGCCCTTGCGGATCACGGTGTGCCCCAGCGTGGCCCGGTCCACGGTGGTGTTGGCGCCAATCTCCACGTTGTCCTCGATGATCACGTTGCCCACCTGGGGCATTTTCTCCTGTTCGCCTTTTTCATTCGGCACGAAGCCGAAGCCGTCGGCCCCGATCACCGCGCCGCTGTGGATGATGCAGTTGGCGCCGACCATGCAGTGGTGGTACACGGTGACGTTGGGGTGGAGCAGGGTGCCTTTGCCGATCCGCGCGTTGTCGCCCACGGTGCAATGCGGGAAGATCTTGGCATCTTCTTCGATCACCGCACCCTCGCCGATGTAGGTGAATGCCCCGATGTAGGCACCAGGGGCCACCTTGGCCTTGGGGCTTACAAAGCTGGGTTGTTCAATGCCGCGCTTGTTGTAGCTCAGGCCTTCGTTCATCTTCAGCAAGCGGCTGAAGCAGGCCCGCGGATCGGACACACGCACCAGGGTGAGGTGCTTGGGCAGCGCCTGGGAGGGCCGGAAATCACGCCCTACCACGGCAATGCTGGCCCCGGTGGAGTACAGCAGGTCCGTGTATTTCGGGTTGGCCAGGAAGGTCAGCGAACCGGGTTTCCCCTCTTCGATCTTGGCCAGGTCGTTCACCAGCACTTGGGCGTCGCCGTCCACGTCCCCTTCTAGGAGCTCGGCGATCTGTGCGGCTGAGAATTGCATCCTGCGATCGGCCCGGGAACCTTCCCGAGGGCCTGCGAAGATAACCGTGTCACGCAAGCAGTGGGGCAGGGGGCAGCCTGCACGGCCGGTGCTACGGAAACCGGAAGAAGAAAAAATGCACCGCCACCCACGCCGCCGGAAGGCCCGGAGCATAGCCCTGCGTGCTGCGGGAGGCGTCCTCCACCCGGCCCTTTTCGTCGATGTAGCCGATGGTGCTCCGGCTGCTGTTCTCCACCCGCCAGCCGTCACCGTTCTTCTCCACATAGCCCACCGTGCTGCGGGAGCCGTTCTCGACGGTGTAACCGTTATTGCCGCGCACGCTGATGTACCCGATGGTGCTGCGCGAGGCGTTTTCGATCCGCCAGTCCGGCCCGTTGCCGGTGATGTAGCCCACGGTGGAACGCGAACTGTTCTCGATGCGCCCGTCCGCGTTCAGGTAGCCGATGGTGCTGCGTGATGCATTCTCGATGCGCTGGGCATGTGCCGTGCCCACCATGGCGGCGGCAAGCAACGCAACAAGACCGATGCGCCAGCACATCAACTGAAGGTTATTTGGGTGCGGCGGTGCTGTCCACCTTGCCACCTTCCATGCCGTGGTGGTCCATGGCGGGATCGCCTTTCATGCTGCAGCACTTGCCCTTGTTGCCGTGCATGCAAGCCTCGCCGCCCATGTCGCCGTGCATGGCGCAACCACCGCCGCGCATCTCGCCGGGGCCGCATTTGCCGCCGCCGCAGTTGCCGCAGACACGACCGAGGATGAAGCCCAGCACCAGGAAGAGGATGCTGAAGAGGAGGATCTTGGCCCAGTTGCCGTTCATCTGCTGAAGTTTGAAGGGACGAAGGTAGTGCCGGGGAGCGCTGACGCTGGTCTGCTGTCCGATGCCGGCTGTCCCATGCTGGCTGTCCGATGTCCTATGCACGGTCACCGCATAAGACTTCGGACAGCAGACATAGGGCATAGGACAGCCAGCATAGTACAAAGGACAGCAGACATCGGACACTCCCCCTACTCCAGCGGCACGGAAACCCGCGTAAGATCCCAGGTCAGCTCCAGCGTCGGCACCTTGGAATCCACTAGTTGAATGGTAAACTGCTCCACGGGATGCTTCACGGTTTCCACCGGTACGGTTACTTCCAACGCATCATCGGCGGGGTCGCGGCTGGCATCGCCTTCCATATTGATGCCCCAGTTGTACATCTGTTTGTTGAAGATCACCTGCCACTTGTCCGCGTGAGGGATGGTCCACAGCGTGTATTTGCCCGCGGGAAGGGTCTTTCCGGCAATGTTCAATGCTTGGTTTGTGCTGAAGGTGGTGGCTTCGTTCGCCCCGGTACGCCACACACGGCCATACGGCACCAGCTTGCCGAAGATCTCGCGGCCCTTTTTGTACGGCCTGCTGTAATTCACTTCGATCTTCAGGCTGCCCTTGTTGTAGGTGGCGGTGGCGGGGGGGACTGGCGCGGGGGCGTTGCACGGGGCCATTGGCAGTAAGCGCCAGCAGGATGGGCGCCGCGAACAGCGCCGGGGCGGGAAGCAGGTTTCTCATGGCGTTGGGCGGCCGGATGGACCAATTACACAACACCCGGTCCTTGTGGTCGGTTCGCGGCCACCCCAGATCCCTGCTACATCCGCAGTTCCTCCTTTTCGCCGCTACTTCCGAAAAATTGTCGTGCTGTTGGCCTGCGCGGTGGGCGTCACCACAATGTCGTTGAGGCACACGTGCGGGGGTTGGGTGGCGGCGAAGAACACCACGACCGCCACATCCTTGCCCGTGAGCGGCGTGAAGCCCGCGTAGGCCTGTTCGGCGCGTTCCCGGTCCCCGTGGAAGCGTACCCGGCTGAACTCCGTTTCCACTGCGCCGGGCGCCACATGGGTCACCTTGATGCCGGGGGGCAACAGGTCGATGCGCATGGCCTTGGAGAGGCCGTCCACGGCATGCTTGGTGGCGCAGTACACGTTGCCCTTGGCATAGGCATCCTTGCCGGCGATGCTGCCGATGTTGATGAGGTGGCCGCTTCCCCGCGCCACCATGCCCGGCACCACGGCCTTGCTCACGTACAGCAGCCCCTTTACGTTGGTGTCGATCATGGTGTCCCAGTCGTCCGGGTCGCCCTCGGGGAAGGCCGCCAGGCCCAAGGCCAGCCCGGCGTTGTTCACCAGCACATCAATGGCGCTCCACTCGGCGGGCAGCGCCGCAATGGCACGCGCTACCTCTTGCCGGTTGCGCACGTCGAAGCGCAGGGCATGCACCACCGTACCGCCCTCGATGGTCCCGTGCAGGCCTTCCAGTTCGCGCTTCAGCACTTCCAAACGATCGCGTCGGCGACCGGTGATGATGACTCGCCAGCCTTCGGCAGCAAATCGTCGTGCGGTAGCTTCGCCGAAGCCGGCAGTTGCTCCGGTGATGAGGATGATGGAGGCGTGGCCTGCTTCTGCAGGGGGGATCGATGCGTTCATGCCACAAAGGAACGCTTGAACGGAACGATACGCTGCTTTACCGATGGTGCTGGCAAGCCATGTTAATTGGCCCTGCGACCTTCCATACCTCCTCTGTCCCAGCAAGGAGATATCCGCAGAACACACCCCCTTGTACAACCTTTCCCGTGGCCCTCTCGCTGGTGGCGCAGTTTGCAAGTTCGGCGGTGGATGCTTCGGCACCGTCCTCATTTTCCTTCTGCTGTATCGGCTGCTGGGTAGCTGACCCGGCAAAGGCGGTGGAGTTTCCACAGGTTGAGTAAGCCCGAGGTAGTGCCTATCCCCCCAAGCGCTCCACCACCTCCTCCTTCCGGTTCCGTGACACCTTCACCTCCATGCCGTTGTCCATCACCAGGGTGCCGCCATCGCCACGCAGGTACTTCTGCACGTGGTCCATGTGCGCCACGTAGCTGTGGTGAACGCGCAGGAAGCGGTCGGCGGGCAGTTGCTCCTCCACTTCGCGCAGCGTCTTGCTCACCAGGATCCGCCGTTCGCCGGTAAGGTGTATGCGGGTGTAGTTGCTCTCGCTCTGGCAGCAGATGATGTCGTCCGCCTCCACCAGGTCCAGCCCATGCACGGTGCTGAAGGCGATGCGCTGGCCTTTGCGCACCGGTGCTTGCAGGTCCTGCATCAGCTGGCGCATGCGTTCTTCCAGGGCGGGCAGGGCATGGTCACCGTTGCCGCGTTGGGCCTCCACCTTCTCCAGTGCGGCCAGTAGCTCGTCCTCCTGGATGGGTTTCAGCAGGTAGTCGATGGCGTTCACCTTGAAGGCCTTCACAGCGAAACGATCGTAGGCGGTGGTGAAGATCACCTGGCCATGTGCGCCGTCGAGTTGTTCCAGCAGCTGGAAGCCGTTCATGCCGGGCATTTCGATGTCCAGGAAGAGCACATCCGGACGATGTTCACGAAGGTGTGCCAGTGCCTTCTTCGGATCCTGGAACACGGCTTCCACCCGAACACGCTGCGGATGTTTTTCCAGCAGGTAGCGCAGGGTCTCGCAGCAGTGGCGCTCGTCGTCGATGAGGATGGCGCTGAGCATGTCAGGTAAGGGGTATCAGGAGTGTGATGCGTGTGCCGCCGGGTCCGCCATCGGGCAGCACCAGGTCCTCTACCTGCAGGTCGCAATGGATGCCTTGCTGTTTCTCGATCATGGCGAGGCGTTGCTGGGTGATGGACATGCCCATGCTGCGTTTCTTCAGTGCGCTGCGGCTCTTGATCTCGGCGGCCTTTGCACGACCGATGCCGTCGTCCTCCACCTCGATGCGCAGGCGGTGCCCATCGCGCCCGATGCGCAGGACCAGTTCGCCGCCCTCGCTCTTCTGCATCAGGCCGTGCCAGATGGCGTTCTCCAGATAGGGCTGGATGAGCAAGGGCGGGATCATCGTGGTGCTGGCATCGATGGACGGATCCACCTGGATGTGGAAGCTGAATTTGTCGTCGAAGCGGGAGGCTTCCAATTCGAGGTAGAGGCGCAGGGCTTGCAGTTCATCCGCGAGTGGCACCGTGCGCTGGTCGCTGTGGTCCAGGATCAGGCGGATGAGCCGCGCGAATTTGCTCAGGTAACGATCGGCCTCTTCCGGCCGACTGTTCAGCACATGGTGGCGGATGCTGTTCAAAGCGTTGAAGAGGAAATGCGGGTTCATCTGCGCGCGCAGGGCGGTGAGCTCCACATCGGCCAGGCGTTTGTTGAAGACGGTGGTGAGGCGTGCTTCCTTGCGGATGGCGTTGATGCGGATGCGGTAGAAGGCGTAGATCAATGCGAGGGCGGCCAACACCACGGCGCTGCGGAACCACCAGGTCTCCCAGTAGGGCGGCACCATCACCAGCGGCATTTCAAGCTGGCCCAACACCGAACCGTCAGCGGCCACGGCGCGTGCGCGGAAGGTGTAGTCGCCGCTGGGTACGTTGGTGAACACGGCTACGCGGTCCGATCCGGCATCGATCCAGCCTCCGCTGAAGAGATGGAGTTCGTACTCGAAGCGGTGGGCATGGATGCCGCGCGGATCGATGGCTGAAAGCAGGATGCTGAAGAAGTTCTGGTCGTGCCGGAAACGCAGCTCGCTCCAGCTTCGGTAGGTGGCGAGCGGATCCAACTCGCGTTCGAAGACCTTCACGGAAGCGATGTGAACAGGTAATGGTGTTCCAAGTCCAGCAACGCCTTCGACCTGCTCCCAGAACACCTTGGGACCCGAAGCGCCGATGAGCCTTCCGCCCAGTAACAAGGCCAAAGCACCCGGCGTGGCCGTACTCGGCAGCCCTTGCGCGGTGCGGTATCCTACGGAGCTGTCGTCGGCCATCAGGTGCTCCACACCAGAGGCCCCCATGATCCACATGCCGCCATCGTCGTCCGGCACAAGTCCGTGTACCTGTGCGTTCAGCAGGCCTTCGCCGTGTTGCAGGGTGCGCATGGCGAATGGTCTTGCGGTAGGGTCGTCCATCACCACAAGACCATGCTGTGCATCGGCGAGCCAGATCCTGCCGCGTGCATCCCGCGCCACGTTCACCACGCTCCTCAAGGTGGCCAGGGAGTCGGTTCGGCCGGTGGGATCGAAATTCTCGAAGCGCTCAGTGAGCGGGTCGAACACCGAGAAGCCTTTTTCATGGCCCACCCACAGGCGTCCTGTTCCGTCCTCGGCCGCGGCATAGAGGTAGTTCCCATGGCCGATGGAACCACTGTCCCCCGGAATGGGCAGGTACTGGCGCATCTGGCGCAGGTCGGCGCTCAAGCGGATCAAGCCATCGTGCCGGCCCAGGATGAAGATGTCGCCAGATGAGTGGCGTTCGATACCGAGGAAGAAGGTGTTCCATGCGCGTGCGTTGAAGGGGCTTTCGGCCAACTCCATGGTGCCGGTGCGCAGGTCCGCGACGTACAGCTTGTTCCAACTCACCGCCAATGCCTTCTCCGGGCCGAACGGGAGCAAGCCGTACACCGAGAAGTGCTCCCGTTCCGCTTCGTTCCAAACGTCCGCAGGGGGCGGCAGGTAGCGCACTTTGCGGGTCGACGGGTCGATCCGGTAAAGCCCGTCGAGGCCCGTGCCACCGAGGAGCGCGGTGCCGTCCGGCAGGGGAAGCACGGCGGTGATGCCCTTGCGGCCCACGTAGTGCTTGAAAGCGGCCTCGAAGGTCCAGGTGGCGAAGTGCTGGCGCAGGGGGCTGAAGAGCCGGACGTCCTGCCGGGTGATGACCAGCAGGTCGCCGCCGCTGGTGGAATGCATGTGCCAGACGCCCTGTGCGCGCATGCCTTCCATGCCGGGCACCGTGTCGGCATGCAGGTGCCGGATGGTGGCGGTGTTGGTGTCGAGCAGCGCAAGGCCGGCGGTGTTGTTGCCCGCCCACAAGGTGCCGTCAGGCCCCCGCATCACGGCGTTGTAGGTGTTGGTGAACTGGCGGATGGCACCGTCCTCCAGGATCGAATAGCGCGTGAAGCGATCCCGCTGTGGCTCGTAGCGCACCACGCCGGCCCCCCAGGTGCCCAGGAACAGGTGGCCATTGGGGCATTGCACCACACTGCGGAAATTGTTGGTGCGCTTGTCCAGGTTGTGCGCCGTTACAGGCTCGTGCATCAGCAGGAATTGCATCTCCCAATTCCCGGCACTGAGCTTCAGAAGGCCATTTGAGGTGCTTATCCAGTAGGTGTCATCGGTCTGCACATCCTGCACCATGGCATGGGTGCGGGTGCGGGTGCGATCCACATAGAGGTCCGGGTGCTGGGGGAAGGCGATGCGATCGAAGTCGCCGCTGGTCTGCCGGAACAGGCAGATGGCTCCGAAGTTGGTGCCCACGAAGAGCTGGCCCTTGCGGTCCACCATCAACCAGTTCACCCGATCGCCATCCAAGGCACGCAGGTCCGTTGGCTGGTGCTTGTATTGCGTGTGGAGGTGCGTGCGCCGGTCGAAGCGCAACAGTCCTGCATCGGCAGTGCCCACCCAGAGCACGCCATCCTGCAGCGCCAGTGCGGTGATGTCCGCCGAAGGCAGCGTGGTGCTGTCCTGCGGATCGGGCAGGAAGACCTGCATGTGGTGTCCGTCGAAGCGGTGAAGTCCACCTGCCGTGGCGATCCAGAGGAAGCCTTCCTCGTCCTGCACCACCTGCCGGATGGTCGTGGAGCGCAGGCCCTGTTCCGCACCGATGATGAGCGGATTGCTGAAGGACCAGCCCGGCGGCAACTGCGCACGCACCAGACCGCCAACGAGCAGGCAGCTCAGCAACAGGGCTATCCGGACAAGTCCTCGCATGGTCTTCGTTACCGCTCGTTCGGCAAGGTATCCCGAGCCGCCCTTACTCTAAGGTATCCGTACTTGTACCGCTTCGCTGAAGGGGCTTTTTGCACCGCGTTCGCTAACGGCTTGCACACGGTAGATGTCGCCATCCTTCGCGGGCATCGGCGAAGTGGTCCAGGCCAGGGCCTTCGCGCGGTCCACCAGAACGGGTCTGCTCTCGTTCGTTTGTTGGCGGTACACCAATAAATGGCTGACCTCTGTGGCGGGGTCCAAGGTCCAGCTCAGGATCACACTGCCGTCCTCCACGGTCGCACGCAATTCCTTGGGTGCCGACGGACGAGCCGTTCGGTCGCGCCGTACCGCCCGCCGCAGGTTGCTCTCCGAAACGTTGCCCGCGCTGTCCACGGCCAGCACGCGGTACTCCCGCCAGTGCGGCACCTGCGCAAAGCCGGCATCCTGGATCTCGTGTTGCGCGGGTGTGGCCATGCGCAGGCTTTGGAAGAGCGTGTCGCTGGCATCCCGGTACTGCAATTTGTAGTAGGCCACATCGGGTGAACTGCTTGGCCGCCAGGCCAGCGTGACGCGGTGCTCCCGGTCCACTTCGGCCTTCGTGAGCAGGGGTGCGGACGGCGGCAGTACATCGGGCATGCGTCCTACTGCGGTGGCGGAGGGCGCGCTCTGGTTGTAGCTGCCGTCCAGCGCCACCACCTGATAGTACACCTGCTTGTCCAGGCGTTGCAGGGAGAGCGTGTCGGTGAAGAGCGTGTCGGCGATGGGCACGCGGGTCAGTTGCACGAAACCGCGATCGGCCTGGAAGCTCTTGAACACGCGGTAGCCCTTCAGGTCCCTGTCCTGCACAGGCCGCCAGTGGATCGTCACCTGGCCCGTGCTGTCCACCTCCACCTGCACACCTTCGGGCACATTCGGCGGGATCTCATCGGCCACTGCGCGGTAGATCAGGTCCGATGCCTTCGCCTGGCCCTCGTTATCGATCGCCACCAAGCGGTAGTGTACATCGTCCTGCACATCCCACTGGTGGGTGAAGCTGCGTGCCGACGCTGGCAGCGGTTCCGCGTGTGAGATTGCGTAAGGCCCCAGTGGTCCCTGTGTGCTGTGGATCACTTGGAAGCCTTTCAAGCCAGCAGGCATCGGGTAGCTCCAACTCAAGGTGGAGCTGCCGTCCGATGCGGTCTCGATGCGCACGGCCGAGAAAGGCGGCAGTGCAGGGTCCTCGCGCGGCGTCACGTGCAGCACGGTGTTGTCCACCGAGCGCATGCCGAAAGCGTCCAAGGCCACCAGGCGGTAGTGCCAGGTCTCATCGTTCGCGGGCAGGGGATCCACCCATTCCATGCCGAGGGGATCATCGCCCACACCCTTGCTCTTGCGGTCGTACACCACCGGTGCGCCGATGGGATCGAATCGCTTTCCATCGGTGCTGCGTTCGATGAGGTAGGCCACTGCATGCCCACGCAGCGGGGCGTGCGACCAACGCAGTGTGGCGGCCTTGTCGCCGGGCAAGAGCTCGAAGGGAATACCTTCCAGATCGCTGCGCAGTGTGGCATGATCGAACCTGAACGACTGCTCCGGAAGCCCTTCCACGCGTACGTTTCCGCTGATGTCGCGGCCATCGTCCGGCAGCTCGAACTGGAAACCGGAGAGGCGTGAAAGAGCGGGTTCGTAAGAAGTGAGCAGGATCCACGCGAGGTAGTGCCGATCGAAGTCCTTGCCCGCTTTCACCACGGCATCGAGGTCCTTCTCGTTCACCGCAGGGGCGGGTATCTCGTTCGCGAGCAGCGCGAGTGTTTCCTTCCAGCCTGCATCGACGTTGGTGGCCGCGAAGGCTTCCGGAGTACCGTGCCGCAGGGTGATCGGCGCCCGGCCTTCCACCACCACCGTTGCACCGTTCTGCATCATGCTGTACCAGGTGCTCGCGTTCGTGGGCATGCACTTCACCAGCACGTTGCCGTCGGCCTTGCGTGCCGTGATGTGCAGGTCTTCCACCTGGGCATGTGCTGCTGTGATCGCAGCAAGCGCGAGGAGAAGCAGTGCCGTTCGCATCGTTCGTTGCGCCATGGTCACAGGTCGATGTTGAGTTGCAGCGTGCGGCTTCCCGAGGTGCTTTCCACCATGCTGTTCGAGATGTTGTTCAAACGGATGTGCAGCGGGTAGTTGCCGTCGGTCATGCGCGGGAACTGGTACGCGGGTGGCGGTTTGGGCAGTCCGAGGCTGTTGTTCTGGATCAAGGACAGGGCCTCGTAGGCGGCACGCTCGGGGCGCCACACCAGCTCCAGGCGCGTGGTGGCCGGTGCGGGTTGGATGGGCATGGTGGGCGCAAATGGGTCGTAGGGCGGTTGGAAGATGGGGAAGGAAGTGGGCGTGGTGCTGGCGGTGGTCGTGGATCCGCTCAGCCCCACTTCCGCATCGCTGAGCAGGGGCTGCAGGTGCTTGATGCCGGCTGGGGCCGTGGCATCCGTGCGCAGGTCCACCTTGCCCAACTTCGGTAGGGAACCGACGAAGCCGGCCGCGGCCGCTTGCGCGGGGTTGAAGGGCGATCCACCGCCCGTACTTCCCATGCCGTTGCCCTGCTGCACCAGGCCGTAGATCTCGTTGCACACGCGGCCCGTCCACGCATTGCCATACCTGCCATCGAAGGTGCAGTGGTCGCTGCCGAACTCGTAGACGGGGGAGGTGAAGCTGCCACTGGCCACGAAGGGATGGCCCAGCACATCATAGCGGTCAAAGCCTTCACCGGCGGTGAGCGCGATGCTCAGGTCCTTCACCGTGGCCCAACCCAGGTAGGTGTTGTTGCTGTTCATGTAGTGCGGCAGATAAGCCGTGGAAGCGGTGACCCCCACCGGCTGTATGCTGTTCAGCTTGGCCGCGCCCGTGGCGTATTTGCTGGTGCGGAAGTGGATGGTGTGCAACACTTTCTCCTGCGTCACCTTGCCTTCGATGCCCGCTGCCGCCATGGCGGCCGTGGGATCGATCGCGGTGTACTGTTGCATGCCTGCATAGCCGGCAAGGCTTGCCGTGGCCTGGTGGTCCGCCGTGTTCACGTTCGCTACGTTGGGCATCAGCAGTTGCAGGTTGCCGGGCGATAACTGGCAGGCGGGGCGTGTCTCGTTCTGCAGCTGCGTGGGTGTTGCTTCGCGCCGCGCCACGATGCTGATGTCGTAGATCTTCTCGGCCTGCAATGCGGGCATGTCGAAGAGCACCTTCAGCTCGTAGTCCCGGTTCACCGGCACTTCCACCGGCGTGCCCTGGCCATCGATGCGCGTGAGGCGCATGAGCAGGTCGAAGCCGCAATCGCTGAAGTCCTGGAAGCGCGGCTGCTGGTCGATGTTGAACTTGATGATGCCCTGCGGCAGGTCGTTGTAGGGCAGGAAACGCTGGCGCGGGTAGGGCTTGGTGTAGTCGATGGTGAGCCGGTCGAGCTCGGTGAGGCTGGTGGTGGTGGTGAAGAAGTGCTCGCGCTGCTGGCGGATCGGCTGCCCGGCCTGCGACCCTTGTTGGTACACTGCGGGCTGCCACCCCGTGCCCACCCATTCTTCGATGGCGGCCGTGGCGCGCACCTTGTACCCGCGCGAGCCGTTCATCTGTGATGGTGCTCCTGATGAGGTCACCAGGCGTAGTGTCCAGGTGTCGTTCTCGGTGTCCTGGTCGATCTGGAAATTGCTCTGTTCCACGAAGCTCCCTTGGTCGTTCTGGCGCAGCCATTTGGCCCCCAGGTTGAAGCGGTATTTCTTCTGGATGAGCCCGCCCATGCCATTGGGGTAGACATACTCGCGTTGCTCGCCCTGCTTCACGTGCCAGTTGATCACCGGGCGTGCGGTAAGCGG
Organism: Flavobacteriales bacterium; assembly: GCA_023957375.1. Taxonomy (GTDB): domain Bacteria; phylum Bacteroidota; class Bacteroidia; order Flavobacteriales_F; family PHOS-HE28; genus PHOS-HE28. The sequence goes on along the minus strand of JAMLHB010000002.1, from coordinate 238,492 downwards.
CACGAAGGAGGACATGTGGCTGGGCGTTACACCAGCGATCATGTCCAGTGATTCCAACTCCAGTTCCAAGCGTTGGATCAGTACGTTGGCGTTGGGCAGCGGCTGCATGTCGCACGGTGTGCCCACGGTGAAGTCCTCCTCGATGTCTTCATCCCACCACAGCACTTCGGCCTCGGCGCGGATGATGCCATGCACGTAGTTGGGGCGCGGGAACGCAGCTTCCACGATGATGCCCACCTGGATGCTCGCGATGTCCGCCGTGAAGGCCGTGAGGCGAGCACCACCGATGAGGTAGGCCATGCCTTGAGCGTACCACTTGTTGATCCCGAAGTCCGTGCTGCCGTTGCAGGTGCACAGCTCGTAGCTCATCATGGCGAGGTCGGCGCCACAGAGTACGTCCACCACCAGGCCGGTGCCCACGGCGGTGAAGTCGCCCTTGGCCGCGATGTGTGCACCCGCCATGAACCCGATTCCGAGCCCTTGGGCGAGGTTGCCCATCATGTTGGGCGTGAAGTTGAAGAAGTCCTGAACGGCCGCCGGCAGCACCGGGGGTGGCAGTTGCTGCCCGGTCATGAAGTAGGCTCCTGCCGTTGCGCTCAAAGGATACACATCGATGCCCAGACCGATGGGGTTTTGTGGAGTGCCGGCCTTGAAGTACCATAGCGTGGGCGAGCGGTAGAAGCTCAGCTGGCCGTTCACATCGAAGAGCGGCGTGGCCTTGGGCACCTTGCCGTTCAGCACCAGGTCGGCACTGAAGGTGCGCGTGCTGAAGTTGTACATCACCTCCAGTGTGGTGTACACCATGGCGGTCGCTTCGCTGGCGGTCTCGATGGCTTCCATCACATAGCCGTTGCCGTTCAGTGCGATCAGGCCAAGTCCACCGGTACCCATGTCGAACTGCACGGTGAGCGTGGCGTCGGCGTTGAAGGTGGTGCTCTCCGGAGTGAGGCCCAGGATCACGGCCGCCTGTATGCCGGCGGTGTTCTTCTTCACGTTGAAGAGGTTGCGCGGGTTCACGTTCTGCTGCGACATGGTGCGCGGACCGGGCGGCGATCCGTTCAGTTCCATGTTCCAATAAGCGCCGCCACCGAAGGCGTAGAGGTCCAGTGGTGTGGCCAGCGGGAAGGGCGTGGAAAGACCGACCATGCCGAAGGCGTACCAGTAGTCGGTGGTGGCATTGTTCTCCGGCACATTGCCGAAGAGCACGCTGCCCTGCACGGTGGTGGCATCCAGGAAGGTGAGGTCCAGGCTGCCATCGAAGCCACTGCCGAATTTTGGGTCGTCATTGAAGAAGCCCACACTGCCCTTCATCTTCACGCCCGTTACATCGGCTTCCACGTAGATGGATCCGATCTCGGTGCCTTCGCGTGTCACCACCAGGCTGTCCAGCGCTTCGATGCGGTTCTTGATGAACATGCTTACGCCACCGGAGATCGGCATCACGCCCTTGCTGAGGTCCATGCCCAGGCCGATCAGCAGCTTGGCGTTGTTCATGTCGCTGCCGTCGAAGTCCAATTGGTCCACCAGTACACCGAAGCCAGCAACGGCAAGTGTGGTGGGACTGAGACCTGTGCCGAAGTTGCCGATGGAGATGTAGCTCGGCCGGTTGCGCACCACCAGTTGCTCGATGGTGATGTCCGTGAGCTCGTTCTTGGGGATGTCACCGATCAGCGATGCGAAGGAGATGCGTCCATTGAGGGTGGCCTCGATCAAAGGCGCACCACTTCCCAGCGTGATGGCAAGGCCACTGTTGCCTTCCAGGATGAAGCGCGCGTGCCACACATCGAAGCTCAGCGAGTCGTTCTCGGCGGCCAGCGCGAAGCTGTGCAGGGTGTTGTTTCCCGCATAGTCCACCGATGCCACGTAGATGAGGTCCTCGTCGGCGATAGGCAGGCGCAGGTTGCCCACGAGCGCACCGCCCACCAGACTGCTCGCCACGATCTCGAAGTGCAGCGTGTCGATGCTGAAGTTCCAGTTGTCCAGCAGGCCACTGTTGCGCGGCAGCACACCGTTCGCTGCGAATTGTCCGCTGAAACCGGTGTCATCGATCACGAGGTCGCGCCCGGCGAAGGTGGCACGATGACCGGCCGTGTCGGTGCGGTTGGCCCAGCGCGGCATCACCACCTGCACACGCTCGATGTAGAGGCCTTCCCACTCGGGCGTTCCCACACCGGGGTGCCCTTCTGGGAACTGCATGCCCTGCAGGTTGCTGCTGATGCTGTGGTCGATGTAGGCCTGCTGCACCTGCATGGTGTAGCCCTCCAGCTCCCGGTACTGGAAGCCCACCACATTGGCGGCGCCCTGCCCCATCGCATTGAAGTCGAGCATGGCCTGCCAATCACCCCACTCCACGTACTGCACGGCGAAGGCCGCGAAGAGCGTGTCGTTGGTGGTCTGCCCGGCCGCGTTCACGGGCTTGAAGAGCACGGGGTCGAAGAGGGCGCGACCCTGCACCTCCACGCGCACCAATCCGTTGCAATCGAAGGTGGCGCGCGTGCCAGCCCCCTGTGCATTAGCGGGATCGAAGGCGAGGCGTACTTCTTCGGTCATCTTGAATCGGACTTCCTCCAACAGCTCCAACACCGCCTGGTCCTCGCCAACTGCTGGCCCGCCGGGCGTAAGGCAGAAGTTCTTCCCCAGGAAGCTCAGGTAGCGCGGCTCCTCCAGATCATCAGCGAGGCGTTGGATATGCGCGACGTTGTAAGCTGCACGATCGGGGAAGAAGTGCATGCCCACCACCTGCAGGCGGCCGCTTTCCGGGCCGATGCTGAAGGGCAGGGTGCTGCCGGTGTTCTGCATCACCGTGGCCGCTTGGTCGATGTACCACTGCGGATCGGTGGCCTGCTGCCACGCCACATCGCGGTTGCGGCTGAAGCGTACGTTGCGGATGTTGGTGCTCAGGTCGGCCCACGTCGCGTCGATCCACGAGCCAGAGCGCAGCATCGCCTCCGCCTGGCCGGCCACCGCCACATCGCTGGTGTTCACCTGCAGGCCGCTGAACTGCACCTTGATGCCGATGGGCAGGTAGCCCGTGGGCTGGATCACGCCTTCACCGCTGAAGGTGCCGCTGCCGCTCACCTGCGTGATGGCCAGAATGAAGTGGCCCATGGTCACCAGGTCGCCCATGCGCAGGTCCTGCTTCAGGTCGGTGGCGGGCGGTACGGCCACATTGCAGGGTGATGCACAATCGTAGGTGCCGGGGAAGGCGCCATCGGTCAGCACCACGCTGCCTTGGTCGACCGGTGGAGGTGGTGGCAGTACGTCGTCATCATTGCCGAAGGGGTCGGCAGCACCGGGTGTTCCGTAGGTGAAGACCACCACATCGCTCCAGCCGTTGTTCAGGATGTTGAGCGTGCCGAACTGGCGGTAGGCCCGCACGCGCACGGCATACTCGTGGCCGTCCAGCAGCTGCGGATATTCCATGCCGTAGAGGAAGAAGTTGGTGGGGATGTCGAGCTCGCTCAACTGCAGCATGTTGCCGGTGAGGAAGGCATCGTAGGGGTTGATGGGCAGCCCGGTGATGTCCATCATTTCCAGCCGGTACACCAGGTCGGGTGCGCTCACCGATGGGGGTATCCAGGTGATGGTGAAGAAGGCGGGATCCGTGTAGGGCAGCTCTTGGCCGTTGGTGGGGGAGGTGATGATGGGCGGGTCGGCCGTGACCACCACGAAGGGTGCCGAGCAACCCAGGGGCGAAGGACCGCTCAGGGGTAGGCCGGTGAGGAAGTCGTAGGCGCGAACGCACAGCGTGTAAAGGCCTTCGGGCAGCGCGTTGTCGTTGATCAGGTCCTCCAGTGTGATGCCGCTGTAGAGCAGATCGCTTTCGTTGTAGTTGTTGTAGAAGGCCTGCAGCTCGGTGCCACTGAGCAGGAGCGAGGCACCGGGAGCAAGTTCGATCGGCGTTTGCGGCCGCGCCTCGGGGCGGGTCCGGATGTTCACGCCGTTGCTGCCATCGAGTTCACTGCCCAAGTACAGCGTGTAGCTCTCGAAGGGGTTGTTGTTCTGCAGGCTGATCAGCGTGTTGTCGCCCATGTCCAGCACTTCGTCGGCATGCAGGGGGTAGGGCGGTGCCAGCACCAACGACACGCTGATGGGCAACGGTTGGGCGTGGGCCGAAGCAGCAGCGAACAGGGTCATCAGCAGCCCCGCCAAGCGGCCTTTCAGGAGGTGTTGCAGGATGCTTCGCATGCCAACGAAGATGACCGGATCCGCCTGCACGGGCAAGCTGTACGCGCGTGCCATTGAGCCGTTGGCGCGATCCATTGAGCCGTTCCCGATCACCACTTAGCCCGTGGTGAGAAATGGCCGTATCGGCACGGCTTTCCGGAGGTGTTACACATTTTCTGCCCGCTACTTTCCCGCTGTGGATCGCGCGCGGCACACTCCCTGGTTCATAGCGCTAGCCCTGTTGCCGGGGCTTGTGCAAGGGCAGACCGTGGACCCCAACGCCGATCCCGTGCGCATCTCCGGCGCATTGGGAGGAACGCTCAGTGGTTACCAGATGAACGGCATCAATGCGCGCCAGCAACCGCTCGGCTATTCGCTCAGCGGCACGCTCAACCTGTCGATCTATGGATGGAACCTGCCGTTCTCCGTAGCCATCAGTCGGCAAGGCAGCAACTTCTCCCAACCCTTCACTCGCTTCGGTGTAAGCCCCGAGTACAAGTGGGTGAAGCTGCATGCCGGGCACCGCAACCTGCGCTTCTCGGAGTTCACATTGAACAACATCACCTTCCTTGGTGGTGGGGTGGAACTACGGCCCAAGGCCTTCCGCTTCAGCGCCATGTACGGCATGCTGCAACAAGCCCAGCGCGCCGATGAGAACCGCTACGGCGTGGCCCAGTACAAGCGCATGGGCTACGGCGCCCTCCTGGGGCTGGGCAGGAAGAACACCTTCGACCTGACCTTCTTCCGCGCCGCGGACGATGTGAGCTCGCTGCCCCTGCTGGACACGCTGCAACGCATCACGCCACAGGCCAGCACCACCCTTGGGCTACGCTCACGCGTGCAGTTCGCCAAGGACCGCCTGGTGCTGGATGCCGACCTGGCCGTGGGTGCCTACACGCACGACCTCAACGCGCCCCGGCTGGATGAGGACATCTATGCCGACCGGCCCATCGTGGGCGAACTGGGCTTCAACTACGCGAGCAACCTGGCCGGTGCGGGTGCCGTGGGCCTGGACTACGTGAAGGACAAGTTCACCTCCGGTGTACAGTACCGCATGGTGCAGCCCGGCTTCCGTACGCTGGGTGCCAACTACCTGCTCAGTGATGTGGAGCAGATCACCTTGCGTACCGCCTTTCCTCTGGCGAAGGACAAGCTGCAACTGAGCGGGCAGTTCGGCGTGCAGCGCAACAACCTCAGCGATCGCCGCTTCGCCGGAACCGCACGCAACATCGGCTCTGCCAACGTGGCGTATCGACCCTCCACACGCGTGTCGGTCAACCTCAACTACGCCAACTTCAGCATCTACCAGACGCTGCTGCTGGATACGCTCTTCGCCGATTCGGTGCTCATCGATCAGGTGAACCATCAGGTGAACGTGGCCACGCTGTACCAGTACGGCGATGCCAAGCGGCAGCACAGTTGGAGCCTGATGACCGGCTACCAGCAGCTGAGCGATCGCAGCGATGGGCCCACCGACCTGGGCAACCGCCTCATCAACCTGAATCTGCAGTACCAGCTGCGCTGGCTGGCCAGCCGCTGGGGCCTGGTGCTGGGCGCCAACTACAACGACTACAGCGCGCTGCTCACCACCAACGAGCGCTATGGCGCCACGGTGGGTGCTACCCGCATGCTGAAGAAGGACAAACTGCTGCTGCGCCTCACCCACACCTGGAACCGCAGCCAACTGCCAGACCGCATGGACGACATCCACAGCACCCACTTCAGCATGAACTACCGCCTCAGCGACCGGCACGCGCTGATGCTCAGCGCCGGCAACATCCGGCGCGAAGGACTTCAGGCATTCACCGAAACACGCGGTACCGTAGGGTATCGCATGCGCTTCTAATGGAACGCAAAATCTTCACCCATGCACCTGTACCGTCGTCCCTTGGGTCGACAACACGTTGCTGTGGAACGATACGAAAATGTCGACCCGATGGGTCGACGCTACGGGTGCGTTTCCTCACCCGCATCACAACATTACCAGCAACCCCCACACCATGAACCGCACCCTTACCCCAATTCTCTTCCTCGCTGCCACCGGCGCTTTCGCGCAGCCCACCATTCCGCAGGTGGTCCTGAACGTGGGCGACCAGCTGGTGATCGATCCCACCTTCCCGATCAGTGATGCCGGTCCGGGCGGCGCGAACGCCACCTGGAACTTCGCTGCACCCGGGTTCAGCGGTGGGGAGTTCACCTACACGGCGGTTAGCGCGGCAAGCACCACGATGGCATCCGATTTCCCCGGTGCCACCATGGCCTTGTACGCCGAAATGGACGCGGACTTCACCCTCCATGCCTTCTTCGATCTCAACGGTGGCTTCACCGAACATGGGGAACACGTGTTCGACGGCAATGCTGGGGTCAGCAGCATCAACACCGACCCCATCACCTTCTTCACCACCCCGCTCACGGCCACCAGCAACGGCTCGGACACCTATGGGTCCACGGAGGACTTCGTAGGCTTCCCGGCCCTGCTCACGGGGCAGCACACCTGGAGCGTGGACGGCTACGGTACCCTGATCCTGCCCAATGCCACCTACACCGATGTGCTGCGGATCCATGCCCAACAGGTGGAGACCTTGAGCGTGGACATCGGCGTGCCCTTCGAGATGGTGAGCTCCCGCGAGGAGTGGCGCTGGGTGAAGAGCGGCATCCCCTTCCCGCTGCTCGTCTTCTCCCTGGAGACCGATGAGTTCGGTACCGAGATCGGTGCCACGGCCGCGCTGGTAAGCTATTCCAGTGCCACCTCCATCGCCGAACAAGCGCAGCTGCCCATGCGCACCTACCCCAATCCGGTGCGCGACCACGTGACGATCGAGCTGGAGGCCCATGGTTCAGTACACTACCGCGTGCTGGACGCCCTGGGGCGTGAAGTCATGAACGGAAGCACTGCGGCCGGTGGAACGCTCCGGCACCGCATCGACCTCACTGCGCTGAAGCCCGGCATCCACCACTTGGAAGTGCGCAGCCAACAGGGCGTGGCCACGGCCCGCCTGATCAAGGAATGATCCCCGGATGAACGCAGATCCTTGTACGACCATGCATCGCATCATCACCATCCTGCTGTCAGGCGTCGGAAGCCTTTCGATCGCCCACGCGCAGAACTGCCTGCCCCAGGGCATCGCCTTCAACCTGCAATCCGAGGTGAACGCCTTCCCCATCAACCACCCGGGCTGCACCCAGATCGATGGCTTCCTGAAGATCGGGCCCAGCAACGATGGCTTCGCAGGCGGCATCACCGACCTTACACCGTTGTCGCAGATCACCTCCGTGGGCGGCTATCTGCTGGTGGAGTTCACACTGGGCTTGGAGTCGCTCGACGGCCTGGACAACCTCGCCAGCGTGGGGGGCTACGTGAGGCTGGACGGGAACGACAACCTCGCGGACATCACCGCACTTTCCAACCTCACCACAGTGAGCGGGCTGCTGGAAGTGCGTCTGAATCAGAGCCTCACCAGTCTTGAAGGCTTGGGCTCGCTGAGCTCCACCGGCGGGAACGTCTCCATTCGCCTGAACGATGAACTCACGGACCTGCAAGGGCTGGAGGGCCTGGTGGACGTGGGTGGCGCGGTCGCGGTGGAAGGCAATACCGCCCTGCAGAGCATGAACGGCCTCGCGCCCCAGAGCGTAGGCGCCGCCTTCTGGGTGAAGGGGAACCCGCAGCTCACGGACCTAAGCGCCGCCAGCGGGCTCACCAGCATTGGGGGCGCGCTCAACCTGCAGGACAACGCCGCACTGGCCAGCCTGGAGGATTTCGCTGGTGTCACCGCCTTGGGAGGCTACCTGCGCGTTCAGGATTGTCCCCTGCTCACCGACCTCTCCCCGCTGCAGAACATCGATCCCACCACCATCACCCAACTGCTGCTGCAGGACCTGCCGGGCGTGTCCGACTGCGCGTTGGGGAACATCTGTGCCTACCTCGGCCTGCCGGATGCCCAACCCACCATTGCCAACAACGCGGCCGGCTGTGCCAGCGTGGCCGAAGTGGAGGCCGCGTGCGCCAGCACCTCCATTGCCGATGCCACCGCAGCTGCCGGCCTGGCCGTGCAGCTCTTTCCCAACCCATCGCTCGGGGTGGTACACCTGCAGGGTTCCTGGCAGCCCCCTGTGGATCTGCGCGTGTACGATCCGGCCGGCCGCACCGTGCACCAGGAGCGTGTGACCGCCGCCACGGGCGCTGCGCACACGCTCCACCTTGCCCACCTGCTGCCGGGCGCCTACCTGCTGCAGGTGCAGGGCGATAAGGGCATCGCCACGGCACGTTTGATCATCGAACGGTCACACCCCTGAACCCTGTCGCCATGCTACGCCAACTCACCCTTCTTGTCTGCGCCATCGGCAGCATCTCGTTCGCACAGGCCCAAGGCTGCCTGCCCGAAGGCATCGCCCTCAGCACCCAGGCCCAGGTGAACAGCTTTCCCACGGACCATCCCGGATGTACCACCATCCAGGGCTTCCTGCTCATCGGGCAAGGCAACATCACTGACCTCACCCCCTTGGCCCAGCTTACCGCCGTGGAAGGCTACTTGCAGGTGGGGCTCAATCCGCAGCTCACGAACCTCGCCGGCCTGGAGAACATCACCAGCGTGGGGGGCAGCCTCGGCATCACCGGCAATGCCCAGCTCACCGACATGTCCGGCTTGTCCGGCCTCACCACGGTGGGTGGCCTCATGGAGGTGAGCGAGAACAACAGCCTCACCAGCCTTGCGGGCCTGCAGAACATCATCAGCGTGGGCAGCTACCTGGACATCTCGGACAGCCCGGGGCTCACCGACCTGCAAGGCCTGGAAGGCATTGAGACCATCAGCGGGTCGCTCATCATACGCGACAACACCGCACTGGCCAGCATGCAAGGCCTGGCGCCCATCAGCATCGGCGGCGGCTTGGACCTGATGAACAACCCGCAACTGATGGACCTCAGCGCGGCCCTTGGGCTCACCTCGCTCGGCGGGCCCTTGTCGCTCATTGGCAACACCGCAATCCTCAGCCTACAGGAGCTCGCCGGCATCACCTCCATCAACGGTGTGCTCCGGGTGATGGGCAGTTCGGGGCTGATGTCGCTTGACGGCCTGGAGAACATCGATCCCAACACCATCCTCAACCTCATCATCGTGAACAACCCCGGCCTGTTCCAATGCGCGGCGGAGAACCTGTGCACCTACCTGGGTCTACCGGAGAACCTGGCCAACATCACCGGCAACGCCACCGGCTGCTCCTCGCGGGCGGAGGTGGAAGAGGCATGCACACTGCTTTCGGTGGAGGAGGGGAAGCAGGAGGTGGCGGCGATCACCGTTTTTCCGAACCCCACCAACGGCCCGGTGATGATCAGAGCCGAACTGAACGGCCCGGCGGAATTGGATCTGCTGGACCAGATGGGCAGGCTCCTGCGCACGGCACGGTTCCCCATCAATGCTGAAGGCCCTGTGCTTCTGGACCTTGCCGAGCTGCATCCCGGTGCGTACATCCTCCAGTTGCGTACGAACGATCGGGTGGACACGCGGATGGTGGTGAGGGAGTGATCTACATCCACCGCGGCCACGCCAGGTACCACTTCGTCACCGGCCGCGCCAGCGCTTGAATGCCGAGGTTGTCACTGGCTTCGGCGATGTCGCGCAACGTGCCGTCCTTGTAGCGCAATTCGATGCGGTCCTTGCCGGGATCGTACGCGTTGTTCACGATGCTGCCGGTGATAACGAAGTGTGCGGCGTCGGTTGTGGAGATGCCAAGTTGTGCGGCCACCTTTTCGCGCAACTCAGCGATGTGCACTTCATTCCATGGTCCGTTCTGCAGGCGGATGCGCAGGGTGCGGCGATGCAACAGGTCTGAAGCTAAGCGCGCCAGCACTTTGTCGGGGTGGTCGGCCCACACCTTCACCGCGCCCATGATGTCATGGTCGTCCAAGCGCATGAAGTCCGCGAGCACGGCAGGGTCGTTGAAGGAGGGACGGCCCCGGCGCTCGTGCAGGAAACCCAGCAGCGTGGGTGAGCCGAAGAGCGGCACGCCTTGCAGGCCGAGGGCTTTGGCGCGGCGCAGGGTTTGCACCAGCATCTGCTCGCAGGCCACCACGGTCTTGTGCAGGTACACTTGCCAGTACATCAGGCGGCGCGCCACGATGAACTTCTCGATGCTGTAGATGGCCTTCTCCTCCACCACCAGCTCATCATCCACCACCTGCAGCATCTTGATGATGCGGTCGCCGCCGATCACGCCTTCGCTCACGCCGGTATAAAAGCTGTCGCGGTTCAGGTAATCCATGCGGTCCATGTCCAACTGGCCGCTTACCAATTGGTGCAGGAAGCGCTTGGGGTGCTGGTTGCGGAAGATGCGGATGCCTGTTTCCAATGCCCCGCCGAACTCCTTGTTCAGCGCGTCCATCACCAAGGAACTGATCACTTCGTGGTCCACATCATCCACGATGCTGTGCTCCAGTGCATGGCTGAACGGGCCGTGGCCGATGTCGTGCAGCAGGATGGCCACGTGGGCACCCAAACCCTCATCCTCCGTTACCACATGGCCCTTGCCGCGCAGGCTCTCCAAGGCCAGGCCCATCAGGTGCATGGCGCCCAAGGCGTGGTGGAAGCGCGTGTGCAATGCCCCGGGGTAAACCAAGTGCGAAAGGCCCAATTGCTTGATGTAGCGCAGGCGCTGGAACCACGGATGGTCGATCAGCTTCTGCAACAGCGGGTCCGGCACGCTGATGAAGCCGTACACGGGGTCGTTGAGGATCTTCATGCTGGGTGGGGTACGCAGTTGCTCGTTGTTAGGCCTCACAACTGCACCTGACAACTAACAACTGACAACTGACAACTGACAACTAACAACTGACAACTGACAACGAACAACCGCGGAACCGGCCCCGAAAGTACTGGGCATCTGCCAAGGCCGGTGCCGGGCCTGCACGGGCACAACAACGCGCCACCCCGTAAATTCACGCCCTGTAACAAATGCCGGGCAACATTCCCCCGCAGGGCGTGTTTCCCTGGCATGCACACGACCACAGCGCCCACCCGGCCAATAGGGACCCCGAACACCACCATGGCAGCATCCATCCTTTGGGCAGACGACGAGATCGAACTGCTGAAACCACACGTTCTCTTCCTGGAGCAGAAAGGCTATGCGGTGAAGACCGTGAACAACGGCTTAGACGCCGTGGATGCCGTGGACAAGGAGGAGTTCGACATCGTTTTCCTGGACGAGAACATGCCCGGCCTCAGCGGGCTGGAAACGCTCACCCGCATCAAGGCGGCCAGTCCGCACACCCCGGTGGTGATGATCACCAAGAGCGAGGAGGAAAGCATCATGGAGGAGGCCATCGGCAGCAAGATCAGCGATTACCTGATCAAGCCGGTGAACCCCAACCAGATCTTGTTGGCGCTGAAGAAGCACTTGGAAGGCAGCCGCTTGGTGAGCGAAAAGACCACCAGCAGCTACCAACAGGAGTTCGGTAAGCTGAGCATGCGGCTCGGGGACCGGCTGGGCACCAAGGACTGGATGCAGCTCTATGACGAGCTGGTGCGCTGGGAGTTGGACCTGAGCGGCAATCCGGACCAGGGCATGACGGAGATCTTGCGCAGCCAATGGGCCGAGGCCAACGACCTGTTCAGCCGCTTCGTGGAAAAGAACTACATCGACTGGGTGAACAACAAGGGCAACGACGTGCCCATGCAGAGCCACCAGGTGTTCAAGAACAAGATCGCTCCGCTGATCGACGAGAAGCAACCCCCGCTGTTCCTGGTGCTGATCGATAACCTGCGGCTGGACCAGTGGCGCACCCTGGAACCCGTGATCACCGAGCTGTACAAGGTGGAATCGCAGGAGCAGTTCTACGCCATCCTGCCTACGGCCACGCAGTATGCACGCAATGCACTCTTTGCGGGCATGATGCCCGGGGAGATCCAGAAGCGCTTCCCCGGGAAATGGCTGAACGAGGACGATGAGGGCAGTAAGAACGCCTTCGAGGAGGACTTCATGAACGAGCAGCTCAAGAACCTCGGCAAGCGGGTGAAGACCAGCTACCACAAGATCACCAACATCGCCGCCGGCAAGAAACTGGCCGAGACCGTGGGCAATCTGATGGAGAACCCGTTCAATGCCATCGTGTACAACTTCGTGGACATGCTCAGCCACGCCCGCACCGAGATGGAGGTGATCCGCGAACTGGCGGAGGACGAGGCGGCCTACCGCTCGATCACCCTGAGCTGGTTCCGGCACAGCCCCCTGCTGGACATCCTGAGGACCATTGCCGAGAAGGGCGGCCGCGTGGTGATCACCACCGACCACGGCACCGTGCGGGTCACACAGCCCAGCAAAGTGGTGGGCGACCGCAACACCAACACCAACCTGCGCTACAAGAACGGGCGCAACCTCACCTACGAGGCCAAGGATGTGCTGGCCATCAAGGAACCCGCCCAGGCCTTCCTGCCGCGCATGAATGTGAGCAGCAGCTTTATCTTCGCCAAGAAGGACCTCTACTTCGTCTATCCGAACAACTACAACCACTTCGTCAACTTCTACCGGAACACCTTCCAGCACGGAGGGATCTCCATGGAAGAGATGCTGGTGCCCATCGCCTACCTGAAACCGCGCTGACGCTGATGAACGCCCCGATCGCGCTGCACCGGCCCGAAGAAGCAGGGAAAGCGGCCGCCACCTTGCTGCAAGCGTTCCCGCAGACCCGCGTATTCACGTTCAGCGGACCGTTGGGCGCGGGGAAGACCACCTTGATCAAGGCCCTGTGCGCCCGGCTGGGCGTGGAAGCGGGCACATCCAGCCCGTCGTTCGCCATCGTGAACGAATACCGCAGGGCAAACGGCGAACCGGTCTACCATTTCGACCTTTACCGATTGAACAAGGCGGAGGAGCTGGAGGGCATCGGCTTTACCGAATACCTGGACAGCGGCCACTACTGCTTCGTGGAATGGCCTGCCCTGGGCGAGGGCTTGTACCCGCCCGGCACGGTGGAGGCGGCAATGAGCGTGGGAGCGGACGGTACGCGCATCCTGCGAATGAACGAACTACAGCCCGCAGAGGGGCATAGCCATGAGCACCAGCAGTGAACTGTTGAAACAACTCGCCCGCGAGGTATCCATGCTCCCCCAAGAGCAAACCATGGAGGTAGGGCACAAGGGCAAGCGGCTGCTGATCGGCATCCCCAAGGAGATCACGCCGCAGGAACACCGCGTGCCCCTCACTCCCGCCAGCGTGGCCGTGCTTACCGGCCGCGGGCACGACATCGTGATGCAACGCGGGGTGGGCACCAACGCCCAGTTCCAGGACAGCGACTACAGCGAGGCCGGTGCCCGCATGGCCGAAGATGCCCGCGAAGTGTACGAGGCGGACCTGATCCTGAAGGTGGCCGCCCCCAGCGAGGAGGAGATCGCCCTGCTGCACCACAAGCAGATCCTGGTCTCGGCCCTGCAAACCGGCCCCCAGCACCGCGAAGCCCTGCGCAGCATGATGGCCAAGAAGCTCACCGCCGTGGCGTGGGACTTCATCAAGGACCGCGAGGGCATCTACCCCATCATCCGCGCCATGGGCGAGATCGCCGGCAACACATCCGTCCAGATAGCAGCCGAATACCTCAGCACCGACAAGGGCGGGCAGGGCCTCATGCTGGGCGGCATCAGCGGGGTGGCCCCGGCCGAAGTGGTAGTGATCGGGGCGGGCACCGTGGGCGAGTTCGCCACGCGGGCCGCGCTTGGCGCTGGGGCCAGCGTGAAGGTCTTCGACAAAAGCATCTACCGCCTGCGGCGCCTGCAAGGCATCCTCGGCCAGCGCATCTGGACCAGTGTGATCCAGCCGGACGTGCTGAAGGAAGCCCTCCTGCAAGCCGATGTGGCCATCGGTGCCCTGCGGCCCGAACACGGCCGTACCCCCATGGTGGTGAACGAGGACACTGTGGGGCGCATGAAAGCTGGCAGTGTGATCGTGGACGTAAGCATCGATCGCGGCGGATGCTTCGAAACAAGCGAGCAAACCACCCTCACCGATCCCGTTTTCAAGAAATACGGCGTGGTGCACTATTGCGTGCCCAATGTGGCCAGCCGCGTACCCCGAACGGCTTCCTATGCCCTCACGAACATCTTCACCCCGATCCTGCTCACCATGGGCGAAATGGGCGGCTTCGAGGACGTGATCAAGCGCAACATGGGCTTGCGCCAAGGCGTGTACCTGTACAACGGGGCGCTCACCAGCGAGGTCCTCTCAGAAGCCTACCGACTGCCATACAAAGACCTGGACATCATGCTGGCGGCATTCTGATGGTTGATGGGGGTCCATCGGCCCCGCACAAAAACGGTGATTGGACCCAACGAACTACAACCTACGGACCAACAACGAACAACGAACAACCCCGCACCAGGCTCTCCCATTTGCCCTCTTACATTTCCAAGTTCTACATTTCCAAGTTCTACATTTTCTATTCCTCATGACCTTCACTCGCCGCCTCTCCCTCTTCGGCATCGGCCTCGGCCTGGGCTGCCTGCTGGCGTGGGGCATCTACGGAAACCGCCTGGAGAACACCGACTGGATGCCCAACCACCGGGTGAAGCTGCGCCTGCAAAGCACGCTCATCAAGGCCACCCCGCAGGGTGAGGCACAGTTGGCACCCCTGCACCTGACACTGGCCGACCTGCGCCAAACCGTGATCGACAGCTGCGACGTGAACTTCAGCAAGAGCATCCGCAGCAAGGACAGCTTAGTCTACTTCGTGCATGGCACCGTGCGTGGCCAGCAAGTACACTACATGGCGGCCACACTGCGTGATTTCCGCACGGATAGCACCGCCACGCTTACGGCCATCCACGCAGGGTTGAAATAGCACACCTCCCGTACGCGGCCGGGCAATGATCTCACGCCAGCCCCAGCTTCTTCACCAGCTTGCCCACCTCATCCTCGGTGCTGCGCAGCATCTGTGAGCAGAAGGTGATCAGCTCCACCGCGCGCTTCACCTTCACCGTCAGTTCATCCACGCCGATCTTGTCCGCTTGCAGATCGTTCATGATCTGCTCCAGTTCGGCGTAAGCCTTGTCGTAGGTAAGGGGCTTGTCAGCCATGGGGTTCGATGGATCCAACCGTGGAATGCACGGTGCCTTTGGACAGGGTGGTGGACAGCCGGTCGCCGGGTCGCAAGTTAGCCGCATCCAGCACAGCGCTGCCATCGCACCGGGTGATGCTGAAGCCACGTGCCAAGGTGGCCTCCGGGCCGAGCAGCGCCACCGCGTCCTGCAACCCTTTCAACTTCATGGCCACCAATTGCATGCGGCTTTGCGCCAGCATCATCACGTTGGCTGAAAGCTGGTCCAGGCCTGCGCGCTGCACTTGGCGCAACCATCTTGAGGGCTCAGTGGCCAGGCGCATCCTGTAATGCTCCATCAACTGGCCGTCGGCCTTCAGTTTCTGCTGCACCCGGTTGGCCAATTGGCTGGCAGCGTTGTGCAGCTGGCCCCGCTGCAATTGGCACAGGTTCAGCGGCCGTGTGCGGAGCATCTCCGCGTAGGTGCCCAAGACCTCCCGCCGTGCGGAAAAGTCCTCCAGCACCAGGCTGTGCACCTTGTCCAGCATGCCGGTCAGGGCGATCTCGAAGGAATGCGACCGGTCCACCAGAAAATCTGCCACCGCCGTGGGTGTCTTGTGCGGACCTTTGGCGATCAGGTCCAGCACCGACACGTCCACATCGTGCCCGATGCCGGTGAGCACCGGCCGGGGGAATGTGGCCACCATGCGTGCCAGTTCCAGGTCGTTGAATGGTTCCAGGTCCAGTTTGGAACCGCCGCCGCGGATCACGACCAGGGCATCGAAACGCGTGGCATCCACGATCGACACCGCCTTGCGCAGCTCGCCAGCGGCCATGCCGCCCTGCACGGCGGAATCAAACACCTCAACATGGAAGCGGTAGCCGTGCTCATTTTCCTCCAAGTGCCGCATAAAGTCCGCATAGGCGGCCGATCCCGTGGAGGCGACCAGTGCGATGCGTTGCAGCACCATGGGCATGGGCACAAAACGGTTCCGATCGTACAGTCCCTCTTCCTTGAGCGCCCTGATCGCAGCCTGCTTGCGCCGTTCCATCTCCCCGATGTTGAACGCCAGGTCCAGGGCCTCGATGTGGATGCTCAACCCGTACACCAAGTGGTAGGTCACCCGGCCCAGGAGCAGCACCTCCACGCCGTCCTTCAGGATATTGTCCGCCTCCGCACCCAGTTCCTGCCGGATCCGCAGCAGGTTGGAGCCCCAGATGTTGGCCCGCATCACCGCCGCACGCTCCCCGTTCTTGTGTTCCACCAGATCCAAATAGGCGTGGGTCTTCACTTTGAACCCCGCGATCTCCGCCTTGATCCAATACGCCTGCCCCCCGGTGGCCTCCGCGATCTTGTGCTGTACCGCGAGGCTGACCTGTGAAAGGGTGAAGATCTTGCGTTCGTCCATGGCACCCCGGTGGGGCGGCAAGTTATCCGGCCTTGCCGTCAATTCGTTCCCCTGATCACCGATACATGCCCATAATAGACGCGCTCATCGCCTTCCCGGTTCAGTACCACTTTCCATACATATACATCGGTCTTCACCGGCTTGCCCTTGTACGTGCCGTCCCAAGCGGCATACCGGTCGCGGTTGTGGTGGATCATCTCCCCCCAACGGTCGAAGACGTAGAAGTCGTAGCTCCATTTATCAAACCCGTTCAGGATGGGCCGGAAGGTTTCGTTCAGGCCGTCCTGGTCCGGTGTGAAGGCGTTGGGCGCGAATAGGTTCGGGTCGCTCACGGCTGCCACGGGCTGGCACAACGTATCGGGGCAGCCAAAGTCGTTCACCGCGATCAGGCAAAACGGATAGAGGTCGCCCGGCCCTGCGGGAAACAGGTGCAAGGGCTCGAATTCCACCGACTGTTCCCCATCGCCGAAATCCCATGTCCAGCCGGTGGCGCCCATGCTCTGGTTGTGGAACTGGAGCGCATAGATGGTGCTCTGCATCGGGACGTAGCTGAATGCCGCGATGGGTGTGGGGTTCACATGCACGGCGCCAGGCACAACGAGGGTATCGGTGCAACCGCCGGCACCGGTGGCGATCAAGGTGACGGTGTAGTCGCCGGCGGGATAGGTATGCACAGGGGCGGCTTCCAGCGATGTGCCTCCATCGCCAAAGCCCCACTGGAAGGAGGTGGATTCCAGCGACTGGTTCTGGAAGTGCACGGGATAGCCGGCGCATGCCGGTTGTGGCTCCGCCAGGAAGGCGGCCACCGGCGTGGGGTGCACGGTGTAGGTGTTCGTGGCCGAATCAGTACATCCGTACTGGTTGGTTACCGTAAGGGTGATGGTGTAGGTGCCGGGCCCGCTGAACACGGCAGCCGGGTTGTTCAGGGCGGAAGAGGTGCCGTTGCCAAAGTCCCAGGCATGGCTAACGGCCCCGATAGCTTGGGAGGTGAGCTGCACGGTGGCCGGTGAATGGCAGCTATGGTCTTCGGCCATGGTAAAGGCGCTGTGCGGCAGTGGGAACGCGGTGATCACCACCTCGGCGGTATCGGTGCACCCGCTCAGGTGCTCGGCCACGATCAGCGCCGTGTAGGTGCCAGCCGTGGCGTAGGTGTGTGCCGGGTTGGGGCCTCCGTTGGTGTTGCCGTCACCGAAATCCCATTGCTGGAAGTTGCCGTTGGTGCTGGTATTGGTGAATTGCACCTCCAACGGGATGCAGCCCGAGAGCGGTGCGGCCGTGATGGATGCTTCCGGCGTGGGTTGCACCACCACGGTTTGTGAAGCCATGGCGGGGCAGGGCGTGCCAATGGAGGTCACACTTAGCGTCACGGTGTAGGTCCCGGCCGCTGCGTAGCTGTGCGTGGGCGCGGAGAGTGTGGAGGTGGAGCCGTCGCCGAAGTCCCATTGCAGCCCCGCCGGTGCCGGGCTGTTGTTGGTGAACTGTATCCCCGTGCCCGCGCAGAACAGCCCCGGGGCCACGGTGAAGTACGCCGGTGGCGTCGCGAATACCGTGATGTCGACGCTCACCGTGTCGAAGCTGCAGCCATTGTCGCCGAAGAAGGTGACGGTGTACGTGCCCGGGTTGGTGTAGGTGTGGCTGAGCGCCCCGGCGGTGGATACGTTGCCGTCGCCGAGATCCCAGTGCCAATTGTTCACTCCGATGCTGTAGTTGGTAAAGCCCACGGTGAGCGGAGCACAGCCACTGGTGGTGTCCGTGTTGAAGAAGGCCGTCACGGTGTTGGGCAGCGCGGTGATGCTGTACGTGGCGGTATCGCTTCCGCACGCATTGGTGGCGGCCAGGGTAATGGTGTACACGCTGTCGGTGGTGTTGGCGTAAAAGGTGTGCTGCACCAAGCTGTCGTTGGTGGTGCTGGTGGTGCCGTCGCCGAAATCCCACCAGTAGCTGTCGGCCTGGCCGATGGTGACGTTGCTGAAGGTGGCGGGCCAAGGGGAGCAGCCGGAGTTGAAGTCGGGGCCGAAAAGCGCGGTGGGGGCGGGGTGCACGGTAACGGCGCGGACAGAATCCACCGTGCCGCACAAATTGGTGGCGGAGAGTGTGATGAGGTACGTGGTATCGCCGTATAGGCTGGCGTTATACGTGAGCGGGGCGGGTTGTTCACCGGGGAAGGTGCTGCCGTCGCCGAAATCCCATGCATAGCTGAGGCCGTCACCGGAACTGTTGTTGGTGGCGTTCACCACCAAAGGTCCGCACCCGTCAGCCACGTCCAGGCCGAAGGATACCGAGGGGCCCGCCCATACGGTTACCATGCCCGTGGTGGTGTGCTGGCAGCCTGCGCCTGTGATTGCGGTCAGGGTCACGGTATAGGTTCCCTCCGCAAGGAAGTTGTGGGATGGCGATGGGTCCGTCGAGCTGTTGCCGTCGCCAAAATCCCACGCCCACGCCGTGGCGCCGGTGCTTTCATTGGTGAACGGGAACGGCACATTGGTGCATGCGATCGGCGCATGGCTGAAGGCTGCCACGGGCAACGGCATCACGCTGGCATCCGCCGTTTGGCTGCTGCTGCACCCATTGGCATCGGTATAAGCATAGGTGATGACATGGGTGCCGGTGCCGGCAAGCACGGGGTCGAAGGTGCCCAATGCGGCATCGGTGATGCCCGTGCCGCTCCAGCTTCCTCCGGCCGGTGTGGCCGTAAAGCCTAAGGGCGGTGCGTCCACGCAGGCTTCAGGCAGCGCGTCAAGGATGATCACCGGCAGGGCGTGCACGGTGACCTGCACTTGGTCCTGGGTGACGCAAGACCCTGTGCCCACGCCATACGTTAGGGTGAAGATACCGGCCGAAGCGGGAGGGAAGAGGCCCGCCCCGTCCACCCCTGTTCCGCTCCAGGTGCCGCCGCTTGGGGCGCCAAGCAGTTGGAGCGCGGCACTGTTGATGCACACGGCGGTGTCGTTGCCGGCAGAGGCCGGGTTGGAGATGGTGATCACCGTTACGGTCATCTGGCCGCTGCTCGTGCAGCCGTTGCCGTCAGTGTAGGTGTATGTGAGCGGAAAGCTGCCCGGTCCATTGGGCATGAAGCTCCCCATGGGATCGACGTTAGGCCCGCTCCACGTACCCCCGGCAGGGGAGTGGCCCGCCAACGTTTGCGCAATGGGCTGGTCGCAGAACGTGGTGTCGTTGCCGGCCTGCACCACCGGCAGCAGGTTGACGGTGATGACACGCGTGCCGCTGTTGCTGCACCCGGTGCCATCCGTGTAGGCGTATGTGAGCGCGTGCTGGCCTGCGCCCGCTGCCTGCGGGTCGAAACTGGTGCCGTTGATCCCCGCCCCGCTCCATGTGCCCCCGGCAGGGATGGCACCCAAGGCGAACAGCGGCTCATCGATGCACACGGATTGGTCGGGGCCCGGGTCGACCACCGGCAAGGGCAGCACCGTGATGGTGGCCTGGTCGCTCACCGTGCAGCTACCGTTTCCATACGTGTAGGTTGCCGTGAAGCTGCCCGTCGAGCTGGGAGTGAATACGCCACTGCCTGAAACAGCCCCGGTCCAGGTGCCTCCGCCAGGGGTGGCCGTCAGTTGCACGGGGGCAGTGCCGGTGCATACGGACGTGTCCGGACCCGCATTGGCGGGCAGGGCGGGCGGGGCCACCGTTATTTCCACCTGGTCGCTGTTGGGGCACCCTTGCGGGCTGACCACCGAATAGGTAAGCGTATGAACACCTTGGGCCGAAGGGGTGAAGTTGCCGTTGGCATCCACCAGGGAACTTCCGCTCCACGTTCCCCCGGCAGGGGAAAACGACAACGGCTGCTGCTGGGTGCCTTCACAGAATGTTTGGTCGGGACCGGCATCCACCGCGGGAATTGGATGTACCGTCAGCAGGGTGCTGGCGACACCCGTGCAGCCATTGGCATCTCCGTGCAGAACCACCACGGCCGTGGCGGTGGGCGTGAAGGTGAAGGGACTGCCATTGCCGGCGGGCGACCCGCCCACGTCCCACTGGTAGTTGCTTCCCCCGGTGGCCGTCAGCGTGATGGCCGAGCCGGCGCACACCGATGGAGCCGTGGGTGAAATGCCCAGCACCGGTGCCGGGTTTACGGTGACAGTGACCGTGCTGGAAGGGCCGCTGCATCCGCCCGCGCTGGCGCTCACCGTGTATACGCCTTGTGCCGCGCCGGTCACGTTCGCGATGGTCGGGTTGGGCAGGGTGGAACTGAACCCGTTGGGGCCCGTCCATTGGAAGGTGGTGCCCGGCACCGGGGTTGCCGAAAGCTGGAGGTCTTCGCCCACACACAGGGTGACCGGCCCGCCCACCACGGGTGCAGCAGGCAATGCAGTGACTTGCAGCACGGTGTTGTCCGTACCGGCCCCGCAGGCGGAGTTGGCGGTGGCGGTGATCAATACGGGCATGGGCGTGGGCAAGGTGATGATGCCCGGGTCCTGCGTGGTGGCGGATGATGGGGCGCCACCGGCAAAGCTCCACGTGTAGCCGGTGATCGGTGTTCCGCACGCGGTGAAGACAGCCGTGGGATGTGCGGTCTGCCCCGTGCACACGCCGCTTAGGGGGTTGATGGCCACTTCAGGCGGTGCGCCCACGGACACGGCTTGGTTCACCGGGAAGGTGCCGCACGAGTTGACGGCCTGCAAGGTGACCGTATAGGTGCCCGCCCCGGTGAAGGTGAACTGCGGCTGGAAACTGGAGGCATTGGTACCGCCGCTGAACGTTGCGGAAGCTCCACTGTTGCAGCTCGCGCTGTTTACTGCGGTGGCCCAGTTGTACCGGGTGAGGCAACTGTTGGGACTGGTGCTGTTGTTCACCGTGGTGCTGGTGAGCGGGGAGCAGCCCGTGGCTGGCGACAGGGTGAAGGTGGGTTGCGGGGGAGCTTCCACGCAGATCTCCCGGGTGAGCGTGTCGATCGCGCAGAGGTTGCCCACCACATCCATGATCGTGTAGGTGCCCGGGGTGTTGAAGACCACTCCGAGGTTGGCGGCGCCGCTGGTCCAAATGTTGGGCAGGGTGGGCTGCCCGTTGGTGCTGCCCATGGTGCCACCCGTGGTCCAGCCGGTGGCTGGGGTAATGGACCAGATGTGCTTGGGGCCGGTGCAGGTGGGCGCTTGCGTTCCCTGGCTGTTATCGATCAGGGTTACCGTGGTGTTCACGCACACCGTGTCGTTGGGCGACAGGGTGAAAGCCGCCACCGGCGACCCCGACACACGGATCTGGCCAATGCTGCCCGTGCGCGTATCGCACGGGTTGGTGATGCGCCAATTGATCGTGTATTCGCCGCCCACCGCACAGGATGATTGCGTGTAGATGTGCGTGAACGCCGCTTGTGGCGGCTGCATCAAGGTGTCGATCACCCCGTCCCCGTAATCCACGATGTAGAGCGTGCCCGGCGGGTTGCTGGCGAAGTTGGCCCACTCGAAGCTGATGGCGTCGCCGGTGCAAATGGATGAATTGGACACCACGCTCAGGCCGCCCAGCGGCACTTCGCCCACAAAGACATTGAAGGGGACGGTGACGGTACAGTTGCTTGGCGCGGGGTTCTGCACCGTGTAGGTGCCGCTGCTGAGCCCGAAGGGAAATTGCTGGGTGGCGCTCCATCCGCTGGTGCCGTATGATCCGGTCTGCCCGTTGCCCCAAGTGATGGAATACGTGGCGCCCGGTTGGGCCGAAGAGGCGTCGGTAAAGTCGAAAGCATACGGGTTGGCGCCTAAGCCGCAAACGCTGAAGGTGAGCACCCCGCCGTAGGTGGAGGTGGTGGCATTGGTGCAGTTCAACACCACGTTGGGCGTGGGTTTCACCGTTACCACCACTTGGTCCGTGGCGGTGTTTCCGCCAGCGTCGGTTACCGTAAGGGTGTAGGTTTGCGTGGAAGTGGCCGTGCACACCGGATGCAGGATGCCCGGGTTGTTGAGGCCCGCAGCTGGTGCCCATTGGTAAGTGTACGGTGCGGTGCCGCCGGATGCCGCAGCTCCGCCCAGCGTTACGGGGCCACCTGCACAGATGGAGGCATCGGGGCCGGCATGTGCCACCAATTGGGCACGGACGGATGTGCCCATGCAGAACAGCAGCACCAGCGCCGCAAGGGGCAGGCCCAAGATGCGCCTATTCGGCATTGGCCATGGTTGGTTTTTCAATTCCCGGCAAAATATGCAGCTATGACGGAGGAACGCAATTGTCCGGTGCCTGTGTTTTGCACATCGGGCCGGTCGTTTATGGGGATTTACGGCTTGCGGCATCGATCCCTCGGAAGGAGGATTGCATTCCCGTTCCATTGCCATGCATCGGCAGGTGCTGGTGAACATGGGCAGGCCTTTTGGCCCGCCTCATCCCAGGCCATACCGGGAATTGCAACGGCGATGCGGCCCCAACGGGGAAATCCTGAATGAAAAAGGGGCCACCACGCCGGCGGCCCCTTTCAATGCATTGGTCAAGGATCACTGGCAACCCATGGCACCGTACCCGGACACCACCGTTACCTCCGGATCCCCTTCTCCCTCTTCGTCGAAGAAGCCCACGCCTTCCACCGCATAGTAATTGCCGTTGAAGTTCATGGTGCCGCCGTTCACGGAGATGTGGCCGTCCTTGCTCAGGTAGATGCCGCCCTCGTTCTGGAAGCTGATCACAAAGGCGAAGCTGAAATCCTGCAGCTCGTCCTCGGGTTGATCGAGGTCTTCCACCCAGTTGAGCACCTCGTAATTCGCGTTGCTGAGTTCATCGGCATACACGAAATAGTAGGCGAAGCCGTGGAAGTATTGGAACGGATCGCTCTCCCCGTCGGAGAAATCACCATTTACCAGGGCTTCGATATCCCCGGAAATGCCGATCACACCGGCCACCTCTCCCATGTCGGGCCCGAAGAGGCCCTCGCCCATGGCGTCATCGCCCACGGCGAAGCATACGGCGATGTTGATGTCCAGCACGGTGCTTCCTGCGGCCACGGTGCCGCCGCCGGCACCCAGCCCTGCGGAAGGCTCGGTGATCACCGCCATGCCGCCGTCAGCGGTCCATACCCATTCACCACCATTGCTGCTGGCGAAGTTCATGCCGTTCGCCGGTGCGGTGGTGAAGGAGAATTCACGTGAATTCCCCGGTTGGCGCTTGAACACCAGGATCTTGTCCATGGTGCGGTTGTAGATGCCCACGGCGGGCAACTTGCCGGCCAGTTCCTGGATGTGCTGCCGCTCGGTTTGGGAGACCGAAGAGGTGTTGGCGAGCGGACCGGCCACCGGTTCCTTGCTGCACGAGGAGAACAGGAAGGATGCCACGGCCAGCGGCAAGGCGTACTTCGTTAGCTGGTGAAAAGCCTGTGTTGCTTGGTTCATTGCCTCTGTCGTGTTTTTTCAAAGCGGTGCTTAGAACAACCAGCCCAACCGCAGTTGGCCCACCACGTTGGGGCCCACCTGGAACTTGCTCACGTTGTCCTTCTTGCCGTCGCCGCTGACGGTGGCCGTGCCGGTCCCGTCATCGTTCAACTTCACGGTTTCGCTTTTGCTCTTCATGGGCATGGTGGTGGCGATGCCGAAACCGAGCTCCGTGCCGAGGTAAAGGGACTTGGCGATGTAGTAATCGAAGCCTGCCACCGCGTTCACGCCGATGCCCAAGCTGCCGCTGGTGGTCTTGTCGTAACCCAGCTGGTGGGTGCCGTTGGTCAGCACCAGGTCGGTTTCATCTTTCTTGGACTTGGTGGTGTAGTTCAGGTCCACGTAGCCACCGAAGTAGGGCGACAGGCGCTCGGTGCCGGCCAGGTGCTTCTCGATGCCGGGCTGGATGCCGATGGTGATCGAGCTTTCCTTCTTCTTCAGTTCCAGGGCCTTCGATTGGCTGTCCTCGTCCTGCGTAACGGTGGTCTTGTTGTCAAAGCCCAGGAACAAGCCAACGCGCATGGCCTTGTTGGCCGAGCTGAAGCTGCGGTACTTGATGCCCGCCATGGTGATCGGGCTGCCGCCCAAGGGGGCTACCATCAGTTCCAGGTTTTTCTCGCCGCCCGCAGGACGGTATTGGGCCTGGGTGCTGGTGGTTGCCAACCCGGTCAACAAAATGGTGCCAGCCAGAATGATCCTGTTCATGTCTTTTGCTTTTTGGTTTGTGGTGATTGGTGCAAACTTCAGGCGAGTTGGGGCAAGATCGGTTGCAACCAGTTCATTTTACGGTGCTTCCCGTAGCCTTTCAGCTACTTCTTGCCCAATTTGCCGGAGCGCTGTAACGGTACTTGCGGGGCAATGGTTTCAGCGGGTATGATCCGAAAGGAGGCGACCGGCCCGCCATCGAAGTTGAAAACGGTACCATGGGCGAACGGGGACGGAACGTCATTTGCCGCCGCCAAAAGCCCAAGCCGCTTCGGCCACGTTGCGGGAGCGGAAGGGCAGGGGTATTCACGCGAAGCGGATAAATTGCGCGCCGTTCACACATCAACCGATGAAGAGATTCCTGTTTCCCGCCGCCTGTGCGTTGGTGCCTTTCCTGCTTCAAGCGCAGGAGTGCGGCACGGGACGCTACGTGGTGCCCAACTACTTTCCCGCGATCGACAGCATCCCGGCCGTACAGTTCGGCACCAACACCGGTGTGGACGGATCCCCGCAAGCCCTGCGGATGGACATCTACGCCCCGGCGAACGACCCTTTGGAGGCCCGGCCCGTGGTGGTACTGGCCTTTGGCGGTTCATTCATCACCGGTTCACGCGCTGATGTGGGGCCGGTTTGCGCCGACTTGGCGCGCATGGGCTACGTGGCCGTGGCACCGGACTACCGCGTGGGCCTCTTCATCCCCAACACCAGCACCACCATGCATGCCGTGCAGCGGTGCGTGCACGACCTCAAGGGAGCCATCCGCTTTTTGCGCAAATCCGCTGCGGAAGGCAATCCGTACAACATCGATCCGAACAGGATCATCGTGGGCGGGGTGAGCGCCGGCGCCATCGGCGCACTGCACCTCACCTACATGAACGAACCGTCCGAACTGCCGCCCGCCTTGGTGGCCGACAGCGCCACGTTGGGGGGCATGGAGGGAACCAGCGGCCCCTTGGGCTATTCGAGCGTGCCCATGGCGTGCTTCAGCTTCAGCGGAGCCCTGATGGACACCTCCTGGGTGCACCCCGGTGATCAGCCCTTTGCCGGCATCCATGAAACGGGCGATGCCGTGGTGCCTTGCTACACGCAGGAAGCCTATGCCTTGGGGTTCCCCACGGGCATCGTGGTGTCCGGCGATCACGACATCAGTGTGCGGATGGACCACATCGGCCTGGCGCATTGCTACAAGGAATACCCGGGCAACGACCATGTGGGCTACCTCAACTACGATCCCGTGAACGCATTGGCGTTCATGGTGCAGTTCATGGCCAATGTGGCCTGCGGCCAACCCCTTGCCTGCACGAATGCCACGGGACTGGAGGAGGTGGCTGCCACCAGCACCCCGTTGCTGCCCTGGCCGCAGCCTGCCTCCAGCGTGGTCCGCGTGGACCTTCAGGCCCCGGCAACGGTGCGTCTATTGGACGGGCGTGGCCGCAAGGTGTTGGAACGCGCATGGCCCGCCGGCACGGCAACATTGGAAGTGGATGCCTTGGCCGAAGGGCTGTATGTATTGGAAGTTCGGGACGGCAGGGTGCGTACGGCGCGGTTGATGATCGCGCGCTAGCCGCGATCACGCCGTGGCCCTGCGCCGGCGCTCGGCCTCGATCATCGACAGCTCTCGGCCGCTCTGGCCCTTGGCGCTGGTGTTCTCCTCCGCGCGGCGGATCAGGTAAGGCAGCACTTTGCGCACCGGGCCGTATGGCACGTACTTCACCACGTTGTAACCTGCCGCGGCCATGTTGAAGCTGATGTTGTCGCTCATGCCCAGCAGCTGGCCGAAGTGGATGCGCGGGTCGTTCTTCGCGATGCCCGCCTCCTGCATCAATCGCGCCAGCAGCAATGTGCTTTCTTCATTGTGCGTGCCGTTGAGCACGGCCATGCGGCCGATGTGTTTCATGCAGAAACGCAGTGCCGCATTGTAATCCGCGTCCACTGCGGCCTTGTTGGCACCGATGGGGGAGGGGTAGCCCTTCTCCGCGGCCCGTTCACGCTCTTTCTCCATGTACGCCCCCCGCACCAGCTTCATGCCCACATGGTAGCCTTTGGCCTCGGCCAGTTCCAGTTCGCGTTCCAGGAATGCGAGCCGGTCGTGCCGGTACATCTGGGCTGTGCCATAGATCAGCGCCCGCTCCTTGTTGAAGCGCTCCATCATTTCGGTCACCAGCGCATCCACGGCTGGCTGCGTCCAGCTTTCCTCGGCATCGATCAGCAGGGGAACACCAGCGTCGTGGGCGGCTTGGCAGATGCGCTCCACGCGGCCTCGGGCCTGTTGCCAGGCGGTGGCCTCATCAGGGCTGAGGGTGGTGCCGGCGGAAACCTTCTCCAGCACATCCACCCGGATCAGGCCAGAGGGCTTGAACACGGAGAACGGAATGTCCGCATTGCCCTTGGCGGCGGCAATGGTGCGCAAGATTTCTTCCGCCGTTCCGTCCATGGCGGCCTGGTCGCCTTCGCCCTCCACGCTGTAGTCCAGGATGGTGCCCACCTTGCTTTCCGCCAGCTTGTGCGCCGTGATCAATGATTCCCCGATGTTCTCCCCGCCGCAAAATTGCTTGAACACCGTGGCTTTCACGATGCCTTTCACCGGCAGGTGCATCGCCAGGGCCGCCTTGGTCAGCGTGCTGCCCAAGTTGGTCAGCCAAGGGGTTCCGATGATGCGGAACAGCCAGTAGGCCTGCCAGAGTTCCTTGTTGCTCTTGTGGGCGAAGGCCGTGGCCGTGTTGCCCAGGTCGGGCAGTGGGGTGGTCCCGGCAGGCCGGGACACGTCCGTTTGCTGCATGTGGCGCCGCGTGCTTGAAGTTCGTTCCTTTGGGCGCCCTTCCACCCGGCGGTACCATGCCGTGGACGGGCCGCCAAAAGTAGCCATGGCACCCGTTCGCCCGCAGCCACCGCAAATGATCACAGATCGCCCCCCGGTGTGGATGGGGGAACATGCGCTGCATGCCTTGGAGCAATGGATGGCCAAACATGCCGGGGCGCACCAATTGTACATCCTGGGCGACGAAAACACCTTGGCGCAGTG
This sequence comes from Flavobacteriales bacterium, assembly GCA_023957375.1. Taxonomy (GTDB): domain Bacteria; phylum Bacteroidota; class Bacteroidia; order Flavobacteriales_F; family PHOS-HE28; genus PHOS-HE28. The sequence goes on along the minus strand of JAMLHB010000002.1, from coordinate 210,811 downwards.
CCTGCCCGAGCTCTTGGCACGGGTGCCGTCGTTGCGGGGCGCGGGCAACATCCAAGTACGCGCCGGTGAACGCAGCAAGGACTTAGAGGTGTGCCGCGCCATTTGGCTGCACCTTGCCGAACAACATGCCGACCGGCAAGCTGTACTGGTGAACCTCGGTGGAGGCGTGATCACCGACCTGGGCGGATTTGTGGCGGCCACCTACAAACGCGGCATTCGCTTCATCCATGTACCCACCACGGTAATGGGCATGGTGGATGCGGCCATCGGCGGTAAGGCAGCCATCGACCTGGGCGGGGTGAAAAACCTCGTGGGCAGTTTCGCCGATCCGGTGGCCACCTGCATTCATCCGCCGTTCCTGCGTACCCTCGGCAAGCGCGAAGTGCTCAATGGCATTGCCGAAATGATCAAGCACGGCCTGGTGCTTGACGCCGACCACTGGAACCAGGTGCGCAGGGCACCGCTGCACGACCTGCAAGTGCTTGCCCCGTTGATCGAGCGGTCGGCTTCCATCAAGGCGCAGGTGGTGGGCACTGACCCCCGTGACCAAGGCCTGCGCAAACTGCTCAACTTCGGCCACACCATCGGCCACGCTTTGGAGGCCTTCGCCCTGGAAAGCCCGCAACGCACCCTGCTGCACGGCGAGGCCGTGGCCATCGGCATGGTGTGCGCCACCTGGCTTAGCTGGCGCACCGGCTCGTTGGACCGCGACCGGATGAACGCCGTGGAAGAGCACCTCATGGGCCTGTTCCCGGCATTCGGGTTCGAGGCTTCAGACCACCATCGCATCCTTGAGCTGATGCGCAACGACAAGAAAATCAGCGGCGGCGAGTTCCGCTTCACCCTGCTCACCGGGATCGGGTCCGCCCAAGTGGATGTGCCGATCAACGCAGTGCAGGTGGCGGAGGCGCTGGAACATTACCGGCTGCTGCTTCCCGATGTCCACCTCCGTCACCATCCGCAGGCCTGAAGCGCCATTGCGCGCCGCCGTTGCACTGCCTCCCTCCAAAAGCGTGGCCAACCGGGCCTTGATGCTCGCCTCGCTGGCGGGTGATCCCGGAAGCGTGGAAGGTTTCGGCCAAGCGGATGACACGCGCATCCTGCGGCGATCGCTGATGGAAAGGCCCCGCGACATGCACTGCGGCGATGGCGGCACCACCTTCCGCTTTCTGCTGGCTTGGGCCTGTGTGCAGGAGGGTGAAGAACACTTGATCACCGGAAGTGAACGCCTGTTGCAACGCCCGCACGGCCCGCTGGTGCAGGCGTTGCGCGTGTTGGGCGCCGATATCACGGAATCAGCGGTGGGATTGATCGTGCACGGGCGGAAGATGAAGGGCGGATGCATTACGCTCCATTCCCCGGAAAGCAGCCAGTTCATCAGTGCCTTGCTGCTCATCGCGCCCTGCCTCAACCAAGGCCTGCAACTGCAATGGACCGGCCTGCGCCTCAGCGAACCCTACGTGCGCATGACCATCGCCCTGCTGAAGCAATTCGGCTCCACTTTGCATGAAGATGCCCATGGTCTGCACGTAGCCCCCGGAACATTGCATGCGGCCCCCTTCCACGTTCCGGCGGATTGGAGCGCAGCCTCGTTCTGGTACCAGATCGCCGCAACGGCACCGGGATCCGAAGTCAGCTTGCGCGGATTGAAGGCGGACGGCTTGCAGGGCGATGAAGCGATCGGAATCCTGCTTGATGGATCCGTTTCCAGCGAGGCAACATCCGCAGGAATAGCGCTGCGCGGTAAAACTGAAATACCGGCACATCCCTTCGCCGCAGACCTGGTCCGCACGCCGGACCTCTTCCAGCCGTTGGCCTTCACCATGGCCGCATTTGGCCGCAGCGCCACGTTCACCGGTCTGCACAACCTGCCATTGAAGGAAACGGACCGGTTGAAAGCCGTGGCCGATGCCGTGCAGGTGTTGGGCTGCAAGGCGGATCATGAAGCCGGCACCTTTCACCTTTCAGGCCCGATCACCAACCGGCACCCGCCTCCGTTCAATCCCCAAGGTGATCATCGCATGGCCATGGCACTGGCACCGCTCGCGCTGATCTGTGGTGCCGTCACCATCCTGGATCCGGAGGTAGTGAATAAATCCTATCCGGGGTTTTGGGAAGATCTGGAGCGTGCGGGGTTCTTGGTTAGTAGGGCTTAGGGCGTAGTTGTCAGTAGTTCGTTGCCAGTTCGGCGGCCACCACTGAGAGCCCGTATCGGGCCCACCGTCATTGCGAGCGAGTCCCCGAGCGAAGCAATCTTTAATTCGGAGTAATGGACAAAAAGAATGGTCTTTTTGAGACGTTGAGTCCAAGTGGACAAAACGAATGGTCGGTTTTTCAACAGATGAGCCAGTGTTGTGAGGCATTTCCCAACTTCGCATGTCGGGCCAAACGGAAGCAGGCTCTGCTGGAGAGCAACCTGCCAGGGATAGCCCGATGACCGAGAAATGATCGGAAGGGAGCGGGAACCTTATGGTTGCCCGTTCCCATTTCGAGGTCCACATGCCTTAAAAAACTCATCGATGAACTTGCGTTTCCGGGTTGCAGACAGGCCATTGTGGTTGCGCAGTTTGTTCTTCAGGCCGGCGAACATGCCATCGATAGCGTTGGTGGTGTTCGGGATGCCCAACCCAGGGTGGTCGTACCAAGTGAATAGCCATGGGAGGTTCCGCCGTAGGCTCAGGTAAGCGCTGCGCAGCCTGCGGTGGGTGTAGCGTGACCGCCCGGTGGCAGCCTCCACGCTGCGTTCAGCGAGGAACGCTGCCCAGCGTTCGTGCCATTGTCCAAGCCCGCCTACGAAGCTCTCCTTGTCGGTCTTGGTGAGGAGTTGGACCAGGGTCCTCAACTCCTGAGCGGCCAGTAGCTTGGGCCTTCTGGTCAAGTAGCGGGTGATGATCGCCACCTGATGGAACTGGCACATCTGCGCGGGCATTCCGGAGCACAACTGCAGCAGTCCTCTTCGACCGTCGCAGACGACTGCCTTTATGGCGATGCCCTTGTCGCGCAAGTGAGCCAAGCCCTCAGCGTACAACTGATTGGTCTCGTACTTCACGTAACACCAATAGAGCACCTGGCCGCTGAGGGCATCACGGAACACCATTACTCCAAAGCTCCGGCCGAAGTAGGTCGTGTCCATGAGAACCACTGCTTCACTCGGCTGCGTCAGCTCCTGCCCGGCACCCTCGTACTGGTCAAGCCTGCGTTGAATGGTCCGGGCCGAACAGCCATGCTTGGCCGCGAGTTGCTCGTAGGTCTGCTTCCCTGACTGGTACTCCCACCACAACTCCTTCGCGCTTACCCGGTATCCACCCCTGAACTGCTTGCCGCAGCTATGGCATCTAAAGCGCTGAACCTTCCTTACAACCCCGTATTTCTGGGTGTGGCGCGAACCGCAGTGGGGGCAGTTTTTTTGTTCATGACCTTTGAATCGCCCCTAACCTATGATAGGCAAGGCTTTTCGAAGAATGGACCATTCGTTTTGTCCATTAACCCTTTAATTCCATCCCGCTGAATTAAAGATTGCTTCGAACCTGTTGAATGCACAGGTTCTCGCAATGACGGTGGGTGGACTTGTTGAATGCACAGGCCCTCGCAATGACAGGGGATGACTTGTTGAAGGCACAGGTCCCCGGGGCCGAAGTGATTCCGTACACGCCGTGGCAATACGGCCCTTGACGCTCCGAACTACGAACTACCTCGGCTTCCTCAGCCACACCTTCTGCCCGGCCTGCACGGGGTCAGCGATGCCTATGCCGTTGTACTTGGCCAGCTTCTTCAGCTTCACGCCGTAGCGCTGGCTGATGCCCCAGAGTGTTTCGCCCTTTTCGGCGATGCAGCTTTCCTGATCCTTGCTTTTGTTGCGCTTGGGCTGGATGTACACTACCTGGCCTTCTTCCAAGGTGCCACTCTTGGCCATGTCGTTCCAGCCGGCCACCAGCCCGGGCATCTGCTGGATCTCCTCCGCGATGTCGCGCACGGTCTCGCCCTTTCGGGCCCGCACAAATTTGATCCGCCCGTCAAAAAGCTCCACGGGCCGTGCGTTGCCGATGGTGACCACATTGTCGTCGTTCCGGTTGGGGTGCCGTACCGGTTTCGCGCTGGTGGCCTTGCCCGGCGTGGCATCCTTGCTGGCATAGCTTACATCCACTCCCCGGTCGAGATTGTCCAATTGGTAGCGTTCGATCAGGTTGATCAGCTTTTGCGGATAATGCGGGTCGGTGGCATACCCCGCACGTTTCAATCCGTGCGCCCAGCCCTTGTAGTCGGTGGGTTTCAGGTCGAAGAGGTTGGCATAGCGCGGGCGCTGGAGGAACTTGCTGTGGTCTTCAAAACTTTGGTCCGCGCTGCGGTATTTACGGAAACACTCGTTCTTCTTGTCGTCGTCGTAGAAGATGGAGCCACCGGTCCAGTCGGGCGTGCATTTGATGCCGAAGTGGTTGTTGCCGTTCACCGCAAGTATGCTATTGCCATTTCGGCTTTCCAGCAGGCCTTGGGCCATGGTAATGCTCGCAGGAATCCCGTGCTCCTTCATTTTGCGCACCGCCACCTCCTTCCATTTCGCGATGTATTGCTCGGGCGTTTGGTCTTTTGCGCCCGCTTGCGCCAGCACGGGGAGCAGCCACGCCGCCAAGGCACACGCCAAGGATGTTTTCAACACCTGTTGGATCTTCATTTTCAACCGCACGATATTCTGCAAGGGCCGAAACTACAGGGCCTCCCAAAGCTTATGCACATTGCATCCACCGAGCTCTGCACCCGTGATCGTTGATAAAACGCCTCGAAACCCGAACTTCGTGCACCCCATGGCCAAACATCCCACGCCCGCAGCGGATGACCCGCGCACGCAGCGACTGCTGCGCTTGGGCTACGACGCGGAAGACTTCTACTTCACACCGGAAGGCTATGTGGTGTGGACCGAACAGTACCACCTGAAGCGCGGTTACTGTTGCCAAAGTGGCTGCCGGCATTGTCCGTACGGAAATTCACCGGCCCACCGCAAGAAAACTTCAACCAGCAAATGACCTCCACCAACGACCTCATCGCCAGTTTCCGCCAGTTGCACCACGCAGGCATGCCGCTGCTGCTGCCCAACATCTGGGACCCGCTCAGCGCCGCCCTGGTGCAGGCCACCGGCCTGCCTGCCGTGGCCACCTCCAGCAGCGCCATGGCCTTCAGCAACGGCTACCGCGATGGCCAAAAATTGCCTTTTGAGGACCTGCTGAAGATCCTCCGCCGCATCACTGCTACCGTGCAGGTGCCCGTTTCCGCCGACATTGAGCGCGGTTACGCCGATGATGACGCCACGCTTGCCTGGCACATCCAGCAGCTCATCGGCACCGGCATCATCGGCATCAACTACGAGGACAGCCTGCCCGGCGCCGCTGAAATGGAGCCCATGGAGCAGCAGGTGAAAAGCATCGCTGCCATCCGCAAGGCCGCCGATGCCGAAGGGCTGAAGCTCTTCATCAACGCCCGGGTGGACGTGTACATCAAGGGCGGCGCCCTCACCGACGACGGCAAGTTGAAAGAGGCCATCCGGCGTGGCAAGGCTTACAAGGATGCCGGTGCCGATGGGCTCTATCCTATCCTGCTCAAGGACCCCGTACACATGGAAACTCTCGTGCAGGAGGTGGGCCTGCCGCTGAACATCACCATGGTGCCCGGCATCCCGGACCTTGCGGTGCTGAAGGCCATCGGCGTGGCGCGCGTCAGTTTGGCCTCGGGTTTCCTGCGCCACACGGCCTTCTCCATGCTCGCCTTGGTGGAGCGACTGCTGCAAGGCACCGCTTGGGCCGAAACCATGCGTGCGGCCGTGCCCTCGGAACAGATGAATAAATTGATCCCGGAATAATGGCCTCGCCTAGGTAACTTCAACAACGCATGCGCAACAAACCCACGGCCTCTGGAGTACCTTGCATCCGTTCCATGGAACCGGGAGCTTCGTATATTTCCCACACAGGGTGGAATGGACGAGGATTTGCGCATGTGCCTTGTTGGCAACCATAGTAAAAACGACACTGAAAAACTAATCGAACTTTAAAGTATGATAAAACAGATTTACAGATTTCTGAACCCAAGGTTTCAAAATCTATTTCTTGAGTATAAAGTAGATTTCAGGCCAAGATATGGACACGGAAAACCGCCACATCGGGCTTTATACAAGATTATTGATGCAAATCGGGAGATATATAGAAACTTGATAAATAAGTCATTATCATATAAAGATAAAATTTGGGCAATTCAGGATTCAAGCAAGGAAACTGATTCAACCAAACCTTCATGGAATAATGGTTTCTTACCGGGGCTTGATATTATTGGAATTTACACCTTTATTTCTGAATTTAAGCCTAAAAGATACATTGAAATTGGTTCAGGAAACTCAACAAAAGTTGCGTACAAAGCAAAAACTGAGCAAAAATTGGTGACTGAGATTATATCAATAGACCCAATGCCTCGTGCAGAAATTGATAATTTGGCTAGCAGGGTTATAAGAGAACCATTTGAAAACATCGATATTAACATTTTGAACGAATTAGATAAAGATGATATTCTGTTCGTCGATAACTCGCACCGGATTTTGCCGAATTCCGATTCGATGGTTTTCTATTTGGAGATTCTTCCACGATTGAAAAAGGGTGTGATAGTCCATATTCATGACATTTATTTGCCATATGATTATCCTCAGTTTATGTGTGATAGATTTTATTCAGAACAGTATGGATTGGCCATGTATTTATTGGCGGATCCAGAAAGATATGATACGATATTGCCAAATTATTTCATTTCCGAGGATAAAGAACTTTCTGATTTAATTTCTCCGATTTGGAATCATGATAATTTAAAAGAAGTTGAGAAACATGGTGGTTCATATTGGATACGAATTAACAAATGACAGATACCGGTGCTGCCGCATTTCAAACCGTTAGCGACATGAAATGCAATTAATATCAAGATTTTTAACCTGCTCAAATTATCCCCAATCTCCCGCGTTTGCAACGCGGGTGCTTTCCCCTGAAACGGCTGTGCCGTAAGCGCTTTCCGCCCAATCACGAACTTCGCATCCCCGCACCCAAGCTACGGCGCCAGAACGCATGCCCACCGAACCCGCCAAACTCCTTGAACTCTTCCAGCAGTCCATTCGTGAAGGCATTCCCGATGTCCTCCCTCTTGCCCGGCCGCTGGATCCATCCGTAAGCCACACGCCTACGCGCAACAGCACCGTTTGGCATAACGAGTGCGTGCATACAAGGAACCCATCCTGTGTCGCGCAATTCCCCCCGGCCACAATGGTGTTTACGAAGGTCTTCTTAACTTACCCGTAGCTAAGGCCGTGTATTCGTGTTAGCGAAGAAAGTGAACATGAGAACCAGTGAACTCCTGCTTCTATGCACCTTGGCATTTTTTGCCTGCACCCTTACACTTAACGGACAAACCCAAATAGGCACGGATATCGACGGGGAAGCAGATAATGATTATTCCGGCTACTCGGTAAGTATGCCCGATGCCCAAACCGTGGCCATCGGAGCTCCTGCCAATACCGGTAACGGGAACTACGCTGGCCATGTGCGCATATACACATGGAACGGTACTGAATGGGTGCAAAAGGGATCGGACCTGGTAGGGGAGGAATCCTTGGACTACTTTGGCAGGTCGGTGAGCATGCCCGATGCCAATACCGTGGCCATTGGAGCTCCCTACAATGACGGAAGCGCGGACAATGCAGGCCATGTGCGCATTTATACATGGAACGACGCTGCTTGGGTGCAAAAAGGAACTGACATCAACGGAGAATATCCTTACGAGCATTCCGGGCACTCGTTGAGCATGCCGGATGCCAATACGGTTGCTATTGGGGCTCCATACAATGGAGCAAACGGATACTCCGCAGGCCATGTTCGCATTTACAACTGGAGCGGTAGTGCATGGGTGCAAAAAGGTCAGGATATTGACGCAGAAGCGGCCGGTGACGAATCCGGCTGGTCATTGAGCATGCCCGATGCCAATACCGTGGCCATTGGGGCTCCCCACAATAGCCCAACAGGATACTACGGCCAGGTGCGCATTTATGCGTGGAACGGCACTACATGGCTACAGAAAGGAACTGACATTGACGGTTACGGTATCGGTGAGTATTGTGGCTGGTCAGTGAGCATGCCGGACGCCAATACGGTGGCCATAGGGGCCCTTGATACCAACGGAAACGGATACGAAGCCGGAGCGGTGCGCATCTATACATGGAACGGATTCGCATGGGTGCAAAAGGGAACAGGGATAGTTGGGGAAGCGGCTTTTGACCATTCCGGCTACGCGGTGTCCATGCCTGATGCCAACACCGTGGCCGTTGGGGCGCCAGATAATGACGGAAGCGGAACCAAAGCCGGACATGTACGCATCTATGCATGGAACGGTACGGCATGGGTGCAACAAGGAACTGACATGAACGGGGAATCAGCAGATGACCAATCCGGCTGGTCAGTAAGCATGCCCGATTCCCATACCGTGGCCATTGGAGCCCCTTATAATGACGGGAACGCAACTGATGCAGGGCATGTTAGAGTATATACGTTGGGAAACGTGGGTGTTCTTGAAAACAGTTTGAACACCGATCTTGTTTTGTCCCCAAATCCGACCACGGGATCATTAAGTATTCAGTTGGGCAAATCGTTCGATGAGGTTACGGTCGTTGTGAGAAACGCATTAGGGCGGGAAGTACAGTACGAACAATATTCATCGGCTGAAAGATTGGAATTAACCCTGCAAGGCAACCCAGGCATCTATTTGATCGCGCTCTCATCGGGGAATGGAAAAGCCGTAGTGAAGGTGGCCAAAAAATAACGTCCCCATCCCCTGCGCCCGGACTTGGGCAATTCGCAGCCCAGTACGATCCGGGTGCCGCGCTGGCAAAAGACGCGGGTGCTGGCCAAAGCCATGCAATAACGAACTTCGCGCCATTGCCACCGCACCTAAGCCGTGGCTTGTAATGCATGACCACGGATACCGCCATCTACCTCCACGCCTTCCAAAGCGCCATCCGCGAAGGCATTCCCGATGTACTCCCCCCTGCCCGGCCGCTGGATCCTTCCGTACCTCACGCCCCCAAGCGCAAGGACATCCTCTCGCCGGAAGAGAAGAAGCTCGCCTTGAAGAACGCGCTGCGCTACTTCGACCCCAAGCACCACGCCGTGCTGGCGCCGGAATTCGCGCAGGAGCTGAAGGAGCATGGCCGCATCTACATGTACCGCTTCCGGCCCGCGGAACCCATGCACGCGCGGCCCATCGACCACTATCCCGCGAAGAGCAAGCAGGCCGCGGCCATCATGCTGATGATCCAGAACAACCTGGACCCCGCCGTGGCGCAGCACCCGCACGAGCTGATCACCTACGGCGGCAACGGAGCGGTGTTCCAGAACTGGGCGCAATACCGGCTCACCATGCGCTACCTCAGCGAAATGAGCGACGAGCAGACACTGGTGATGTACAGCGGACATCCGCTGGGCCTCTTCCCCGGCAACAAGGAAGCGCCTCGCGTGGTGGTGACCAACGGCATGGTGATCCCCAACTACAGCAGCCCGGACGATTGGGAGCGCATGAACGCGCTGGGCGTATCGCAATACGGCCAGATGACGGCGGGCAGCTACATGTACATCGGTCCGCAGGGCATTGTGCATGGCACCACCATCACCGTGCTCAATGCGTGCCGCATGCTGAAGGGCGCGGATAAAAGCACCAAGGGCAAGCTGTTCGTCACCGCCGGCCTCGGCGGCATGAGCGGTGCCCAGCCAAAAGCGGGCAACATCGCCGGGGTGGTGACGATCTGCGCGGAAGTGAATGCCACCGCTGCCCACAAGCGCCACGGCCAGGGCTGGGTGGATGATGTGATTGACGATGTGGATGCGTGCATCGATGCGGCGCTGGCTTGGCAGAAGAAAGGCGAAGCGCACAGCATCGCTTATGTGGGCAACGTGGTGGACCTGTGGGAACGCTTAGCCTCACGGAAGATCAAGGTGGACCTCGGCAGCGACCAAACCAGTTTGCACAATCCCTGGGCCGGCGGCTATTACCCGGCAGGCTTGAGCTACGCCGAGAACAACGCCTTGATGGTGAAGGATCCCGCTGCCTTCAAACTGCGCGTGGAAGAAAGCTTGAAGCGACAAGTGAGCGCCATCAACACCCTGGCCGAACAGGGCATGTACTTCTTCGACTACGGCAATGCCTTCCTGCTGGAGAGCAAGCGCGCCGGTGCGGACATCGGCGGAAAGAACGGCGAGGAGTTCAGGTACCCCAGCTACGTGGAGGACATCATGGGGCCGATGTGCTTCGACCATGGATTTGGTCCCTTCCGTTGGGTTTGTTCCAGTGGCAGGCCGGAAGACCTGGCCACCACGGACCGCATCGCGAGTGATGTGCTGGAGCAGATGCTGAAGGACGCGCCAAAGGAGATCCACCAGCAGATCGCGGACAACTTGCATTGGATCCGCAGCGCGCAACAGAACAAGCTGGTGGTGGGCAGCCAGGCGCGCATCCTCTACGCCGATGCCGAGGGCCGCATCCGCATCGCTGAAGCCTTCAACAACGCCATCAAGGCCGGTACGATCAGCGCCCCGGTGGTGCTGGGGCGCGACCACCACGACGTGAGCGGCACCGACAGTCCCTACCGTGAAACCAGCAACATCCGCGATGGCAGCCGCTTCACCGCGGACATGGCCGTGCAGAACTTCGTGGGCGACGCCTTCCGCGGCGCCACCTGGATCAGCCTGCACAACGGCGGCGGCGTGGGCTGGGGCGAGGTGATCAATGGCGGCTTCGGCATGGTGCTCGATGGCAGCGCCGACAGCGACCGCCGCCTGAAGGCCATGCTGCACTGGGACGTCAACAACGGCATCGCGCGCCGCGCATGGGCCCGCAATCCGAATGCGCAGTGGAGCATCCGCAAGGCCATGAAGCGGGAGCCAAGGCTGCAAGTGACCTTGGCGAACGAGGTGGAGGAAGGGCTGATCAAAGGGGTGCTGGGTTGAGGGACAGCAGCAACCGGCCGCACACCAAGGCGGGCTGCAAACGCACCCAGAACTTGCTGATGAAGCTGGACGAACGGTATTCCGATTTTCCGGAAATGGATCGCAACCAGAGATGCGTATCGGGACCTGTTCTCTTATCCGGATGGAAGCTCAGTTCATAGTTGGCCAACTTGCGCCGTTGATAAAGGCCCAGACTTTCCAAACCCGGGATCGATGATGGTGAAAGGATGCACTGGATATTGGTTTTGCCACTGCACTCGTGCTTGCCCCAAACCTTGAATGGACCGCTGCTTTGCTACCGGCTTAATACGTTGGAGTGTGGAAAACAGGAGATCCAAACCGTTAACTTTCGGATTGTCCATTCCCAAAGAATTACTCATCCCGATCGGCCATGTTGTTCCTTCTTTTCCATTGCTACGCCAAACACGGGTACCGTTTGTGGCTTTTTACCATCGGCTTCCACGTGGTATGCACGGGGCTAACACAGACCCTTCAACAACGCTGGTGGGTTACCGATGGAACAGTAAATTCCATTACCTCCAATGAGGCCGGGAGCGTGGTGTACGTTGGTGGCAATTTTCATCACATCGGACCCAACTTGCCTTTCGGAGCCCTTTTAGATCCAAGCACCGGCCAACCCGATCCGGCCTTCGTCAAGCCGAACGGTACAGTGCATGCCGTTGCGGCGGATGGTGCCGGTGGTTGGTTCATTGGCGGCTCCTTCACCATGGTAGGGAACCAACCCCGGCAATATGTGGCCCGGATCAATGCGGATGGCAGCCTGCACCCTTGGGCGCCCAGTGCCAACAGCAGTGTGCTCGCTTTGGCCGTGAGCGGCAGCGTGGTGTTCGTGGGAGGCGGCTTCACACAGATCGGTGGGCAAGCACGCAACCATATTGCAGCATTGGGCATTGCCACAGGCCAAGTGAGCGGATGGAACCCCGACGCAAATGAACTGGTGTCCGACTTGGTCGTGAACGGCAGCCGGATCTATGCCGGAGGGCGTTTTACCCAGATCGGTGGGCAGGCGCGGAATTACTTTGCATCGTTGGATACCACTACGGGCCAGGCCACCGTCTGGGATCCGGATGCAATGATGACCGTGGGATCACCGAACGTTTATGCCATGGCGATGGGCGGCGGAACTGTTTTCGTGGCGGGAGACTTCAGTTCCATCGGCGGACAACCGCGCTGGAAGATCGCGGCATTGGACACCAGTGTTGGCAACGCCACTTCGTGGGATCCCAGCCCAAATGGAACAGTGTATGCCTTGGCCTGTAGCGGCGATAGAGTTTACGCCGGTGGAGATTTCACACTGATCGGCGGCCAAGCGCGTTACCGACTTGCTGCTTTGGATGCTGCAACCGGCTTGGCAAACGACTGGTACCCGAGCGCCAACAACAAAGTGCTTGCCCTGGCCGTGGATGGCGGGGTTGTTTATGCCGGCGGTCAATTCACCAGCATCAACGGGCAGGTTCGGAACATGATCGGCGCTGTGGATGCCATTACCGGCCAACCAACCTCCTGGAACCCGGATGCTGCAAGCACGATATTCGCCATATCGGCAGCCAACAACAACGTGTATGCCGCTGGTAGCTTCCTCAGCATTGGCCGTGTCCAACGCGATCACGTCGCGGCGATGGATGCCAGCACAGGCAAAGCCACCTCATGGAACCCGGATGCCGAGGACATCGTGAACGCCTTGGAGTTCCACGATGGCGTGATCTACGCCTGTGGAAGATTTACCGACATAGGCGGTCAATCACGCCATTACATAGCCGCGCTGGACACGGTTACAGGGCAAGCCACATCTTGGGACCCCCATGCCAATTCGTGGGTAACCACCGTGGCGGTAAGCGGCAATACCGTGTATGCCGGCGGGCAATTCGACAGCATTGGCGGACAGGCGCGAAGCAGCATTGCCGCATTGGACGCCGTAACGGGGTTGGCCACCGGCTGGAATCCCGATGCGAACGTATATTCCCAGTACCCTGATGTCATGGCCTTGATGGTGAACGGCAATTCGGTTTATGCAGGAGGTCGTTTCGACAGCATAGGGGGGCAAGCACGCAACTACATAGCGGAACTTGATGCCGAAACCGGCCTGGCCACAACGTGGAACCCCAACGCGGATAACAAGGTGTTCTGCTTGGCCCTGTACGGGGATACGGTATTTGCCGGAGGGTATTTCAACGTGATCGGCGGGGAACCACGAAGCCGAATAGCTGCGCTGGACGCATCTTCCGGACAAGCATTTGCATGGAACCCAAATGCGGAGGGTAATGTGTTTGCCTTGGCCGTTAAGGACAGTGTGGTCTACGTTGGCGGGGGATTCACCGAGATCGGAGGGGAAACCCGCAGCAAGTTGGCGGCACTGGATCGTTCCTCAGGGCAGGCCACTTCGTGGGCACCTGTCCTTGGACCCGATTATGGGGTTGCGGACCTGCTCGTGGAAAGCGATCGATTGCACGTTGCGGGAGGTTTCGAGATCATATCCGGAGAATGGCGCAAGAGTTTTGCAGTATTCGGCTTGGATACGGCCACCACTGGCATCAGTGCGCTAAACGCTGAAAACAGTACTTCGATGGCGCTTTTCCCCAATCCAACCAACACGGGCATGGCCACGGTTCACATCGAAGGCCTGGCCAACCATCGGGGCCATGCTCAGTTATTGGTCCATGATGCTGCCGGCCACCGGGTGCTCCAAGAGCAACTCACCGTGATGAATGGTGTTCTTCATCATGAACTTAACATGGGGGACCGCATTGCACCTGGGCTGTACGTGGTGCAGGTGATCACCGGAAAGATCCAGTTACTGCGGCGATTGGTGATCCAATAGGCCCAAGCCTGGGCAAGAAGCGGAACGCGGGCACCATGGCCGGTGTTCAGTGCAGCACAATACCAATTGTTTTTCGCCTCCCCCCCGTGTAACAAGACACCCATGCCATGCCATTGTATTCCAGATCTATCGTGTAGACAGGAGCGACATGCGCAGCTTCATGAATTATACGACCCAGCACATCGGTTATCACCAGATGTTCGATGCCCCGGTCGCAATAAACGCCAACTTGGCCTGTACCGGGCACGGTACGCACCGAAATACCCGGGTCGGGCAGGATGCTGACGATCCCGATCTGGTCCACCTCGGTAAGGCTAAGGCTATCCACAAAAATGTATTGCTGGCACCAGGGAATGGCGGCAATCGTCAATGCAATATGGGACACTGTGTCGGGAATGCTGAGCGCGATCTCCTTGAATTCCCAGTTCACGTTCAAAACCGGCTCCGACTCACCCAGGAACATGGCGCCCGGCAGGCTTGAGGCGTGCGTGTATGAGGTTGACGGGACCAAGTCCGACTTGAAGCCGTACACGGCAATGCCACCGCAATTGTTCATATAGTCGCCCTGTGTAGGGATCTTCGCGGCAAACTTCAGCATGTAATCATGCTCAGGCAGGAGCGGTGCTGCCAAGTGCTGACCAATGGCCTCGGCTTTGGGCGGAAGCGTTTCCGAGCAGAGAAATCCGGCCCATCCCTGCCCGGAATACGCTTGGGTGGTTGAAGGGAACTGGGTAATTGAAACGAAGGAACAATTATAGAAGTCCGGTGTGATGATCGCGGTAAACCATCCTACGGCCAAGTCCATTTGGCCATGTGCAGAGGGGCAATCTATGTAATCCTCAAGATCTCCATTGACGAGTCCGACCTGGGCGTAAAACTTCGACCCGGTCAGTAACAACAAAACCAAGATCAGGGCATACTTCATAGGTCGAATGATTCCGAAAGGTAATCGCTTAATGCAACCAATCCCCTGGTTCGGCTTTACGGTGTGCCCACAAACCCAAAGCCTCACGGCATGGTGCTCGACGGCAGCGCCGACAGCGATCACCGCCTGAAGGCCATGCTGCACTGGGATGTCAACAACGGCATCGCCCGCCGCGCTTGGGCCCGCAACCCCAACGCGCAATGGAGCATCCGCGAGGCGATGAAGCGGGAGCCGCGGCTGGTAGTGACTTTAGCGAACGACACTAGCAACGACCTGTTGGAAAGAACCCTCCACGGCACTTGGTGAGGGGGAGGGTGGTGTGCTGTTCCATTTAGTGCTGCGTTGGCCATGGTTGAACTTTGGTGACCAATGAACGGAAGGAAAAGTTCCTAACTTTGAGAATGATGAGGACCCTCACGCTCAACATCCCGGAACATGTGGACATCTCTGCCACGGAACTTGCCTTCATCGTTGCCAGCCAGCTGTATGAGGACGGCAAGCTGTCATTGGGGCAAGCCGCAGAACTTGCCGGCTTGACCACACGCACCTTCGCGGAAGTTTTGGGCAAGGCCAAGGTTTCGATCTTCAACTATCCGGGATCGGACCTGCCCCACGACGTGGCCAATGCCTAAGGCGATCATTGCGGACACGAGTTGCCTGATCGTCCTTTCCAAGATCGGGGAACTCACCCTGTTGGCGCGGATATATGGGCAGATCACCACTACGCCAGTCATTGCCAAGGAGTACGGTGAGGAATTGCCTGATTGGGTCACTGTCTTGGAACCTGCCGATCCGAGCAAGCAGCGCGTGCTGGAGCTTCACTTGGACCGGGGAGAAGCCAGTGCCATCGCATTGGCCATGGAACTGGCAGCAAGCACGTTGATCCTCGACGATCAAAAAGCACGGAAAGTGGCCGAAAGGTTAGGACTGAGCTATACGGGTACGATCGGTATCCTGATCAAAGCCAAACGCAGTGGACATCTCCCGGCGTTGGCCCCATTCTCGAGAAGATCGTTTCATCCGGTTTCCATCTTTCTGATGCCTTGAGAACTGCCGCCTTGCGGGAAGCAGGCGAATGATATGCAAGACAACGGCATCGCGCGCCGCGCATGGGCCCGCAATCCGAATGCGCAGTGGAGCATCCGAGAGGTGAAGTAGCGGGAGCCGAAGCTGCAGGTTACCTTGGCAAATGAAGTGCAGGACCACGTGGTCAGGAACGCCTTGGAATAAGCCCATGCAGGAATCAACAGCAGCACCCGAGTTGCCCGGATACGTGCGGGAGAAGCGCACCATTGACCTGGGGAAAGCCAATGGCGTCGCTCTATTGGGGCTACTGCCCATCACCGTGGTGTACGTGCTGCCCTTCTATCTGCTGTGGGGCCACCGCTACACGTGGGTCACCATAAAGGCCTCGCTCGACAACGGCTTGGGTGCCGCCGCCGGTGGATGGGCAATGTTCCTTTTGCTGGGCGGCATCGTGGTGCATGAACTGGTCCACGGCATCACCTGGGCCATCTTTGCCAAGCGTGGCTTCCGCTCCATCCGCTTCGGGGTGTTGTGGAAGATGCTCACCCCGTACTGCCATTGCAAGGAGCCGCTGCGGGTACGGCAGTATATCATCGGCGCGCTCATGCCGGCGATTATCATGGGGTTTACTCCAGCCATGCTGGCCATGGCCTTGGGCAGTGCCAAGCTGCTCGTTTTCGCCCTGTTCTTCACGGTGGCCGCCATGGGTGATTTCATGATCATCCAATTGATCCGGAAGGAACCGGCGGATACCTTGGTGCTGGACCACCCCAGCGAGGCCGGGTGTTACGTGTTCCGTGCGGGGTAGCCCCGGCTGCTCACAAATTGATCGATCGCGGTGGGCCGTCCGCCACACCATTTGGAACTTCGGTTGTTCAAGTGGGAGTACAGCTATGTGCCACACCTGGCGCACATGTGTTGATGTGAGGATGATGAATTTGTTCCGCAAACATTGGTATGATGTGGGTGGTGTGTTGGGTTTGCTGCTGCTCATCCTGGTGCTCCGGCCGCAGGCAGGGCTTTCCAGCTACCAGCTGCTGATGTGGCTGAGCTTGGCCTCCCTTTTTTTTCATCAGGTGGAGGAGTACCGCTTTCCGGGGACCTTCCCGGGCATGATCAACAGGAAGATGTTCCACAGCGACAGACCGGATCGCTATCCACTGAACACCAACACGGCGATGCTGATCAATGTGGGCATGGGCTGGACGCTCTATTTGCTGGCTGCCTTGGCGGGTGATCGGCTTATTTGGTTGGGCATGTCGGCCATGCTGGTCTCCTTGGGCAACATCGTGGCGCATACCTTCCTTTTCAACCTGAAAGGACGCACCCTGTACAATGCGGGCCTGGCCACCTGTTGGCTGTTCTTCGCGCCTTGCGTTTTCTTCTTCTTCCACATCATCCACACCGATCAATTAGCCACCATGGCGGACTACTGGGCCGGTATTCCACTGGGCATCCTCATCAATGTCTTCGGGGTGTTCAAGCCGATCGGGTGGTTGGCCGACCGCGACACCACCTTCATCTTCCGGGATGGCCAACTGCTGCCCACGGACCGCAGGAACCCTCCCCGATAACCGCCAAACAGGAAATCCATGAATACCGCGTTAGCCATCTTGCTTGGCCTTGTTGCCATCATCTGCTTTCTCGGGGGAACCAACTTGATGTGGAAGGGAGCCATGCCCTTCCTGCCCGAAGGCACGCCACCGCAATTGGTGCTGGACGACCTGGTGCGGTTTCTTGCGGGCATCTACCTCGGTGGCGGGTTCTTGCTTGCGTATGCAGCCCTGCACGTGGGGGCGCTGGGGGGCCTCCTGTACTGCTTGGGCATCATGGTGCTGTTTTCGGGCTTGGGCCGCTATTGGTCGCGCATCAAGCTTGGGTCGGCGGGGCGGTACTTCGATGTCGTCATGGTGGTGGAAGTGCTGTTAGGCGCGGCGATCATCACCTTGGCTGGGCTGCGCTGAGCGGCACATACGGAGCAGCCCCGAACAGCGTTCCTGCAACAGACCCTTCCGCCATGCACCACCTGCTTGTCGCCTTCGTGATTGCATTTCTCCTCCGGCCCGCGGTTTATGGGCAAGCCAACTTCTATGACCGCCTGGCGGATTCCACCCTGACCTTGACCAAACAGAACGTCCGGTACGATCCCGCCTATTTCCGCTTGGATTACCCGAACGGCGACGTGCCAGCCGACCGCGGCGTTTGCACGGACGTGGTGATCCGTGCCTACCGCAAGCTGGGCATCGACCTGCAGCGGGAGGTGCACGAGGACATGAGGGGCCGGTTTGCCGAATACCCCAAGCAGTGGGGCCTCACCAAGCCGGACCGCAACATCGATCACCGGCGCGTGCCCAACCTGATGGCCTTCTTCTCCAAGCACGGAACGGTGGAGCCCAACTCCACGGAGGCCAGGGATTACGCGCCCGGCGACATCGTCTGCTGGAACCTCGGCGGAGGGGTAACGCACATCGGTATCGTATCCGGGATACGTTCGCTTGACGGGAAGCGCAACCTGATCGTACACAACATCGGCGCCGGCCAGGTGCTGGAGGACTGCCTGTTCGATTTCAAGATCATCGGGCATTACCGGTACGGAGGGTGACGTGCCAAACCAGCGCGCCCCATGGCGGGGCGGCAATGTGCAGCCGGTAGAGGGCCTGCGGCCCGTCCATTGATGATGCACGTGTGGTGTGCGCGGAAGGCCCATGGCCCGTGCAGCCACCCAACCCTTGAAGGATTTCTGCGTGTATCCCCATACCACAGGATGTCCAGTACTCCGAACGTGCGCATGCAGTTGGCTGGAAACGTATATAACGCGAGGCATTTGCCCAGGACTTCCATGCATGTGGGGAGCGCGATGCAATACCTTCGATGGCCGGTGTGGAACGTTCGCGGCACTTGTGGTCAATGCCACTGAACCCATTGAAAAGCACCACTAACCCCAAAGCTTCACAACCCATGAAGGCACGATCCCCCTTTCTCGGCGCTTGCTTCGCCCTGTTTTCCGCCGCCACCTTCGGCCAACAGCCATACACCGTAGTGGTCCATGGCGCGGTGGCCGACTGCACCCCGGGCGCCATGGTCACCGTGCAAACAGGACCAGGCACTTTGCCTGCGCAATCGGTGAGCGTTCCGGTGAATGACACCTGCGGGTTCACGGCCAGCTTGGCATTAGGCAGTGCGAGCGGTGATGTGTTCGCCTTTGCCAGCTGCACCAACGGCACCATCACCGGTGATTCCGCGGTTTATGATTTTGGCAGCGCCGCCACCGGCACCCAGACTGTGGTGCTGGACCTGGCCTGCGGCAGTGCCGATGCCTGCCAAGCATGCATCGGCATGGTACAGGGGCAGCCCTTTACCGCCTTGTTCAGCAGTTGCAGCAGCGGTGGAACACCGCCCTACTCCTGCATTTGGCTCATGCCGAACGGCGCCCTGGTGATGGAGAATGCTCCGTCCTTCACCTTCACCCAGCCGGGCATTTACGGCATCTGCATACAGATCTCCGATGCCACGGGATGCAGCAGCGTGGCCTGCGACACGGTGTTTGTGGCCGCTGACGGCACCGTAAGCACCAACAATACGGCAGCATGCCAGGCCGGTTTCTGGACGGTGCAGGCCTACGAGGACACCTCCAACGGCGGCGGCATGGTGGCCCCGATCCCCAACGTGGTGTGGGCCGTGAACCTCAGTACCCCGAATGATGAAAGCGTGCAATTCGCCTGGGATTTCGGTGATGGCGGCACCTCCGCGGAGGCCTATCCCAGCCACACCTACAACGGGCCTGGCCCCTGGCTGCTGTGCCTCACCATCACCAGCGGCAACTGCACCAGCAGCTTCTGCGACACGGTGAGCGTGGACGCCAACGGCTACTTGAACGGCATGATCCTGCACGATCATGGCGCCAGTGCCAACCTCCGCGAAGGCGGATTCACGATCAACGTGATCCAATCCGTTCCCACGGGCATGCCGGAAATTCCGGCCTTCAGCAACTTCCGCCTGTGGCCCAACCCGGTGCAGGACGAGCTGCACATCAGCTTCTCCGGCCTGCGCGGCGGCACAGTGCCTGCTGCCGTGATGGACCATGCGGGCCGCGTGGTGTTGCAGCGCGAATTCCCGGTGGCGGTTGGCGCCAATATGTTGCACTTGGCCACGGGCAACTTGGCACCGGGCCTCTACCTGCTGCGCATCGGCTCCAGAAATTCCGTTGTCACGCACCGTTTTGTGAAACTGCAATAGTTCGTTGTGCGTTTGGTGGTAACGGGTGCTTGCGCAGTTGCGCGGGCACCCGTTTGCCGTTCAGGGTGCGTCTCCTGGAAGAGAAAAATTACGGCAGCACCCAACCCTTGCACCCGGAACGCCGTGTATGGAGGTACACCACGAAAACCCATGACCATGCAAAGTCCGTTTCGATCCATAGCCATGGCCGGCGCTACGCTGTTGGCGCTCACGGCCTTCAGCCAAACACCTCCCTACCCGGTGACCATCACGGGGTACGTGCCAGGGTGTACGCCTGGGAGCTCCGTCAACATTGGCACCCTGTTCGGTACAGAGCCTTCGCTCAACATCGATGTGCCTTTGGATCCCGGCACATGCGGCTTCTCAGTCACCATGCAAATGGACAGCACGGCAGGCTGGTTCCGGGTAAGCACGCCCTGCCAAGGGGCCATGTTGTCCGATACGCTGCACTACACTGTGAACTCCTTCTTTCCCGACTCCACCGTGATCAATGTTGTCCTGAATTGCGGCGGTTCCTGCCAGTCCACATTCACCGTGGAACAGACCGCGCCCTTCACCGCGCTGCTCACTGCCTATGCCTCCGGCGGCACCGGCCCATATAGTTTCACGTGGGAATTACCCGAAGGTGACCTGGTCACGGGCGGCACCGCAACGCACGTGTTCACGGCTCCGGGAACATACGTAGTCTGCCTGAACACAACGGACGTCCTTGGGACCTTATGCCACACCTGCCAGGATGTGGTGGTGGCCGCAGACGGCACCATCAACCCCTGCACGGCCCCAAGTATTTCCAGTATTACCGCCCCTTTCACGCTTTGTACAAACGACAGCCTCTTCGTGCTGGCAACCGCGACGGGAACAGCCCCTTTGCTGTACTCCTGGAGCGGCCCCGGAATCATCTATTCCGATAGCTTGAATGGTTATGCCTACGGAACGGCAACTACGGGGACCTACCAGGTCAGCGTGACAAATGCGTGCGGGGCTGCGGATTCATCGGTGGTCGTTACGGCCTTTACCGGCCCGGATGCAGGCACCACGACAAACAATTCCCTGTGTGACCTGGCGGGCCCCACCAACCTCTTCACCCTTTTGGGCGGAACGCCCGATGTGGGCGGCACGTGGACCTTCATGGGCGCCCCGCACAGCACCACCTTCGACCCGAACACGGACCAACCTGGCTTTTACGTGTACACCGTGGTGGGTACTGCGCCCTGCCAGGATGTCAGTTCGGGGATTTATATCCTGGGCACGCCATTGTGGTACGGCGATGCCGATGGCGACGGCTATGGTGATCCAGCGATCTCCATCAGCGCTTGCACGCAACCTGTAGGCTATGTGTCCAACAATGCCGACAATTGCCCGGGCACGTACGGAATCATAGGCTCCCCCTGTGATGACGGCGATCCGATGACGGCGAATGACGTGATCGGGACCGACTGCGTGTGCGGCAGCATGGTTGACTGCATGGGCATTCCCGGAGGAAGTGCCTTGCCCGGCACGGCATGCACCATTGCCGGCACCGCAATTTCCGGCATCTGGAACATCAATTGCGTATGTGTTCCCGATTCGAGTTCCACGGGATGCAACGCCTGCATCACCATGGAGCAAGCTGCGCCGTTCACCGCTACCTTCACGAGCTGCACCTCGGGCAGCGCCGGCGGAGAGACCTACATCTGGAATTTCTCCGACACCGGAACACAACCGGGTGAATCCGTATCGCACACGTTCACCGCGCCAGGTTCGTACTCCGTTTGCCTGAATGTGACCGATTCCCTCAATGGGTCGTGCTCGACTTGTGACAGCGTGGTGGTGGATGCCAATGGGAACATCAATCCTCCGGTGAACACACCTTGCGAAGCCAGCTTCTGGGCCATTCAAGCTTACGACAGCACTTCAGGCGGCATCACGCCCATCCCCAATCAAGTGTGGGTGTGGAACCTGAGCAGCGGTGGCAACGGCACCTACCAGTTCTTCTGGGATTTCGGAGACGGCACCAGCTCCACCGAAGCCTTCCCCAGCCATACCTATGACGGCCCCGGCCCTTGGCTGCTTTGCCTCACCATGACTTCCGGCGACCCGATGAACGGCGGCTGCACCGACAGCTACTGCGACACTGTGAGCGTGGATGAGAACGGCATCTTGAACGGCATGGCGCCCATGGGCGGCGGGCACCCGGTCCCGTTGGACGACCGCTCCGGCGGTTTCACCCTCAACGTGGTCCAAGGCACACCCACCAGCATCCCCGAGGCCCCGGCGGTGAGCGGACTGCGCCTATGGCCCAACCCGGCGGATGAACTGCTGAACATCGCGGTGACCAGCAACTTCGGCGGGCTCGTGCCCGTGGAGATCATTGCCGCCGATGGCCGGGTGATCCTCCGAGCCAACCACCGCCTCAACAGCGGCGACCAGCAGCTGCAACTACCCATCGGCCGCCTGGACGAAGGGCTCTACTTGGTGCGGATCGGCAACGGAACTACGAGCGCAATCCAACGCTTCCTGAAGGTCAGGTAGCACCGAACAATAGCTTTGGAAAGGTGCCCGCGAACCGGTGGGCACCTTTCCGCACATTGCACCCATGGTCCCTGAACGCCTGATCGCCGATTGCATCCGCAGGGACCCGCGGGCGGAACATGAACTGTACAAGGCCCTGTACCCGCTGATGATGTCGATCTGCTCGCGCTATGAGCACAACCGGCAGGATGCGTCGGCACGCATGAACGAGGGATTCCTGAAAGTGCTGCTGAACTTGGGCAAACGCCGGCGGGAGGTGCCCTTCGAAGCCTGGGTGCGGCGGATCATGATCAACACCGTGATCGACCACTACCGCAAGGAGCGTGACCGCAAAACACACGAAACCATGGATGCGCCGATGGAGCTATCTGCAGGCAGCGTAGTGAACGACTACCTGCGTACGATGGAGGCGGAAGCCTTCGCGGAACTGTTGCAGCACGTGCCGGAAACTTCCCGCAAGGTGTTCAACCTGTTCGTGATCGACGGGTACCAACATGGGGAGATCGGCGAGCTGCTGGGCATCAGTGCAGGCACCTCCAAGTGGCACGTGGCGCATGCCCGCCAATTGTTGCAACAGGCCATCGCCCGCATGGCGGGCACTCAGGCTACTGTAAAAACCGCATTGCCATGAGCACAAACGAGGAATTTGACGAACTGGCCCGGCGCAAGTTGCAGGATCGCCGCATGGAATACAGCGATGCGGACTGGCAGCAGGCCCGTGCGCTACTGGATGCCCGGCGCGGTTCCAGGCGGTGGGGCTGGTGGGCCGGGGGAGCCGGACTGCTCTTGCTGTTGGCCTGGATGCTGCTGCCCGGCCAGGGATCGGACAAGGCACCTTCGCGTGCCGGGGTTGCCTTACCGGTGGAAGCGCCCGTGCGGCAAGTGGAACATGCGACGCAACAAGCGGTGGGAAGCGATGATCCCAGACCGGGTGTCCAGGAGGAATCTTTCACAGCGGCCGAAGTGCCGGAAGAAAATCATGTGGCAACCACCGTGTTGCCCAAGCCAACGGAAAGCAGAACGGCAACTCTTCCGCACCGGAACGGGGATCACAACGTGCAGGCCCTGCATGCGCTGAAAGCAGCAAATGCACCAGCAATACCCTTGGCCTCTCCGGAGGAAACGCAGCGGGCAACCATGAAGAGCATGGACAGCCTGGTGCGGCATGCATCGCTGGGCACGATCGGTGAAACGGCCAGGCAGGAGGAGGAGGCGACGGCTGCGTCGTTGCCGCAAGCAGTTGCAGGAACTTCAAGTGTGGACCCTGCACCTGCCTTCCAACCGGAGCTGGCATCCGTCACGGGATCGACAACGGAAGTGCCTTCCACAGCCCCCGATCCCGGCGCCATGGAACAAGGGCTGGTGGTGGCGCAAGATCCCGCAGGTGGTCCAAGCACCACCGGATCACCTGCCGCAGCTGCGTGGAAGGACACTGTTGCGGCAGCCCCCACTGCTTCCGTGCTTCCGTCGGCTCCCGCAGATTCAGCGCTGGCCACTTCCCCTGCACCAACTGCGCCCCCCATCGTACCTGAACGCGCGCCGTGGGAGATTACCGCCTTGGGCGGGGTGTTCACCTCCACCACCAGGTACTCCGGGAGGAACAGTGATGAATGGTCGGCCGCGCTGGGCAAGGCCTCCAGCGCTGGTTTCGGCGCGGAGTTGATGCATGCGGGCCGAAACGTCAGCCTGGGCTTCGGGCTGCACTACGGCACATATGCGGAGCGCTTGCGGTTGGATGCTTTGGATGCAACATCGACCACCCATCAGCAGTACTGGTACTTGGCGGGAATTGATACCGCCGTGCTGGTGATCACGGACACCCTTGCGGGCACGCCGCCCACGTACACGGGGCAATCGATGGACACCACGATCTATGTGCTTGCACAGGGCACGGACACCGTGCTTCACCACCAACACATTCGCGATGCCCGCGACGCGGTGAACCGGGTGAGCTATGTGGAAGTGCCATTGCTCGCCGATGTCCACATCGTGCAGGGGCGCTGGAGCATCGGCCTGCGCGGAGGACCCACCATCGGGCTGCTGAGCGCGCGGCGCGGAGCGGTGCCCAACAGCGCCGGCGACGGCTATACGCCGTTCAACGACGTGGCCTTCCGCGAGGTGGTGTTCGGCTACACGGCCCGGGCGTATGTGCGGTACCGCTTCAATGCGGCGTGGTCCGTAGGGCTGGAGCCCGCGCTGCGCGGGCAATTGTTCAACAGCTTGGACAATGGCGACCTTCAACGGCGGTCATCCGCCAAGGGCATCCAGCTCAGCCTCACGTACCGCCTGCGTTGATCAGCGTCCGTTAACCGGTCTTCAGGCGAACGAACACGAACGTTCGGTGTTTGCTTTGCAACCCTGAACACGCTTTTCCACCCACCATGCCCGACCTGGAACACTTCCCCGCACTGCTGTCCAACGGCAACGCACAAGCCGTGATCGAGATCCCCGCCGGGACCAGTGACAAACGGCAGTACAACCCAGCCGACAATACCTTCCCGGTGGATTTGCGCCGAGGCGTGCCCCGCCGCATCAAGTTCCTGCCGTACCCCGCCAACTACGGCTTCATCCCGGGCACGCGCATGGACAAGGCGCAAGGCGGCGACGGCGATGCCTTGGACATTTTCGTGCTTTGCGAGGGAGTGCCCAGCGGCACCGTGCTGGAGGTGGAGCCCATCGGCATCATTGAGCTGCTGGACGCGAATGAGCGCGACGACAAGGTGATCGCCCTTCCGGTGGACCCGGCGCTGCGCACCGTGGATGCCGACGACATACAGGAGCTGCCACAGGCCGCGCGGGACATTCTGGTAGCCTGGCTGCTGAACTACGACCCGGAGGACGGCGCGCAGTTAGTGGGCGTAAAGGGCCGTGCGGAAGCGATGGCGGCGATACGGAAGTGGGTGGTGGAGTGATCCGTTGGCCGAGCGGGGCCAAGTAGATCTATTCATAGTGGCCTTCAGGGCGCGTGGTGCCCCCTGGCGGACCCGCGTTGATCACAGGCACGGCATCCTGCCTGAGGGCAGGTGAATAGAAGGAGCAAGGGCATGCCTGGCGGGCATCCGCAGGTTTTCGGGCATGTGGGACATGCACTGCCCGGGTATGCGGCCATGGCCACCCGGCCATCCGTGCTGGCGCCTGTTTTAGGCAGGTGTTGCGGCATGGCGGTTATTGCCCAAATTTGCCTGATAAACAGCTTCGCGCATGAACTCATTTCTACTTGCTTGGGCCGGTGCCGCCTCCTTGGTGCTGATGGGTTATAGCGCGGCTGCGCAAGGAACATACGATGGACCGCTTGGGCACCAGTTGGGGGAAATGCCCCTCTTCAACGGGCTTACCGGGGAGGAGACGGACAACGCACCCGGGGCGCGCGATGTGGACCCCCCGGTGAACAATTGGTGCACCGGGGCGACGGTGTACCAATTGAGCCCCGGCCAGACCGTGTTGATGAGCGGGGACAATACCGGCGTGGTGGTCACCGACCCCCCCGGATACAAAATGGTGTGGGAAGCGTTCGAACTGACCGCCTGTGCCAACGTGACCATCAATTACTGCGTGCCGGGGTCCGTGTTCACCAACCACATCAAGAGCCTGGCCGTGAACTGCCCTGATTTCCTGACGGCCATTCTCCTGGGGTACAACACATCCTGCACGGCCACCTTCCCGTACCTCGACCCGGGCACGTACTGGATCCCGGTATATGCCGCCCCGGGGATAACGCCCCAAGGGCCCTACACCATAGAAGTATCGGCCACCGCCTGCACGCCGCCCACGGCGTATTGCATCCCCATTTCCGCCACAGGGCCCAACGATGGCGATTACATCAGCCGGGTACAGCTTGGTGCGATCGACAACTCCAGCTTGTTCCAGGTGAACATCGCCCATGTGAACTATACGGCCATCAGTACGCCCCTGCAAGCGGGCCAGGCCCATCAGCTTTCCGTGATCAGCGGGGCGTACAACACGGACCAGGTGGCCGCATGGATCGACTACAACCAGGATTTTGATTTCACCTTGGATGAAAAGTTGGGCGAAGGAACAGCCATCAGTACCGACTCCATCGTGGTGTTCAACTTCACCGTGCCGGAGGGCACCCCGTTGGGCAGCACCCGCTTGCGCATCCGCACGGCCAGTGTTCAAACCGGCCAACCGCTGCCCTTGATCCCCTGCTACAACTACAGCCGGTGCGAAACCGAAGACTACACCGTGATCATCACGCCAGGGGGGGAGCACCCGGTGAACGACGATTGCGCGGGTGCAACAATTACACCCCTGGGGATCGGACAAGGCATTGAGCTGAGCGGGGACAATACAGGGGCCTCCCTGGACAATGCCGACCACACCTTCGTGTGGGAGGCCATCTCCCTGTCCGAATGTGCAACGGTGACCATCGACTATTGCGTGGCGGGGTCCGTGTTCAGCAGCTTTTCCCAAAACTTGGCCGTGAACTGCCCCAACTTCGCCACGGGCATGCTTGCAGGCACCGTGGCGGGTTGCACCGTCACCTTCGCGGATCTTCCGGCTGGCACCTACTGGATCCCCGTGGAAGCGGGTGCCGGAGCGCCGCAAGGAGCGTACAGCATTGGTTTGTCCGCGCAGGAAGGGTGCATCGTGGTGCCGACGTACTGCATTCCAACCTCCGACTTCGGGCCCGATGGCGGGGACTATATCGGCCATGTCCTCCTGGGCGACATCAACAATGCCAGCACCTTCGAAGACGGGGTCGCGTACGTGGATTACACGGCCCAAACCACCGTGCTGATCCCTGGCCAAGGGTATCAGCTGGCCATTACCGGCGGCGATTACGGGGATGAGAAGATCGCGGCATGGATCGACTATAATGGGGACCTCGCGTTTAGCGCTGGCGAGAAGCTGGGTAGCGCAACCACCGCGGTCCCCAACCAAACGGTGACCTTTGCCTTTGCCGTTCCGGAGGAGGTGGCGGTGGCCTCCACGCGGCTGCGCGTCCGGTTGGCCTACCCCGAGGACAGCGAGCCCGGCACCATTGGCCCATGCTTTAATTATCTCTCGGGCGAAACCGAGGATTACACCGTAGTGTTCAACCCAACGGCGATCCCTGGCGGGCAGGCTGAAGGTTGGCGCGTGTTCCCCAACCCCGGCCGGGGCAAGATCACCTTGTGCCATTCCGGGGCCGCCGGGCAGGCCTTGGTGCACTTGTGCGACGTGGCGGGCAGGGTGCTGCACAGCGAACAGCCTTACATCGGCGCGGGGGATGCGTTCACGATGGACCTGGAAGGGCGGTTGGCACCGGGCCTCTACGTACTGCGCGTTACCACGGGCCAGGGCCGGTGGGAGCAGCGGGTGGTGGTGCAATAGCCAAACTGTTCAACACCGGGCTGGTGGAAGGTGCTTCGGGAGGTGACCTGCCGGGTTCATGACGGCACGTACATTCGGCGCCGTTCAGTCCGTCCGCTGGCCTCCTGGAAACGGAAACCCACCAGCCAATTGGCCGTGCTGCACATGCCTGAAGCCGGCATTCATGCAACTGATCAACCGCCCTGCATGCCCGGAAGACCACCGGCGCGGAACCTGATGCGGAAGCCCGCGTAGAAACGTCGCCGCGCATGCTTTTCAACAGCATCCCGTTCCTCTTGCTGGTGATCCCCACCTTGGTGGTGTACTACCTGCCCTTCATGCGCCGCTTCCAGCTGCACGTGATCGTGGTGGCGAGCTTCATCTTCTACGCGTTCAACAACCCCGTTCTCCTGACGCTGCTGCTGGCCTCCATCGCCATCAACATCTTCACCAGTTACGGCGTGATCTACGGACCGCCACCACGCCGTAAGCTGTATGCCACCATCGGCGTGGTGATGAACCTGGGCCTGCTGATCTTCTTCAAGTACAGCCCCTTGATCGGGCACACCTTCTTCCCAAAAGGGTCGAGCGTAGGGGAGTTCCTGGTGCAGATCCCCCTGCCCATCGGTATCAGCTTCTTCACGTTCCAAGGCATCTCGCTGTTGGTGGACGCATACCGGGGCAAGGCGCTGGAGGATTATGCCGCGCTCAGTGCCGGAAGCTTGGCCAAGCATGCGTTGGACGTTGCCGCGTTCAAGTCCTTCTTTCCGGCTTTGGTGGCCGGGCCGGTGGTGAAGGCCCATGAGTTCCTCCCGCAGATCCGGGTGAAGACCCTGGCGGGCATCGATCGGCAGGCCGCATTCACCGCCTTGGTGGTGGGCTACTTCCTGAAAATGGTGGTGGCGGACAACATGAAGGACCACACCTTCTGGTTGGCGTACCCCTACTTCATGGAGTACCATTCCGTTACGCTGATCTTCCTGCTGCTCGGGTACAGCGTCCAGATCTTTGCCGACTTTGCCGGCTACTCGCTGATCGCCATCGGGCTGGCACACCTGCTGGGCTACCGCCTGCCGGACAACTTCAACTTTCCCTATATCTCCACCACGTTCTCCGAGTTCTGGCGCCGCTGGCACATCTCCCTGTCCACCTTCCTGCGGGATTACCTCTACATCCCGCTTGGCGGCAGCCGGAAAGGCCAGGTGAACACCTACCGGAACCTGATGGCCACCATGGTTTTGGGCGGCTTTTGGCACGGGGCCGCATGGAGCTACGCCGTGTGGGGCTTCTTCCATGGCCTGATGCTCGCGGCGGAACGGCTGGCCAGCGACCTGGGCTTTGCCCCGGGCAAACGGTTGCCGCGATGGGTGCACATGCTCTTCATCTTCGCCTGCGTCACCTTCGCATGGCTGTTGTTCAAGCTGCCAGATTTCATTGATGCGGTTTACTACCTGCAGGCCATTGGCCGCAATTGGACGGGCTACGACATCAACTTCCTGCTGGCCTTCTTCATCACCTTGTTCTCGGTGCCCGTGGTGCTCTACCACGCTTGGTACCTGTGGCGCCGGAACGGTGAACGGCCCGGCATGGCCTCGGTGCGGCCCCTGCTGCTGGGGGCCATGATCTTCCTGATCATCGTGAACTCCGGCAGCGGGGCGAGCTTCATCTACTTCCAATTCTGAACCACGGATGATCCGCCGAGCCCTCCTGACCGCCCTGTTGCTGGTGGCCGGCTATGCGGTGTTCCTGCGCGTGGTGCACGTGGATTGGGACACCACCCAGCATTTGGCCAACGGCAACCGCATCAAGGCTGAAAAGTTCATCTACGCACCAACCGACAGCTTCCGCACGGTGATCGTGGGCTCGTCCCTCGCCTACCGGCTGAACCTCGACAGCTTTCCCGCCCGCACGATCAACCTGGGCTTTGCCGGCCGGAGCATCTATGATGGCATGGAGCTGATCGTGAGGTCGTCCAAACGGCCGGAGCTGGTGCTCGTGGAAACCAATATCCTTTTCCGCAAGCTCGACCAGGAATTCCTGGACGGCCTGTTCACCCCGGGGTTGTATCAGCTGCGCAGGGCCATGCCCATGATGCGCGAGCAGAACCAGCCCAGTGGCGTACTATATGGCTGGCTGCATGACCGGGTGCAGAAGGCCGAGACGGAAAGTCCCGATACGGTGGACACGGCGACCGAGGCCATGTTGTCCAGGTTGAAGGAGGAATATGCCGTCCTGCCGGACAAGGAGGAGCAGCAACAGGTGATCGAACGCTTGGTGCGCCAAGTGCGTGAGGTGGAAGCGACAGGGGCGAAGGTGGTCTTCTTTGAAATGCCGGCCCATCCGATCGTGATGAACAGCCCCTTGGCGGCACTCGAACGCGGAATGGTGCGCAAGGCCTTCCCCGACCATGCCTTCCTGCACGTTCCGCAAGGCTCGTATTGGCATACCACGGACGGACTTCACTTGGCCAAGGGCGACGCCAACCGGTACAGTGGCTGGCTGCGGCGCGAAGCAGCCATGCACTGATCTGGCCTTGGGTAGTCTGTTTCCCTAACGTGCCTTGGCCTGAATGCCGAAACCGGCCATGGCGCAGATCTACGTGCCCGACGGGGCATCTGGTGGAAGGGGACCCCGTGCTCCAGCAGGAGGATGAAGAGCCCCGGCGATCGGCACATGATGCCTCCTGCAAGGAACGCTGCGGTGAACCTGGCGAGGCAGCTTCCCAACCGCATGGCCCACTGCAGAAGACCACGGTAGGGGCAAGAGGGAGCTTGGGGTTGCGGAAAGGCCATATTTACGGACAAGGCCGGGCAAGCTCCGGAAAATGACCTTCTTTGCGGGATGCACGCGCCGAACGATATCCGCCACAAGAAGTCCGCCTACCCCATCGGTGGGCGGTTGTCGGAATTCCTGCGCGCGGTGGAGCGGGAGCAGCAATTACCCTTGGCATACAACGACCTGTTGCGGCATGAGGGACTGATGGCGCAACGTGACTCGAGGGGCCGTGAGACCCTCTGGACCACGGTAATGCTACGCCCTGCCGAGCTGGAAGAAACGCACGAGCGCCTGGTGCAACTGTATCAAATGATCGTGGCGGATGGCCGGAAGGTGGACCATTTGGGCGTGGCGAGCATTGACTTCTGCGCCTATGGCAACAGCCAACCGTTCCGCATCAAGATCTTCAACCAGATCAACGACAACCACGACTACTACTACATCAAGAAGACCGATGCCAGCCGGGTGTATGGCCTAGAGTTGGAGCACATGCTCAGCCCCAACCGCATCAATTACATGGTGGATGCCGGAACCTTGGTGGAGGAGCACATCATCGGAGTGCCGGGCGACGACTTCATAGCGGACCCGTGGCGGTACGGCGGCAATCTCAACCCCGTGCGCCTGAGCAAGGAGTTCGTGAAGTTCAACGAGCGCTGTTTCTCACGCCTGCTGGGGGATATGCGGGCATACAACTTCGTGGTGGACGTGATGCAGGACTTCGACCAGGTGCAGTACCGCCTGCGCAGCATCGACTTCGACCAGCAGAGCCACGAAGGGCGCCACCGCATCTACCTGCCGCAGTTCTACAAGGAGAACTTGCCCTACGTGCAGTTCGCGCGCCAGCACATCGACCGGGAAAGTGCCGTGCAGTACAGCAACGAGGAACGGTCCCTGTTGCGGAAGCGCTATCGCCTTTCCCAGGACCGGTTGGAAGAGCTGCTCTCGGCAATGCGCTGCGATGTGATCAGCACACAAAGCAATGTCCGTCGCCTGGCCCATGAGCTGGCCGAACTGCACCACGTCCCGTCCTTGGCGGCTTGTGCCAGCATGGGGGAACTGTTGGAGAAGCACCTGAAATTGCGGTTGGGGCTCGACTGACGCGCTCTCGGGGAAGGACCGTGCCGAGCGTCGGGGAAGGGCACTAACCGGAGGGGCATCGACGGGGCGCTTGCAGTTTCATGCCCATGCTAAAGCAGGTCGGATGGCAGCACGGTGCCTTTTGTTCCAAAACAGGCGATGGGAAGGACCTACTTTCGCCACAATGACGCGCTCTGTAAAACTCCTGTTGGCCGGCGCAGCAAGCGCGGTGGTGTTCATCGGCTGTGGCGAAAACGGCCCGGCACCGAAGAAACCCCTTGACACGGCCATGGCCATGGCCTTGGGCGATTCCATATCGGCACAGGCCCAACAGGTCTTGCTGAAAAACGTGTCCGCAGCCATGCAGGCCGGCGGGCCGGAACACGCCGTGGCTTTCTGCAACACCCGGGCCGTGCCGCTCACGGATTCCGTGGCGGCCTTGTTCGATGTGGATGTGCAGCGCCTCAGCGACCGGAACCGCAATCCGGACAACGGGATCCGCCTGCCGCAGGACCGGGCCGCGTGGGAACGCTTCGCCGGCGACAAATCCGCCTTTGTGCAGCAGGATGCCGAAGGGACCGTGTGGTACTACAAGCCGATCACCGTGGGCATGCCCACCTGCCTGAAGTGCCACGGCGGTGCGGAAGACATTGCGGAGGGCACCCGCGCCGCGCTTGCGGAGAAGTACCCCCGGGACCGCGCCACCGGCTACCAACAGGGCGACCTGCGCGGCATGTGGAAGATCGGCCTGCGCCCCAAGCCGTGAACACCCCTCACTCCACGCGGTGCACCTCGATGCTGTTCAGCCAGTACACGTGCCGCGGGCCGGTCTTGATGTCGTTGCGGCAGATCAGGATCATATCGCCTTGCCGCACGATCGGCCGGCCGTTCTCCTCGATCAGCACGTACACGTTGTCACCCGTGGGGTTGTTGAAGAGCTCCGCCCACGAGAACGTGGCCTTGTACCCGTCCGTGGCGCGGGCCACGATGTAGAAGTTGCGGTCCTTGTGCCCGCTCTGCTTGATCTTGGCCTTCTCCAGGATGTCGCGCAGCAGCACGCCTTTGGCGGTACTGTCCTGTTTCATGTTCGCACCGCTCTGGCACACCACGGTGAAGTCGGTAATGGTGGCCACGTTCATCTTCTTGAGCGAATCCACGGTGAGCACCAGCGGCGTTTCCACCGCACCGGTCACCGCCAATTGTTTGCTCAGGAATTTCAGGCTGTCCTCGGCGGTGATGGGCACCGTGCAATTGTGCTTGCCCGCACCGGTGTCGGCCAGGGCAGCGTGGTCGGCGTGCATGACTGCGCCGGCTGTGCGGGGCGCTGCTTCGCCGGGGGGGGCGCAGTTGACGCCGGTGAGCGCGAGGGCCAGTACGGCCAGGGTGGGGGTCGTGTGTCTCATGGGGGAGTATCGCGGGATCAGTCGTGGTTCTGGAAGCGGAGGGTGAGGATGAAGTTGCGGCCTTCCTCCGGGTAGCCTTCCACCAAGCAGTAGTTGGTGTCGAGCAGGTTGTTCACGCCCAGCTCCACGCTGGCGTATTTCCACACCTTGCCGGAGATGAAGGCGTTCAGCAGGGTGAAGGCATCGGCCTTGGTGCCGTAGCTGGTGCTGTAGCGCGAGGAGTTGTGCTCGGCGCTGGCGATCAGCCGCAGCCGCTCCACGGGCTTGTAGGTGATGTAGCCGATCACCTTGGTGTTGGGCACGTCGGTGAAGCGCAGGTCGGGGTCTTCCAGGTTGCGCCGCTCGATGTAGGTATAGTTCGCCGTGGCCGACAGATTCTTGCGCAGCTCCCAAGTGAAGCCGGCTTCCACACCGGTGTGCTCGGCCCGCCCCGCATTGCGCATCTGCGCCTTGCCCGGTTGCACCTCGCTGATGCTCATGATCACGTCAGTGATGCTGCTGTAAAAGAGCGCGGCCTGCACCGTGAGCCCCCTGGCGGCACGGCCGGTGTAGCCCAGCTCCAGGTTGTCCGCCGATTCAGGCTTCAGTCCCGGGTTGGGGATCGCCGTGCCCATGCGGTACGAGTAGCGGTCCTTGATGGTGGCGAACCGGGTGCGGTGTGAGGCGGACAATCCCAGCTTGTGCCCGTCCTTCGGCTGGTAGAACAGGCCCAGCTGCCCGTTCCAGGCCTCGCTGGCACCGGCGTCAGGGTAGGGTTGGATGGTCTCCGTGCCGGCGATGAAGTCATCGGCGCGCGTGTTGTTCCGCACGCTGTATCCAATACCGGGCACCAGTTGGAACCTGTCCGTCAGGTGCCAGCTGTCCTCCACGCCCACCGTGATGGTGTTGTCATTAAAGGTGCGCACCGGCATGCCCAGGTCGTGCTCCCGGTGTACGTCGGTCTTGTACTGGAGCGCCACGCGAATGTTGTTCTTGGGGATCCGGGTGGTGCCGTACTCCAGCCCGCCGCCGTAAGTGTAATCGTCATAGTAGCTGGTGAAGGAGGACGGTTTGTTCTGCGTGGTGTACGTGGCGTTGTCAAATGCATTGATCTCGTTGGTGAAGGCATCGTAGTACAGTTTCGCACGCAGGTGGCTCTGCGCCGTCAAAGCGGTGTTGGAGAGGAAGTAGATCGTCTCCTTGTCCCAGTGCGGCCACTGCCAATAGCGGGGCTTGGTGTACTGCGGGTTGCGCGTGTCCTCACCGGCGTAGGGGGGATTGCCCTTCTCCCCGCGCTGGTTGATGTAGCCCACCACGTATTCATGCTTGGCATTGGGCGTCCATCCGAATTTCACGCTGAGCTTGCCATCGGTGCGGTAGGCGTTTTCGCACTGCCCGCCGTTCTCCGTCTTGGTGGGCGTGAAGCTTTCCGGTAGGATGAAGGCGTCGCGGTGCAGGTAGGAGTAGCCGCCCTGCATGTAGAATTTCCGCTGGCGCGTGCCCAGGTTGATGTTGCCCAAGTAGCCGTTGTCGTTGATCGCGCCCAGTGCCCCGTCCATCTCGAACTTCTTTTCGGGCTTGCGCGAAACCAGGTTGATGGCGCCGCCGAGCGAATTGGGCCCGTACAGCACGGACGAGAGGCTTTTTGAAACGTCTATCACCGCCAGGTCCGCCGTGCTGAAGCGCCCCAGGTCCACATAGCCATCGTAGGGCACGTACACGGGGATGCCGTCCATGTACACAGGCACTTGCCGCAGATCGAAGCCGCGCACGGTCACCATGGATTCGTTGCGGTTGCCCGAGGCGGTCACCGCGATCCCCGGCAGCAGGTTCAGCGCGTCCGGCACGTCCAGCTTATTCTGTGCGGCCATGGTGGCGGCGCTCACGCGGTCCTGTTGCTCCACGGCTTTGGTGGCCACCACGGATACTTCACCCAATTGGAAGATCCGGCCCGTGGTGCTGTCCGGTGGTACGGCAGGCGCGGGGCCGGGCTGCTGCGCGGAAAGCAGGGCGGGCAGCAGGAATGTGGCGATCGTGGAAGGAAATTTCATGGTGTGGTGGAATAGTGGAAGTGATGCGGTATGCTTGGTGGTGAATAGTGCACGCCGCGGAAGTTTGTTGATCATGGTGCCGAGCCGCTCAGCGGTGGTCTGCGAACGAGGTTTTCTTGAACTCGGCCTCGATCCGTTCCCGGATGCGCTGCTCCATCCGGTTGAACTCCGCGATGGCCTTCAGCCCCGCTTCGGTGACGATGGCCCCGCCGCCGCCCTTGCCGCCGAGGTGCTTTTCCACGTAGGGCTGCCCGGCACGCTCGTTGATCTCGGTGACCATCTTCCAAGCCTGGCGGTAGGACATGCCCATCTCCAATGCGGCCTTCTGGATGGAGCCTGTGCGGTGGATGCGCTCCATGATCTCCACACGGCCGGGACCCAGGAGTTTTTCATCCCCGGCGTAGATCCACAGGCGGAACTTGGTTTGGAAGGTGGTGCGCTTCGCCATCGATATGCTTATGCAAGCATAACGCAAAGAAGCGTGCCAGTGATCTGCTGGAAAATGATATTTATCATAGAATCAGGGGCGGCGTGGTTCGCTCCTTTCGTGGAGGGCCTGATGGGTTGGGGACTGACCGAATGGGACCCAGGAGCAGTCACAATGGGGCGTTCACTCCTCAAAGACCTCGATCCGGCCATCCCGCTCCACCAGTTGGGTGAACTTGCCATCGTACCGGGTGGCCCGCACAATGTGGTTGTCGATCCAATGGTAGTTGCCGCCGCGCGGCTTGCCGAAGAGGATGGCGTGGTACTTGAAGCCGTGGCGGTCCAGCCATTCGGCGGTCACCGCGCGGTGCTCTTCGGTGCGGCTGGTGAAGAAGGTGATGATGTGGCCCTCGTTGTACCAGCCGTTGCAGATCTCCAGCGCGCCCTCGAAGATCGCCGCCGTGGCCATGCGCTCCGGCTCTTCGTTGGGGATGTCCTCGCAGATGGTGCCATCGATGTCGATCAGGAAGTTCTTCTTCCCTTCGGGCAGCTTCGGGCTGATGCGCTTGCCGTGGTCGAAGGCTTCATGCAGCGGGGTGTCCATGGGGCGGGGGTTGATGCTAAAGATAGGCACCTGCCGGCATTGCCCGCCCCAAGGCCCAGGGCTATCGCGTCTTAAATCCAAGAAGCGCATCCAATTGAGCATCGCTTCTTGCGGCAGACTTACGCCTACGGCTTGTTGACTTCTTGTCGCCAGTAAATGTGCGGCAGATGGTCAGAGCAATCCTTCGGATTGCCGCCATGTTCTGGCTTCCATGGTCCTTTCGGATGCACGAGCCATCCTCGTCGAAGGTCACGTCAAGTACCCAATGCACTTGATTCTCAACACCCCAGTGCTGGCGTACCAGGCTGTTGAACCTGGCGGCATCTGCTTGTAGGCTGGAGATGTAGAACCGTATCTCTTCGCTGCGTTTGCCGGTAGTGACCTCCTCTCTTGTTGAGACAATGCGCACAAGGCTCTTGAGCCCGGCCCAACGGGGGAATCGGTCCTGCAGGTCCGGAGAGTCAATCACGGCACATGTGCGCGATTCGATGCGGCCATGTCCCTTGTCCCATTGCTCATCCACCGATGAAGGAGCGTTGTGCACGAAGCACATTTCAACTTCCTCCATCAGCTCGCTCTGATTGCCCTTGGCACCCAGCAGGTACTCCCCGCCCCGGTCCAATATCCCTTCCGCGATCTCGGTCTGGCAGCCCATGGCATCAATGCTCACCGCGGCTCCCTTGAGGTCCAACAGGGCCAACAATTCCGGGATGGCCGTGATCTCGTTGCTCTTGTCATCCACTTTCATCTGTGCAAGGACCACTTGGTTGCTGCTGCTCCACGCACTGATCACATGGATCGCCTTCTTTCCATTACGGTGGTCATGGCTGCGCCGCAAGGTCTTTCCGTCTATGCTCACCAGCGCGCCATCCGTACTGCCGCAAACCGCCGAAGTCCATTGCATGAAGCAAGTCCGGAAGGCAATTGGATCCATGCGGCGAAAGAGGTTGCCCAAGATGTCATGGGACGGAGTACGGCCATCAAGAAAGTGGCCATGGCTTTGGAGCCAACTCAACCGCTCATCACCA
This sequence comes from Flavobacteriales bacterium, assembly GCA_023957375.1. GTDB lineage: Bacteria > Bacteroidota > Bacteroidia > Flavobacteriales_F > PHOS-HE28 > PHOS-HE28. The sequence goes on along the minus strand of JAMLHB010000002.1, from coordinate 173,606 downwards.
AAATCGGCGATCTCCGTATAGTGCTCACAGTCGGCTACCACAGCCGAAATGGTCAGGAAGATCAGCGACTGCAGCTCATAGTGCTTGGTGCGGTCAATGCGTGGGTCTTGAAGTTCCTCGAAGTGCGTGAACAGGGTCATGTGCGGTGTTTTGCCGCAAGAACCAATGCATAAAGCTGGGGATCAAGACCTTGCAAAAAGATCGATCAACCACGAATTGTTCCTATTAAGACGCGATAGCCCTGCCCCAAGGCCTCTCGCAGGGGGCCCTGAGGCTATGAAAAACCGGGACTCCGGCTCAGGGCCGGAGTGACGCTCTGCTGACCGCTGTTCCCGCAGGGTCACACGAAGTGGACCCTGCGGGAACAGCGATCCTACGGGATCCACTTCACACCCGAAAAATCCGGCTTGCGCTTTTCCAAGAAGGCTTTGCGTCCTTCCTTGGCCTCGTCGGTCATGTAGGCCAAGCGCGTGGCCTCGCCGGCAAACACCTGCTGGCCCACCATACCATCATCCGTGAGGTTGAAGGCGAACTTCAGCATTTTGATCGCCGTGGGGCTCTTGGCCAGGATCTCCTGCGCCCACTGCCACGCGGTGCTTTCCAGCTCGGCGTGCGGCACTGCGGCGTTCACCATGCCCATTTCATAAGCACGTTGCGCGCTGATGTCGCGGCCCAGGAAGAAGATCTCGCGGGCGCGCTTCTGGCCCACCATCTTGGCCAAGTAGGCACTGCCATAGCCACCGTCGAAACTGGTCACGTCGGCATCGGTCTGCTTGAACACCGCGTGTTCCTTGCTGGCGATGCTGAGGTCGCACACCACGTGCAGGCTGTGCCCGCCGCCCACGCACCAGCCGGGCACCACGGCGATCACCACCTTGGGCATGAAGCGGATCAGCCGCTGCACCTCCAGGATGTTCAGCCGGGGCATGCCGCTTTCATCCACGTAGCCCTGGTGGCCGCGCGTGCGCTGGTCGCCGCCGCTGCAGAAGCTCCAGCCGCCGTCCTTCGGGCTGGGCCCCTCCGCGCTGAAGAGCACCACGCCGATGCTGGTGTCCTGGTGCGCGTCGCTGAAGGCCTCCAGCAGTTCGGCCACCGTGTGCGGCCGGAAGGCGTTGCGCACCTCTGGCCGGTTGAAGGCGATGCGCGCCACGCCGCCGCTCTTGCGGTAGGTGATGTCCTGGTAGTCCTTCACCGTGCGCCAATTGGGGGCCGTGGCGGTGAATTGCATGCGGGCTTTGGTCATGGTGGCAAAGGTAGGCGGGGGGTGGCGCGGCGTAGGTGAACTGCCCTGAAATGCCAAGAGCGTCCACGCTTGTGGCATTGGGAACCAGCTACGGTCAAGGCGCACGAGCGTGGACGCTCGCGCAAGAGTTGGGGGAACCCAATGTGGCCCATAGCCACGCAAGTCTTTCGCACCAGCTGGTTCTCCTGCCGCGCCGCTCAGTACACTTCAGTGATCCGTCGGCGCAGGTGTATAGTCGCGCCAGAGTGGGGGGAAAGCGAGACCATGCCGCATTCCAGACCCCGAAGGGGTCGCACAGCGTTGCATGATCAGCGGGTGGGCACGACCCTGAAGGGGTCGCACATCAAGGCAGGTATTTCGGATCGGACGCGATGCCGGCTTCTTCCAGGAATGTGGTCAGTTCTTCGATGAACGATCGGTCGTACCGCGAGTGCCATCGCTCGCATGCTGCCGCAATAGGGTTGGTTCAGGCATGAGCGGAGGACGCTCGCGCCAGAGTGGGGTGACAGGGTATCACGGGTCCACTACCTTTGCAGGTATGCTGAAGGAATTGATCAATAGGGACCGGGCCGCGTTCGGGGCCTTGTTGGCCGCGAACAACGTGAGCCGGTTGTACGCCTTCGGCAGCAGTGTGCGCGGCTCCTTTGGACCGGAAAGCGACGTGGACGTACTGGTGGAAGTGGATGCGCCCGAAGAGAAGGCTGGGCGCATGCTGATCAATGTATGGAACGGATTGGAGGATTTGTTTCAACGACCGGTGGACCTGCTTACGGAAAGCAGCCTGCGCAACCCTTACTTGCGCGCTGAGATTGAGCGGACCAAGATGCTGATCTATGATGGGTCCAAGCGCCAAATTCTGGTCTGACATCCTCACGGCCATCGGCGAGGTCGAAAGTTTCCTGGAAGGTGTCGGGTCGCTCAACGAATACGTCCGCGACCTGAAGACTAAAAGGGCGGTGGAACGCGAACTCGCCGTGATCGGCGAGGCGGTGAACAGATTGAGGAAGGAGGAACCCGGACTGCAATTGGATTGTGCGCGCTCCATCGTGGGCATGCGCAACCGGCTGATCCACTCCTACGCCAACGTGGACGACAAAATCGTTTGGGAGGTGGTTCAGATCGATCTGCCGATGTTACGTGTGATCGCGGAGGAGCGTTTGGGGGAATGAGCGTTGAAATAGTCGATCAGCACGGACGTGTCAACAAGCACTACCGATCCCGCCGTGTTGCAAAGGCGTTGCGGGCTTCCTCCATGCGCAGCAGTTGTTCCTTGGAAAATACAGGCCCGTGCAACAGCAGCTCAGCCAAGCTTTCTTCACCTTCCGAGGTCTTGCCGGTCGGCTTCCGTTCAAGCACGGCCTTTGCTTTCCGCCGCTGGGTAGGTGTCAATTGTGCCAACGCCCGCAACAACTGTTCAAACGGTATGTTGAGCTTGACCTCCATGCTGTAAAGATAACAAACGGGCTTCCATCGAGCGGTGTTCCTCAACAATCTACGCGCACGAGCGTGGACGCTCGCGCGAGAGTTGGGCATCAATCACAGATGTTGAAAGGCAAACAACTTCGACAAAGCACCCCAAGTTTTGAGCACGACGCAAGAGTTGGACAGCTGCACCGAATCCAACCATGAAGTGACTCAATCGTGAGGAGTAGTCAGCGTTCATTCCCTCGCAATGCTTTTCGTACCTACTCACACCCGCCCCCCCCTTGATCTCCTCCACCACCCCTGGGTCCAACAGCGTCGTCGTATCCCCCAGGTTGCTCATTTCCCCTTCGGCGATCTTGCGCAGGATGCGGCGCATGAGCTGGTGTGGTGGAGATATTCACTGCGATTGAAGACCCCGGAGGGGTCGCACAGCGTTGCATTGAAGGGGAGAGTGGCACGACCCTGAAAGGGTCGCACATCAGGGCAGGTATTTCGGATCGAATTCCACACCAGCCTCTTCCAGGAACGTGATTAGCTCCTCTTAGAACGAGCGGTGGCGGTGATGCTCTTCCTGGTTGTCGATGTAGTGGGCCAAGGGATCGAGCTCCCGCCAACCCGCAGTGAACACGGCGTAGCCGTCCTGCCAATGGAATTGGGGGACGCGGCCATTTTCCCGGATCCATTGAGTGGATGCCTTCTTCACCTCGCGCACCAGGTCTGCCACGGTCTGGGTGGGCTTGAGGTCCGCCAGGATATGCACATGATCCTTCCAGCCGCCCACGTTGCGTGCATGGCCACCAAGCGCATTGATCGTTCCTGCCATGTATGCCCACAGTTTATCCCGCCAACGCAGATCGAGGCAGGCTGCCCGGTGCTGGGTGGAGAAGACGATATGGAAGTGCATTTTGGAGTAGGAGGACATGGGCTGGGTCTTTGTCGTGAAGGTATTCAGCTGTGCCGTGCGACCCCGTCAGGGTCGCGTGGTTGGGGTTGATCGAACAACATTGTGCGACCCCTTCAGGGTCGTATCACATTGGTTGTTGTTGCAACGCTGTAGGACCCCTCCGGGGTCCATTCCGATCCGGCGCTTTCACACCCACCCCCCCTTGATCTCCTCCACCACCCCTGGATCCAACAGCGTGGTCGTATCCCCCAAATTGCTCATTTCGCCTTCGGCGATCTTGCGCAGGATGCGGCGCATGATCTTGCCGGAGCGGGTTTTGGGCAGGCCGCTCACGAATTGGGGACTGTCCGACTTGGCGATGCATGTTGTTTATCGGTAAGCGTCCTTTCTGTCGGAAACTTTCTCAATGCGGACCAACTTCACCGCGTCCCCAATGAAGTAGATCACCCGGTAGCTACCGATCCTGATACGCCACAGGTCCTTGTGGCCAACAAGCTTTTTGCACCCATGCGGCCGTGGTTCTTGTGCAAGCCGTCCAACGGTTTCACCAATGCGGATCGCAACTTGAACCGGCAAGGCATTCAACTCCCTCACCGCACTTCGCAACCATTCAACTTGGTAGCTCACTTCTTGCCGTCACGTTTGTACAGCGCACGCATCACCTGTTCGTGCGGCATGCTTGGCTCGTTCCGGCGCTCCTGTGCGATCAGCCCGTCCAGATACTCGTCCACAGCTTCCGGCTCCTTGGCCAAGGTCACCAGGTCAATTTGCACATACCGGCGGTTCTCGGTCTCGTCCGTGATCAGCCGTACTCCCTTTAGGCCAGGTGATTTCATGATTTCAAAGGTAGGACATTGATTCTTCAGTAGGGCATCGGGATCCCACAGCTCACGCGAACCTCCACGCTCGTGTACTACAACGATCGGGTTGACATAGGCACGAGCGTGGACGCTCGCGCGCAATGTCATTAAGTTAAGGATTCGGCTTGCAGGACGACAGTAGTCAGCGCACCGTACGACGCACACCTTGTACGAGTGCATGTGGGCCGATCCGGGTCGTACTGCCCTTAACTTAATGACATTGCGCTCGCGCGAGAGTTGGGAGGTTATTACCTTTGGACCATGGAAGATCAACTCGAAAGCCTAAGCGTCGATATACGCGAGCTTAAGTATGAGGTCGTCGGTCTGAAAGAATCCTTGCGACAGCTTAATAGTACCATGTCAGGACTCATGGGCACTGGATCTGATGATTTTGTGGGAGCTATTCAAAAACTTCAGGAAGAAGTTGAGAAGTTGAGAAAGCGACTGGAGAAGTAGATTAAGGCTCTCATACTTGTATTGTACGTAGCTCATGAAAGCCCTTTCGTCGTTTGTTGTTGGCGTGATTTTGGTAAGCAGACATTACTAAGGCCATACGCTGGCCAATCTAAAACTTAGGTCCTCAGGATACTTTATAACCGTACCTTCACACCAAACTTCCAACAACACCAATCCGCACTAACGAAGCCGCTTTAAACGCGTCCAGTAAATGGAACGTACCTCAGTCATGAACGGTGCTAAGTCAATTGTATTTTCTGATACAATCCGTTGGATTGCTATATGCATGATTGTATTGACTGGTTGCGGCTCTCGCGCTCAGGCTCCACATACAAACCATCGATTGATTACTGTTAATCTGCCGGAGGGAGTGACCGTGTCAATTCCATCAAATTGGGTGCGTTTCACGAAGCCTTCACGCGAAAGCCTGAATGACATGGTGGTTGATAGCCTCGGACGTTATGGACTCACTTATACTCCAAGTGATCTGTCATTTGCAGCTAATTTATATAATAATGAAGGCGTTGTAGTTGCAATGTTTAACATTCGATATTACCCTTATCAGACTGTGACGCAAAAAGAAATAATGAGCCTGTCCAGAATCGAACTATCAGAGTACGATAAATTACTTCAATCTGAGATTGAGGAGGGGGCCATTCAAATGAAACGAACAGTACCAACTTGGGCTGGATCGAAGAAAATCATGGTGCATGATTATTGTACGCTTCTTTCAGAATACAAACGACCATCACCCAATGGCGGTATTTTTTACGTTAGATTGCAACGAGTTATGGATGCAGATAAGTCATTTACGATTACGGTATCATATCGTGAAGATGCAGGGCTTGATGTGAAGAATGTTGCCGATGGTATTTTGAAATCATTGCGCAAGCGATAGTTGATTGTTTAATAGAACATTATTGATATCCCTGACTCGTGCTGCGGTTGGATGGATAATAGGGATAATGAAAATTATATAATTAGGTCATTTTGATTTGGGTTTCTCATCAGATGAAAAGGTAGATTGATTATGTTCGATTTTTGGCCAAATCGATATGCTGATTATCGATATGGGTAAGTATATGATTAAGAGAGTAATTGGTGATGCCCAGGCAATTCCAGTTGAACGAGGTGTGTCTATGATGAAGTATTGAAACGCTCTGACATATCCGGAATTTAGGAAGGACTCAAGGGCAAAGCTGATTGCGAGGGCTAGTAATATTCTGATAATGTCAGGGTGTAATTTACTTGTACATGCCATAGCAATAACACAGAGCAATATGGGGAGTAGATGTTTTCCAAATGCATCGGCAGTCAACATGAAGCCGGCGGGTACGTACAGTGCATCTTGAATCTTTGTACGGCCAGGCTGTGAAATAACATATGCAGCCATGAGTTCTTTTCCTTGGGTTTGCATCGCCCTTGATTCAAGAATATTGCCATAGGCATACCATGCGCTGCCGAAGCCATAGATAGCATGCTGGACAAAACGATCTACAACGTGTTTTGAATGATATATGGAGTCCTCGAGTCGTTCGTGATCGCTTATAGATATCCTCCAAGCATCTTTTCGGAACGCCAAGTGCATCTGATATATGGAGTCACTAATTTCTAGATATGGCTCCGCGGATTCTTTGGCCTTTTTACCTGCGACCTCAAATAGTCTCTCTTTGCGTAGTTCATCAAGTTCGTATTGTGGATCGCCCGATCCGATGGCTATGGAGATAATGCTGAAAATCCAGCATGCAATGAAGCTTGCCAATATAAGTCCGACAAACTTGAACACTATCGATGGTAATTGCCTGTTAGGTCGCTTCATTCAAACTGCGCGTTGGTCTTGCAATAATAACCTGAATCCTCGCATTGCTGCTCTTGACCCAGATGTTGTATACACGCTCCCGCGTGAGCGATTGCAGCGGAAACCCCGCAAGCCCGGTCATTGCGAGGAGGAACGACGAAGCAACCGGGCGCGGAGTTGCAGCGGAAAGCGCGACCCCGCTCCTCCGACAACCTCCGGCAAAGAGCGGGGGCACGCCCAAAAACCAAAGAATCTGTTTCATGCCTGCATGCACATTCCTCACACCCTCCCCCCCTTGATCTCCTCCACCACCCCGGGATCCAGCAGCGTGGTGGTATCCCCCAGGTTGCTCATCTCGCCCTCGGCGATCTTGCGCAGGATCCTCCGCATGATCTTCCCACTGCGCGTCTTCGGCAGGCCGTTCACGAACTGGATCTTGTCGGGCTTGGCGATGCGGATTCCTTATCGGTATGCGTCCTTCCTGTTCGACACCTTTTCGATGCGCACCAGCTTTACCGCATCCCCGATGAAGTAGATCACCCGGTAGTTCCCGATCCTGATGCGCCATAGGTCCTTGTGACCGACAAGCTTTTTGCACCCTTGAGGCCTTGGTTCTTGTGCAAGCCGGCCCACAGCTTCACCAATGCGGACCGCAACTTGGACAGGCAGGGCATTCAACTCCCTCGCCGCACTGCGCAACCATTCAACGTGGTAGCTCACTTCCTTCCGGCACGTTTGTACAAGGCGCGCATCACCTGTTCGTGCGGGATGCTTGGTTCATTCCTGCGCTCTTGTGCGATCAGTCCGTCCAAATACTCGTCCACGGCCTCCGGATCCTTGGCCAAGGTCACCAGGTCAATTTGTACGTAGCGCCTGTTCTCGGTCTCGTCCGTGATCAGTCGCACTCCTTTTAGACCTGGCGTTTTCATGATTTCAAAGATAGCATATTGGCTCTTCAATCCACGCCTCCATGCTGATGCACATTCCTCACACCCTCCCCCCCCATGATCTCCTCCACCACCCCGGGATCCAACAGCGTGGTCGTATCCCCCAGGTTGCTCATTTCGCCCTCGGCGATCTTGCGCAGGATGCGGCGCATGATCTTGCCGGAGCGCGTTTTCGGCAGGCCGCTTACGAACTGGATCTTGTCCGGCTTGGCGATGCGGCCCATAAGGCATTACTATCTCAATCCTTTGGGAATAGCCGGATCCCTGGCAATGCGACGAAGTGTTTCCTGTTCAACGTGGCTACCGGCAGGTCCGCCTCCAACGCCGTGGCGGCTATGAATAGATCGGGGAGTGCCACTTGCATTCGTTGCCGTTTCAATTTGGCCTGGATCATTGCGGCCCGGCGCACTTCCCGGGATCCGAGGGGCAACACCTCAATATGTTCCAGCACCTGGTCCCAATATGCGAGCTGATCCGTGGTGGCACCAACGTATACCTCGTATTCCGTGATCACGGAAAGTTTCAAGGTGCAACCGTCCTCGGCCAGTTGATGGAGCAAGGTCCGGCCCTTGTCCTTCCTCCGGAAATAGTCGATCAGCACGGACGTGTCCACCAGCACTAACGGTCCCGCCATGTCGCGAAAGCCTTGCGGGTTTCCTCCATGCGCAGCAGTTGCTCCTCGGAAAATACAGGTCCGTGCAACAGCAGCTCAGCCAAGTTCTCTCCAGCTTCCGAGGTCTTACCCGCCGACTTCCGTTCAAGCACGGCCTTTGCTTTCCGCCGCTGCAAGGGCGTCAATTGTGACAAGGCCCGTAGCAGTTGTTCGAAGGGTATGTTGAGCTTGACCTCCATGATGTAAAGATAACAAACGGGCTTCCATCGAGCGGTTGTACTCACACCCTCCCCCCCTTGATCTCCTCCACCACACCGGGATCCAGCAATGTCGTCGTATCCCCCAGGTTGCTCATCTCGCCCTCGGCGATCTTGCGCAGGATCCTCCGCATGATCTTGCCGCTGCGGGTTTTCGGCAGGCCGCTTACGAATTGGATCTTGTCGGGCTTGGCGATGCGGCCGATGCTGGCCACCACGGATTCCACGATCTCGCCGGTGATGCGGTCCACGGCCTGCTTGTCGGTGAGGTCCAGCGGCTCGGCGGTGATGACGTAGGCGTAGATGCCTTGGCCCTTGATGTCGTGCGGGTAGCCCACCACGGCGCTTTCCACCACGCGCTCGCTGAGGTTGATGGCGCTTTCTATCTCGGCGGTGCCGAAGCGGTGGCCGCTTACGTTGATCACGTCGTCCACGCGGCCGATCACGCGCCAGCGGCCCTGGGCATCGCGCTTGGCGCCGTCGCCGCTGAAGTAGTGGCCGGGGTAGCTGCTGAAGTAGGTCTGCTTGTAGCGCTCGGGGTCGCCCCAAGTGGTGCGCAGGATGCCGGGCCAAGGGAACTTCATGCAGAGCATGCCTTCCACTTCGTTTTCGGTGATCTCCTTGCCGTCGGCGGTGAGCAGCACGGGTTGCACGCCGGGCAGCGGGTAGGCGGCGTGGCTGGGCTTTTCATCGGTGACGCCTGCGAGGGAGCTGATCATGATGCCCGCCGTTTCCGTTTGCCACCATGTGTCAACAATGGGGCAGCGGTTCTTGCCCACGTGCAGTTTGTACCACTGCCATGCTTCGGCGTTGATGGGCTCGCCCACGCTGCCGAGCACCTTGAGTGAATCCAGCGAGTAGGCCAGCACGTGGTCCAGGCCGTGGGCCATGAGGCTGCGGATGGCGGTGGGCGCGGTGTAGAAGATGTTCACGCCGTGCTTGTCGATCACCTGCCAGAAGCGGCCCGCGTCGGGGAAGGTGGGCACGCCCTCGAACATCAGCGTGGTGGCCCCGGCGCAGAGCGGCCCGTAGATGATGTAGCTGTGGCCGGTTACCCAGCCGATGTCGGCGGTACACCAGTAGATGTCGCTTTCCTCGTATTGGAACACGTTGCGGAAGGTGTAGTCGCAAAAAACCATGTAGCCGCCGCAGGTATGCACCACGCCCTTGGGCTTGCCGGTGCTGCCGCTGGTGTAGAGGATGAAGAGCGGGTCCTCGGCGTCCATCTCCTCGGCGGGGCAGTGCTTGTCCACGTGTTTCAACTCCTCGTGCAGCCACACGTCGCGGCCTTCCTGCATGTCCACGGCCCAGCCGAGGCGGTCGGTAACGATCACCTTCTTCACGCTGGGGCATTCCTCCAAGGCCTCGTCCACCACGCGTTTCACGGGGATCTGCTTGTGGCCGCGGTGCAGTCCGTCGCTGGTGAGCACCATGCTGCATTGGGCGTCGTTCACTCGGTCGGCGATGCTCTTGGCGCTGAAGCCTGCGAAGACCACCGAGTGGATGGCTCCGATGCGCGCGCAGGCCAGCACGGCGATGGTGAGCTCGGGGATCATCGGCATGTAGATGCAGATGCGGTCGCCCTTCTTCGCGCCGTTGCGCTTGAGCACGTTGGCGTACTGGCACACGCGCTCGTGCAGTTCGCGGTAGGTGTAGCGGATGAAGCGCTCGCTGGGATCGTTGGGCTCCCAGATCAGCGCGAGCTTGTTGCCGCGCTTTTCCAGGTGGCGGTCCAAGCAGTTCTCGGTGATGTTGAGCTTGCCGCCGATGAACCACTTCACCTCGGGCTTTTTGAAGTCCCACTCCAGCACCTTGTCCCACTTCTTGCGCCAGGTGAAGGTTTCGGCCTGTGCGGCCCAAAAGGCTTCGGGGTCCTGCACGCTTTGGCGGTAGGCTTCGTCGTAGTCGGCTTTGGTGCGGATGTGGGTGATGTCCATGTTCTATCGGGAATGAAGGTGCAAAGTAGGGAGTAGGGGAGTGAACCGCCAAGGCGCCAAGGGACTCACGCGAGGACGCGAAGCATGCGGGTTAACCGCCAAGACGCCAAGCACGCCAAGGGGCTCACGCGAGGACGCGAAGCATGCGGGTTAACCGCCAAGACGCCAAGCACGCCAAGGGGCTCACGCGAAAAGGGAGGGCAACGAACAACTACGCCCTATGCCCTGCGAACCACGATCAATCACAAGGGAAACACCCAGCTGCGGTATGCAGCGGGGAACTCAGGTGCCGTAGGCTCTTCCCTGAAGATACCGAACACGCTGCTGCCCGAACCGCTCATCGCCGCGTACACCGCGCCGTGCTTCAATAATTCAGCCTTGATGGTGCCAATGGCCGGGTGCTTGGCGAAGGCGTACGGCTCCATGTCGTTCATCACGGTGCATTGCCATGCTGACGGCGGGTCTTTCAATGCTTCTTGCAGATCGGTGTGGACATCCGTCAACGTCATGCCTTGGAACACTTCCGCAGTGGGCACGTGGATGCCGGGATTCACCAGCACCAGCCAGTGGCCTTTGAGGTCCACGTCGATCTGGCTAAGCTGCTCGCCGCGCCCCTCGGCCAGTTGCGGCTGCTGCTTCAGGAAGAACGGACAGTCGCTGCCGAGCCGGGAGGCCATGGCATGCAGTTCCTCCGCAGCAAGGCGCAGGTCCAGTAGCTTGTTCAGCAGGAGCAGGGTATGTGCGCCATCGCTGCTGCCACCCCCGAGGCCCGCGCCGGTGGGAATGGCCTTAAGCAGGTGTATGCGCAGGCCGGGCAGTTCGCGCTGTTCGCGGATCAGCTCCACGGCCTTCAGGCAGAGGTTGGCGGCGGCATCACCGGGTACAGGAAGGCCGCTGCTTTCAAACTGCACCTCGCCGGACGCGAGGCTTTCGTCCACCACGGCTTCCAGCGCATCGCACAGGGGGATGGGGAAGAGCACGCTGCGGATGTCGTGGTAGCCATCGGGCCGTTTGCGGAGCACCTGCAGGCCGAGGTTGATCTTGGCAAAGGGGAACACCAGCATGCGCGCTCAGAAGGGATAGAACACCGGTATCAGGGCCACCGCCAAAATGAAGAGGATCAATGCCAGCGGTGCCCCCGTGCGGGTGAAGTCGGTGAATTTGTAGCGGCCCGCGCTGTACACCATCATGTTGGTCTGGTAGCCGATGGGCGTCATGAAGCTGAACGAAGCGGCAAAGGTGACGGCCATGATGAAGGGCAGCGGGCTGACATTCAAGGCTTGTGCGGCGGCAATGGCGATGGGTGCGAGCATGGCCGCCGTAGCGTTGTTGGACATCACTTCGGTGAGCAGGGCGGTGGCGATGTAAATGCCAGCCAGCACGAAGATGGGCCCCTTGTCACCCAGTGCGCCCACCAAGGCGTGGGCACTGCGATCGGCCAGTCCGCTCTGGCTCATGCCCATGCCTAAGCTGAGCGAGCCTGCCATCAGGAAGATGATCTTCCAGTCGATGGCGTCGTACACGTCCTTCATGGACATGCAGCGGGTGAGCACCACCACGCACACGCCGATGAGCGCAGCCACCACGATGGGTAGCAGCCCGAAGGCCGAGCTGAGCACCACGGCCAGCAGCGTGCCCGTGGTGATCAGGGCGGTGCGCTTGTCGATGCCGATGTGGCCTTCCTGCTCGGCAATGATCGCGAACGGGCTGTCGGCCTCGCGGTCCAGGGCTCGCAGGCGGTCCACATAGTGGCTGCGGACCTCGGCCAGGATCACGTCGCCGGCGCGCAGCACGATGTCTTCCAAGCGCTGGTTCACCACGGCTTCACGCGAGCGCACGGCCAAGGGTACGGCGCGATAGGTGCGCATCAGGTCGGCCTCATCGATGGTGCTTCCCTCCAACGGTGAGTTGGCCGTGATCACCAATTCCACCAGCTTGGTGCCGTCGTCGGCATGGGCCTGCTCTGCCGCTTTGCCGCCGGCGGGCCGGATGCGCACATGGCTGCGTTGGCCCAGGGTGCGGATGTGGCCGATGTCGCAACGGACCTTGAGCAGGTCGTGGGCCTGCAGCACCATGTCGCCCGCCGGGATGGTGAAGACCTGGCCATCGCGGCGGATCTCGATGATGTCCATGTCCATGGCCTTCACCAGGGGGGAATCCATGATGCGGCGGCCGACGCTGGGGGCGGTGGGCAGCAGTTCGATCTCGCTCACGTAGTCCTTCACCCCGAACCGCTCCTCCAGGCCGGTGGGGTCGCGGTCGCGCCGCAGGAAGCGGCGGCCGAACAGCAGGATGTACAGGATGCCGGCCGCCAGGAACACCAGGCCCATGGGCGTTTGCTGGAACAAGGCCAGGGGTTTCAGCCCGTGCTCCACCGCAATGCCGCTCACCACGAAGTTGGTGGAGGTGCCGACCAGCGTGCTGGTGCCCCCGAGGATGGTGATGTATGAGAGCGGGATGAGCATGCGCGAGGCGCTGATGCCCGCCTGCCGTGCGGCTTGGACCACAATGGGGATGAAGATGGCCACGATGGGCGTGTTGTTCAGGAACGCGGAGATCACCGGCACGCCCAGCAGCACCATCAGCATGCCCCTCACTTCGCCGCGCCGCATCTGCTCGCCGAGCATGGGCGACAACACGCGCAACACGCCCGATTGGAACACTGCCGCGCTGAGCACCAGCATGAAGGCCACGGTGAGCGTGGCCGGGTCGCTGAAGCCCGCCAGGCCCTGCTGCGGGGTGAGCACGCCGCTGATCACCAGCACCGCGATCGCCAGCAGGGCGATCAGGTCCACGCTGAGCCATTCGGTGATGAACAGGATAATGGCGCCGACCACCACCCCCAGCACGATCAGCTCATGCACGCTCATGCGGCGAATGTAGGCGCCGGGAAGGCTGGCCGGACCGTTGTGCGGCCGCCGTTAGGCCAGCCTGCAGGGCTCCTGCACCATGCCACGGCCGTGTTTTTCGCCCAGGGTTCTACATTCGCCACTGGAAACACAAGCCATGAGCACCTTCCTTGAATTTGAAAAGCCCATCCAGGACGTGGTCGAACAGTTGGAGAAACTGGGCGAGGTGGCGTCCGACGGCAAAGTGGACGTGGGGGCGGCCATGAAGGACCTGCAGGGGAAGCTGGCCGATGCCCGCAAGGAGGTATATGCCAACCTGACCCCGTGGCAGCGCGTGCAGGTGAGCAGGCACCCCGACCGGCCGTACAGCCTTCAATACATCGACCACCTGAGCGGGGGCACCTTCATTGAAATGCACGGCGACCGCACCGTGAAGGACGACAAGGCCATGGTGGGGGGCTTTGGCCTGATGGACGGGCGCACGGTGATGTTCATCGGCCAGCAGAAAGGCGTGAACACCAAGATGCGCCAGTACCGCAACTTCGGCATGCCCAACCCCGAGGGCTACCGCAAGGCCTTGCGACTGATGAAACTGGCCGAGAAGTTCAACAAGCCGGTGGTGACGCTGATCGACACGCCCGGCGCCTTTCCGGGGTTGGAGGCCGAGGAGCGCGGGCAAGGCGAGGCCATCGCCAGAAACCTCCTGGAGATGAGCCAACTGAAGGTGCCGATCATTTGCGTCATTATTGGGGAGGGCGCTTCCGGCGGCGCATTGGGCATCGGCGTGGGCGACAAGGTGCTGATGATGGAGAACAGCTGGTACTCGGTGATCTCGCCGGAAAACTGCTCCACCATCCTGTGGCGCACCTGGGACTACAAGGAACAAGCTGCCGAGGCCCTGAAGCTTACGGCGGCGGACATGTTCAAGAACGGCTTGGTGGACGGCGTGATCCCCGAGCCTGCGGGCGGCGCCCATGCGGACCATGGGGAAGCCTGCCGCTTAGTGAAGGCGGCCGTGGCCAAGGAACTGGCCAAGCTGGTGAAGCTGGACCCTGAAAAGCGGGTGGAAAAGCGCATCGCCAAGTTCTGCAAGATGGGCGTGGTGCAGAAGGCGAAGAAGTAGCCCGGGCTCAACGGTTGTACAAGGGAAGCAGGCGCAGTACCGCTCCCCCTACGGAAATGGAGCCCAGGGTGGAGCCGTTGCCGGGGTGGATGCTGAGCACTTGTCCGTCCGTGCCGCCGTACAGGATGCCGTTGACCTCATCGAAGGCCATGGTGTGCAGCACGGGCGTGGTGGCCAGGGGCACGGAGCCGCCGCCGGCCGTGTTGAAGCGGTGCAGGCTGCCATCCGCCAAGGCCACGGCCCACGTGTGGTCCGCAATGCGTTCCACCGCCGTGATCTCGCTGCTCCACGCGTACATCTCCCATGCGGAGCCGCCCTCTAGGCCGATGTCCTGCACGCGGCCTTGGCCGTTGCGGTTGCCGAACACCAGCATGTGGCCGTCCCCCGCGGCAAACAAGCCCGTAGGCACCAGGTACAGCGGCATGCTGCCCTGCATGGCGCCGGAGAGGCTGTGGAAGAGGCCCAAGCGGCGTTCGCCGGTAACGAAGTGGCGCTGCACCACCGCCAGCAGCCCATCCTGCACCGCGCACCGCTCGGCACGGAACTGTTCCTGCAGCCCGGCCACGGTGCCGCCAGTGCCGTTCAGCGCCGTGTAACCCCGCACGGTGCCGTCGTCCATGCCCACGTACAGGCGGCCGTCCGCGCACAGGTCCACGCTGGTGAACCAGGGGATGCCGATGGCGCTTTGGTTGGGCAGCTGCCAGCTGGTGCCCAGGCCGTCCGGTTCGAGGGCGAGCAGGTTCCCCGTGCTGCCCCCCGCAATGAACAGGCGTTGTGCGGCGGAGCTGACCGCCGCGCCGCCCAAGGCCATGGGCCAAGTGGTGGCCAAGGTGGTTTGGCCGGTGCTGTCCGTGCGGTACAATGCGAGCGTGCCGGGGCCCACCTCCACCAATGCATATACAGCCCGCAGGCGCAGCGGTACGCCCACCACTTGCAGGTTCCGGCTGTCCCAACCGTTGAGCGAGCCGTCCGACACCGTGGCCCGCAGACGGTATACCCCGCTGGCTATTTGTTCGGAAACCACGGGCACGTGCAGGGTGGCCGTAGCCGACGTGCCCGACAGGGAGGCCGAGGCACCGCTGCCGGCAGGGATGCCGTTCGCATCGTAGAGGGAAACATGCACGGTGCCCAGCCCGATATCGTCGCTGGCTTCCACGGTCACCGAAAGGGTGTCCGGAACGGTGATGGTGGCGTAGTCGGAAGGGGAGAGGATGGTGATGCGGGGCTGCTCATTGGCCGGTTCCTTCCGGCATGCTGCCAAGAAGGCCCCCGCAAACAAGGCCGCGGCAAGGGCTTGTTGATAACGCATCCTTCCAAAGGTAGGTCGGGCTTGGCTTTGCACCGCCGTCAACGATCGACGGCGCGCGCCCTGTTGATAGAATGAGCAAAGATGGAGCCCTTCCGGCCGGGCATGCCGAAGGCTCCGGACTACCTTTGCGCAAGTCCCGTGAGCGGTGCCTGGCCACCCTCCCCGCACTGAAATATGAACGAACTCTCCACCTCTTCCCCCGGCCTGCGCACTGCGGACCGGAAGCGTCGCCCGGCACCTGCCCTGATGGATCCCGCCCTGGAGGGCGGCAAGCTGCCCCCGCAGGCGCCCGACCTGGAACAGGCCGTGCTGGGCGCCATGATGTTGGAGAAGAATGCCGTGAACGAGGCCATCGACATCCTGCAGCCCGAGAGCTTCTACGTGGATGCCCACCGCCGCATTTTTGCTGCCATCCAGCACCTCTTCCGCACGGACCAGGCCATCGACATCCTTACGGTAACGCAGGAGCTGAAGAAGCGCGCCGAGCTGGACATCGTGGGCGGGGCCTTCTACATCAGCCAGCTCACCGGCCGCGTGGCCAGCAGCGCCAACGTGCAGTTCCACGCACGCATCATCAGCCAGAAGCACATCATGCGCGAGATGATCCGCATCAGCGCGGGCACCATCCGCGACGCCTATGATGAGAGCACCGACGTGTTCGAACTCTTGGACCGTACCGAGCAGGAGATGTTCGCCGTGACCAGCGGCAACCTCAAGCGCAACTACGAGCCGATGAGCGACCTGATCCAAGGCGCCATCGCGCAGATCGAAGCCACCAAGAGCAGGGGAGGCGGCATGAGCGGTGTGCCCACCGGCTTCACCCAATTGGACAAGCTCACCGCCGGCTGGCAGCCCAGCGACATGATCATCGTGGCCGCGCGGCCCGCCATGGGCAAAACCGCCTTCGTGCTTAGCATGGCCCGCAACATTGCCGTGGAGCACAAGCAGGCCGTGGCCGTCTTCAGCTTAGAGATGAGCAGCACCCAGTTGGTCACCCGACTGATCTCCAGCGAATCCGGCATCAGCTCCGAGAAGCTCCGCAAGGGCGAGCTCAACGACGGCGAATTCGCCACCCTGCACGAACAGATCGCCCAGTTGGCCAACGCACCCCTCTTCATCGACGACACCCCCGCGCTCAACATCTTCGAGCTCAGGGCCAAGTGCCGACGCCTCAAGAGCCAGCACGACGTGCAGCTCATCATCATCGACTACCTCCAGCTGATGACCTCCGGCAGCGACTCCAACCGGAGCGGCAACCGCGAACAGGAGATCAGCAGCATCTCGCGCTCCATCAAAAGCATCGCCAAGGAGCTCAACGTCCCCATCATTGCGCTGAGCCAGCTGAGCCGCGCGGTGGAAACCCGGGGCGGGGACAAGCGCCCCATGCTCAGCGACCTGCGTGAATCGGGCGCCATCGAACAGGATGCCGACCTGGTTTGCTTCCTCTACCGTCCCGAGTACTACAAGATCCTCGAGGACAACTACGGTTCCACCATCGGCATCGGCGAGGTGATCGTGGCCAAGCACCGCAACGGTGCAATAGATAATGTGCGCTTGCGTTTCATCAGCGACTTGGCGAAATTCACCGACTTGGAAACGGGTGACATGAATTTCAGCGGGGGACTCGGCTCCGATGCGCCCCAAACCATCACCCGCCCAAGCCGCATGAACGATGACCTGGACGACGACCTTTCGCCCCCCTTCTAAGATCAGCACCGCCGTACGCGCCGGCCTGCTCCTGCTGGCCCTGGCCTGCGGCATGCACCTCTCCGCAGCCAAGATCCTGATCCCGATGGACAAGGCCCAGAAGGACCACCTGAAGGCCTACGGAGTGGTGTACTGGGTGTTGCAAAGCGATGTGCCGGTGGAGTGGCTGCTCAATTACCGCGGGGGCAGCTTCATGCTCGACCGGGTTGCCGCCGTGGAGCGCGAATGCACCGTGCGGGGGGTGAGCTTCAACGTGATCGCCGATGCACAGGCCGATGGCATCCTGGCCGAGATAGCCGACCCGGAAGTGAACATGGAGACGGTGAAGCTGGAGAAAGCGCCCAAGATCGCCGTGTACGCCCCGCCCACCTTCCAGCCCTGGGATGACGCCGTGGCCTTGGTGATGACCTATGCGGAGATCCCCTATGACCGCATCTACGACAGGGAGATCCTGGACGGCATGCTGCCCAAGTACGATTGGCTGCACCTGCACCACGAGGACTTCACCGGACAGTACGGCAAGTTCTACCGCCAGTTCCGCAATGCCCCCTGGTACATGGAGCAGGTGCGCGTGGCCGAAGCCATGGCCAAGGAGCTGGGCTATGCCAAGGTGAGCCAAATGAAGGGCGCCGTGGCCGGCAAGATCCGCGACTATGTGGCGGGAGGAGGCTACCTCTTCACCATGTGCAGCGGAACCGACAGTTATGACATCGCCTTGTCCGCCGAAGGCGTGGACATCTGCGACACGCCCTTCGACGGCGATCCGCCGGACCCCCAGGCACAGCAAAAGCTCGACTACGGCAAAACCTTCGCTTTCACCGACTTCAAGCTCATCATCGACCCGATGATCTATGAGTTCAGCGACATTGATGCCACGGACATCCACGGCCGCATCGGCGAAACCCGCGACTTCTTCACCCTGTTCGATTTCAGCGCCAAATGGGACGTGGTGCCCACCATGCTCTGCCAAAACCACGAACAGGTCATCCATGGATTCATGGGCCAAACCACCGCCTTCCGAAAGAACCTGGTCAAACCCAGCGTCACCGTGATGGGCGAGAACAAGCCCCAAGGCACCGTAAAATACGTCCACGGCGAATATGGCCTGGGCCAGTGGACCTTCTATGGGGGCCACGATCCGGAGGACTACCAGCACATGGTGGGCGACCCGCCCACCGATCTGAGCCTGTTCCCCAATTCGCCCGGTTACCGCCTGATCCTGAACAACATCCTGTTCCCCGCAGCGCGCAAGCGGAAGCAGAAGACCTGAATCCACCGGGCCGCGCGCAAACCTGCGGGTCCACCAATTTTTCAGGGGCCGCCTCAAAGGGATCGCTATGTTTGCGACTGCAATATCCTTCCATGGACCTTTCCAAGATCATCTCCATCACCGGTAAATCGGGGCTGTACCGCGTGGTGGCGCAGGGGCGCCAAGCATTGATCGCCGAGTCCCTCACCGACAAGAAGCGGATCCCCGTGCATTCCAGCGTGCGCGTAAGCTCCTTGGATGAAGTAAGCATGTTCACCACCGGGGAGGACGTGCTCCTGTCCACCGTGCTGGAAGCCCTGCACGCGAAGGAAAAAGGCAAGCTCTCCGTAGACCCCAAGGGCGACGTGGAAGCCCTGTACGATAAGCTGGGCGAGGCGCTGCCCAACTACGACCGCGGCCGCATCTATTCCAGCGACGTGCGGAAGTTCTTCGTGTGGTACCAGTTGCTGGCCGATGCGGGCATATTGGACCAGAAGGATGAAAAAGATGCGGCCGGGGACGAGGGCGACAAGGAAGGGAAGGAGGGCAGGAAAACCAAGGCGGCCGCCGCGAAAGGTGTGAAGCCCAAGGCCGGGGCAAAGCAGGCTGCACCCAAGGCCAGCGGGGCCTCCAAGGCCAAGTCGACCACCAAGACCATCCACAAGGGTTCCCAGCGCGGGTCCTGAACCGGGGTACGGCCCCTGTTGACCGCTGTTTCCGCAGGGCCAATGTCATTCAGTTAAGGGTGCATTGGCGCAGGGACCTGCATCCACGACGCTAACCGGGACTGCGGGTCAGGCCCGCAGTGACGCACACACCATGGTGTCTGCCCGGCGGTGACGTACACGCCATGTCGGGCTTGACCCGCCATTCCGGCGAAGTGGCCAATGTCATTCAGTTAAGGGTGCATTGGCGCAGGGACCTGCATCCACGACGCTAACCGGGACTGCGGGTCAGGCCCGCAGTGACGCACACACCATGGTGTCTGCCCGGCGGTGACGTACACGTCATGACGGGCTTGATCCGCCACTCCGGCGAAGTGGGCAATGTCATTCAGTTAAGGTTGCCTTGGTGGAGGGACCTGTATCCACGACGCCAACCGTCACTGCGGGGTCAGGCCCGCAGTGACGCACACACCATGGTGTCTGCCCGGCGGTTACGTACACGTCATGACGGGCTTGACCCGCCATCCCGGCGAAGTGGCCAATGTCATTCAGTTAAGGGTGCATTGGCGCAGGGACCTGCATCCACGACGCCAACCGGGACTGCGGGTCAGGTCCGCAGTGACGCACAAAGCAGGGTGCCCCACTCGCCCGCGTTTGCAACGCGGGCGAACCTTCAGGCGCGGTGGCAGCGCGCTCATTCATAATGAGGCTGGTAGATCGTGGGGATGGACCAGGGAAGGTCGTTTGAAACGACCGGTATGTTGCGCCCGCGTTGCAAACGCGGGCGAGACTGGGCATTAAGTCGAGGGAGCATTTACCAACGGATCATTGTCCGCAGGCTTACAGCCTGCGATGTTGTCGTTCCACAGGCTGGAAGCCTGTGCTACAACAGTGCCCTTCCTCCCTTCACTTAATGATATTATCCGGGAGCCGGGCGTTTTCCGGGGGGGCTTGATCTTGTCCCCACCCCCTTTTGCCGGAACGGGAACGCACCTATATTGCGTGGAATTTCGTAAGCACCCGTCATGAAGTACAATTATCCCCTGCTCAGTAAATCCCTCGTCTTGGCTGCAGTGGCCGGTACAGTAGCGCTCTCCGTATCTTGGACGGATGGCCAGTTGCCCGTGGCCAAGGCCGCCTACCATACCCCGGACGAACTGGCGGATATGCGGGCCGCCACCCCGCTGGATTCCAATGCCAATACCTATTTCGCGGGCAGCGGCTACTGCAATGGGTGCCACGGCCACGACCCGCAAGGCATGGGCATGGTGACCGTGGACGGCAGGGACGTGAACGTCTCCGATGCCTGGCGCAGCAGCATGATGGCCAACTCGGCGCGCGACCCTTTCTGGCGCGCCAAAGTGAGCCATGAAGTACTGGTGAACCCGGACCATCAAGTGCTCCTGGAGGACAAGTGCACCGCCTGCCACGCGCCCATGGGCCACTTCGAACACCACATGACCGGCCAAGGACCCTACTCTATCGCCTATATGGAACAGGACGACATTGCCCTGGACGGCGTCAGCTGCACCCCGTGCCACATGCAAAGCGCCGACAGCACCGGCAGCTTCTTCTCCGGGCAGTTGCACTTCGACACCGAGGGCAGGCCCATCTACGGACCCTATGAGGACGACATTTTCTCGGCGCCCATGGAGAGCTTCGTGGGCTACACCCCGGTATACAGCCCCCACATCATCGATGCGGGCCTCTGCGCAGGCTGCCACACCCTGATCACCGAAACCATCGACCTGGACGGCAACCTCACCGGCGACGAGTTCGTGGAGCAGGCCACCTACCATGAATGGCTCAACTCCGAGTTCAACAACGAGGAGCACCCGGCCACCGGCATCACCTGTCAAGGATGCCACGTGCCCTTGCTCGACGATGACATCGGCGTGGTGATCACCGCCAACTACAACTTTCTGCCGCCACGCACGCCCTTTGGCGAGCACCACTTTGCAGGGGCAAATAGCTTCATGCTGAATATGCTCAAGGAACACGGCAGCACCTTGGGCGTAACGGCCTACCCAGCCCAGTTCGACAGCTCCATTGCCCGCACCCTGCACATGCTCCAGCAGCGCACCCTGCTGATGGAAGTGAACGTGCCTTGGCGCAACGATGAAACTGCCGCCATCGACGTAAAGCTCACCAACCTGGCCGGGCACAAGTTCCCCAGCGGATACCCCGCCAGGCGAGCATGGGTGCAACTCGTGGTGACCAATGCCGCAGGCGATACGATCTACAACAACGGAGCACCCACTGCGGAGGGCGACATCGCCGGGCACGACGCATTGTGGGAACCCCACTACGACCAGATCACCAGCGCCGACCAGGTGCAGATCTATGAAATGGTGATGGGAGACGTGAACGGCAACCTCACCACCGTGCTGGCACGCGCCAAGGAACCCCTGAAAGACAACCGCCTGGCACCGGCGGGCTTCAGCGTCAACCACAGCACCTACGATACCACGCGCATCGTCGGCGGGGCATTGACCGATCCCGATTTCAACCATGAAAACGGCACCGAAGGCAGTGGATCGGACGTGGTGCACTACTTCGTGCCCACCGGCGGCTACGATGGCCTGATCAACATCACCGCCACGGTGTGGTACCAAAGCGTGCCTCCGCGCGCGGTGGCCGATATGTTCACCCACACCAGCCCGGAGATCAACCTCTTCAAAGGCATGTTCCAAGCGGCGGACCACACGCCCGTGCTGGTGAAGACGGCCACCGCCACCGACCTCACCGTGGGCATCGACAACCTCCGTGAATTGGGCGTGCACGTGTTCCCCAATCCCACCCGCGACGGTCTGCTGAACATCACCGGGATCGATGCGCGCGTCACGGGCATCGAAGTGTATGATGCAGGTGGCCGCAAAGTGGGTGAGCGCCGCGACGGCAGCAACCGCAATTGGAGCATGCGCCTGCCGGGCAAAGGCACCTATTTGGTGGTGGTGCGCACGGCGGAAAGGAGCTTCGTGGAAAAGGTGGTGAGCCTGTGAAGGAACGGTGGCTTCGAGAGCCCAAGCCACCGGAACCCCGGATCCTGAGGAGCAGGGTCAGGCCAGCCCAAGGTTGAAGATCGCGTCGCCTTCGTACACCATTGGCGCGCGGCTGATGTTGATGACGTGGCCCGCCTTGGGCGCCAGCACCGGCGCACTCATGGTGCCGTAGGGATCCGAGATGGTGCAAAGCACCTCGCCCGCCTCTACGTACTGGTGCATGGCCACCTTCACGTGCAGAAAGCCCGAGCGGTCCGCGCGCACCCACTTGGTGTCATGGATCAGCACGTTGGGGTGCTGCGGTGTGGGAACAGGGATTGTGGGCGACAACATGCCGAGGTGGTGCAGTACGCGGATGGCGCCGTGTACGGCTTCACGCGCCATCTCCTTGTCCAAGTTCAGCGTCATGCCACTCTCGTTCAGCAGCAGCGGAATGCCCCGCTTACCCGCTGTTTCACGGTAGGAGCCCTCGATGATCGGCTCGTACAGGGTGAACGGCGCCTGGAAGATGTCGGCGAGTTCCTTCAGTGCGGCATCGCCTGGCGATATGCGCACCTGTGCCGCGTTGAAGCGGTCGCCGCCGCCGGTGTGGAAGTCCATGCAGAGGTCAGCCACGGGCAACACTTCGCTGGTGAAGCGGAAGGCCGTACGGCTGGCGAGGGAGCCTCTTTTGCTTCCGGGGAATGCCCGGTTCAGGTCGCGCCCATCGGGCAGGTAGCGCGATTTGCCGATGAAGCCGAACACGTTGACCACCGGGATGCAGATGATGGTGCCGCGCGCAGGCCGGTTCACCTTGTGGGAGATGATCTGGCGCACCACCTCCATGCCGTTCACCTCGTCGCCGTGGATGCCGGCGGTGATCAGCACGGTGGGACCGGGTGTTGCCGCACGCTCCACGATGATCGGCACCTCCACCGGCGTGTCGGTAAAGAGGTTGGCGATGCCGAGGTCCATGCGGCGGCTGGCACCCAGCGCAATGGATTCGCCGAGGATAGTGAGGGCTTCGGGATGTTCAATTTGCTTTAGTTCCATGATGGAGGAGAAGGCCAAAGCTCGCATACTGAACCGAAGTCGGGACCTCCGTTGCACCAATTGTGATGGTTGCCCCGGCTAAGGCAGGGCTATCGGGTCTTATCCATGCGCCTGGCGGCGCATTAACACACTGTTTTTGAACCACGGATCGACACGGATGAACACAGATAGGGAAGGTTGTTGTGCATGGTAGGTGGGTCAGTGATCCGTGTTCATCTGCGTCCATCCGTGGTTTTGAATTCTATTGGAAGACGCGCCCGCAGGGCGCGTTAGGCCCGATGGCCCAGCGGCTTAGGCCGTAGGGCATGGACTGGGGCTATCTTTCGCGAACGATAGCCGATTGAAACACGAAAGGATGACCGCTGTGAAGGTGAAGATCTGCTGCATCAGCAGCTTGGAGGAGGCGCAACTGGCGACCGCGCACGGTGCATACGCGCTTGGGCTTGTTGGCCACATGCCGAGCGGGCCTGGGGTGATCGACGATGCCTTGATCGCCGACATCGCAAGTACCGTGGTACCGCCCACCCGCACCTTTCTGCTCACCAGCGAGACCAGCGCGGAAGCCGTCATCGCGCATCAACGGCGAGTGCGAACCACCACCGTGCAGATCGTGGATACGTTGGAAGAACGGCAATACGACCTCCTGCGCCGCGAACTGCCGGGGGTGGAACTGGTGCAGGTGATCCACGTGCTGGACGAGGCCTCCGTGCGCGAAGCGGTGGAAGTTTCCCAACATGTGGATGCGGTCCTGTTGGACAGCGGCAACCCGAACCTGGCGGTGAAGGAACTCGGCGGCACGGGCCGCGCGCACAACTGGCAGCTGAGCAAAGCCATCCGCGAAGCCATCAACGTTCCGCTCTTCCTGGCCGGCGGATTGAACGCGGGCAATGTGCAGCGCGCCGTGGACACCGTGCAGCCCTTTGGCGTGGACCTTTGCAGCAGCGTGCGGACCAATGGGCGGTTGGACGAACGAAAGCTCGAGTCCTTCTTCGGCGCGCTGTCCTAACGGTGGCGGCGCAGGGTGGTCTCAATACGTCACCGCCACGCCCACGCCGAAGCCCATGTTGTTATTGCCACGGGGGGCCGTGCAGCAGATCAGGGGAATTCATTTTGGATGATGCGTTCCAGCAGTTCATCCAAAGGGCCGAGGTCTTGCTGCACATTGGCCCAGATGGATGGCAGGCGGATGCCGAAGTAGTCATGCACGATGACGTTGCGCTGCGCGCGCACTTTGTGCCACGGGTAATCGTACTTGTTGAGCAGGTCCGGATCCACGCGGCGCACTTCCTCGCCGAGGACGCTCAGTTGCATCAGCACGGCATCGCACAGGACCTTGTCCGCCAGGAATTGCTCCATCGAGCGTCCCTGTATGTGGACCTTTATCCGTGCGATCGCGATGCGCATGCGCTGCAATGCGGGCAGGCTATCAGCGCGGTTATGCTCCATGGATCAGCTGTAGATCGGGTTGGATGCGCGCACGCACATTGGGCCGGAAGGCATCCATGAAGCCCACGTCCACCTTGCGGCCCGTGAGCTGCTCCAATTGGTACTGCACATCGGCCAAGTCGAAATAGCTGAAGGGATCCTGCACCTCGATGGCCAGGTCGATGTCACTGCCGGGTTTGTCGTCCTTTCGGGCGAAGGAGCCGAAGAGCCACGCTTTACGCACCTTGGGAAAACGGGCCAGGCCGGATCTCAGCTTGCGGACGATGGCCTTGCGGTCCTGCTGCTGGAACAGCTTGTAAGCCACCTGCGCCTCGGCGGCCTTCAAGGCTTCCAGGGCCAGCTCATCATCGCCCACGGCATATACGGCCGCATCACGGAGCCATGCCATGAGGAACACGTTGGCATCGGCTTTCAGGACGCGGGCCAGTGCGCTGACCTGTGCGCGGGACGGCTTGCGGACACCGCGCTCCCACTTGCTCACTAAGCTGAGGTCCACCTTCAGCTTGGCGGCCACTGCTTGCAGGGTGAGGCCTGCGGCTTCGCGTTGGGTGCGGAGCATTTGGGAAAAGGGTGCAGGGGCGTTCATGGGGTTGGACAGGAGTTGTCCAAAGATAATCAAGGTAAAGCCGGGTTGTTGCGAGCGGATTTGAATGCGGCGCTGAGGTTGGCGTGGCCTGCGTGAGGGGGCGCAGCGGCAGCCCGGTGCAGGCGCGGCCTTGCGGGCCCGTGCAACGAGGAGGCTGCGAGCCCCGGAGTTCATCCGGGGGAGCAGACCCCGCAGTGCCGCGACCGCTGGCCGCGACAAAACCGGCTATAGCGGAGCACCCGACCCCGGCTGCCTGCTTTGGCTTTGCCCAGCATGACAGCCGGGGGCACGCCCAACTGATCGCCATGATCCACTACCGCACCTGTGCCCACCGCATTCAATACGTCAACGTCAGCCCCACCCCGAAGCCCATGTCGCTGTCGTAGTGGGTGCGTAGGGAGAAGGTCTTGTTCAGCACGTAGCGCAGGCCGGCCATGTACTCCAGGTCGGTGTTGCCCATGAGGTCCATGCGCAGGCGCGGGGTGAGGGCGATGTCCTCACGCATTAGCTCGGCGCGCAGCTCGCCCTCGGTGTCGAGGTGCGCATCGAGCACCAGCAGGAAGGGCATGGTGTAGCGCAGGCCGATGTTGAGCGTGCGGCGGTCGTCCCAAGTGTTGGGCTCGCCGAAGAGGTTGTCCTCGTGGATGTCCATGTCCATGGGGTACGAGCGCCATTCCGCGCCGATGTAGGGGAAGAGCCATTGCATGCGGCCCACGTAGCGGCCGAAGCGGGCTTCCACCTCCTGGCCGTGCTCCTCGGTGTAGCCTAAGCGCCATTCGGTCTGCAGGGCCCAGCGTTTGTTCATCAGCATGGCCTCGCCATCGAGCCCGTTGGTGGCGAAGTCGTTGGTGGCGGTGAAGTGCCAGTGCTTGTCGTCCTTCAGGAAGGTGTGCCAGGCCTTGCGTGGATCGGGTTGCGCAGGAAAGGCGGGGGCACGCCCACCCTTCCACTGCTTTTCAGGATGCGGGCGTTCACCCCGACTTCGCGAAGCGCAACCTCGGCAGCACCACCTCCAAAGTCCGGTCGTTCTTTGCATCGTACCAGGCCACGATGTATTCCGTGCTTCCGCCGGTGAGCTGATACCCCTGATCATGGAAACGCCGCAGTTTGTCCGTGACGAAATGCTTTGAGAAGATCACGATGTTGCCTTGCGGCGTGCCGAGGCCGGGCGCTTCGTTGCCCGGGAAGCTGGTCGTATCGGGCTGCAGCGCATCACCGGTGTGCAGGGCACCGATCCGCGCCTGGTTGAACCTGTTGGCACCCAGGTACACATCGCGCATGCCCAGCGTGCAGTGCAGCTCATGGGGCAGCGGATGTTGCGCCGTGCTCCGCACCAGCTCGAATGCCGGTGAAGTGTAGCCCGGTAGGAAAGGGGTGTTGGTGTGTATGACCAACCGCTCCCGGGCGCGCGTGCAGGCTACGTAGAGCAGGCGCCGGTCGGCATCGGTGCGTAGTTCGGCCTGGTGCAGCAGCAGGAACACGTTGTCGAATTCCTTGCCCTTGCTCTTGTGCATGGTGGAGACCAGCACGGTGCCGGCCTCGGGGCGCACGGCATCGGTGATGCGGATCTCGCGGGTGAAGGCGGCCCATTCCGCGGCATCATAGGGCTGCGGGGCCGTGCGCTCGAAGAGGGCGAGGAGGTCTTCCAGGTCCCGATGGTGCGGGTTGGTTGCCAGTTGTTCCAGCCATGCCTTGCGGGCCTGGGCCCATGCCTGGCGGGGAACCAGCCCCGGCCCTTTGTGTACCTCTCCCAGTAGCTCACCGAACCGGCGCACCTCGCGCAGGTGGGCCACCTTGAAGTCATCGGAACCGCCCACCAAGCGCGCGCGCACGCCCATGCGCTGCAGCGCCGAGGCGGCCCACAGGGCTTCATCGTTGGTGCGTGTGAGCACGGCGGTGGCGCCGGGATAGGCCGAGGTGACCAGGTCTTCCGCCAAGCCCTGCAAGGGATGGCCGCCCGCGTATTCCACGGCGCGCAGCACGCCCGCCGCCGTGCTTTTGGCCGTGAGCTTTTGCCCGGCCTTGATGCGGTTGCCGATGCCATCCGCGATGTGTGCGGCAAGGTCGACGATGGCGGGCGTGCTGCGGTAGTTGGTCAGCAGGCCGTGGGTGCGGGCCCGGAAGTGCTCGCGGAAGGCGGCCATAAACTCCGGTGAGGCGCCGCGCCACGCGTAGATGTTCTGGTCGTCGTCGCCCACGGCGATGATGCGCGGGCCTTCCACTTTTTCGGCGATGAGCTGGATCAGTTGCCATTGCTCGGTGTCCACGTCCTGGAACTCGTCCAACAGGATCACGCTCTTGTTCACCAGCCCGCTGATGTCCACGGTGTTGTCGCCGATGGCGGCGATGGTGCGGCTGATCACCGTTTCCGACTTGTCCAGGTCGCCCAGCTGGCCCATGAGCTCGAAGCAGAGCCCGTGGAAGGTGGTGACCTTGATGAGGCCGCGGTATTCCGGCACGATGGCGTGGATGCGCTGGCGCAGTTCCAAGGCCGCACCCTTGGAGAAGGTGAGCAGCAGGAATTGCTCGGGCTTCACGTCCTCCAGCAGCAGGAGGTTCGCCGCCTTGTGCACCAGTACGCGGGTTTTACCGCTCCCAGGGCCCGCCGCCACGAGGATGTGGCGCGCGGTGTCGCTTACGATGGCGGTCTGTTCGGTGTCCAGGTCGCCTACCAGCTTGGCAAAGCGCTCGGCGGTGATGGGCCGCGTGATCTCCGTGCGGCGCTTGGGGAAGTATTTGCGGATGAAGGCCTCGTGCTCCAGTTTGAAGTAGTCGTCCACGTAGGACAGCGCGGCTTGGATGCTTTCGCTGCGCTTGCTCGCGTATTCGCCCACCATGTGGATCTGCTCCATCCGCTGCCGGTAGTGGTGGCTCAGGTGGCCGTGGTCCTCCTGCGTGTACTGCTTGCGGTTGTCGCGCTGGGTCCGTTCGATGTTCAGGCGCTGGTAGATCACCATGAAGCCGTCTTCCAGGGAGAGCACCTTGGTCTCGTGCAGGTACAGCAGCGCGCGTTCAATGGCCTTCAGGTCGTGGTCGGCGCCGAACATGCCGGTGTTCAAGGCGTCGCGCAGGCCAAGCATGGAGAAGCGCGCGAGCACGTCTTCCTTGCTGCTGGTTTGGTCGGCTTCCGCGGCCCGTTGCATTAAGTGCTCCAGGCAAGCGGCAGCCAGTTCATGCCGGTGCTGCATGCCCTGCTTGAGGTCGTCCTTGGTGGTGCGCAGTTCGATCCGGTAGCGGTCGTCCTGCCGGTCCACGCGCCGCGAGCGGATGTAGCCCCGGCGCTTCCAATGGTTCAGCAGCAGGTGTATGTCGTCCGTGCGCCCGTCCACGCCGTTGTCGATCACGCCCTGGTTCAAGGCGCGCAGGCTGATCTCGGTGGTGCCCTCGTCCAGCAGGTCGATGAGCGCGCGTTCCATGGCCGTGATGCGTTCCAGCCTGCTGCGCGAGCCCGCGCGCGGCCGCATGTCCACGAAGGCGCTGAGGTCCTCGGCGTCGTCGAGCACCTTGATGGACCGCAGCAGTTGCACCGCATCGATGGCCTGCCGCATGGACATGCCTAGGTGATCGGCCAACTGATCGACGCGCGTTTCATCTTCCTTGATGATCCGCTGCATCACGCGCGCGAGGTCTTCCTTCTGCTTGTCGGTGATGCCCTGGTCCGCACGGATGATCCGCAACGCCTCGTCGAGGTCCTTGGTGAGCAAGCTGGTGGCGAAGACCTGCGGGGAGTTGAGCGTGCGTTTCACGTAGCCGCTTTGCTCCAGTGCAGCGAGCGAGGCGGTGACGCGGTTCTGCACGTCGATCATCTCGTCGTCCCAGCCGGCGGCCTTGGCCAGCTCCCGGGCCGATCGGCTCACCTTGTCGCGGGTGCGCGTCATCTTCTTGATCGTCGACCAGATCCGGTCGATCTCGCGTTGGTTGAGCATGCTGCGCTGCAGCAGTTGGAAATGCCCGGAGAGGTCGTTCGGGTGGTACAGGATCCAGCACTTGGCGCGGATGTCCTTCTTGCGGCCCGCGCGCCCGGCCTCCTGCACGTAGGCTTCCAGCGAAGCGGAGATGTTGTAGTGGATCACGGTGCGCACGTCCTCCTTGTCCACGCCCATGCCGAAGGCGGAAGTGGCCACCATCACGTCCACGGCGGAGCCTTTCGCCATGAAGGCTTTCTGGTTGGCCTGCTTCACCTCGCGCTTCATCTTTCCGTGATAGGCTAGCACGTTGATGCCGGAAGCCTTGATGATGCCCGCCAGTTCTTCCACGCGCTTGGTGCGCGAGGCATATACGATCGCGGGTTTTTCGCATTCGTGGACCAGCCGTAGCAGCGCGCGTTTGCGGGTTTCGGCATCCGTGTCCGGAAGGGTGATCACCTCATATTCGAGGTTTTCGCGGCGTGAGTTGCTGATGAACGGCTTCAGCCCGATACCGAGGTGATCCTTGAAGTAGGCCGTGATGTCGGCGATCACTTGGGGCTTGGCCGTGGCGGTGAAGCAGGACACGGGAATGCTGTGGGCAAGCCCTTTATCCTCCATCAACTGCTTGATGAAGGGCGCGATGTAGAGGTAGTCCACGCGGAAGTCCTGGCCCCAGGCGGAGAAGCAGTGGGCCTCATCGATCACGAAGCGGGCGATCTGCCGCGTGCGCAACAACCGCGCGAGGGTGGGGGAGCGCAAGGTCTCCGGCGCCACGTAGAGCAGATGTACCCCGCCTTGTTCCACCTGGTCCAGTACCTGCTTGCGTTCCAATGGGGAAAGCAGCCCGCTGAGGTGCGCGGCCTGCACGTTGTGGAAGCGGTCCTCCAGCACTTCCACCTGGTCCTTCATCAGGGAAACGAGCGGGGAGATCACCACGGTGAGGCCGCGCGTGAGTTCGCCTTCCATCAGCGCGGGCAATTGGAAGGTGAGCGACTTGCCGCCACCCGTGGGAAATACGGTGAGCAGGGAATCACCGCCGAGCGCATGCCTTACGGCCTGTTCCTGCACGCCCATGCCGTCCTCGCCATCGAAGCGCCGGAAGTCCCCGTAGCCGAAGATCTCCCGCAACGCACGTTTCGGGTCCAGGCGGTTGGAGCAATATCCGCAACCGGGATCCTTGCAGGTTGCGAAGCGGAGCAGCCGCAGCACTTCATCGGTCCATGGCAGTTGTTTCACCACCCAGGCCGGCAGGATCGAGGCAGCGCTCGTGGAGACCAGGGCTAGCGCATGCGCCAGTTCCACCGGCCGCCCGGTGATCAGGTGCGACAGGTCTGCCGAACGGCAAATGCGGTCGCCGAAGTATGCATGGATGACCGCGGCAAGGTCACCGGCAGCGGTGTACTGCCCACCGGCCAGTGCGAAGAAGCCGCCGTATCCGGGCCGGCGGTGCAGCAGCCCATGGTAGATCGACCGCAAGGGGGCATCCAGCGCATGGAACGCACCGATCAGCTCCTGCAACAACCGTTTGCACAGCCGGGCATCGCTCAAGGGATCGTTCGGTGCATCCTCGTCGTGCAGCTTGTACCCCTTCACCAGATGGTGGTAGGGCTTCTCCGGGAAGAGCAGCGCGGACCAGTACAAGGTGTCCACCAAGGACTTGCCTTCGAAGAGGGTGGTGCCCGCCTTTTTTGCGAGAAAGGGTGCATCGTGCGCCACGATGTTGTGCCCGCAGACATAATTGGCCCGTGCGATCAGCGGGGTGAGCTTGTTCAATGCACGGTCGTGCAGCTCGCCCGCACCCAGCAACGCACCGATATCGAGCAGGCGGTCGCCGTTCGTTTCGATGTCGAGGAAGAGCGTCTCGGCGAGCGGGTCCATTCCGGGTTTGAGCGGACCACAAGTAAGTCAGGATCTTGTTGATGGTCAAAAATGGGCGGCACGACCCCCTTTGCTTCATTCCATAATCAGTGGTGTCCGGGATAAGCATCGGCATAGGTCGGAACGCCCTGCCCTGTATGGAAATGGATGGGGCGTGCAACGAAGCTCCCCGTGTCAGGAACACCAGCTGCGACACCCTCCGGGGTCGAATACCATGTGGTGGGCAAATGCTACAAGCTGCGACCCCTCCGGGGTCAAGAACCCAGCGTCAACAAAGGGGCCTGACCCCGGAGGGGTCAAAGCTTATAGACGAACAGGCCCGTGTGCGCGCCGACCCCGGAGGGTGTCGCAGCCGGTGTTGGGATGTTATCCCGGACACCAATGAATCCATAATGGCTCGGCAGCGGATGGGTTGCGGGTTTGCTGCGTGAGGGACAGCAGCGGCAGCCCCCGGCCGGTAGCGCCTTGCGCGGGTGTGCAGCGAGGAGGCACCGAGGTACGAGGTGCCCCCGGAGCGCCACCCGCGCGGCGCGGACGGCCGGGGCTATAGCGGATGGCCCGACCCCGCCTGCGCGAAGGCTCCGGCGGGCAGGCCCGCGCGTGGCATGGCGGGCGGCGAGGGGGCACGCCCTGATCATGCATCAAGCAATGCACGCATCCGCGTGTGTGGTGTATGTTGGGCAAACGCCGATCGGCGGAAAAACCGTCGATGGGAAGAAACGAAGCCTGCAAAGGCCAGCCGACATGAAGAAGCGCAGCATTACCGTGAGAGGCACCGAGGTGACGGTGATCTCCCGACCGGGCCAGGACTACATCTCGCTGACCGATATGGTAAAGGGCTTTGAAGGGGGTGGCGCCCTCATAGAGAATTGGCTCCGCGCCAAGGACTCCATTCTCTTTCTCGGAGCATGGGAGCTGGTGAACAATCCCGCCTTCAAACCCCTCGAATTCGAGGGAATTAGAAATGAGGCGGGCCGGAATAGCTTCTACTTGTCCACCAAACGCTGGATCGAAACCACTGGCGCAATAGGCATGGAGGCGCGTGCCGGGCGCTACGGGGGCACATACGCACACAAGGATATCGCGTTCGAGTTTGGTAGCTGGCTCAGCCCCGAGTTCAAGCTCTATCTGATCACGGAGTTCCAGCGGCTGAAGGAAGCGGAAGCCGGTTCCGCCAGCTTGGAGTGGAACGTGCAACGCACCCTGGCCAAGGTGAACTACCGCATCCATACCAACGCGATCAAAGCGCATTTGGTCCCGCCTGCGCTTACCCGGCAGCGCACCAGCGCCGTGTATGCCAGCGAGGCCGACCTGCTGAACGTGGCCCTCTTCGGCGTTACGGCCGCGGAATGGCGGAGCGCCAACCCCGGCAAGGAGGGCAATGTGCGCGACCATGCCACGCTGGAGCAGTTGGTGGTGCTGTCCAACTTGGAGAGCATCAATGCGGTGCTGATCCATCAAGGCCAACGGCAACCGGAGCGCCTGATGCAGCTGAACACGATCGCGATCACGCAGATGCGCTCTTTGCTGGGCAATCCCGGCTTGAAGCGGTTGGCCGGAGGGAAGTGAGGGGCGTTCCGGGAAATGTACTGCCCCCCTCACTCCAACCCCGCCCACCTCAACCGCAAGCTGTTGCTCACCACGCTCACGCTGCTCAAGGCCATGGCCGCTCCCGCGATCATCGGATCCAGAAGAAAACCGTTGAACGGGTAGAGCACCCCGGCGGCGATGGGGATGCCGATGATGTTGTAGATGAAGGCCCAGAAGAGGTTCTGGCGGATGAGGTTGACGGTCTTGCGCGAGAGGGTGATGGCGCGCGGGATGGCGTTGAGGTCGGTGCTGATGAGCGTCATGCGGGCCACGTCCATGGCGATGTCGCTGCCTTTGCCCATGGCGATGCTCACGTCGGCCTTGGCGAGGGCCTCGCTGTCGTTGATGCCGTCGCCCACCATGGCCACCACCTGGCCTTGCTGTTGAAGGCCCTCCACGAAGGCGCGCTTGTCCTTGGGCAGCACCTCGCTGCGGAAGTCGTCGATGCCCACGGCCTGGGCCACGGCCTGCGCAGTGCGGCGCGCATCGCCGGTCTGCATGTACACCTTGATGCCGGCCTTCTTCAGGCGGGCGATGGCCTCGGCGGCGGTGGGCTTGATGCGGTCTGCGATGGCCAAGGCCGCGCGGATGTTGCTGCCGTCGGCGAGCCAGATCACGGTGTGGGCGTGTTCCTGCCAGCGTTTCTCGTGTTCGCGCCATGCGCCGGTGATGGAGATGCCGTGCTCCTCCAGCAGGCGGCGGTTGCCCACGAGCCAGGTAGTGCCGGCGATGGTGGCGGTGGCGCCTTTGCCGGTGAGGGATTCGAAGGCGGTGATGGGTGAATGGTGAATGGTGGTTGGTGAATGGTGAATGGTGGTTGGTGAATGGTGAATGGTGGTGGGCGATTGGTGAATGGTGCCGAGCGATGTTGTCCGTTCACCATTCACTATTCGCCATTCACTCGCATTCAAGTACCGCACCACCGCCTCCGCCAACGGATGCTCCGATCTTGATTCGATGGCGTGCAATGCTGCTGCGGCTTCGGCATCGTCCAGGCCGATGGCCTCCTGCACCTCGGGCTTGCCTTCGGTGATGGTGCCGGTCTTGTCCAGCACGATCGCCGTGATGTGGCGGGCGCGCTCCAGGCTTTCGGCGTCCTTGATGAGGATGCCGTTCTCGGCGCCCTTGCCCATGCCGGCCATGATGGCCGTGGGCGTGGCCAAGCCCAGCGCGCAGGGGCAGGCGATCACCAGCACGGTGACCAGCGCGAGCAGCCCCTGCGTGAAGGCGTGCTCGCCGCCGAAGATCCACCAGGCGATGGCGCTGAGCAGTGCGATGCCCATCACCACCGGCACGAAGACCGCCGCCACCTTGTCCACGAGCTTCTGCACGGGGGCCTTGCTGCCCTGCGCCTCCTGCACGGTGCGCACGATCTGCGCCAGCAGCGTGGCCGCGCCCACTTTTTGCGCGCGCATCCGCAAGCTGCCTTTCTGGTTGATGGTGCCCGCCAGCAACGGCGCACCGGCGGTCTTCGCCACGGGCACGGGTTCGCCGCTGAGCATGCTCTCGTCCACGTAGCTCTCGCCGCCCACCACCTCGCCGTCCACCGCGATGCTTTCGCCGGGGCGCACCACCAAGAGGTCGTCCACGTTGATCTCGGCGATGGGCACCTCGCGCGTGCTGCCGTCGGCGGCCTCGCGCAGCACCGTATTGGGACGCAGGCCCATGAGCTTCTTGATGGCGCTGCTGGTGCCGGCCTTGGCGCGTTCCTCCAGGAACTTGCCCAGCAGGATGAAGGTGATGATCACGCCCGCCGCCTCGAAGTACACGTGCGGCTCCAGTCCGCGGCTGGTCCAGAAATCCGGCCAGGCCATGTTGAACACGCTGAATAGATAGGCCACGCCGGTGCTCAACGCCACCAGCGTGTCCATGTTGGCCGTGCGGTGCTTGGCCTGTTTCCAGGCGTTGACGAAGAACTGCCTGCCGAAGAGCAGCACCACCGGCGTGCTCAAGGCCCACATGGTGAGGTTCGCCCAAGGCTCGTGCATCAAGAACATACCGATCACCACCAGGGGGATGCTCAAGACCAGCGAGGCGATCAGCTTGCGCTTCAAGCCGTGCAACCGTTCGGCCTGGATCTTTTCCGCCTCGGCCACGGCGTCGCCTTCATCGCTCACCAGCAGGTCGTAGCTCGCGTTGCGCACGGCCTGCTGCAGGTGCTGGCTGTCGGTGCGGCCTTCCTGCCAGCTCACCTGCGCGGTGTTGGTGGCCAGGTTCACGCTCACGGCCTCCACGCCCGGTTCCGCCTTCAGCGCCTTCTCCACGTGCAGCACGCAACTGGCGCAGGTCATGCCGGTGACGGGGAAGGTTTGTTTGATCTGGGTCATGGTGTGAGGAGGTGAAGAGGTGAAGAAGTGAAGAGGTGAGGAAGTGCGGAGGTGAAGAAGTGAAAAGGATGAGAGCGGGCTACTTTCCCTTCCTCACTTCTTCACCTTTTCACGCATTTGTCTTTTCAGGGATCAATCCATAGCCGGCAGGCTTCAGCGCGACGAGCAGTTCCTCCAGGCCCAATGCACCGCGTTCCACCTCCACCTCGGCGGTGCTGCTGGCGGCATCCACGCGCACAGCCACCACGCCGGGCAGGCGCTGTAGAATGGTGGTGGCGCTGTTGGCGCAGCCCCCGCAGGTGATGCCGGTGGTGGTGAAGCGCAGGATCTCGGTGGGTGTGGTGTTCATCGTCTTTCGGTGTTTGACGATGCAAAGATCCGGCGCAGGCAGGCGAAGGGTGTTACAGGAAGATGGGGAAGGTTTGTATCGGTGGGGCTTCAGATCTTCCCTGCAATTGTGCAGCGCAGCTACAAAATACCGGTCATGATCGATCGCCATTACCCCTTCTTCCGCTCCCGCACCACCTCCTTGATCCGTTCCACCTTCTCCGGATCCTCTCCCGTCTCCACGTAGCGCGCGGCGATGGTGTGGCAGCCGCTGCACAACCCGCGCATCACCAGGTCGTTCAGGTCGTTGACGAACACCTTGTATTGGATGAGCTTCTTGGTTTGGGCCGGGCAGGTACAAAAGATGCTTTCCTCCAGTTCACTCACCCAGGCTTCGTCGCCATTGAACACGCGCATCAGCTCGAAGCGGCTGATCTCGGTTTCGCCGGGGAAGGGGCGGTGGGAGGTGCGTTTTGGGGGGGAGGGAACTCATGCAGATACTGCAAGGTTCGGGGAGAACGGGGAGAACAGGGAGAGAAAGTCACGAGCGAGGACGCTCGCGACAGGTTCGCGGCGGCCGCATCGCCCGGCGCTTCCATGAAGGCTGCGATATGCTCCAGCAGCACCTTGTTCTCTTCGGGGACCATGGTCATCATTGCAATGATACAGCGGTGCCGGCGTGCAGTGCGTATGAGCAGCGGGGTGCGAGCGTTGTCGCCCGCGGAAGGTTTGGGGGATCACAAAGTCCTGACCCTCGCCCAAGCCTTCGTGCGCCGCCAACAACGCGTAGTTACCGCTCGTAAATGACCACGCGCAGTTCGCTGCCAAGGCGCTTGAAGTCCCCGTCAGCGGTGAACAGCGGTATGCCTTTTACCTGAGCGGAGGCGGCCACGATGGCATCAGCCACGGTGAGCTTGTGCGCACGGCGCAAGGCGATCGCCGCATCCTGCACTTCACGGTCGATCTCCACCAGCGTGCATCGTTGCATGAATTTGTCCAGCAAGGCGATCTCTGCACCGGCCGCCTTCCGCCAACTGTACAATTCGATCCGGGACATCGCCGAAATGAACAGGCGCACCTCCTCCAACTGATCGGCCAATCGCTGGTCCCCATTGAAGAGGTACACCACGATGTTGGTATCCAGCACGACGCTATCGCTTCTCACGGCGCATTTCCTTTTGCACTTTCACCGGGTCCCCTTCGAAGTGGATCGCCCCCACGAACTGGCCCAGGCCATTGCGCTTCAACGCCGGTTGCTTTGTGCGGGCCATGCGCTTCAATACGGCGCTCAATCGACCCTTCGGGCTGTTGCGTTTCAATACCGCTACCATGCTCTTGGCTTTGACCCAAAGATAGGCTGCGCCGCAGACTCCGCTTTCACTGGTTGCCACTCCCGAAGCCGCCGGACCGGTGGTGCTGCCGGAACAGTGAACTGCGAGAGGACGGTTTTCAAGCATCGTTCAGAATTTCCCCCGGACCAGCTCGTCCAATTGCATGCATTGCGAGAATTCCTCATGAAACTTGTCGTCAATGCCCTCTTGCTCCAGTTGCTTGATGAAGCGCGGACCGAGCTTCCGGCGTTCGGCCTCCTTGAGGTCTTTGGACCCCAGCGCTTGAACGTAGCCCTGCAATAGCTTGTACGCCCGCTCCAATGCAGGCCCGAAGGTGCTGAAGAGGTCCGCGCGGGGTTTGCAGATCCGGCTGAGCCGTTCCACGAATGCTTGGTAGTCATGCACGCCCTGGAGGGCGGATAGGATCTCTTGGCTGATGCCCGACACCGTGTTCAGTTCCTTCGAGGGGATCTGCCAAGGCTCATCATTTTTGGCACGTTCGTGGAAGAGGACCGAGGCCACCAAAAGGCCGATCAACGACAGTTCCCAGGTCTTGTACGCCTCTTTGTGCGTGTAGCGGAGCAGGCCATAGTCGCGCAAGCGTTTGGCCGCGAAACGGGTGTTGGTGTAACAGCGGATCACCCCGGTGTCCGTGCGCTTGTAGTCCACCTCCTTGAACTGGTTGGCGAGCCGCCCGGTGAACAGGTCAATGATGTCGAGCACGTTGTGCCGGTCGCGGTGATGGATCAGCAGGAAGAGCAGCAAGGGTACCTGCAATTGCACCGGCGAGAACCCCTTGCCCAACTCCTCGCGAACATTCGATGGGACCAGGAAGAGCACGTTGTCGATCACGTCGTGCTGCACATGGACGTACTGCTCGAAAGAAAAGGAGGGTCCCTTGGCCTTGCGTAAGCGCTTCAGTCGGTCCACTACATAGCCAAGGGCATCCAGCTTCGCATCCACCGCATCGGGACCCCTCAGGCCATCGATCGCGATGATCCCGTCGATCCACGCTTCCAGCTTGTCTTGTTCTTCCATCGATTTTGGCGTTCAGGATCGATCTTGTTCAATGGCGCTTAGCCACTTCTTCCCCTCATTCCCGCTGTCAGCGCGTGGAGCTAGCTAGCTGATCTCGGTTTCGCCGGGGAAGGGGCGGTGTGCTTTGCGTTTGGGAGGGGGAGGGAGCTCATGGGGGACGTGATGCGAAGGTCGGACGAAATGTGTGGGTACGGACCCTATGTCCTGAGGCGTTTTGTGTCGAGACGGGATCCGTGGATAAGGAAGCGATCATGGACTGCGTGTGGCCTGTTATGGAATAATACTTCCCTCTATTCCATGCTCACGGGGTATTTTGTGCGGCCTTGTTCAACATCCATGTCCCTCACCCCCTACCACGCCAAATACTACGCATACGAACTCACGCGCCGATGGCCCAGTGACAGCGTGGAGAAATTCGCGGCAGCCTTGGTGGATGCACGCGTACACTTGAACCCGCACCAGGTGGAGGCCGCCTTGTTCGCGTTCAAGTCCCCATTGAGCAAAGGGGCGTTGCTGGCGGATGAAGTGGGGCTTGGAAAGACCATCGAGGCCGGCCTGCTCATCAGCCAACGCTGGGCGGAACGCAAGCGGCGCATCCTCATCATCACCCCGGCGAACCTGCGCAAACAATGGCACCAGGAGATGAGCGAGAAGTTCTTCCTCCCCTGCCACATCCTCGAGGCCAAGAGCTTCAACGCAATGGTCAAAACAGGGAAGGCCAATCCCTTCGAGCTGCCGGAGATCGTGATCTGCTCATACCAGTTCGCCGCAAGCAAGGAGGCCCACGTGCGGGATGTGCCCTGGGACCTGGTGGTCATTGACGAAGCGCACCGCCTGCGCAACGTGTGGAAGCCCGACAACAAGACCGCCAACAAGCTCAAGAACGCTCTCTCGGGCTGTGACAAGGTGCTGCTCACCGCCACGCCCTTGCAAAACTCCCTGATGGAACTCTATGGCCTGGTGAGCTTCATTGACGAGCAGGTCTTCAACGACGATAAAAGCTTTCGCGAACAATTCGCCTCGGTGAAGGAGGAGGACGTGTACAACAGCCTCAAGGCCCGCCTTACGCCCGTGTGCCACCGCACACTCCGCCGCCAAGTGCTCAACGTGAAGTTCACCGCGCGGCATCCGCTGGTGGAGGACTTCGTCACCTCCGAAAAGGAAGAACGGCTGTACGACCTGGTGGGCGCCTACCTGCAACGCGAGCACCTCGCCGCCTTGCCCAAGGGCCAGCGCGCGCTCATCACCATGGTGTTGCGCAAACTGCTGGCCTCCTCCACCTTCGCCATTGCCGGTGCGTTGGAAAAGCTCATCGCCCGGTTGGAAGGCATCCTGCGATCCTTGGAGTTGCAGGATCTCGGCGAATCGCTGGACGAGGACTTCGAGGCACTGGATGAAAGTGCGGAGGAATGGCCCGAGGATGAGGAAGCGGCCACCGAAGCGGACCGTGCCTTCATTGAAGCGGAACTCCACGACCTCCGCTCCTTCCGCGACCTGGCCATTTCCGTGGAACACAACGCCAAAGGCAATGCCCTGCTGAAGGCGCTGGACCGCGCCTTCAAGGAAACGGAACGGCTGGGCGGAAGCCGAAAGGCCATCATTTTCACCGAAAGCCGCCGCACACAGGAATACCTGCTGGAGCTGCTTTCAAAAACGGCATTCAGGGACGGCCTCCTGCTCTTCAACGGCAGCAACACCGACGAGCGGAGCAAACGCATCTACACGGAGTGGGTTGCCGCCAACAAAGGCTCGGACCGCATCACCGGCAGCCGCACGGTGGACATGCGCAGCGCCTTGGTGGATTATTTCCGCGAGCAGGGTACCATCATAATCGCCACCGAAGCCGCCGCCGAGGGCATCAACCTCCAGTTCTGCTCACTCGTCATCAACTACGACCTGCCCTGGAACCCGCAGCGGATCGAGCAACGCATCGGCCGCTGCCACCGCTACGGACAGCAGCACGATGTGGTGGTGCTCAACTTCGTGAACCGGGCCAACGCTGCCGACGAGCGCGTGTTCGAACTGCTCAGCGAGAAGTTCAAGCTCTTCAACGGCGTGTTCGGCGCCAGTGACGAGGTGCTTGGCGCGCTGGAGAATGGCGTGGACATCGAGCGCCGTATCGCGGACATCTACCAGAAATGCCGCACCAAGGAGGAGATCAGGAAATCCTTCGAC
Source organism: Flavobacteriales bacterium (assembly GCA_023957375.1). GTDB lineage: Bacteria > Bacteroidota > Bacteroidia > Flavobacteriales_F > PHOS-HE28 > PHOS-HE28. Next base: position 133,624 of record JAMLHB010000002.1, on the reverse strand, counting down.
GACCTGCAGTTGGAATTCCAGTTCCAGATCGACGAGGACATGAAGCGCACCCGCCAGCAGCTCATTGAACACTTCGACGACGAGGTGCGCGAGAAGCTCATGCTCAACGGCAGCCGCACCGAGGCCAGCCTGGACCGCTACCAGAAAATGCTGATGCGACTCAGCAGCCACGAGCTCGCCGCCTTCGCCACCTTCACCGATGAACGCCGCTTCACCCTGCACATCAAGCCTTTTGGCCTGGAGGTGCCCTTGGGCGAATACGAACTGCCGCAATTAGCCCCCACCGCTCACGATTACCGCATGGGCACGCCGTTGGCGGAAACCGTGGTGCAACGCGCCCGCGACCGCGCCACGCCCATGGCCCACGTGGTCTTCGACCTCTCCGGGCACGCGGGCAACGTGAGCGTGCTCAAACCCTACACCGGCCAAAGCGGCCTCTTGACCTTGCGCCGCGTGACCATCGAAAGCATGGACACCGCCGAGGACCACCTGCTGCTGGCCGGCCACACCGCCGTGGGCGAAGTGCTGCCACCGGACGTGCTGAAGGAGTTCTTCCGCTTGGACGCCGCAGCCAAGGAAACCACTGCACCATACGAGCGCGCCTTGCTCACCGCGGAACTGGAGAAAGCCAAAGAAGCCGTGCAACGCGAAGTGGCCCAACGCAACCTGAGCTACTACGAGGCCGAAGCCACCAAGCTCGATGGCTGGGCCGACGACCAGAAGGTGGCCTTGGAACGCGACATCAAGGAGATCGACAAGCAGATCAAGGACACGCGCCGCACCGCCGCCGCCTCGCTCACCTTGGATGAAAAGCTGCGCTACCAAAAGGCCATGCGCGAACTGGAGCAACAGCGCAACGCCAAGCGCCGTGCGCTCTTCGAGGCGCAGGACGCCATCGACCGCCGCCGCGATGAACTGATCGCGGGCATAGAAGGGAAGCTGGAGCAACGGGTGATGGAGGAGGAGGTGTTCACGATGCACTGGGCCATATCTTGAGCGCGGAAATAGGATGGAAATACCGTCACCTAATGGCGAGGACCCAACTCAGAAAGCTGAAGATCGAGCACTTCCGGGCATTGCAGAATGTCGAGATTGAACTTGGCCACCATATCACCGTTGTTTGCGGCAAGAACGGCACCTCCAAGTCCTCTATCCTGGGGATAGCTGCACAGATCTTCAGTTTTGAAAAGGACTACGGGAAGGACGAGAAGATCAGCTATGCGCAAATTGCAGGTGGTTCCTATAAGTCGCTATACAGCGAACACTTCCGGCTCTCCAAGAAGTTTGACGTGCCAGGTTCCATGAAGGTCAACATTGAGTTGTTTGATGGATACACCCAGGCAAATGCAACGGGGTACCTGGAGTTGATGAAGCGGGAAAGAGGGCCGAGGCCGGTGGTCAGGAATAACAGCACGGCCCCTGAACAGTCAAGCCGGAACTTCACGCATCCGGTCATCTTCCTTAGCTTGAAGCGCCTCTATCCGATCGCGGACAGGAAATACAGGATACGCAACTTTGACTTTCTGACAAACCACACCCAGGAATTCATCGGGCTGGCCAATGAGTTGCTCAACAGGCAGTCATCCTTGGCCACAGGCACTTCAGGTACAATTAACTCTGCAGTGGCGCACGGAGAAAATTATGACCAGGATTCAGTATCGGCCGGTGAGGATAATGCAGGCCAGATCATTATGGCCTTGATGTCTTTCCGGAAATTGAAGGAGGAATATCCCGATTACAAAGGCGGCCTGCTGTTGATCGATGAAGCGGATGCCGGTCTGTTCCCGACGGCCCAGGTAAATCTCTTGAGGATCTTGGACCGTGAGTGCAAGGAGCTGGGCCTGCAAGTGGTTATGACCTCGCATTCACCGGTCTTGATCCAGCATGCATACGAGCACAGTGGACGTGCCGGAGGGCGGTACAGGACCGTGTATTTGAGCAACACCTTTGGCGATGTGCAGGTGATGCAGAATTGGTCGTGGGCGAAGATCAATGCCGACCTGAACACGAAGACCGTGCCTGCCAACAACAGTACGGCGCTCCCCAAAGTGAACGTCTTCTTTGAAGACAATGAAGCAGCCGATTTCTTTGCCGCGCTGATGAGCCGGCAACCGATCAAGAAGTTCACCACCCCAATGCGGGATCTTTCCATTGGTTGCTCCAACTACTTGCAATTGATCAGTAAAGGCGTGCCGGATTTTTCGGAGAGAGGAGTGGTATGCCTGGATGCGGATGCGGCAAAACTCATCAAGAAAGGCAGGCCACGCACTGTGGTATTGTTGCCCGGCACCCTCCCGCCCGACCAATTGATCTTCGAAATGCTGTACAACCTGCCTGCTGGGCATGAATTCTGGAGGAACGAACTTGGGTTCACACGTGACGTGTTCACCAATTCAGCAGCTGACCTGATCCGGGAATTGGGTGTCAGCGGCGGTAGGGTTGATGTGCATGAACGCGTGGCAGCCTATCCGGCGGAGAAGAAGATGAAGCCGCGAGAGTTATTCAAGCGGTTCTATAAGGAGGATACGTTCAACCAATTGGTCAGGAATGTTTCCAAGCCGTACAATCCATGGAGATTGTGGATCAAGGACAATCCGGGGGCCAGTGATCAATTCCTTTCCGAATTCCGCAAAGCGGTACACGGTGTTATGAAGAGTGGCTTTGCTGTTGACCCGGCCAAATTGGACCTGCTTCGTGTGAACCTCAAGACCGCATAGCCATGTACTCCAACCGACTATACAGCCCCCTTCGCTACCCCGGTGGCAAAGCCCCCTTCGCGCCCTTCATCGCCAAAGTGATGGAGGTGAACGGCGTAGCCGGGGGCCACTACCTGGAGCCATACGCCGGTGGTGCCGGGGTGGCGTTGGAACTGCTGTTCCACGACCATGCCAGCCATATCCATGTCAACGATGCCGACCCGGCGGTATACGCTTTTTGGCTGTCCGTAACCAAGCACTCCGGCAAACTGCTGAAACTTATTGAAACCACACCGATCACTATGGACCAGTGGTTCAAGTGGAGGGCCGTGCTCCGGGAGGAAAACAAGGCCAGCGTGGTGGAGAAAGGCTTTGCCACCCTGTTCATGAACAGAACGAACCGATCCGGGATCCTGAACGCCGGGGTCATTGGTGGCAAGGAGCAGAGCGGCGAGTACAAGTTGGATGCACGCTTCAAGAAGGAACAGATGGCGGCACGCATCGAGGCCATTGCGAAGCGGTCAAGGAATATCACCGTATACCGAGAAGATTCACTGCATCTGCTGAAGCGCTGTTCGGAGTTCCTGCCGAAAAAGTCCCTGATCTACTTGGACCCTCCCTACTATGTGAAAGGAAAGGGTTTGTACCGTAACTACTACGAGCATGATGATCATGTTCAGATCGCGACGGTCCTTCAGCAGAAGAAATTCAAGTGGCCATGGGTGGTATCCTACGACAACGTGGACGAGATACGGACCATGTACCAAATGAGCGAAGCCCTGAGCTACGGATTGAACTACACGGCACAGCGCCGCTATGTAGGGAACGAAGTGATGTTCTTCAGCCAAGGCCTTGTTGTTCCCGACGAAGCCATCCCGCAGACAAAGGCAGCCAGCTAAGGAGAGATGGCCAAGAAACGCCGACTCCCTCCGCAGGGCGCCGCTTAACTGGTCTGCATGAGCTTTCGCACTCCACCCGTACTTTGTAGCACCCTTCCGCTCCACCCATGATCACCGAACTACGTATTGAAAATTTCAAAAGCTTCGGCACCGGCACGGATGCCCTGCACCTGAAGCCCTTGAACTTCATTGTGGGTGCCAACGCTTCGGGTAAAACCAACTTGGTGAGCGCCCTTCGCTTTCTGAAATTGGCGGTGATGCACAATGTTGAATATGCCGTCAACGAATTCGAAGGGCCTGCCGAAGTACGCAATAAGATCCAGCGGCAACGGGACGAACCCAAGCCTGTGCGCATCGGCTTACGCATCGAAGGCCAGGACAAGTGGGGTATGGTAGGTGAGGGATACCACTGGGATATCCGCTCCATGGACTATACCGTCGAGATAGATGTCCGGAGCGAAGGCTTGGACGCGGAGGTGATCAGCGAACACTTGTTGGTGAAGCAAGTCAATCGAGCCGGCAAAGAGCATCTCTTTGAGTTGAAGCGGAGTAAGACCGAGATTGTGATCAGAGATGAAGCGAATCCGGCTTTGGAGCAAGTTGCCCCAAGGCTTCCGATAGACCCCACTCGGTTAATGGCTGGTGCGCCATTCTTCGCGGTCCAACTGATGTTCCTGCGCAATTACATCGAGGGTTGGTCCTTCTTCAACATCCGCCCGGATGTAGCACGCCGCTCGTACAAGGACTCGCCCGACCAAAGCCTTGGCGAATACGGCGAACAGCTTGCCGCTGTTCTGCATCGTTTGGAGAAGCAGAATGGCAAGGGTTCCATAGCACGTATTGTGGAAGGTCTTCGTGGGGCGGTGCCCGGCTTCAAGGGTATACGCACCGTACCTCTTGGTGCAGAGCGGAGTTTCGAGGTGCTTGAGGATCGCCTGAAAGGCAGCCTATCGCCCGGTTCTGTTTCCGATGGCACCGTTCGCCTCCTCGCATTATTGGTCGCTGCCCATTGGCACGATCATAAAAGCACCTTGTTGGTCATAGAAGAACCGGAGACCGGTTTGCACCCTCACCTTTCCAAACATGTAATGGAGTTGTTAAGAACGGTTAGTGAGCATCGGCAGGTGATCGCTACGACGCACAACCCCGCTTTCCTTGACGAGTTGGAGCCCGATGAGGTGATTCTATGTGACAAGCTGGCTGGGTATACCATTGTGCGCACGGCCTCCGCAGTGGAAGACATCGACACCTTCCGCAAGACATTCCGTTTGGGCGAATTGTGGTACCAAGGCGCATTGGGCGGCACGCTATGAAGTTCGGAGTCGGCGTAGAAGGTCCAAGTGACCTGTACTTCTGGCGAAAGGTGCTCAACAAACACTTCGCACCGCATCAGTTCAACGTGCGCTATATGAACGGGCGAGAGCCGCTGATTCGCCGGACTCCTGAATTATTGGAGCAGTTCCGGAATGCACACTACGACGGGCTGTTCATCCTTGCAGACAAGGACAAGGAGCGATGCCTTACGGAACTACGGGCACTCTTTAACCAGGCAGAACAGGATGCGTTCCGGCTACCACGTGCTGAACGCTACTTAAATCTTTGCGCACCCATTCGTAATGTGGAGGCCTGGTACCAAGCTGATGAAGCGGGTATTCGCTTAGCGATTCCCGGTACGACATATGTTGTACCCGCCGAAACCGATGGCAAAGGCAAAGGGACTATTAAGCAATTGCTCACCGCGCTGTACGGCAATCGTGTCGCTTACAACGAGATCGACTTCGCCAATGCCATGGCCCCACTCTTCGACCCTGCAGCCGCCCGCCTCCACTCCACCTCCTTCAACTACTTCTGGACACGCCTGGAAGAAGTGACCGCGTAGTATGACCAAGAAACCCAAACTCGAACTCACCTGGATCGGCAAGGACCAACGCCCCAAGTTGGAGCCGCGCATCCTGCTGGAAGACCCCAGCAAGAGCTACCATGCCCAGCAGCGCGTTACCGAAAACGACCTCTTCGACAACCGCCTCATCTTCGGCGATAACCTCCTTGCGCTTAAAGCACTCGAACAAGAGTTCGCCGGGAAGGTGAAGTGCGTGTATATCGATCCGCCTTACAATACGGGACAGGCATTCGAACACTATGACGATGGGCTTGAGGCTTCACTTTGGCTTTCGCTGATCAAAGAGCGTTTGATTTTGTTGCGACACTTGCTGAGGCGAGACGGAGTCATTTTCGTTCAGATAGACGACAACTACTTCGCACACCTGAAGCTGATAATGGACGAAGTGTTTGGAGCAGCGCGCTACGTCAATACCATTGCCGTTAAGACCAAAGAGAGCTCCGGAGCTAGTGGAGGCGGTGAAGACAAGCGGCTGAAGAAGAACATTGAGTTTCTGCTTGCATACTGCGGGGAAGATTTCGTTGCGTTCAACGATGTGTACAACGAAGTCGAATTGGGCAAGTATCTCGAACTGATGAAGCTTGAAAACCGTAGCTTCAAGTACACCTCCGTGCTATACAAGCAAGGGACTAAGGATTATGTGAAGATGATTAAAGACGGTGCCGGTAACGACATGAAGTTGTACAAGGTGATCGACTATGAGACACGAAGCATCTCCAAGCTTGCAAAGGAGGAAGGCATTACTGAACTAGAGGCGATTTACAAGTACTACGACTACGTTCATACAACGGAGAATGCTCAAACCTCAATCCGAACTCGTGTTCAGGAGGCGACGGATTCGTTGAACAATATGTATGCACTAGAGTACTACCCTGTTTCTGGGCGTAACAAGGGCAAGCTCACAGAGTTGCTTTTCGTTGGCGAGCAGAAACGACTTGTGAGTTGGTTCAAGAACGTGACCTTCAAGGCTGGTGATCGCATAATCAAGCGAGAGAAGCTTGGTACTTTCTGGGATGATCTCAATTGGAACAACGTTACCCGTGAGGGCGGAGTTCGATTCCCAAATGGTCAGAAGCCCGAGAAGCTAATCTCTATTTGCCTCGAGTTGGCATCAGCTAAAGGCGATCTTGTGCTCGACTCGTTCTTGGGTTCTGGTACTACAGCTGCCGTTGCCCACAAGATGGGGCGACGGTGGATTGGGATAGAGCTTGGTGAACATTGCAACACTCATTGCGTCCCGCGTTTAAAGAGCGTTGTAGACGGTAGCGATTCTGGCGGTATTACCGCCACTACCAGCTGGAAAGGCGGCGGCGGTTTTCGCTACTACAAACTGGCGCCCAGCCTGCTGCAGCAGGACAAATGGGGCAACTGGGTGATCAGCAAGCAGTACAACGCCGCCATGCTGGCCGAAGCCGCCTGCAAGCTGGAGGGCTTTGCCTACGCGCCCAGCACCGAACACTACTGGATGCACGGCCACAGCACCGAGCGCGACTTCATCTACGTGACCACCCAGCACCTCACCGCCGAGCAGCTGCAATACCTCAGCGATGAAGTGGGCCCGCAGCGCAGCCTGCTGGTGTTGTGTACCGCCTTCAAGGGCAAGGCCGAGCGCTGGCCCAACCTGACGGTGAAGAAGATCCCCATGGCCGTGCTGAAGCGCTGCGAATGGAACCACGACGACTACAGCCTGAACGTGGAGAACCTGCCGGTGGCCGCGCAGCCCGCACCGGAGCCGGTGCAAGGGCAACTGGCCTTTGACAGTGCCAGGCCCAAAGCGCGGAAGGCTACCACCAAAAAGCGCAAGCCATGAACAAACCGTCCACAACAGGCGCCAATGGGTTTGAGGACCTGAAACAGGTGAATGAGCACGGCGCGGAATACTGGAGCGCCCGCGATCTGCAACCCCTGCTGGGCTACGATCAGTGGCGGCGCTTCGCCCAGGCCATCACCCGCGCACAGGAGGCTTGTAAAGAGTCTGGTAATGAGCCGCTTAATCACTTTGCCGGCGCCGGCAAACCGATAACGGGCGGCAAGGTTCAGAATGTGCATATTGCCCGCAGAACCATGCCCGGGAAGCGATGAACGAGCTGGAACTGAAAGCGCTGATCACCGGCGGTGAAACGCTCACGGTGGAGTTCAAGGGGGAAGGGCGCAAACCGATCGGCGACCGGGAGCTGGCCTTGGTATGCGTGTGCTTGGCGAACGGTGCCGGGGGCACCCTGCTGGTGGGCGTGGAAAAGGACGGCAGCATCACGGGCGCAAAGCCCCGGCACGGGGACCGCACGGACCCGGACAAGTTGCGGGCCTTGGTGCGCAATATGACCATGCCTGCACTGGAAGTGGAAGTGGTGCTGCACCACGTGGCCGGGAATGCCGTGATCGAGATCCAGGTGCCCAAGGCGGAAAGCATCACCAGCCACAGTGACGGCACCTGCCAGCGCAGGATCTTGGACAACAACGGACCGGCCTGCGCGCCCTACTACCCGCACGAGCATGGCGGTGGCAGCCTGCGCTTGGGTGCCGAGGACCTGAGCGCACAACCCTGCCCCGCCAGCCAATGGGGCGATCTGGACCCGCTCCAATTTGAACGGGCGCGCAACACCATCACCGCCCGCACCGGTGACCGGAGCCTGTTGACACTGGGCGATGCGGAATTGGCCAAGGCCATCGGGGCCGTGGAGACCGCGGGTGAAAAATTGGTGCCCACCTTCACCGGCCTGCTGCTGTTGGGGCGTGAAGAGGCCCTGCGCAGGCACATCCCCACGCACGAGGCGGCCTTCCAAGTGCTGGCAGCGGGCGGCGATGTGCGCATGAACGACTTTTTCCGCAAGCCGCTGGTGGAACTCGCCGAACTGTTCGAAGAGCGCTTCAAGGCGCGCAACCAGGAGCGCGAGGTGCAGGTGGGCATGATCCGCCTGCCCATTCCGGACTATTCATTCCCGGCCTTCCGCGAGGCCCTATTGAATGCCCTCTTCCACCGCGATTACCGGCGCAATGAATGCGTTTACGTGCAATGGCACCCGGACCAACTGCGCATCACCAGTCCGGGCGGCTTTCCCGAAGGAGTGACCACGCGCAACCTGCTGACGCATGAACCCAAGCCGCGCAACCGGCGGCTTTATGAAGCGGGCAAGCGCTTGGGCCTGGTGGAGCAGACCGGTCGCGGCGTGGACAAGGTTTATGATGGCCAGATACGCTACGGCAGGCCGGTGCCTGACTACTCGGGCAGCGATGTCACCGGGGTTCGTCTGGTGATCCAGGGCGGTAGTGAAAGCCAGCAATTCGCCGCGTTCATCTTCCAGCGCGAACGCAACACGGGCAAGCCCATCACCATCGGTGAAATGATCGGCCTGAACCGGTTGTTTCATCAACGGAACCTTACCGCAACCGAATTGGCGGTGGATATCCATGAGGGCGTGGACAAAGCCAACGGTGTATTGGAACGCCTCGTGGAAGAGGGCTTGGTGGAACCACGTGATGGCCACCGGGCGCGGGTATACCAATTCACGGTGGCCGTATACAAGCAACTGGGCAATCCGCTGGCCCATGCACGAGTGAAGGGAATGGATGGCAAAGCCCGGGAGAAGGTGGTGATGGCGCATGTAGCCCAGTACGGACGAATTGCCCGGAAAGAGGTCATGGAATTGACCGGACTTACCGACCGCCAAGCCACCTCATTTCTCAAGTCACTGCTAACCAAGGGAAAGCTTGTGGCGATGGGTGAACGCCGAGGACGGCATTATCAACTGCCTGAAAACCAAAGGAACAGGTCATAGTTATGGACATACTTATGACACATTATGAACATGATATGACACGGCCAAGAGATGTGCGAGACCATTTCAATTACCTGAGTGATAGTTAGTTATGCCCTTCATTAAGCCAGAAGCAAACGTCCGGGTTATGACACTTCAGTTCAGTTTATGACACTCCAGTCCGCGATAGTGACATTCACGCCGCTGCTACCATGCGTTGCCATGCAACACGCCACTCCGCCATGAACCGCCACGCAAACGCTATCGCGGGGAACCCCCATCCTTTGCAGCCAATAGCAGGGTCCTTCCAAGGAAGGATGCCATACCGTTATTGCGAACAAACTGGTGGCCGGCGATATACACATCCGCAAATGACCACTTATAGGCACGCTTATGACATCATAATGACCGACTATCACCCATGACACACTTGCCCTGCATGATCCGTAACCACATGGCCGTCAATTGTTTATATGGCTATTTTCAGCCATGCTGCGGCCATGGCCTAAATGACATGCCATTAACCCCGGTCATTATCCTAAACCCATGAACCGCCACGTCAACGCCATCTCAGGCCGCCTCAGCCTGCGCAAGCCCCAGCGCGATTCGCTGGAGATCCTGGGCCGCATCACCGAACTGATGCCGCCGGGCAGAGAGGTGGACATGGAGGCCGTGCTGAAGGCCATCCAAAGCGAGTACCCTTCGGTAACGGACTTCGAGCGCGAGTTCCCTTCACTGTGCTTCGCCTTGGCCACCGGCGTGGGCAAAACGCGCCTCATGGGCGCCTTCATCAGCTACCTGCACCTGGCGCACGGCATCAACAACTTCTTCGTGCTGGCGCCTGGCCTCACCGTGTACGACAAGCTCATCGCCGACTTCACGCCCAACACGCGGAAGTACGTCTTCCAAGGCATCGGCGAGTTTGCGGTGAACCCGCCGCACATCATCACCGGCGACAACTACGAGGGGCAGTCCAACACGCTCTTCGACAGCCTGACCCGCTGCCGGGTGAACATCTTCAACATCAGCAAGATCAACAGCGAGGTGCGCGGCGGCAAGGCGCCGAAGATCAAGCGCCTCAGCGAGTACATCGGCCAGAGCTACTTCGAGTACCTCTCCGCCTTGCCCGACCTGGTGCTGCTGATGGACGAAAGCCACCGCTACCGCGCCAGCGCCGGGGTGCGGGCCATCAACGAGCTGAAGCCGATACTCGGCCTGGAGCTTACCGCCACGCCGTGGGTGCAGCAGGGCCAACGCGCGGAGAAGTTCAAGAACGTGATCTTCGATTATCCCCTGGGGCAGGCCATGGACGACGGCTTCGTGAAGGAACCCGCCGTGGCCACGCAGAAGGATTTCAATGCCAAACAGTTCGGCGAAGACCAGTTGGAGGACATCAAGCTGCGCGACGGCATCCGCATGCACGAAACCGTAAAGGTGCAGCTGGAGACCTACGCCCGCCAGCACGACAAGCCGATGGTAAAACCCTTCATGCTGGTGATCGCCAAGAACACGGACCACGCCGCACGGTTGGTGCAGCGCATGGAAAGCGATGAATTCTTCGGCGGCCAGTACAAGGGGAAGATCATCCAGGTGGACAGCAGCACCAAGGCCGGGCCGGAAGGGGAGGATATCATCAAGCGCCTGCTGCAGGTGGAGGAAGCGGACGAGCCCACGGAGATCGTGGTACACGTGGAAATGCTGAAGGAGGGCTGGGACGTGACCAACCTGTACACCATCGTGCCCCTGCGCGCCGCCAACACGCGCAACCTCATTGAGCAAAGCATCGGCCGCGGCCTGCGGCTGCCCTACGGCAAGCGCACCGGCGTGGTGGCCATCGACCGCCTGAGCATCGTGGCGCATGACAAATTCCAGGAGATCATCGACGAGGCCAACAAGACCGATTCACCCATCCGGATGAAGCCGATCTACCTGGACCCCGAAGGCCAAGGCGAGCGCCTCACCACGGTGGTGGTGCGCTCCAACCTCGAGGAGATGGTGAACGGGCCCGAGCCGGGCACCACGGACCCCGGGGCAAGCACGGTGCAAAGCCCCTTTGCCAATGCCACCGAGCGGCAGATCGCGCGGGCGGTGGTGCGCATCATCAAGCAGCACGAGGGACAGCCGTCCTCGGCGAGCCTGCTGAACCCCGCCGTGCAAAAGCAGATCGCGGACCAGGTGCGCGAAACGCTCACCGTGACGCAATTGGAGCTGCCCGGCCTTTCCATCGTGGCGGACGTCACCGCTATCGTGCAGCAGACCACCCAGCTGCTCATCGACCAGAGCATCGACATCCCGCGCATCAGCGTGGTGCCATTGGGCGAGGTTACCACGGGCTTCAATGCCTTCAAGCTCGACCTGGAGAATGTGCGCTACCAGCCCCGCGAAAAGACCTTGCTGGTGAAGCACCTGCATGACCAAAGCCTGCATGAGCTGAAAGCCGGTGAGGACGAGCCGCCCGAACGGCGCTTGGAAGACCATGTGGTGCGCGGCCTGATGAACTACGACGACATCAGCTACGACGACCATGCCGACCTGCTTTACGATCTGGCCGGCCAAGTGACGACACACTTCCGCAGCTACCTCGATGAGGGCGAAACCGTAAGCGTGCTCAAGGACAACCAGAAGCCCATTGCGGAGATCGTCCACCTGCAGATGCTGGACCACGCCTGGGAGAAAGCCGCAGGCTACCAAACGGTGGTGCATGCCGGCTTCAGCGAGCTGAAGAAGAGCGCCTTCACCGCGGACTATAAGAACCCGCTCAAGAATTTCCGTGAGCAGCCCCGGCCGCTCAGCAGCATTACCCGGCATGTCTATGGCGGCTACCAGCGTTGCCTGTACCCGGTCTCGCGCTTCCAGTCCGACCCCGAACGTGTACTCTCCATCATTCTGGACCGCGACAGCCTGAAGTGGTTCAAACCCATGCAAGGCCAGTTCCAGCTTTACTACAAAAGGCAGCACGAGCAGCATCCGTACGTACCCGACTTCGTGGCCGAAACGAAGGACCGCATCTACATGCTGGAACCGAAGAAGGAAGCCGACATGGCCGATGCCGAGGTGCTGGCCAAGAAGGATGCCGCCGTGAAATGGTGCGCTTTGGCCACCGAGCACGCCGTTGCCAATGGCGGCAAGCCATGGACTTACGTGTTGATCCCGCACACGGCCATTGCCGAGAACATGAGCTTGGAGGGGTTGGTGGAACGGTATGGCGGCGCATAGAGTCCCGTATGGTCCGAGTGCAAGAGGCACGCGGACGGTAGGATGCTACTCACTTACCACCTCACTTCGTCACCTCTTCACTCCAGTCCTCACCCCACCCGGTCCAGCGCCTTTCTCCCTTGCCCCATTTGCTTGAACGCCGAGGGCGTCATCCCCGTGAGCTTCTTGATCCCGCCGTGACCGGGCAGGCGCTGCGCGCTGAGGTGGGCTGTCCGTATCTTCGCATCATGTTCACCAAGTTGGACCTGATCGAGCGCATCATCGCCACAACGGACGAAAAGGTGCTGGAGAAAGTAAGCCAGGCGCTTGCGACGGAGAAGGATGATCTCGCGTTCACCAAGGAACATTTGGCCTTGCTGGAGGAGCGGCGCGCGCGACGCAATGCCGGTGAAGGAATGGGCTACTCCCTGACCGAGGTGAAACGGATGCTGAAGAAGAAATGAAGCGGCCGTTGGAACACCTCGTCACAGTAGCTGCCAAGTACCAGGTGCGGGAGAACGGATTCCGCTATGCGTCGGTGGCGCGGTTCCCGTATCGCATCGTATTCGAGTTGGACGATGATGTGGTGGTGTACAACATCTACCACACAAGCCGAAGACCGTTGACGCCCAAGTGACCGATCGATAGTTGGTCTACCTCACCCCACCCGGTCCAACCCCAACCTCCCGCTCCCCATCTCCTTGAACGCCGAGGGCGTCATGCCCGTGAGCTTCTTGAACCGTCCGTGTGGGACAGGCGCTGCGCGCGGAGGAGGGCCATGTCGCCGCTCACGCGAACAACGAACGGTCCAACTGGCTTTGGCGGATGATGGACATCAAGGTGCCGATCCGCAGTTCCTTGTGGTCCGGCACCGGCACGGTGATCGTGGAACCTGGCACCTGCTTCTGCATGATGATGTGGCTGCCGCGCTGGCGCACCTGCTCGAAGCCGTGCTTCTTCAAGATCGCGCACACTTCCTTCCCGCTCAATGTACGCATCACACCGCGATACGGACACGGGTCACCAGCACTTCCTCATGCAAGCGCTCGCGCACCTCGCCGGGCGAGGCGGTTTCGAAGAACAACTCAAGCGCCTCCACCAGGTTCGCGCGTGCTTCTTCGATGGTATCCCCTTGGCTGGCTACGTCCAGTTCGGGGCACAGGCTCACGTAGCCGTTGCCTTCACGCTCAATGATGGCGGTGAGTTCACGTGTGGTTTTCATGGAGCCTGATGTTGCCCAAAGATAGGCGAGCCGGTGAATGCCGGGAGGTAGGTACAGGAGGTAGAGGAGGTAAAGGAGGCATTCTTCCTCACCCCACCTCATCCAACCCCGTCCTCCCCTTCTCCATCCCCTTGAACGACGAGGGCGCCATCCTCGTGAGCTTCTTGATCCCGCTGGAGCGGGACGGGATCTGTGCGCTGAGGTGGGCCACGCTGCTGAAGCCGGTGCGGTGGGCGATCAGGCCAACCAGTTCCGCAGGCGCTTGCGGATCTCGGAGAATGTGGCCTCGGAAACCTCTCCGATGCTTCCCTGGATCACCTTGCTCGGCAAGGTGGCCAGTTGCGCAACACGGATCAGGCTCGGGAATTGAAGGCCCATGCGCCGATAGTCCGGGTGTTTCGCATCCACCAGCATATCCAGATCCCGTACTTCCCGGTGCACCTGCGTGCTGACTGCGCATACCAACAGGTCGTTGAACGGTGGGACCACCGCGACGATGACCGCCGGGCGCATCTTTCGTTGCCCATCGCCCTGCACAAAGGCTCAGCGCACCACGTCGCCCGGCTTCATTTCCCGTAGTCCGGGTTCGGCTCCTTCAGTACCAGCCCGCTGATGTCCGGCTCTTCATCCCCGTAAGCTGATGCTTCGAAGATGGCGGATGCCGCGATCAGCTCTTCCTCGTGTTCATCGCGGCCACCCGGTGATTTGGCACGAAGCAACTCCAGCAGGCGCTTCACCTTCGTCAACACGGTGGCATCGTTGGTATTCACCAAGGCGCCGACCAGTTCGAGCTTGAGCGCTTGGATGTCCATTACTTTTCAAAGATAGGGCCACTCGTGTGCTCACACCTCATCCAACCCCACCCTCCCTCCCGCTGGCATGCGGGACCCGATCCCCTTGAACGCCGAGGGCGTCATCCCCGTGAGCTTCGTCTTGATCGCCGAAAACCGTTGTTCACGCGAACAACGACCGGTCCAACCGGCTTTGGCGGATGATGGACATCAAGGTGCCGATGCGCAATTCCTTGTGGTCCGGCACCGGTACGGTGATCGTGGAACCTGGCACTTGCTTCTGCATGATGATGTGGCTTCCGCGCTGGCGCACCTGGTCGAAGCCGTGCTTCCTTTAGATCGCACATACTTCCTTCCCGCTGAGCGTGCGCATCACACGGCCACGCGCACACGGGTCACCAGCACTTCCTCGTGCAGCCTTTCACGCACTTCGCCAAGAGAGGCTGTCTCGAAGAACAGCTCCAAGGCCTCCACCAGATTGGCACGCGCCTCCTCGATGGTATCGCCCTGGCTGGCCACATCCAGTTCGGGGCACAGGCTCACATAGCCGTTGCCTTCACGCTCAATGATGGCGGTGAGTTCCCTTGTGGTTTTCATGTGCCCTGATGTTGCTCAAAGATAGGCAATAGCCAGTGGGTGATGGGGGGCAGCTGCCCTTCGACGGGCTCAGGGCAGCAAGGATCGATGGGTTGGACAACGAGGTCATCATCCGTGTCCATCCATGTGCATCCGTGGTGAATGGACACCCGTGGTTGTTCCTCCTCACCCCACCCGGTCCAGCCCCACCCGCCCATGCCCCATCCCCTTGAACGCCGAGGGCGTCATTCCTGTGAGCTTCTTGAACTGTGCGCTGAGGTGGGCCACGCTGCTGAAGCCGGTGCGGAAGGCGATCTCGCTGAGGGTGAGCTCGTCGTAGCGGATCAGTTCCTTCACGCGCTCCAGGCGTTGCAACAGGAAGAACTGCTCGATGGTGATGCCTTCCACCTGGGTGAAGAGTGCGGAGAGGCTGGAGTAGTCGCGGTGCAGCGCGTCGCTGAGGTGCTCGCTGAGCTTCACCTTCGGCGCGGCTTCGTCGCTGTGGTGCACGAGCTTCACGATGGCGGCCTTGATGCGGGCGATGGTGGCGGCGTCGCGGCTGCTGACCAGCTCGAAACCTTCGGCTTGCAGGGCTTCGCCGAGGGCGGTAAGCTGGGCGTCGGTGGGTTCCTTCTCCAGTTCCACCTCGCCGAGGTCGATGTGTTTGGCGGGAAGGCCATTGGCCTCCAGGATGCGCTGCACGGCGGCCACGCAGCGGGCGCAGACCATGTTGCGGACGGTGAGGGTGGCGGCCATGGGGCAAAGGTCGGCACTGCCGGGGAAGCTACTGAGACGGTGGCAAAGAAGCGGTCCTTGCCGGTAATTCGTGAAGAAGTAATGAAGTGGGGAAGCTGCGCCCATCTTCACTTCTTCTCTTCTTCACCATTACGGGCGCCAATCGGGGAGACCGGATCTTCATCACCGGCTCAGTAACTTTCGGCCATGCGGAACGGCATGGTCCTGCTGCTGGCGTGTTTGTTGAACGTGTTCCCTGCCCCGGCGCAGAGCCCTGTTGTTCAGCAAATACTGGATGCCGTGAACACGGATTCATTAGTGTGGCGGGCGCAGCGGCTTACCGGCCAAGTGGCGGTGGACGTGGGCAGCGGCCCGCAGGCCATCCTCTCGCGGAATTCCTTTCAGCCGGGCAATGCGCTGGCGGAGGCATGGCTGCAGCAGGAGTTCACGCGGATGGGCTATGCGCCAACGGTGCAGGCGTTCAGCGGCAACGGTGCCAATGTGCTGGTGGAGAAGCCCGGCCTGCTGCATCCGGAGCGGAAGGTGATCATTTGCGCGCACTACGATGCGATGCCGGGCGGCACCACCGCACCCGGCGCGGACGATGACGGCAGCGGCACCTGCGCGGTGCTGGAAGCCGCCCGCGTGATGGCCGGCCAGGATTTTGAAAACACGGTGGTGTTCGCGCTGTGGGACAAGGAGGAGCAGGGCATGCTGGGAAGTGCCTACTACGCGAGCGCAGCAGCGGGCAACGATGAACAGATCACCGCCGTGGTGAACATGGATGCCATCGGGTACGACGGCAATGGGGACGGCCTGCTGCGGATCCACACGCGTGCCGTAGGCAACAGCATCGCCCTCAAGGATTCCATGCTTCTGGTGAACACCACTTACGGGCTGAGCCTGCCGATCGCGGTGAACAACCCCGGCGAGACGTACAGCGACCATGCGTCGTTCTGGAGCGAAGGCTACGGGGCCATCCTGCTGATCGAGGATTTCGACGATGATCCCAACCCGCACTACCATTCGCCAACGGATGAGCTGCAGTACATCGACACGGCTTATTGGACGAATCTCACACGGATAGCCATCGGCACTACGGCAGTGCTGGCCATTCCGGCGGGGCCTGTGGACATTCATGAAATGAAGGCGCAGCCCGTGTTCGAGCTGTGGCCCAATCCCGCGAAAGGCAGCGTGGAGTTGCGATATAATGGGGCAGGGGCGATAGGCAAGAACGTGCTCCTGATGGATGCAATAGGGCGCGTGGCGCGTGAGTGGACCGTGCCGGTTTCAGGCCAACGGCTGAGTTTGGAAGAGCTGTCCCCGGGTACCTACTTCGTACGACCCACCGGGCAAGGATCCAACACCGTGCAGCGCCTGGTGGTGATGCCGTAAGACAGGACCTCACAGCTCCATCAGTGGCCCTGCGCAGCGAAGCCTGAGGCAACGTTCTTCTTCACTTCTTCACTTCTTCACTTCTTCACTTCTTCGCTCCTTCGCTCCTTCGCTCCTTCACTCCTTCTCATTTTCTCATCCCCACCCCCAAGTGCGTGTCGATGTAGTCCAGGATCTGCGTGTACAAATGCACCCGATCCTTGCCGCGCACGTTGTGCGGGTGGCCTGGGTAGTAGAAGAAATCCGGGTACACACCCTTGTCCACGCAGCTCTTCAGGAAGCGCAGTGCATGTTCCGGTACCACGGTCTCGTCCATGTTGTCGTGGATCAGCAGCAGGTGTCCGCGCAATTGGTCGGCGATGGGGGGAAGTGCCGTTTCATCATAGCCCTTCGGGTTTTCCTGCGGCGTGTCCATGTAGCGTTCGGTGTACATCACCTCATACAAGCGCCAGTCCTGCACGGCACCGCCGGCCACGCCCACCTGGAACACGCCCGGCGCGCGCAACATCAAAGCTTCCGTAACGTGCCCGCCGAAGCTCCAGCCGTGTACCGCCATGCGGCGGCTGTCCACGTAGGGCAGGTTTTTCAGGTAGTCGGCGCCGTGCAGTTGGTCCTTCACCTCGGTGATGCCGAGCTGGCGGTAGATCACCTGCTCGAACGCCAGCCCGCGGTTGCCGCTGCCGTGGCCGTCCACGGTAAAGACGATGTAGCCGCGCTCCGCCGCCTCGATCATCCATAGCGGTGCGCCGCCGAGAAAGCTGTTGGTGACCAGTTGCACGTGCGGGCCGTTGTAGGTGTACACGATCACCGGGTATTGGTCGCGGCTTTGGAAGAAGCTGGGCTTGATGATGCGCCCGTTGAGCACGTCGCCGTTCTCTCCGGGCACCTGCACGAATTCAATGTTGCCCTTGGCCACTTGGGCCATCGGGTCGCGGCTGGCCAGCAGGGTCTTCACGCGCTTGCCCGTGGCGGCGTCCAGCACTTCGGTGACGCCCGGCACCGTGAGGCTGCTCCAGCGGTCGATCAAGTAGCGGCCGTCCGTGCTTAGTTGCCCGCTGTGCGTGCCTGCCTCCGCCGTGAGCCGCACCGTTTTGCCCGTGGCGAGCTCCACGCGGTACAGCTGTGTTTCCATCGCGCCCTTCGGGTCCTTGGGGTCGATCGGTGCGGTGCCCTCCACGAACACGTTGCGATCCTTGGCATCAAAGCCCAGGATGTCCTTCACCACCCAATTGCCCTTGGTGAGCTGGCGCACCATGCCCAGCTTGGTGTCGTACAGGTAGAGGTGCCACCAGCCGTCGCGCTGGCTCCAGTGGATGTAGCGCGTGGGCTGCGTCTTCAGGAAGGTGAGCGGGTGCTCGGGCTCCAGCCACTTGTCGTTGCGCTCTTCGAAGAGCGTGCGCTCGGCCTTGCCCGTGGCGGCATCGAAGCGTTCCACGCGGAAGTGGTCCGTGGCGCGGTCCAGCACGATGATCTGCACGTGCTGGTTGTCCGGTTCCCAGCTGATGTTGGTGAGGTAGTGGTCCGGCGGGCCTTCCGGCGTGATGAACGCGGTCTTTCCCGTGCGCAGGTCGTACACACCAAGCGTTACGTGGTGGCTGGTCTGCCCCGCCATGGGGTAGCGGAATTTCTTGAAGGTGCTGGGCGTGGTGCTGATGTCTTCCACGTAGTAGGGCGTCACCATGGTCTCGTCCATGCGGTAGAAGGCGAGCTTGCTGCCGTCGGGGCTCCAGAAGGTACCCTTGGTGATGCCGTATTCCTCGCGGTGTACGCTCTTGCCGTTCACAATGCCGTCGGTGCCGTCGAAGGTGACCTGTGTGATGCTGTCCGGCCCCGCGATGAACAGGTTTTCGCCGCGCGTAAAGGCCACGTGGCGGTAAGCTTCGTCGTGATCCTCATTTTCCGCATCAGCGGGCAGGGTGAAGCGCAGCGCGCTGGTTTTGCTCGCGGCATCGTACGCATACGTGCGTGCGCCAAGCTGGAAGAGGAAGGTCTTGGCATCGGTCCATTCCACCCGGGGGAAGCGCTTCACGCTATCGCCCGTGGCCAGCCCGCGCGAGAGGTCCTCCACCGTGGCCAGCACGGCATCCTTGCCCTTCAAGCTACCCTGCACCAGCTGGTTGTCCTTGATGAAGCAGTAGTTGCTGGTGCCCTTGATCCATTGCAGGGCCTGCACTTGCTCAGGGTAGTACTCGCGCCCCTTGAGGATGGCGTCGGTGAGGGTGAGCTTGTGCTTCTCCTGTGCGGGAAGCAGCGTGGTGCCAAGGACGGCGATCAGCAGGAGCGTGCGACGGAACATGGGCATGGATTGAAGTTGCGAAGGAAAGCAAGAAGCACTGGAATTAAAGCCCAGGCCAGGGCTATCGCCTCTTGCGCGCCCTGCGGTCGCGGCTCTCCCGAATTCTTAACCACGGATGAACGCTGATGCACACTGATAAATACGCGATGTGGAAAGTGAGCCACGCCTTTGCGTCCGATAACCGGAGACGTTCGCGATCCGTGTCCATCCGTGTGGATCCGTGGTTCGCCCAAGTATTGGAGAAGCGCCGCCAGGCGCAGTATTAAGAGGCGATAGCCCTGAAGCCCAGGCTTAGGACCCCGTGGAAATGCCTCTGTTGGGACTTCTTCGCGCCTTTGCGTCTTCGCGTGCGTTTCAGGAGTCCGCCACGCTCAAACAATGTTCACCTCCCGCTCCAGTTCCACGCCGAACTTCTCCTTCACGCTTTCCAGCACCCGCGTGGAGAGCGCATACACCTCGTTGCCCGTGCCGCCGCCGTAGTTCACCAGCACCAGTGCCTGGTCCTTGTGTACGCCGATGTTGCCCTCGCGGAAGCCTTTCCATCCGGCCTTTTCGATCAGCCACCCGGCGGCCAGCTTCACTTGGCCATCACCGGCGGGGTAGGAGGAGAGGTCCGGATGTTCCGCTTTGATGCGCTCGGCCACTTCCGCAGGAACCACGGGGTTCTTGAAGAAGCTGCCGGCATTGCCCAACACCTCGGGGTTGGGCAGCTTGCTGCGCCGGATGGCGATCACCGCCTCGCTCACATCGCGGATAGTGGGTGCGGTGATGCCACGTTTGTCCAGTTCTGCCTTGATGCTACCGTAGTGCGTGTGCAGTTGCGGGTGTTTCTTCAACTGAAAGGCCACGGATAGGATGATGTACTGCCCTTTGCCTTCGCGCTTGAAGAAGCTCTCGCGGTAGCCGAAGCGGCAGGCCTGCGTGTCGAAGCGCACCACTTCGCCATCGCTGATGCGCAGCGCTTCGAGGTGATGGAACGGCTCCTTGATCTCCACTCCGTAAGCGCCGATGTTCTGCATGGGCGCCGCTCCCACACGGCCGGGGATCAGCGACAAGTTTTCCACGCCCCCCCAGCCTTGGTCCACGCAGTAGGACACGAAGTTGTGCCACACCATGCCCGCTCCGGCCCGCACGATCACCGCCTCATCGGTCTCCAGCAGCAGCTCCATGCCGCCGATCTCGTTGAGCAGCACCACCCCGGGCCAATCCTGCGTGAAGAGCACGTTGCTGCCGCCGCCCAACACTAAGCGCGGCAGGCCTTTCAGTTCGGGATCGTTCAGCAGGGCGCGCAATTCTTCCACGTTCTTGAAACGCGCCATCCGCGCGGCCCGCGCTGGCACGTGGAAGGTGTTGAAGGGCTTGAGGTTGAAGTCGCGGAAGATCTCCATGGCAGGGCCGGTAGGTTCCGGCGCGCAAGTTTACCCCTTCCTTCCGTGTTTGCTTTGGTCCGATGATGCCGCAGTTTCAACGTGAATATGTGTGCGGTAGTCAACGACTCTTTCTATTCCACACCCTCAATTCGATCGGCATGGACGATCACCAGCTTGTGGGTTTCGCTCATTCGCAGGACATCTTCCCAGCAGCGCCCGATTGCTTCATGAAAATGGCGAAGATCCATGTTGCCGAGCCTGACATGGATCACTTTCGGCGGTGGTGAACTCAATAAGATCCTGCTTGAAAAATCGCTGTCCTTGCTGATGATCGTGAGGTCATTGGCTTTGGCATGCTCCCAGATCTCGTGATCATGTTCAGCCGGATTGATGTCGTGCTGATGTGTGTATTCCGTGCTGTTCCACTGGCTGAACCAACGCGGCAGGTTGGCGTCGATCAGATACTTGGGCATGTCACGCGGCGATGCCCTTCACGGAATACTTGTTGGCCATCAACGAAATCGCGAATTGGCGACAGGCATCCAGGTCGTCCCGCTCCAACATCGGGTACTGTTTCAGCACTTCTTCTTCCGAAGTTCCGGCCATCAGAAATTCCAAAATGGTCTGGGCCGTGATGCGCATGCCACGGATCACCGGTCTTCCGTTGCAGATCCGGTCATCCACGGTGATCCGCTTCAGCAATGCCGCTTTGTCTTTCATGGCAATCAAAGATAATGTGATCCGCATGAACAGGACTTCCCCGCGTTTACTTTGGCCGCATGCCGCTGCCCTTTCAACGCGCCATTGTCAGCGTGACCAATGACCTGGCCACGGACAACCGCGTACACCGCACCTGCACAGTGCTGCAGGAGCTGGACTACGACGTGCTGCTGGTGGGCCGCCAACTGCCCGGCAGCCTGCCGTTGGAGCGGCCTTACCGCACCCGGCGCATGCGGCTGCTCTTCAACAAAGGGCCACTGTTCTATGCGGAATACAACCTGCGGCTCTTCTTCCTGCTGCTCGCCGTCCCCGCAGGATCACGCCAAACGATGCCTCCGGCCAATAGCGGACCCGCCGTCCCCGCAGGGTCACGCCAAACAACACCTCCGGCCAATGCCGTCCCCGCAGGGTCACGCCAAGCAATACCTCCGGCCAATAGCGGACCCTGCGCAGGGACGGTGTTCTTCAGCAACGACTTGGACACCCTGCTGCCCAACTTCTTGGCAGCCCGCATCCGGGGAAAGAAGCTGGTGTACGACACCCACGAGTTCTTCACCGAGGTGCCGGAACTGGTGCAGCGCCCCCGGGTGCGGGCCGTGTGGCTGGCCATCGAACGCTGGGTCTTCCCCAAGCTGCGCACGGTGATCACCGTGAACCAGAGCATCGCCGATGCCTACAAGGAGCGCTATGCCAAGGACCTGCACGTGGTGCGCAACATCCCCATGCCAAGGGTGCTCGGCCCGTTGCCAAGCCGTGCTGAACTGGACCTGCCTGTGGACAAGCCCATCCTCGTGCTCCAAGGCTCAGGCATCAACATGGACCGCGGTGCGGAGGAGGCTGTGCTGGCCATGCGCGGTCTGCCCCAATTCCTGTTGCTGATCATCGGCGGGGGGGATGCCTGGCCCGTGCTGCAACGGTTGGTGAACGAGCATGCGCTTGAAGACCGCGTTCGCCTGATGGGCAAGATGCCCTATGCCCGCATGATGGACTACACCCGCAACGCCGACCTGGGCCTCACCCTGGACAAGGACACCAACCTCAACTACCGCTTCAGCCTGCCCAACAAGCTCTTCGACTACTTGCACGCGGGCATCCCCGTGCTGGCCACCGACCTGCCGGAGGTGGCGGCCATCGTGCGCAGGTTCGTTTGCGGGGTGGTGGTCCCAAAGGCGGAACCCGCAGTGTTGCAACATGCCGTTACCGCCCTATTTGCGGATGCAGCGCGCTACCAGGAACTGCGAAGCAATGCCACCAAGGCGGCCTCCGCGCTGGATGGTGCCGGTGAGGCCGACAAACTGAGGGAGCTGATGCAAGGCTTGGGCCAGGGGTAGCTATGCACCTGCTTCACCGCTGCGGATGAAGTGGTGGAGCTTGTACAGATCGAAGAAAACGAGCGGGGCGAAGCCGTGCTCCAAGGCGTATTCCACCAGCGGCCTCACTAAGCCGTAGCCCATGCCGAAGGCGGACAGCAGCCGCCAGCGCTCCAGCCGGCGATAGGCCCGCACCACGCCCGTGCCCATGCCGTAGCCGCCGGCGGAATAAAGGCGCCGCAGGTTGCGCTGGGCTTCACGCGTCTTGGCCAGAAACTCGGTGTTGGTACCTAAGCCGTTGTGCACCACCGGATCGTTGATGTGCACGATGGCAATCTTCCGCTCCCTGAGCTGTTGGCCGAATTTGGTGTCTTCATGGCCATACGTGAGGATCGATTCATCCAACTGCACCGACAGAAAGACCTCCTTGGCGATGAGGATGTTGTTGAGCGTGATGCTCCGGTAAGGGCTGGCTGTGCGCTGTTGGGCGCTGCGCTCCTCGCGGGCCTTGCCCACCTTCCAGTGCAGCTGGAAGCGCGCGTCTGCCGGGGGCTGCGCCGCATACACCGTGCCGCCCACCACCACGGGCGCGCTGGCGTGGGCCAGGTAGGTGGCGATGAAGTCCCCGCTTGGGATGCCGCTGTCGCAATCCAGGAAAAGAAGCCGTTGTTTACCAGCCTCCCGCGCCAGCAGGTTGCGGATGCGTGAACGGCCAATGTTCTGCCCCAGCTCCTTGTACACCACGCCCGGCAGGTGCTGCACACGGCGGCTGGCCGCCTTCCATTCTTCCGTGGAACCATCGTCGTACACCCGCACCTCGAAGTCCAGCGGCAGCGCCGAGCATTGGCGCACCAATTCCACCACCAAGTCCTCCACCCCGTGGTTGTAAACCGGGATCAGGATGGAGAGGGAGGGTGCCGCGTTCATGTCCGGGAGGTGGTTACCACGTGGGGCCGGCAAGCGGTGCTTGGAAGGTCGGGGTTATGTGCCAGGCGGAAGTGGATGGGGCAGGGTTCCGGGGCGGCAAATGTCGGTCTTGTCCCGGAATGAACCTGCGCGGTACGTTCAATTGCGCACTTGATGCATCCCCCGTCCCCGCAGGGTCATGCCCAGGATAGCCTCCGGAGCATAGCGGACCCTGCGCTGGGACGGGGGGCGATGAAGCACGGTAAGCGTGTTCAGTACGGGTACACCTCACCGGTATCGATCTGGAGTGGAAAGAAATCCTATCTTTATTGGAACATCAAGATCCAATCACGATGAGACCTGGCAAACACGTCATTGGAGCATTGGTGGCCCTGGCGTGCCTGGCCCTTGCCGCCCAAGCACAGCAGCGCAACTTCAACTGGGTGTTCGCCAGCGGCACGTGGTTGCAGTTTTCCGCGGACACCATGATCTCGGTACCCATGGCCGACACGGTATCGCTGCGCAATGCCTCCATCAGCGATGTGAACGGGCAGTTCGCCTTGTTGGCCGACGACTTTGGGATCCGCAATGCCCTGTTCCAAACCCTGCCGGGGGGAAGCCCTGCAGACTTGGGCTGGAACGTGCCGGCGGCCAACTACCTGATCGTGCCGATGCCCGGGTCGGGCGACCGGTACGCGGTCTTCATCACCGAGGAGGCGCCCACGGCACGTGCGGGATGGGTGGAGGTGGACTTGGGCGCAAACGGCGGCGCCGGTGCGGTGGTGGGCACCACCAACTGGCTCATGCAGAACGCCACGGCCAAGCTGACGGCCACCACGGATGCCGGGGAGACGGGCTATTGGGTGCTGCTGCACGGCGATGCCGACGATGCCTTTCAGGCCTACCACCTCTTGGCAAGCGGTTTGGACCCCGTGCCGGTGGTGTCCCATGCGGGCACCCCGTACTTGGCATCGGCGCCCGAGCGCAACATGGACCGCTACGGCAAAATGTTCTTCAGCTTCCAAGGCGACAGGCTGGCGGTGGTGAAGAACGATACCTCCTTGGACACCAACAAGGTGGAGGTCTTCAACTTCAACCGGGCCAATGGGGTGCTCACCCATTGGGCGGACATCAGCTTGCAGGAATATGGGGCACACTCGGATCCGGAACTCTCCGGGATCGGGTTGCGGATGTTGGAGGGGGATTTCGACCTGAGCGGCCGCTACTTGTACCTCGGCATCCGACAGGAGGGAATCACAAATGGACTGGTGTACCAATTTGATCTGGAGTCAGTCCCGGACAGCTTGGTGAACAGTGCTTTCCCATGGATCGGAGCACCCAGCACGCACGTTGTGTACGACGGCGAACACGGTGCGTTCATCGCCACTGCGCCGTTGGGCTACGATCACTATTACCCGCAGTTGGGTTCACCCGCCTCGGGCACCTTGTTGATGCGCATGCCGGTTCCATTGGATTTTTACGCCACGCTGCCCACGGTGCAATTCATCAGGTTCACCTGGATGCCTTGGGGCCCGTCGCTGGATTGGTCGGAACATCCTGATGTGTATCAATATGGGCTCAATGGCGAGTACTTGCAGCAAACAAACGTGCTGGGCGGGTTTCCGTCCCCGTGCAAGCGGTACTGCGACGACATCACGGTGGGAGTGCCGCAACCGGCGGACGAAGCGCGATCCCTGATCGGCATCCGGCCGAACCCCATGCAGGCGCGTGCGGTGCTGGAATTCAGCGCACCGGCCATCGCCGAGGGCCTGCGGCCGGAAACCGTGATCTGGAGGGATGCGCTGGGCCGCGAGGTGAAGTGTTCGCACGTGGCACGGCTGGGCCCTTCGTTCATCTTGGAGCGGGACGGGCTGCCGGGCGGCCTGTACATAGTGGAGGTGCGCACGAAGGAACGCTCGTTGGGCGTGGTGAAGGTGGCCTGTGAGTGAGTGTGCAGTTCCCTCCGGGCCTTCCACCCCACATGTTCCATCGGCTTCCAGCCGGTGATCACCCCACATGTTCCAATGCATCTTTTCGGGGGCGATGAAGCGCGGTAAGCGTGTTCAGTACGGGTACACTTCACCGGTATCGATCTGAAGTGGGAAAGAAATCCTATCTTTAGTGGACATCAAGATCCAATCACGATGAGACCTGGCAAACACGTCATTGGAGCATTGGTGGCCCTGGTGTGCCTGGCCCTTGCCGCCCAAGCACAGCAGCGCAACTTCAACTGGGTGTTCGCCAGCGGTGCGTGGTTGCAGTTTTCCGCGGACACCATGATCTCGGTGCCCATGGCCGACACGGTATCGCTGCGCAATGCCTCCATCAGCGATGTGAACGGGCAGTTCGCCCTGTTGGCTGACGACTTCGGGATCCGCAATGCCCTGTTCCAAACCCTGCCGGGGGGAAGCCCTGCAGACTTGGGCTGGAACGTGCCGGCGGCCAACTACCTGATCGTGCCGATGCCCGGGCCAGGGGACCGGTACGCGGTGTTCATCACCGAGGAGGCGCCCACGGCACGTGCGGGATGGGTGGAGGTGGACTTGGGCGCAAACGGCGGCGCTGGTGCGGTGGTGGGCACCACCAACTGGCTCATGCAGAACGCCACGGCCAAGCTGACGGCCACCACGGATGCCGGGGAGACGGGCTATTGGGTGCTGCTGCACGGCGATGCCGACGATGCCTTTCACGCCTACCACCTCTTGGCAAGCGGTTTGGACCCCGTGCCGGTGGTGTCCCATGCGGGCACCCCGTACTTGGCATCGGCGCCCGAGCGCAACATGGACCGCTACGGCAAAATGTTCTTCAGCTTCCAAGGCGACAGGCTGGCGGTGGTGAAGAACGATACCTCCTTGGACACCAACAAGGCGGAGGTCTTCAACTTCAACCGGGCCAACGGGGTGCTCACCCATTGGGCGGACATCAGCTTGCAGGAATATGGGGCACACTCGGATCCGGAACACCCTTTGCCCGGATTGCGGATGTTGGAGGGGGATTTCGACCTGAGCGGCCGCTACCTGTACTTCGCTATTCGGCCGATGGGAATTACACCTGGGCTGGTGCACCAATTTGATCTGGAGTCAGTCCCGGACAGCTTGGTGAACAGTGCTTTCCACTGGATCGGAGTGACTAGCCTGAACGTTGTGTACGACGGCGAACACGGTGCGTTCATCGCCACTGCGCCGTTGGGCTACGATCACGATTACCCGCAGTTGGGTTCACCCGCCTCGGGCACCTTGCTGCTACGCATGCCGGTCCCGTTGGATTTTTACGCCACACTGCCCACGGTGCAATTCATCAGGTTCACCTGGATGCCTTGGGGTCCGTCGCTGGGTTGGTCGGAAAATCCCGTGTATCAATATGGGCGCAATGGCGAGTACTTGCAGCAAACGAACGTGCTGGGCGGTTTTCCGTCCCCGTGCAAGCGGTACTGCGACGACATCACGGTGGGAGTGCCGCAACCGGCGGACGAAGCGCGATCCCTGATCGGCATCCGGCCGAACCCCATGCAGGCGCGTGCGGTGCTGGAATTCAGCGCACCGGCCATCGCCGACGGCCTGGGGCCGGAAACCGTGATCTGGAGGGATGCGCTGGGCCGCGAGGTGAAGTGTTCGCACGTGGCACGGCTCGGCCCTTCGTTCATCTTGGAGCGGGACGGGCTGCCGGGCGGCCTGTACGTAGTGGAGGTGCGCACGAAGGAACGCTCGTTGGGCGTGGTGAAGGTGGCCTGTGAGTGAGTGTGCAGTTCCCTCCGGGCCTTCCACCCCACATGTTCCACCGGCTTCCAGCCGGTGATAACCCCACATGTACCACCGGCTTCCAGCTGGTGACCACCCCACGTGTTCCACCAGCTTCCGAGCTACACCGGCGCCGCGCTCACTTCCAGCAGCTTTCCGTCCTCACAGCGAACCACGCGCGCCTTCACTTTCTGCATGTGGGTATAGTCGTGCGTGGCCATGATCACGCAGCGGCCGCCGTGGCTGATGGTGTACAGCAGTTCCACGATCTCCGCCGTGGTCTCGGGGTCCAGGTTGCCCGTGGGCTCGTCGGCTAAAACCAGTTCGGGGTCGTTCACCAGGGCCCGGGCGATGCTCACCCGCTGTTGCTCGCCGCCGCTCAGCTCGTGCGGCATCTTGTAGCCCTTGTTGCCCAGGCCCACTTTCTCCAGCACTTCCTGCACCTTGGCGTTCATGGCTTTTTTGTCCTTCCAACCGGTGCTGCGCATCACAAAAGTGAGGTTCTCGTTCACCGTGCGGTCGCCCAGCAACTGGAAGTCCTGGAACACGATCCCGATCTTGCGCCGCAGGTAGGGCACTTGCCGCCGCTTGAGCTTGCGAAGGTTGAAGCCCGCCACGTGGCCTTCGCCCTCCAGAAAGGGCAGGTCGCCGTACAGCGTGCGCATCAGGCTGCTTTTCCCGCTGCCCGTGCGGCCCACCAGGTAGATGAACTCGCCGGCGTTCACCGTGAGGTCCACCTGGTTCAAGATCAGGTTCTCGCGCTGGAAGATGCGGGCATCGTGCAGTTCGATGATGGGGGAGGTGTCGGCCATGGGCAAGGTGCAAGTTCGGCCAAAGGAAGAAAATTCCGCCCGGTCTTTTACCAGGACCCCCGCCAACATCCCAACAGCACGCCGGGAGGGTGAACACGCAAACGTGGATAATTCCGTTCCACCCGGCAGGGACGCGCCCCGCCCACCCGGACCTTTGAACCGATGAAGAAGATCCTTCCTCGTCCGCATTTCCCGCGCCTGGCGGTGCCGGTGCTGGTGATGTTGGCCACCATGCCGTTGCGTGCACAGCGGCCCGCGCACTACGAGCATCCCGGGGCGCCCCTCGCCCATGCCATGGAACTGTTCGACAAGGCCCAGTACGGCGCTGCGCTGTTCGGTTTCGACCAGGTCGCGGAGGAACAACGCGACCCCAACGGCGGCCTGCGCACGGAGGCCGAGTTCTGGGGGGCCATCAGCTCGGTGCGGCTTGCCCACCAGGATGCCGCCAACCGCCTGCTGGACTTCATGGATGCCCATCCGGAGAACTTCCACGTGCCCGCCGTGCGCATGGAGCTGTTCAGGTACTACTTCGATGGCAAGCGATGGCCGCAGGCGCTGGCTTGGGCCGCACAGGTGGACGAGAACATGGCCGAGGGGGCCGAACGCACCGAGTTCATTTTCAAAAAGGGCTATGCCCTATTCATGGACGGACAGGCCGACAAGGCCCAGGTGGAATTCGGCAAGGTGAAGGACGCCCCGGGCCTCTATGCCGCACCAGCCACCTATTACAACGCCCACATCAACTACACCAAGCGCAACTATGCCGCCGCGCTCGAAGGCTTCGAGAAGCTCAAGGACGACCCCGCCTTTGGCCGCGTGGTGCCCTACTACATCGCCCAGATCAAGTTCCTCCAAGGCCACTACGAGGCACTGCTGGAATACGCACAACCCCTGCTGGACGACCCCGGGAACACCAAGAACAAAAGCGACATCAACCGATTGGCGGGTGAAGCCTATTACCGCACCGGTCAATACAAGGAAGCGCTGCCCTACATCGAAAAAAGCCTGCAACGCGCGGGCGTGGACCGCGGCGACCGCTATATCGCCGGGTACGCCTACTACAAGAACGACCAGTGCCAGCAGGCCATCAACCAGTTCACCCAGGTGGTGAACAACGCCACCGACAGCCTCGCACAGCTCGCCGTTTACCACATGGCGGACTGCTACCTGAAGCTCGGCCAAAAGAACTACGCCCGCAATGCCTTCAAGAAAGCCTATGACCTCGGCAACGATGCCAAGGTGACCGAGGATGCCTTGTTCAACTATGCCAAGCTCGCCTACGAACTCTCGTTCGACCCCTACAACGAGGCCATCATCGCCCTGCGCGACTACATGGCCAAGTATCCCGGCTCACCGCGCCACGACGAAGCCCAGGAATTCCTGCTGGACGTCTACCTGAAGACCAGGAACTACGAGGCCGCACTGGCCGCGTTGGACGCCATCAAAACAAAGGACATCAGGCTGAAGGAAGCCTACCAGAAGCTGGCCTTCGACCGCGGCGTGGAACTCTACGAAGGGCGCAAGTACCCGGAGGCATTGGCCTTCTTCAACAAAGCGCTCACATTTCCCGTGGATCCCAAGGTGACCGTGCAGGCACATTACTGGGCCGGGGAGTGCAGCTATGCCCTCGGTGAATACAGCGGTGCGCTCGCCAAGTACGATGCCGTGCGAAATACCGCCGGGGCATACGCCAACGCCCTGTATGAGCAGGCCAGCTACAGCATGGGCTATGCCTACTTCAAGCAGAAGCAATATGACGAGGCCGCCACCGCTTTCCGACGCACCGCCGAAAGCAGCGGTCTGCCCAAGGCGCAGATCAACGATGCCTTGGTACGCACCGGAGACTGCTACTACGTCACCAAGGCCTTCGGGCCGGCCATCACCTGGTATGACAAGGCCATTGCCGCCAATGCTGCCGCCCGCGACTATGCCCTGTACCAGAAAGGCGTGTGCCTGGGGCTGGAGAAGAAGAACGACCAGAAGATCGCCACCCTGAAGCAACTGCTGCGCGAAAAGCCCAACAGCCAGTATGCCGCCGATGCCAAGTTCCAGTTGGGCGAAACGTACCTGAACACGGGCAGCGATGGCGAGGCACTGGATTTCTATAGGCAGGTGGTGGCCCAGCACCCCAACTCGCCCCATGTGCGCCAAAGCATGCTGCAGGTAGCCTTGATCGACAAGCGGCAGGGGCGCACCGAACAGGCCGTGGAGGGCTTCAAGGCCGTGGTGGCCAAGTACCCCACCATGGACGGTTCCCGCGAGGCCCTGGCCGGCCTGTCCAGCATCTACTCCGGGCAGGGCAACATGGCCGCATACGAAGACTACGTGAAGTCGCTCTCCTTCGTGGATGCCGGCTCGCTGGACCTGGATGAACAATACTACCGCAGCGCGGAGCAGCTCTATTTTGCCGAGAAATGCGACCAGGCCGTGGGCGCCTTCCGCGACTACTTGGCCAAATACCCCAAGGGCGGCTATGTGCTCAACGCCGAGTTCTACGCCGCCGATTGCCTTTATCGCGCCAAGCGCGCCGAGGAGGCCCTGCCGGGCTTTGAACGGGTGATCGCCGCGGGCGAAGGCCAGTTCCTGGAGCCCTCCTTGGCGGCAGCCACGCAGATCCTCTTCCAGGACCAACGCTATGATGCCGCGCTGCCCTACTTCACCCGCCTGGCGCAGGTGGCCGCCTTGCCGGTGAACATCCTGGCCGGGCAGGTGGGGGCCATGCGTTGCTTGGTGGAGCTGCAACGCATCGCCGATGCCGCCGATGCCGCCAAAAAGGTGATCGCCAACAGCGACGCCACCGCCGACCTGAAGGCCGAGGCCGGATTGGCCGTGGGCCGGGGTGAAGTGGAGGCCAATGAGCTCGATGCCGCCTACACCCGCTTCAAGGCGATCGCAGGCAGCTCGAAGAATGCCTTCGGCGCCGAGGCCGCCTACCACATGGCCTACGTGCGATACCTCCAGAAACGCTACAAGGACGCGGAAAAGGAGATCTTCGACCTGGCCAAGAAGTTCCCCAGCTACGACCACTGGAAAGCCAAGGCCTTCATCCTGCTCGGCGACGTCTACGTGGGCATGGAGGACCTCTTCCAGGCCAGGGCCACCCTGCAAAGCGTGGTGGACAACTGCACCGAACCCGATCTGGTGGAACAGGCAGCGCGTCGATTGGCCAACATCACCGAGGCGGCCGAACCCAAGGAAACCGAAGGAACGAACGACGAAGAATGAGCACCATGACCACCTTCTTCCGGAGCGGTGTGGCGGCAGTGGCCATCTTCACCGCAGCCACCCTGCAGGCGCAGGCCGGTGAGGAATACTACTTCAACGGCATCTACAACCCCACCCTCGCCGACGTCAACAAGATCGACCTGCAACCGCAGTCCTTCGATACCATCCTGCCCGCCAAGGATATTTCGTACAACCTGCTCAACGTAAAAGGCGAAGTGCCCGCCCATGTGGACAGCATCGAGGCGGCCAGGCTCAACATTCAATTGGCCCAGGAGAAGCTGTACAAGGGCTTCGCCAAGGCTGGCTTCGGGCTGTACACCACCCCGCTCTTCGAACTCTACTACGACCAAACCCGCTCGAAAACCAACGGCTACGGGCTGCACTACCGCCACATGAGCAGCAATGGCGGCCTGAAGGACCGCGGCCCCAGCGACTACAGCTTCAACAACATCGACGGCTACTACACCGCCTACCTGCGCCAGCACACCGTGCAAGGCCGCGTGGGCTATGATCGGCGGCGCGTGGGCTACTATGGTTACCCCAGTACCGATAGCTTGGAGAACCTCATGCGCTCCAGCCCCGAACCGCCGGATGATGCCCGCAAGCAGGTGTACAACGCCATCGGGTTCGATGTCCGCGTGAAAAGCCTGTACAAGGACAGCACCAAGCTGGCGCACGACGTGGGCTTGAAGGTGGGCAACTTCACCAACCTCAGCCGCAGCAGGGAGCTCAACGTGGTGCTGGACGCCAAGCTCTCCATGCGGCAAGGCAGCGAAACCTACGGCGGTGAAGTGCTGGTGGACAACAACGCCTACCGCGGCGTGCGCGACAGCCTGTCCGACCTGCGCCAGAACGGCACCATGGTGGGCCTCTCGCCCCACGTCAGCACCACCGATGGAACCTACTTGGTACGCGTGGGCGCCGGCATCTTCATCGACGCCATGGGCAAAAGCACCTTCCACTTCTATCCTCAGGCCTACGCCCAATATCGCCTCTTCGACGACATCCTGGTGCCCTATGCGGGCGTGGACGGGCGTCGCATGCGGAACAACCTGCAAAGCCTCGCCAAGGAGAACCCGTTCATCGAAGGAGCGCCCGTGCTCGCCAATTCCAGCTTGATGTATGAACTGTACGGAGGCCTGAAGGGAAGCTTGGGCAGTGATGTGGGGTTCGATGTGCGCATCAGCAAAAGCCGAACGAAGAACCTGCCGCTGTTCATCGGCAGGGAAACCCTGTACGACAGCGTGCGCTACGGGGACCGCTTCACCGCCGTGTACGACCGTGTGGACCGCTTGGACATCGGCGGGGAGCTTCGGTACAGCCACAATGAGCACGTCAATGTCCATGGCGGGCTGCACATCTTCAGCTACGCCACCGAAACCCAGGCCGAAGCGTGGAACCTGCCCATCTATGCCATCAGCCTCGGTGCGGTGTACGACTTCCAGGACAAGCTGCTGCTGAAGCTGGATGCCCAGTTCCTCGGACGCCGGAAATTGCCCGTTTCCGTCCCCATCGGCTGGAACGATCTCTCGGCGGCCCCGACGGTCACCGAGGCACCCGGGCTGCTCGACCTGCACTTGGGGTTGGAGTACCGCTACACCAAGCGCTTCAGCCTCTTCCTGGATTGCAGCAACCTGAGCGCCGCCAAGTACGAGCGCTGGTACAACTACCCGGTCCAGCGAACCTTGCTCATCGGAGGGGCCACATACGCTTTCTGATCCGGGGCAACCTGCTGGCCAATAGCGGGTTGCATAAATGCCTCGGGGCCGGCGCAAGCAATGGCCCCATAGGTTTTCAACAGAGCCTGCCGTTCTGTTGGTAAAAAGCCATGAAGAGCCGCGCCATTATTGGCGTTCAGCCGCCTTGGGCATCGGGTAAAGCAGTATCTTCGCGTGCCCTCAAAAAAACGGGGGCCAACGGGATTTGAAAATGGCAGAAACAGTGGAAATGAGCGAAGCAAAGAAGACGGCAGCGGCAGGGTACGGAGCGGACAGCATCCAGGTGCTGGAAGGATTGGAGGCGGTGCGCAAGCGGCCGGCGATGTACATCGGCGACATCGGCATGAAGGGTCTGCACCACCTGGTCTATGAGGTGGTCGACAACTCCATCGACGAAGCGCTGGCAGGCTACTGCAACGCCATCGACGTGGCCATCCTCCCCGGCAACAGCGTGCGCGTGACGGACAACGGGCGCGGAATCCCCGTGGCCATGCACGCCAAGGAAGGCCGCAGCGCCCTGGAAGTGGTGATGACCGTCCTCCATGCCGGGGGCAAGTTCGACAAGGGCTCGTACAAGGTCTCCGGCGGCCTGCACGGCGTGGGCGTCAGTTGCGTCAACGCCCTGAGCGACCACATGACCGTGGAAGTGCACCGCGACGGCAAACGCTGGGTGCAGGAATACAGCGCGGGCAAGCCCTTGTATCCGGTGAAGGCCGACGGTGAGGCACAGGGAACCGGAACCATCGTCACCTTCCACCCCGATACCACCATTTTTCAGGTCAGTGAGTACAGCTATGACACGCTGGCCGCACGCCTGCGCGAGCTGGCCTTCCTCAACAAGGGCATCACCCTTACCCTCACCGATGAACGCACTCCGTTGGAGGATGGATCCTTCCCCAAGGAGACGTTCCACAGCGACCTCGGCTTAGTGGAGTTCGTGAAGTACCTCGACGGTACCCGCCTGCCCATCATCGAAACCGCCATTTACATGGAGGGCGAGAAGCAGGGCATCCCGGTGGAGATCGCCATGATCTACAACGACTCCTACACCGAGAACATCCACTCCTACGTCAACAACATCAATACCCACGAGGGGGGGACGCACCTAGCCGGATTCCGAAGGGGCCTCACCCGCACGCTGAAGAAATACGCCGACAACAGCGGGGCTACCAAGAACCTCAAGTTCGAGATCACCGGCGACGACTTCCGCGAGGGCCTTACCGGAGTGATCAGCGTCAAGGTGCAGGAACCCCAGTTCGAGGGCCAGACCAAGACCAAGCTGGGCAACAGCGAGGTGATGGGAGCCGTGGACATCGCCGTGAGCGAGATGCTGGAGAACTACCTGGAGGAACACCCCAAGGATGCCAAGCGCATTGTGGACAAGGTAGTGTTGGCCGCAACGGCACGACACGCGGCCAAAAAGGCCCGGGAAATGGTGCAGCGCAAGGGAGCCGGAAGCGGCATGGGCCTGCCCGGGAAGTTGGCCGACTGCCAAAGCAAGGAACCCCGTGCAAGCGAGATCTTCCTGGTGGAGGGCGATTCTGCCGGGGGCACCGCCAAGCAAGGCCGCAACCGCGAGTTCCAGGCCATCCTGCCCTTGCGCGGAAAGATCCTCAACGTGGAGAAGGCCATGGTGCACAAGATCTACGAAAACGAGGAGATCCGGAACATCTACACGGCCTTGGGCGTGTCCATCGGTACCGAGGAGGACAGCAAGGCGCTCAACATCGATAAGCTCCGCTACCACAAGGTGATCATCATGAGCGATGCCGACGTGGACGGAAGCCATATCCAAACCCTGATCCTCACCTTCTTTTACCGCTACATGAAGGAGCTGATCGAGAACGGCCACGTGTACATCGCCACGCCGCCTCTGTACAACGTGAAAAAGGGCAAGGAGGCGGTGTACTGCTGGACCGATGAGGAGCGGGATGCCACCTTGGAACGGATGAAGGCCGGCGGAAAGGAGGCAGGTGTACACGTCCAGCGGTACAAAGGCTTGGGTGAAATGAACGCGGAACAGCTCTGGGAAACAACCCTCAATCCCGAAACCCGCACCTTGCGGCAAGTGACCATTGACAACGGGGGAGAAGCCGACCGGATCTTCAGCATGCTCATGGGCGATGAGGTTCCGCCGCGCCGTGAGTTCATCGAGAAGAATGCCGTGTACGCCAAGTTGGACATTTGACAGGCGCTGCTGCAGCCATCACGAAAAGGCCCCTTTCCCAAGGGGCTTTTTCATGGGCGGTGGGAAAAGGGCGCGCGGATCGGGACGTGCACTGAACGGCCAGGCCTTGCTTGTTCGGCCCGTATAAATAGTTTTGAGGCGCGGGTTACAGGGCAACCATGGGCCGACCCGCATCCCTGTCACCGTCATCCGCATCCCAAGGAAGATGACCATCGAGCAATTGAACCGGCTCTCCGAGGCCGATGCCTCCTTGGCTTTCAAGCAATGCTGCGGTGCGGATGAATGGGTGGACCACATGGTGCATGCCCGCCCGTATGATAGCTTGGAGGAAATCGTGGAGACCAGCGACAATGCCTGGGAAGGATGCGATGTGGATGTGTATGAGGAAGCCTCCCGCTCACTGCCGCGCCTAGGCGATGCGGATGAACTGGCCGGATTGCGGGCCGCTGGCCAAGGTTTGGACCAGCTGGGCCGGCGCTGGGCCGCGCTGGAGCTGAAAGGCATGGAAGGAAGCAGCCCCGGGCTGATGGCCCAACTGGCCGAGGCCCATGCAGCCTATGAGGAAAATTTCGGGCACCGCTTTGTGGTGAACGCCACCGGCAAGAGCGGTGAGGAACTGCTGGCCCTGATGCAGGAGCGTCTGAGGAATGACCCGGAGGATGAGATCATGATCGCTGCGGAAGAGCAGAACAAGATCACCAAGTTGCGCTTGAAGAAGCTGCTGGCCTGAGCAGCCTGCGACCGGCGATCAGCGGAGTAAGGTGACGTGCCCGCGCATTTGGTGCACTTCAATCGCACCGGTGAACCGAACGGTGGCCTGCCACACGTACACGTCCTGCTTCGCAGGAACGCCTTTCACCATCCCGTCCCACCCCGTGGCAGGATCCGAGCTTTCGAACACAACCTCCCCCCAACGGTCGAAGAGGCGCAGGCTGAAGTCACCGCTGGAAATTCGGCTCCCTTGGACCAGGAATATTTCGTTGCGCCCGTCATGGTCCGGTGTAAACGCGTTTGGCACGTATACCCCCGGCAGGCCGATCACCGGCAAGGTGGTGCAGTACGTGTCCGGGCAGCCGTTCAGGGTCATCGCGGTCAAGCAGATCACATATTCCGCCTCCACGCCCATGGGGAATGTGTGCTCGGGCGAGAAGAGGCTGCTGGTGGCACCATCCCCAAAATCCCAATGGAATTGGGCCGCATTGGCACTTGACATGTTGTCGAACGCCACCAACGGATGGTTCATGGTCACCGTGTCCGGATGCAGTGAGAAGAAGGCATGCACAGGCGGCGGGCTGTGGATGGTGGTTGAACTTGAGGCACTGCATCCATTGCCGTCCAGCATGATCACGGTATAGGTGCCGGCACACAGGTCCGGGAACAGGGCATCGCCTTGGAATTGGATCCCGTCGATGCTGTAGAGCGCACCCTCCGGATCGGCCACCAGAAGCGTGCCGTCGCAGCTTCCGGGGCACAGTTCGTCGGAGGCGTCCAACTGGTCGATCACCAAGGGCTCAGGCTCCAGCACCGTAAAGGAAAGATTGGAGGAGCAGCCGTTGGTATCCAGTACGGTCACGGAGTATGTGCCTGCGCACAGTCCGGCACTTGCGGGAAGGACTCCACCGGTTTCAGTGGTCCAGTGGTACTGGTACCCCGCCAGGCCCACATTGCCTCCGGATGCGCTGGCTTGGGCCTCCCCGTTGCAGGCCCCGTTGCACAAGGCATCCGTTACCGCCACCTCCGGTACGATGGGGTCGGTGAACGTGATCGTCACACTGTCCAACCCTGCACAGCCTTCCGCGCTCACGGTCGCCCACGTGTACGTGTATGCCCCGCCCGTGTGCACGGTGGTGGCGGTGGCGGCCGTATCGGCCTGCACGACCAGCACGCCTGCGGGCCCCGACCATTGCCCGGTGGCCCAGGCGCCGGTGGCACCCAATGTGGCCTCGTAAGTGCAGCTAATGGCATCAGGACCGGCATCGGGCATCTGCACCACGTGCACTTGCAGCGTGGCGCTGGCCTGGTCGTTGGGGCACGGAGCGGTTCCAGCTACGGTGTATACATAGGCTCCGTTGGCGTCTTGGGCCGGATCGAAGAAGCCCCCATGTGGAAGCCCGCCCGGGCCGGTCCAATTGCCGCCGGCATCCGGAGTGTCACCGAGCAGGCTGAACAGGTCTGCGGCATCTGCCTCAGGGCAGAGCGCAAGGGAACCGTCCAACCCTGCATTGGGCATGGTGTTCACCGCAATGGAAAGGGTGGCATGTGCATCCGGGCACGGGGCCGTTCCCGCTACCGTGAAAAGGTACACGCCAGGGACATCCACACCCGGGTGGAATGCCGCACCGAAAGCGCTACCGTCCGGTGCGGTCCAGGAGCCGGTCTCGCCCGGTGTGCCGCCTAAGTGCCCGATCATCCCGATCACAGGCCCACTGGAACACAAGGTGATGCTGTCGCTGATGCCGGCATTGGCCGCAACCACGATGCTGACCTGAACGGCGGCCGTGTCGTTCGTGCAGGGTGGCGGGACGTTCACCACGTAGAGGTAGATGCCCGGTGCGTGCGTGCTGGCGTTGAACACGCCCCCGAATGGTGTGCCGCCCGGTGCAAGCCAATGGCCACCGGGGTTCGGCAGGCCTTGCAACTGGTTGAACAGGTTGAGGCCATCCGTTGTGGAGCAGATGGCCACCGTGGCATCCATGCCTGCATGGGCGTCCGTCAACACGATGGCTGTAACGGTTGAGTTGGCGGATGGGCAGGGTGCTTGCCCCGGCACGGTATACATGTACACGCCCGGCACGGAGGTGCCAGGGATGAAGGTGCCGCTGAAGGGATTGCCGTATGGATCGCTCCAATCCCCGGTGCCGGCGCTTCCGCCAAGTACGGGATACAGGTCCACGGAGCTGCCCGTGGCGCACAGGTTCAGGATGGCATCCTGCCCCGCATTGGGGGCATCCACCACCCCCATGCTCACTATCGCAATATCCGCAGGACAAGGCTTGACGCCCTCCACGGTGTAGATGTAGTCGCCCGGCTGCATGGTGGCCGGGTCGAACATTCCCCCACCTACCGGGCTCGGTCCCGCCCACGTGCCGCCTGCATCGGGGCTACCGCCCAAGGCGGTGAACAAATCATCCCCCGGGCTGCTGATGCAAAGTGTGAGCGACCCGTCGGCACCGGCATTGGGCGGTTGCACCACGCCGATGGTGACCGTGCTGGAAACGTTGGTGCAAGGAGGCGGAACACTGATGGTGTAGGTGTACACGCCCGATTGCATGGTGGCGGGGTTGAAGGAGCCGCCATTCACTGTGCTGGGGCCGGTCCATGTGCCACCGCCATCAGGTGAGCCGCCAAGCAGGTCCACAAGGCTAACGGGATCATCAGTGGCACACAGCATGATCGATCCCGGCGCACCGGCGTTGGGTTCTTCCACCACGGTGACGGTCACGGTGGCTTGGTCTGCCGGACAGGGTGCAGTGCCTGCCACGGTATAGGTGTAATTGCCGGCCGTCATCGTTGCGGGGTCGAACTGGCCACCGCCCACAGCGCTGGGCCCGCTCCAGGTTCCGCCCGCATCCGGACTACCGCCCAGGGCGGCAAAGAGCGACGTGGCCGGACTGCTGATGCAGAGCGTCAACTGCCCGTCGCTTCCGGGATCCGGCGGTGCCACCACGTCCACGATAACGGTGCTGCTAGCGTTTGCGCAGGGCGGCGGCACGGTGATGGTGTAGGTGTACACGCCTGCCGTCATCGTTGCGGGATCGAATGTTCCATTGCTAATTGCGGAAGGCCCGCTCCACGCACCGCCCGCATCGGGCGACCCACCGAGCTGTGCGAAGAGATCGATCGATGCATCACTGCTGCACAGGGTGGTGCTGCCGGGCGTTCCCGCATCGGGCGCAGTTACCACGCCGACGCTCACCACTGCGCTCTCCGCAGGGCAGGGCGCCACGCCGTTCACCGTGTAGGTGTAGTCGCCTGCAGTCATGGAAGCGGGATCGAACAGGCCGCCCGTAACCGCACTTGGTCCGCTCCAGGTGCCGCCTGCGTCCGGAGTTCCGCCCAATGCGCTGAAGAGCGAAGCGGCCGGGCTGCTGATGCAGAGGGTCAGCGAGCCGTCCGTGCCCGCATCCGGCGGCGCGACCACGTCCACGGACACGGTGCTGGATACGTTCACGCACGGCGGCGGCACGTTGATGGTGTAGGTGTACACGCCTGGCTGCATCGCCGCCGGGTTGAACTGGCCGCCGGTGACCACGGAGGGCCCGCTCCAGGCGCCGCCGGCATCAGGCGTTCCGCCCAACAGGGCGAAGAGGTCGATGGCGGCATCGCTGCTGCACAGGGTGGTGCTGCCTGGCGTTCCCGCATCGGGCGCGGCCACTACGGCCACGCTCACCACTGCGCTCTCCGCAGGACAGGGCGCCACGCCGTTCACCGTGTAGGTGTAGTCACCTGCGGTCATGGAAGCGGGATTGAACAGGCCGCCCGTAACCGTGCTTGGTCCGCTCCAGGTGCCGCCTGCGTCCGGAGTTCCGCCCAAGGCGCTGAAGAGCGAA
This sequence comes from Flavobacteriales bacterium, assembly GCA_023957375.1. Classification (GTDB taxonomy): domain Bacteria; phylum Bacteroidota; class Bacteroidia; order Flavobacteriales_F; family PHOS-HE28; genus PHOS-HE28. The sequence goes on along the minus strand of JAMLHB010000002.1, from coordinate 93,628 downwards.
GCGGCCGGACTGCTGATGCAGAGGGTCAGCGAGCCGTTCGTGCCCGCATCCGGCGGGGCGATCACGTCCACGGCGACGGAGCTCACGGCGTTCACGCACGGCGGCGGCACGCTGATGGTGTAGGTGTACACGCCTGGCTGCATCGCCGCCGGGTTGAACTGGCCGCCGGTGACCACGGAGGGCCCGCTCCAGGCGCCGCCGGCATCAGGCGTTCCGCCCAACAGGGCGAAGAGGTCGATGGCGGCATCGCTGCTGCACAGGGTGGTGCTGCCTGGCGTTCCCGCATCGGGCGCGGCCACTACGGCCACGCTCACCACTGCGCTCTCCGCAGGACAGGGCGCCACGCCGTTCACCGTGTAGGTGTAGTCACCTGCGGTCATGGAAGCGGGATTGAACAGGCCGCCCGTAACCGTGCTTGGTCCGCTCCAGGTGCCGCCTGCGTCCGGAGTTCCGCCCAAGGCGCTGAAGAGCGAAGCGGCCGGACTGCTGATGCAGAGGGTCAGCGAGCCGTTCGTGCCCGCATCCGGCGGGGCAATCACGTCCACGGCGACGGAGCTCACGGCGTTCACGCACGGCGGCGGTACGCTGATGGTGTAGGTGTACACGCCTGGCTGCATCGCCGCCGGATCGAACTGGCCGCCGACCACGGTGCTCGGCCCGCTCCAGGCGCCGCCCGCATCAGGCATTCCGCCCAACAGGGCGAAGAGGTCGATGGCGGCATCACTGCTGCAGAGGGTGGTGCTGCCTGGCGTTCCCGCATCGGGAGCAGTTACCACGCCGACGCTCACCACTGCGCTCTCCTCAGGACAGGGCGCCACGCCGTTCACCGTGTAGGTGTAGTCACCTGCAGTCATGGAAGCGGGATCGAACAGGCCGCCCGTAACCGCACTTGGTCCGCTCCAGGTGCCGCCTGCGTCCGGAGTTCCGCCCAATGCGCTGAAGAGCGAAGCGGCCGGGCTGCTGATGCAGAGGGTCAGCGAGCCGTCCGTGCCCGCATCCGGCGGCGCGACCACGTCCACGGACACGGTGCTGGATACGTTCACGCACGGCGGCGGCACGTTGATGGTGTAGGTGTACACGCCTGGCTGCATCGCCGCCGGGTTGAACTGGCCGCCGGTGACCACGGAGGGCCCGCTCCAGGCGCCGCCGGCATCAGGCGTTCCGCCCAACAGGGCGAAGAGGTCGATGGCGGCATCGCTGCTGCACAGGGTGGTGCTGCCTGGCGTTCCCGCATCGGGCGCGGCCACTACGGCCACGCTCACCACTGCGCTCTCCGCAGGACAGGGCGCCACGCCGTTCACCGTGTAGGTGTAGTCACCTGCGGTCATGGAAGCGGGATTGAACAGGCCGCCCGTAACCGTGCTTGGTCCGCTCCAGGTGCCGCCTGCGTCCGGAGTTCCGCCCAAGGCGCTGAAGAGCGAAGCGGCCGGACTGCTGATGCAGAGGGTCAGCGAGCCGTTCGTGCCCGCATCCGGCGGGGCAATCACGTCCACGGCGACGGAGCTCACGGCGTTCACGCACGGCGGCGGTACGCTGATGGTGTAGGTGTACACGCCTGGCTGCATCGCCGCCGGATCGAACTGGCCGCCGACCACGGTGCTCGGCCCGCTCCAGGCGCCGCCCGCATCAGGCATTCCGCCCAACAGGGCGAAGAGGTCGATGGCGGCATCACTGCTGCAGAGGGTGGTGCTGCCTGGCGTTCCCGCATCGGGAGCAGTTACCACGCCGACGCTCACCACTGCGCTCTCCTCAGGACAGGGCGCCACGCCGTTCACCGTGTAGGTGTAGTCACCTGCAGTCATGGAAGCGGGATCGAACAGGCCGCCCGTAACCGCACTTGGTCCGCTCCAGGTGCCGCCTGCGTCCGGAGTTCCGCCCAATGCGCTGAAGAGCGAAGCGGCCGGGCTGCTGATGCAGAGGGTCAGCGAGCCGTCCGTGCCCGCATCCGGCGGCGCTTGCACGGCCACGGCGACGGAGCTCACCGCGTTCACGCACGGCGGCGGTACGCTGATGGTGTAGGTGTACACGCCTGGCTGCATCGCCGCCGGATCGAACTGGCCGCCGGTGACCACGGAGGGCCCGCTCCAGGCGCCGCCCGCATCAGGCGTTCCGCCCAACAGGGCAAAGAGGTCGATGGCGGCATCACTGCTGCAGAGGGTGATGGCGCCGGGCGTTCCCGCATCGGGCGCGGCCACTACGGCCACGTCCACCACCGCACTTGCGGCGGGACAGGGCGCAGTGCCCGCCACCGTGTAGGTGTAATTGCCGGGCTGCATCGTGGCGGGATCGAACAGGCCGCCCGTAACGGCGCTCGGCCCGCTCCACGTTCCGCCCGCGTCCGGTGTGCCTTGCAAGGCGCTGAAGAGCGAAGCGGCCGGGCTGCTGACGCAGAGGGTGCTCGCTCCATTCTGCCCTGCATTTGGGAGTGCGTTGATGTCAACAACGACAGCTGAGCTCTGATTTGCGCAAGGGGCAACACCCGCCACGGTGTAGGTGTACGTTCCCGCCGCCATCGTTGCGGGATCGATCAGGCCACCGGCCACCGTGCTCGGTCCGCTCCACGTGCCGCCTGCACCGGGCGTTCCGCCTAACTGCGCGAAGAGGTCCACCGGCGCGCCATCACTGCACAAGGTGACCGCTCCATCGGTGCCCGCATCGGGTGGTGTGTTGATGGCGACAATGACGTTGGCGCTGGCATCCACGCAAGGTGCAACACCCGCCACGGTGTAGGTGTACGTTCCCGCCGCCATCGTTGCGGGATCGATCAGGCCACCGGCCACCGTGCTCGGTCCGCTCCATGCGCCGCCCGCACCGGGCGTTCCGCCTAACTGTGCGAAGAGGTCCACCGGCGCGCCATCGCTGCACAAGGTGACCGCTCCATCGGTGCCCGCATCGGGTGGTGTGTTGATGGCGACAATGACGTTGGCGCTGGCATCCACGCAAGGTGCAACACCCGCCACGGTGTAGGTGTACGTTCCCGCCGCCATCGTTGCGGGATCGATCAGGCCACCGGCCACCGTGCTCGGTCCGCTCCACGTTCCGCCCGCACCGGGCGTTCCGCCTAACTGTGCGAAGAGGTCCACCGGCGCGCCATCGCTGCACAAGGTGACCGCTCCATCGGTGCCCGCATCGGGTGGTGTGTTGATGGCGACAATGACGTTGGCGCTGGCATCCACGCAAGGTGCAACACCCGCCACGGTGTAGGTGTACGTTCCCGCCGCCATCGTTGCGGGATCGATCAGGCCACCGGCCACCGTGCTCGGTCCGCTCCACGTTCCGCCCGCACCGGGCGTTCCGCCTAACTGTGCGAAGAGGTCCACCGGCGCGCCATCGCTGCACAAGGTGACCGCTCCATCGGTGCCCGCATCGGGTGGTGTGTTGATGGCGACAATGACGTTGGCGCTGGCATCCACGCAAGGTGCAACACCCGCCACGGTGTAGGTGTACGTTCCCGCCGCCATCGTTGCGGGATCGATCAGGCCACCGGCCACCGTGCTCGGTCCGCTCCACGTTCCGCCCGCACCGGGCGTTCCGCCTAACTGTGCGAAGAGGTCCACCGGCGCGCCATCGCTGCACAAGGTGACCGCTCCATCGGTGCCCGCATCGGGTGGTGTGTTGATGGCGACAATGACGTTGGCGCTGGCATCCACGCAAGGTGCAACACCCGCCACGGTGTAGGTGTACGTTCCCGCCGCCATCGTTGCGGGATCGATCAGGCCACCGGCCACCGTGCTCGGTCCGCTCCATGCGCCGCCCGCACCGGGCGTTCCGCCTAACTGTGCGAAGAGGTCCACCGGCGCGCCATCGCTGCACAAGGTGACCGCTCCATCGGTGCCCGCATCGGGTGGTGTGTTGATGGCGACAATGACGTTGGCGCTGGCATCCACGCAAGGTGCAACACCCGCCACGGTGTAGGTGTACGTTCCCGCCGCCATCGTTGCGGGATCGATCAGGCCACCGGCCACCGTGCTCGGTCCGCTCCACGTTCCGCCCGCACCGGGCGTTCCGCCTAACTGTGCGAAGAGGTCCACCGGCGCGCCATCGCTGCACAAGGTGACCGCTCCATCGGTGCCCGCATCGGGTGGTGTGTTGATGGCGACAATGACGTTGGCGCTGGCATCCACGCAAGGTGCAACACCCGCCACGGTGTAGGTGTACGTTCCCGCCGCCATCGTTGCGGGATCGATCAGGCCACCGGCCACCGTGCTCGGTCCGCTCCATGCGCCGCCCGCACCGGGCGTTCCGCCTAACTGCGCGAAGAGGTCCACCGGCGCGCCATCACTGCACAAGGTGACTGCACCGTCGGTGCCCGCATCGGGCGGCGCACTTACGATCATGTTCACCGTGTAGGTGCTGAACGTGGTTCCACATGGCCCGACCATGCTGGCGGTATAGCTGTATATGCCGGGAGGGTCGGCGCCCGGCGAGAAAAGCCCGTTATGCGGAGCACCTCCCGGTGCGGTCCAGGAACCGCCGGCAGGCGGGGAACCGGCAAGTAGGCTGAGCAGGTTCAATTCCGTTCCCCCCGCACAAGCGGTTGCTGTCGTGGCCGTGCCGGGGTCGGGCGGATTGTCCACCGTGATGGTCATGCAATCGGTCACGGCACAATCCGGATGCCCGGCAGGAAAGACCGTAACGCAATACTGCGTGGTGGCCGTCACCGTCGCCGTAGGATTGGCGATGGTGGTGCTGGAAAGCCCTGCCGCAGGGCTCCAGCTGTACACCAGTCCGCCGCCCGGGCAATTGGCCGTTCCGCTCCATACAAGGCCGTTCGGCGGATTGTTGCCGCTGTACACGGTGGTGCCCGTGCTGTTGATCAACGCGAACGATTGTTCATTGGCCCACAACAGGCCGCCATTGTAGCTCAATGTGATGGTGGCGCCGTGCGGCACATTGAAGGTGGTATAGCCTGCGGATCCATCAAGCAAGGTCCAGCTGGAACTCACTCCATCAATGGTGATGGTGACGTAGCCGTTCAGGGACCACCCATCGCCGTAGCTGTCGTACAACCAGAGTTCATAATCACAGCTCGTGGTGGCGGGGATATTGTTCACTTGGGCGGTCAGCTGTACGGGTGTACCGCAAGTGGTGGCATCTGGCCCGGCGTCCACCAGCAGGTCGGGCGTGATCGTTACTGTTACGGTGGTGTCGTAAGTGCATCCGAAGTCATCCGTGGCCGTGTACACAAAGGCATGGGTGCCCGGGGCTAGGCCACTAACGCAGACCTGGTCGCAGTTGGCCGAGGTAGTGGCGATGCCTGGCCCGGCCCAGAAGGAACTATCGCAATCCGCACCGTATACCGGGGTGAATTCAATGAGGTCAGGATAGAGTTGGGGTGCAAAAACCAACCCCCAATCACAGATGAAGCCGTTGTCGATGCCCCACATGTCGCACACCTCGAAGGTCCAGGTACCGTTCAGGGAGGAACCGATCAGGTTGGCAAACGGCTGCACGCTCTGGTAGGTGCCGCTGGGCAAAGTGCCTCCGGTTCCGTTCGCCGTCCAGGTTCCGTTGTTGGCCGTGGGGCTCCAGCAGTAATTCCAACATGTGCCCTGTACGTTCGGTGTGGCGTCATTGTCCACCGGAATGCCCAAGTAGGTACCGCCGCCTCCTTGCTGGTGCAGGATCACGGATTGCCCGGTGGGACTGATCAAACGGATGATCAGGTCGCCCATGAAGGAATGCTCCATGTTCACGCATATGCCAGTCAGGTCGTTGGTGTTGGCGAGCGTTTGTCCCGGTGCGAATTGGGTGAAAGTGAGCGTAGTGGAAAAGCATTGCCCCACATTGTCCGGCAGGAATACGCCCCCCCCAAGGTCACTGTCCGGCAGCTCGTTCCAGGTCGTGGGGTTCACTGCACCGGTCAGGCAAAGGGTTTCTGCGCTACATCCGCTTGCACCGGTGATGCCATTGAAGTTGGGTACAGTGCCCACCAGGGTTTGCAGGTCCACCAAGTTGGTGCTGGCGCATCCGTTGTTGTCCAGCAAGTACAGTTGTGCGGTGTAGGCTCCGGGTTGGGTGTACGTGTGGTTCACGCTTGTGCCCGCATTGTTCACGATCGTCCCGTCGCCAAAATCCCATTTGCGGCTGGCGATGCTGAAGCCCGGCGCCGCGTACGACCCGCTGCTGTTGAAGGTCACTGCTTCGCCGACGCAGATCTTCTGCGGCACGCTACCGCCGAAAGTGGCCACGGCCATCGGGCGGTCACACGGTTGGTAGCAGGTGATGGTGGCCACAAAAACACCTGTGCCCGTATTGTTGGACCTGAACACGATGGTGAGGCACCCCGTGGGGTTGGATGCCGATGCGGAAACAACCTGCCCCTGCAACCCCGTGCCGGTCCAATTCCCGAGCAGTGGTGCAGTGGTGCTGTTGCCGTCATAGATGGACATGTTGTCCACGGGAGCTGCACCGGCTGCGCTGAGGTTGAAGGTGATGAAGCTTAGGGAGATGGCCCCCGTGGGATCATCCGGGCAAAGGGTATAGGTGTAGTTCTCATTGTTGCCGTACCCGGATGCCCCTTCACCTCCACTGTCCAAAAAAGCACCGGTACAAGCCGATTCGGTGCCGTTGAAAATGACATGGGCCTGTCCTGTGCACCAGAGCGCAAAGCACCATGCACACACCGTCGGAACTATCCGCACGAAGACCGCAAACATGCGCGGAACCGGGATGTTGGGAAGGGTGTGCCGGACCATCGGATACCCCGCTCCGGGGCTCTTCATTGGCAGTGCGCTGGTAATATAGGCCCCGCCCGGATGCTTCCGTCGGGAGGCAAGCGACCTTTTGGATGAATGCCGCTTTCCCATCGACGGAATGCGGACAAATTCTCAACAGGGAGGAGGTGATCATGGAGCAAGCTCCTGGGGTGCAAGGACGGGTTGTTGCCGGATCAAGCCAACCACTGCACCATGCATGACCCGGCCTCGGGGCCCCGAAGCAACGATCGATCCGGCTCCTCCCTGCGCAGGCTCAGCGGCCTGGTAGCAAGGGCGGTCATTCAAGATGCCATAGGGCGGATTGGCCGGTCATCCTCCATTGGGATGCCGTGCATCGTACCGCACCCGTGATCGGGCAGGATGGAATGCCGCGCAGGTCGCGTCAAGGGAGCAACTGTACCGTGCCGGTGAAGGTTTCCGTGCCGCCCGTGCCGGTCTTCACGTCGGCCACCCACACGTAATCGGCCGCTTTGAGCACGGGCCCATTGTTGCCCGCCTTGCCCAACCAAGGCCTGTCGGGGTTCGAAGTGTTATAGACCAGTGCTCCACCTGGATCATAGACCGAAAGCTGGAATTCCGTTTTCAATTCCCGGAGCAATGCGGGCATGAAGCAGCCCTCCTTGCCGCCGGCAGCAGGGGTAAAGCTCTTGGCGGCGCCAAGGTCCAGGTCCTGTTCCACGCGCAGTTCCTTTACCCTGCGATCGGTGCAGCCCACAGTGTTGGTCACCGTTTGCACCACTTGGTACACGCCCTTTTTACGGTACACGTGGTCGGGACTGGCTTCCGTGCTGGAAGTGCCGTCGCCGAAATCCCACAGATAGCTGCCCACCCCATGTGCCCGGCTCTCGAAGTGTACACTGGGCACTAGGCCCGCATGGTCCATCCGGATGATGTTGAAGGCGGCGGATGGTGCCTCATGCACCACGATCATATCGCTGCTGGGCTTGTTGCGGATGGTGCCCATGCCGGGGGACGACATGGAGAGCATGACTTGGTATGTGCCGGGCTTGGTGAAGGTGTGCTCCGGGTTCGGATTGTTGCTGAAGCTGCCATCACCGAAGTTCCAGAGGTAAATGCCGTCATCGGCCATGCGCTCCACGGCAAACCCTACCGGGCTGCCCGGGCAGGCTTCCTTCAGGGTGCTGCGGAACGCAGTGGCTGGTGCGGTCTCCGATGTTGGTGCAGGAAGAGTTGCTGCCATGCCCCCGGCCTTGGGCGGGGTGGTAGCTTGGTGGGCGGCGATGGTGGGTTCGGAAACGGCCTGTGCCCGGCTGGCTCCGGCAGCGGCGATGGGTGCAGCGGCTTCGCCGGTTACGCCGAACGGATGTTCCGTGCCATTCTCCGCCATGCCATGTTCCGGGGCTGTGATGGCAGCAGCACTCATGCCCCTGGTGTTTTGGGCTGGTGGCGGGGTGGCTTGGGTGCCTGCCCCAACTTGCGTGCTGCTACTGTCGCGGCCGAGGTAGTAGGCGGTGCCGCCGATCAACAATCCACCGGCCAGCAACAATCCGGCGATCAGGGCGCGGCCGTGCCCCCAGCCGCGCACACCGCTGGCCAAGGCACGTTCCATTTGTGCCCAATCCGAGGAGTTGTACGGCACTTCGTAGTGCTCCAAGCCATCCTTGAGCTGTTGCTCGAAAGCGTCCAGGTTATTTCCGCTAGTGGCCATGTCTTCCGTGTTGGGCTATGCTTCTTTCGTCAATAGGTGCTTCAGCCTGACCTTTGCCTTGGCCAAATTGCTCTTGGAGGTGCCGATGTTGATGTCCAGCGTTTCAGCGATCTGTTTGTGCGTCATGCCTTCGAATACGTACAAGTTGAACACGGTCCGGTAGGCCGGGGTCAATTTCTGCATGGCGTTGATCACGTCGGCCGGTTTGATGTCCGCCCAGCCTTCCTCCTGTGCAGCATCCCCGTCCTCCTCCGGCACGTCCTCGAAATCCTCCATGCTGCGGTCTTCCCCAAGCAGCAAGTAGGAATGGCGTGCACGCCGGAAATGATCGATCGCCGTGTTGACCATGATCCGCCGTACCCAGCCTTCCAAGCTCCCCGCCCGGTTGAAGACGGCCAAGCTGCGGAAGACCTTGATGAAGCCGTCCTGCAGGATGTCCTTGGCTTGGTCGTGGTTCTTGGTGTAGCGCAGGCATACGGCCATCATTTTCCCATAGAAGAGCTCGTACACCCGTTGTTGACTTCGGCGTTCCCCCGCTATGCAGCCGTCGATCAAGCTGTCGTAAACGGGGTCCGGTGCATCCATGGCCTCCCATGCGGGAGTTAGACGCACGTTTGCGTCAAGGGTTGCCAGTTCAATGTCCCGTTGGCCCATTTTACGGCCGTAAGATAGTGATATGGCCGGACCTGCACTGCCCGGCACCGGCGACGGCCACCCCCAATGTCATTAAGTTGGGGGTGGAAGAACACTGTTGTAGCACAGGCTTCCAGCCTGTGGAACGACAACATCGAATGCATCCAACCTGTGGAGGAAGAACACTGTTGTAGCTCAGGCTTCCAGCCTGTGGAACGACAACATCGAAGGCTGGAGGCCTGCGGACCATGATCTGTTGATACATGCTCCCTTCATGACATTGCCGCCACCCCGGCAGGCCCAGCCAAGCAAGGGCCCGGCCTTGCCTTGCCGCACATTCCGCACATTCGCCGGATGACCTTTAGTTTTGCACCCGGCCCGAAGCAACGGCCGCGTTTTACCTAAGCAGTTACACAAATGAAGATCACCGTAGTTGGTGCGGGGAATGTGGGCGCGACATGCGCCGATGTTTGTGCCCGCAAGGAGTTGGGGACCGAAGTGGTCCTGCTGGACATCAAGGAAGGCTTCGCCGAAGGCAAGGCCTTGGACATCTGGGAAACCTCGCCCATCAGCCTGTTCGATACGCGTACGGTCGGCAGCACGAACGATTATGCAAAGACCGCCAACAGCGACGTGGTGGTGATCACCAGCGGCCTGCCCCGCAAGCCGGGCATGAGCCGTGACGACCTGATCGCCACCAATGCGGGCATCGTGAAGAGCGTTACCGAAAATGTGGTGCAGCACTCGCCCAACGCCGTGATCATCGTGGTGAGCAACCCGCTGGACGTGATGACCTATTGTGCGTTCCTGACCAGCAAGTTCCCGGCGCAACGGGTGTTTGGCATGGCCGGTATCCTGGATACCGCCCGGTACCGCTCCTTCCTCGCCATGGAGCTGGGCGTAAGCCCGAAGGACATCCAAGCGGTGCTCATGGGCGGCCACGGCGACACCATGGTGCCACTGCCGCGGTATACCACCGTGGGCGGCATCCCCGTAACCGAATTGATCGCCCCCGACAAGTTGGAGGCCATTGTGGAACGCACCAAGAAGGGTGGCGGAGAGATCGTCAATCTCTTGGGCACCTCGGCCTGGTATGCACCGGGAACCGCTGCCGCGCAAATGGTTGAGGCCATTGTGCGCGATCAAAAACGGGTGTTCCCCGTGTGTGCATGGCTCCAAGGCGAATACGGCCTGAAAGACGTATACTTGGGCGTGCCGGTGGTGCTGGGCCGAAAGGGCATCGAGCGCATCATCGAGCTCAAGCTCAACGACCAGGAACTGGAACTAACCCGCCAAAGTGCCTCGGCCGTGAAGGATGTGATGAACGTATTGGACCGCATGAACGTGCCGGCCTGAATTAATTGTTGCCTATGAGCCGGGGGGCGCCGATCGGCGCCCCCCGGTGTTTTATGGCCACTCCGGCATCCATGAAGCGGCCGGTGTGCGGGTTCAGGTTGGTAGGTTCGGAAGGAAATGCACCTCTTTCCCTCATGCTGACCCCTCCCTTACCAAGGACTTTTAGGATTACGGCATACCGGGAGGCCAGATGGTTGCCACCAGCTTGTGGGTGTTCCCGGCGTTGGCTCAGTGCACCACCATCAAACGGGTGGTCCATCTCGCCGCAGGCCCTTGGATGCGCAAGAAGTATAGGCCAGGCTTGATGTTCGATGTGTCGATCTGTGCCGTGCGCTCTTGGATGGGGGAGGATCTCACCACGCGCCCGGTGCCGTCCAGCAGGTCCATGCGCAGGCCGTGGAGCCAGGCCCCGTGCCAATGCAGGATGGCGGAAGCACCAGCCGGGTTGGGGTACAGGCTAAAGGGGAGGGGAGCGGCTTCCACCACGGCGGAAGGCTCGCCCGTTTGTTCGCTCGTGGCCCAAAAGCTGAGGCCGCCGCGGTAATTACCCACGATGACGCTCGGACTGCCACTTCCGGTAAAGTCATACATGGCCACGGCCGTGCGTCCTCCTTCGCGCAGCCCTTGCCAAATGCTGTCGGTTCGGTTCCACAGGCCTTGCAGGTTGCCGTTGATGCTGTCATACCGGTGGATGCCCCCCGTTTGACTGCCGGCCAGCAGGATGATGGTACCTACGGTGTCCCGGTACAGGAAAGGCACGCTGCTTCCGGTGCTGCTCCAATAATCGTTCACGTTCACGCCGCCGAGGTTCTCCGTTTCCAAATGCCAGGCCGGAATGGTGCTGCTTCCGGCGTTTCTGTAATAGTTCAGGTTGCCGTTGCGCTCGCCGACCACCAAGTCGGGCAACCCGTCCCCGTCCAGGTCGAACAACTGCGGCGTTGCATTGCTGCCTACGTCGATCACGGTGCCCTGGTCGTCCTGTAACAGAACCGGTGCTGCCTGGAACTGTGCCACCGGCCCGGGGGAGGTGTTCAGGAACAAGTGCAGGTTGCCTGCCAGGTCGCCCAGCACCATGTCCGCCTTACCGTCGCCGTTCAGGTCGGCAAAGGTGGGGTGCAGGCCGGTGCCCAGCCCCAAGCCGCCCAATTGTGCATAGTCCGTGGTGGCCAGCCGGAAGGCCGGATGGGTGACGGTTCCAATGTTCTTCAGCAGGGCCAATTGGCTTCTGGGCGTGCCGGAGGTGTCGAACCGGAGCTCGTTGGCCACCACCAGGTCCATCAGGCCGTCGCTGTTGTGGTCGAACAGCACCGGTCGCGCGCCCGTGCCGAAGTCGAGCATGTCCTTTTGCAGCAGGTCGTCCTGCTGGAACTGGAAAATGGGGGCTGCATCGGTGCCTGTGTTCCGGTAGTACCACGTTCCGTGCAGGTCTTCCGCATCGGTTGCGGAGTTGGGCGCCACCACTAAGTCGCGCTTGCCGTCGCCGTCGATGTCCAGGAAGAACGAACCCAGGAACTGGGCCATGTCCGCGCTGGTGTCATAGGAAGGGAATACGGTGTCCTTGGCGGTCATCAACGCGTGGCTGGCGCTGCCCCCGTTGGTCAGTGCCGTGATGTGCCTGTTGTCCAGGTCGCTCAATATCAGGTCGGTCAGGCCGTCGCCGTTCAGGTCCAGCGGAAGGGTGGTGGTGCCCGAGTGGGCCCGCTGCCCGGGGTCGGCACCGGGGCGTTCGGGATTGGGCACGTTGTAGTTGCACGGAACGTTCAGGGTGATGCTGCTGCCGCTGACCGATTCGGCATAATCGCCCCAACAGCGGCTGCGCACCTCGTAAACCAGGCTGTCGCAGTTGCCGTACAGTTCCATGCCCAGGTTCTTGTGGTACTCCAAGTAATTGCCCCAGATGCTGTAGGTGAGGATGTCCAGGTCTCCGTCGCCATCCACGTCGGCGATGCCCGGCAGGTCCGCGTTGCTGATGTACAGGTTGGGGCTGTAGGTGGGCACGTAGTTGCTGCCCACCTGCTCGTAGGCCAAGGCGAAGGAAAGGCCGGTGGCGTCGCTGGTGTTGCGGTACACCGCGAACCCGGCGTTGGTGTACGCGAAGATGTCCGGCTTGCCGTCGCAGTTGTAGTCCCGCAGCAACGCCCAGTCGTGCAGTAGGGGGAACGGGTATACCTGGTCGTAGGCGCGCGTGGCCACGTAGTGGGGCTGGCCGGGGATGCCGCGGTTGAGGAAGAACAAGGGCATGTTGCCGACGCGGTCCATGGCGAACAGGTCGTCCAGCCCGTCGCCGTCCAGGTCGATGGGTGAAAAATGCGGGGAGTTGAGGCCACCGGCCCAGGGCATGGCCAGTGCCTCGCCCATTTTCTCCACCGGGATGGCAGGGGCGAAGATGAGGCTGTCCTGCGCCATGGCCATAACGGGTAGTAGGGCCAGGATGGCGGCCATGGGCCGATGGTGCCCGCGGGAGCGGTAACGGATGCGCATACGGAGTATGGAATTCGGAGCGAAGGTACCGGAGCTTCCTGCCCGTGGATCTTGCGCCACGCATGGGATTTCCACAACGGACACTTCATCCGGACAGAACGGGCAACGGTTGGCCCGGCGTCAGCAGTGCGCCGGGCTGGCCGTGGGCAAACAGGACCCGGGTTCCCGGACGGAGCCATGCGGGGGCGTGTGGTTGCACGGTTTGCATGGCTTCATGCGCAGGGCGTGCGGCTGGCGGGTCTATCCTTCTATATTTGCCGCCCCGTTGGCCTTGGCCTTGTCTGCTTTCGGCCGGGAACCATCGAAAAACCAATCAGTTCTCCCCATGCAAAATAAAGGTGCGATCTGGGTGTTCACCATCCTGTTGTCGCTCGCCTGCCTTTGGCAGTTGTCGTTCTCCATCTTCACCAACAAGTTCGAACGCAAGGCTTCGCGGGTGGCTGCCGAATATGCCGATTCGGTATTGGCCGCCGCAGGCAATGAGCACTTGGACTTCGACTCGGTGAAGCTCTCACAGGAGAACAGGTTCCTGCGCCAAAACCACAGCGAGGTGGTGTACCCCGTGCTGGGCTACACCTACGAGGAGTGCAAGCAAAAGGAGTTGAACCTGGGCTTGGACCTCAAGGGCGGTATGGCCGTTACCTTGGAGGTGGACATCCCCGAGCTGGTGGACAACCTCAGCGGCAACAGCCAGGACCCCGCCTTCAGGCAGGCCTTGGCGGAAGCCCGTCAACAGCAGTCCGGTACGACAAAGGACTTCATCACCCTGTTCACGGAGAACTTCAACCGGATCGCGCCCCAAGCCAGCTTGGCGGCCATCTTCAGTTCGCAGGACAACGCCACCATCTTCCCCCGTGAGAGCACCAACGACCAGGTGATCACCGCACTGCGCGACCAAGCCCGCATCGCCGTGGACAACACCGAGAAGATCCTGCGCACCCGTATCGACAAGTTCGGCGTGGCACAGCCCAGCATCCAAAAGCAATCGCTCTCGGGCCGGATCCAGATCGAACTGCCCGGTGTAAAGGACAAGGACCGCGTGCGCAACGTGCTCCAAAGCACCGCCAACCTGGAGTTCTGGGAGACGTTCGACAACACCCAGGTGTACATGAAGCTGTCCGAGGCCAATGACCGGCTTAGCCTGATGCTGCACCCCGACCTGGCCAAGCCGGAAGCAGCCGTGGACACTACGGCCACGGCCAAGACCGACACCACGGCCAGCGACACCGCCGCCACGGCGGACCTGCAGCGCGACAGCCTGGCCAATGTGCTGGCCACCGACAGCCTCGCCGGCGATAGTGTGTTGACCCCGGAGGAAAGCTTGGCCAAAAGCCCCTTGCTCAACCAGGGCCGCCTGCAGCTCAACATCATGAACAACCAAGTGGTGCCCGGCGACATTGTGGGCTATGCAGCGGTGGCGGACACGGCCATGGTGAACAAGCTGCTGGCCATGGCGCCGCCCAAAAGCCCGGACCCCAGCCAAGTGTTGAAGATGGCTTGGAGCGCCAAGCCGGTGCGCATGTCAACGGCCGACGGCCAGCAGCGCGACTTCCTTGCCCTGCACGCCCTGCGCGGCCCGCGCGATGGCAAGCCCAAGCTGGACGGCAGCTACATCACCGATGCACGCCAGGATTTCGACATGAAGGGCGATGCCGAGGTGAGCATGCAGATGAACCCGGAAGGGGCCCAGAAGTGGAAGATCATGACCGGGGAGAACGTCGGCAAGCAGATTGCCATCGTGCTGGACGGCCTGGTGGTGTCGGCACCCAACGTGATGGGTGAGATTCCCGGCGGGCGCAGCAGCATCACCATGGGTGGCGCCGATGACCGCAACAAGCAGCTGGCCGAAGCCACCGACCTGGCCAACGTGCTGAAGGCCGGCGCCCTGCCCGCACCGGCCCGCATCATTGATGAAACCGTGGTGGGCCCCTCGCTGGGTGCCGAGAACATCAGCCGCGGCATGTGGTCCTTCCTTTTGGCGCTGGTCATGGTCATGGCCTTCATGGTCATCTATTACAGCCGCTCGGGCTGGGTGGCCGACGTGGCCCTGCTGGCCAACGTGTTCATCCTGCTGGGCACCTTGGCCTCCATCCAGGCTTCGCTCACCCTGCCTGGCATTGCTGGTATCATCCTTACGGTGGGCATGG
This sequence comes from Flavobacteriales bacterium, assembly GCA_023957375.1. Lineage (GTDB taxonomy): Bacteria > Bacteroidota > Bacteroidia > Flavobacteriales_F > PHOS-HE28 > PHOS-HE28. The sequence goes on along the minus strand of JAMLHB010000002.1, from coordinate 78,623 downwards.
CCGTGGACGCCAACGTGCTGATCAATGAACGCATCCGCGAGGAACTGCGAGCGGGCAAAGCCGGAAAAACAGCCGTGGACCTGGGCTACAAGCACGCCTTGGCCGCCATCCTGGACTCCAACATCACCACCTTCGCCACCGGCGTCATCCTGCTCATTTTCGGGACCGGGCCGGTGAAGGGCTTCGCCACCACCCTCTGCATCGGTATCCTCACCTCCCTGTTCACCGCCATCTTCATCACCAGGCTCATTGTGGACCGCAGGCTGGAGAAGGGCAAAAAATTGGAAGTGTGGCACGATTGGAACAAGAACTTCCTGGCCCATACCAAGTGGGATTTTATGAAATACCGCTGGGTGTATTACGCCATCTCCGGCGCGGTCATCCTGGCTGGAGTTACCTCCATGCTCACCCGCGGGTTCAACTATGGCGTGGATTTCTCCGGTGGACGCCAGTACGTGGTGAAGTTCGACAAACCCGTGGAGGTGGAGCAAGTGAGGTCCGCCCTGGATGCCGCCTTCACCAAGGAAGGCAGCGTGAAGAGCTCGGTGAACGTGAAAACTTACGGGGGCAGCGATCAGGTGAAGATCACCACCAACTACTTGATCGATTCCGCAGACCCCGCCACCGACCAGTTGGTGGAGGGCAAGCTCAACGCAGCCTTGGCGAACATGGGTGCCCAGCCGCCGCTGGAATCCAGGAAGGTGGAGGCCTCCATTAGCGAGGACATCCGGGTACGCTCCATCTGGTCGGTAGTGATCGCCTTGGTGGTGATCTTTCTGTACGTCGTGGTCCGGTTCAGGAATTGGCAGTTCGGCATGGGCGCGGTGGTCTCCCTGGCCCACGACGCACTGGTGGTGATGAGCGTGTATTCGCTCTTCTACTCCATCATGCCCTTCAGCTTGGAGGTGGATGAACAGTTCATCGCCGCCATCCTCACCGTGATCGGTTTCTCCATCAACGACACCGTGGTGGTGTTCGACCGTATCCGCGAATACCTCCAGGACCACCGGCGCGACCCGTGGAGCGGCATCTTCAACAAAGCCATCAACTCCACCCTGGGCCGGACCATCAACACTGCGCTTACCGTGGTGATCGTGCTGCTGGTGATCTTCCTCTTCGGCGCCGATTCCATCCGGGGCTTCGTCTTCGCCATGCTCATCGGCGTGGTGGTGGGCACCTACTCCTCGGTGTGCATCGCCTCGGCCTTGGTGGTGGACCTGCACAAGGACAAGACCAAGCTGGGGGCCTGATCTGGCGCAGACTCCAATTCCCGAAGCCCCGCCCCGGCGGGGCTTCCTATTTTTGGCCCCGATGGGCATGTTGCTTTTCCTGGACGTGAGCGGCGGTGAACTGGTGGTGATCCTGTTGTTCGTGCTGTTGTTCTTCGGCAGCAAGGGCGTGCCCGACGTGGCCCGGACCATGGGGCGGGCCTTGCGCCAGTTCCGCGATGCCAGCGCCGAGGTGCAGCGCGAGATCGAGAAGGGGGCCAACCAGGTAAGGAAGGGGTACGAGGAGCAACGCAAAACCTTCAGCATTGACCCCCCCGACCAGGCCGTGCCGCGCCAAAGCCCGCCAGCTTCCACGCCCATGGCCCCCGATGGTGGGCCCGGGCCGTTGAGGTCTTCCCCCGCACCGGGCAACGGCACCACAGCCGTGGAACCGGGGCCTCCCCCTGCACCATAAAGTTGTGCGGGGCCTTCCCGCAAGCAAGGCATTCCTAGGCTGCCGCCAGGGCCCGCCGCTTGTAGCTTATACCAATGTGACATTCAGATCAGTCCCAAGGACGATCCGAATGTCTACAGTGGTATATGCCGTGTGTACAGACAAATGGTCGGATAAGGCGAAGCCGAGATCGGACCATATTGTTTGTCACAACGGTATTACCGTTCAACCCCACCGGCCCAAGGGGCAGCGGTTGATATGGTGAATTTCGGAGTTTCCAGGACATACCCCCTCCCGCGGATGGGGTGTTGGAAAATATTCTGCGTCTTCCTGTCGATACCCCCCTCTTGAAAGTATAGTTTTGCGCACAAGTCACACAAAAACGCCATGACGACCCCCTTTTTGCGATCGAAGGCGCTGACCGATGTGCTGGGCCGACAGCCCAAGGAAGTGATCCTGCCCGGCAACCGCATCAGCGAGTATTTCGGCACCAACGTGTTCAATGACGGGGCCATGCGGATGTTCCTCACCGAGGATGCCTACCGGGCCGTCCGCTCGGCGATCGACCGGGGTGAGCGGATCGACCGCCGCTTGGCGGACCAGGTGGCCAGCGGCATGAAGGAATGGGCCACCAGCAAAGGGGCCACCCACTACACCCACTGGTTCCAACCGCTCAACGGATCGAGCGCCGAGAAGCACGATGCCTTTTTCGAGCCCCTGGGCGAGGGCCGAAGCATTGAACGCTTCGACGGCGGGATGCTGGTGCAGCAGGAACCCGATGCCAGCAGCTTCCCCAGCGGGGGCATCCGAAACACCTTCGAGGCGCGGGGCTATTCCGCATGGGACCCCGGCAGCCCGGCCTTCCTGATCCACAACACCTTGTGCATCCCCACCATCTTCGTGAGCTACACCGGGGAAGCCCTGGATTTCAAAACCCCGCTGCTCCGCTCCATCCGCGCCTTGGACGAGGCCGCCACGGCCGTGTGCCGCTATTTCGACAAGGACGTGCAGAAGGTGGTCGCCACCTTGGGCTGGGAACAGGAATACTTCCTGATCGACGAATCCTTCTATTACGCCCGCCCCGACATCATGATGTCCGGGCGAGCCCTCTTCGGCCACGGTCCTGCACGGGGCCAGCAGCTGGAAGACCATTACTTCGGCAGCATTCCCGAGCGCATCCAAGCCTACATGCGCGATTACGAGACCGAAGCGCTGAAACTGGGCATACCCGTGAAGACGCGCCACAACGAGGTGGCCCCCAACCAGTTCGAGTGCGCCCCGGTCTATGAGGAGATGAACCTCGCCGTGGACCACAACATGCTGCTGATGGACGTGATGGAAAAAACCGCCCGCAAGCACGACATGCGGGTGCTCTTCCATGAAAAACCCTACGCCGGGGTGAACGGCAGTGGCAAGCACAACAACTGGAGCCTGGCCACCGATACGGGCGTGAACTTGCTGAAGCCCGCCCGCACGCCCAAGGAGAACATCCAGTTCCTGGCCTTCTTCGTCAACATCATCGCTGCCGTGCACGACCATGCCGCCGTGCTGCGGGCCAGCATCGCCTCGGCCAACAACGATCACCGCCTCGGGGCCAATGAGGCCCCCCCGGCCATCATCAGCGTGTTCATCGGCAACTACCTCACCGAGCTGCTCGACGGGCTGGAGAAGAACATCAAATCCAAGATGAGCCCGGCCAGTAAAACCGAGCTCAAACTGGACATTGGCCGCATCCCGCAGGTGCTGCTGGACAACACCGACCGCAACCGCACCGCGCCCTTTGCCTTCACCGGCAACAAGTTCGAGTTCCGCGCCGTGGGCTCCAGCGCCAACTGCGCAGGACCCATGACCGTGCTCAACACCATGGTGGCGGCGCAGCTCAAGGCGTTCAAAGCCGAGGTGGACGCCCTGATCAAACGCGGGGTGAAGAAGGATGAAGCCATCTTACGCACCATCCGCGACCTGATCGTGCGCAGCAAAGCGGTACGCTTCGAGGGCAACGGCTACGGGGAGGAATGGAAGGAGGAGGCGGCCAGGCGCGGGCTGCCCAACGTGCAGGATACCCCCATGGCCCTGGACGCCTGGTCCACGGAAGCCACCCACGAGCTTTTCCGGCAAACAGGAGTGCTCAGCGAAAAGGAACTGCATGCACGCCACGAGATCGAGCTGCACAATTACACCCTGAAGGTGCAGATCGAATCGCGCGTATGCGCCGACATGGCCACCAATCACGTGCTGCCCGCCGCCATCCACTACCAGAACAGGTTGATCCAGAACGTGCAGGGCCTGCGCGAGGTGCTCGGTGGCGAGGAGGGGGCCAAGGCCACCGCCACGCAGGTGGAGATCATCCGCAAGATCAGCCTGCACATGGAGCAGGTACGCTTGCTCAGCAAGGCCATGACCGATGCCCGCAAACAGGCCAACATGCTCCACGACCAACGCGAAAAGGCGATCGCCTACTGCGGGTCCGTGAAACCCTTCATGGACCGCATCCGCTACCACAGCAACAAGTTGGAACTGCTGGTGGACGACGAGCTGTGGCCCCTGCCCAAGATGCGCGAACTGCTCTTCACCCGATGAACCGGGCACAACATGCCCCGAAGGGCTGGGGATGCGAAAAACAGGGGAAGCGAGCCGAACGAAGGGGACTTTGATTACTTTCGCCCGGTCCCGTTCTCCACGGGCAATACACATCCAGATCCGATGATAGACCTGAAGAAATTGCTGGCCGGCATGATGTTCATGGTGCTTTGCACCGCAGGGGCCATGGCCCAGAACAGGGAAGCCAAGGACGCGGACGAGGCGTTCAAGAAGGGCTTCTTCTTCGATGCCATAGAGCTCTATAAAAAGGCCTACACCACCGAAAAAAAGGCCAGTGAAAAGGCCGTGCTCATCTTCAAGGTGGGCGAAGTGTACCGCGCCATGGGCGATGCGGAAAATGCCGAGGTGTGGTACGAAAAGGCCAACAAGGCGCAGTACCCCGACCCCATTACCTACTACTACATCGGCGAAGCCTTGAAGGAACAAGGCAAGTACGCCCAGGCCATTGCCGCATACAATAAATACAAGGAAAAAAACCCCGGTGACATGCGCGCCGACGCCAGTTTGGCCGCCAGCCAGCAGGCACAAGCCTGGATCGACCATCCCACCCAGTACAAGGTGGACCCCGAAGTGTTGCTCAACAGCCCGCAGTACGATTTCAGTGCCGCATTCTCCGACAAGCGCAACAGCGACGTGGTCTTCGCCAGCAGCAGGCCCGCTTCCACCGGAACCGAAACCGACAAGATCCTCGGGGAAAGCTTCACCGACCTTTTTGCCAGCAGCCGTGACAAACTGGGCAAGTGGAGCGAGCCCGTACGACTGCCACCGGCCATCAACACCCCGGCACACGAAGGCTCGGCCACCTTCAATGAAAAGCGCAACATGATGTTCTTCACCCGCTGCCCGCACGAGAAGAAAAAATCCTTCGGATGCGATATCTGGGTGACCAAGAAAGTAGGCAGCAACTACAGCGAGCCCGTAATGCTCCCCCTGAAACCGGAACAGGACAAGCAGGACACCACCACCATCACCATCGGGCATCCCACCCTTTCGCCCGACGACAATACCTTGGTGTTCAGCAGCAACATGAAGGGCGGCCAAGGTGGAAAGGACCTTTGGAAAGTGGGGATCAACAAGGAGGGCATGCCCGTGGGCAAGCCGGTCAACCTCGGCAAAGAGATCAATACCCCAAAGGATGAAATGTTCCCCTTCTGGCGGAACAATGGCGACCTCTACTTCGCCAGCAACCGGATCGGCGGCATGGGCGGCATGGACATCTACCGCGCCACCAAAACCGGGGAAGGCACCTGGGGACATGCGGAGAACATGAAGAGCCCGGTGAACAGCGCCGGCGATGATTTCAGCATCATCTTCGACGGGGATGAGGACCGCGGGTTCTTTACCAGCAACCGCCCCGGCGGAAAGGGAGAGGACGACATCTGGCGCTTCTATGTGCCCGACATGCTCTTCGCCCTGCAAGGCGTGGTGAAGGACAAGGTAACCGGCGAACCCCTGCCCGATGCCAAGGTGGAGGTGGTGGGCACCGACGGTTCCAATTTCAGCGCGCTGGCCGACGGGAACGGCGGGTTCAACTTCGAGGAAAAGGGGAATGACCGCTACATCAAGGAGAACACCAGCTACACCATCCGGGCCAGCAAGGACAATTACTTGGTGGTGAATGACCAGATCACCACCGTAGGCCTCACCGAGAGCACCACCTTCGTGAAGGAATACCTCCTGCAGCCCGCCGCCAAGAACATGGCCATCGAATTGCCTGAAGTGCAATTTGAACTGGACAAGGCCAGCCTAACCCCGCAAGGGAAGGATTCCCTGCAAACCTTGTACAGGACCTTGGTGGAAAACCCCACGATCGTGATCGAGCTGGCCGCACACACCGATACCCGGGGCTCCGATGCCTACAACATGAACCTCTCGCAGAACCGGGCGCAAAGCTGCGTAAACTACTTGGTCAGCTTGGGCATCGATCCGGCACGGATGGTGGCCAAGGGCTACGGTGAAACGCGCACGCGCATCAGCGATGCCGAGATCGCCAAGATGGCCACCACCGAGGAGAAGGAGGCCGCCCACCAGAAGAACCGCCGTGTGGAGTTCTCCGTGAAGAGCTTCGACTATGTGCCCAAGGCCAACGAACAGGGCACCGGAACCAATTAGCCCGTACCCATCGGTTCAAAGGCATCCCGTGTTCGCGGGGTGCCTTTTTACTTCCCGCCCATGACCGAGCCTAGTTCCCGCTACCAGCAACGAGGCGTGAGCAGCGCCAAGGAGGATGTGCACAAGGCCATCGCCCTGATGGACAAAGGGCTGTTCCCCCGCGCCTTCTGCAAGATCGTGCCCGATGAACTCGCCGGCAGCCCCGACCACTGCATCGTGATGCACGCCGACGGTGCCGGCACCAAGAGCGCCTTGGCTTATGCCTATTGGCGCGAAACCGGCGACCTTGGCGTATGGAAAGGCATTGCCCAGGATGCCGTGGTGATGAACCTGGACGATCTGCTGTGCGTGGGGGCCACGGACCACATCCTGCTCAGCAGCACCATCGGGCGGAACAAGCGATTGGTGCCCGGCGAGGTGATCGCGGCCATCATCCAAGGCACCGAGGAATTCCTGGAACGGATGCGCGGCCTGGGCATCGGCATACATAGCACCGGAGGGGAAACCGCCGACGTGGGTGATCTGGTGCGCACCATCATTGTGGACAGCACCGTGGCCTGCCGCATGCGCCGCGATGAAGTGATCGACAATGCCCGCATTCGCCCCGGCGACGTGGTGGTGGGCCTGGCCAGCTACGGGCAGGCCACCTACGAGGACAGCTACAACGCCGGTATGGGCAGCAACGGCCTCACCAGCGCCCGGCATGACGTGTTCCACCCAAGCGTGGGAACTTCCTGGCCGGAGACCTATGATCCCGGAACGCCGGCAGAGCTGGTGTACACCGGGCAGGCCAAGCTTACCGACCCCCTGGAAGGCACGCCACTGGACCATGGCCTTGCAGTGTTGTCACCTACGCGCACCTATGCCCCCGTGGTGCGCGAGGTGCTGAAAACCATGCGCGGTGACATCCACGGCATGGTGCACTGCAGTGGCGGGGCCCAAACCAAGGTGTTGCACTTCATCGAAGGGTTGCGCGTGGTGAAGGACAACTTGCTGCCCGTGCCACCGCTGTTCACCACCATACAGCGCATGAGCGGTACCCCGTGGCGTGAGATGTACAGCGTGTTCAACATGGGCCACCGCTTGGAATTCTATGTGCCGGAACAGCACGCGGAAAAGATCATCGCAACTTCGGAAAGTTTCGGCATAGCGGCCCAAGTGATCGGAAGGGTGGAGGAGGCGCCCGCCAAGGAAGTGAGGATCGATGGACCGCACGGCAGCTTTGTGTATGGGGGATAACCACATCGCCGGGCCAAAGGCCGAAGAAACACCGATCGACCGCTGGACCTGACCAACCCGGCAACGCATTTCCAACAACAGGCAACCTTCCCCCAGCCATGAGCGACCTGCTCAATCGCCTTTCCGCCATCCACGACCGCCGCGAGGAGATCGGTAAGCAACTGGCCGACCCGGACGTCATCGCGGACCGCAAGCGCTTTGTGGACCTCAACCGCGAATACCGCGACCTGGAAGAGGTGGACCAGGCCTTCGTGGATTACAGGCGGGTGGTGGAAGACCTTCGGGGCGCCGAGGAGATCCTGCGCACCGAGCGCGACCCGGACATGCAGCAACTGGCCCGCGACGAAAAGGACCAACTGGTACCGCGCATGGCCTCCATGGAAGAGGAGATCCGCTTGCTGCTGGTGCCCAAGGACCCCAACGACGAGCGCAATTGCACCATGGAGATCCGTGCCGGCACCGGTGGCGACGAGGCGGGCATCTTCGCGGGCGACCTCATGCGCATGTACACCCGCTATGCCGAGGACCGCGGCTGGAAGGTGGAGGTGGCCGACATCAACGAGAACAGCGCGGGTGGCGTGAAGGAAGTGGTGCTGAACATCGAGGGGGCCGGCGCGTATGGCGTGCTGAAGTTCGAGGCCGGCGTGCACCGTGTGCAGCGCGTGCCCCGCACCGAGGCCAGTGGTCGCATCCACACCAGCGCAGCCACCGTGGCCGTGCTGCCCGAGGCTGAAGAGTTCGATGTGGAAGTGAAGGAAAGCGATGTGAGAATGGAAACCGCACGGAGCGGCGGCGCGGGCGGCCAGAACGTGAACAAGGTGGAAACCAAGGTGCGCCTCACCCACGTCCCCTCCGGGGTGGTGGTGATGTGCCAAACCGAACGCTCCCAACTGGGCAACCGCATGAAGGCCATGCAGATGTTGAGGAACAAACTGTACGAGGAAAAGGTCCGCGCCGAGCAGGATGCCGTAACCGCCCATCGGCGCAGCCAAGTGGCCAGCGGCGACCGCAGCGCGAAGATCCGCACGTACAACTACCCGCAGAGCCGGATCACCGATCACCGCATCGAGTTTACCGTGCACAACCTGGCTGAAGTGATGAACGGCCACCTGCAGCCCCTGATCGATGCACTGCAACTGGCCGACCGCACCGAAAAGCTCAAAGCCGGCGAAAGCCATTGATGGGTTGAATGCGCCACAAGGTCCGTGGTCCCCTGGCCCCTTGGCATTGGTATTCACACACGGTAAATTGAATTACTTTGGCCAATGGCCGAACACATCCTACTACTGGGTGCAGACCTTGGTGATCCGCCACGAACATTCGCTCGCGCAACGGAGTTGATCACCCGGCGCGTTGGCCCCGTGAGGGCGGTAAGCCGTGACCATTGGACCAGGCCATGGGGGTTCAGCGGAGCGCATTTGTTCCTGAACCGCGCGTTGGCCGTGGACAGCGGATCGCCGCCCCCGCAAGTGATGCAGACCTTGGTGGAGATCGAACAGGAACTGGGGCGACAACGCCCGGCAACCGGCGGGTATGCCTCGCGCGCCATCGATATCGACATCCTCTTCATCGAAGGGCAGGTGATCGATCTGCCGGGCCTGGCCGTGCCGCATCCGAGGGTACATCTACGGGCGTTCGCCCTGGGGCCCGCTGCGGACATTGCCCCTGCGCTGGTCCATCCGGGGCTGGGGCGCACGGTACTGCAATTGCTCGATCAAGTGCCGCCGGAACCATGAGGTCACCCTATGGATACATCGCCGTGGAAGGCTTGATCGGCGCGGGCAAAACCACCTTGGCCAAGCGGCTGGCGGCGGAATGGGGGGCCGAGCCCGTGCTGGAGGAGTTTGAAGACAACCCTTTCCTCCCCCGGTTCTACGCGGATCCCGCGCGACATGCCTTCACCCTCGAACTGTCCTTCCTCGCTCAGCGCTACCACCAGCTCAAACGCGTGGGGGAGCGGAGCCTGTTCCAACCCATGGCCGTAGCGGATTATTCCATCGGCAAATCATTGGTGTTCGCCGGGGCCACGCTCCCGCCGGACGAACGCGCCCTCTTCAACGACCTGTACACCATCATGTACAGCGGGATGCCCAAGCCCGAGCTGCTGCTGTACCTGCACTTGCCCATGGACACCGTGCGCGGGCGGATCCGATCGCGCGGGCGCTCCTATGAACAACACATCACCGCCGAATACCTGGAACAGGTCCAGCAGCGTTACTTGGACCACTTGCGCAAATTGGCGGGTGTTCGGGTGGTCATCCTCGAACTGAACGGCAGGGACCTGCTGAAGGACCGGGCCGCATACGACCGGTTACTGGCCCTGTTGACAGAAGAACGGGAGGTGGGGCTCTCCTTAGAGCAGTTGTGAGCAGCAGGCACCGTCCATCCGCAGCCCGTCACTCACCATGGATCGTGTACAACTACGTGCCTCCGGGTTCCGAAGTTTGGCATGAATGGTGGTTAAGTTTGCGCCGATCCGGATAAATAACCAACTGATCAACACATGGAAAATCATCACCGCGCAGGTTTCGCCTTATTGGCCGCGACAGCCTTGGTGGTCGCCGGTTGCGGCGGACTCGGAAAAATGGACAAGTACGCCTCGACCATCTCCCACACGGTGGACCCAAGCCCCCTGATCGTGCAAGGCGACACGGTGCATGTGAACATCAATGGGAACTTCCCGGGGAAGTATTTCTACAGAAAGGCATTGGTGGAGCTGACCCCCACGATCACCTATGCCGGTGGGGAATCTCCGTTGAAAATGGCCGGGTTCCAAGGAGACAAGGCCGTTGGCAACTACACCGTGGTGCCCTACGAGCAAGGCAAATCCTTCAGCTATAGCGACAAGGTGGCGTACACCCCCGCCATGGAGCAAAGCCAGCTGATGCTCAACATCCTCGGCAAGCAGGGCAAGAAGGAAAAGCCCTTCACCGCCGTGAAGCTCGCCGACGGGGTGATCACCACGCCCTACTTGGTGATGAGCGACGACCGCGTGATCATGGCCCCCGATAAGTTCGTTCGCGTAACTACCCACAGTGCCAATGCCACCATCAACTACCTCGTAGCCTCTGAAGTAGTGCGCCCCAGCGAACTGAAGGACCAGGACGTGAAGGACATGAACGACTTCGTGAAGAACGGCATGAAGAACCCCCGCATCACGTGGAAAGGAGTAACCGTGAATGCCTGGGCATCGCCGGAAGGCGAGGTGCACATGAACGAGAACTTGGCGGAGAAGCGTGCCAACACCGGCAGCAACTGGATCCGCAACGTGCTGGCCTCCAATAAGGTGGCTGCAGCCAAGGACAAGGCCTTCTTCACCCTCAACCCGCGCGGTGAGGACTGGGACGGATTCAAAGCAGCCACCCAAGCCAGCAGCTTTGCCGACAAGGACCTCGTGCTCCGCGTGCTGGAAATGTACCCCGACGTGAACAAGCGCGAGCAGGAGATCAAGAACATGGCCGCCACCTACAAGGAAATCGCGGATGGGATCCTGCCCAAGCTGCGCCGCAGCGAAGTGAGCCTGAACTACGAGGTGAACGGGTACAGCGATGAGGAACTCACCGCCCTCAGCAAAAGCAATCCCGACACGCTCAACGTGGAGGAACTCCTCAAGGCCGCCAGCCTCACCAGTGACCTCAACGAGCAGCTGCGCATCTACAAGGAGGCCGAGCGCCTCTTCCCGCAGGACTACCGCTGCGCCAACAACGTGGGCTACGTGCTCTTCCAGCAGGGCAAGAGCGCCGAGGCCGAGGCCGAGTTCCAAAAGGCCAACGGCATCATGGACAACCCCATCAGCACCAACAACCTCGGGGTGATCGCCCGCCAAAAAGGTGATCGCAAAAAAGCCGCCGACCTCTTCGCCAAGGCCACCGCCGCCGGCCCGGACGTGAAGTACAACCAAGGGATCATCGCTATTCAGAACGGTAACTACGCCAGTGCCAACAGCAACATGGCCGGCCAAAACACCTTCAACGCCGCCTTGGCCAAAATGCTCGGTGGCGATGCCGCCGGCGCAGGCACCATCCTGGCCGCCAGCCCGGACAAGGACAGCGCCAAGGGCCACTACTTAGCCGCCATCATTGCTGCCCGCACCAACAATGCAGACGGCATGCGCAGCAACCTCGCCGCCGCCGTGGCCAAGGACGCCAGCTTGAAGGACAAGGCCATGAAGGACCTCGAGTTCCGCAACTTCAAGGACAGCCTCGGCCTCTAAGCCGGGATTGTTCCAAAAATCAAAAAGCCCTCGCCGACGCGGCGGGGGCTTTTTCGTTTAACCACCGTGCACTTACGGTTGCAGCGCGTATTCAGCATGGGTGCACGTTTCTGCTTGTGCAGCCAAGCGTGGGCCCTTCGCTTCGCTGGCTTTTCCATGCGAAATCCTTTAGGGTCGATATAGGCGAATGCAGGGCACGTGACAGGCGGGGCAAGGTTCATTGGCAAGCAACCTATACCATGGCCAAGCGTCTTACCTTCATGGTGTCTTAATCCCGAGCATAATGAAAGCAGTATCCACGACCTTCGTTTACGCGCCAATGGGGGAGGAAGTCTTGATCCCCAGCATAATGAAAGCGGTTTCGACGGTATTGGCCGTCCATGGAGCTCTTCACCTATCCGCCCAATTCGCTGCGCCGGTCAACTTGTTTTACAGCGATGTGGATTATCCCTATTTGGTGTCCACCGGCGATGTGGATGGGGATGGACACACCGATATCCTCTACGCGCAGAACAATGGCTGTTACGTCTTTCTAAATGACGGCAACGGCGACTTTGGCCCGCGCATATCGATACCGGTGGGCGGCCTTGTGCTCAATTCGATGTTGGGCTTGGCCGATGTGAATGGCGACGGTATTGGGGACATCCTCTTTGGCGGCGCCTGGTACCCCGGGCTTGGGGGAGGCGCCTTCGGCCCGGGGCAGTTTGTGAGTAACGGCCGGGCAATGAAGATGGTGGCCGACATGGATGGTGATGGTGACCTTGACATGTTGGTGGGTAGTGTCACCGCCGCGCAGTTATGGATCAATGATGGCACGGGCAATTTCACCGATGGGCAGGCCATCGGCGCCACGGGCACCACCACCTCCATGTACCCGCACCTCAAGGACGTGAGCGGAGATGGTTTGCCGGACCTGGTCATCGGTGGCGGGTGTACGCAGCATGGATGGTACCAGAACCTCGGTGGTGGCAACTTCGGGCCGGTGAACGCGGGTGCGCTTTTCGCCAATAGTGGAGTGACCCATTGCGGGGACGTGGACGGGGACGGGGACAATGACATCCTGACCAAGAACGGCACAATCACCAGCTGGCTGGCCAATGACGGCACCGGCAATTTCACCGTAGCGGATACGCTGGCCGTGGGACCCTTCAGTTTACCCGGGGATGTAGCAGGGGACGTGGATGGCGATGGTGACCTGGACCTGGCCGTGGAAACCGGCAGCAGTTGCGACGTGCGCTGGTGGTGGAACACGGGCAACGGGTACTCTTGGAACGATGCCAGCGTGGAAACCTTGGGCGCCTATTCGCTCAAGCACACGCGCTACGCGTTGGGGGACATGGATGGCGATGGGGCACTTGACCTGGTGGCCACCAATGGTCAGGGGATCTTGATGTGGTACCGCAATGAGGGCGGCAGCTGGGGGCCTCGTCACAATGTGGGCGCCTTTCTCGGAGGAGGGAACGACCTGAGCGTGGCCGACATCGACCAGGACGGCGATCCCGACCTGGTGGCATCTGCCCTCTACGGCAGGCACATCACCTGGTATCCCAACAACGGGGATGGTACCTTCGGAACCCAGCGGGTAGTGGCGGAAAACCTGGGGGACAATTACCAAGCCCACGCCATTGACCTGAATGGGGACGGCTTTCCGGACGTGCTTTCCAGCAAGCCGGAAGCCGCGATTATCTGGAACATCGGCGGCGGCAATGGCTGGGTGGCCGATAGCCTGCCAGGGCAGGGCATCTCGCGCTGTGAGGCCGACCTGGACGGCGATCTGGACCCTGACCTGGTGGGGGTGAATGCCTGGTATGAGAATGATGGAACCGGCCACTTTACCCGGCATGCTGAACCGCTGCTGATAGAAGGCAAGGTGCAGGTAGCGGACATGAACGCGGACGGAATACCCGATATCGTGATCGGAGGTGGCGGCTGGCGTGTACTGCTGAACGACGGCAGCATGGGCCTTAGCATGCTGGAGGGTGCGGGGAATATGGCCGTGTACGACTTGGCGGACGTGGATGGCGATGGTGCCGCCGATGCATACGTGGAGGATTATGGCCGCAAGGTGTACCTGATGCGGAATGATGGAACAGGCCTCCTCACCCCCTCCTTGCAGGCCAGCATTGGGGGTAACGGCACGCCGCGCCACATGCTTGCAACCGACATCAATGGCGATGGATTTCCCGATGCCGTGTGGGCCATGAGCGACCTTTATACGCACAATACCTATTACAACCTGAACTTGGGCAATGGCGAACTGGGCCCCACGGGAGTGGTGGTGCTGGGCAATGGCAGTGCGGGCGACATGCTGCTGGCGGACCTGAACGCGGACGTGGTGCCCGACCTGGCATCTGTGGCGCACAACCAGATCACGTGGCAGCAGAACCACTTCTACGATGCCTTCCGCCTGCGTGGTCACCTCTACTACGACTTCGATGTGGATGCCACAATGGACAGCTTGGAACATCCCGTGCGCTACAAGCTCGTCAGTACCGATGCCAATGAGGTGCTGGTGTGGTCCAACAGCACCGGCGAGTTCGACCTGCCAGCGGACACCGGCACTTGGCACGTGTGGCACACGCCACCCCCCAGCTATCAGGTCACCAACGACCCGGACACCTTGGTAGCCACACTGACCCCGCAGGCTCCCATTGCCACAGGGCTGGACATCGGCCTGGCACCGGCCACGAACGATACCGCACTGGGTTTTTGGGTCACCTACCAGGCCATGCGGTGCAACACCGCACAGGTCGTACAACTGCGCTTGGCAAACAACGGCACAGCCATCGCCACAGGCCTGGTCTTGAGCTTCGAACTGCTGGGCGACCTCACCTATTCTTCGGTCTCACCCGCCCCGGATTCCATCGTGGGGCCGACCTTCTTCTGGAATATGGACAGCCTGCACTGGTTCCAGGAGTTCGTGGCACAGATCACGGTGGATGTAGGCGCCGCCGGCACTACGGCCGGTTGGCATGCCACCATGGTGGCCGCGAACCTGCCCGATACCCTAGTTGCCGGTTTTGGTCCGCAGGGTGTGAGCTGCTCCTGGGACCCCAACGACAAGCTCGTGACCCCACAGGGCTACGGCAGCGCCGGGGCCGTGCCGGTGGACATCCCCTGGCTGGACTACACCGTGCGCTTCCAGAACACGGGTACCGACACCGCCTTTAACGTGAGCGTGCTGGACACCTTGGACACGGACCTGGACCCGCTCACCATGGAGGTGCTGGACGCCTCGCACCCGCTCACACGCATCGAGGTGGACACGGGCCGCGTAGCGCTCTTCCAGTTCCAGCATATCCTGCTGCCGGACAGCGGAGCCAACGAGACTGCAAGCCATGGGTTCGTGCGGTTCCGCATCCGGCCCGTGGCCGGTTCCCCAGACGGCACGCAGATCACCAATAGTGCAGGCATCGTATTCGACTGGAACGCGCCGGTGATCACCAACACGGTGCTGAACACCCTGGTGGACTGTAGCCTGTACCAGGCACTGATCACCGACCAGGGCAGCTTCCTGGGGGCCAGCGCAGGGGAGTCTTATCAATGGTTCCTGAACGGAGATACCGTGCCCGGCGGAACGGGAGCCACCATCACCGACCTGCATACCGGCAGCTATACCGTGCAGGTGACCAGTGTCTACGGATGCGTGTCGCTGTCCGATCCCGTGGAGGTGATCACAACCGGCATCACGGGGGCAGCGGTGGATGGTGTGCGGATCTTCCCAAACCCTGCCCACAACAGGCTGGTGATTGCCTCTTCACACGGGTGGACTTCGGGCACGCACCTCCGCATATTTGATGCCAGTGGCCGCATGTTGCGTGATCAGGCACTAGTGGGCCTGGCCGCAGGTGGTGCGGTGGAGCTGAACGTGGCCGACCTGGCTGCGGGCAGCTATGTGCTCCAGCTCTTCGGGGCTAAGCACGTGGAAACCTTGCGGTTCAGCAAGGATTGAGCACTGCCAGTCGCACTTGCGGCAGTGGTTTTGCCTGCCTCAACGTGCCACGTTGAGGACCGCGCAATAGGAACTCCTCAACCCGCGCTCGGGTGTCCGCGCGAGGCCATAGCAGTATCCCGGCGCTCGGGTCCGGCCTGTGGGTGGCCTGTGCGGCCCGAGTGCCCGACCCTTGATCCGCCTCTGGCGGGCTCCTGCCTCAATCCCTCCCCCCGCTCCCGCCAGTCTTCCGGCCCGCCTCAATCCTTCCCGCGCCGTTCCCGTAATTCGTCTTACTCGCTCAACGCCTCCACCGTTTCCGCGAAAGTGATCGCCGTGTGCGACGCCCGGTGCGTGCAGGTGCCGTTGCGGATCACCAATGCCTGCGGCGATTCGTGCTGGACGTGGTAGCGTGTGGCCACCGCGTCTGAAATATCCCGGTGCGCCAGCAGGTCCAAGTAATAAACACGGTGCCGCGCGGCATCTTCAGCCGTCCAAGCACGCTCCAGCCTGTTCAATGCCGCTTTGCTGATCGGGCAACGTGTGCTGTGTTTGAAGATCAGCACGGGTTGCCCCTTGGACAGTTGGTCAATTCGGTCCAGTTCCACTATTGAATCCAGTTCTTTCCATTCCATGGCAGCCGAAATGTATCCGGGCTTCCGGGCCTAAGGACTGACATTGCTCAACCCTTGAATGCGATACAAGAGCGCAAACCGTTAGAATGGTGTACCTTGCGGTAAATGCCGGTAGGTGATGCCATGCCGCGCGAATGCTCCGGTCTTCTGCCTGCTGCTCGTGGCACCAGGCGCTTCCTGCATGGCCCAAACCGTGGTGTGGCAGGAAAGCTTTGACGGCACCAACAATTGGGAAACCGGGGCCAACCTAAACCAGGATGTGGGCGGCTCCTGCGGGAAATCGAACAAGTACTACATCAGTTGCAAGGAGAACGGCAATGCAGCCGGCGCCTGCGGCACCGGGTGCGGGAGCAACAAGACCCTGCATGTCGGTTCGGCAACTTTGGGCGACCTGGGCGCCGCGTATGATGCGGGCGGTTTCAGCAATTGCGGTTCCGGCTGCTTTCTCTGCAACACCACCACCAACAAACGCTCCTGGTCCAAGACGATCAGTACGGTGGGTTACAGTACGCTCTCTCTGGAATTCGACTACATCGAGGACGGCAACGGCACTTCGGACAATGCCACGGCGGAGTACAGCACCGACAACGGGGCATCCTGGACCCTGCTGCAGGACATGCCCAAAACGAACAACTCAGGCTGTGGCGGCCAAGGCCGCTGGACTCACCTCACCATTCCGTTGCCCAGTTCCTGTTGGTCCATCAATACGTTGCGCATTGCCTTCCACTGGGTGAACAACAACGACGGAACGGGCACGGATCCATCTTTTGCGGTGAATGACGTGAGGATCACCACGCCAGGCACCTTGCCGGTGGAGCTGTTGGGCTTTGGCGCGCGTACGTCGGGCGGTGACGCATTGCTCGAGTGGGCCACGGCCAGTGAACAGGACAATGCCTGGTTCGCGGTGGAACACGGATTGAACGGCGCGGACTTCAACGAGCTGGGGCGGGTACCAGGCGCAGGGAACAGCCAGCAGGTGCTGCACTATTCCTACGTGCATCAGCAACCGGCACCAGGCCTGAACTATTACCGGTTGCGGCAGGTGGATATGGATGGCGCTTGGACATTTTCCCCTGTGGTGCCATTGGACCTCGCCGGGGCCGCTTCCCCCTTGGACGCAGCCACGGTGGTCGGTGATGAACTGGTCATCGGCCCGATGGCTGAATTCGGCGAATGCCGCTACATGCTGTGCGACCTG
Source organism: Flavobacteriales bacterium (assembly GCA_023957375.1). GTDB lineage: Bacteria > Bacteroidota > Bacteroidia > Flavobacteriales_F > PHOS-HE28 > PHOS-HE28. The sequence goes on along the minus strand of JAMLHB010000002.1, from coordinate 61,032 downwards.
CAGGGCCGTATATTGATGCAAGGCACGCCGGTGGATGAACGCCTGCGCTTAAACCTGGGCCCTTTGGGGCATGGCGCTTATGTGCTCCAACTGGCCACTCCGGAAGGCACCGATGCCAAGGTATTCTTCCGTTAGCGGCAAGCCGGCCAGGTTGAGGAATGGGCCACAAACATTCCGGACAGGGCTCAGCGCCGCGCAGCGTTTTCCACGATGTCCCCGTTGCCTGTGCGGACCAGGCTCCGGTCGTACTTCACCTTCATCAGCCCGGTGCCTTTCTGGTAGGTGATGATACCCACAGGACCGGCGTATGCCAATTGCTTGTCCGGTAGCACAGGGGTCATTTGCACGTCAAACTTCAGCGTCTTGTTCTTGCGGGCCGCAGCCTTGGTGATGTTGGCATTGCGGGTGTCCACCAAGACTTCCTTGGTGAGAAAGCCCCCCTGTTCAAACCGGAGGTAGGCGCGCTCGCCAGCATTGAGTTTCAGGTTGAACCGCCCGTTCGGGTACACTTCCAAGGGCATGCAGATCCAGTTGCCCACTTCGAGCACTTCAAACGTGCCCTCCTGGTGCCCCTCATCGATCAAGACCCGGCCATGGATTTCCACTTTGTCCTGGCTATAAGTGCCCGGTGCGCAGGCAAGGCCACAGGCGATGGACACGGGGAGCAGAGAGGCTTGGATGGAGGTTCTGTTTTTCATTGCCAGGAGGATCGTGTTCCAACTTCGGATACAAAATTCCAGGCGCCGGCAGGCCTTCACAATACCCACAAATGAGGATTTTTTAGCTATGCCAGCTTGAGCTTACTGGGCCGATAGGAAAGGCCATCACGGTTATGCAGCGCTGGCCTTGATGGCGAAGAGGTGACGAAGCGATGAGGGCCGATGCTTCTTCTCTTCTCTTCTTCCCTTCTTCCCTTTTTCTCTTCTTCTCTTCTTCTCTTCTTCCCTTCTTCATCTCCCCCTCAGGCGCTGGACAGATCACTTGCTGATCACAGCGGGGTTCTCGCGGTTTCGAAGCAGCTACACCCAACAACGGTCCACGGCGTATTTCACTAAGCCCGCCACGCCGCGCACGTTCAATTTCGTCATCAGGTTCTTGCGGTGTGTTTTCACGGTCTCTTCCGTGATGAACAAGGCATCCGCGATCTCGCGGTTGGTGCGGTCCAGGGCCACCATGCGGATGATCTCGCGCTCGCGCTTGGTGAGGCCCACATATTCACCGCCCATGCGCTTTTCCGTGAAGCGGTAGCCGTTGGCAATGCTGTGCTGTGCATGTGGTGAGATGTACGTGTCGCCGTTCATGACCGTCCGCACGGCATGGGCCAGTTCATCCGCGGGGCCGTCCTTGAGCACATAGCCGGAGGCTCCTTCGATCAGCATGCTGTTCACGTACTCGATCTCCGTAAGCGCCGAGTGGGCAAGCACCTTCAGACCGGGATAGTTGCGATGCAGCTTCCGCACGGTATCAATGCCGTCCATTTCATGCAGCGAAACATCAATGAGGATCAGGTCCGCCTGTGTTTCGCGCAACCGCTCCAGCAGCTTGACTCCCGAGCAGGCATGGCCCACCACTTCCAGTTCGGGCTGATCGGCCAGTCGCGATGCAATGCCCAAGGCCACAAGCTCATGACGGTCCACCACGATGATGCGGATCATTTGCATTCAACCGGGTACGAGATTGGATGGGAGTGGATAGGAAACGTGGTTGACGTTGGATCGTAAGTATCCGTTGTCATTCGTCGCGTGGACAGGCTGGAGCAGAATTCTTTTTACCCTGGGCAATGGGCAGGTCGTACTGGCTTTGTGTTTTACGTTGCCAATTTAACCGGCAACCATTGAATGACCAAGGGCTCCCCAATTTTAGGGATGCGGCGGGCGCTTTTTGGGAAAGGCAGTGCAACTTGGTTGCGAAGGACAAAGCAGGTGGTGAATGGACATGGTGTAGCTTTAGGGCGTGCCGGTGGCGATCCTGTCGTCAACAACCGGAGCCGTTCTTCCACTTTTCAATCCCATGTCCATTGATGTAGCAGGCAATTCCATTGCCGGGAATTCTTCCACCGCTGAACACCCGATCCAGGCCGCCATGGCCGGTGCCGGCGTGATCGAAACCACCGAAATGGCCGCACTGGCCGCGCAATTCGTGAACAGCACGGCGCGGCACGTGTTCCTCACCGGCAAGGCAGGCACCGGTAAAACCACCTTCCTGCACCAACTGGCGCGCAGCACCCACAAGCGCTTTGTGATCCTGGCCCCCACGGGCATCGCCGCCCTCAATGCCAAGGGCGTCACCATCCATTCGCAGTTCCTCCTGCCCTTCGGAAGCTTCATCCCCGAGCGGCAACTGCCCGCGGACATCCCACCGTACGGCAACTTCCACGATCGCGACACGCTGAGCCGCCGCCACCCGCTGAACGCCGTGCGCCGCAACGTGCTGCGCGATGTGGACCTGCTGATCATCGACGAGGTGAGCATGCTGCGTGCAGACCTGTTGGACGCCATTGACCACCGCATGCGCAGCGTGCGCCGCGTGTATGACCGCCCCTTCGGCGGCGCCCAACTGCTGCTCATCGGCGACCTCTTCCAACTTCCGCCCGTGGTGAAGGACGACGAGTGGCAGGTGCTGCGCCAGTGGTACAACAGCATGCACTTCTTCGAGTCGCGCGCGCTGAAGGAGAGCGGCTACGCGCACATCGAGCTGGACAAGATCTTCCGCCAGCAGGACGCCGGTTTCATCGGCATCCTCAACAACCTGCGCAACAACACGGTGACCAAGCAGGACGTGGAGATCCTCAATGCGCACTACCGCGCCAACATTCCGAGGGAGGAATCCGAGGGCGTGATCACCCTCACCACGCACAACCGCACCGCTGACGAGATCAACGAGCGCGCCCTGAAAGCCTTGCCCGGCAAAGCGCACCGCTTCGAGGCCACGGTGAAAGGCGATTTCCCGCAGAGCATGTACCCGGTGCTGCCCGAGCTGGAACTGAAGGAAGGCGCGCAGGTCATGTTCATCCGCAACGACATGGACAAGGCCTACTTCAACGGGAAGCTGGCCAAGGTCACTGCGATCGGCAAGGACGGCATTGCGGTGGAAATGATCGACGACGGCATGCCGTATACGCTGAAGACTGAAACGTGGGAGAACAAGCGCTACGCGGTGGATGGCGTCACCAAGGAGCAGAAGGAGGAAGTGCTGGGCACCTTCGAACAGTACCCGGTGAAGCTGGCCTGGGCCATCACCGTACACAAGAGCCAGGGCCTCACCTTCAGCAAGGCCATCATCGATGTGGGCAGTGCCTTCGCGCCTGGCCAGGTGTACGTGGCGCTCTCGCGGTTGCGCGCGCTGGACGGGCTGATCCTGCGCACCCGCATCGATCCCTCCGTGGTGAGCACCGACCGCGACGTGGTGGCCTTCAGCGAAAGCCGCCACGCCCAGCAGCCCTTGCCCGAGCAACTGAAGGAGCAACAACGGCAGTACCTGCAAGCCGTGCTGTCCAGCACCTTCAACCTCGGCGACATCCTGAAGAAGGTGGGCTTTACCCGCAAGGACCACGACACGGGCGGATTCGAGGATGAAAGCATGAAGACCGCCCTGGTGCGCTTCGCGGACAAATTGCAGGCCGAGGAAGTGAACACCGCCACCTTTGGCAACCAGCTGCTGCGCCTGATGCACACGGACGAGCGGCAGATGCTCCTGGAGCGCATCGGCAAGGGCGCCACATACTACGGAAAGCTGCTGCGCGAAAGCATGAAGGACCTGCTGCAGCACCTGGCGCAGGTGGAGCAACTAAGCCGCACCAAGGAATACGCCGCGGACCTGCGGGAGATCGACGGCATGCTGGTGAAGAAGCTGGCGCAGATCGCCAAGGCGGGCACCATTGCCGAGTGCATCCTCAACGGGGAGGAGATCAAGCCCATGCCGGAAACAGATCGGGAATTGAATGCACAACGCGCGAGCATGGTGCAGAAAGTGGCCCAATGGGCAGGGGAGCACAAGCCCGAGGGCAGCGCCAAGAGCGGCCGCAAGCGCAACCGCCGATCTGCGGATGACGTGTTTGCCCCGGAGAAAAAACCCAAGGCCCCAAGAGGTGAAACCTACCGCAAAACCTACGCGCTGCTGAAGGAAGGCAAGACCCTGGCCGAGGCCGCTGCGGAAAGGCAACTCTCACTCGGCACCCTGGAAGGCCACGCCGCACGCGGGATCGCGGAGGGAGAAGTGGAGATTGGCACGGTGATGGAGGAGGCCGTACGCGACCACATCGCCGATTGGATGCGCGATTTCCCGGAAAAGGACACCAACGCCGCACGAGGTCATTTCGGCGAGCTGTACAGCTATGGCCAACTGCGCATGGTGCAGGCTTGGCTGAAGCTCGAAGAGGGGTAGGGTCGCCACTGGTTCCGCACCTGATCTTCCACGAAGATCCCGAAGACCGGCATGGATCTTATTTTCAAGGGAATGGGCCGTGTAGGCTGGCAAGGACCTACCTTTGCACGGTTAAACAAACACGACAGTACAATGGCAAGTGGTAAAGTGAAGTTCTTCAACACGGAGAAAGGTTTCGGGTTCATCACCCCCGACGAAGGCGGCAAAGACGTCTTTGTGCACAAAACCGGCACCCGTGACGCCCTTTGGGAAGGTGACGCGGTCACCTACGAAGTGGAAGAGACCCCCAAGGGCCTCAACGCGATCGACGTACGCAAGGTCTGAGGCTAAGCCTCATTGCGGGCAATTGGAAAGCCCCGGCCTTGGCCGGGGCTTTTTCATTGGTGCACCGTGCATGGGTAGTTCCCCCCGGCCTTGACCCTGCGCTCACGTTTTTCGCGAGTGCGGATCCCTTGTCCCGTCTCTGGCGGTTTCAATGCAGGACCATCCCTGGGCCAATCTGCCACCGATCACCGATCTCCTACACAGCTCTTGCCGCATACTTCGCCCGCCCATACTGCTTCGTGTACAAGTCGAAGATGATCCCGTCCGCCAATCCCACCTTGGGCACAAAGACCTCCTCGATGCCCGCTTCCTCCATGATGCGCAGGAAGATGTCCGCCGCAGGGATGATCACGTCCGCGCGGTCGGGGCGCAAGCGCAGCTTTTTCACGCGGTCCTCTACGCTGAAGGAAGCGATGCGTTCATGCTGTTTGTGGATGTCCGTCCGCGAGAGCGGCTGACCGTAGCTGTTCTTGTTCTCCTTGAACAAGCGGTTGATGTTTCCGCCCGTGCCGATGCCGGCAAGCTGGCCGCGCTGTTCGCGCAGTTCACTGAGAAAGGCGCTGATCTCTGACCAAACACTGTCGTCCACTTTGTGCTTCAGCATGCGCACGGTGCCTAACGGGAATGAAGCGGAGCGTTTGCGCTGTCCTTTTTCGATCCAGGTGAGTTCCGTGCTGCCGCCGCCCACGTCGATGTACAGGTAGCTGCGGTCCTTCAGCAGGTCCTGCGTCCAGAAGGTGCTCATGATCAAGTCGGCTTCCGTGGTGCCGTCGATCACCTCGATGTGTACGCCGCTTTCCATCTCCACGCGGGTGATCACATCAACGCTGTTGGTGGCTTCGCGCATGGCGCTGGTGCCGCAGCAGCGCAGGTAGGGCACGCCGTACACTTCGCCCAGCAGGCGGAACGCTTTCATTGATTTGATCAACTGGTCGCGCTTCGCGTTGCCGATGGCGCCGGTGTCGAACACATCCTCGCCCAAGCGGATGGGCACGCGCACCAGCGAGATCTTCTTGATCACCGGATGGTCCTCGCGCTCCACCACCTCGCCCACCAGCAGCCGCACGGCGTTGGAACCGATGTCGATGGCGGCGTATGTGAGCGGGCGGGCGATGGGCGAAGGTAGGCCGGGCAGGGGCGAGGCAGCGTATCTTGGGCAAGGTGTGTCTATGGTGCATAGGCCAAATGGATCAAGCGATGAACAGAAGGCAGATCACTATCCTGATCGGATCATTTGCACTGGCCAGCTTGGCGGCAGAGGCCCAGAGCTGGTGCCCACCGGGGGCCAGGTGGGTGTACAATTCCAGCGACCCCATATTGGGTGCCAGTTACAATAGCTTCACCTACGCAGGGGATACGGTGGTGGACGGCCATGCGGCACAGCGCATCGAGCAGCATGGTGCAATCACTCAGATCTGGGGCAGTGACACACTGATCGAAACGGGTGGTCCGGACATAGTGACCCGTACGGAACCCGGTATCGTGTTGTGGTGGTTGGCGGACCTGCAGGAATGGGATACGCTGTACTGGTTTGGCGCAGCGGTGGGTGATCGGTGGTCGCCGGGATGGCAGCAGGGAACCGCGGAGTGGACGGGTGTCTGTGATGAGGCGACCTACCTGACCGTACTGGGGACTTCATCCACGGCAGTGGATGGAGTGGCTTTGGGCACGTTGGCCATGGGCGTAATGCACGATGGTAGTGTCGTGGACATGTTCACCATCGTGGAACGAATGGGCAACACAACGGGCTATTTCATCCCGCGCCCTACATACTGTATCGTGGATGAATGTTTGTGCTCGTTCCTCTGCTACCGGGACGACCAGATCACCTCACCATCGGGAGGACCTTGTGCGCTTCCGCTGGCAGTGCCGGAGGTTATCGCAAGTAATGCACCGAATGTCTGGTCCGTGGCTCCCATGCCCTTCACAGATTGCTTCACCGTGCAGGTCAGTTCACCGGTTCTGCAAGGGGAGGTGAGCCTGTTGGACCTCACCGGGCGCATGCTGAAGCGCATGGCGGTCACCGGCACCAGCGTACTGGTGGATGGCTCAGGCCTGCCCGTTGGTCCATACATCCTGCGCATAAAGGATGGCCATGGGCAATTGCACCATCAACGGGTGATCAAACAGTGATCCCGCAGTTCAAGCGGGAAGCTGTCCGGTCCGCTCTCCCCGTGAGTTGATAAATCAAGTTCGCGCCGACTCCATCCACGGCATCCAACAGGCAACCAGGTGTTGCTTCCTGCGTCAATAGTTTGTTGGGGAAACCCACCAATTGAATGAAGTTCAAGATACAATTGTCATTCCAACGCCAACGGTTAAAGCAATTACGCCCATGAATCCGATCCGTACCCTTCTCCTCGCTTTCTTGATGCTTGCGGGTTATTCCGCAGCAGCCTCGCTCTCCGTGCAGATCCTCATTCAGCAGCGACCCATTTGCACCTATGCTAATGGAAGCCTGAAAGCGCAGCCCAGCGGCGGGCAGGCACCCTACACCTATGCATGGAGCACGGGTGCCACTACACAGATCATCGAAGGCTTGTTGCCGGGCAGCTATTCCGTTACGGTCACGGATGCCACCATGGCCACTGCCACGGCCACATACAGCCTTACCGCCGGGAATTATGGCCAGATGAATGATTGGTTTAACGGCCTGGCCCTATGCGGAAACTCGACCATGCTGGGGATCAATCGGAACGGACCGCTGCCCGGCCCGGCACCTTATTCCATCGATGGCGTGACCTTGGATTCGCTCACCTACCAGGAGGAATCTGATGGGCAGTGGTATAACGTATGGTACCGGCTTCTCGATAACCCCACTCCGGGAAGCCAAACGTTCACTTTTTCCGATGCAAATGGGTGTACCGGGACCCTACTTACGTATATCGGCTGGCCGGTGCAGTGGCCAACGTTAAGTGCGGTGTACATCCAAGGGGCCTGCCAAGGCACCAGCTCGGGCAGCATCACCATCCACTCCACGGGCGAGGGGCATCAGCAGGCGGTACAGGCCACGCTGTATTATCCATATGGATCAGATTATTTCACGGGTGGCGGACCTTCCGATTTTACCATTACCGGCCTCGCCGCTGGAAGTTACACCCTTACCCAGTTCATAGGCATGGCCTCCCACATGCCCTTTTCGGGATGCACAAGCACCTTCAACTTCACCATCCCCCAGTTGGGCGCGGAATGCGGGACGGTGAGCGGAACAGCCTTCATTGACAACGACCAGGACTGCGTGAAGGACGCAGGTGAGATAGGCTTGCCGAACAGGGTGCTCGAAGTGCTGCCGGGCCCGCTGTACACCATCACGGATGGAAGCGGCGCCTACAGCATGCAGCTGGTCAACGGGAGTTATACGATCGGCCAGGACGCTACCGGGATAGTGCAGCTCTGCCCAAGCATTTCGCCGGCACCCTTCACGCTCAACTTCAACCCGGTGGTGCTGGACCTCGCGGACAGCAGTACCGTGGCACTTGATCTCGGCGTGAACATGCAAGCCACCGCCATGCGGCCTGGGTTTGCGGGCACCTATTGGGGACAGGTGCGCAACAATTCGGCCTACATGAGCGGCCCGGTCACGGTCACCCTGGTGATCGACCCGGCTTTGGCCTACGACGGGGCAACACCCACACCCACGGATGTAACGGGCAATACGGTCACGTGGCAACTGGGCCCCTTCGGCCCGATACAGTCCATGAATTTCAGCGTGAATGTGCAGGTGCCCTCAGGCACGCCGTTGGGCAGCATCGTTACCAGTACAATGAACGTGCAGAACGGATTGAGCGATGCCGATCCCACAAACGACACAGTGAGCTTGGACCAAACGGTAACGGGCAGCTACGACCCCAACGACAAGGCCGGGTACACCGATGCCACGCGAAGCAGTTCGCAGTTTTTTCTTGGCCAGGACGAATGGATCGACTACACCATCCGCTTCCAGAACACCGGCACGGACACGGCCTTCACCGTGGTGATCCGCGACACCTTGGACACTGACCTGAACATCCTGTCATTGGACATCCTCGGCGCTTCACATGCGTTCACCCCTTCGTTCGGCACAGGGCGCGAGCTGGTCTTCACTTTCGATGGCATCAACCTGCCCGACAGCACCACGGACCTGTTGGGGAGCCAGGGCTACGTGAGTTACCGGGTCAGGGCACGATCGGGCCTGCTGCCGGGCGATGAGATCACGAACAGCGCCGGGATCTACTTCGATTTCAACGATCCCATTCTCACCAACACCGTGACGCACGTGGCAGAGATCGGAACAGGCATTGCTGCGGAGGTCAATGATGCCAGCCTCGTGGTCGTGCCCAACCCGGCCACGGACATCGTGCGCGTGCAGGCCATCGCCGGGCCGGTACCGACGGATTGGCGCGTGGTGGCCATGGATGGGCGCAGCCTCACTGTTCCGGTGCAGCAACACGGCAATTGGGCGGAGTTGGATGTGCGGTCCCTGGCGCCGGGGGCTTACGTGGTCCGATCGTCCGAAGGCGCCGCGCGATTGGTGAAGTACTGATCACTTCAGCACCGCCAGCCGTGATCTTGGGATTGGCGATGGGCGGGCGCACTGCATTGGAACCGTTGCCGATGGCGGAATAGTTGATCGGGTGGACGCCGGGCATCGATGGTATGCGGTCCAATGAACCCATGGAGCATGTGGACGGATAGTCCCATGCACCTATTGATATTGTTGTTGGGTTCAACTGCGCGCCAGGCAACGGGAAACTGGTTGAAGAATTGAAATGACGGATACGGGCAACCCCGCATGCCCTTCAACGTCAATTGTTCAGTAAAACCCCTGGATCATGACCTTGTCCCGCATCCTTCTCGTATTCGGATTCAGCTTCGCATGGTACTCGGCGGCGGCGATCTCCGTCAATATCGTGGTGACGAGGCAACCAGCCTGCACGTATGGCAATGGGCGGTTGCAAGCGACCGCCTACAATGGGGTGCCGCCATACACCTATGCATGGAGCACGGGCGCCACCACGCAAACGTTGACGGGAGTGCAACCAGGGGACTATACCGTGACAGTCACGGATGCGAACATGGAGCAGGCTTCAGCCGAGATCACGGTCACTGCCAGCGACCATGGTGATTTCCTGTCACTGGGCGGAGTGAGTGACATCTTTGACTATATCGGATATGGGCCCTGTGACGCGTCATCCTACTATAAGATCGGCTTTATGCCGGACGCAGCCATCATGCCGGGCCCACCGCCCTATTATGTGGATGGCGTGGAATTGGATTCCATCTCCTATTACATTCCTGACATGGGAGGTTACTGGCAATACTATTATGGCACAACCCTCGTGAACCCCACGTATGGTAGCGCATACAGCGTCCCGTTCGTGGACGGGAACGGGTGTACGGGAACCTACTCATTGTACATCGGATATCCTGTACAATGGCCCACATTGAGCATCGTAAGCATTCAAGGAGCATGCGTGGGCACTACGTCCGGCAGCATCACCATCCACTCCACGGGCGAAGGCCACCAGCAAGGCGTACAGGCATCCTTTTCTCCGTTCGATCAAGACTTTGAGGTGTACAATACGGGTGGAGGCCCCCACAATTTTACCATGAGTGGCCTGGCCGCCGGCAATTACAACCTTACTCAATTCATGACAGGAGGGTCTCTCTTGCCAAGCAGCGGATGCTCCTCGTCCTTTGGCTTCAACATTCCCCAGCTGGGGGCGGAATGCGGAACATTGAGCGGAACGGTGTTCATCGACCATGACCAGGACTGCACGCAGGACCCCGGCGATGCAGGCGTTCCGGATGCGGTGTTGGAAGTGCAGCCGGGCCCGCAGTACGTCATCACCAACCAAGCCGGCGCGTACAGCATCGCGCTTGTGAACGGTAACTATACGCTTGCCCAAGGAGACCCCTCTCTATTGCAATTATGCCCCGCCACCTCACCCGCACCTTTCACGCTCAACGACAACCCGGTGGTTGTGAACCTTGCGGACAGCAGCACGGTGCCGCTTGACCTGGGCGTGCAGATGGAATCCACCGCCATGCGGCCTGGTTTCGCCGGAACATACTGGGGGCATGTGAAGAACCGCTCACCTTGGCCAAGCGGCGAGGTAACCGTTACCATGGAGATAGACCCGGCGCTGGAGTACATCAGTGCTTCACCGGCGCCGACGGATGTAACGGGCAACACGGTCACCTGGCAGTTCAGCTCCTTCACCGCGTTCCATTCCAAGGAACTGAATGTCAGTGTGCAGGTGCCGGCAGGAACGCCTTTGGGGTCTTTGCTGAACAGTTTGCTGACGGTGGAAAACACCTTGTACGATGCCAACACTGCGAACAATGCCGATGCGGCGGCGCAGGAGGTAGTGGGGAGTTACGATCCCAATGACAAGGCCGGCCACACCAGCACCCGGTTTAGTGATGCGCTTTACTACATCGGCACTGACCAATGGCTGGACTACACCATCCGCTTCCAGAACACCGGCACGGACACGGCTTTCACCGTGGTGGTGCGCGACACCTTGGACACGGACCTGAACATTGCTTCATTGGAGATCCTGGGGGCATCGCATGCGTTCACACCATCGTTTGGCTCCGGGCGCGAACTGGTGTTCACCTTCAACCAGATCCTGCTTCCGGACAGCACCACTGACCTGTTGGGCAGCCAAGGCTACGTGGCCTTCCGGATCAAGCCGCACGCGGGCTTGGTGCCCGGTGATGAGTTGGCGAACACCGCTGCCATCTATTTTGATTTCAACGAACCGGTGATCACGAACACCGTGACGCATGTGGCGGAGATCGGAACGGGCATTGCTGCGGAGGTCAATGATGCCAGCCTCGTGGTGGTACCCAACCCGGCCACGGACATCGTGCGCGTGCAGGCCATCGCCGGGCCGGTACCGACGGATTGGCGCGTGGTGGCCATGGATGGGCGCAGCCTCACTGTTCCGGTGCAGCAACAGGGCAATTGGGCGGAGTTGGATGTGCGGTCTCTGGCGCCAGGGGCCTACGTGGTCCGATCGTCCGAAGGCCTCGCTCGTTTTGTAAAGAAATGAACCGGACCTTCCGAGCGTACCTGGATTGAATGGGCCGTTCAACCTGCGATGATCCCGAAGAATATGAAAGCACCCAACTCACTCATGCTGCGATTGATCACCATCACCATCGCCTTGCTGGCCACCACCTTGGTTTCCGCGATCACTGTCACCGTTTCAGTGGTGAACCAGATCTGCGCCTATCCAGGCCGTTGCACAGCGAACGTAAATGGAGGCATCCCGCCTTACTCTTATTCATGGAACACGGGAGGGACCACGGCAACGATCACCGGGCTTGGACCGGGCACGTACACTGTGACGGTGACGGATGCTGATGGCCAGCAGGCCACGGCGAACGGTGAGGTGGCGGCCGAAGACTACACTGGTCACGGTTTGGACGGCGAGGTTGGTGGAGCCTACTGTGAGGAAGATCCGTTGTTGGGCCAACCGTACATCATGTGGATGTCCAATAGCGAGAGTATCGGCCCCCCTCCGTACCTCTTCAATGGGGAGGAGCCGTGGCCCGTGGTGTACGATTTTGAAGGCATGGGATATGACGTGTACTACGTGCGGATCCACAATGCACAAGGGCAACCTGCCGCACCGGGCGAAACCGTGGCGATCAACTTCCAGGATGGCAATGGGTGCGGCGGTACGTTCACGGTTACAGGTGGCTATCCCGTTGTGTGGCCCACAGTGGACATCGTGCAGGTGAACGGTGCCTGCAACGGCCAGCCCAATGGGAGCGTGGTGGTCTCTTTTGGCATGGAAGCGCACCATTACCAAGTGACCGGTGAATTGCGGGACGGGAATGACCAGGTCGTTGCCTATGGCTACAACTATTGGCACGGCGCCAGCGCCCAAACTTACACCTATACCGGGCTGGCGCCGGGCAATTACACCCTGTACCAACGATTGGTCGGGATCCCGGAACTTCCGTTGTACGATAATTGCAGCCAAGCCACTTCCATCACCATTCCTGACTACGGGAACACGTGCAACAGCGTGAGCGGAACGGTCTTCGTTGACAACGACCAGGACTGCGTTAAGGAAGCGGGAGATTGGGGCGTGCCGAACATGGTGCTCGAAGTGCTGCCGGGCCCGCTGTACACCATCACGGACGGAAGCGGTGCCTACAGCATGAATCTGGTCAACGGGAGTTATACGATCGGCCAGGGTAATCCCACGCTGGTGCAGCTCTGCCCCAGCACTTCGCCTGCCCCCTTCACGATCAACTTCAACCCGGTGGTCCTGGATTTCGCGGACAGCAGTACCGTGGCACTTGACCTCGGCGCGGTTTTGCAAGCCACCCCCATGAGGCCCGGGTTTGCGGGCGCCTATTGGGGGCGGGTGCGCAACAATTCGGCCTACATGAGCGGCCCGGTCACGGTCACCCTGGTGATCGACCCGGCCTTGACATACGACGGGGCAACACCCACACCCACGGATGTAACGGGTAACACGATCACGTGGCAGTTTCCACCTCTCAGCGCGTTCCAATACATGGACTTCAAGGTGCACGTGCAGGTGCCGGCAGGAACGCCTTTGGGCAGCATCGTTACCAGTACAATGAACGTGCAGAACGGATTGAGCGATGCCGATCCCACAAATGACGCGTACACACTGAACCAAACGGTGACGGGCAGTTACGACCCCAACGACAAGGCCGGGTACACCGATGCCACGCGAAGCAGTTCGCAGTTCTTCCTTGGGCAGGACGAATGGATCGACTACACCATCCGCTTCCAGAACACCGGCACGGACACGGCATTCACCGTGGTGATCCGCGACACCTTGGACGCGGACCTGGACATTGCTTCATTGGAGATCCTGGGGGCATCGCATGCGTTCACACCATCGTTTGGCTCCGGGCGCGAACTGGTGTTCACCTTCAACCAGATCCTGCTTCCGGACAGCACCACTGACCTGTTGGGCAGCCAAGGCTACGTGGCCTTCCGGATCAAGCCGCACGCGGGCTTGGTGCCCGGTGATGAGTTGGCGAACACCGCTGCCATCTATTTTGATTTCAACGAACCGGTGATTACGAACACTGTGACGCATGTGGCGGAGATCGGTACGGGCGTGGCCGCGGCAGACCCGGGCCAGGTCCGCCTGATGCCGAACCCCACCGACGGCATCCTGTACGTGCGGCTGCCGGAAGGCACCACTGCCGCTTTCGAACTACTTTCCATGGATGGCCGACGCCTTGTTGCACCAACCACACGGAGAAGCGATGGCCTCCAGGTCGATGTGCGCTCACTTGCACCCGGTATGTACATGGTCCGCACTGCTGCAGGAACGGCCCGCTTCATGAAGCAATAGAGACTGCGGCCCCTGTGGTGAACAAACCACGTTGCATTCCTCTGTGCGCCCCGTGCCTCCGTGGTGAAAAAAACCACGACGTATTCCTCTGTGTCCTCCGTGCCTCCGTGGTGAAAAAACCGAGCCCTATTTCAGTACCGCCAGCCGTTCCTCCAACGCCTTGATCTTCGCCTCGGCGTCCGCCTTCTTCTTGCGCTCGTTCTCCAGCACCTGAGGGGGCGCGCCGCTCACGAAGCGTTCGTTGCCCAGCTTCTTCTCCACACTGGCCAAGAAGCCGCGCAGGTATTTCAATTCCTCCTGGGCTTTTTCACTTTCGGCGGCACTGTCCATTTCGGGGAGGATCACGGCATATTCCGTGCTTCCGGAGAATACTGCGGTTGCACCGGCGGGAATGGACTTAAACGGACCGGCGAGCGGTCCGGTATTCGCCAGTTTGTCCACGAGTGAAGCAGTTGCGCCACCTAATGGTGTCGCTCCCGATGGACCAACTTGAAGGGTCTCCTTGGGTGAAAGCCCGCGCTCGTTGCGCACGCCGCGCACGGCGCTCACTAAGTCGAAAGCATGTTGCACTTCGGCTTCCAGCGTTGTATCACCAGCCCCGCCTTTTGGCCAGACCGCGATGATGATGTCCTCGCCGTCCTTGCGGTCGCGCAAGTGGTGCCACAGTTCCTCGGTGAGGAAGGGCATGTACGGGTGCAGCAGCTTCAGCAGGTCCTCGAAGAGCGTGAGCGTGGCTTCGTACGTGGCCGCATCGATCGGCTCGGCGGCACCGTCCTTGAAGGCCGGTTTCACCGCTTCGAGGTACCAGCTGCAGAAGTCGTCCCAGATCAGCTTGTAGGTGGTCATCAGCGCCTCGCTGATGCGGAACTGGGCATAGAGTTCCTCCAGCTCGGCGGTGGTGCGCTGCAAGCGGCTGCGCATCCAGGCGATGGCCGCTGCGTTACCTGCGGGGTGGAGCGGGTCACTCTGAGCGGAGCCGAAGGGCGACACGCTCCACCCCTTCACCAAGCGGAACGCGTTCCAGATCTTGTTGGAAAAATTGCGGCCCTGCTCGCAAAGGCTTTCATCGAACGGCAGATCATTGCCGGCGGGGGAGGAGAGGAGCATGCCCATGCGCACGCCGTCGGCGCCGTACTTGGCGATCAGCTCCAGCGGATCGGGGCTGTTGCCCAAGCTCTTGCTCATCTTGCGGCCCTGCTTGTCGCGCACGATGCCCGTGAGGTACACGTTCCTGAACGGCACTTCGTTGCGGTATTCCAGCCCGGACATGATCATGCGCGCCACCCAAAAGAAGAGGATCTCCGGCGCCGTCACCAGGTCGTTGGTAGGATAGTAGTACTTGATGTCGGCGTTCTCCGGGTCCTTGAAGCCATCGAACACGCTGATGGGCCACAGCCAACTGCTGAACCAGGTGTCCACCACATCCTCGTCCTGCCGGATGCCCTGGGTGCTTTGGCCTGCGGCCTGGAACTGGGCGATGGCCTCGGCTTCGGTCTTGCACACGGCCACCTCGCCCGCTTCGTTGTACCATGCCGGGATCTGCTGTCCCCACCACAGCTGGCGGCTGATGCACCAGTCGCGCACGTTCTCCATCCAGTGCGTGTAGGTGTTCACGAATTTCTGCGGGTGCAGCTTCACCTTTCCTTCCTTCACCACCTCCAGCGCGGGCTTGGCCAGCTCGGCCATCCGCACGAACCACTGCAAGCTGAGGCGCGGCTCGATCACGGCATCGGTGCGCTCGCTGTAGCCCACCTTGTTCCGGATGTCCTCGGTCTTCACCAGGTGGCCTTTTTTCTCCAGGTCTTTGGCGATCTGCTTGCGCACCTTGAAGCGGTCCTCGCCCACATAGAGCTGCGCAGCGGGGCTCAGGGTGCCGTCGGGGTTCAGTGTGTCGATCACCTCCAGCTTATGCCGCTGGCCGATCTCCCAGTCGTTGATGTCGTGCGCGGGGGTCACCTTCAGCGCGCCGGTGCCGAACTCGCGGTCCACGTAGGCATCGAAGATCAGCGGCACGGGGCGGTTGATCAGCGGCACCAGCACGCGCTTGCCTTTGAGGTGGGCGTAGCGCTCGTCCTCGGGATGTACGGCCACCGCGGTATCGCCCAAGATGGTTTCCGGGCGCGTGGTGGCAATGGTGATCCACGCATCGGTAGTGCCTTCCACTTGGTAGCGCACGTGGTACAGCTTGGAGTTGACCTCCTTGTGGATCACCTCTTCGTCGCTCACCGCAGTGAGGGCCACAGGGTCCCAGTTCACCATGCGCTGGCCGCGGTACACCAGGCCTTTTTTGTGCAGGTCGATGAACACGTCCAGCACGGCCTCGCTCATGGTTGGCTCCATGGTGAAGCGTGTACGCTCCCAATCGCAACTGGCACCGAGCTTTTTCAATTGCTCCAGGATCACGCCGCCGTACTTCTCCTTCCAGGCAAAGGCGTGTTCCAGGAATTTCTCCCGGCCGATGGCGCTCTTCTTGATGCCTTGCTCGGCCAGCAACCGCACCACCTTGGCCTCCGTGGCAATGCTGGCATGGTCCGTGCCGGGCACCCAGCAGGCGTTCTTGCCCTGCATCCGCGCGCGCCGCACCAGCACGTCCTGGATGGTGTTGTTCAGCATGTGCCCCATGTGCAGCACGCCGGTCACGTTGGGCGGGGGGATCACCACAGTGTATGGTTCGCGCCCATCCGGCACGCTGTGGAAATAGCCTTTTTCCAACCAATGCGGATACCACTTGTCCTCAACGGCTTGCGCCTGGTAGTGCTTGGGAAGTTCCATGATTTCTGAAGGGCGGCAAAGGTACCGGAGGTTCGGTGAAGTCGTGAGCCCATGAGAGTCGTGAGTCCGGAAGTCCTGAGTCTTGAGTCAACTCCCGACTCCCGACTCCCGACTCACCGACTCACCGACTCCCGACTCAAGACTCCCGACTCAAGACTCCCGACTCATCAGCTCCCGACTCACCGACTCCCGACTCCCGACTCACCGACTCACCGACTCCCGACTCACCGACTCACCGACTCCCGGCTCAAGACTCCCGACTCCTACATGAACTTCCTCGGGTTCTTCGCCATCATATTCAGCAGCCTCGCTACCTCTTCGGCATCATTGTAAAGCTTGTCATAGACCTGCTCGGTGATGTACTCGCACGCCTTCGCGAATTCAATCCACGTCTGTGTTTCGCCCAGCTCGGTTTCGCAGTCATTGAGCTTCGCCTCGAAGTACTTCAATGTGCGCCTGCGCCGGTATGCTTCCGTCAGATTGACCACTACAGAGCGCGAGCTGCGGCGGATCTGATCGGTCATACTGTATTGTTCTTCCTTTGGAAATTGTTTCGTCGTTTTGAAAATGGCCATGGCCAATGCGAAACCCTTCCGGTAGGCAAACAAATCCTGTACTCTTCCCATGGTTCATTGGTTTTTTCCGAACATAGGCATTCCCCCCGAAATACAAACCATCCGATTGCCAGGCCGTCCGCTTCGCAGCTCCCGACTCAAGGGATTTACGTCATGAGTCGTGAGTCCAGAAGTCCTGAGTCTTGAGTCAACTCCCGACTCCGGGACTTCTGACTCCCGGCTCACCGACTCCCGACTCCCGGACTTCTGACTCCCGGACTTCGGACTTCGGACTCCCGGACTCCCGGACTTCGGACTTCGGACTCCCGGACTCCCGGACTTCGGACTTCGGACTCCCGACTCCTGGACTTCTGACTCCCGGACTTCGGACTCCCGGACTTCGGACTCCCGGACTTCTGACTCCCGACTCAGAACTCAGACTCTGGACTCAAGACCACAAGCCCCCACAATTCTTAAATCATCACCCTCGTCACCAGCTCCCGCAACAATTCCCCGTCATCAGCGCTGGTGTTGCCTACGCCTTTGGACTTGAGGTCGGCTTCGCGGAGCAAGTGATGCACTTGCCGGAGCTTTGCCGGGGTGTAGATGCGCGCGGCCTGGGCATATTCCTTCACGAAGAACGGGGGAACTTTCAATGCTGTAGCCAGTTCACCTTGCGACTTTCCGGCGCTGGAGTGCACAACACCGACCTTGGCGAAATACGAGCTCAGCAGCCCGACCGTCATCACCAAGGGTGAATTCTTGTCCGAAGCCAGGAAATGCGCGATCCGCTGGGCCTTGTAATGGTCCCCGCTACCCATGGCCTTTTGCAGCTCGAAGATGTTGAACTCCTTGCTGATGCCCACGTTGCGCTGGATCAAGTCCGTGGTGATGGCTCCTCCTTGTTCGGTGACGATGCAAAGCTTTTCCACCTCGTTGGTGAGCTTGCCCAGGTCGCTGCCCAAATGGTCCGCAAGCAACTTGGCTTCCACCGGCCCGATGCGCCGTTTGTGGGAGTTGACGTAGAGCTGGATCCACTCGGGCAGCTTTTCGTCCTTCAGCTTATCACTGGTGAAGACCACCTGTTTTTTGGCGAGGTCCTTCAGCCAGGTTTTGCGCCCGTCCGCTTTCTTGTGCTTGTAGCAGATCACCAGCACGGTGGTGGGCGTGGGCTTCCTAAAATAGCCCTCCAGCTTGTCGAACGCTTCGATCCTCCATGTTTGGGCCTCCCGCAGGACGACCACCTGGCGTTCCGCCATCATGGGGTAGCGCAGGCACACGTCCACCAGGGTTTCCGGCGTGGTGTCCTTGCCGTACAGGATGCTCAGGTTGAAATCCCGTTCATGCTCCTGTAGTCCGTAACGTTCAACTTCTTCCGCAAGGCGGTCAATGAAGAATGATTCTTCGCCGTGCAGGAAGTAGATCGGCTTGAAGGTGCCGTTGGCCAGCTCGCGCCGGATCTTGCGGAAGTCGTCCGTGGTGCTCATTCAAAGCGCAGGTGCTTCACCGACCGGCCCTCGTTGATGATGTCGCGCAGGGACGCGATGCCCACCTTCACGTGGTTTTCCGCGAAATTGCCCGTGACCTTCTTGTCGCTGTCGCCGGTCTTCACGCCTTCGGGGATCATCGGCTGGTCACTTACCAGCAACAGTGCTCCCGTGGGTATTTCGTTGTGGAAACCCGTGATGAAAATGGTGGCTGTTTCCATGTCCACCGCCATGCAACGGTCGCGGCGCAGGCGTTCCTTGAAGTGCTCGTCGTGCTCCCACACGCGGCGGTTGGTGGTATACACCGTGCCGCTCCAGTAATCCAGTTCCATGTCGCGGATCACACCGCTCACCGCCCGGTGGATCATGAAGCTCGGCAGCGCCGGCACCTCCGGCGGAAAGTAGTCGTTGCTGGTGCCTTCCCCGCGTATGGCCGCAATGGGCAGGATCAGGTCGCCCAGTTCGTTCTTCCTTTTCAGACCCCCGCATTTGCCTAAGAACAGCACGGCCTTGGGCATCACCGCGCTCAGCAGGTCCATGATGGTGGCGGCTGTGGGACTGCCCATGCCGAAGTTGATCATCACCATGTCCTCGGCGATGGCCACCTGCATGGGCTTGCCTTCCCCGTGAAGGGTGGCTCCGGTCTGCCTGGCGAACAAGTCCAGGTAGTTGTCGAAGTTGGTCAGCAGCACGTAGCGCTTGAACGCCTCCAGCGGCACACCGGTATACCGGGGCAGCCAGTTTTTCACGATCTCTTCCTTGGTGTGCACTTTTGTGGGGTATATTGGTGTGGATGCAAGCCTTGAACCTGCCCGACCACGGTGTCAAAACTAAACACGGCCCGGATGGGGAGCGGATCTTTGACCCCGTGAGGCGCGTCTGGGTGGTGCTGACCCCGGAGGAATGGGTGCGCCAACATGTGCTGAACTATCTAGTGAAGGAGGCAGGATGCCCCGTGTCGTTGATCGCCGTGGAACGCAAGTTGGTCATGAACGGAATGACCAGGAGAGCCGACCTGGTGGTGCACGACCGGCGGGGGCGCCCCGTGCTGTTGGTGGAGTGCAAGGCACCGGAGGTGAAAGTGGGCCAGAGCGCCTTTGAACAGGCGGCCCGGTACAATACGGTGTTCAGGGTGCCGTACCTGATGGTGACCAACGGATTGGTGCATTACGTCTGCAGCGTGGAACACGACGCAGGGCGCATTGATTTTTTGCCTGCCTTGCCCCCGTATGATCAACTGTGCGCGGCTTATCCCGCTTAACTTCGGCTCCATGAAAACGATCCTGCTCCTGTTGGTGCTGCTGCTGGGCCCGTTGGGCGCGGCGTTGGCGCAAGGCCCCTCAAAGATGGGCTTCCAGTTGCGGGCCTGGTTGGAAACGGCCGACCCCGCCGGGGAAGTGGACCTCTTCCTGGGCGGTGATGCACAAGAGGTGGCCGGCGTGGTGAAAGCGTTGGGCGGGCGGGTGAAGATGGCCATTGATGGTTGGGTGCAGGCTGCCGTGCAGAACGGGCAGGTGCAGCAGTTGGACCGGGAGGCGGCCGTGCAGTCCATAGTTTTCAACCTTGGGGAGGGCCGCACGCTGAACGACAGCATGCGGGTAAAGGCCCATGTGAACGAGGTGCACGAAGGGCTGGCCCCGCTGCCGGCCGCCTACCAGGGCGAGGGGGTGCTGGTGGGCATCATCGATACCGGCATCGAACTGCTCCACCCCGACTTCCAGGACACCTTGGGCAGAACCCGCGTGTTGCGCTACTGGGACCAAAACTTTCCGGAGGACCCGTGGCTGACCCCAACGGGTTACGGGTATGGGCAGGCCTGGGACAGCGCGGCCATCAACGCGGGGAATTGCCCCGCCGTGGATGACCCCGGGCAATGGGGACATGGCAGTACCGTGGCCGCCACGGCGGCAGCCAACAACAACGGCAACGGCCACTGTGCGGGGGTGGCCCCCAAGGCGGACCTGCTGATCGTGGCGAACAAACTGAACCACCCCAACTGGAGCTCCTCGGTGGTGGACGCCGTGCGCTGGATCACCGATCAGGCCGCTCAATTAAACAGGCCGGTGGCGTTGAACCTGAGCTTGGGCGATTACTACGGCAGCCACGACGGCCTGGACCCCGCCGCCCTGATGATCGACCAGATCCTGGCCAGCGCACCGGGACGCGTGCTGGTATGCGCCGCCGGGAACAGCGGAGCGTTGGCGCCATACCACCTGCGCACCGGCGTGGGTACCGATACCAGCTTCACTTGGTTCGCGTACAATGCCAACAGCATGCTCAATGTGGGTGCTGTGTACTTCGATCTGTGGGCGGACACCGCCGACTTCAACCAAGTGAGCTACAGCATCGGTGCCGACAAGTTCAACGGGGGCTATGCCTTCCGCGGGCGGATCCCCTTCCGCAACATCCAAGGAACCTTGGGGCAGATCGTGGTCGACACCCTGTGGAGCACGGACGGGAACAAACTGGGCCGCGTGTTCACCCAGGGCCAGTTGCGCGGGGGGCAGTACCATCTGGAAGTGTATATCCCGGAACCTGATTCCGCAGGCCAGCTCCTGTACCGCTTCATGACCACGGGCAGCGGCTTGTTCGATGCGTGGAGCACCGACCTGTTCGGTACGTCCAAGATGATCACTGCCATACCCGACAGTGCTGAATTCCCACCGATCGTGCACTATGTGCTACCGGACAACCGGCAGAGCATCGTGGATTCATGGGCCTGCTCCCCCAACGTGGTCACCGTGGGCAATTACTACAACCAACAGGTGTACACCGATGTGACGGGCACTTTGCAGAACTTGGGCAACACACCCGGGAACATCAGCGTGAACAGCAGCCGGGGGCCCGCACGCACTGGTGTGGTGAAGCCCGATGTGGCCGCCCCGGCGGACGTCACGTTCGGCGCCGCGCCGCTGAACGTGCTGCAGATCATGCTCGATGCGGCGGCGAACAAGCTGTTGGACAGCCTGCACATGCGCAATGGCGGCACCTCCATCGCATCGCCCGTGGTGGCCGGGACGGCCGCGCTGTTGCTGCAGAAGTGCCCGCGAAGCACCCACATCCAAGTGCGTGATGCCCTGATCGCCTCGGCTTTTACAGATGATTTCACCGGGGCCGTGCCCAACGTAAGCTACGGCAACGGAAAGGTGCATGCCTTCAATGCGATGGTGTCCACCAATTTCAGCGTGCCCCTCACCCAAGCCGGCCCGCTATGCGAAGGGGACAGCGTGTCCGTCTCGGGGCCGGATTTCATGTACCGCTACTGGTGGAACACCGGGGCCACGGTCCGTGAGGTGTGGACAATGGGCGATACGCTGCGCCTGCAGGTGCAGGACACCCGGGGCTGCCTGGGCTGGAGCGATACGCTGATCCTGGTGCCCAACCCGCTGCCAGTGGCGGAGGTCACTGCGGAAGGGGTGGTCTTAACCGTCGGCCCGGCTGCGGCATACCAGTGGTATTTCAACAATGATCCAATCCCCGGGGCGGTGGATTCCTTGCTGGAGGCGGAGGAGAACGGATACTACTTCGTGCAGGTTGCCGACAGCGCGGGTTGTACAGCCTATTCGGACACGGTGCTGGTCTTCACGGTGGACCTGCCCGAAGAAGTTGGTGCGGCGCTGCACGTGTGGCCGGTGCCCGCTTCGGACCGGCTGCATGTGGACGGGTTGGATCCTTCCATGGATGAACTGCCGTACGAGATCATGGACATGGGCGGGAGAAAGGTGCGCGGCGGTACGCTGAAAGGCCAGGGACCCGTGGTGCCGGTGGCGGGATTGCCATCCGGCCATTACCTGCTCCGCGTAAAGGGGAACGCCCTGGTGGCGAACTTCCGCTTTGTAAAGGAATAGGCCGGGGCAAGGCTGTGCGCCGAACAGGAGCGAGATGCAGGAAAGACCCTTTGTCCTTTCCGGGGGCGGGATCCGCGGAGCGGCCCACTTGGGGGCGTTGCGCGCCTTCCACGAGGCGGGGGTCGTGCCAAGCGCCATCTCCGGCACCAGCGCGGGCGCCTTGGCCGGAGCGCTGGTCGCTGACGGCCGCACCCCCCGTGAAGCCATGGCGCTGGTGGAGGAGGAGTTCAAACGCCCCTTTCTGAGGCGCAGGCCGGCCCTGGCCTCCAAGCGGATCGCTGCATTCTTGGAGCGGTCCTTGCGGCACCGGCGCATCGAAGACCTGCCCATCCCGCTGTACATCAGTGCCACCAATCTGGAACGGGGTGGGCAGTGCATCTTCAGCAGCGGTGAATTGATCCCCGCCCTGATGGCCTCCTGCGCCATTCCGCTGATCTTTCCGCCGGTGCAGGTGGGCGGCACCTATTGCGTGGACGGCGGGCTGAGCAACAACTTGCCGGTGGAACCTTTTGCAGACTGCAAGGCCGAGGTGGTGGCCGTACATGTGAACCCGCTTCCGGTGTTCATTCCCGGCAGGCGCAATTGGCTGCGCACCATGGACCGCATCTGGCACCTCAATTTCCGCGAAATGGTGATGCGCTCGGCGCAGGGCTGCGGGATGTTCGTGGAACCACCGGAGCTTTCCAGGTTCAACATGTTCGAGTTGGGCAAGGGGGCGGCCATCGAGCGCATCGGCTACGATTGGACGCGGGCCCTGCTGGCGGGACCGGCCTAGCGCAGGGGCCACACCTGCTCGCCGCCGATGAAGGTGGCTGTTATGGCGGCGCGCTTCAACAGGTCTTCGCTTACGCCCATCAGGTCGCGGTCCACCACGGTGAAGTCCGCCTTCTTGCCCACCTCCAAGCTGCCCAGGTCGGTTTCGGTGAACGTGGCCAAGGCGTTCCATACGGTCATGCCGCGAAGGGCTTCCTCCCGGCTGAGCGCATCGGCCATCTGGAAGCCGTCCGCGGGTTGCCCTTCGGCGTTTTTGCGCACCGTGGCCGCGTAGAAGGTCATCAGCGGATCGATCCCCTCCACGGGGAAGTCGGTGCCCAAGGCGATCATGCCGTTCTGCCGCATCAGCCGCTTGAGGGCGTACGCATTGGCCAAGCGCGCGGGCCCCAAGCGGTCAACCGCCCACCCCATGTCGCTGGTGGCATGGGTGGGCTGCATGCTGGGGATGATGTTGTACTTGCCGAACAAATGGAAATCGGCCGTGTCCATGCACTGGGCGTGCTCAATGCGCCAGCGCAGGTCGTTGGTGCCGCCGAGCACTTCGCCGTACACGCCCAACAGCAGGCGGTTGGCGCTGTCGCCGATGCAGTGCGTGGCCATCTGGAAACCGTTCTCTTTGCACCATCGGGCCACTTGCACGAAATGCTCGCGCCGGG
Source organism: Flavobacteriales bacterium (assembly GCA_023957375.1). Lineage (GTDB taxonomy): Bacteria > Bacteroidota > Bacteroidia > Flavobacteriales_F > PHOS-HE28 > PHOS-HE28. The sequence continues at coordinate 36,893 of JAMLHB010000002.1, read as the reverse complement.
CGAGCTGCAAGCCGTGGCCTGCGGCGGGGTCGTCGTTGTACGGTTGGAGCAGCAGGGCGCCTCGCGACCCCAAGGCCCCATCGGCGTAGCATTTCACGGCCCGCACCACCAAGCGTTCGCTGATGAACGGCCCGGCGGCGTATGCTTTGAAGTTCGCGCTGTCATCGGCCAGCATCGCATAGATGCGGATCTGCAGGGTGCCTTCGGCCTGCATGCGTTTCAGCAGATCGATGGTGCCCGCGTCCAGGCCGGCATCGCAGACCATGGTAAGCCCGGCGGCTAAGCAATCGCGTTGGGCGTCCAGCACGGCTTGGCGCTTGGTGGCCTCGTCCGCGTCGTCGAAGATCTTTTGGAAGGCGGACACGGCATTGTCCAGCAGCAGGCCCGTGAGCTTGCCGTTCTGCTTGGCGAGCAGGCCGCCTTCGATGTTGGCGGCAGCGTCCAGCCCGGCACGGTCCAGTGCTTGCTGGTTTACAATGGCGGCGTGGCCGTCCACCCGTTGCAGCAGCACTGGCCTGTCCGGGAAGAACAGGTTCAGGCTGTCGTTCACCGGGTATTCCCGCCCGGGCCACAGGTTCTGGTCCCAGCCGCGGCCCAGCAGCCAACCGGTGCCGGGGTGCGCTGCTGCATGCGCCTGCACGCGGCGCAGCACCTCGCCCCAGCTCTTTGCCCCGGCGAGGTTCACCTTCTGTTTGTTCAGCCCATAGCCCAGGAAGTGGCCATGCCCGTCGATGAAGCCGGGATAGACGGCCTTGGTGCCCAAGTCGATGGTTTTTTTGGCGCGGTAGCGGTTGAGGATCTGGAACTCAGGCCCCAGCTCCAGGATGCGGCCGTCCTTGATGGCCATGGCGGTCTGCTTGGTGCCCGCCCCGTCCATGGTGAAGATCTGTGCATTGTGCACCACCAGGTCGGCCTCCCGGTTCTTGTAGGCGTACTTGCAGGAGCCCAGCAACAAGGGCAGGGCGAGGAGGGCAAAGGCTTTCATGGCAGGGAGGTCCGCAGGGTCCGGGCGATGCGCCGGGGATCGGCCACCAGCGCAAAGGCCAAGGTATAAAAGGGAAGCAGGGGAATGCGGTAGCGCATCACGGCGCCCACCACGGGGGTGGTCCAACCGATCAACAGGCCCAGTGCCAAGCAAAAGCACAGGGCGTGCAGGAGCAGGGGCAGGTCCACCTCGCGCCACGGGCGTGCCCACACCGCAGCCAAGGGGATCAAGGCCAGTAGTGCCAAGTTCTCCACGGCACCCATGATCCCCAACGCGCCGATGTTCCAGGTGGCCAAAGGCGAAAGGAAGGTGAGGAAAAGAGCGTGGGGTGAGGCCTGCGCCAGGCCCCAGGCATTGGGCTCGAACAGGGTGGTGGGGATGAAGCTGCCCGGGTCCGTGGCGGCCACCACGCCCAGCATATCGCGCAACTTTTGGTGGATCATGGCCACCACGTCCAGGCGGGGCGAAAGCAGCGGCGCTGCCAAGATCAGCAACGCTGCGGCCAGGTGGGCCGTTCCAAATTTCAACACAGCCCGGCGGTTGCCGGTGCGGCGGCACCACCACAGCGCCGCCAACCCGGGCAGCATGCACGCCAGCACATACGACTTCAGGCTGAGCTGGATGAACAGCCCCGCGAGCAACATGATCCACACCTTGGCGCCGTTGCGGTGCTGGCCAAAACGGAAGAGCGCCAGCAGGAACAGGCCGATGCCCAGGAACAACAGGGCCTCCTTGATGGGAGCGCTGCTCCAGAACAGCATGCTGGGCCACAGGAACAAGCCGATGGCCGCCACCCGGCCCATGCCGGGCACCAAGCCGGTGAAGACCTTGTACAGGGCGACCAAGCCGGTGAGGGAGAGGAACGCGGAAAATACCGTGTGCACGTGGTAGACGCCGAAGGAAAACAGGCGCAGGACCGCATTGTAGCGGATCATGGTATGCGCATCGTTGTAATAGCCCGTTTCCCAGCGCCGGTACCAGTTGTTCATCACTTCGTAGTAGTGCTCGCTGAAATAGGGGTTGCGGGTACCGATGCCGGTGAGCATTTGCAAGTAATCAACAGGGTGGGCCCGCAGGGCGCCGAACATCACGTTGCCGTCGTCGAAGAATTTGTAGATGTCCGCATTGGCCCGGTCGGCATAGTGGAACGTGTAGATCCACCAAAGCCCGGTGCCTGCCGCCACCTTCAACAGGAACAGCACACCGATCGCTTTCGGCCCGAGCCCCTCCACGCGGAAGAACGGCCAGCGTATGATGAGATACAGGAAGAGCGCGACATAGCCGCAGGTGAGCAGGAGGTCGGCCATGCTGCGGCCAAATGTAGCGGCCACCTTCCGGCCGGGCCGATGCAGCGGCGCCTGCTCCCGCTATTTTTGCCCAAGGCATGGCTGGTGCAGCGGGAATGAAGCGGGGGAGGGTGCTTGCCGCACTGATGCTCACCATGATGCTGGCGGCGATGGACATTGCCATCGTGGCCACGGCGCTGCCCCAGATCGTTTCAGACCTCGGCGGTTTCAACAAGATCTCCTGGGTCTTCTCCATCTACCTGCTGGCGCAAACGGTCACCATCCCCCTGTATGGCAAGCTGGCCGACCTCTTTGGGCGCAAGTGGGTGCTGGTGGCCGGCGTGGCCGTTTTCCTGGCGGGTTCGGCGGCCTGCGCGGCCGCTTGGAGCATTGGTGCGTTGATCGCCTTCCGCGGCCTGCAGGGGCTGGGCGCCGGGTCGATCATGGCCACGGTGAACACCATCGCCGGTGACATCTACACCGTGGAGGAGCGGGCCGCCGTGCAGGGCTGGCTGAGCAGCGTGTGGGGCGTGAGCGCCATCGTGGGGCCTGCTTTGGGCGGGGCGCTGGTGGAATACTTCAACTGGCGCTGGATCTTCCTGATCAACCTGCCGATCGGTGCGGTGGCCCTGTTCCTGTTGCTGCGCAACTTCCGGGAGCATGTGGTACGGGTGCCGGTGCGCATTGACTATAAGGGCGCACTGCTGATCACCGCCACCTTGTCGCTGTTTTTCGTCTTCCTGCTGGAAGGCGGCCAAAGCTGGCCGTGGCGCTCGGTGCAAAGCTTGGTGCTGCTGGTGGCCGTGGCCCTGCTGGCGGCATGGGCTGTGCGGGTGGAACGCCGATCTCCTTCGGCGATCATGCCTGCGTGGGTGTGGCGCAACCGTACCATGGTGTTCACCAATTTGGCCGTGGCCGCCATGGGCATTGTCATGATGGGGCCGGACACCTACCTGCCCACGTTCACACAAGCCTCGCTGGGCCTGGGCGTGATCGCCTCCGGCTTTGTGCTGGCCAGCATGAGCATCGGTTGGCCCACGGCTTCGGCCTTGTCGGGCAAGCTGTACCTGCGCATCGGTTTCCGCGAAACCGCGCTGGTCGGCTCGGTGTTGGTGCTGTTGGCCAGCATCGCCTTCCTGCTGATCCCGGCGCCACAGCCCATCTCCCTCATCGTGCTGGACCAAGTGCTGATCGGCGCCGGTTTTGGCCTGTTGTTCACCCCTTCCTTGGTGGGCTTGCAGAACATGGTGGCCTGGGAACACCGCGGCGTGGTCACCGGGGCGAACATCTTTTGCCGCAACCTGGGCCAGAGCCTCGGTGCGGCCGTGATGGGCGCCATCTTCAACAACGTCTTCCTGCACCGGCTGGCCCATGCCCCGCCCGGAGCACCGGGATCCACTGCGGACGTGATCCGGTTGATCCACGACCCCGCCACGGCCGCGCCCGTGCGCACTTTCCTCGAGGAGGCCATCAACGTGTCCATGCGCGGCGCCTACGGGGGCATGGTGGTGTTCGCCGTGCTGCTTTTCGGGTTGCTGTACTTGGTGCCGCACCGCAGTCCGAATGATGAAACGCTGGTAGGACCGGGGCGTGTTTGATCGCGCATGCCTAACGGAGGACTTCCGCCCACTCCCCGCCGCCACTTGCATTCCACGCCTGCAGAACAGTTCCACGCGGTACATCAGCCTATAATCCCGTCCTTTGCGGCCCCCGATCACCGTGAACCGGCAATGAAGCGCGAGGACCTGATCCGCATCGTCAAACAGAAACGCAGCCTGCTGTGCGTGGGCTTGGACACCGAACAACACCGGCTTCCACAGCGCTTCAAGGACCAACATGATCCGGTGCGCGCCTTCAACCATGCCATCGTAAAAGCCACGCACCATGTGGCAGTGGCCTACAAGCTCAACCTCGCTTTTTACGAAGCCAATGGTGCCGCCGGCTGGCGCGACCTGGAAAGCACGGTGGCTTACATCCGCAGCGTGGGCGATTGCTTCATCATCGCCGATGCCAAGCGCGGCGACATCGGCAATACGGCGCGCAAGTACGCCGAGGCCTTCTTCGACCACCTCGATTTCGACGCGGTGACCGTGGCGCCCTACATGGGCGAGGACAGCATCACGCCGTTCCTCGGCCGCCCCGGCAAGTGGGCCATCGTGCTGGCCATCACCAGCAATGAAGGTGCTTTGGATTTCCAATTCCTGCCCGTGGAAGACGGCAGCCAGCGGCTCTTTGAGCGGGTGATGCAGCGCATGGCGGAGCTGGGCGGCCCCGGTGAATTGATGTTCGTGACCGGTGCCACGCGGCCGGAGCTGCTGAAACAGGCCAGGGCCATGGCGCCGGAACACTTCTTCCTGGTGCCCGGCGTGGGTGCACAGGGCGGCGACCTCCAGGCCGTGCTCCAGGCCGGCATGACCCAAGATGGTGGCCTGTTGATCAACTCGTCGCGCGGTATCCTCTACGCCGGCAAGGAAGAGGAAGCGATCACCAAGGCGCGTGAAGCGGCCGAAGGGCTGCAACGGGTCTTGGAGGCGGCGTTGCTGGATCGGGGAATAGTTCGTGGTTTGTAGGGTGTAGGTGTTGGTTGTCAGTGGTCTTTCCCGACAACTGACAACTGACAACTGACAACGGACAACGGACCACCCAATTCCACGTCGCACCATGTGCTGACCTGCGAACCACGAACTATTCCTACCTTATCAGCGCAGGCCTGACGGAAAAGCCGACATGGAGCGCACGAATGCCACCACCACTGCCGAGGATGTGAAAACATGCGCAACCGATCTGTTGCTCGACCCCGCGTTTCCCTACGGCGAAGACCTGCTGCAGTTCATTTGGGAAGCTGGGCTGTTTGAACCGGCCGACCTGCGCACCACGAACGGGGAACCCCTGGAAGTGCTGCACCCCGGTCGTATCCAGCTGAACGGCGGGCCCGACCTGCGCGATGCCCGCGTGCGCATCGGTGGGCAGGAGTGGGCGGGCAACGTGGAAGTACACCTGCGCAGCAGCGATTGGAACGCCCACGGGCACCAGCATGACCCCGCCTACAACAACGTGGTGCTACACACCGTGTACCGGCACGATGCAAACGTCCACACCCCAAACGGCATTTGCCCGCCCACCGTGGAATTGCGCGGCCGCATCGACGAGCGGAACCTGCACCTGCACCAGGAGCTGATGACTTCCAGGCGCACCGTGCCCTGTGCACCACATCTGCACGGCGTGGACCCCGCCCGCATCCGGCTTTGGCTGGAACGCTTGCTGGTGGAGCGCTTGGAGCGCAAGGCGAAGGAGGTGGAAACCCTCTACCACCGCTTGGGCAACGATGCCGCCGAAACCTTGCACCACGTGCTGCTCAAGGCCCTGGGCGGCCCGGTGAACGCCGAGCCCTTCGCCATGCTGGCCCACGTGCTGCCGCTGAAGCTGCTGCTCAAATACCGCGATGATCCCCAACGGGTGGAAGCATTGCTCTTCGGGCAAGCGGGCTTTTTGGAAGGGGATCCCGTGGAAGGGTATCCGCAGGCCTTGCAGCAGGAATACCGGTGGCTGGCGCAGGTGCATGGCCTCAAGCCGGTACCAGTGGCCGCTTGGAATTTCGGACGCTTGCGCCCGCCCAATTTTCCTACCGTGAGGCTCGCGCAATGGGCGGCGCTGCTCTCCAGCAGCATCCACGGCTATGACAGCCTGCTGGCCCATGATGATCCCGCACCGGTGCAAGCCTTGCTGGATGTGCAGCCCGGCGGCTACTGGAACGACCATTACCGCTTCGGCAAGCCGGGTGTGCCAAGCACCAAGCGCCTGGGCCGCAGCACGGCCGATGGACTGATCATCAACAGCATTGTGCCCTATCTGTTTGCCATGGGCCGCATCCGCGGATACCAGCCCTGGGAAGACCGTGCGCTGGCCCTGCTGGAAGGCCTCCCTGCGGAACGCAATGCCATCCTCCGCGAATGGGCCTCCTTGGGTGTGCCAGCCAACTCCGCCAGCCGAAGCCAAGCCCTGATCGAGCTGCGTAGCCGCTACTGCAAGGAACACCGGTGCCTTTCCTGTGCCATCGGCGTGCAGCTGCATAAAGGGGCGGACAGGACGTAGGGCGTAGTTCGTAGGGGATCCCTCTCCGATCGGGCCTGTGCAGTGCTCTTCGCCTTCGTGTCTTGTCCTGAAATAGGTTGACACCAAACAACCCTTCAAGATGGGACTTTCAAAGGAGTTCAGAGTTAACAAGCAGTACCCGGTTGAGCTACAGAAGCAGGCGGTCTACCGGGTTTTGAGCGGAGAGCTTCGCAAGAGCGAGGCGCTCAAGGAGTACGGGATCGGCGGTGCGCCCACACTGGATCGGTGGCTGGAGAAGTACGGGCACGGTATCTTGACCGAACACAAGGAACTGCTCTCGCAAATGGGACGACGAAAAGCCAATGCAAATACGGCTGTTAAGGGTGAAATGCCGGAGCTGGAACAGCTTCGGCACGACTTGGCTGCCATGAAGAAGAAACTGGAGGCGGCGGAACTGCGCGCCGAGGCCTATTCGATGATGATCGATATCGCCGAGCGCGAGCTGAAGGTTGCGATCAGAAAAAAGTCCGTCACCAAGTGATCCATGAAATGAAGACGCTGCATCCGAAGCTGGGCCAGGAGGCATTGTGTCGGTCACTTGGTGTGAGCAGGCAGGCGCACCATAAGTACGCCCGGCACGCCGAGCGCGTGCATCAAGGCCAGGAGGAGGTGGTGCAGCGGGTGCGTGCCTTGCGTTCCCGCATGCCCAAGCTTGGCGGCAGGAAGCTGTATGCGGCGCTCAAGGCGGAGATCGGTCAGCTCCCCGAGCCCTTCGGGCGGGACGGATTCTTCGACCTGCTACGGGCGGAGCACCTGTTGATCCGACCCCGTCGACGGCGTGTGCGCACCACCTACAGCGGGCATGGCCTGCGGGTGTACCCCGACCTGGTAAAGGGCCTTGTGCTCGAGCGGCCGGACCAGGTGTGGGTAAGCGACATCACCTACTGGGCCGTGGAAGAGGGCTTCTACTTCATCTTCCTGGTCACCGATGCCTGCTCCCACAAGATCGTGGGCCATCGCGTGGCCACCAGCATGGACGGGGACCATGCCGTGGCCGCGCTGCGCATGGCCCAGGGCAATTGCACAAGGAGCCTCGAAGGGATCATCCACCACAGTGACCGGGGCAGCCAGTACTGCTATGTCCGGTACGTCAAGGCGCTGCGGTCGGCGGGCATGCGCATCAGCATGACCGAGACCTCGGACCCGCGCGACAATGCCGTTGCAGAGCAGTTGAACGGTATCCTGAAGAACGAACTGCTGGCCCATCACCGCATCACCAACATCACCCAGGCCAAGGCCGTGGTGGACCAGGCCGTGGCCATATACAACGGGGAGCGCCCCCACATGAGCTGCGACATGCTCGTGCCCGACAACGCGCACCTGCTGGACCATAAACCCAAGAGGCGATGGAAGAACTATTATAGCGTCGTCAACCCCTCACAGGACAATTCGGAACTTGTAAACCCAACACAGGACAAAATCCATTAACCCGTCAACTTTTTTCAGGACGAGTCACGAGTCACACACCCTACGAACTACGCCCTATGCACCACGCCCTACGAACCACCCCTTTCGTCAGGGCCATCGGGTCTAACGCGCCCTGCGGGCGCGGCTTCCAATGGTATTCAAACCACGGATGGACACCGATGCACACGGATTGCGGACCCACCTACCGAGTAAAACAACCTTCTTGATCCGTGTCCATCCGTGTGGATCCGTGGTTCAAAAGTCAGGGTATGAATACGCCGCCAGGCGCAGGTATAAGACCCGATGGCCCTGCCCCTTTCGTTCCAACCATCGTTGGCTTACCTAAATTGCACCCCTCAAAACCATGATCGACCGCATCAAAACCCACTTTGAGCATCAGGCCTTCGGGGTGTGCGAATGGTGGGCCCACAAGCTCAACATCAAAACCGAGCAGGTGCGGCTCAGCTTTATTTACCTCAGCTTCGTTACCGTTGGCCTCAACGTGGTACTGTACCTGGTCATGGCCTTCGTCCTCCAGCACAAGGAGCGCATCAAGCGGCCCTTTGCGCGCCGCAGCACCGTGTGGGAACTGGAATGACCAACAACGATATCCTCAAGAAGCTGCGCGTGGCGCTCAAGCTCCATGACACCGACATCGTGAAGATCCTCGCCTTGGTGGATTTCCACATGACCACCAGCCAGGTGAACGACCTGTTCCGCAAGGAAGACCATCCGAAGTACGTGGAGGCCGGCGACCAGGTGCTGCGCAACTTCCTCAACGGCTTAGTGATCCACCTGCGCGGGCCGAGGCAGGGGTAGGGCTTAGTTGTCAGTTGTCCGTTCCCAGTGACCTGACAACTGACAACGGATACCCCGCCTTCACCCCCGCTGCAGCACCACCCTGCCGCTGAACCAATTGCTGCCGTACGGATAGCGGATCAGGTAAATGCCCGTGGCGTAGGCGCCGAGGTCCACTTGCACGGTGCGCACGTCCGCCAACCCCTTCACCACCTGCAGCACCTTGCCGCTGAGGTCGGTGATGTAGAGCTCGGGGATCCCCGCATCCGCCGTGATGTACACCAAGCCTGAAGTCGGGTTCGGCCAGTAGCTCCACCGAAGTGTGGCTTGCCCCGGACCTCCTTCGGGAATGGCCGTGGTGCTGTCGGAGGAAAGGGGCGCTTGCACCGTGGAATCCGGATACTCCAGCGCCAGCTCCGGGAGCTGCTGCTGGCAATCGGGCATGTAGGTGAAGCTCTTCAGGATGCGCACCAAGAGGCTGTTCAGCGATTCCACCTCGAATTTGTCCGTGCTGGGGGCTGTATGCGGCCGCCCCACACCGCTGTGGTCAGTAAGGAAGGTGTAGGTGCCGTTGGTGGCCAAGGCCAAGGTGCGCATCAGGTATTCGGTGGCCTTGTCGGTACCGCTGGCGGCCACGGGCACGACGCGGATGCCCTTGGCGGCGGCCTGCGCGGCCAGTTCACGCATGCGTTGCTTCACCGCTTCAGTAAGGTGCGGCCCTGCGTCCAGCACTAAGAAGAGGACCCGTGCGCGTGCCGAGGCGCTCCACGAAAGGCCGTTGATCGCGCTGTCCAGGGCGATCTCCACGGCCTCCGGCGTGTCTCCGCCGCCGTCGGCGCGCTGGGCTGAAATGAAATTCACCGCCGTGGAGAGCACAGGTGTGAAATCCATGCTGCGTGTGGTGTATTCATCATTGGCGCCCGCGTCGCGGTAAAATACGTTGGCGAAGCGGAAGCTGAGCTGGTCGCCGATGCGCTTGCTGCGGTATATGATGTCGTTCATCTCCGCCTTCAGAAAATCGATCTCGTCCTGCATGGAGCCGGTGGCGTCCACCACGAACGCAATGTCCACGGCGTTGCTTGGGCCGCACGGCACGTCCACCACCAAGCGGTTCACCTTCCGGGTGAAGGGCCGCGCATCCTCCACATGGAAGCTTTGCCCGCCGTATTCCACATGCAGCTGCAACCGCCCCGGTTCCAAGGTGTCCGCCACGTCCAGCGCGGCCCACAGCTCCGCTTTGCCGGTGTTGTCGGTGCGCGCCTGGAAGAGCACGCGGCTTCCGTGCATGAGCCGCACCAACGCATCGGCCAAAGGCAAGCCCTGCGGTGTTTGTAGGTCCAGGGTGTAGCGGCCGTTGGGCGCCATGCCCCACGCCTTGCGCAAGCTGGACAAGGCTTCTGCCGAGAGGTCGGTCCACTGTCGCCATTTGGCGAAATCGTTCACCTCTCCGGCGGTGAGCACACCTTCGGCGGCGGCAACATCGGCGGTGTGCCGGTTGAAGGTGGCGGGCCACGAAGCGTTCACGGGGGCGAACTCCACGCCAATGGCGCGGGCATGGCGGCCGTATTCCGGCGCGGCGTCCGCCATGGAGTAGGTGGTCATCACTTTGCTTTCGCTGGTGGGCGCGGCACCTTTCGGCGTGCCGGTTTCCTTGGCCACGGCAAAATCCACTTTCTCGTCGGCCTTCACCCGCACGGTTTTCGTGCTGCTCACGAAGCCGTCGTAGCTCACCACGCAGCGGTACAGGCCGGTGTCCAAGCGCACGTTGAAGTTGCCTTCGCGGTCGGTGAGCACGGAGGCTACCAGCTTGTCGCCGCGGTAGATGTCCACATTGCCGTAACCCAAGCTGGCGCCCGATGCACCCGCGTTTAAGTTGCCGCTGATGGATTGTGCGCAGAGCGCGGAGGTGATGAATGTGAAGAAGAGAAGAAGGGCGTGACGCATGGCGTGGTGGCGTATTGTTGGAATTATCGCCCTGTACACGTGACCACCTGTCCGGTTCAAACTTTTCCGTTCAACCTCATCACATCATCGCCCGAAACGGATCTCTTGGTGCCTTGACGGTTCCCCTTTCAGCTATGCTCCGCCATCTGCCCGCTGCCCACCTGCCGCCTGCCAGGGCTATCGGGCCTGGAGTCCGCAATTGGCGGCTGAATTTGAAGTTTCGACTGGTTGTGAGTTGAAAGTTGTTCGTTGTCAGGGCCGTTCCAACGAGTTCTCAAGGTACTCCGCAGTTCAGAGGGGGCACCCTAATACCCGGATTATGCAGCAGGATTTCTACCACGGCCCGAAATCACTGCGGCAGCGTACGCTTCGCCGGTTTTCCCCTCGGCACAATAGCCTGTGCTATTCCTTCTCGGTGAAAACCGCGCTGCCATTGTGATTTCGACCCCTGCCTACCGTCAGGCAGGCTCGCAACGAACCCTGCTGCATAATCCGGCGTAATACGCGGGCGTAGGTTCAAACTCAACGAATTGGCCACCGCGCACCGTTTGCGGGGTCAACCCTAACAACTGACAACGAACAACTGATCGAGATCGCAGGCTCAACGGGTGGTTCAGACCCGATGGCCCTGTGCCACCTACCACCTGCACGCACAACGGCTCCTACCTTCGCCGGCCATGCGCATCCTCATCACCGGAAGCAACGGCCTGCTGGGCCAGAAACTGATCGCTGCCTTGCGCAACGATCCCGCCGTGGAACTGCTGGCCACCTCGCGCGGGGATGACCGCACCGCGGATCCATTGGGCAAGCGCTATCGTTCCGTGGACATCACCCAGCAGCCAGCCGTGGACGCGGCCTTTGATGCCTTTCGGCCCGAGGTGGTGATCCACACCGCCGCCATGACCAACGTGGATGCTTGTGAGCTGGACCCTGTGGCCTGCCAACTGCAGAACGTCACGGCCACGGAACTGTTGGTGCAGGCGGCCAAGCGCCACAACAGCCACTTCATCTTCCTCAGCACCGACTTCATCTTCGATGGAAAGCACGGCCCGTACCGGGAAGAGGACCAGCCCGCCCCGTTGAGCATTTACGGCCACAGCAAGTTGGACGGCGAGCGCTTGGTGCAGCAGGCCGGGTTGAAGCAGTGGGCCATCGCCCGCACCATCATCGTGTACGGCATTGCCAAGGGATTGAGCCGGAGCAATGTGGTGCTGTGGGCGAAGGGTGCGCTGGAAAAAGGCACGCCCATCCAAGTGGTGGACGACCAGTGGCGCATGCCCACCCTGGCGGAAGACCTGGCCGATGGCTGTATCCGCATCGCCAAGAAAAAAGCCACGGGCATCTTTCACCTCAGCGGCCCGGACGGCATGAACATCCTGGAACTGGTGCAGCGCGTGGGCGCCTTTTTCAAGCTGCCCACCACGGGGGTAACGCCCGTGAAAAGCGACAGCCTGGGCCAGCCCGCCAAGCGCCCGCCCGTCACCGGCTTTGTGCTGGACAAGGCCCGCCGCGGGCTGGGCTATGCCCCGCGCGGCTTTGAGGAAGGCCTCGCCATTTTGCGGGATCAACTGGAAGCATAGCTTCACGGCGCATGGCGCGCCGAAGACAACAGCGGAACTGGCGGGAGGAGCTCAAAGACCTCTTCGCCATGCACCGTGGCGAACGGCGCGGTTTCACCGTACTGCTCGGCCTGTGCATCATTGCTGCGGCATGGGTCACCTGGGAGCAGTGGATCCGGCCGCCCCTGCTTGCGGACAAGGAGAGGATCGAGGTGGTGTGGCAGAGCATGCAGGATACGGCACATCAGCGGCAGCTGCGCCGCGTGGCCACGCGTGAAGACATCGAATTGTTCAACTTCGACCCCAATGGCCTGCCCGTGGAACAATGGGTGATGTTGGGCCTCAGCGAGCGGCAAGCCGGTGCCATCCACCGCTTCGAGGAACGCGGAGGCCGCTTCCGCATCAAGCGCGACCTGGCCCGCATGCGCGTGGTGGAGCCGGAACTCTTCGTGCAGTGGGAACCCTTCATTCAGCTGCCGGACAGCCTGCCAGCCCAGGGCGGGCAGCGGCATGCACGCACCCGGAACTGGCCGACGGACACCATGGCTCACCGGTGGGAGGCCCGTGCGGGGAATCGCCCTTCAAGCCCCGTGGAACTGAATAAGGCGGATTCCGCTGAGCTGGTTGCCGTGCCGGGCATCGGCCCCTCCTTTGCCCGCAGCATCCTGCGTTACCGCGAACGCTTGGGCGGCTTCACCAACCTGGAGCAATTGGCGGAAGTGCCCATCCTGCGCAACAAGCCTGATGCCCTGCAGGAACTCAAAGCCAAGCTCACCGTGGACCCGGATGCGGTGCTAAGGGTGCCGTTGAACACCTGCACGGTGGAGGAGCTGGGCCGCCACCCATACATGGGCTGGAAAGTGGCCAGGGCCCTGGTTGCGTACAGGCAACAGCATGGCCCCTTCAAACGGGTGGAAGACATCACCGGCTGTGTGCTAGTTACCGACAGCATCCGCGACCGCATGGCACCGTACCTCACCGTGGAAGGTGAGTGAACGCCGTAGCATCGCTCCCGGGCTCCGCGTCCGGTGGTGCTTCGCCTTGTTTGACGAGAGCCACGGACCTGCCGGCCGGCAGGCGGGTCCACACGGAACTTGCTTCGCGTGCCGACGCCGGGGCGCTTCGGTGCAGGTGCCCGAAGGCATGGGGGACAAGGCGCCCCCCAAAGCAGGCTCAAGGCGAAAACATTTTTCATCCGTGCTTATTGGCGTGCATCCGTGGTTGAAAACCTGGAAATGCCGCGCCCGAAGGGCAGGCGGGACCAAGTAGCCCTGTGCACCGTGGTCCGGTCGCCCGGAAGAGCCTACTTTCGCGCCGCCGCAAAACACCGTTTCCATCGCGGCAGCATTAGCATTCAAAAGCCGAACATGGATTTCAGCACGACCGAGAACGGACGGATGATCGCGCAAGCCGTGCGCGACCTGGTACAGCGGGAAGTACGCCCCCAAATGATGGATTGGGACGAAACCCAGCACATGCCCATCGACCTCTTCAAGAAGCACTTCGGCCCGGCCGGTATCATGGGCGTGCTGGTGCCTGAGGAATACGGCGGCGCGGGCTTAGGCTACCACGAATACGTGGACACCATCGTGGAGGTGGCGCGGGTGTGCGGCAGCGTGGGCCTGAGCGTGGCCGCGCACAATTCGCTCTGCACCGGCCACATCCTGTACTTCGGCAACGAAGCGCAGAAGAAGAAGTGGCTGCCCAAGCTGGCCACCGGCGAATGGCTCGGGGCATGGGGCCTTACCGAGGCGGGTACCGGCAGCGACGCCATGCGCATGGCCACCACCGCCCGCAAAGAGGGCAACGAATGGGTGCTCAACGGCACCAAGAACTGGATCACCCACGGCATCAGCAGCGATGTGATGGTGGTGATCGCCCGCACCGGCGAACTGCTGGACCACCACGGCATGACCGCCTTCGTGGTGGAGCGCGGCACCCCCGGCTTCTCCGGTGGCAAGAAGGAGAATAAATTGGGCATGCGCGCCAGCGAGACTGCGGAAGTGATCTTCCAGGACTGCCGCATTCCGGAGGAGAACGTGCTCGGCGAAGTGGGGAAGGGCTTCCAGCAAGCCATGAAGGTGCTGGATGGCGGGCGCATCAGCATCGCGGCACTGGCCTTGGGCATTGCCAAAGGTGCCATGGACGCCAGCGTTGCCTATTCCAAGGAAAGGCACCAGTTCGGAAAACCCATCTCCGAATTTCAGGCCATCAGCTTCAAGCTCGCCGACATGGCCACGAAGATCGAAGCCGCCGAACTGCTGATCCGCAGTGCCAGCGACCTGAAGAACAACGGGAAGCGCATGACCAAGGAAGGCGCCATGGCCAAGTACTACGCCAGCGAGGTGAGCGTGCAGGTGAGCACCGATGCCGTGCAGATCTTCGGCGGATACGGCTACACCAAGGACTTCCCCGTGGAGAAATTCTACCGCGACAGCAAGCTCTGCACCATCGGCGAGGGCACCAGCGAGATCCAAAAGCTGGTGATCAGCAGGGATATTCTTCGGTGAGGGACTGTTTGCAGTTGTCGGTTGCTAGTTGTTAGTGGGGGGTCGTGGGCTTGACAGCCTGCCAACCTATAGCTGTCGACTGACCACCCACAACTACCAACCCCTGGACCGGCCCCCACTTGCACCGATCACCCAAACAACTATATTTGCACCCCAATTCAGAAAAAAGCAACATGCTGATCATCCCGGTGAAGGAAGGCGAGCCCATCGACAAGGCACTCAAGAAGTTCAAGAAGAAGTTCGACCGCACGGGCAAGCTGCGCGAACTGCGCCGCCGCCAGCATTTCACCAAGCCCAGCGTGGAACGCCGCGTGGAACGCCAACGCGCCGTGTACAAACAGGAGATGTACGGGGGCGAGCAGTAGGCACGCTTTCACCAAGGGCCTGTAGACAAGAAGATCAAAGAGGCGAACGGACCGACCGGTCCGTTCGCCTCTTTTGCATTTCGCTTCCCGCCCATGGTGATCGACCGCTTTCTTGAACACTTGGCCTACGAGCAGCGCGCCAGTCGCCACACCGTGGACGCCTACCGGCGCGACCTGGGGCAATTTGCCCATTTCCTGCTGCAAGAGCTTCAAATGGAAGACCTGCTGCGGGCCAACGGGAAGGCCGTAAGGGCTTGGATGGTGCAACTGATGGAGGCAGGGGTGGGGGCGCGCTCGGTGAACCGGAAGCTGAGCGCACTGAGGGCCTTTTTCCGCTTCGCACGCACCGTGGGTGCCGTGCAGGGCGACCCCACCGCACTGATCACCCCGCCCAAGGCGCCCGCGCGGCTGCCCGAATTCGTCACTGAACGCAGCATGCAGCAAATGCTGGAGGAGATGCCCTGGCCCGAGGGGTTTGCCGGCCTGCGCGACCGCTTGATCATGGAACTGCTTTACGGCACCGGCATGCGCTTGGCCGAGCTGATGGGCCTGGCCGAAGAGAGCGTCGACCTGCACCGCGCCACGGTGCGCGTGTTGGGCAAACGCAACAAGGAGCGCATCATTCCCTTGGCTTCCCCGCTGGTGGACCTGTTGCGCGCCTATCTGCCCCTGCGCACCGCATTGGGCCCGGGCCCCGCGCTGCTGGTGAAGCCGGACGGGAAGCCACTGCCAAGGCGCACGGTGCAATCCCTGGTGAAGCATTACCTTAGTGCGGTCACCACCCAGGACAAACGAAGCCCACACGTGTTGCGACACACCTTTGCCACGCACCTGCTTGAACACGGCGCCGACCTCAATGCCGTGAAGGAATTGCTGGGCCATGCCAACCTGGCCGCCACGCAGGTGTACACGCACAACACCATCGAGAAGCTCAAACAGGCCCATCGCCAGGCACATCCGCGCGGCGGGCCCGAACAACCACTGAACAAACCAAAGTGACCGTGAGATGAACGTGAACGTGCATTCCCTCCATTTCGACGCCGACATCAAACTGGTGGATTTCATCAAGGAGAAGCTCAACAAGCTCACCTTGTTCCATGACAACATCCTTTCCGGCGACGTCACCCTGCGGGTAGGCCCCGACGGGGAGCGGCCGGAGAACAAGCATGTGGAGATCCGGCTGGCCGTGCCGGGCAACGACCTCTTTGCCAAGCGCCGCGCGGTAAGCTTTGAGGAAGCTGCCGTGAACGCCATCGAAGCCCTGCGCAGCCAAGTGGAGAAAGACAAGGCCAAGGTGCGCGGATAGCCCACAAGCCTTGCGGCAAGGGCATTTGCAACTCTTTAACGCAAGGCCATGGCGGTCTTCTTGGTGCCTGCGTTTGGTGGCTTCATGCTTTTGTATACATTTGCAGGCCCAATTCCGGGGGGATGACCATCCCGGAGGCGGGTTCGGAGTGTTCTTTTCCGTGTTGTACTTGCCAATGTAGCTCAGCTGGTAGAGCAGCTGATTTGTAATCAGCCGGTCGGGGGTTCGAGTCCCTTCATTGGCTCCGTGCCAGGACCAAGGGGAGATACCCAAGCGGCCAACGGGGGCAGACTGTAAATCTGCTGTCTTACGACTTCGTAGGTTCGAATCCTGCTCTCCCCACCATCGCCCTTCACGGAGCCGCCCGAAGATGATCGCCCGTCCGGCAACCAAGCGGGAGTAGCTCAGTTGGTAGAGCATCAGCCTTCCAAGCTGAATGTCGCGGGTTCGAATCTCGTCTCCCGCTCTTTGGCCGCCCCCGCATCCGCGCCGGCGGCCGATCGCTGCCACCCCGCTTCCAGGGGTGCGGCGAACCAACCATACAAAGGCCTTTGTAGCTCAGAGGTAGAGCACTTCCTTGGTAAGGAAGAGGTCGCGGGTTCAATTCCCGCCAAAGGCTCCAGGCCCCGGTCCATGGGGAAAGGAGAAAGCCGCAACGGCAGGTACATCGGAAAGGATCAACCGGAACAAGTAACGAACAAGAACAACACCAAACGACCGTTCCCACATGGCAAAGGAGACTTATCAACGCAACAAACCGCACCTCAACATCGGCACCATCGGCCACGTTGACCACGGCAAGACCACCCTCACGGCGGCCATCAGCAAAGTGCTGGCCGACAAGGGCCTGTCCGAGGCACGCAGCTTCGATTCCATCGACAACGCGCCCGAGGAAAAGGAACGCGGCATCACGATCAACACCTCGCACGTGGAGTATTCCACCGAGAACCGCCACTATGCGCACGTGGACTGCCCGGGCCACGCCGACTATGTGAAGAACATGGTGACCGGTGCCGCGCAAATGGACGGTGCCATCCTGGTGGTGGCCGCCACCGACGGCCCCATGCCCCAAACCCGCGAGCACATCCTGCTGGGCCGCCAAGTGGGCGTGCCCAAGATCGTGGTGTTCATGAACAAGGTGGACCTGGTGGATGACGCCGAACTGCTCGACCTGGTGGAAATGGAGATCCGCGAGCTGCTCAGCTTCTATGAGTACGATGGGGACAACACCCCGGTGATCCGCGGCAGCGCCCTGGGCGCCCTGAACGGCGAGCCCAAGTGGGTGGAAAGTGTGATGGAACTGATGAAAGCGGTGGACACCTGGATCCCCGTGCCGCCCCGTGACGTGGAAAAGCCCCTGCTGATGAGCGTGGAGGACGTGTTCTCCATCACCGGCCGCGGCACCGTGGCCACCGGCCGCATCGAGCTGGGCGTGGTGAAGACCGGAGACCCCTTGGAGGTCGTGGGGATGCAGGAGGAAAAGCTCACCAGCACCTGCACCGGCGTGGAAATGTTCAAGAAGCTGCTGGACCGCGGCGAGGCCGGCGACAACGTGGGCCTGCTGCTGCGCGGCATTGAAAAGAACCAGATCCGCCGCGGCATGGTGATCGCCAAGCCCGGCAGCATCACCCCGCACACCGAGTTCAAGGGCGAGATCTACGTGTTGAAGAAGGAGGAAGGCGGACGCCACACCCCTTTCCACAACAAGTACCGCCCCCAATTCTACTTCCGCACCACGGACGTTACCGGCGAGATCACCCTGCCCGAAGGCCGCGAAATGGTGATGCCCGGCGACAACGTGACGATCTCCGTGAAACTGATCGTGCCGATCGCCATGGACAAGGGCCTGCGTTTCGCCATCCGCGAGGGTGGGCGCACCGTGGGTGCCGGCCAGGTTACCGAAATCAGCAAGTAAGCGCAGAATATGGATGCCAAAAGGCCGCTCCGCACTGCGCGGGGCGGCCTTCGGCGCCGAAAGCAAGGCACAGGAAAGGAAATGAACGGGAGTAGCTCAATCGGTAGAGCGACGGTCTCCAAAACCGTAGGCTGCGGGTTCGATTCCTGCCTCCCGTGCAAAAACTGACAACAGTGGCAAGCATCAAGACATACCTGAGCGAGGCCTACACCGAACTGGTGCACAAGGTCAGTTGGCCCACCTGGAAGGAGCTCCAGAACAGTTCCATCCTGGTGCTGGTCTCCACGGCCGTCATGTCGCTCATCATCTTCCTGATGGACTTCGTGTTCGGCGTACACAACATGGGCAATACCAGCTTCTGGAAGGGTATCCTGGGGTTCATCTACAAGTTCATCGGATAAGGGGATGAGCGGGGTAAGCAACAAGAAGTGGTACGTGCTTCGCGCCGTGAGCGGGAAGGAGAAGAAGGTGAAGGAGCTCATCGACGCCGAAGTGCGCCGCTCCAACTTGGGCCGGTACATCGCCCAGGTGCTCATCCCCATGGAGAAGTTCTACCAGATCCGCGACGGAAAGAAGGTGAGCAAGGAGCGCAACTTCTTCCCCGGTTACGTGCTGCTGGAGGCGGACCTGAGCGGAGAAACCGCCCATACCCTCAAGCAGATGACCAACGTGATCGGCTTCCTGGGCGCAGAGAAAGGTGGCGATCCCGTGCCCCTGCGCCAAAGCGAGGTGAACCGCATCCTGGGCACCGTGGATGAACTGGCCGATGCCGATGAATCGCCCTACAACCCCTATCATGTCGGGGAAGGGGTGAAGGTGATCGACGGACCCTTCAACGGGTTCAACGGAACCATCGAGGAGATCAACGAAGAGAAGAAGAAGCTCAAGGTGATGGTGAAGATCTTCGGCCGTAGAACGCCGTTGGAATTGAGCTTCATGCAAGTAGAGAAGGAAATCTGACCAAGGCAGCAACCGCGGGCGGCGTGCCACCCCAACAACGAATAAACCAGTCCGAGTCCGCCGCATGGCGCACGATAACCAGGACACAACAACACGAACATGGCAAAGGAGGTTACGGGGCAATTGAAGCTCCAAGTAAAAGGAGGAGCGGCCAACCCCGCCCCCCCGGTGGGCCCGGCATTGGGCGCCAAAGGGGTGAACATCATGGAGTTCTGCAAGCAGTTCAATGCCCGCACGCAGGACAAGGCAGGCAAGCTGCTGCCTGTGGTGATCACCCTCTACGCGGACAAGTCCTTCGACTTCATCATCAAAACCCCGCCTGCCGCCGTGCAGCTGTTGGAACTCTCCAAGGCCAAGAAGGGCAGTGGCGTTCCGCAGACTGACAAGGTGGGCAGCGTAAGCTGGGACCAGGTGAAAACCATTGCCGAGGACAAGATGCCCGACCTGAATTGTTTCACCCTGGAGAGCGCCATGAGCATGGTGGCCGGCACCGCCCGGTCCATGGGCATCACCGTAACCGGCGAAAGCCCCCTGAAATAACCCGAGCCATGGCACAAACGACAAAAAAGCGCAAGGCTGCCGCAGCCTTGTATGATGCTTCCAAGGCGTACGACCTGCTGGAAGCCGCCAACCTGGTGAAGAAGACCAGCACCACCAAGTTCGACGCCACCGTGGACATTGCGGTGCGCCTCGGGGTGGACCCCAAAAAGAGCACCGAAATGGTGCGCGGCACCGTGAGCCTGCCCCATGGCACCGGCCGCACCGTGCGCGTGCTGGTGCTGGCCGACCCGGCCAAATGCGAGGAAGCCTTGGCCGCCGGTGCTGATATGGCCGGCCTGGATGAGTACGTGGAAAAGATCAAAGGCGGCTGGACCGACGTGGACGTGATCATTTGCACGCCCAACGTGATGGCCAAAGTGGGCGCCCTAGGCCGCGTGCTCGGACCCCGCGGCCTGATGCCCAACCCCAAGACCGGCACGGTGACCATGGACGTGGCCAAGGCCACCCAGGAAGTGAAGGCCGGCAAGATCGACTTCAAGGTGGACAAGGCCGGCATCATCCATGCGGTGATCGGCAAGGCTTCCTTCGGCGCCGACAAGATCTCCGAGAACGCCAATGAACTGCTGCAAACCCTGGTGA
The DNA here is from genome assembly GCA_023957375.1 of Flavobacteriales bacterium. Classification (GTDB taxonomy): domain Bacteria; phylum Bacteroidota; class Bacteroidia; order Flavobacteriales_F; family PHOS-HE28; genus PHOS-HE28. Next base: position 16,605 of record JAMLHB010000002.1, on the reverse strand, counting down.
AGCTCAAGCCCACCACTTCCAAGGGCACCTACATCCAGAGCATTTACGTGAGCAGCACCATGGGGCCGGGCATTAAAGTGGACACCCGCGTGGTGGGATAACCAACCCCAAACGAAACAGAACAATGGCAACCCGCGCAGAAAAAGACCAAGCCATCGCAGAACTGATCGGTGACATCAAGGACGCCAACGTCCTGTACCTCACTGATGCCAGTTCCATGACCGCCGAAAGCACCAGCAACCTGCGCCGCGCCTGCAACAAGGGCGGTGTGCGGATGAAGGTGGTGAAGAACACCCTCCTACGCAAGGCTATGGAGCGTGTGGAAGGCAAGGATTACAGCGAACTGTTCCCCACCCTGGTGGGCCAAACCGCCCTCTTGTTCGCCGAAAAGGGCAACGTGCCGGCCAAGCTGATCCGCGACTTCCGCAAGAAGGGCGACCGCCCCATGCTCAAGAGCGCCTGGATCGACGAAGCCGTGTTCATCGGCGACGACCAGTTGGTGATGCTCAGCCAGCTCAAGGGCCGCGAAGAGCTCATCGGTGAGATCATCGGCCTGCTCCAAAGCCCGATCAAGAACGTCATCAGCGCCCTGCAGGGCGGCGGCGGCCACAAGATCGCCGGCTTGGTGAAGGCCCTGGAGGAAAGAGCCGCATAAAAAGATACCGGAGGGCTACCACGCAGCCCTGCAACAAACGCGTTACGCACAGTCAGCTTCCCAACAACCGCAAGTAACAAAACCAAAAGATGGCAGACATCAAAACCTTGGGCGATCAGCTCGTTGGCCTCACCGTGAAGGAGGTGAGCGAATTGGCCCAGTACCTGAAGGACGAATACCAAATTGAACCCGCCGCAGCCGCCGTGGCAGTAGCCGTCGGCCCCGCCGCAGGAGGGGGGGGCGAAGAAGCCGCCGCCAAGACCAGCTTCGACGTGGTGTTGAAATCCGGTGGACAAAGCAAGCTCGCCGTAGTGAAACTGGTGAAGGAACTCACCGGCCTGGGCCTCAAGGAGGCCAAGGAACTGGTGGACAGCGCACCGAAGCCCCTGAAGGAGGGTGTTTCCAAGGAGGAAGCCGAGAACCTGAAGCAGCAACTGACGGAAGCCGGGGCAGAAGTTGAGATCAAGTAAGCCCACAGGATCCAAAGGACCGCGATGGCCGGGTGAGGCAGTGAACAGCTGCACACCCGGCCCATCGGGTCCTTTTGCCCGTTGAGGCGGGCACCCTCTCCGACCCCCGGTACCGGGGTTAAATGGTACAGCCAGGTCGCCGGTCTTGCGATCAATTCCTTCAGCACTCCCACATGCCTCAGATGCACCCCAAGCACAAGAACAAGCGCATTGATTTCGGATCCGCGGCCCTTCCGATCGCCTATCCCGATTTCCTCGATATCCAACTGAAGAGCTTCGAGGAGTTCTTCCAGATCGAGACCCTGCCGGAGAACAGGGCCACCGAGGGACTCTACAAGGTGTTCATGGAGAATTTCCCCATCACGGACACCCGGAACCAGTTCGTGCTCGAATTCCTCGACTACTTCATCGATCCCCCGCGCTACAGCATCGAGGAATGCGTGGAGCGGGGGCTCACCTACAGCGTGCCCCTGAAGGCCAAGCTGAAGCTTTATTGCACCGACGCCGAACACGAGGACTTCGAAACCATCGTGCAGGACGTCTACTTGGGCCAGATCCCCTACATGACCCCCAAGGGGTCGTTCGTGATCAACGGCGCCGACCGGGTGATCGTCAGCCAACTGCACCGCAGCCCGGGCGTGTTCTTCGGCCAAAGCCGCCACGCCAACGGCACCAAGCTGTACAGCGCCCGTGTGATCCCCTTCAAGGGAAGCTGGATCGAGTTCGCCACGGACATCAACGGGGTGATGTACGCCTACATCGACCGTAAAAAGAAACTGCCGGTAACCACCCTGCTGCGCGCCATCGGCTTCGAAAGCGACAAGCAGATCCTGGAGATCTTCGGCCTGGCCGACGAAGTGAAAGTGACCAAGGCCGCCATGAAGGAGGCCGTGGGCCGCAAACTGGCCGCCCGCGTGCTGAAGAGCTGGGTGGAGGATTTCGTGGACGAGGACACCGGCGAGGTGGTCTCCATCGAGCGCAACGAAGTGCTGATCGACCGTGAAACCGTGCTGGAGGAACACCACGTGGAGGAGATCCTGGACAGCGGCGCCAAAACCATCATCCTGCACAAGCAGGGTGTGAACGCGGCGGACTACGCGCTGATCTTCAATACCCTCCAAAAGGATACCTCCAACTCCGAAAAGGAGGCCGTGGAGGTGATCTACCGCCAGCTTCGCAACGCCGAGCCGCCCGACCTGGAAACGGCGCGCAGCGTGATCGACAAGCTCTTCTTCAGCGAGCAGCGCTACGACCTGGGCGAGGTGGGCCGCTACCGCATCAACAAGAAACTGGGCCTGGAAAGCGAGCTCAGCGTGCGCGTGCTCACCAAGGAGGACATCATCGCCATCATCCGCTACCTCATTGAACTGGTGAACTCCAAGGCCGATGTGGACGACATCGACCACCTGAGCAACCGCCGCGTACGCACCGTGGGCGAACAGCTCCACAGCCAGTTCGGCGTGGGCCTGGCGCGCATGGCCCGCACCATCCGCGAGCGCATGAACGTGCGCGACAACGAGGTGTTCACCCCCACGGACCTGATCAATGCCAAAACCCTGAGCTCGGTGATCAACTCGTTCTTCGGAACGAACCAGCTCAGCCAGTTCATGGACCAGACCAACCCGCTGGCCGAGATCACCCACAAGCGCCGCCTTTCGGCACTTGGACCCGGCGGCCTCAGCCGAGAGCGTGCCGGCTTCGAGGTGCGCGACGTGCACTACACCCACTACGGCCGCCTCTGCACCATCGAAACGCCGGAAGGCCCGAACATCGGCCTGATCAGCTCCCTGTGCGTGTACAGCAAGATCAATAACCTCGGCTTCATTGAAACACCCTACCGCCAAGTGAAGGACGGCAAGGTGGACCTGAAAGCCGCACCGATCTACCTCAGCGCGGAGGAGGAGGACATGAAAATGATCGCGCAGGCCAATGCACCCTTGGAGGCCAACGGTGAGTTCACCAACGACCGGGTGAAGGCCCGCCAAATGGGCGATTTCCCCGTGGTGCCGCCCAAGGAGATCAACCTGATGGACGTGGGGCCCAACCAGATCGCCTCCATCGCCGCCAGCCTGATCCCCTTCCTGGAGCACAACGACGCCAACCGTGCACTGATGGGCTCCAACATGATGCGCCAGGCCGTGCCGTTGATGCGGCCCGATTCCCCCATCGTGGGAACCGGCCTCGAGGAACTCGTGGCCCGCGATAGCCGGGTGCTCATCACCGCCGAAGGCGATGGCACGGTGAAATACGTGGACAGCGAGCGCATCGTGATCGAATACAAGCGCACCGACGAGCAGCGCGTGGTGAGCTTTGACGGCGACGAAAAGGAATACAAGCTCACCAAGTTCCGGAAGACCAACCAGAGCACCTGCATGAACTTGCACCCCATCGTCACGAAGGGCGAGAAGGTGCATGCCGGGCAAACACTCTGCGAAGGATACAGCACCGAGGACGGCGAACTGGCCATCGGGCGCAACCTCGTGGTGGCCTTCATGCCGTGGAAGGGCTACAACTTCGAGGATGCCATCGTGATCAGTGAGCGAACCGCGCGCGAAGACCTGTTCACCTCCATCCACATCGATGAGTACATCATGGAGGTGCGCGACACCAAGCGCGGCCAGGAGGAACTCACCTCCGACATCCCCAACGTGAGCGAGGAGGCCACCAAGGACCTCGACGAGAACGGACTGATCCGGATCGGGGCCGAAGTGAAGGAAGGCGACATCCTCATCGGCAAGATCACCCCCAAGGGCGAGACCGATCCCAGCCCGGAAGAGAAACTCCTGCGCGCCATCTTCGGCGACAAGGCCGGCGACGTGAAGGACGCCTCCATGAAGGCACCGCCCAGCACCAAGGGCGTGGTGATCAACAAGAAGCTCTTCGCGCGGGCCGTGAAGGACAAGAAGGTGAAGGGCAACGAGAAGGCCGTGCTGGAGCGCATCGCCAAGGAGGAGGCCAAGGAATTGGCCGACCTGAAAAACCTCCTGGTGGAAAAGCTCATGTCCCTGATCGGGAACACCAACTCCAACGGCGTCTTCAACAAGTACAAGGAGGAACAGATCCGAAAAGGCGTGAAATTCAGCGCCAAGGTGCTGGAGAAGGTGGATTACATCACCGTGGACCCCACCGACTGGACCGCCGACAAGAAGACCAACGAGCTGGTGCGCCAGTTGATCCACAACTACACCATCCGCCACAGCGACATCAGCGGGGCCTACAAGCGCAAGAACTTCCAGGTGAGCATCGGCGACGAACTGCCCACCGGCATCATGAAGCTGGCCAAGGTCTACATCGCCAACAAGCGCAAGCTCACCGTGGGCGACAAGATGGCCGGCCGCCACGGCAACAAGGGCATCGTGTCCAAGATCGTGCGCGATGCCGACATGCCTTTCCTGGCCGATGGCACACCGGTGGACATCGTGCTCAACCCCCTGGGCGTTCCTTCACGGATGAACCTGGGCCAGATCTATGAGACCGTGCTCGGTTGGGCCGGCCTGAAGCTGGGGCGCAAGTATGCCACCCCCATTTTCGACGGCGCTTCCATTGAGCAGATCAATGAACAGACCGATGAGGCCGGCCTGCCGCGCTATGGCAAGGCCTACCTCCACGACGGAGGCACCGGCGAGCGCTTCGACCAGCCCGCCACCGTGGGCGTGATCTACATGCTGAAGCTGTCGCACATGGTGGACGACAAGATGCACGCCCGTTCCATCGGACCCTACAGCTTGATCACCCAGCAGCCCTTGGGCGGCAAGGCCCAGTTCGGCGGCCAGCGCTTCGGCGAAATGGAGGTGTGGGCCCTGGAAGCCTTCGGTGCGGCCAATGTGCTGCAGGAGATCCTCACGGTGAAGAGCGACGACGTGATGGGCCGCGCCAAGGCGTACGAGGCCATTGTGAAGGGGGAACCCATGCCCGTGCCGGGAATTCCCGAATCCTTCAACGTGCTCCTGCACGAGCTGCGGGGCCTGGCCTTGGAGGTAAGCCTGGAAGGTGAAAGTGACAACATGAACCAATTGAATCCCTGAGCGCCATGACCATGATCAAGAAGGAGGTGAAGTTGTCGAGCCAGTTCGACAAGATTGTCATCAGCCTGGCCAGTCCGGAGAAGATCCTCGAGCGCAGCCATGGGGAAGTGACCAAGCCCGAAACCATCAATTACCGCACGTACAAGCCCGAGCGTGACGGACTGTTCTGCGAGCGCATCTTCGGCCCGGTGAAGGACTTTGAATGCCACTGCGGCAAGTACAAGCGCATTCGCTACAAGGGCATCGTGTGCGACCGCTGCGGCGTGGAGGTGACCGAGAAGAAGGTCCGCCGCGAACGCATGGGCCATATCCAGCTTTCGGTGCCCGTGGCGCACATCTGGTACTTCCGCAGCCTGCCCAACAAGATCGGCTACCTGCTGGGCCTGCCCACCAAGAAGCTCGACCAGATCATCTACTACGAGCGCTACGTGGTGATCCAGCCCGGCCAAGGCACCGTGAACAAGGAAGGAGAACCCCTCCAATACTTGGATTTCCTCACCGAGGAAGAGTACTTGGACATCCAGGAGAAGCTGGGCAAGGACAACCAGTACCTGGAGGATACCGACCCCAACAAGTTCGTGGCCAAAATGGGCGCGGATGCCCTCTACGACCTGCTCAAGCGCCTGGACCTCGACAGCCTGAGCTACGAACTGCGCCACAAGGCCGACACCGAAACCAGCCAGCAGCGCAAGAACGAGGCCCTCAAGCGCCTCAACGTGGTGGAAGCCTTCCGCAGCGCCAATGCAAGGCGTGAGAACAGGCCCGAGTGGATGATCGTGAAGGTGGTGCCCGTGATCCCGCCCGAACTGCGGCCCTTGGTGCCCTTGGACGGCGGACGCTTTGCGACCAGCGATCTCAATGACCTCTATCGCCGTGTGATCATCCGCAACAACCGCCTCAAGCGATTGGTGGAGATCAAGGCGCCCGAGGTGATCCTGCGCAACGAAAAGCGCATGCTCCAGGAGGCCGTCGACAGCCTCTTCGACAACAGCCGCAAGAGCAGCGCCGTAAAGAGCGAAAACAACCGCCCTCTGAAGTCACTGAGCGATTCGCTCAAGGGCAAGCAGGGCCGCTTCCGCCAAAACCTGCTCGGAAAGCGCGTGGATTACAGCGCACGGTCCGTGATCGTGGTGGGGCCCGACCTCAAGCTCCACGAGTGCGGCCTGCCCAAGGACATGGCCGCGGAGTTGTACAAGCCCTTCATCATCTGCAAGCTCATCGAGCGCGGCATCGTGAAAACCGTGAAGAGCGCCAAGAAGATCGTGGACAAGAAGGAGCCCGTGGTGTGGGACATCCTGGAGAACGTCATCAAGGGGCACCCCGTGCTGCTCAACCGGGCACCCACGCTGCACCGCCTTGGCATCCAGGCCTTCCAGCCCAAGCTCATCGAGGGGAAGGCCATCCAGCTGCACCCCCTGTCCACCACGGCGTTCAACGCCGACTTCGACGGTGACCAAATGGCCGTGCACCTGCCACTGGGGCACGCCGCCGTTCTGGAAGCCCAGCTACTGATGCTGGCCAGCCACAACATCCTCAACCCGGCCAATGGCGCACCCATCGCGGTGCCCAGCCAGGACATGGTGCTCGGCTTGTACTACATCACCAAGGGGCGCAAGAGCGAGAAGGGCAATCCGGTGCAAGGCGAGGGGTCCATCTTCTACAGTCCCGAGGAGGTGAACATCGCGTTCAACGAAAAGCGCTTGGACATGCACGCCTGGATCAAGGTGCGCTGGACCAACCCCGACGGCAGCACCCAGCTGATCGAGACCACCACCGGGCGCGTGATCTTCAACGCATTGGTGCCCGAGGAATTGGGCTACATCAACGAAGTGCTCACCAAGCGCTCGCTGCGCGACATCATCGGCCGCGTGGTGCGCGAAAGCGGCGTGGCCAAGGCGGCCAAGTTCCTGGACGACATCAAGGAGCTCGGCTTCATGAACGCCTTCCGCGGAGGACTGAGCTTCAACCTGGCCGACGTGGTGATCCCCGCCGAAAAGGAAAAGCTCATCGCGGCGGCACGCTCCGAGGCCGACGAGGTGACCGGCAACTACAACATGGGCCTGATCACCAACAACGAGCGCTACAACCAAACGATCGACATCTGGACGCACACCAACAGCAAGCTCACCTTCGCGTTGATGGAGCGCCTGAAGAACGACAACCAAGGCTTCAATTCCATCTACATGATGATGGATTCCGGCGCCCGGGGATCCAAGGAGCAGATCCGCCAGCTCAGCGGCATGCGCGGACTGATGGCCAAGCCCCAGAAGAGCGGCGGCGGACAGGACATCATCGAGAACCCCATCCTGTCCAACTTCAAGGAGGGCCTCTCCATCCTGGAGTACTTCATCTCCACCCACGGCGCCCGGAAGGGCCTGGCCGATACCGCGCTGAAGACCGCCGACGCCGGTTACCTCACCCGCCGCTTGGTGGACGTGGCACAGGACGTGGTGATCTCCGCCGATGACTGCGGTACCCTGCGCGGCTTGGTGGTCACCGACCTGGTGAAGAACGACGAAGTGGTCGAGAAGCTCTCCGACCGCATCCTCGGCCGCACCGTGGTGAACGACGTGGTGCACCCGCAAACCGGCGAGCTGATCATCGCCAGCGGGGAGAATGTCACCGAGCAGATCGCCGAGATCATCGGCAACAGCCCCATCGAGGAGGTGGAGGTGCGCAGTGTGCTGACCTGCGAACAGCGCCATGGGGTGTGCACCATGTGCTACGGGCGCAACCTGGCCACCGGCCGCATGGTGCAGATCGGTGAGGCTGTGGGCGTGATCGCCGCTCAGTCCATCGGCGAACCCGGCACCCAGCTTACCCTGCGCACCTTCCACGTGGGCGGTGTGGCAGGCAAGATCACCGAGGACAGCCGGATCGTGGCCAAGTACGACGGCCGCTTGGAGATCGATGAACTGCGCACCGTGAAGAAGAAGGACCGCAACGGCCAGGATGCCGAAGTGGTCATCAGCCGCAGTGCAGAAATGCGCATCGTGGACGCCAACACCGGCATTGTCCTCACCACCAACCACATCCCCTACGGCGCCATGTACCATGGCAAGGTGGGCAAGCCGGTGGCCAAAGGTGAACTGATCGCCGATTGGGACCCGTACAACGCCGTGATCATTTCCGAGCTCTCCGGCCTGCTGGCCTTCGAGAACATCGAGGAGAACGCCACCTTCCGGGAGGAGATCGACGAGCAGACCGGCTTTACCGAAAAGGTGATCGTGGAAAGCCGCGACAAGCGCAAGAACCCCACGATCAGGATCTTGGACGTCAAGACCAAGGAGGAGATCAAGAGCTACTCCCTGCCCGTGGGTGCACACATCTCGGTGAACGACGGGGCCAAGGTGGAAGCAGGCGACATCCTGGTGAAGATCCCCCGCACCTCCGGGAAGGGCGGTGACATCACCGGCGGCCTGCCCCGCGTAACGGAGCTCTTCGAGGCCCGGAACCCCAGCAACCCCGCCGTGGTCAGCGAGATCGACGGCATCGTGTCCTACGGCAAGATCAAGCGCGGCAACCGCGAGATCATCGTGGAAAGCCGCATCGGTGAGCACAAGTACTACTTGGTGCCGCTGAGCAAGCACATCCTGGTGCAGGAAAACGACTTTGTGAAGGCGGGCCAACCGCTGAGCGACGGCGCCACCAGCCCCTCCGACATCCTGGACATCCAGGGCCCCACCCGCGTGCAGGAGTACTTGGTGGACGAGGTGCAGGACGTGTACCGCATGCAGGGCGTGAAGATCAACGACAAGCACTTCGAGGTGATCGTTCGCCAAATGATGCGCAAGGTGGAGATCGAGGACCCGGGCGATACCCGCTTCCTGGAGCGCCAGGCCGTGATGAAGGCGGAATTCATGGAGGAAAACGACAACCTGTTCGATAAGTTGGTGGTGGCCAATGCAGGTGACAGCCCCAACGTGAAGGAAGGCCAGATCATCACCCTGCGCAAGCTGCGCGACGAGAACAGCGTGCTGAAGCGCAAGGACGGCAAACTGGTGGAAACCAGGCCCGCCACCCCGGCCACCAGCAAACAGTTGCTCATGGGCATCACCCGGGCTTCGCTGCAAACCGAAAGCTTCATCAGCGCGGCCTCCTTCCAGGAAACCACCAAGGTGCTCAACGAGGCCGCAGTGGCCGCCAAGGAGGACAGCCTGCTGGGCCTGAAGGAGAATGTGATCGTGGGCCACTTGATCCCGGCCGGAACCGGAACCCGTTCCTTCCAAAAGGACCTGGTGTACAGCAAGGATGAGTACACCAAGCTCATGGCCGCCAAGCTCACGGCACAGGAGATCGAGGAGTGACGCACGGTGCCCCTTCCAACAGCGAAGGGGCACCACCTCCCCGGCAAGGACAAGTCAAACAAGGAAACACAGGACCATGGCAGACGACAAGAACCAACCCAGGCCCAACCAGCTGAACATCGAGATCAGCGAGGAGGTGGCCGACGGGATCTACAGCAACTTGGCCATCATCACCCACAGCAATTCAGAGTTTGTTCTGGATTTTGTCCGCGTGATGCCTGGCGTGCCCAAGGCAAAGGTGAAGGCACGCGTGCTGCTCACCCCGCAGCACGCCAAGCGCCTGATGCGCGCCTTGGCCGACAATGTGCAGAAATACGAAGCCGTGCACGGGCCGATCCGCGAGAGCGAGATGCCCGAGATACCGATGAACTTCGGCGGGCCCGCAGCCCAAGCCTGATCAGGCTGGCCGATTTTCCTTTCAGGCAGGCCCCGGGTTCCCGGGGCTTGTTCGTTCACAGCTGCAATCGGTCACTCCCAATGGCACTGAAGGAGGAAGAGCCCTGTTGTAGCACAGGCTTCCAGCCTGTGGAACGACAACGTCACAGGCTTCCAGCCTGTGGAACGACAACAGCACAGGCTGGAAGCCTCTTGACTTTATGACCTTGCGGTCACTCGCGTGCCCGCTGAGAGAAGATGGCGTAACCGAAGTTCAGGCTCCATACCCAGGGCGCGTGCAGCCCGTCCAGGTAACTGGTGTTGAACCACACCGGCCCCAGCGGAGTTTGATAGATCAGTGACCCGCTGGCCAGGAAATGCCGGGTACTGACGGCCTCGCCCTCGCCCGGGTTGTTGCCCGCCTCACGCTCCAAGGCCCGGTAAGGTTGGAACAGGTAGCCCTCCAGCCGCAGGTCGAACTTGTTGCGTGCCACGGCCACCAAGGTGCGGACGCCGCCGGCCAAATACTGGGGGGCCCGGTAGTTTTCCAAAAAGTAGGTCTTGCTTTCCGGAGTGGGTTGGAATACGGGCATCTGCAACAGGGTGCCGGTGTAGTTCTGGAAGAAGGGCTGGGTGCTGTACACCCCTTCTGCCAGGAAACCGAACCGGAACGGCCCCTTGCGCAGGAAATACTTGTCCAGTACGGCCTTCAGGATCACCCAGTCATGCCGCCCGGTATAATCCCCCTGCCAAGCGGACAGTGAGCCGGGCCGTGTGCGTTCCAGGCCACCGATGTACCGCAGGCTCACCTGCAACAATTCGCCCCGGTTGGGCTGTTGCTTCCGGTTCAGGCTGTTGCGTTCCACGGACAGGCCGGTAGTGAGGTAGCTGAACTCCGTGGCATCCGCCGTGTCCTGTGCGCTGAAATCCTGTTGTTGGTAGTAGCTATCGCGGCTTTGCGCCCATTTCGCATCCACGCGCAACAGCCCCTTGTTTCCCATGGCCATGCCCGTGTTGACCCCCCCCCACAGCTCACGTTGCACGATGTAGGATGGGCGTACTTCCTGGAAGAAAGAGGTGAACCCGCTGAAATAATCCCACCGGTTGTATGTGAACACCGGTTCAAGGAAGACCGGCTTGCGCGAGCTCAGGTCCGTGCGCCACCGCAATAGGCCGGATGTGTAGAATTTCCCGAAATGGGCCATCCCCTCCAGCACGCTGCTGGTGCGCCCGAACAAGTTGAGGCGGGCGGAGATCATTCCCGTGTTCACCGGCCGGGAGCTCAGGAGGCCGCCGAACTGCACTTCCAGCTTGCGTTCCCGCTTCACCAACAGGTCCAGCTCATAGTTGCCGCGCTGGGGCATGAAGGTGGCCCGGGGAAATAGGCCGCTGATGTTGTTGTCCGCATACAGCCGGAAGTAGCGCTCCTTCAAGCTGGCCGCCGTGATGGGCTCGTTGTGCTTGTTCAACAAACGCTCGCAATACAGGGCCTGGCCTTTGCCCAATCCTTGGAACCGGATGTCGCCGAACACCAGCGGGGGGCATTTGGCACGGAATCGGGCACGGGCGGCCGCCAACTCTTCCGCGGTCCGCCTGCGGTGTACCTCCGCCAAGATCTTCGGCATCCGGGCCATGGTGGCCGCATAGCCATCGGCGATGGCCTGCTTGGCGCTGGTGAAATCAAATAGCGATACGCTGGTCTTCGGCTCGATGATCGTTCCCGGGTCGCAGGGAAGCACGTAGTTGGTGGGCTGCGTCATGATGGCCTTCAACTGGCCCATCAGATCGTCCTCGCCCGGCGGCGGTGCATTGAACGCCACGTTGCTCCCGATGATGTAATCCGGCAGGAAGTCGTGGTACATCACGTCCGCTGGAAAGTTGTTGTAGAGCCCGCCGTCCATCATCAGATGCCCCCCCACCTGGATGGGCTTGTAGTAGAATGGATAGCTCATGCTCGCACGCACGGCCACGGCCAGATTGCCTTGGCGGAACACGACTTCGCGACGCGCCGTGATGTCGGAGGCCACGCAGCGATACGGCACGAACAGGCTGTCCATGTTGTAGCCTGCGGCCGCTGATGGCCCCGCGAAGGTGCGCATCTGCTCAAAATCGATCAATACCGGGGAGCGCAGATTGGTGGGCAGGGACATTTGCAGGGTGGTGTCCACGTTCAGCCCAAGGGTGATCATGGAGGCGTCCTCTCGGTCCTGTTTGAAATAGTACGTGTATTCCGGTTCCACCTCCCCGTAGGCCATCAAGCGGTACAGGTCGGTTTGGAACAGCGAATCCATTTCCGCCGGGGAAATGCCCGAGGCGTACATCGCCCCCACCAGTGCCCCCATGCTGCTGCCAGTGATGTAGTCGACGGGCACCCCATTTTCCTCCAAGGCTTTCAATACACCGATGTGGCTAAGAGCCGTGGCACCGCCACCGCTGAGCACCAGGCCCACGCGCTGGGCATGGAGCGCCACACCCATGGATAAGGCGATGATCAGAAATGGCAGACGGAACATCCGGCGATTCCAGCCCTGGTGGGGCGGGTTGGGCAAATGTAGGAGCGGCCTTTCGGCGACGGGCATTTGCCCCGGTTCACGCCAGCCGTTCCAGCAAACGACTGAAGTATGCAGGAGCTTGCAGGAGCCTGCTGCCGTACCAGCTGAACATTTCCCCGTCCACCAAATGGACCGGTACGCCCGGCAGGATATCGGCAAATTCTTGCATGTGCTTTTCGCTGAACGGGTAGGGTTCGCTGGAAAGCAAGGCCACGTCCGGTGCCAATGCGTGCAATTCCGGGGTGCCGATTTCCGGGTAGCGATCACCCAATTCCGTTGGGAGGTTGAGGCCGCAGCGTTTCAGCATGTCCGCGATGAAGGTGCCGTGCCCGGCCAGCATCAAAGGCTCTTTCCAGATAAAATAGGCAGCCGTGCGGGGAGGGGAGAGAGGTGTCAATGCGTCAAAGGCAGCCTGGATGCCCGCGGCAATTTCCGCCGCACGCGCTGGGGTTCCGGTGAGTTTCCCCACCAGGTGGACCATCTCCAACGCGCCCACCAGGTCTTCCATGTCGCTCACCCACACCGGAAATTCCTGCTCCAACGCCGCGATGTCCGCCCGTGTGTTTTCTTCCTTGTTGCCGATGATGAGGTCCGGCTTCAGCGCGCGCACTTTCTCGATATCTACCTTCTTGGTACCGCCAACCCTGGGCTTGGTGCGGAACCATTCCTCCGGATGAACACAGAACTTGGTGATGCCCACCACGCGGTTTCCCAGGCCAAGGTCGTACAGCAGTTCCGTTTGGGAAGGGACCAGCGAGATGATCCGCTGCGGATTTTCCGACACTTGGACCATGCGGTGCATCTGGTCGGGCATAGTCCGAATTATAAGCTAATTCCCCCACATCATGGTTTTCCAACCAGTGGGCCATGTTGATGGCCACCATACCATGCTCCGGTAGCAAGTGTTATGCAGCCACTTGACGATTTTCGGCCAGTTCCCGCAGGAACTCGGGGCATATATCGAAACCGTTTGGCCAGGCAATGCCTCCTCCCGGTTCCGTGCCAACCTCGGCAAACCGTTCCGGGTCCAACAGGTCCACCGTGAAACCTGTGCCGATGTAAACCTTCAGCTCCACTACCGCAGACAAGCCATCGGCAAATTGCAATTTCACCCGCAGGCCGTCCAGGGCTTCCACTTGCGATACCGTGTTCATGCCACTAAGTTAAGGGTGCAATGGGTATGAGTGCTTCCGGCACGGTGGTTCGTTGCCAGTTGGCCAGTAGCTCAGCCCGGTGGGTGGCAGCCCATTCCAACACCATGGCATGGGCCCGGGAGGGTACGTGGCCAGCAATGATTTCAAGTGTTCGGATATCAAATTCCGCCCGTTGTCCTTGGTACTCAGCATGGAAATGTGGCGGATTGTGGTCCAGGAAGTACATCCGGATGATAATTCCATAAAATCGGCAGAGTTCCGGCATGGTGGTCCTTTTACTTCAGCTTCCCCAAAATATCCTGCTTGGTGATGATGCCATACCCGTTCGGTTGCTCCACCAGCACGGCCGGTGAACCGTTGCCCAATTGCTTTGCGATCTCTTCCAAGCGCGTATCCGGTTGCATCACCGGCAGCGAAGGGCCCATCACCACGCGAACGGCTTGCAGGCGCACATCGCTGTCCTCGAGGATGGCATCGAACAGCTGCGCGTCCGTGAGGGTGCCCACCGGTTTGCCGCCCTCGAACACGGGCAATTGGTCGATGTTGTGCGCGCGCATTTTGTCGATGGCGTTGCGCACCGGTTCGTCCGCCTCCACGCTTACCAGCGCCAGTTCCTTGCCGCGCAGCAAGTCCGCAGCTTTGGGCTTTTCGTCCAGGAAGCCGCGCTCGCGCATCCAGTCGTCGTTGAACATTTTGCCCAAGTAGCGCGTGCCGTGGTCGTGGAAGATCACCACCACCACGTCCGTGGGCTTCAGCTTGCTTTTCAGCTGCATCAGGCCCGCCATGGCGGCGCCCGCGCTGTTGCCGGCGAAGATCCCTTCCTCCCGCGTGATCCGCCGGGTGTATATGGCTGCATCGCGGTCGGTGACCTTCTCGAACAGGTCGATCATATGGAAGTCCACGTTCTTCGGCAGGAAGTCCTCGCCAATGCCTTCAGTGATGTACGGGTAGATCTCGTTCTGGTCGAACTCCCCGGTTTCCTTGTACTTCTTGAACACCGATCCGTAGGTGTCGATGCCCCACACCTTGATCGCCGGGTTCTTCTCCTTCAGGTATCGGCCGGTGCCCGTGATGGTGCCCCCCGTACCCACGCCCACCACCAAGTGGGTCACCTTGCCGCCGGTCTGTTCCCACACCTCCGGGCCGGTACTTTCGTAGTGGGCCTGGCTGTTGCTCAGGTTGTCGTACTGGTTGGGCTTCCACGCATTGGGTGTTTCCTTTTCCAGCCGCGAGCTCACGGAGTAGTACGAGCGCGGATCTTCCGGCTCCACGTTGGTGGGGCACACGATCACCTCGGCGCCGAACGCGCGCAAGGCATCCACCTTTTCCTTGCTTTGCTTGTCCGTGGTGGTGAAGATGCACTTGTAGCCTTTGATGATGGCCGCCATGGCCAAGCCCATGCCGGTGTTGCCACTGGTGCCTTCAATGATGGTGCCGCCGGGCTTCAATAATCCGGATCTTTCCGCGTCGGCGATCATCTTCAGCGCCATCCGGTCCTTGATGCTATTGCCGGGATTGAACGTTTCAACCTTCGCCAGCACGGTGCAGGGCAGGTCGGCCACCATGCGGTTCAATTTCACCATCGGCGTGTTGCCAACCGTGCCCAATATGTTCTCGTGGATCTTCATGCGCTGCGAAGGTAGGGGCGGGGGGGGGGGGGGGGGGGGGGGGGCGGCCCCCCCCCCCCCCCCCCCCATGCGGCATCCTAATCAAACCGGATCGCCTTCGCCGGCGCGATCCGCGATACATACATGCTCGGCACCACCAGCGCCACCACGCATACCACCAGCACCCCGATGTTCAGCGCTAAGATGGGCCCCAAGGAGAGGTCTACTGGCACTTGGTCCACATAGTAGCTCTCCACCGGCAGCCGCACCAGGCCAAAGTGCTTTTGGGTCTGTGCCAGCCCGATGCCCAGTACGTCGCCCAGCAATATGCCGATGCCCAGTATGTAGGCCGCATCGATCAGGAAAATCCGCCGAATGGCGCGGTTGCCGGTGCCCAAGGCTTTCAACACCCCGATCATGTTGGTGCGTTCCAGGATGATGATCAGCAAGGCCGAGGTCATGTTGATGATGGCCACGATCACCATCAGCAGGATCACCACCACCACGTTGGTGTCCAACAGATTGAGCCAGGTGAAGATCTCCGGGTATTTTTCGTGGGCCGTTACGGTGCGCAGGCCAACGCCCAAGTAGTTGCGGTAGATCAGGTCGTCCATGGCCATCAGGTCCTGCCCAGGCTGTAGCAGCACCTCATAGCCTCCGCAATAATCCTTGTAGCTGCCGCCACTTCCATGACGGGTGATCACGGCTTGGGCAGGGGAGAGGCATCCGCTTGCGGGCGGTTCCGCCTCGGGCCGGATCATGATCCATGCCGTGTCGGGCAATGTCCCGCTATTGTCGTTCAGCACCAGCATCAGCGTCGTGTCTCTCCGCGTGCAGATCAGGTGCGGGCCCTGGCCCTGCAAGCTGGTTCCGGGCCAGGTGTAGCTGAAATGGCCGTCGCCGCCGAAGCCTGAACCTTCCACGGCCACGCCGTGCGCCCCCGCCACTTCCAGCGTGGCGATTTCCGCCTGCAGGCCCCACTGGGCGAACCGTTGGATGTGCGCAATGTCCACATACACCACCTGATGGTCCACTTTTTCCAGGCCGGTTTCATAGATGCCCGCCAAGCGGTACTTGCGCGGCCGGATATCCTCCCGCCCCTTGATCAGGTACACCGTCAGTTCATCGCCTACCTGCTTCACCAGCCGCCGCGCCATCCATTGGCTGATGATCACCTGCGGCCGCACGCTGTCACCGATGGCCAGCACGGTGCCGGCCACCAAATGGCTGCGCAGGAAGTCCCAGTCGTGGTCCGCGCCCACGCCCTTCACCACCACGCCCTGAATGTCGCGGTCGGTTTCCACAATGCCCGGCTGCAGGGCAAACACCTGGATGTGCTTCACCCCCGGCACGGTGTCCAACCAAGGATAGAAAGATTGGGCGATCGGCACCCGCGAAGAAGCGTTGGCGTCGGCCTGGGCCAGTGGCACGATCTCGATGTGTGCCCCGGCCCCCGTTAC